>NZ_JAHZTC010000017.1 GCF_019599265.1 Pontibacter sp. HSC-14F20 | reverse complement strand
GGCCTGGATCTGACTCCGGAAGCTGCTTATGCCGACAACGTGAATGCTGGCACGGCCACGGCTTCTTACTCTTATGCTGAGACAGCCAACTACCTTGCTTCTTCTGACAGCAAGACCTTCGCCATCGGCAAGGCCGCTACAGAAACTGTTGTGACTATCGCTGAAGGTGTCTTCACTTACAATGGTTCAGCTCACACACCAGCTACAGTGAGAGTGACCGGTGCCGGTGGCCTGGATCTGACTCCGGAAGCTGCTTATGCCGACAACGTGAATGCTGGCACGGCCACGGCTTCTTACTCTTATGCTGAGACAGCCAACTACCTTGCTTCTTCTGACAGCAAGACCTTCGCCATCGAAAAAGCGCCACTAACTATCACTGCTCCAAGTATGAGTAAATACTGTGGTCAAGTAAATCCTGAAGATTTTGAGTGCTCAGTATCAGGTGCTGTAAATGGTGAAGTTATCACCACTAGTTATAGTTTCAGCGGTACTACTGTTATACCAGCTAGTACAGATGCTAAACTCAGCAACTATGATGTTACTTATGTCAATGGTGTTCTAACAGTTGACGCTGTAACTGTAGATGCCAGTGCAAGCAGCAATCCGGTTAAAGTTGGATCTCTCGCTACCTTAAGCGCCCAAGTTCTTCCTGCAGTAGATGGAGTGAGAGTTAACTTCTATGTCAATGGAGGATTTAAAGGTTCCGTTATAACAGGTGCTAATGGTGTAGCTACCTATATAATGACAGAAACACTTCCTGTAGAAGTTTACAAAGTAGAAGCTAAAGTTGAAGGTGGTTGTGATGAGGCTGTTGCTTATCTTCCGGTGTATGACCCAACAGATGGTTTTGTAACTGGTGGTGGATGGATTACCTCTCCTAAATACATAGCTTACCAATATATGCAAGTTGCAGGTAAAGCCAACTTTGGATTTAATGCTAAGTATAAGAAGGGCAAAAATGAAGTTGAAGAAGTAGATGGTAACACTACTTTCCACTTAAATGCTGGTAACCTCGACTTCAAAAGTTCTTCACATACTAAGATGTCCTTAGTTATTGCTAAGCACAAAGCTACTTACACTGGTGAGGGTACAATCAACGGCAATGGAGGGTACGCATTCAGAGTAATTGCTGTGGATGGCCATATCAAGTCTAATCCTAGTGTTGATCAGTTTAGAATTAAGATCTGGGAGAAACATTCTGGAACAGTTGTATATGATAATGAATACACCTCTGACGAGAATGTTGAACCAGGAAGTGCCGCAACAGCTCTCGGCGGTGGTTCCATCGTAATACACGAGAACAAGTCAGTCAACGGTAACAGCAACGGCAAAAAACTCGAGATTGCTGACCAACTAGAAGGCTTGTCTGTAGCCCGCTTTGATAACTACCCTAATGCCTTCGCTGACAGAACAACAATCCGCTTCGCTTTCGATACGGATCAGAACTTTGCGCTGGAAGTGTACGATGTTAGAGGCTCTTTGATCAAAAAAGTGGCAACTGGTAAGGCTGATGCCGGACAGGTATACGAGTACGAGCTGGATGCCCGTAACCTGGCTGAAGGCGTGTACTTTGCCCGTCTGATCACTGGCTCTAAAGCACAGACCATCAAGATGATCCTTAAGAAGTAAGCTGACGCTTGCAGAGTCTTATGGCCCTTAAATAAAAAGGCACTTGTCGTAACTGACGGGTGCCTTTTTATTTAAGGGCCAAATTATACCTGTTGAAAAACATTATCGGCTGTTTTTTGTATAGACCAAAATCAACAGTACCTTTGCGACAGCAGTATGAGCAAAACCACGCTACATATCATTCTTACTTCTATCACGGCAGCGCCTGTTGCCTGTGGTTCTGCTGCGCATCATCATTTCCATCATTCCTCGTAAGAGGAATCATAGCACCATATAGCCCCCAATAGGGTCATCGTACCCTTATCCTACTTTGCCAGCAGCAAGGTCATTCTTATTTGTACCTATTAAATCCATTTACTATATATGCTACGTTTAGCAATCCAGAAGTCCGGTAGGCTGAGTGAAGACTCGCTTAAACTGATCCGTGAGTGCGGTATCTCGTTCATCACCAGCTCGCTTAAACTTAAAACTGAATCCACCAATTTTCCGCTCGAGATCCTCTACCTGCGCGATGATGATATACCTGGCTATGTGGCTGATGGCGTCGCCGACATAGGGATAGTTGGAGAGAATGTGCTGGTTGAAGAAGGTATGCAGCACCTGGCAGTAGAGCAACTTGGATTCTCGAAGTGCCGTTTGTCGCTGGCTGTGCCGAAGGGTGACCCTTACGAAGATATCAGCGATTTGCAGGGTAAGAACATTGCGACATCCTATCCCAAACTGTTGCAGGCATACCTCGATGAGAAAGGCGTACAGGCTAATATCCATACCATCAGTGGTTCCGTGGAGATAGCGCCGAGTATCGGATTGGCAGATGCGATCTGCGACATCGTGAGCTCAGGCAGTACCCTGATCAGCAACGGTCTGCGTGAGGTGGAGCGTGTTTTCAAGTCACAGGCAGTACTGATTGCGAACGGTGGCCTGAATGCGGAGAAGCAGGAGGTCCTGAATAAATTGCTGTTCCGCATCCATGCTGTGCAACGTGCCCAGAAAGCCAAGTATATTCTGCTGAATGCTCCAAACGAAAAGATTGCCGAGATCAGTCAACTGCTTCCGGGTGCTAAATCACCTTCCATCCTGCCACTAGCAGAAGAGGGTTGGAGTTCGCTGCACTCTGTTGTAAATGAGGATGATTTCTGGGAGATCATTGAGAAGCTCAAAGATGCCGGCGCACAGGGTATATTGGTAGTACCTATTGAAAAGATGATTGTATGATGCGCAAAATAGAATATCCGGCAGTGGCAGTCTGGCAGGAGCTGGTGAAGCGGCCCACACAGAATTACGAAGACCTGGAAGCAGGTATAGCCCAAACCTTTCAGATAGTGAAGGAGCAGGGCGATGCTGCTTTGCAGGAGCTGACGCAAAAGTATGACGGTGTGAAACTCACTGATCTTTTTGTTTCTCAGGAGGAGATCGCAACTGCAGCGTCTGAACTGTCAGCTGAATTGAAAGAAGCCATCCTGCAGGCGTATAGCAATATCCAGCTTTTTCACGCGCAGCAGGCAGAGCAGCCGAAGCAAGTAGAGACGATGCCTGGTGTGACTTGCTGGCGTAAGAGCGTGGCCATTGACCGTGTTGGTTTATATATACCCGGGGGCACAGCACCACTGTTCTCAACTTTACTTATGCTGGGGGTGCCTGCTAAACTTGCCGGTTGTCCGGAAGTGATCTTATGTACGCCGCCGGCTAAAGACGGCTCTATACACCCGGCTATACGCTACACGGCTTCGATGCTAGGTATAGAAAAGATTGCTAAAGTGGGAGGTGCACAAGCTATTGCGGCCATGGCGTTTGGTACTGAGTCTATACCTGCCGTGAACAAAATTTTCGGTCCGGGTAACCAGTATGTGATGGTGGCGAAGCAAATGCTTAGCAAGACTGGCGTGGCCATCGACCTGCCGGCCGGACCATCGGAGGTGCTGGTGATTGCGGATGATTCAGCCAATCCGGCTTTTGTGGCGGCTGACCTGCTGTCGCAGGCAGAGCACGGAGCTGATTCGCAGGTGATACTACTGACCAACTCTGCCCAAATGCTAAACAGGATAGAGCAGGAGCTGCAGGTACAATTGAACAACTTGCCGCGCAAAGATTTTGCTGCCAAAGCCCTGGGAAACAGCCTGGGTATATTACTAGGCAATGTGGAAGAGATGCTGCGTTTCTCAAACCTATACGCACCGGAGCACCTAATCCTCTCGATCCGAAATTATGAAGAGGTGCTGGACCAGATCACCAATGCAGGCTCTGTCTTTCTGGGCAATTATAGTCCGGAGTCGGCTGGTGACTACGCTTCTGGTACTAACCATACCTTGCCAACTAATGGCTTTGCACGAGCCTATAGCGGTGTGTCACTTGATAGTTTTGTCAAGAAAATAACCTTCCAGCACATCACCCAGTCGGGATTGCAAAACATCGGCAAAACCATTGAAGTAATGGCTAACGCTGAGGGACTGGAAGCGCACAAAAATGCAGTTAGTATCAGGCTGAAGGAGGTTCAATATGTTTAACCTGGAAAGTATAGTACGTCCGAACGTGCTCAAAATGAAATCCTATTCATCTGCTCGGGATGAGTTCAAAGGCGTAGCAAACGTGTTTATAGACGCTAACGAAAATAATTTGGGCAGTCTGGCTGGAGAAGGGTATAACCGTTACCCGGATCCGCATCAGAAGAAGTTAAAGGAAAAGATTGCTGAAATAAAAGGCGTAAAGGCATCACAAATATTCCTGGGCAACGGCTCCGACGAGGCCATCGACCTACTTTTTCGGATGGTATGCCGACCGGACCAGGACAGCATGCTGCACCTACCCCCAACTTATGGCATGTATGAAGTATCGGCTAATCTAAACGAAGTGCAACTGGATGCAGTACAACTGACGCCCGATTTTCAGATCCCGGTATTGGAAGTGCTGCGGCAGGTGAAGGAAACGACCAAACTGATCTTTGTCTGCTCACCCAATAATCCGACTGGCAACCTGATCGAGGCAGAAAGCATTGAAACCCTGCTGGATAATTTTGACGGACTGGTAGTAGTCGACGAAGCGTATATTGACTTTGCTGATGCGCCGAGCTGGGCTACGCGCTTAGCCGTGTACCCAAATCTGGTCGTGCTGCAAACTTTTTCCAAAGCCTGGGGTATGGCAGGACTGCGGCTAGGTATGGCCTTCGCCTCGGAAGAGATCATCGCACTACTCGACAAGATCAAACCGCCTTATAACATAAATGAAGCTACTCAGGAACTGGCACTCAAAGCGTTGGAGCAGACCGAGCAACTGGCTTACATGATCGAGGAGATCGTGCAGGAAAGGGAAATGCTCATGCAGGCCCTTCCGACGCTGGATGTAGTGGAAAAGGTATACCCATCAGATGCCAATTTTCTGCTTGTAAAAGTAAAAGATGCCAATCGCCTTTATACCTATTTGCTAGAGCAGGGCATTGTGGTGCGGAATCGTTCCAGCCTGCCGGGTTGTGAGGGATGCCTGCGTATCTCTATTGGTACTGTGGATGAGAACCAGCAGTTGTTTCAGGCCTTAGCTAATTTTAAATAAACGTAAGTACCCGGTATTTGTGAGCAATCTGCGAATGCCGTACTATTTAAGTCAAAAATGAAAAAAGCATTATTTATAGACCGTGACGGCACCGTTCTGGTTGAGCCGAAAACGGATTTCCAGGTAGACTCTTTTGAAAAGTTTGAATTCCTGCCAAAAGTGATTCGCAACCTATACAATATTTACACGGAATTGGATTACGAATTGGTGATGGTGACCAATCAGGATGGGCTTGGTACAGATTCTTATCCGGAGCACACCTTCTGGCCTTATCAAAATAAAATGCTCAATATTCTGAAAGGGGAAGGTATAACGTTTGACGATATCCTGATCGACCGAAGTTTTGAGCACGAGGGGCTGGAGACCCGAAAACCAGGTATAGGAATGATGAAAAAGTACCTTTCTGAAGAATATGACCTGGCAAATTCCTATGTGATCGGGGATAGACTGACGGATGTGCAACTGGCTAAGAACCTAGGTGCCCAGGCTATTTTTATTGGAGAAAATAAGGTAGAGGAAGCTGCTCTAAGCACCAATGACTGGGATGAGATCTATACCTTTCTGAAGCTGCCCGCACGCCGTTCCTCCATCAGGCGCCAGACATATGAAACGGATATCGCTATAGATTTAAACCTAGATGGCACCGGGCAGATGAACATCCACACCGGTCTTGGCTTCTTTGACCACATGCTGGAGCAGTTGGCCAAGCACGGCAAACTGGATCTGAGCATACAGGTGAAGGGCGATCTGCATATTGATGAGCACCATACCATTGAAGATACCGGATTGGCCCTTGGCGAAGCTTTTCTGGCAGCATTAGGAGACAAGAAAGGCATTAGCCGCTATGGGTTTTTATTGCCGATGGATGATGTGCTGGCGCAGGTAGCCATTGATTTCAGCGGAAGACCCTGGACGGTATGGGAAGCTGAATTCAATCGTGAGAAAGTAGGGGACATGCCGACTGAAATGTTCTTCCACTTCTTCAAGTCATTTAGCGACGCAGCCAAGTGCAACCTCAATGTGAAAGCCGAAGGGCAAAACGAGCACCATAAGATTGAGGCAATCTTCAAATCTTTTGCCAAAGCGATTCAGATAGCCGTGAAGCGAAATCCTGAAGACAACTCTATACCTAGCACAAAGGGGACTTTGTAAACGTACTGCTTTATAATAAAAAGGGCTGACTGCAGGAGAGCGGTCAGCCTTTTTATCTGGTTGATTAGGTGGTTGGTTGTTGTTCAGCAGGCGCGCAACCAGTCGCTGGCTGCCTCTATGTCGTAAAAAGTCTTAATAAAACTCTGGTCTTCTGTGCAGCTAAGAGTCTTATCAGCAGATAGCCGGCTAAAAGCACTGGGAGAATACACCCAGGCAAAACATTCCAATCCGGCGGCCTGCATTCTCGGTAGCCAGTCCTGGCCTACCCACCTGGAGGCACCCGACCAGATGCCTTCAACATTCGTGTTGTCATTCAGAACTTTGGTGCAGTTAATTTCCAGCAGGATTTCCAGAATTTTCTCACAACCGGACACTACTGTGTCATAGTTCTGATAGCCGCGCCAATTCACATAAAGCCATCCCTCAGAATGGTTAAACTCAATAAGAATATTGCTTTGTCGGTGTAAAATTTCGTTTCTGACCAATTTCATAGAACCTTCTCTAATCTTTCCTGTTTTATCACTTTTTGCTCATACCGGTTTTGGGCTGAAGCAGCAAAGCAGGAATAGACATACGCACGGAATAAGAGTTGCGCAAAAACCAGACCCAATAAATGCCAGTATTGCTGGATGCCTGAAATAGCTGGTAAACAAAGAATAATGACGAGCGAGCTCTCTGCTTGCGTTTATCAGAATTCCCAAAGCTGGAATTTGCTCTCCCAAAGACGAAAGCGCCGGCTAACAAAAAGCATTTATTTTGAAAACAAAAGCAGGATGTTTCTGTTTTCAAAATAAATTTCAAAAGTATTTGCATTCCTCGGTTTAGCATTTACCTTTGCAACACAGGAATTTATTTTTTCCTGCATTTAACAAAGCACATGATCCAAAATCTTCTTCATACTGCATGGTGGTGGCACGTTACGCAAAGTTTCGTGAACAGCCCTGCTATGTATATTATGAAGAGATAGTATAGTCTATAGCCAAAGGTATAAAAGCCTGCTGTTCATCTGAACAGCAGGCTTTTTTGTTTTCAACCCAATCTGAAAAATGACAAAGTATAAGATTACAACAACCTATAAACGGCTTTTGGCCGACACGCTTACGCCCGTGAGTGTATACCTGAAACTGCGCGACCGTTTCCCAAACAGCATCCTGCTGGAGAGCTCGGATTACCACGGCGCGGAGAACAGCTTCTCTTATATCTGCTGCAGTCCGTTGGCGAGCATTAAAGCCGAAAACGAAGTGTTGACTGAAGTGTTTCCGGACAGCAGCACGGTAGAAACGCCCATCTCAAATGAACTGAATGTGCCTGCGAGACTGTCTTCTTTTGCCGGCAGATTCGAGCCGGAGCAAAGCAGCTTCAACTTTATCAGCAATGGGTTGTTTGGCTACATGAACTACGATGCAGTGCGCTATTTTGAGGATGTGGAGTTGAAACTTCGACCGGAACGCCAGCAGATGCCGGATCTATACTATGCCGTATACCGTTATATCATTGCCATCAACCACTTTACAAATGAGGCCTTTATCTTTTCACATACCTATGGTGGGGAAAATGAAAATGGCATAGTGCAGCTTGAAGCCTTACTCAACAGCCGCAACATTCCGAGCTATACCTTCAAGTCAATAGGCGAGGAGGCTTGTAATATCAGCAGAGAGGCTTTCTTGCAGAATATCAGACGGGCAAAAGAGCACTGCTTCCGGGGCGATGTGTTTCAGCTGGTATTGTCTCGTCGCTTCGAGCAGGCTTTTCAGGGAGATGACTTTAATGTATACCGGGCCCTCCGCTCTGTTAACCCCTCGCCATACCTGTTCTACTTCGACTACGGCAGCTTCAAGATCTTTGGCTCTTCACCGGAGGCGCAGTTGGTGATCAAAGACGGAAAGGCCAGCATATTTCCGATAGCTGGTACTTTCCGAAGAACCGGTGATGATGCTGCAGATGCTGCTTTGGCCGATAAACTCTTGGCTGACCCGAAAGAGAACGCCGAGCACGTGATGCTGGTAGACCTGGCGCGCAACGACCTGAGCCGCAACGGGCATAGCGTGGAAGTGGAGACGTTCCGGGAAATACAATTCTACTCGCATGTCATTCACCTAGTATCCAAAGTATCGGGGCAGCTACACAACCAGGATGACTCACTGCAAATGGTGGCCAGTACTTTTCCGGCCGGTACACTCTCTGGCGCTCCCAAGTACAAGGCCATGCAACTGATCGATCAGTACGAAACCACCAATCGCTCTTTCTACGGCGGTTGCATCGGCTTTATGGATTTCAACGGCAATTTCAACAGCGCGATTATGATCCGATCTTTTCTGAGCAAAGACTATAAACTCTTCTACCAGGCTGGGGCAGGTATAGTCACCGCTTCTGACGATAACAACGAACTGCAGGAAGTCGACAATAAACTAATGGCGCTTCGCAAAGCCCTCACTTTAGCTCAGGAGATCAATTAATATGAAAGTTCTGGTAATCGACAATTACGATTCGTTCACTTACAATCTTGTGCACCTGCTGCAGGAACTGAGAGCTGAAGTAACCGTGCGTCGTAACGACAAGACAAGCCTGGAGGAGGTAGCCCAATTTGAGAAAATTATGCTCTCGCCAGGGCCCGGTATACCTGATGAGGCCGGGATGCTTAAAGAAATCATCCGGGAGTTTGGATCAAGCAAAAGCCTTTTCGGTGTCTGCCTCGGACATCAGGCAATAGGTGAGGTATATGGCGGTAAGTTATTAAACACCAATCAGGTATGGCACGGTATAGCTACACCTGTTGAAGTGATTTGTGAGCAAGAACCGCTCTTCCGAAATCTGCCGAAGCAATTCAAAACCGGCCGCTATCATTCATGGCTGGTGGAGCAAAATTTACCTGACAGCCTGGTGCCAACGGCAGTAGATAATTGCGGAAATATCATGGCGCTGCGCCACCAAAACTATGATGTGCGTGGCGTGCAATTCCACCCCGAGTCCGTGCTGACGGAGCATGGACGGGAAATGATCCAGAACTGGTTAACACATTGACTGTCATCTTGAAGATAGGAGAGATCTGAATTATAAATATAGCAGACTTCTCACCGCACTCGGAAAGACAAAAAAAATAGCAAGCATGAAAGAAATACTGAATCACTTATTTGAACATAAAACCCTGAGCCGGGAACAGGCACGGGAAGTGCTGAAAAACATTGCTACTGGCAGGTATAACCAAAACCAGGTTTCTAGCTTCCTGACGGTTTACATGATGCGCAGCATCACGGTGGAGGAACTGGAAGGCTTTCGCAATGCCTTGCTGGAGCTCTGCCATCGGGTAGATCTGGATACTTACGACCCAATTGACCTTTGTGGCACAGGCGGTGATGGCAAGGATACTTTTAACATCTCCACGTTATCTTCCTTTGTAGTAGCGGCGAATGGCATTGCGGTGGCCAAACATGGCAACTACGGGGTTTCTTCTTCTTGCGGCTCGTCCAATGTGCTGGAGGCGCTAGGTATATCGTTTACCACTGATACCGAGAAACTGGAGCGCAGCATCGCGGATTATAACATCTGTTTTCTGCATGCCCCGCTTTTCCATCCGGCCATGAAAAGTGTCGGGTCCATTCGGAAAGACCTTGGCGTGAAAACCTTTTTCAATATGCTCGGCCCGATGGTGAACCCAGCTTTCCCTAAGAAACAGCTGGTGGGTGTTTTCAGCCTGGAGCTGGCCCGCATGTTTGGCTACCTCTACCAACAGCAACCTGACATCCGGTATAGCATCCTCCATACCCTGGATGGTTATGATGAAATCTCCCTGACCAGTCCTTTTAAAGTGATTGCAGACAATAAAGAGCAATTGCTAGATGCCAGTGATCTGGGTCTTGGTCGTCTGGAGCACAGTCAGATCAAAGGCGGAGGAGGTATAGCGGAATCAGCCGACATTTTTCTAAAGGTGCTGAAAGGCAAAGGAACGCCAGCCCAAACTGATGTAGTCGCCGCCAACGCTGGTATGGCCATCCACTGCGCCCGCCCAGAAACCGCTATACCTGAGGCTGTGCAATTAGCTAAAGAAACGCTGCAATCCGGCATGGCTTATACCTTGTTTAACAAACTGATACAAGATACGAAGCTGGTGACAGCCTGATTATTTCAACATCTTCAATTTCGATAACCATGAATATACTGGACCAAATCATCGCCCATAAATACGAAGAAGTAGCAGACCGCAAGGCGCTATACCCGGTGAAGCTACTGGAGAAGAGTTTATACTTCGAGACGCCTTGCCTGTCGCTGGAACGCTACCTGTTGCGGCCGGACAAGAGTGGCATTATTGCCGAGATCAAGCGAAAGTCTCCTTCCAAAGGCGATATTAACCCGTACGTATCGGTGGAACGCACTTCTATTGGCTATATGCAGGCAGGATCATCGGCATTGTCTATCCTGACGGACGCACACTATTTTGGAGGCAAGAACGAAGACCTGATGATCGCCCGCAAGTATAATTACTGCCCGATCCTGCGCAAAGACTTCACAGTGGATGAGTACCAGATCGTGGAGGCCAAGTCTATTGGAGCCGATGCCATTTTGCTGATTGCGGCTGCTTTGGAACCCAACAGACTAAAACAGCTGGCTACCTTCGCCCGCTCTTTCGGACTAGAGGTTTTGCTGGAGGTGCATTCTCAGCAGGAACTGGAAGCGTCGCTTTGTGATGACGTGACGATCGTGGGAGTAAACAACCGCAACCTCCAGACGTTTCAGACGGATGTTGCCTTGTCCATGGAGCTGGCGCAGCACATTCCGGCAGGTTTGACTAAGGTATCGGAGAGTGGATTGAAGTCACCTGATACATTGGTGGAGTTGCAGCAAGTGGGTTATAATGGCTTCCTGATCGGGGAGACCTTTATGACAGATGGAAGGCCGGAACGTGCAGCCGCTGAGTTTATCCGGGAACTGCGCCAGCTGCAACAACACGATTCGCTTGTGCAGGTGCAGTCTTAAGCTCGAATTACACTTGACACTATTTAAACGATCAGCAGAATGAAAGACCTGAAAATAAAAGTTTGCGGTATGCGCGACCCGGATAACATCCGGCAGGTCGCTGCACTACAGCCCGACTACATGGGCTTTATCTTTTATAAAGGCTCCAAGCGCTACTGCGAAGGCTACATTGCCCCGGAACTCTTAGCCGATCTTCCGGCTGGTATACAGAAAGTGGGCGTGTTTGTGAATGAAGCTACTGAAGTTATACAGGCTACCATAGAGAAATATGGACTGGATCTGGTGCAACTACACGGTCGCGAAACGCCTAGACAGTGCCGGGAATTGCTGGAGAAAGGTATACGCCTGATCAAGGCCTTTTCGGTGGATGATCGTTTTTCTTTCGAGAGCACCTTGCTCTACGAACGTTACTGCGAGTTTTTCCTTTTCGACACCCGTGGCAACAACTTTGGCGGCAACGGTACGGTCTTCGATTGGGAAATGCTCAAAGGCTACTTCTCACCTATACCTTACTTTCTGAGCGGGGGGCTGAATCTGGAAAACCTGCAGAGCAAAGAGTTCGAGAAGCTACGACCAAATCCATTCGCCATCGACGTGAACAGTGGCTTTGAGCTGGAGCCTGGGCTGAAAGATGTGGGGAAACTGAAGGAGTTAATTAAATTAATAAGGGACAAGAATTAAGCAATCTGTCACCTCACCGATAGTAGAGATCTGAGTTGGCAGTGATTACCAGATTTCTCGCTGTGCTCGAAATGACAAAATATAAAAACATGAATTACTCAGTAGACGATAACGGTTTTTACGGTAGGTTTGGCGGGGCTTATGTTCCCGAAATGCTATACGCTAATGTGGAGGAACTGCGGCAGAATTACCTGACTATCATGGCGGAGCCGGATTTTCAGGAGGAAATGCAGAGTTTGCTGCGGGACTATGTGGGTCGCCCGACACCACTCTACTTTGCCAAGCGCCTTTCAGAAAAATATAACACCAATATCTATCTCAAACGGGAGGATCTGAACCATACTGGGGCGCACAAGATCAACAATACCATTGGGCAGATCCTGCTGGCCAAGCGACTAGGTAAGACCCGCATCATAGCGGAGACGGGGGCTGGTCAGCATGGCGTGGCTACCGCTACGGTTTGTGCGCTGATGAACCTGGAGTGCATCGTGTATATGGGTGAAGTAGACATTGAACGTCAGGCCCCTAATGTGGCCAGAATGAAAATGTTAGGTGCAACCGTAGTGCCCGCCACCAGCGGTAGCCGTACCCTCAAAGACGCGACCAACGAAGCTATCCGTGACTGGATCAACAACCCGGGAAACACTTATTATATCATCGGATCTGTGGTGGGGCCGCACCCATACCCGGACATGGTAGCGCGCTTTCAGGCAGTGATTTCAGAGGAAATAAAAGCGCAGTTGCTGGAGAAGACCGGCAGTGAGGACCCGGATTATATCGTGGCCTGTGTGGGCGGCGGCAGCAACGCGGCTGGCGCTTTTTACCACTACCTTGACACGCCCGAAGTAAAGCTGGTTGCGGTGGAAGCCGCCGGCTTAGGTATAGACTCCGGTGAATCTGCCGCTACTTCAGTGCTGGGAAAAGAGGGCATCATCCACGGCAGTCGCACCTTGCTGATGCAGACTGAAGACGGACAAGTGACAGAGCCTTATTCTATTTCCGCAGGCCTTGACTATCCGGGTGTGGGGCCGCTGCATGCACATCTACACCAATCGGGCCGTGCGATTTTTGAGAGTATTACCGATGAGGAAGCGCTGCAGGCGGTGCTGGAACTGACCCGACTTGAAGGTATTATACCTGCGCTGGAAACAGCACATGCATTGGCTGTCATTAGTCGGCTGGGAGCGAAGCCGGATGAAGTGGTGGTACTAAACCTTTCCGGGCGCGGTGATAAAGATTTGGCAACTTACTTAGACAGATTCAACTTCGATGATAAATAGAATTCAGCAACTATTCGCCCAAAAGCCGCAGGGCTTACTCTCAGTTTATTTCACGGCCGGTTTTCCGAATTTAGAGGATACGGTACCGATCATACTCGAACTGGAGAAAAATGGGGTAGACCTGATCGAAATCGGAATGCCTTTCTCTGACCCGCTGGCTGACGGCCCGACCATACAGCAGAGCTCTGAAGTCGCGATCCGAAACGGCATGACCATTCCTACGTTATTTGCGCAACTGCAGGATATCCGTCAGCATACCCAGATACCGCTGGTGCTGATGGGCTACCTGAACCCGGTGATGCAGTATGGTGTGGAACGCTTTCTGCAGAAGGCCAGCGAACTAGGTATAGACGGTTTGATTTTGCCGGACCTGCCACTTTCGGACTATGTGCGGGAGTACAAGGAGGTATTCGAAAGATATAAACTCAGTAACATTTTCCTGATCACGCCGCAGACGCCGGAGCAACGCATCCGTGAAATCGACACCCACACTAATGGTTTTATTTATATGGTGTCGTCGGCTTCGGTAACAGGCAGCACGACGGGACAGTCGGTGGTAAACACCACTTACTTTGAGCGGGTGAAAGAAATGGGCTTACGCAACCCAGGCGTCATCGGATTTGGCATTCATAACCAAGAAACTTTTGAGCAGGCTTGCCATCACGCCAGCGGTGCCATTATCGGTAGTGCTTTTATTAAGGCCATAGCTAAAGAGGAAAGTCTCAGCGAAAACATCAGCACATTTATTCAGAGCATCAGACACAAAGAAACAGCATGATCATACAATTGCAGCAAGGTATACCTGCCAAACTACTGGAAGATATACTGCAGGAAGTGAAAGGTATAGGCTTTAAAGCCAGCGAAGTAAAAACACAGGAAGCGCACTACATAGTCGGTATAGGCAAGAAAGATTTTGACATCCGTACGCTGGGGCAGCTGCCGGGCGTAGCGGATATTCACCGCGTCTCAGACGAGTACAAACTGATCTCCCGCAAGTGGCGCGTTAATCCTACGTTAATCGACTTAGGTGATGGCGTGGTGATCGGAGAAGGCAATTTCAGTATCATGGCTGGTCCCTGCTCCATCGAAAGTGAGCGGCAGATCGAGTTGGTAGTGGAGCACCTGAAAGCCAATAACGTGAAGATCATGCGGGGCGGTGTGTTCAAGCCGCGCAGTTCGCCTTATGCTTTCAGAGGTATGGGGCTGGAAGGCTTGCGCATGTTTTCCCAGCTTTGCAGCGAAAACGGCATCAAAATCATCACTGAGGTGATGCAAGTGTCGCAGATTGAAGACATGGTGGACTTTGTGGATGTGTTTCAGGTAGGAGCCCGTAACAGTCAGAATTTCAATTTGCTAGATTCACTGGGCGAGGCGCAAAAGCCCGTGTTACTGAAGCGGGGCATTTCTGGAACGATAGAAGAATTGCTGCAAGCTGCTGAGTACATCTTCTCGAACGGCAATGAAAAGATTATGCTGTGCGAGCGCGGTATACGCTCTTACGAAAACTCCTACCGAAACGTGCTCGACCTGAACGCTGTGCCGGTGCTTAAAGCCAAAACCCACCTGCCTGTAATTGTGGACCCATCACACGGCATTGGTCTGCGCGACCATGTGGAGCCGATGTCTTTGGCCGCTGTAATGGCAGGAGCCGACGGCGTGATATACGAAACGCATCAGAAGCCGGAAGAGGCTTTCTCGGACGGACAACAGACGGTTAATTTTCAGGAATCAGAGTGCCTGATTAAGCGCATGCGGCAGGCGTATAAGTTGCGGGAGAGCTTTTAGATTCGTTATCCGTTGATCATAGCTTTTGATTATACATTGAGTTGATACGCTTTGTCTGAAATTGAAACTTGACGTTTGTCATTCTGTTAAAAATCTTGTTTCTAAGTAGCTTAGGCTTCTGCTATATGTCCACAAGAAAGAAAAAGGGTTCTACCTAATAGTTTGTCAATAGAAGAGATTCTAAAGAAACAGAAAGCCCGGTACTGAATGGTACCGGGCTTTCTGTTTTAGTTTGCTTATTTATCCAGAGTTTCATCTAACCACTTGAAGAATTCACGCTGCCATACCATGGCATTCTGCGGCTGCAGTACCCAGTGATTTTCGTCTGGCAGGTATAGCAAGCGGCTCTTGATGCCTTTGAGTTGCGCTAGCTGGAAAGCCTGCAGACCTTGCTCTATACCTACACGGAAGTCCTGACCGCCCTGCACGATCAAAATAGGCGTATCCCATTTGTTGGCTAACTCGATCGGGTTGTACTCCTTGTAACTTTGCGGTGATTTGGTCTCCCAATAAGGGCCTTTCAGTTCGTTATTGGCGAAGAACATCTCCTCGGTTGTTCCATACCAGCTGCGCATGTCAAACAAACCATCGTGGGCGATGAAAGTTTTGAAACGGCCTTCGTGTAAACCAGCCAGCATAAACACCGAGTAGCCGCCATAACTCGCACCAATTGCACCCAATCGGTCTTTGTCTACATAAGATTCTTTGGCCACATCATCGATAGCAGACAGGTAGTCTCGGATAGGTTGCCCGCCCCAGTCGCCGCTGATCTGTCGGTTCCACTCATCCCCATGGCCCGGCATACCGCGACGGTTTGGTGCCACCACGATGTAACCCTGCGCCGCGATCAGCTGCAGATTCCAGCGGTAAGAGTAAAACTGTGTCAGAGCCGACTGCGGACCGCCCTGGCAATAAAGTAGCGTTGGGTATTTCTTGTTCGGATCGAAGTCCGGTGGATACACTACCCATGAAAAGAGGTCCTTGCCATCACTGGCTTTTGTCGTGCGTGGCTCCACTTTACTCTTCGCCAGCTTGCCGTATACCTCGTCATTCACTGTGGTCAGCTGCGTCAGCTTCCCTGACTTGGTTTCCAGACGGTATAGTTCCGTCCCGCGGTTCATGTCGTTGCGCGTCACGATCAGGTTGTTTCCACCCTGGCCCACGATGCCGTTCACATCGAACTGCCCTTTGGTTACCTGGCGTATACCTTTAGTTGTGAACTTGTTAAGGTTCTTAGTTAGTGCGATCTCGTATACCTGGATCGTACCTTTGGTTGGGGCCACAAACCAGATCCTGCTGCCATCGTTGCTCCACTCAAATCCGTTGATCGTTTCGTCCCAGTCCTTGGTCAGGTTGTACTTTTTGCCGGATTTGATGTCCATAACGATCAACTCGTTCTGATCGGCTTCGTTGCCGTCTTCGTCCATGGCCAGCCAGGCCAGTTTAGAGCCGTCGGCGCTGTAGATAGGGTGGGTGTCGTAGCCCAGGTTATTCTCGGTGAGATTAGTTGTTTTACCACTGGCAATGTCGTAGCGGTAGATGTCGGTGTTGGTGCTTACGGCATACGCTTTACCGAACTTTTTCTTGCTTACGTAAAGAATGGCCTTGCTGTCCGGACTCCAGATCACGTCTTCCTTGCCCCCGAAAGGCATCTGCGGTGCATCAAATGGCTCACCTTTCATCAGGTCAACCGGTGTACCTAACTGCCCATTATTATAACTGGCGAAGAAGATGTGCTGAAACTTACCGTCTTCCCAGGTATCCCAGTGGCGGTAGTTCAGGTCGTCGTATACATAGGCATCCGATTTCTTTAGCTCCGGGTAGATATCGGTACTGTGCATTTTTTTCATTTCGACTTCACGGGAGAAGAGCAGATGTTTTCCGTCCGGTGAGAAGCGCACGTTGCTCAGGCCACCTTCCACGTTGGTCAGTTGTATTGGCTCGCCTTTGCCACCCGATAACTGCCACAACTGGCCTTTGTGCAGGTATACGATGCTGCCGTTAACCTTATCGATATGCACGACACTTTCGCCGCCCTTGGTCGATGTCAGCTGCGTTGGTTGTCCGCCCGTAACAGGTATAGCATAGAGGTTACGCTCACTGTTGTTTTCCTCCACATTGGGGTAGCTGACGCCATAAATCACGGATTTACCGTCGGGGGTTATGGTTTCTGCAGAAACCCTACCCAGCTTCCAGAGTAGTTCCGGGGTCATGCGCTGTTGTGCCTGCGCCATTGTCACGGCAAACACACCAGCCAGTATCATTATCTTTTTCATACTTCAAAAATACCCAAAACCTGACATTCTGAAAAGGTAATTGAGCCTGGCAGGAAAAAAGAATCAGGTATAGGTATGGTATTACGTTGGTCGTACCCTATATTTGTAGCAATGAAAGGCACACTGGCACATCTGCACCATCATCATGCACGAAACAAAAGTTTCGGAGCCGCTAGCCTATGGATTTGATTTAGTAATACTAAAATAGACTTTCCAAAAGCCTGACTCCGAACAGAGTCAGGCTTTTTTTGTTTGTACCAGAGATATGTTTTTAGATTATTTATTCTTTGAGTTGACAAAACGATCTCTCAAAAATAAACCGACAGGCTATACCAGGGCTTTGGGATCTGTCAGTGCTTTTTTAAGCCTTAATCTTTTCACAATTTACCTGTGTGCAGTAGAGGTTTTGGATCGTATGGGGTATGATATTTCAGATGGAGAGAGGTTTGTGTTCCCCAGTACAATGTTATTAGCTGGACTCTATACCTATACTGCACATAAAAGGAGCAATCAGATTGTTAACAGGTATACTAGAAGTGATGAAAAGGAGGATATGACTTTTGCGCTGATATATTACGCAACGAGTGTAGCGTGCTTTTTATTCATCGCAATAAGCACAAGAAAATAGGTACTTAAGCTTGTTTCAGCGAAAGGTATAATTAGTTGAATTGATTTGAGGCTTTGCTTCAATCATTATTTGTGATTCTTAAGTCTTAATTAAATAAATGAACCTCGTTATAGTTGATTACAAAGCTGGTAATGTGCAGTCGGTGCTGTTTGCACTGGAGCGGCTGGGGGTGCAGGCTACGCTGAGCTCTGATTTTGAAACGATTAAGGCGGCAGATAAAGTGATCTTTCCGGGAGTGGGAGAGGCTTCATCTGCCATGGCGCAATTGCGGGCCCGCAATCTGGATAAGTTACTGCCAACGCTCGAGCAGCCCTTTTTCGGGGTGTGTTTAGGTATGCAGTTGCTCTGCGAGCATTCCGAAGAGGGCGATACGGGCATGTTGGGCATCATCCCTTTGCCTGTCAAACGATTTCAAACAGACCTGAAAGTGCCGCATATGGGCTGGAACCAACTGGAGAAACTGCAATCACCTTTGTTTGCAGGTATAGCCGAAGGGGAATACGCTTACTATGTACACAGCTTTTATGTACCGTTGAGTGCGTATACCATTGCACAAACCTCATATCCGGAGCCCTTCTCGGCTGCCTTACAATATAAAAACTTCTATGCTGCGCAGTTTCACCCTGAAAAAAGCGGTCCTGCCGGTTCACAGATCATCAAAAACTTCCTTGCCTTATGATGGAGATTATACCTGCCATTGACCTGATCGGTGGTCAATGCGTGCGCCTCACCGAGGGTGACTTCGCCCAGCAAACCACCTACGACAGCAACCCTTTGGAAGTGGCCAAGCGCTTTGAGGCAAACGGCATCAAGCGCCTGCACCTGGTGGACCTCGATGGTGCCCGCGCCCGTAAACCGGTAAACTTGTCTGTTTTGGAAAGTATTGCTGCAAACACCAGCCTTGTTATAGACTTTGGTGGTGGCTTGCAGTCAGACGAGGCGGTGAAACAGGCTTTTGAGGCGGGTGCTGCGCAGATTACGGCCGGCAGCATAGCGGTGCGTGAGCCGGAGAAGGTAAAAAACTGGCTCTTGCAGTATGGGGCTGACAAGATCATCATCGGAGCGGATTTTAAAGGCACCAACATCGCCATCAGCGCCTGGACCGAAGAAAGCAAATACCCGCTACAGGATTTTATGTCAGGCTACCTGAAAACCGGAGCTAAACTGTTCATCTGCACCGACGTGAGCAAAGACGGCAAACTGCAGGGACCATCCACCAACACCTACCGTCACCTGAAACTCACCTTGCCCGATGCCCAGGTAATTGCCAGCGGCGGTGTGACAACGGTACAGGATCTGGAGGAACTGCAGGAAATTGGCGTAATGGGCGCCATCATTGGGAAAGCGATTTACGAAGGAACAATCACATTAAAGGACTTAGCGCGATTTTTATGTTAACCAAACGCATTATACCTTGTCTGGACATCAAGAACGGTCGCACCGTAAAAGGTGTCCGCTTTGAGAACATCCGCGATGCCGGCGATCCGGTGGAGCTGGCCAAGTGGTATGCAGAACAGGGTGCAGACGAACTGGTGTTTCTGGACATCACCGCCACCAACGAAGAGCGCAAGACCTTTGCAGAGCTTGTGCGCGATATTGCCCGCCACATCGATATACCTTTCACGGTTGGTGGCGGCATCAGTGCCGTGGCCGATGTGGAGGTGCTCTTAATGGCGGGTGCCGATAAAGTGTCGGTTAACTCCACTGCCATACGCAACCCGCAACTAGTGGAGGATTTGGCGTGCCGCTTTGGCAGTCAGTGCGTAACCCTGGCCATTGACACCAAGTATACCGAAGCCACAGGTTGGAAGGTATACGCCCGCGCCGGAACCGTAGAAACCGAACATGCCACCGTTGATTGGGCCAGAAAAGTGGTGGAACTCGGTGCCGGAGAAATTTTACTCACCAGCATGAACAACGACGGCACCAAAGCAGGTTTTGCGCTCGACATCACCAAGGCCGTTTCAGAAGCTGTTTCCGTCCCTGTTATCGCCTCAGGTGGTGCCGGCACCATGCAGCATTTCGCTGACGCATTCCAGATAGCCCATGCAGATGCTGCCCTCGCCGCCAGTCTCTTCCACTTCCGTGAACTGGATATACCTGATCTGAAGCGGTTTCTTAAAGGCGAAGGTATAGCGGTGAGGTGCTAACAATTGAGTGGATGAGTGAATGGTTAAAAGAACCTTTGTAGGAGCAGGTCGCGACCTGTACGAATCGTGCACCAAACAATAATTTAACCATCAACAATTTAACAATCTTAAACTTTCTCTATGTTGGATTTCGATAAAATGGGCGGGCTTATACCTGCCGTAATACAGGATGCTGAGTCGAGTCAGGTGCTGATGCTAGGCTACATGAACCAGGAGGCATTTTATAAAACACACAAAGAGGGGCTGGTGACGTTTTTCTCCCGCTCTAAAAACCGCCTCTGGACCAAAGGCGAAACCTCGGGCCATACCTTAACAGTGGTAAATATCACTGAAGATTGCGACAATGACTCGCTTTTAATCAAAGTGAAACCCAACGGACCTACCTGCCATACCGGTGATACCAGTTGTTTTGGGGAAGATGCATCTGCTAAACGCATGGCGGCTATCCAGTTCATTGCCCGGCTCGAGGAGGTCATACAGCACCGTAAGGCGAACCCGACGGAAGCGTCCTATACCAATTTCCTGTTTGATAAGGGCGTGAACAAGATTGCCCAAAAAGTAGGCGAGGAGGCTGTGGAAACCGTAATCGATGCTGTGGCCGGTAAACTGGATACTATGAAAGGCGAAGCGGCCGATTTGTTATACCACCTGCTCGTGCTGTTGGCGGCTACAGGCCTTGAACTTGCTGATGTTGTGGCTGTGTTGCAGGAACGCCATAAAAAATAAAAGCCAGTCGCGTGGGCGACTGGCTTTTACCTTATCTTTAACTTGATTAGATTAAGCGTTTATCAGTTTCAGGTTATTGAAATTACCTCTCAGTGTGATGTTACACTTACGAGGTTTAGCAGGATTGTCTTCGTAAGAAGTAGGATCTGTGACATTGCTGATCGTTACTTCAAAACTACCGCTTGCCAGGCCGGTCGTGCTATCGTAAGCTTTGATTTCAATCTGACCTTCCATGCGGTTGCCACTGCTGAACAAAGCGCTTTTGCTCGTTTTGTTGTAGTAGTGGTAGTAGGTAATATCAGCGCGGCCTCTTTTGTTATTCGAAAGAGATCTGATCGGGTATGTGCCGATAAAGCCATTAAACAATTCGCTTTGCTTAATACTGAATACCAACGCATCATTTCCAGCAGGGCGGGAGGGCGCAAAGTTTATCTGTAGTTTATCTTCATCAGAAGAAAGTACCATTTCCCGTAAGCTAAGGCTATAGACTGCTTTTTCCTGTTCTGCAGACTCGATATAATTAAAAGACCTTTCCATTGTAGCCTCCACTCTCGGTATGATCGTGGTGCTCTCATCATTCTGTTCGTCGCATGAAACAGAGAAAAATGCAATAACTAAGAGCCATGTAGCGGCTATGATCCTTTTCATAGTTTTAATTTGACTATAAAGGTATGAAAAAGATTACTTTAACTGCAATTAATATTACATATTCTTTATATAAAATCTTTAATAGAATCTGCAATTTCTCCTCCTTTTTCTTCCTGCACAAAATGGCCGGCCTCAAAACGCTTTACCACGGCTTCCGGAAAGGCCTGTTGCCACTGTTCCAGTAAGTGTAATGGCAGCAACTTGTCTTTTTCTCCCCAAAGGATCATTTTAGGTATAGTTCGGAGCTTTTCGCGCTGCTCCCAAAGGCTGGCAAACCATAGTCCCGACTCTTTTAGCGCAACCGCAAAGTGCCAGGTACCCATTCGGTTACGGCTATTATTGAGCGGTTTTAAGTAATGTTGGTGCACGACTTTGCTGAGGTGTCGTTTCTGATGGTAGCCTTTGGGCAGGAGCATACGCGGCGAAAAGCCCAGGTTCAGGTAGAGGAACTGCCCAACGCGTCCATTGAGAAAACTACTGATTTTCATCATCTGCTTTTCGTTTTCCAGCGACCACATCCAGGTATTTAAAATGATCAAACGCTTGACATTTTCCGGATGCCTGAAGGCATAACTTAGACCAATAGGACCACCAAAATCGTGTACCACCAGGGTAATGTCTTTCAATTGAAGCTGGTCGATCAGTTGCTCCAGGTTTTGTGCGTGTGCTTCGGGGGTATAGGAAAAGTCCATTGGTTTGTCGGACAGTCCAAAACCCAGATGGTCGGGGGCGATGCAACGGCAGGTCCGGCTGAGCGCCTTGATCTGCTGTCGCCAGACAAACGACCAGGTAGGGGTGCCGTGCACAAACACAATGGGTTCGCCCTGTCCTTCGTCCACATAATGCAATTGTCCGCTTTGGAGTTCTATCGTGTGGTGAGCGAAAGGGTATAAAATGCGATCAAGCCATTTGGGAGAATTCATCTTGTTATCAAAAAAAACTAAAGTCACTTCTTATATTTCATGATCAGGAGTGAAGCTACGTCATCGATGGGATAATTGTCGTAGAGCAGAAAATGGCTTGCCATACCGTCGATGGAGGCGAAGAGGAGTTTGGCTTCGAGGTCAGGGAAGGGGATGCCCGCCTCGATCAGGTTTTGCCGGATACGATCTTCGATGTAGGCTGTCTGTTCCTGCATTCCGTCCATCAACTTCCTGACTACTTCCGACTGTATCCGGATGCCGTGCAGCAGCTTCCAGAAATCCTGTTTCTCCTTCAGCAGCTTCACCGTTTGCCGGATATGTTGCTCTATACCAGAGCCGCCTTGCTCAGGCGTTTGTACAAAGGAGGCGTGTATGTCTTCTACGCTGCGCCGGAAAATCTCTTCCAGCAACTCATCTTTGCTTTTAAAATAATTATAGAGCAGGCCGAGTGACATGCCTGCCTGACTGGCGATGTTGCGGATCGAAGTAGCTTCATAACCCTTCGATGCGAAGAGCCCTAAGGCTACCTCGACCAATTTATTAATGCTGTATTCTCTTTTTTCCTGAAACCGGGGCATTGTAACCTGAACATTTGTTCAAATATACAATGATTGAACGTTCGTTCATAGCTAAAGTTGTGCTTTTAAGCGCAATTTCTTTTTAACGCTTGATTTTATAATGCCGTATACCTGACTTCATAATTGTGCTACACAGTTGTAAGGGATCAGATTTGCCAGAAACAAGTGGCAGGCAGCAAGGTTATAAACACATCGTGCTTGTGCTCGTATTCATCTGAAACTAATCAGCTACGTGAAAATTAAAACGCTCCTTCAAAAATGGTGGCTATGGCTACTCCTCATTCTTGCAACTCTATTCATAATCACTGGCATTCTCTCATCGCTGTATTTTAACCCCTGGTTACAGGACGAACTTGAGTCTCGGGTAAAAAAAGAATCGAACGGACTTTACTCCTTAAAGCTGCATGGTCTTGACTCGTCTTTTCTAAGCGGACGCATTCAAGCAGATTCTATCAGCCTGGTTCCTGACTTTGAGGCATGGGCCCAACGACACGAGGCAAGTCAGCAGGATACCGCAGCAGCAAAAGCACCCCGTACCCTGCTGGATCTCAAAACAAACAGACTGGTATTGGCAGGTATAAACTTCATCGGGATACTGCGCGGCAAACCACTTGATTTGAGCAGGCTACGGGTTACGCAACCAAGCATCCTGATCACCGAAATGCGCCAGGATACCACTGAAACCCATGAGCCGCTGCACAAAGCCGTAGATGGGATCATGAGGAATCTGCAGATCGGGAGCATCCAAGTAACGGAGGGATCGCTGCGTATCCGGGAAGGGCAGGACGCGAAATCGGATCGGATCGTACTCGAAGATCTAAGGGTGACGGTGAAAGACTTCAATCTCGACAGCACCGCCTTTCAGGATGAAGATCGTGCCTACTACGCCCGCCGGATTGCCCTGGAATCGGGAAGAGTTGAACTCACGCTGCCAGATGGCACTTACAAACTCCAGGCAACAGCGCTCAAAGCCAATACGGAAGACGCGACGCTCAACCTCGGCAACCTGAAACTGATTCCGCTACTGGAGAATGCAGCCTTAGCACGTTTAAAAGAAGGGAAAGCTGTTTCGACGATTCGGCTGGAGGTGCCGGAAATTAACCTGAGTGGCGTAGATTACAAAGTACATTCCAGATACAATAACCTTTCAGCCAAAAATATGGTGATCAAAAATCCATCTTTGAGTGCGTACATGGACAGGAAGAATTTTGCAGTGAAGGGAACTAAACCACTCCCGCACGACATCATTCAAGAGCTGAAGACAGGGTTGACCATCCAAAAAATAGAGGTGCAGGGGATGCACATCCGTTACGAAGAGCTTGCAGAGGAGGCGACAGAGAAAGGCATCATCACCTTCGAAAATCTTTACGCAACGATCAGCAACGTGACCAACGACAAAAACCAGATGTCCGCCAAGACTCCGGCTGTGGTGGAGGCAAAAACGAAGGCATACGGAAAAGCACCACTTGCCGTCACCATCAGGTTGAACTTATTGGATCCTGATGGCTACCATACTATACAAGGTAGGGCCGGGCCCACCGATCCGGCGGTACTTAATCCGATTTTGGAGCCGACTACATTTATCAGTGTGAAAGAGGGCAGATTGCAGAAAAGTGATTTTAAGATAGAACTGTACCGCAACAAAGCCAGCGGCAACCTTAATGTACGTTATCAGAATTTTAAAGTAGATGTGCTGACAAAGGACGAAAACAAACGCCAGTCATTTGCCAAAAAGCTCCTATCTAAAGTGGCCAATAAGGTTGTGATCAAGTCCGATAATCCAGAAAAAGGAGAAGCCCTTCGTGCTGGTAAAATTGACGTGGTGCGTGCCAGAAACCGCTCTGTTTTCAACTACTGGAAAGACTGCCTCGTCAGTGGTTTCCGTACTGCGGCAGGCATCGAAGGTATAGGCGCTGACCTAAAAGATGCTAATAGATAAAGCTGAGGAGTTAGTGGCCTGTTGTTTTGATCAAAAGCTTGCGGTATTTGGTAAAGATACTTGACTTGGAGACAAAGCCAAGGTACAGCTCGTCTTTAAGCACGGGCAGGTTCCAGGCGCCGGTTTCATCAAACTTCTTCATCACGTCGGCCATGGTATCGTTATGGCGCACTACGGTAGGGGGGGCCGACATCAGTGCTGTCACCATTACCTCGTCATACTTCTCCTGTTTAAACATAATTTCGCGCACATCTTCGAGCAGGATGATCCCCCGTAGTTTTTGCTGTTCGTCCACCACTGGGTATAGGTTACGGCGGCTCTGAGCAATTACATCTACTAGTTCGCGCAGTGTAGCGGTATACCTGACAGGGTGAAAATCAGTTTCTACTAAATGACGGATCTGCATGATGCGAAGCACGGTGCGATCCTTGTTTGCGGTGAGCAGTTCGCCTTTCTGGGCCAGTTTCTTTGTGTCGAGAGAGAAGGGTTCAAAGTATTTGACCATGGCATAAGCGGAGGCCGACACGATCATCAGCGGAATCATCAAGGTATAGCCACCTGATATTTCAGCGATCAGAAAGACAGCGGTGAGCGGAGCATGCATAACGCCACTCAGGATGCCCGCCATCCCGACCATTGTAAAGCTACCCTCGGGCAATTTGTGAATTTGCAGCATATTGGTGAGGCGGCTCAAGAAGAAACCAACGTGGGCTCCCACAAACATAGAAGGCGCAAAGTTACCGCCGTTGCCGCCCCCAGCAATTGTAAAAGTCGTAGCCGCAACTTTCACTAATGCCAGCATCCCTACAAAGCCCAGCACCAACCATTCATTCGTCCCAAAAAAGGAAAGCCAACTGTCTTGCAGTAATGCTTCAGGTTTACCGCTCTCCAAAAGTTTAACAGCTCCATATCCTTCGCCGAAGAGCGGCGGAAACAGCATGATCAGCAAGCCGAGCAGTACACCGCCCACGAGTGCCCGGCGGTAAGGCTGGTCCTGAAAAGGCTCAAAAAGTGCTTCGATGCGCCAGGCTGCCCGGCTATAATAAACTGACATTAGTCCGGTAAGTATACCTAGCAAGATGTAAAATGGCACGTGAGATGCGGCAAAGAAACCTAACTGATCAGCAAAGAAAAGCTGCTCTTCTTTTAGGATAATGCGCGAACAGAGGGCTCCCACCACAGATGACATGATCAGAGGTATAAACGCAGCGATACTAATGTCGGCAAGGAGTACTTCGATAGCGAAGAGAACCCCGGCAATAGGCGCATTAAACACAGCTGCTATACCTGCGGCCGCGCCACAGGCCAGCAACAACGTACGGTCACGGTAGTTGAGGTGATATTCCCGGCCAAAGTTAGCACCGATAGCAGAGCCTGTCACCACAATAGGCGACTCCAAACCAGCCGAACCCCCAAAGCCTGCTGTGATACCACTAGTGAGCACATGCGAGTACATTTTGTGCGATTCCACCAAACTCGATTTTTGAGAAATAGCATGCAGAATACTGGCGGTTCCGCGACCCAGCTGCCCTTTAAATAAGACCCGCACAAGAAACACCACCAGTAAAATGCCTACGAGTGGAAATACCACCAGCCACACCGGTTCCTCCAGCAGCCGGTTGCCATAGGCCAGCAACTGCTGGATGTAGTGCACCAGTGTTTTGAGGATTACGGCAGCAAGGCCGGCTGTAAGGCCAACCAATACACTGGAAATCAGAATGAAGTTGCGGGTGGAGGTATGTCGGCGGAGCCAGAGGAGAGGTAATTTATACTTGCGGAGCTGTGGCATGTGGGACTATACGGGAAAGATCAGCCGGGTTTACAAAAAAAATGTACTTAAAGTCCGGGATAGAAAGTTCACGGGTCTAAAAGTATAAAATCTGGCGGCTATGAAAAAAAATAACATACCAAATCTAACCCGGGAGGCTGTTTTTTAGTTAATATATTGGTTAAGATCATATCAGAAACGATACAATAAAAGCCAATGCACCATAAGCCAGACGGAAGCGGAAACCTGATACTCAAAGACTTGCACGGCCATTTCCATGTTATTGGAGATGTGCACGGCTGTTTTGATGAGTTACTGGCATTGCTCTATAAGCTTGGCTATGAGGTAAAAGACGACAAAGCAGCAGGCAGTTACCGCATAACGGCCCCCGAAGGTTGCATGGTTGTGTTTGTAGGCGATCTGGTGGACCGCGGCCCGAACTCACCGGAAGTGCTGCGCCTGGTGATGGACATGGTAGAGCAGGAGGTAGCCCTCTGTGTTAGCGGCAACCACGACGACAAACTCTACCGCAAGTTAATGGGGCGTAATGTGCAGGTGCGTCACGGGCTGGAACTGACCATGGCGCAGCTCGAACACTATAATCAGGCTTTTATATCGAGGGTACGGGAGTTTCTGGGGCATCTGCCGCATCATATTATTTTAGATGAAGGGCGCTTGGTAGTGGCGCATGCCGGGCTGGAAGAACGCCTGCACGGTCGGCACAGCAAATCAGTGCGTGACCTTTGCCTGTATGGCCCTACTACTGGAGAAGTGGATGCACACGGTCTGCCGGTTCGCCTCGACTGGGCCGCAGATTACTCTGGAGTCGCGGTGGTGGTATACGGGCATACCCCTGTACTGGAGCCGCGCTGGAAAAACAACACCATCAACATCGACACAGGCTGCGTATTCGGTGGCAAACTCACAGCACTGACCTATCCTGATCATATCCTGACGACTGTCGAAGCCTTCAGTACCTATGCCGATTCTATCCGACCTTTCCTACATCACCCCACACATTAAGGCTGCTATACCTGCGTATTGTCCCGTTCATGGTCGCGGTGGGCACTGTGCTCTTTGTGCAGGTAATCTTTAAACTCATCCAGGTTAGTATGGTCCCAGAACGGTATCTTGTTGCGCACAGCCGTTCGCCCGATCACGTGTGCCGCCACGGGCGAGGTAAGAAAAGTAAAGCCGATGATCAGCATCACTTTCAGGAACATGTCGGGCTCGTTGAAATAAATACCCATACCTGACAGAATAAACCCCAGCCCCAATGTTGCCCCCTTGGTGATGGCTGACATGCGGATATAAAAGTCCGGGAAACGTAACAGACCGATGGTGGAGATCAACATAAACATCACCCCGATGATGATAAAAACCGAACTGATGATTTCGCGGATAAGCAGAAAATTAATGTCTTCAAACATAGGCTAGCGGGCTGATTTCATGAGGTAATAGGCAAAAGAGATAGAGCCGAGAAAACCGAACAGGGATAGTATAATGGCTACGTCAATGAAGTCTTGGTTGCCGGTGAGCTCGGTATAAATGGCCACGATGCCGATGACGTTGGCCACAAACAGGTCAAATGCTGTGATACGGTCAGGCAGTGTCGGGCCGATGGCAAACCGTATACCTGTCATCACAAGGCAAAGGCTCAGCGCAGCCATGGCAAAAATGAGTGTAAACGAAAATATACTCATCGGGTCAACTGCATTAACCGGCGCTCAAAACCGTGTTTTACATTGTATTTGACCTGCTCTACATCGTCGTCTTTTACATAAAGCGTATGCATGTACAGAAATTTGCGGTCGGCGCTTATATCGATCATGAGCGAGCCGGGAGTCAGGGTAATGATGTTGGCCAGCAGGGTAATCTCCAGGTCTGTTGTAACGGAAAGCGGAACAGCCACCACAGTAGGTTTCATGCGGTAAGCGGGTGTCAGGATGTCGTAGGCAACACGAAGGTTGGCAATCACAAGCTCTTTCAGAAAGAACACGATAAAGCTGATCGCCTTTGGCAGTTTATGAAAATAGGCGCGGTGATAGGAGGCCGAAGTCAGCCACAGCACAAACATGATGAAGGTTGATACAAAGACGGCCCAGACCGCATTATAAGGCAATAGAGGCTCACCGTATTTAAAGTAAAGGTAACTGCCAATAAAAGCGATCAGGGAATGGATGATAAATGTTTTCATGCTATTTTTTCAATACGGCATTAATGTATAATTCGCTGTTCATAAGTTGTTCGGCTGCAAGTTGTGCCATCGAAACCACCGGCTCGGCATAAAGCCCGATGAAGAGAATAAACATGGCCAGTAAAGCAACCGGCAGGTGCAGTAGCCGGTTATCGCGGTGCGTTTGCTTCGTGATCACATTTAGCAAAGGGTCCGTTTCGGGTTTCTTCTTCCAGAACACTTCATTCCAGATTTTGGTCATCGAGAAGATAGTAATCAGGCTGACAGCCAGCGAAACCAGCACAATGATGAAACTGTCAATCTCGAAACCGGCCTTGGCCAGCATAAACTTGCCCCAGAACCCCGAGAAAGGCGGTATGCCCGCCAGTGAAAAAGCTGAGATAAAAAACAACACCGAAAGGAAAGGTTGCTGCAGGTATACGCCGCCAAGCTTTTTTAGTGCAAAGGTACCATGGCGATGCGCCACCACCCCGCTGATTAAAAAGAGGTTGGTTTTTACCAGGATGTTGTGAATAATAAAATAGATGCTGCCCGCAATGGCCAGGGGGGTGAACAGCGCCAGCCCCATCAGCATATACCCGATCTGGCTGACAATGTGGAAGGAGAGGATTTTGCGAAAATCATTTTGCGAGGCAGCCCCCAATACCCCAACCACCATGGTAAAACCTGCCAGCACCGTGAAAAGCGGAATAGTCAGGCCCTGATCGGTGACAAAGATTAAGGTGAAAAGACGGATCAGCGCATACATACCTACCTTGGTGAGTATACCTGCTATGAACGCTGAAATGGCGATTGGCGGTGTGTGGTATGAGGCCGGCAGCCAGAAAAACAGCGGAAAAATAGCAGACTTGATGCCAAAGGCGATCAGGAAAAACATACCAGCCATGGTAATGAGAGCCGGGTGCGATACCGGCGTTCGTACCAGCACTGCTAACTCAGCCAGGTTAAGAGAGCCCAGTATCCCGTATACCACCCCTATACCTGTGAGCAGAAAGCCACTTGCCAGAAAGTTGATGGTTAGGTATTTAATAGCCCCCTCCAGCTGTGGTTTGGTTCCTCCCAGCGCGATCAGTACAAAGCAGCAGATCAGGAGCACTTCAAACCATACAAACATGTTGAACAGATCTCCCGTCAGACAGACGCCTGACACGCCCAACTGCAGGATGAGAAGCACCGGGTAATAGCCAAATGTTTGCCTTGCCTTATCGAGCCCTTTGATGGAAAAAAGGTAGATGGCCATACCGGTGATGGCACTGGTGATTACCATCATTGAACTGAATAAATCAGCCACCAGCGTGATGCCGAAGGGGGCAGGCCAGCTACCGATCTGGGAGGTCCGGATGCCGTTATCATTTACGTCGAAGAGCAGCAGGAAAGTAGCAATCAGCAAACAGACTTGTGCCAGGATGCCGATAAGCTGTTGCGCACGCACATACCGCCAGAAGAAGAGACTCAGAATAGCCCCGTACAGCGGAATGAGCATCGGCAACATGATGAGCAGGTGGTTCATAGGGTGTGCTTAGTGGTTGTCTTCTATCTGGTCGGTGGTGCTCATGTCGTCGAGGTCGGTGGTGCCGAACGACTGGTATACCCGCTTGATCAGCACGATGGCGAATGCCTGGATGCCAAAGCCGATCACGATGGCGGTAAGCAGCAGCGCCTGTGGCACCGGGTCGGCAAAGGGTTCGGTGGCTACTTTTTCTTCCTGACCAATAATAGCCGAACCTCCGCGCGTCAGGCGGCCAATCACGAACAGAAACAGGTTGGTGGACAGGCCGAACAGGATCAGCCCGAGTATGAGTTTAAAAAAATGCCGGTGCAGAATCAGGTATAGGCTCGCCGAAAAAAGAATTCCGATCAAAAAAGGCAGTATGAGTTCCATGGTCTTATTCTTCTGACATTACAAAGGTTATTTTGAGCACTACCCCGATGACCAGCAGGTATACGCCCAGATCAAACAAGATAGGGGTGCCTGGTTTACCTAATACAGGTATGTAAAAGTCCGTCCAGAAGGCATGCATAAAAGGCTGTCCTGCGATTAGCCCGACCACACCGCTGGTGGCAGACAAGAGCAAACCTGTCGCGATAATGTAAATTGGTTCGATGCGGATCATGCGTTGTTTTATTTCCGGGTGCCGGGCCAGTTTCCTGCGCCGCCACACATTCACACGCATCATCCGCATCAGGTAGAGCGAGCGGCTTTGGTTAGGCTGCCGCGGATAGCCGTAGAGATTGAGTCTCAAGAAGGTGTCGACGGTTTGCTGCGGGCCGTGGGTCATGGTATGGAACACGAACGCAATGGCTCCGATCAGGCCGCCGATAAAGCCCCCGCCCGGGTGGTTATGACCCCGGAACAAGGTATAAACTGAGAAGATAATGAAGATAGGTATGAGGATGCGAATAGCGGTCGCAAGTATGACGGTTTTCATAGTTTATCTCCTTTCTGCATGCGTAGTTTCAGCATCGCCATAATGCCGATGGCCGCCACCGCCAGCACCACAATCTCGCCGAGCGTATCGAGCGCCCTGAAATCGACCAGAATTACGTTGACGATGTTGCGTCCCTGCCCGAGCAGGTAGCTGTTTTCGCCGTAGTAAGCCTTTAACTGCGAGTCGAGCGGATACTGTTTCACGATCAGGATAATATAGGTCATCATGGCCCCGAAACTAAGCGAGAGCAGCACATATTTGTAGCGCTCCGAAGCGTGCGACAGGTAACGAAAGGCCGGTAGTTTGTGCAGGATCAGGACAAAGATCACGACAGTAAGCGTTTCGATGAGCAGCTGGGTTGCCGCCACATCGGGAGCACCGAAGAGGATGTAAAAGAGTGCCACTGAGTAGCCAATAATGCCCATAATGGCAATGGAGGTCAGGCGGGAACGAGACCTGAACAGGAAGATCAGCGACGGCACGATCATCAGCAGCAACACCACTTCATACATGCGCAGTTGTGAAAGCTCGGGCAGGCGGTTGGCTATCTCCAGTCGCGGTCCGTTTTTCCAGAGCGACACTACTACCAAGGCTATGTGTGCCGTGATGATGGCGGCAATGTAGCTGCGCAGGTACCCGTTCTGTACAGTGGCTGTTATTTTGGTAGCACCAGCCAGAAAGCCTTTGAGCGCCAGTCGGTACAGATTGGCCGGGCCGAAAAGGTAAAGTCCGTTGAAGCGGGCGGCGTAGCTGAGCAGTTGGTTTGAAAAGCGGTATAGCACATAGCCCAGTGCCAACGTGAGCAGACTCAGGCCCAGCACCAGGTTAAAACCATGCCACAGCGCCAGCTCAAACTTTTGCTCCACACCCAGCATGGCCTCCGCGGCACGGCGCAGCAGCGGCGTTACAAAAAAGCCCGGCAGCAAACCGAAGATCAGTCCTGTGCTGGCAAGTAAGAGCGGAGGCAGGTATAACAGAGTTTTGTCGGGGTGCTGCAGGGCAGTAGGGCTCGTGCTGCGGCGCCAGAAAATACCAAAACCCAGCGCAATCGCCACAGCCACAAATACCATCCCGGAGAAGAAACTCACTGCAAATAACAACCATCGAAATGGACTCTCCTGAAGCGATGCCTCATAGAGCAACTCTTTGCCGATAAAGCCGAAAAAAGGCAGCAAGCCCGCCATAGACATACCTGCCAGCAGCGCAGCAATAGCCGTATAGCGCATCGACCCAGACAGACCGGTCAGCTCCGTCAGATCGCGGGTACCGGTGGCGTGGTCCACGTTGCCGGCCACCATAAACAGCGTACCTTTGTAGAGGGCATGCGCCAGCAGAAACACCACCATCGCCTCCAGTGCGGGAGCTGTTCCTATACCTGTCATGGTCACCAGCAGGCCCAGCGCACTGATGGTGGTATAGGCGAGAATGGCTTTCAGGTCGAGGTGTTGCGTGGCCAGTAAGGCGCCCAGCAAGGTGGTAATACCGCCCACCAGCATCAGGGTATATTGCCATTCGTCGGTGCCGCCCATCACGGGAGTGAGCCGGGCCAGCAGGTATACACCCGCCTTCACCATGGTAGCGGAGTGCAGGTAGGCACTCACCGGCGTGGGCGCGGCCATGGCGTTGGGAAGCCAGAAATGAAAAGGAAACTGCGCGGACTTGGTAAAAGCACCGAGCAGGATCAGCACCAGCGCAGGCAGGTATAGCGTATGACTTGTTACCATATCGCCCCGCTCCAGCAAATCGCTCACGGTATAACTATCGCCTGCTATTCCTAGCAGGATCAGGCCGGCCATTAGGGCGAGTCCACCCAAACCGGTAACGAGCAAGGCCTGTAGTGCGGAACTGCGGGAGGACTCTTTGTCGTGGCCAAAACCGATGAGCAGGTATGAGCTGATGCTGGTGAGCTCCCAAAACACAAATATGGAAATGATATTACCTGCCAGAACCAGCCCGAGCATCGACGTCATGAACAGCGCCAGGTATAAGTAGAAGCGCCCCAGCAAAGGATGGCCTTTGAGGTAGCCGCCCGCGTATAGCATAATAAGGGTACCGAAGCCCGTGATCAGCAAAGCAAAGAGCAAACTGAGCCCGTCGAGAAAGAAATGCAGGTTGATGTTGAGAGAGGGAGCCCAGGCATGCAGTTCACCTAAATTGTCGCCGCCAAGCACGGCAGGAGCAAGCGTAAGCAGGTATAAGAAGATGGAAAAAGGCAGAAGGGCCATGGGCACGTATACCCATTTGCCGAGCCAGCGGTAAAGCAAAGGTGCGGCAAATGCTAACAGGAAACCTGCGAGTATAGCTAAAAACATCAAAAATGCTTAGTTTGTAAATGTATCCTTGTTAATTTCGTAGCTGATTTAACACTTAGTACCAATCTGCGCATTTTATGTTACGTCAGGGGCGAAATTGAGGGGGTGATCACGAAAAAGACAAGCGCAGCAAACGTAAACCCATAAACCAAATCATTATCATGAATTCGCTGAAACGTATTATGGTGGGGCTCGACCTGTCGGAGATGGACGATACCCTGATCCGCTACACCGCTTTTCTTTGCTCCATTTCTGAAATAGAGGAAGTTTACTTCATCCACGCCGAAAAGAGCCTGGACCTGCCTGACGAACTGCTCGAAAGCATGCCCAACGGCATGTCGGCCGACGAAAGACTCCGTGCTTCGCTTGTTGAAAAAGTTGACAGCCACTTCGGCCCCGACAGCCGGGTGAAGGTGGAGGTGCAGGTAGTGGAAGGATCGCCACTGAAAGAGCTGTTGCACCTGGCTAAAGTAAATCAGATTGACCTGGTGGTAGTCGGTCGCAAATTCCACATGCGTGGAAGCGGCGTGCTGGCCCAGAAAATTCTGCGCAACGGCCGCGTGAGTGTTCTGTTTGTCCCGGAAAACGAGGACAGTGTTTTGAGCCACATCATGGTGAGCGTTGACTTCTCAGATTATTCCCTGATGGCGCTGGAACGTATGCTCAATTCTTCACTTCTTAGACAAGATGTGCGCATCACTTGCCTGCACGTTTACCAGGTGCCTACCGGTTACATCACGCTGGGCATCAGCTACGAAGACTTTGACGAGCGCATGCAAGGTTTGGCCCGCAACAAGTTTGAGCAGGTGCTGGAGCGCTTCCCTGCGTTGAAAGAGCGTGCTGAGCTGCGACTTGTAAAACAGGAAAACGAGGATGATGTGGGCGAATTGATTATGGTGGAAGCCAAACGCGCTAAAGCGGACATGCTCTTGATCGGTGCCAAAGGTAAATCGGCTGCTGCGCTGTTTGTGCTGGGTAGCGTGACGGAAAAAATCCTGCGCTACAACGACGACATCCCGATGATCGTGTATAAGAAAGAGAAAGAAGAGATCGGTTTCCTCGATGCCCTTCTGAGCACCGAATAAGCGTTCGTTTGCTGCCCCGGGAGCAAATACAAAACTAAATTTAAAAGACCTGCTATACCAGCGTGTGTGGCAGGTCTTTTGTTTTGCCTGCTATCGCAAGCACCAGTATGCCGAGCAGCCCGGCCACGGCAGCAGCAGCGTATAGGATGATCTTTACGAGGGTGAGTTGCTCGGTAAGCGGAAAAACCTGCTGCGCCTGAAACAGCGATAACATAAAGCCGGCACCCATCAGCATTGTACCTCCCGTCAGTTGTCCCCAATGCACCGAGGCAGGTATACGCGCTATACCTGATAAAGAAGCCAGCCAGGCAATCAGCAGCATACCCAGGGGCTTGCCCAATACCAGCGCAACGAATATACCTAGCGGCACGGGACCCAGTAACTCTCGCCAGGCAAAGCTATTGTAGGCAAACGGCACATACGTCAGGGCAAAAAGGGGCAGAGCCAGGTATAGCGCCCAGGGCGAAAGCCTTTGCTGCAACCGTCGGAGCGGTGACAGAGCCTTTGTGCTATTAACCCGCAGGGTATGAACGGCGGCCTGAAAGTCTTCTTCTATTTCTTCGCCGGGCTCGGGGCGCTTCATCATGCGCAGGGCATGGAGCTGCCCCATCACAGTATCGGTGGTTGTCACGAAATCTTCTTCCAGCACCCTCGCGTGGATCGGGATAACGAGCGCCAGCAACACACCAGCCACGGCACCCTGCACACCTGCCAGCAGGAAGCACACCAGCATCACCAGGCCCAGCAGCAGGTATAGCCACATGGTACGGTTGCGCAGCGCCCGCAGCACCACAAGCAAGCCAAACACACCCGTGGCAACCGAAAGCGCCAGCAGGTTCTGGATGGAGGTATAGAGCAGCACACTCAGCAATAAAGTGGCTATACCTTGCACGATGGCAGTCGAAGAAAGGAACACGCGCAGCGAAAACGGCAGGGAATTACTGGCCAGTGCCAGCAGCGCCAGTACGGCCGCTGCATCAGCGGTGGCCACTACAGACCAGCCGGCCTGCGAAGCTGCCGGAACCAGGTATAGGTATAGCGCCGCAGGTATAGCCATACCTCCTAAAGCCGCAGCTACAGCAAACATTCTATCAGGCCATTCCTTCAGTTCACCCACGCGCAGCACTCTCTTCAGTTCCAGGCCCAATGTCAGGTAGAAGAGCGTTAGCAAAACCTGCTGCACCCAGAAGCCGATCGGTTTTGAAACACTGTAAGTCCCCAACGTAATGGTCAGCGGATTTTCCCACAGGTATAGCCAGGAAGCACCCCAGGGCGAGTTGAGCCATGAAAGGGCCAGCAAAGCGACCATCATAGTAAACGTACCACCACGCACCAGCACCTGCTCGAAACTTTCGAAGGAGTAGACAATACGATGGGTCAAAGTCGGTTTAGCAGCCAAGGTATAAAGAGATAGCCATATTCAGATTCTCCTTAGAGACGTAGCAAGTCCCGAAAAGTTTTGCCCCGGCTATACCTGCACGCTAAAACTATTTAAAAGCAGCAACGCCCTCCCTCCGGTATGTATCGGAGGGAGGGTGTCAGGTATAGCTCAGTTAATCAAGACTGGAGGCACATCATTCCACCACCTGTTTGTCGATGTAGCGGGAATTCATGATGCTGAGCGCTCCCATGTACCGGAGGTTGAAGCTGATCACGTCACCCACCTTGTAGTGCTGCTCATTCTCACCCAACTCTACCACCAGCATGTCAGAGCTTGCGCCTACTACACTCAGGCCATGGTCTTTGGGGATGAGGTATTTAGGGTTGATGTCCAGCAGCCCGACATCCAGAATGGCGCGGTGTGAAGTTTTGCCGTAAAGGCTTTCGTCAATTTCGAAGCTCTCGCCACTGGGGTTTTCGGCCAGCATCCCGATCGGGATCATGGGTTTCTCGTTGAGCTCGATGATTTCGGCGCAAAACTCAAACACATCGTCGTACATACCTTCAAAGGTCTCGCCGGTGAACAGGTTAAGTCCGAAATAAAGCGCCTCGCCAATCCGGAAATGGTTGACACCTTTTGGCATCAGGTGGTTGAAGAGCAGCGGAATGGTAACAGAAGTGCCGCCCGACACCCAGGGAATCTCAATGTTGAACTTAGCATCGATGATCTGCTTGTACAGGCTGAGTTGAATCAGTTTGTCCTGCGTCGGCATTACGCCGTGCAGGCAGTTAAAATTCGCACCAAGCCCGATCACAGAGATGCCGGGCAGTTTGAATATCTGGGCATAAAAGTCCACCAGGTCATCGCCCATCACGCCTTCCCGCAAATCGCCCATTTCGATCATGATGATGATCTTGTGCGTTTTGTTTTGCCTGACAGCCTCCTCTGAAAGCAGCCGGATAATGTCAAGTTCGGTCTGGAAACTCACATCGGCGTAGCGGATAATGTCCGGTATACTTTGTTTCGGCGCTGGTTTGATGTAAACGGTTTGCACATCGGGGGCCATGTTCTTGATGGCGATCAGGTTAGACACGCGGGAATCGTGAACCTCCTTTACGCCGAGGTCGAGCACTTCTTTCAGGAAGGTCTGTTCGCCGCAAAGCAATTTAGTGACAATGCCCCAGTCGATGCCCTTCTCGCGGAACACCCGGTCGAGGTGATTATAGTTGTGTCTGAGTTTCTTGCGGCACAGTTTTAAGACGGCCATGCTGTTATCGGATAAGTCTGTATTCTAAATATTTGTTAGTGAAGCCCATTTTCTCGTAGAGGTGTCTGGCCGGATTGTCGGGCTCCACGTGCAGGGCAATGCTGCCATCAGCAGTTTCGGCGGCCAGCTGCACCAGTTTTTTGCCAACGCCTTTGCCGCGCTGGTTGCCATGCACAGCTACGTATACGAGTATGTTCTCCGGTATGTACCCGCTCATACCTGTATTGTTCAGGATAAGCGCGCCCACTACCTTATCATCTTCCCGGGCAACGATCACCGAACCGCCTTTGCCCTCTGCATCCGACAGCGCATAGTCCATGCACTTGGCAATGTCTTCGCGGGCGTCGCCGTACTGGTCCAGGTGATGGAACAGGAAGTCAAGCACTTGGTCGCGGTTTAGTTGTTGGTGATTGGCTGGGGTATGGATCTCGTATTGGACGGAGTTGTTTTCTGCCATTTCTCTTTTTCTGTTTTATTGGGGTAAAGTATTGTTAACGTAATGTAAAGTACAAGGGCAGCGGTGAGGCCAAATAAATTAGGGTCGAGGCCGTAAGGCAAGCTAAAGCTTAGATCGAACCACGGCATGTTTACGAGACCCTCGGTATTCATGGTTACCTGTAGCAGAATGGTAGTAGCGCCACCCGCAAGCATGGCCCAGAAAGCTGCCACGCTGCTGCGGCGCTTCCAGAACAGCGCTCCAATGATCGGTACAAACAGGCCTGACACCATAAAAGCGTAGGAATAGAGCATCAGGTCGAGCACGTTGGTCATGTTGGTAGCCAGCCAAAGCGCAAAAGCTCCGACAAGGAGTGTGATCAGTTGCGACAAACGCAGCATCCTGGGCGAATCCGGGTCGGTTTTAGTGAAATGCCCGATCACATCCGTCACAATATTGCCAGAGGAGGCCATCAGACAACTGTCGGCTGTAGAAAGTATAGCCGAGAAATAGGCAGAGAGCATCAGGCCCATCAAACCAACCGGTAGCACCGAGCGCAACAGCATCGGCAGCCCCGATTCCGGGTCTACTGCAGCGCCCATTCCGAGTGCGTCGAACATCCCTTGCTCAGCAGCCACCCTGGCCAGTATACCTAAGCTCACACCCATAAATGCCATGATCGGCCACTCAAACAAACCGGCCAGGTACCAGGCCCGTTTTGCCGTTTTCTCATCGCGACAGGCATAGATGCGCTGGTAGAGCGTCATACCTACAAACCAGATCGGAATGATGGTGATGGCCCAGTTCACGATTTGCTGCCAGGTGATATTGGTAAGCGTGAGAAATTCGGCCGGCAAGGTACTGCGAATAGCCTCCATACTGTGACCGGACTGCGCCGAAAGCCAGGCCAAGTCCGTGAGCTGGCCAAAGCCGATCTGCTCTACGCCGCCTCCGACTGCCAGAAAAGAAACAGGTATACCAATGAAGATGAGTCCGCCCATCAGGATAGCCCATTGTATGGTGTCGGTATAGATAACGGCTTTCATACCACCCATCACGGTATAAACCACCGCAATGATGCCCATGATGAGGAGAGCAGTATTGAGGTCGAGGTTTAGGAAAGTGCCGCTGGCCAGTTTGGCACCCGCCAGAATCTGGGAACTGGTAAAGCCGGTATAGCCGATGGCCGAGATGATGCCCGCCAGCAGCGCCACCCGTGCATTGAAATAATGGCCGAAGATCTGGGGGAAGGTGAGGAACTTGTCGAAAGCCGGATTGCGCTTGACCTTAGGTATCAGGAAAACTGCTGCCAGCCAGGCTCCGAGCAAACCGGTAAAGAGCATCCAGGCACCCGAGAGTCCCATCACGAAGCCGAGCCCGCCCAGGCCAATTGAAAAGCCACCGCCCACATCCGTTGCGACTACCGAGAGACCAATGTGACTGCTTCCCATGTTCCGGCCTCCTACATAATAATCGTCTGCGCCCTGGTTCTTTTTGAGGAAGTAAAAACCAACGCCCAGCATGGCCAGCATATAGAGCACGAAGATGGTAAGGTCAATAATGTGCATGTATTAGAATAGTATAAGTTTGTGTAATGGTTACCAGTATCGGGTATTTTGAATATACTCAAAATTATGCTAAAAAGCCCGTTTTGGCCTTGAAAAGCGCTCTTGGGGGTAAGGATTAGCTAAAATGGTGTGTGGTTTTTATACAAATCGGGTGAAAACAAGCAGCGACTGGTAGCGAGTCAAAAAGAGGGTTGAAGGGCAGGTTTTGTTAGGATAATAATATTTAGACAGAACGAATGAAATGGGTTGTTCAGCCCGGTAAATTCATTTTGAAAAGGAGGAGTGCTGGGTTAAATTATTATGAATATTGGATTGAAAATTTAGATAAATGCTTATATTGGATGGACGCTATATAACTACAATAGTTGGAGAAGGAAGTTTGGCTAGGTATAGTGCAGCTAGTGGGAGTAGGTCCTCCTGCTATACTCTAGTTATGCGGAAGCTAAAATAAGACAACTAAGCAATCAAAATTGGTTTTGGATTTAACTTATTCTTCATTTAGATTCTTGTCCCACTGACAGGAATTCTCCTGATTACATGGTTTTTATCCAGAAAACTTTTGATCGGAAAAATACTCGGAATTATTTGGTTATGTATAATTGGACTTGTTGTTCTCATCAGCATTCTAAATTGGTTGACTTCCAAAACAGAATTGGACAAAGACGACTACTACGGTGAATATGTGATAAATAGAGATTACTTTAAGGGTAAACAAACGGATTGGCAATACAATCATTTTCGGTATGAAATAACTGACAAAGACTCAATCTTCTTTCACGTTACAGACAAAAAGAAAATATTGAAGACATATAGAGGGACAATTAAAACGACTGACCCCAAAAATTACCGCTCTGACAGACTAATTATTGAAATGGAACAACCAACACACCATATTTTGACAAGTAATCCGACAACTTACCGAAGTGCCTGGAGTTTTTATCTAGTATTCAGCTCGCCGAAATTTCATCACGTTTTCTTCAAGAAAGGAAAATGGGAACCAATAGAATGAAAATGGCCGAGCGCACAACAAAACCTACAAGCAATAGCTTCCTGCGGTTCGCTACTGCTCATCGCTAAACCGTTAGGGGGATTGCTAAAAGGCCCCTTGCAAACCTACAAACAAAATGAAAATAGAAACACATTCTTTAAACGACATTAAAATAGCCGAAGTGATATCGGAAGACAGGATAATCAATAGCAGTGAAGACGGAGTGGACTTATTGGGAAGCATTTACTACCAGAACTTTGATAGAATTTTAATATACGAGAAGAACATCACACCTGATTTTTTTGAACTGAAGAATGGAATGGCAGGCGAAATACTGCAAAAGTTTTCCAATTATCGCGTCCGTTTGGCTATCGTTGGTGACTTCTCAAAATATACCCGGCAGAGTGTGCAAGACTTCATTTATGAAAGCAACAAAGGTAAACAAGTCAATTTTGTGAGCTCTCTTAAAGAGGGTCTAGCTAAACTCTCTCAATAACTGAAAAATAAAAGGCCATAGATAACCATTGCAAAAATGAAAAAGTTTTTCACCCCGCTGCTTTTCCTTATACCTGTTGGCATACTCTCTTATGTCTATCGCCTGACGAGCTTTCTGTTGCTTGCAGTCATTGTCCTGTGCCTGGTAGCTTTATTGGTGGTAGGTATAACTAAGATTTTACGTCCAAACCTCGATCAAAAATGGCTGAGACTGCCGTTAACTATAACAACTATTTGCGCTTTGGGTGTGCTGGTTGGCCTGCTGCGTCCCTTAAATCCTGCGGTCATGAACGCTGGTGATGCGAGTCATAAGTTAGCGTATGCTTATGAGACAGACCAATCAGACCGTATGACCGTTGGCACTTATCTTGGCCTGTTCGAAGACAGTATGGCGGAGCGAGACAGCATAAGACTCAGGCAAGTCACCCAACTCTACCAGGACGAACAAATCAGCTTGCCGATCGATAAATTTTATGCCGCTTTTGTGCTCCATCACAGCAAGAGAAGTGAACTCTATGAGATTGCTCAAAAGCTGGCTGGCGAAGCTGCTGCGGTAAGCGAATTAAAGGATAATTACGTGGTACAATGGCTGGCCAAAGCAACATACGACAGGTGGCTGGTCTCGCTGGGAAAACCAGAAAAGTATGGCACGCAGGACAAGTTTAGCGTTAGTGTTGAATAGCTATTTTTAAACCTAGAAATGACCATGGGAAATACAAAAGAAGTAACCCCGGAGCAAAGTAAAGCACTTCTTGACACCCTCAAATCCCGCTTTGAAAAAAACATGCAACGCCACACAGGTATAGCGTGGGCGGATGTACAAGCCAGACTGGAAGCGAACCCTGCTAAACTGTGGTCGCTGCACGAAATGGAGACAACGGGAGGTGAGCCGGATGTGGTCGGGCAAGACCCAAAAACCGGCGAATTCATTTTCTTCGATTGCGCCGCCGAAAGCCCTAAAGGACGACGGAGCGTTTGCTTTGACCGTGAAGGACTGGAGTCCAGGAAAGAGCACCGACCGGAAAACAATGCGCTGGATTTGGCTGCTGATATGGGCATTGAGATTTTATCAGAAACGGAATATCGGGAGCTACAGAAACTTGGCAAGTTCGATCAGAAAACCTCAAGCTGGATCCAGACACCAGCCGACATCAGAAAACTCGGAGGAGCACTGTTTGCCGATTTCCGCTATGGCCATGTGTTTGTATACCACAACGGCGCGCAATCCTATTACAGTAGCCGGGCATTCCGTGGCTCGCTGAGGGTCTGAGCATCTTCTTCTACCTAAGCTATACCTTGCATCAGCTAGTATCAATTCAGATTGATTAACTAAACAAACTTATACCTACATGAAAAAACTTTTTACCCTTTTGCTTTTAGCTGCTTCCGGATATGCTGCGCAGGCGCAGGTAGTGGATGTATCGGCAGCCGAACGCTACTTTGAACTGGTGGATACCCTGAAATCGGGTAAACGGCTGCATGATGCTACCTGGCAGCAGTTTCTGGCTATGGAAGGTAACGAGCAGTACATCGAAAACCAGAATTACAAGGAAGCTTACCTGAACAACTTTCGCAAGACGATGGAAGTGGTTTACATGCCTGAGCATGACAGCCTCCTGCAAGCCCGGTTACAGGACCGGCAGGCGAACTACATGACCTACAGCATTCACGTCTACAAAGCGCATGAAGCGGAGCTTCGGCAATACCTGGCGCAGTTAGCTGCCGACAAAGAGGGTTATGTGAACACAATGTACCAAACCTGCTACAGTATGCTGCCAAAACGCTTGCACAGCAAGAACCCTGAAACCGGTGTATACCTGATCGCGCTGGGCAACGATGCGGTGGCTCATAAAGGAAACATAGTGCTTAACCTGTGGCTCGAGTACAAGTTCAACCAGGTGAAGCCTGGCGCTGTGGGTGGTCACGAGCTGCACCATACGCTCAACAAAACAAAGCGCTATGATGTGGCCGAACAAGATAAAAGTCTTTTGCTGATGCTGCAGTTGATTATGAACGAAGGCGTTCCTGATCTGATTGACAAGAAATATGCGGTTGCACCCAACATGCCGGACGATATGCAGTGGGGAACCTACTTGCTGGACCTGGGCAAACAGCACCTTCCCAAAGTTGATGCCGCCATCAAAGAGATAGCCTCCGGCGAAAAGCAGTACTCCAGCAAAGAAATAAGAAACCAGGTGATAGGTATGAGTGGGCACATACCCGGCTTCTACATGACCGATGTGATTGAACGAAACGGGCTGAAAAAGAAGCTGGTGTCGATTATGGGCAATCCGTTCCAGATCATCCACCTCTACAACAAAGCTGCCCGCAAAGACAAAGCGAAGCCCTTTGTTTTCTCTGACGAAGCCATTGCATACCTCAAGAAAGTAGAGTCCGAAGCCAAAGTTTTAAACTAAAGCTATATTTGTCTGCTGCCTCAGGTGGGTAGCGGATACAAAATAAGAACATGAAACACCTTTCACTTGCCTCCTTCAGTCTTATATCTGCTCTTCTGTTGAGCAGTTGCACCTCAGATACCCATCAGGCCGCGTCTTATGCTGCCAGCGAAGTGCAGGTAGTGGGAGCGATGCGCAACGTGATGTGGAAAGGCGAACTGGCCGGTACGATCGATCTGGATTCGATTGCAGGAAAAGAGCAGTTATACGGGTTGGGGCCGGTAGAGTACTTGGCAGGCGAGTTGCTGATCATGGATGGGAAGTCCTATAAATCGGTGGTGGTGAGCGACTTGACCATGCAGGTAGAAGAGACCTTTGCGGCCAAAGCCCCATTTTTTGTTTATGCCCAGGTGCCCGCCTGGCAGGAGCGCTCCTTGCCGGACTCCATCCAAACCATGCAGCAACTGGAGCTATACCTGGACAGCGAAACCCAAAACAGCAAACGGCCTTTTCCATTTAAGGTGAGCGGCGAAATCGAGCAAGCAACCATCCACATTGTCAATCTGCCGGCAGGTTCTAAAGTCAGTAATCCTGACGAAGCCCACCAGGGGCAGGTAAATTATGCGCTGCGCAACGAGGTGGTAGACATTGTCGGTTTCTTCTCGACAGAGCACAAAGCCGTGTTCACCCACCACGATACTTTCATGCACCTGCACCTGATCACGAAAGACCGCTCTAAAATGGGTCACCTGGATGAAGCGGCATTCAAACTGGGCAGTCTGACGCTATATCTGCCGATGGAATAGCGCAACATTGACCTGTTCATAACAGCTGCTATACCTGTTGGAAGTCCTCAGGTATAGCAGCTGTTTATTTTTTCGGGCTATTCCTTATTTTTTGAAATATCATGCAACGGATAGAGGTTAAATTGCATCTTAACTATATATTGCGGTAAGAATTCTATTGCTTGCTGCTTCTACCTTAATTCCTTTTTATGAAAACTAATTTAGCTTCCTTTCTGCGCTATGCGCTTTTTCTTGTCTGTGTTCAAACCTGCTCTGATTTCAGTTCACAAAGCTAAGCTCTTACTACTTCCTGACATTGAAGCTTATTAAATTGCCAGATACTCCTATGCGTTTATTTTCCTGTCTGCTTACCCTTTTACTGCTCGTATTTCAGTTCTCACTTTCTGCGCAAGGAATACGCGGAAGTATCAAAAACCAGAAAGGCGAAGTGCTGCCATTTGCCTCGGTTTACATCACCAATCTCAACAACGGCTCGTCGAGCAACGCCAATGGCGATTTTGAGATAAAACTGCCCGCCGGAAAGCACACGGTGGTGGTGAAATACATCGGCTACGAAGCGCAGCAGGTGCAGGTAGAGATCACGGATAGTTGGATGCAGCAGGATTTCCGATTGGGAGAGCAATCCTTTGCCCTCAAAGAGGTGCAGGTGAAGGGCAAAGGGGAGGACCCGGCTTATACCATTATGCGCAAGGCGATCGCCAAAAAGAAATACCACCTGCTGCAGTACGACAGCTACAAGATGAAGGTATACGTGAAAGGAACCGGCGAACTGACCGATGCGCCTTTCTTTCTGAAAAACAAACTCAAAGAAGAAGGGGTGAAGCTGAACGAAGCCTATACGCTGGAATCGGTGAGTGAGATCAAGTTTGCGCAACCCAACAAGTTTGAGGAAAAAGTGATCTCCATCCGCACTTCAGGCGACAACAAAGGCAGTATTTCGCCGATGACTTTTGTGAGCGCGAGTTTCTACAATGATAAAGTAGTAGAGATGGTATCGCCGCTTTCTCGTTCCGCTTTTGCCTATTACAAATTCCAATACGAGGGCAGTTTTCAGGAAGGCAACATCGACGTAAACAAGATCAAGGTGACCCCACGCTCCCGCGGCGATAATGTGTTTGAAGGCTACATCTACATCATAGAAGGCTACTGGGCCATCCACAGCCTCGACCTCAAAACCAGCATGATGGGCTTCCCGATCAAGGTGAAGCAGAACTATGCCGAAGTAGCGCCAACCGTCTGGATGCCGACCACGCACCAGTTTCATTTCTCAGGCAAGGTGATGGGCTTTGGTGGCGAGTTCCGCTACCTGGCTTCCAGCTCCGATTACCAGGTCGTGCTCAACAAAAAGCTGGTGGCCCCGAAGGAGATTATCGATGAGAAAGTAGAAGAAGTACCTGAAGCCATAGCCGCTATTAAGTCGAGCAATAAAAACCCCAACCTGGAGGCGCTGGCCAACCAGGATAAACTGACGCGCAAGCAGTTCCGGCAGCTCATTGTGCAGCAGGAAAAGGAAGCCCTGAAAGAGCGGAAAGATCCGGAAGTGGTATCGGAGCGCAGCTATACGGTAGACAAACTGGCCACCAAACGCGACTCCGCCTACTGGGATTCAGTGCGCCCTGTACCGCTAAGTGACAAAGAGCTTAAAGGCTACCAGCGCGATGACTCTTTGGCGCAAATCAAATCGGCTGAGCTGACAGGCAAAGACTCCACTAAGGTTATCAAAAAGAGAAAATTCAAGCCGCTGGATCTGGTGACGGGTGGCAATTACAGACTTTCACCCAGAACGCGCATGAACATCGACCCGACTTTCACGAATGTGTATTATAACACCGTGGAGGGCTGGAACGTGAATCTGAGCGGCAAACTGCGCCACCAGTATGATAGTCTGCGCCGCTCTTTTGAAGTTGCGCCTACATTCCGATATGGCTTCGATAGTGAAACTTTTTATGCCAAAGCCCGCATGGCGCATTCAGTGAGGAGCAAGGGCAAATCGCATATGCTATACCTGGACGGCGGTAAATTTGTGGAGCAGTTCAACAGCGAAAACCCGATCCATCCGCACATCAACACGCTCAGCACACTGCTTTTCCGACGCAACTACATGAAGATTTACGAGAAGAGTTTTGTGGAAACCGGCTTCGAGTACAAGCCATCTGTTTGGTTGAAAGTGAGCGGAAATATAGAGTGGTCGCAGCGCAACCAACTTTACAACAACACCGACCGCAGCTTCTTTTACACTGATGAGGACAGAATCTTTACCCCCAGCACGCCGGACAACGTGGAGCTGGAGAGCACTGAATTTCCGAAACACGAGGCACTGGTACTACAGGCTAACGTGAGTTACCGCCCCGTGCAACGCTACCGTCTATACAACGGCCGCAAGATTCCGATCATGGAGCGCTCACCGGAGTTGCTGTTTATGTACCGCAAAGGTATTTCAGGAGTTCTGGGAAGTGATGTGAACTTCGACCAGGTGCAGCTGGGCATCAACCATGCGCTGGCGTTTGGCGTGAGGGGCAAGTTGGAGTTTGAATTGCGCGGCGGCACTTTTCTGAATAGCAAGCGCATGTACTTCATGGATTACAACCACTTCGACGGCAACCGCACTATCCTGAGCAGTCTGAAACCTGCCGGTTCGTTCCGTCTGCTCGATTACTACCAATACAGCACCAAGGGCAGTTATTTTTCTGCACACACGCACTACCAGTTCCGCAAGTTCCTGCTCACTCAGATTCCGGAAGTACGCTTTACAGGTATAAAGGAAAACGTTTTCCTCAACTACCTCAAAACCCAACACTCACCGCATTACTATGAAGTCGGCTACTCCCTCGACAATGTATTCCGGGTATTCCGCATCGAAACGGCAGCTTCTTTCCACGACCGCAGCTTCCAGGAAGTCGGCTTCAGGATAGGTATAGCGACGCTTTTGAAATTTAATCAGAATTAGAGTTTAAGGAGGAAAGCGGGTTTGTATTTTAATGCCATTCTTAATACCTGCAACGGTTTAAAAATAAGGTAATACCCGAGCTGCTGCTGATCTGTTTAGAGCTGAAACAAGTCGTGTAGGTATAGCGCTGTACTGATGGTGTGTTTGGCATTGTGTCAGGATATAAGCTAGTGGCTTCGGGTCATAATCTGTTTTATTGCACTGAACAAATATATTTCAGTAGCTATACCATCTTGCCTGAAAATCTACGTATACTAATAAGACTGATTATCTGTGTCTTATGTAGATTTTCCCATGGCAAGGTTTTCCTCTTATCTTCTGCTTTGTCTTTGCTTCTGTCTGTCATTTTCTGAAGCGGTAGGGCAGGCTATTTCCAGGGATACCGTCTACTTCACCTCCAAACGCAAAAGCATTACTGTTCCCTTCAAACTCGTTCATAACCTGATCATTATCCCGGTACAGATCAACAACTCGCAACCGCTCAATTTTATTCTGGATTCCGGTGTGAAAAACACCCTGATCACTCGCCTGAATTATTCAGATTCACTTAGTTTGAACGAAGCAGGTCGCATCACCCTGCAGGGCCTGGGTACCGGTCATGAACTGGAAGCAGTTTATTCCAAAGGAAATTTTATGCGCATGCCAGGTATAGTGGGGGTGAACCACGAGGTATACGTGCTGATGGAGGATGTCTTTAATCTGTCAACCCGCATGGGGATGGCAGTACACGGCATCATCGGGTACGACATTTTCCGGAATTTCATTGTCAAGATCAACTACAGCAACAAAACCCTGACGCTTTACCGGCCTGATGTTAAACTCAGAATCCCGAAAAAAGGGGAGGTATACCCGCTCCATATCGAGAATACCAAGGCCTATGTAGAAGCGGGCGTGCGGCAGCACAACGGGGATTCCATAAAAGTGAAACTCGTGATTGATACGGGAGCGAGCCACTCGATATCGCTATACCTGCCAACGGATGAGCGTTTGCAGTTACCTCCAAAAGTGATGGAAGCCTACCTGGGTCGCGGATTGAGCGGGGACATTAACGGCAAGATCGGGCGCATCAACAGTTTTTCGCTGGGCAAATACGAACTACAAAACCTGCCGGCCTCATACCCGGACGAGGAGTCGATCAAAGCGGCGCTCAACCTGGCAAACCGCAACGGCAATATCGGTTCTGATATTCTGAAGCGTTTCACGGTTATTTTCGACTATCCGCACGAGCGCATGATCCTGATGCCCAATCGCAAGTACCGAGATCCGTTTTACTATAACATGACTGGTTTTGAGATCAGTACCCCGCTGCCCGGCGCCAATTTCTACATCGTGTCGCATGTGATAGACGACTCGCCCGCCAAAGCAAGCGGACTTTTGCCCGGCGATCAGATCATCAACATCAACGGGCGTGATTGTACCGAACTGGCTCTGGACGAGCTGCTAGAACTGTTTGATAGCAAACCGGGGCGCAAGGTACGGTTGAAGCTGAAGCGTAACTCTAAGATGATGAACGTAGAGATGGTTTTACAGAGCCGGATCTAACTCAGGCCTGCTGCATATCCGTGTATACCTGCACACCCAGTAAAATCACCGCCATCACAATTAAGGCAATTCCGACATAGAACCTGATTTTAGGAACAGGGGCAGCCACCAAATTGCCGGCCGTATCAGGTCTGCTGAAGCGCAGGTTGGAAAGTATAAGGCCATTACCGAAACTAAGCCAAATGGCAGCCATAAGCGGGTCGCGGGTCAGGAACAGGGAAGCCGTGCCGATGGCGGAAAAGAGAAGGCCGATGATAACGCTGAGGGATAAATTCTTCATTGCGCCGCAAGATACGCAAAGCCACTATAATTTTATCAGCCTCCTTCCTGCCAGGTTAAGCTTTTATAGCTTCTTTTGAAAGATTTAAGAGTCGATTCAAACTAAATGTTGTAACATTTTGTAGTAAGGTGTAAATTTTATCATAATTTACAACCATTTGTTGTAGATACCGATATTAATTGCAAATCTTTGCTTTGTGAAACAGGCAAACACCTGTTTTTAAAAATTGAACCAACAATCTGAAATGAAAAAAAAGCCGGTTTTATCATCTGTGATGGTAAATCACCTTTCTCTGAAGGGTGCGACTTTTTCTATCCTGTCTGTCAGGATAGTTTTGAGGGCTATTAATGCCGTGGTCCGCTACAGGCCCTAGGCCGACGTGCTTCCCGACTACCTACGCAGTAGTCAATCTTCCCAATTCTTTGTATTGTATTTAATGTTGCCTGACAAAGGTATGCTTCACCGCTTAGCCTTTTCTCAGCATTGTTTCTGGTATTTTTAATTCTGTATCAACTGGTTATGCGCAAGTATAGCCCGGGTATATAATTTCTAAAATGAATCCATCTCCTTTTATCATTACCGTTGCCGATGTGCAACACACCAGCTACGCGCAGCAGATCTGCGATGAAATGGAGGCATCTGCCAAAGCCAGGGGTACAGGTATAGCCAAGCGTACTCCGGACTACATAGCCCAAAAAATGCTGGAAGGCAAGGCCGTAATTGCCCTGGACTTGAACGGTGCCTGGGCGGGTTTCTGCTACATTGAAACCTGGAGCCATGGCAAATATGTGGCCAACTCAGGCCTGATCGTATCGCCGGAGCTGCGTAAAAGCGGGCTGGCCAAGCTGATCAAGAACAAGATTTTTGAACTGTCGCGCCACAAGTATCCGGATGCCAAAATATTTGGGTTGACTACTGGCCTGGCCGTAATGAAGATCAATTCTGACCTGGGTTACCGTCCGGTTACCTACTCTGAACTGACTGACGACGATGCTTTCTGGAACGGTTGCAAGAGCTGCATCAACTACGACATTCTGGTGATGAAGGAGCGCAGCAACTGCCTCTGCACCGCCATGCTTTATGATCCGGCACGCGAGCAAAAGCCGATTGCCAGGGAGCAACTACAAATCCTGACACCGATCGAAGAACCGGCTATACCTGTTGGCTATGGCACCTTTGCGCAAAGCCACGGAAACCAAAACATCAACCCGACAAGCATCTAAAAATAACATGAAGAAGAAAGTTGTTTTAGCCTTTAGCGGCGGCCTTGATACCTCTTACTGCGTGAAATTCCTGAAAGAGGAAAAAGGACTAGAAGTGCATTCTGTACTGGTGAACACCGGTGGATTCTCAGAAGAAGAACTGCAGCAGACCGAGCAGCGCGCCTATGACCTGGGCGTTACGCAGCACACCAACCTGGACGAAACCGAGTACTACTACCAGAGCTGCATCAAGTACCTGATCTTCGGGAATGTGCTGAAGAACAACACCTATCCGCTTTCGGTTAGTGCCGAGCGCGTAACGCAGGCCATGGCCATTGCCCGTCATGCCAAAGCCCTGGGCGCCGATTATGTGGCCCACGGCAGCACCGGCGCCGGCAACGACCAGGTGCGCTTCGACATGATCTTCCATGTGATGATTCCGGAGATTGAGATTATCACGCCGATCCGTGACATGAAATTGTCGCGTGAAGAAGAGATTGAGTACCTGAAGCAGCACGGCGTGGAATACGACTTTGTAAAAGCGCAATACTCGATCAACAAAGGCATCTGGGGTACCTCAGTGGGTGGCAAAGAAACACTGACCTCGCACCAGCCACTACCAGAATCAGCTTACCCAACCCAATTGACCAAAGAGCAACCAGAGCGCGTAACACTGCATTTCGAAAAAGGTGAGCTTGTAGGTATAAATGAGAAGGTATACGATAGTCCGGTACAGGCTATTCAGGCGCTGCAAGGTATAGCGGGCCCTTTTGCCATTGGCCGTGACATCCACGTGGGTGACACAATCATTGGTATTAAAGGCAGAGTAGGATTCGAGGCGGCTGCCCCGATGGTAATCATCAAGGCGCATCATACCCTGGAGAAGCACGTACTCACCAAATGGCAGCTTTACTGGAAAGACCAACTGGCAACCTGGTACGGCAACTGGCTGCACGAAGGGCAGTTCATCGACCCGACCATGCGTAACATCGAGACCTTCCTGCAGGAAACGCAGGAGAATGTGACCGGAAAAGTACATGTGCTGCTGGCGCCTTACCGCTTCCAGGTGGAAGGTATAGAGTCGGAGCATGATTTGATGTCGTCGAAGTTTGGCAGCTACGGTGAAATGAACAATGCCTGGTCAGGTGAGGATGTGAAAGGCTTCTCCAAGATATTCGGCAACCAGGCCATGATGTACCACAAGATCAACAACACCGGACTATAATGGCAACAAGTATAAAAGCAGGTATAGTAGGCGGAGCAGGATATGCCGGCGGTGAGCTGCTGCGTTTACTGCTGCTTCACCCGAATGTAGAGCTGGCTTTCGTACAGAGCCGCAGCCAGGCAAGCAAGCCAGTGTACGCCACGCATCCGGATCTGCTGGGCGAAACAGAAATGCTGTTTTCAGCTGACGCTGCTATAGCTGTGGATGTGCTCTTTCTATGTGCCGGCCATGGGGAGGCGGCTAAATTTCTGGCTGAAAATGAAGTTCCGGCTGCGACAAAGATCATCGACCTGAGCCAGGATTTCCGCTGGAATGAAAATACCACATGTGATGTGGTTGAGACTGGGGAAAGAAGTTTTGTCTATGGTTTGCCGGAATTACAGCGTGAGCAGATTCAGCAGGCGCAGCACATCGCCAATCCGGGTTGCTTTGCCACAGGTATACAGCTGGCTTTGCTGCCGCTGGCCAAGCAAAAACTGATCAGCGCCGATGTACATGTGAGTGGTATAACGGGCTCTACCGGAGCCGGCCAAAGTCTGAGTGCTACTTCGCATTTCAGCTGGCGCACCGAGAACATCTCGACTTATAAAGTGATGGAGCACCAGCACTTGCGCGAGATCAAGCGAAGTCTTAAAAGCTTGCAGGCGGATAGTCAGCCGGACATTCACTTTATACCTTACCGGGGACCTTTTGCCCGCGGCATTTTCATTACGGCCTACCTGCAAACGGATTTGACGCTGGAAGAGGCGCAAGCTCTTTATAAGGACTATTACAAAGGACATCCTTTCACACTGGTAACTGATCAAAACCCTGACCTGAAGCAGGTGGTGAACACCAATAAGTGCGTGCTATACCTGCAAAAACAAGGGAATATGCTCATCATAACCAGCCTGATCGACAACCTGTTGAAAGGAGCAGCCGGACAGGCCGTACAGAACATGAACCTGGTTTTCGGGCTGGACGAAACTACAGGCCTGAAGTTAAAAGCAACGACGTTTTAACAGTTATCAGTAAACAGATAACCATCAGCAATCAACAATTTAACAATAGAGCCATTTAGCCATGTTAAAATACCCAAGAACACTGTTCTACATCTATTTTCTAACCTCCTACATCTAATTCCATAGCCATGAACCTCTTTGATGTTTATCCGCTCTTCGATATCGAACCTGTAAGAGCCGCCGGTCTGTCTGTTTGGGACAAGGAAGGCCGCAAATACCTTGACCTTTACGGTGGCCACGCCGTTATTTCGATCGGTCATTCTCACCCTCACTACGTAAAGCGCATCGCGCGCCAGCTATACGACATCGGTTTCTACTCCAATGCGGTTCAAATGCCGATGCAGCAGGAACTGGCCGAAAAGTTGGGCAAACTCAGTGGTTACGATGACTATAACTTTTTCCTGTGCAACTCCGGTGCCGAGGCCAACGAGAACGCGCTGAAACTGGCTTCTTTCCAGACTGGTCGTAAAAAGATCATTTCCTTTACAAGCTCATTCCACGGCCGCACGTCAGCTGCTGTCGCTGCTACTGATGACCCGAGCATTGTGGCACCAATCAACCAGACCGATAACATAATTTTCCTGCCGTTTAACGACGCAACCTCTTTTGAAGAGTCGCTGCAACTGCACGGAGCAGAGTTGGCTGCTGTGATTGTGGAAGGTATACAAGGTGTAGGAGGGGTAAACATCCCGACAGTTGATTTCCTGAAAGCACTGGAAGCAGGCTGTAAAAAAGTAGGTGCTTTGCTTATTTTAGATGAAGTGCAGTCGGGTTATGGTCGCTCCGGTAAATTCTTTGCTCATCAACATGCAGGCATCCAGCCAGATCTGATCACGGTTGCCAAAGGGATGGGCAACGGCTTCCCGGTAGGTGGTGTGCTGATCAATCCGAAAATAGAGGCGCGCCATGGTATGCTGGGCACAACTTTTGGAGGTAATTACCTGGCCTGCGCAGCCTCGCTGGCTGTGCTGGAAGTGATCGAGCATGAGAACCTGCTGGAAAATGCGACTATTATGGGGCATTATCTGCGTGAAAAACTCGAAGGGATGCCGGGTGTGCAAGAGGTGCGCGGACAGGGCCTCATGATAGGTATAGAGTTGAATGAACCCTGCGCAGCCATCCGCAAAGAACTGCTGAACCAATACGCCATCTTTACGGGTAGTTCCTCCAACAAAAACACGCTTCGTCTGCTACCTGCCCTGACCATCAGCAAAACCGAAGCCGATCAGTTTCTGAAAGCATTTTCGTCCATTCTTACCAAAAAAGTAACCGCCTGATGAAGCAATTCACTTCCGTACACGATGTGCAGGACGTAGCCGCTCTGGTGAACGAAGCACTCGAACTAAAAAACAACCCTTACGCGCATAAATCGCTCGGGCAGGATAAAACCCTTGGCCTGATCTTCATGAATCCGAGCTTGCGTACCCGCCTGAGCACACAAAAAGCAGGTATGAACCTGGGTATGAACGTGATGGTGATGAACCTCGACAAAGAAGGCTGGGCGCTGGAAACCCGCGATGGCGTGATCATGGACGGCACCACAGTGGAGCACATCCGTGAAGCTGCTGCCGTAATGGGCCAGTACTGCGACATCATCGGTATCCGCTCTTTCCCGAAATTACAGGATAAGGAGGAGGACTACAGCGAAGACCTACTGAACAAATTTATTCAGCTGGCAGGTGTGCCGGTGGTGAGCCTGGAATCAGCAACACGTCATCCATTGCAGAGCCTGGCCGACCTTGTCACGATCAAAGAACAGGCTGCTGCAGGTAAGCGACCAAAAGTTGTGTTAAGCTGGGCACCGCATATCAAACCCATTCCGCATTGTGTGGCCAATTCATTTGCTGAGTGGATGCAGCAGGCGGATGTGGAACTTATTATCACCAATCCGGAAGGTTACGACCTGGCAGAGGAGATCACGAAAGGTGCACAGGTACTGCACAACCAGGATGAGGCTTTGCAGAATGCTGACTTTGTGTATGTAAAGAACTGGTCGAGCTACGAGCAATACGGCAAAGTGCTGACAGATGGTGAGGGTTGGATGATCACCAACGAAAAATTGGCCCTGACCAACAACGCCAAAGTAATGCACTGCCTCCCGGTTCGCCGCGGTCTGGAACTAAGCCATGAGGTGCTGGACGGGCCAAACTCACTGGTGATCGAACAAGCGAATAATCGGCTGTATGCTGCGCAGGCCGTGTTGAAGCGGATGTTAGAGAATAATTGAATTGCTCATTCACTAACGCACTCATGCACTCATTAAATAACATGTACATCGTTAAAATAGGCGGCAACATTTTAGACAACCCGGAACGCCTGCAGCGGTTTTTAAAAGATTTTGCGCATCTGCCTGTTCCGAAACTGCTGGTGCATGGCGGCGGCAAAATCGCTTCTACTATTGGTCTGCAGTTAGGTATACAGCCAGCTTATGTAGAAGGTCGCCGCCTGACTGACGCTGAAACACTGCGCCTTGTGACGATGGTATACGCCGGACTCATCAACAAAAATGTGGTGGCACAGCTACAGGCGCTCGGTTGCAATGCCATCGGGATGACTGGCGCTGATGCAAATGCTATACCTGCCACCAAACGCCCGGTCACAACAGTCGACTATGGCTATGCCGGTGATATTGCTGGTCCCGAAACCATTAATGCCACCGCCATACGGGCGCTGCTGGCTGCCGGACTTACCCCCGTTTTTGCTCCGCTCACCCATGATGGAAATGGCAACCTGCTCAACACCAACGCCGACACCATTGCCTCGGTATTAGCGACCGCACTGGCACCATATTATCAGGTGCAGCTGGTTTATTGTTTCGAGAAGAAGGGCGTGCTGTCTGATGCAGAAGATGCTGCTGCTGTTATCCCGCATATTGATCAGCACAGGTATAGCGCCCTGAAAGCAGACGGAGTCGTAAAAGACGGGATGATCCCCAAACTGGACAATGCATTTGCGGCACTTCGGCAGGGCGTGAGCGCCGTGCTGATCGGGGAAGCGGAGGGGTTGCCTTCTCTGGCAGATTCCGGTCAATTTTCAGGCACTACCATCACGCTCAGCCATGCATAAGGAAAACTTATACCTGGAGGCACTTGATCTGCTACAGCAACTCATCGCTATACCTTCCTTTAGCAAACAGGAAAAAAAGACAGCTGATTTGTTGGCTGGTTTTCTGGAGCGTAAAGGGGTGAAGATAGAGCGCAAACTGAACAATGTTTGGGCGTTTAACAGGCACTTTGACCCGTTGCTGCCAACGCTGTTGCTCAACTCGCACCATGATACCGTAAAGCCCAATACCGGCTATACCCGCGACCCCTTTGCCGCTACCGTAGCAGACGATAAACTCTATGGACTGGGAAGCAATGATGCAGGTGGTTGCCTGGTGTCGCTGCTCGCAACATTCCTCTACTTTTATGAGCAGTCCGGACTTAAGTATAATCTGGTTTTTGCGGCTACGGCAGAGGAAGAAATTTCAGGTAAAGACGGATTGGAACTGATCCTGCCTGGACTAGGCGAGTTGGAGGCAGCCATTGTGGGTGAACCAACGCTCATGCAACTAGCCGTGGCCGAAAAAGGCTTGCTGGTACTGGATTGTGTTGCTAAAGGCCGTTCCGGGCATGCGGCCCGCGAAGAAGGGTTGAATGCGATTTATGAGGCACTGCCGGATATCATGTGGTTCCAGAATTTCCGTTTCCCGGAAGTTTCCGACCATCTGGGCCCGGTGAAGATGTCAGTGACCATGGTGCAGGCAGGCACGCAGCACAACGTAGTGCCCGATCAATGTCACTTTACAGTAGACGTGCGCCTGACCGATGCCTACTCCATGGACGAAGTATTAGAAGTGATCCGTCAAAACGTAAAATCAGAAGTTTCGCCACGTTCCATGCGACTCAAGCCATCCTCTATATCTTTACAGCATCCCCTGGTAAAAGCAGGTATAGCACTTGGCCGTAACACCTATGGCTCTCCGACCACATCCGACCAAGCACTGCTCTCCATACCTTCGCTCAAACTCGGACCCGGTGACTCGGCCCGTTCGCACATGGCAGACGAATTTATTTACCTGCACGAGATAGAACAAAGTATAGCGCTTTATATTGATATCCTCGAAAGGGTAGTAAAGTAGAACCAGGGCGGGAATCGAATCCGCTACCTGTCATTTCGGATGCAATGAGCAATCTGGCTGTAATAACTGGATTCAGATTTCTCTCCAGTTTTTGAAATGACAGAAAGTAAAATCACTCATTCACTCAATAAATCAAAACATGAAACTCTGGCAAAAGAACACCAACGTTAAAAAGGAAATCGAGCAATTTACGGTGGGTCGCGATCCGGAATTTGATATGCAGTTGGCTGCTTTCGATGTATTGGGCTCTCTGGCGCACACACGTATGCTGGAGCAGGTGGGTTTGCTGGAGAAGGATGATCTGAACGCTTTACAGCAGGAGATGAAAGCCATTTACCATCGTATTATGGCCGGTAATTTTGAGATTGAGTCAGGCGTGGAGGACATCCACTCCCAGGTAGAGTTGGAGCTGACGCGCAAGTTGGGTGAGGCTGGTAAGAAAATTCACAGTGGTCGCTCACGAAACGACCAGGTGCTGGTGGATCTGAAGCTATACCTGCGCTACGAACTGCAGCAACTGGTACAGGATGTAAAAGTTTTGTTTGATGTGATGCAGGAGCAGAGCGAGCGCCACAAGGACAAGCTACTGCCCGGCTATACCCACCTGCAGGTGGCCATGCCTTCTTCTTTCGGCCTGTGGTTCGGTGCCTACGCCGAAAGTCTGGTTGATGACGTATTGCTGCTGCAGGCGGCTTATAAAATTACGGACAAAAATCCACTGGGCTCAGCAGCAGGATACGGCTCTTCCTTTCCGCTCAACCGCCAGCTGACAACGGATTTGCTCGGCTTTGGCACCATGAACTATAACGTGGTGTATGCGCAGATGGGGCGTGGTAAAACCGAACGGCTGGTGAGCACAGCCATGGCGTCGGTAGCGGCCACGCTGGCACGTATGTCCATGGACCTTTGCCTGTACATGAGTCAGAATTTTGCCTTCGTAAGTCTGCCGGATAACCTGACTACGGGTTCGAGCATCATGCCGCACAAGAAGAACCCGGATGTGTTTGAGATCATGCGCGGTAAATGCAATAAAATGCAGGCACTTCCTACCGAAATCTCGATGCTGCTTGTCAACTTACCTTCTGGCTACCACCGCGAGTTGCAGCTGCTGAAAGAATCGCTTTTCCCGGCTATAACTGAACTGAAAGATTGTCTGCAGATGATGACCTTTATGTTGCCGCAACTGCAGGTGCGCGATCAGATCATGGACGAAGAAAAATATAAGTATGCGTTCAGCGTAGATGCCGTTAATGCCGAAGTACTGGCCGGATTGCCTTTTCGGGATGCTTACAAAGCAATAGGCGAAAAAATTGAAGCAGGCACCTTCACTGTTCCGGAGACCGTTACCCATACCCATGAAGGCAGCATCGGCAATTTGTGCAACCCGGAAATCGCCACCTTAATGAATCAGGCAATTGCTGGATTCAATTTCGAGAAAGCTGATACGGCCCTGCAGGAGTTGGTTAAATAAATCAGGAGCCTTGTACTTTTTAGAGTACAAGGCTCCTGACAAAGTATTACTAAGCAAGCTATTCCTTCAGGATTTTTATTTCCCTACTATACCTTAGTTCAGATGATAATTCTGAGGCTTGATGTTATTCAGTTTTCGGGTGGCTTGCAGAAGTGTGACCACCAACAAACCTATAAATACCGACATGCCAATCACCAGGTATGAGAGTATTTTCAATGTTTTCACCTGTCTGTCAGCTGACTGGTACAATTCCTGTCCCACTTCCCCCTGCAGTTTAATCAGCTCATGCAGCGGCTCCAGTAAGTGCAGGAAAGCCTGATGCCCCTCTGTACGGTATAGGTTCTCCGCTTCTGCTTTTTCACCATTGCTACTCAATTCCAGGATGCGGTCCTGCACTGTTACGAGCTTTCCAAACTCTTTCTTATAGGTAGCCAGACCGGCACTTTCGCGCTCGATCAGGTATGTTTTCTCGAATTGTAGAACCAGTGCTTCAATCGCTTCTGTATTTGCCACCACAAGCTGGTTTAAACTGTCGTGCTCTGCCGCTGAGGTTGAAAGAATATGATCTTCCAACGTCAGGCGATTCTGATAGTAGCGTTCCATCACATCCGAAATAACCAGGGAAGGCACTAACCGGTCGTGGTACACTTCGCTGAACTGATTACTTACCCGCCCAATGCTGTAGCTGGCAAACCAGTTCGCCAGAATAATGATAGCAAACACTGAACCCAGCGCAAATGCCACTTTATCACGTTTTGTAATCCGATAGGCCCAGTTCATAATAAACAAGATTTAAGTTAAAGACAATATACGTTTTCGGCTTGTATTACCCAATAAAAACCGCAATTCCTGAACACAAAAATGGTGCTATACCTGCGGCAAATTGTTACTTCTTCTAACTAAAATACAGATAACTTCTTTCATCGTCCGCGTATAACAGGCACACTGTTATTTAGTGCAACACAAAAAAGCTGCCTGTGATTCCGATCAAGATCCATACGCAACCCGATGATTCCACTTGCGGACCTACCAGTCTGCATGCCGTATACCGTTATTTCAAAGATCCTATCTCCCTAAGTGAGGTTATCAAAGAAGTACCATACCTGGATGAAGGCGGTACTTTGGAGGTATTACTGGCCTGCCATGCGCTTAAAAGAGGTTATAAAGCCCGTATCTATACCTACAACCTGCACATTTTCGATCCGACCTGGTTTCAGCTCAGCAACGAGGAAATTATCGTAAAACTGGAGGAACAGCTAGCCTTTAAAAAAGGCAATAAATTCAAGCGGGCTACCCTGGCCTACATCGATTTTCTGCAAAGGGGCGGGGAGTTACGCTGCACCGACCTGACCAAAGGCCTGCTACGGGAGTACTTTGAAAAGGGCATTCCGCTGCTCACCGGGCTAAGCGCCACGTACCTGTACCAGAGCGCCCGGGAGTTCAGCGATGAGGAAGGCAACTCTCTTTACGACGATGTGCGCGGCTACCCCATGGGGCACTTTGTAGTGCTGTGTGGCTTTGCAGACGACCAGAAGCAGATTGTAGTGGCGGATCCCTACCAGGAGAACCCTTTTTTTCAGAACAATTACTACGAGGTAAAGGCATCGCGTCTGCTCAACTCTATCATGTTGGGTATGGCTACTTTTGATGCTAACCTACTGGCCATAAAGCCGGTAGACTCTGAACCCATCGACGAATAAACCATGCGAAAAATAGTTGTAGTGGATTACCCCAAAGACTGGGATGTGGCGATTGAAGACGTGGAAGTGGTGGATGTGCAGACATACCTGACGGATGCCGCCTACACGGATATCAAAAATGCCCGGATTTTTAACCTGTGCCGTTCTTACAAATACCAGAGTGCAGGTTACTATGTGTCGTTGCTGGCCGAGGCGCGGGGGCACAAACCTATACCGAGCGTGGCCACCATGCAGGACCTTAAAAGCCCGACCATTGTGCGAGCCATTACCGTGGAGCTAAACGACCTGATCCAGAAAACGCTGGGCAGTCTGCGCTCCAAGTCCTTTACTCTGAGTATTTATTTCGGGCAGAATGTGGCGCAGAAGTACGAGAAGCTTTGCAAGCACTTGCATGACCTGTTCCAGGCGCCGCTCTTACGCGCGCAGTTCGTATATAAAGATGAATGGGTGCTGCAGAGCATCTCGGCTATACCTATCAACGACGTACCCGAGCACCACTGGCGCTACTTGTTGCGCTTTGCGAAGGCCTATTTTGCCAGGCACCGCTTTTCGGGCGCTAAAATCGGGCGTAACAAAATCTATGACCTGGCCATACTGGTTGATCCGGACGAAAGTGAGCCGCCTTCCAATAAAAAAGCCCTGCAGCACTTTGTAGAGGCTGGTGAGAGCATGGGCTTTTATGTCGAGATGATCACCAAAGACGATTACCGCAGACTGCCGGAGTTCGATGCACTTTTTATCCGGGAGACCACTTCCGTCAACCACCATACCTACAAATTTGCCCGTAAAGCATATGCCGACGGGCTGGTTGTGATCGACGATCCGATTTCCATCCTGCGCTGTACCAACAAGGTATACCTGGCCGAATTGCTGACCAAAGCCAAAGTGCCTATACCTAAGACGATGATCATTCACAAAGACAACCGCGAACTGGTGGAGCAGGAACTCGGTATACCTTGTGTGCTAAAGAAGCCGGACAGTTCTTTTTCGCAGGGGGTTGTGAAAGCCAAAGACAGCGAAGGACTGCAGCGGGAACTGGACGAGATGCTGCTAGATTCAGAGCTGATTATCGGCCAGGAATTCACCCCAACCGACTTCGACTGGCGTATCGGCATCATGGACAAGCAGCCGCTATATGCCTGCAAGTACTTTATGGCCAAAGGGCACTGGCAGATCTATAACTGGAACGGTAAAAAGAAAAATGATACCGAGGGCGACCACGAAACGGTGCCGTTTGAAGAGGTGCCTTTCGTGGTGTTGCACACAGCTATGAAGGCGGCAAACCTGATTGGCAACGGGCTTTATGGAGTGGATATTAAGGAGATAGACGGAAAAGCCTACGTGATTGAGGTAAATGATAACCCCAGCATAGACGCCGGCTGCGAAGACGAGATACTTAAAAAAGAGCTTTATACTTCTATCCTTAAATCCATTAAGAAACGCATAGATGACAACAAGAACGTTAGAACAGATGAGTACTAAACCCGCTACGCTGCACCTGTTTGAAGGCTATGGTGTGGAGATGGAGTATATGATCGTGGACAGAGACACCCTGCAGGTACGGCCCATCACGGATCAGCTGATCTATGACCAGGTCGGTGCCTATGTGTCGGATGTGGAGTTCGGGAAAATGGCCTGGTCCAATGAATTGGTCCTGCACGTAGTGGAACTGAAAACACAGTCGCCCGCTCATACCTTGCTCGGTCTGGAAAACGATTTTCAGGAGCATGTCCGGAAGATAAACCAGCTGCTCGAAAAGCACAACGCCATGCTGCTGCCGACAGGTGCGCACCCGGTCATGGACCCTTTTAAGGAAACCAAACTCTGGCCGCACGAGCACAATGCAGTATACGAAGCCTACAATAGAATTTTTGACTGTCGCGGGCATGGCTGGGCCAATTTGCAAAGCACGCACCTGAACCTGCCCTTTGGCAACGACGAAGAGTTTGGCAAACTGCATTCGGCCATCCGGATGGTGCTGCCGCTTATACCTGCCCTTGCTGCGTCTTCCCCTGTGTTGGACGGTAAAGTTTCTGGTTTGCTGGACACCCGCCTGGAGGTATACCGCCACAACCAGAGCAAAATTCCAGCCATTGCCGGCAAGGTGGTGCCTGAAGCTGTGTTTACAAAAAAGGACTACCAGGAGCAGATCCTGAACCGCATGTATGAGGCCGTGGCACCTCACGATCCGCAAGGCGTGCTGCAGGAGGAATTCCTGAATTCGCGCGGTGCCATTGCCCGCTTCGACCGCAACGCCATCGAAATCCGCCTCATTGATATTCAGGAGAGCCCGGTGGCTGACCTGGCCGTACTGCAGGCTGTGGTGGCTGCCATACAGGCGCTGGTTGGTGAGCGTTGGGTAGGTATAGACAAACTGAAAAACTGGGATGAATACCGGCTGTCTGACCTTTTCCTGCAGGTGGTGCGCAGCGGGCAGGAAGTTGTGATCACTGATCGTGATTTTATTGCTTGTTTTGGCTTCGACTGCAAAGACAATTGCACGGTTGGCGAGTTGTGGAAGCACATCGTAGCTGAAACGCTTAATCTGGAAGAGCAGCCCCATGTTGCCTATGCACTGAATGTAATCTTGTCGCGCGGCTGCCTTTCCAAACGCATCGTGGAGGCACTGGGCGAGCAACCTGGCGAGCAGGATATTCGGCGCGTATACCTGAGTCTGGCCCGTTGCCTGGCGCAGGGCGGTGTATATATACCTGAAAAGCCATGCTGAGATTACTGTTGACCTGCGAACACGGAGGAAACCTCATACCTTCTGCCTATGCACCACTCTTTCAGGGGCAGCAGGAAGTACTGAAAACACACCGGGGCTACGACATCGGCGCACTCGAACTGTATAATACCCTCAGACCAGTGGCTGATATAGGTTTCTACTCGGAAACAAGTCGTTTATTGGTAGAGCTGAACCGGTCGTTGCATCATGCCAAACTGTTCTCAGAATTTACCCAGGTACTGCCTCCTGCTGAAAAAGAGCGCCTGCTTGAAAAACACTTCAAGCCTTACCGGGAGCAGGTAGAGCAGCTGATTGCGGATTTTGTTTCGGCTGGGAGACGCGTGCTGCATGTGGCTGTACATACCTTTACGCCCGTGCGGGATGGTGAGGAGCGCAAAGCTGATATTGGTTTGCTTTACGATCCCAAACGAAAACACGAACAGGCTTTCAGCAGGCAATGGAAAGTCGCGCTGAACAAAGCCGATAATGAGCTCTTGGTGCGTTTCAATTACCCTTACTTAGGTATAGCCGATGGTTTTCCTACTTACCTGCGGCGCAAATTCACCGCCGATGCATATGTGGGCATAGAGTTGGAAGTAAACCAGAAATTTCCGCAGCAAGGTGATCCCCGCTGGCAGGAAATTCAGACCTTGCTGGCTGGCACGCTTCAGGAATTGGTAGCCCAAAACAGCACTTTATAATCTGGGAATACTATTTAGAGAACAAAATATCTTGTTATACAGTACTGTATGGTATATATGAAGAGATTTGCATATAACTTTAGCACTATCTCTTATTTAGCTAATACCCTTACAGGGATCACTCTTTTTATTTTTAATAAATTAAAATCTAAAACTATGAAGATCAGAAGTTTACTTAACCTGGTATTTGTTCTTGTAGCCGCGCAACTGATGTTTGCCTGTAGCTCAGCCAAATACTATGAATTTGCCGGCCACAAGCAGGCGCCTTATAACGACATGAAAAAGCCTGCGCCAAAGCAGGAGGTTGCCCCTGAGATTTCATTGAGTGAAGTCGCTATGGCTGCAGCTGAAGAAAAAGCTACAGAAAAAGCAGTAGCCGAACCTGAGCTGGAAGCTAGTGCTGCTATACCTGCCGCGCCGGTTGCACCTGCTCCGAAAGTTGCCCCGATAGCCCCTGTTGCTGCAGAAGAGGTGACAGTGACAGAAGCTGAGGCATTGGCTATGGCCAAAGAGCGCCTTGCCAGTATGACCAAGGCCGAGAAAAAAGAATTTAAGAGAGAGGTTCGCGAAGCGCTGAAGCAAGACCGTGGTGGCGACCTGAGTATCATCAAAATTATTCTGGCTGTATTGCTTCCTCCATTGGCTGTGTTCCTGCACGTAGGTATAGGCACGCAGTTCTGGATCAGTCTCATCCTGACGCTCCTCTTCTGGATTCCGGGTGTGATCTACGCGCTACTTGTCGTGACAGATACCATCTAAAGCACAGGCTTTCCTCAAGCATAAAAAGCACTGTCCTCCGGGGCGGTGCTTTTTGTTTTATACCTGTTAACCCCCGGTGCAGGATTGCGTTTTATACCTGTAACTGACCTTTATACCTATACAAGCATGGACTACAAGGACTATTATAAGATACTGGGCGTTGAGAAATCTGCCTCCCAGGCCGATATCAAAAAGGCCTACCGTGCTTTAGCCAAAAAGTATCATCCGGATAAGACCAAAGGCGACAAAGCGGCCGAAGAGAAGTTCAAGGATATCAGTGAAGCCTACGAAGTGTTGGGAGATGAGCAGAAGCGAAGGCAGTACGACGAACTAGGTGCCAACTGGCGGCAATTCCAGCAACAAGGCGGACAGTACCAAGGCAGACCCGGCGGGGGCTATGGCGGCACATCCTACCAGGGCGATATGGGTGATATGTTTGGAGGCGGGAGCGGTTTTTCTGATTTCTTCGAGCAGTTTTTCGGAGGAGGATTTTCGCAGCAGGGTGGTGGCTTCCGGGCAGGCCGCCGCGCACCCAAAGGCCAGGACTACGAAGCAGAGATGCTCATAACGTTGCAGGAAGCTTACAGTGGCACTTCCCGTTTATTAACCGTCAACGGCCAGCAACTGCGGATCACCACCAAGCCTGGCGTGTCGGATGGCCAGGTACTCAAGATCCAAGGCAAAGGTGGCCCGGCGGTAGGGGGTGGTACGGCCGGAGATCTGTATATCCGAGTGCAGGTACAGTCTTTACCGGACTTTGAACGGCAGGGTAACGATCTCCATACGAAACTGAACCTCGATATGTACACGGCTATACTGGGTGGCGAGATGCAGGTATATACACTTACCGGTAAGCTTAAGCTTAAAATACCAGCCGGCACGCAGAATGGCAAGATCCTACGCCTGCGCGGAAAAGGGATGCCTGTATACGGCAAAGCAGACCAGCACGGTGATTTGTACGTAAAGATAGAGGTACAGCTACCGGTTCATCTTTCGGAAGAGGAGCGGGGCCTGATGGAACGACTCAGAGAACTGCATCAACGTAAGACAGCCAGCGTATAAAAAGAAGAGAAGAATTTTAAGCCGAATGCTATGTTAATGACCCTCGACCATATCAGCATCCACAATCCAATCGATAGTTTTGTCGACAGCCTGGCAGATAGTAACCTGACTTGCTACGCCAGCGACCTGCTGGAGCAGCAAGGCTGCCAAAACCTGCAGGACCTGAGCGAAGCCGTGAAGCGGGCTACAGAGGTATGTAATTGCATGCATGTGCCGCTCCAGGAAAATTTTAAAGTTGTATACCGGTCACGAAACGGAGAAGTGGTGCAGGATTGGCGCCTGTCACGCATGGCATACCTGCTCACCGCCCTCAATGCCGATTCCCGAAACAACTTCGTAGCGCAGCTGCAATTCGAGATGGTAAAGCAGACGCTACGCCATACCTGAATCAATCGTCGAAACTTGCGTCAGCCCTTCATTTTGTAAGACATCCTCCCAGCCGAACTTTAAACACAGGCGTTCGAAATGAGGTGCTAGTGGAGCCTTTATCTCAATTACAGAACCGTAGTTAGGGTGGTCAAATGTCAGCGAAGCTGAGTGTAATAGCATAATTGGCGATTCCAGTTGCTCACGAAACATCTGGTTGTGGCGCCAGTCGCCGTGCCGCCTATCGCCTATAATATAATGCCTGATGTGCGCAAAATGCTTTCGAATCTGGTGCATACGCCCGGTTTCGGGTTGCACCTTCACCAGCGAGTAGCGAGCCGTGCTGTAGCGACCGACAGGTATAGGCAGCTCCACTTTTGCCAATTGTTCGTAATGCGTCACTGCATCTTGCGGCGCCTTGTGTTTGTGGTCTTTATCAGGACGAATGGGGCTGTCGATCGTGTCTTTTTCCGGGGTATAGCCGCGAACGATGGCGTAGTATATCTTGTCGACCCTTTTCTCTTCAAAGGCTTGTACAATGGGTGCAACGGCTCCGGGTGTTTTGGCAAAGAGCAGCACGCCGGAAGTACCACGATCCAGCCGGTGAGCAGCGTATACCTGATAACCTAACTGGTCGCGCAGCATTTGCAGGGCAAATTCTTTTTTCTCTTCGGCAATACGTGTACGGTGCACCAGCAAACCATTGGGTTTGTTAACCGCTACATAGCTTTCGTCTTCGTATATAATCTCTAACACCTTCGCTTATTTTTTACAAAGATAGCCAACTACTAAGAATTGAACTGAAAGCTGCCTATACTTGTCGAAAATTTCAAGAAGAATACAAAGCATGGCCATATCGTTTGACAACCTGAGGAAAGGTAAAAATTATGTGATGGAGAATTACGGCGAGCGCTTTGAGTTTCAGGTGATGGATATACCCGAAGAAGGCACCTATCTGGTGAAGGACCTGCATACCCTGGATGTGTTCATACTGAACGATCTTATCCGCTACGGCCGTGGCAAAGACTTCGATATGCAGGAACTATAGTGTCAGTTGCCTCTGGTGACTTTTCCTTTCAAATCCCAGTGACTGCGCACCATTTTCCCGGTTTTGTTATCGCGCACAATTTTACGCACATAGCGCTCTCCCGAAATGGTACCATCTTCCAGCCGCCTGCCGATGAACAAGGTAACAGCTTCGCCATTTTCGTTGGTGATAAAAGTTAGATCCTTGCCATTATAGTGCTGGTCAAGTTTGCTGTCGGGTGCGTACAGTTTTTCAAGTTTTTCGATCAGTTTCGGTCCAAGTGCCATGAGTCGAACTTTGGTCTGCTTTTAATTAACCGCTAAAACGCTTGCTTCCGTACCCCAGGCCTGGGCATCTTTGGGATTATGAAAAACTTCATACTCAAGGCAGTTCACAGTCTGATCATTGATACGGTTGAATACCTTGTTTGTTACCAGTTCCTGAAAAACATCAATGGGTGTTACGCGCGCAAACCGTCTAAGTGACGTTTGCTTTAGCCGGCTGGCTGTCAGTTTTGCCAATGCGCGCTGCATTGAAATATCCAATAAAAATCCTATGGAGTTATCAGCGACCCAGCTCACAGCCTTGTTCGATATTGCCATGTCCAGCCCCCTGTCATAGCTGCAAAGCAAGGCTGATTCGTCTGGAGGGTTAAGCCATTTCAGGTATACCTGATTGGTGATAGAGTTGTAGTTAATGTGACAATAATTGTCTTTATATTGCTTCATGCTTGTTTTCAAGTAAGTAGGCACTGCTAATACAATACTATTTATGGGTACTATAGTTCAAAAAACCTTATATCTAAAGCGGTATTATTAGGATAGTTCAATGAATGGCTTACCATGAGTAACATTAGGTCTATTGAATAGGTAAAAAATACAAGAATAGTATTAGTCAACGAATCGTTATGTTATACTTACATGAAAATAAAGAACAGTTAGTGCACACAAGTGATTACCTGGATATCAAAGTGAATCTGAAGGACAAGATGTTAGTATCAATCTGGCAGGGGTGGCTGGATACCGCGAAAGGGCATTCAGGCTGTGTTAAAATTCTAAATTATGTAAATGAGTACAAGATTACTAAAATTCTGAATGACAACTCGAAAGTGACAGGCCATTCGGGAGATACCAAGTGGATGATAGAGGTATGGATACCCAGTCTGCGTGAAGCAGGCGTAAATTATTTTGCCTGGGTGTATTCGCATGAATTCTTTACACAGCTCGAGATTGACAACACAGTGGACCAAAGTACCGGTATTTCCATGCGCACTTTCTTTCTTCAGGAAGATGCCCGCCAATGGCTACAGGATTTCTAACCAGGACTTGTTTCAGCCGTATACCTTGTTACTAAATAACCTTTTATGTATGCAGCCGAACCAGCAAGCAAATCACTTTTATGTTTATATCATGGGCAATCAGTCCCAGCCGCAGCTGAGCATTGGCGTTTCTGAAAACCTGCTCCAGCAAATGGCTGGCGAAGGTGGCCAACCCGGACAGACCAAGCTAGTGTATTACGAGCACTATGATCTGGAAGAAATAGCCCGGGTTCGTGAACATCGCATCAAATCGGCAGGGCCTGAAGATCATCTTCGCCTGGTAGAGTCCATGAATCCTAATTGGCTCGACCTGACAGACACCCTGAGCTAGGGGGATTCCCCCATTCTACACACTATTTTTCATTAAGTTTGTCTCAACCCACTGTACACTGTACCTGGTCAGGTATAGGATGGTGCACTATGCACTTACAGGAATTCGGCCATAACAATGAAAAAAATGCTGCAACAGCAAAGCGAGAACATACACATGCAACTACTTGTGCTGGTTGTGGGTGTATTGCTGCTGTTTGCCAAATTCCTGGCCTATTATCTTACCAATTCCAATGCTATACTCACAGATGCCTTAGAGTCCATTATCAATGTGGTGGCCGGTGGCTTTTCACTCTATAGCCTTATTCTTTCTGCGCGGCCAAAAGATCTCAATCACCCCTATGGACACGGTAAGATAGAGTTTGTTGCGGCCACCCTCGAGGGTTCCCTGATTCTGGTGGCAGGAGGGGCGATCATTCTCAAATCGTTCTATAACCTGTTTGAGCCTCAGGTCATTTCACGGCTCGATGCAGGTATCTACCTGGTGGCAATATCTGGTGTCATCAATTTTGTAGTAGGCTATGCAACTGAGCGGCAGGGCAACAAAGCCAATTCCATGGTGCTGGTGGCAGGAGGCAAGCACCTCAAAACTGACGCTTATTCAACAGCAGGTATACTAATCGGTCTGCTGCTGCTATACCTTACCGGTCAGGTATGGCTGGACAGTGTGGTAGCTATCCTGTTTGGCGCTTTCATCTGTTACACAGGCTATCGTATTTTGCGGGCTTCTCTGGCAGGTATAATGGATGAGGCGGACTATGAATTATTGAAGCGCATTGTGCGTGTGCTGAACGATAACCGGCGCGAGAACTGGATCGATATTCATAACCTGCGCGTGATCAAGTACGGCAACACACTGCATATAGACTGCCACCTGACCGTGCCTTGGTACCTCAACGTGTTAGAAGCACACAAAGAAGTGGAAGCCGTGGGCGCGCTGGTTCGGGAACAGATCGATCCAGATATTGAGCTTTTTATCCATACCGACCCTTGCATAGAAGTATCATGCACCATCTGTACTAAATCAGATTGTAACGTTCGCAGAGCCCCGCTCAGGGAGCGTGTTGAGTGGGATCTGGACAAAGTAATTGCCGATAAAAAGCATGCCTTTCAGTCTCCGGACAAATCATAAACGATAGAGTAGGGGGAGTGCAGATTTTTTAACAAAAACTAACCCTGAGCTGTTAAATTAGCGTAGCCAATAATAAGGCTAGTGGCGTATGGTTCGTAAATACACATATCTTTTATTCCCATTTTTACTCTTGCTTTGGATGTGCACAGAATCCGGGGGGGAGCAGCGTACTGTTTTGCAGCAAAGTGCCTACAGTTACGGCGATAGTCCGGATACACTCGGACTCAGTAAAGCAACTTTTGCCGGAGGTTGTTTCTGGTGTACAGAGGCTTACTTTGAAAGGCTGAAGGGTGTAACCCGCGTAGAATCTGGCTATACCGGTGGACGTGAGGAGCGGCCTACCTATGAACAGGTGAGCAGCGGCAGAACAAGTCATGCGGAAGCTGTGCGCATATGGTTCAAACCGGATGTGATAACTTACAGGGAACTGCTGGAAGTGTTTTTTGCCACGCACGATCCCACAACCTTAAATCGCCAGGGTCCCGATGTGGGTAAACAATATCGATCTGCCATCTACTTTCACGATGACAAGCAGCGGAGTCAGGCAAGTAACTACATGCGCGCCCTGGAGGATGCCGGCACATTCCGCAACAAGATCGTAACAGAGCTTAAACCGGCTGGTAAATTTTGGATTGCCGAGGATTATCATCAGGATTATTATTACAACAACCCAGACGATCCTTATGTCCGTTCAATTGCTATGCCCAAGGTAATAAAGTTTGAAGGTTCCTTTCGTAGTAAGCTAAAAGACAGCTATTTGAAACAGAAGTAACAGGCCTTTTGTACTGAAAGTTGTAGTGTAGAATATCCATTAAAGTTTGTATCCGTATTAGTACAAAAAAATGTCACTAAATCACTACAGACCATGGACTTTATACTCACCTTACTAGTTAGCGCCGGTGTCATTATGCTGCTGGCCTATGCATTACCACAAGTACATGTCAAAAGTTTTATGACAGCCCTTTGGGTGGCTTTTCTGATTGGTTTGTTCAATGCAACTATCGGATGGCTATTGCGGGGCGTGCTTAACCTGGTATCGTTCTTTTTGCTTGAGGCTATTATAGGCTTAATTGTAACTGTTCTGATGATCAAACTGGTTGACAAACTGGTGGGCAATTTTAAAGTAGACGGCTGGTGGCCTGCCTTAATTATTGCCATTGCAACAGCTATTGCCTTAGCGCTTGTAGGTTGGGCAAGAGGTGGTGACGAAGAATATGCGAAGCTCGATAACCAGCCAAGACTGGAGCAGTATTTCGCTCAAACCGAGACTACTGAAGCTAATACAATCCGGTTTATTTAAAAACCTACAACAGGTATAACAAAAGTAGCCAGGAACGAAATGCGGCTACTTAACATAAAGTATGTTATCAGTGACACTTATTATAGAGTATAAATACTCGTATATAATCAGTCTTATAATTTATATTATGTTAAGTAGTGTTTGTGGCAATAAGAAAGGGAGCCTATTTGGGACTCCCTTTCTTCTCTTAGAAACTAACCGGTCAGATTAGTTTTTCAGTTTCTTTCCGATTCTCTCCGCATCAGCAGTACGCTTCAAACGTGTGTAAACACGCTGCAGGTTGGCTAATGTAGCCTGATCTTCTGGCTGAATCTCAAGTGCTTTTTCGAAGTATGGCAATGAAGCTTCGTAGTGCTTCACAGCTTGCTTCTCTAATGCAGGACCTTTCTTTTTGTAGGTAGCATAGTCCATTTTAGCAGCTTTGTTGTTGAACTCACTGCCCTTGTTATACTCCAGTACTCCCAGGTTAAAGAATCCGTCGAAGTTGTTTGGATCTACTTCTACAGCTTTCTTGTAGTTGGTATAAGCTTCGTCAATGTTTCCTTTGCGCTCTTGCAGGTTACCACGAACGGCGTACAGGCTGGCATTTTTAGGGTCGGCTTCGATCGCTTTGTCAAGCTTAGCCATTGCCTCGTCAGCACGGTCGTTTTTCAGGTAGTAACGCAGCTCTTCCTGCATCAGGTATACACTGTTCGGATGCTTCTCCAAACCAGCTGCAATAGAAGCCATTACCACATCATCTGCTGCTTCGGTGGCCTGCTGTAATTGAATTTTGTTTTTGTATACGTCTTCCGTTGTGTGACCAATACTGATCAACTTATCATAATACTTTACCGCTGTAGCATAGTCCTGCTTGGCAGTTGAAGCATAAGCAGCATAAAGCACTGCTGTTGTATCGGTTGGGTTCACCTTAGAAGCCATGTCATACTTAGCAATAGCATTGTCCCAATCCTGGTTGTTGTGGAATTCAACCGCTTGGTTCAGAACCTGGCCATAAAGAATTTGCATACGCTCTGGCACCAGTTTACCGAACTGACCGTTCTCACCGTCAATTTCAAGTGTTTTGTTGAACGAGGTCAGCGCCACTTCTGGTGTTTCCTCAGTTGCCAGTTTGCCATAAATCGGATGACCGATCAGATCCTGATTGATTACACCGTGGTAAAACCAGGTTTTCGCTTTATCTTGAGTTTTCTTATGCTCAGTTGCTTTGTTAATGTCAGCCAGCGCTTTGTCCAGCGTGCCGTTCTTGTGGTTCAGCACGGCGCTATTCACGGCCGAGTTCTGAGCGACAGCAACCTGAACGCTTACGGCTGCCATGGCTGTCATCAGTATTTTTTTCATACTATTCTGTGATTGGTTTTTGTTTGTTTGTTAAACGATTAATAAATAAAATTAAATTCCATTTACAGATTAAACTTCGTCTTCTGTCACTTCAGGATCTATCTGAGTATCAGGCTGCAAGGAGTCTTCCGGTTTCAATTCTGACTGCTCCATTAACGCTTCCGCAACTTCCTCTTCGTTCTCCATTTCTACTTTTGCGACAGAAGAAATCTGGTCGCCTTCCGTCAGTTTGATCAGGCGTACACCTTGGGTAGCACGGCCAATAACACGGATGTCGGCTACACGCAGACGAATCGTTATGCCTGAGCGGTTGATGATCATCAGGTCATCTGTATCTACTACGCCCTTAATCGCCACCAGCTTACCAGTTTTGTCCGTCACGTTCAGGGTCTTCACTCCTTTTCCGCCGCGGTTCGTAATACGGTATTCTTCCAGCAAAGAGCGCTTGCCGTATCCGTTTTCGGACACAACCAGCAGTTCGGTATCCTCGTTTTCTACACAAACCATACCAACAACCTTATCATCTGGTCCGGCTAGTGTTACGCCACGCACACCGGCTGCGTTCCGTCCCATCGGCCTAACCTGGCTTTCGTTAAAGCGAATGGCACGACCAGAACCCAGCGCAATAATCACTTCGCTGTTCCCGGTTGTGAGTTGCACATCCAGCAAACGGTCACCTTCGTTAATTGTAATCGCGTTGATGCCATTGGTTCGAGGTCTTGAGTAAGCCTCCAGCACAGTTTTCTTGATCGTACCATGCTCTGTACAGAAAACCAGGTTGTGGTTCAATACGAAATCCTGATTTTTAAGGTCACGAACATTGATTACCGCTCTAATTTTGTCGTCTTTCTCAATGTTCATCAGGTTCTGTATGGCGCGTCCTTTGGTGGTCTTCCCTCCTTCCGGAATCTCGTATACCTTCATCCAGAACACACGGCCAAACTCCGTGAAGAACAGCATATGATGGTGCGTGCTGGCCACAAAAAGGTGCTCCGTGAAATCACTTTCTTTAGAGGCAGCCACACCTCTCGAGCCGACACCACCACGGCTCTGGCTGCGGTACTCACTCAACGAAGTACGCTTGATGTAGCCTTCATGCGAAATGGTAATCACCATACTCTCTTCCGGAATCATATCCTCGTAAGAGATATCGCCGGTGGAGGCCTCTATGCTGGTGCGGCGCCCATCACCGTAACGCTCTTTTATCTCGTTTAGCTCGTCTTTGATGATCTGCATACGCAGGCCTTCGTCGTTCAGAACAGAAGTCAGGTAATCGATCAGTTTCATGATCTCAGCATACTCTGCCTGAATCTTGTCGCGTTCCAGACCGGTCAGGCGCTGCAGACGCATATCAAGTATAGCGCGTGCCTGGATCTCTGACAGTGCAAAGCGTTCCATCAAGCCATTACGGGCAATCTCCGGATCACGTGATGAACGGATCAAGTTGATCACTTCGTCGAGGTTGTCGAGAGCAATCAGCAGGCCTTCCAGGATGTGAGCGCGCTTCTTGGCTTCGTCCAGTTCAAACTGTGTTCTACGGATTACTACTTCGTGTCTGTGCTCTACAAAGTAATGAATCAGCTCTTTCAGATTCAGCGTCATCGGACGGCCTTTTACCAGGGCCACGTTGTTGACGCCAAACGATGATTGTAAAGCAGTGTATTTGTATAAGTTATTGAGTACTACGTTCGGTATAGCATCACGCTTCAAGTCATACACGATGCGCATGCCGTCACGGTCTGACTCGTCTCGTAGGTCGGATATACCTTCTATTTTCTTGTCGTTGATCAGGGCGGCAGTCTTCTCGATCAGAGAAGCTTTGTTGACCATGTAAGGAATTTCCGTTACAATGATCTGTTCCTTACCAGCTGAATTCGTCTCAAAGTTGGCGCGCGCACGCATCAGCACGCGACCGCGGCCTGTCTCGAAAGCAGCCTTCACACCATCGTAACCATGGATGATACCACCTGTCGGGAAGTCAGGGGCTGTCACATAGTGCATCAGTTCAGCTACGGTGATCTCCCTGTTATCGATGTAAGCGATCGTTCCGTTTATCACCTCCGTCAGGTTGTGCGGTGCCATGTTGGTGGCCATACCTACTGCAATACCGGATGTGCCGTTTACAAGCAGGTTCGGGAACTTGGCCGGCATCACGGACGGCTCTTTCAGGGAGTCGTCGAAGTTAGGCACAAAGTCCACTGTGTTTTTCTCAAGGTCAGCCAATATTTCATCAGCAATACGCTTCAGGCGGGCCTCTGTGTAACGCATCGCAGCCGGCGAGTCGCCGTCTATCGAGCCGTAGTTACCCTGTCCGTCAACCAGCGGGTAGCGCAGCGACCATTCCTGTGCCATACGCACCATGGTCTCGTATACCGAGGAGTCACCGTGCGGGTGATATTTACCCAGCACCTCTCCTACGATACGGGCTGATTTCTTGTAGGATTTGTTATAGGATACCCCCAGTTCAGACATACCGTACAGCACACGACGGTGTACTGGCTTCAGGCCGTCTCTCACATCAGGTAAGGCTCTGGAAATGATAACAGACATTGAGTAATCGATGTATGCACCGCGCATCTCGTCTTCAATGTTGATCGGTATTATTCGTTCGCCTTCGTTCATGTTCAAGGTCTAAATAATAGTTTTGTGTTGGATAATTTACTGATCAGGCAGAAACCTGTATTATTCGTTAATTCTTGCGCTGGCTCTTGTCGTTTTTGCGCTTGTGTACCTCCCCTGTTTGCTTTGGTAGTTTCTCACCAATTTTAGGATTTTGCTTTTTGTAAATGGGTTGGCCACGAAACTCCTGTTCGCCATGTATGTGCTCCATGCGCACCTGGCAGGAAGTGATCGGACACATGGGTTTGCAGGATGAAACGGTCAGAAGCAGCAGAGCAGCGCTAAAGAGTAAAAGCAGTCGGATTTTTGCCATGCATGTCGGGTTATGAAGAGCGTCGGGAATTTGTATTTCGCTCTTACAGCCTAATCATACAAAAGTAGTAAAATTTGGATTAATAAACCAGCGTTTCAAGGTATAGTTTAGCAGTCAGAAATGCCGGTTCTATACCTGTTTGGTAGCTCAGGCAGGGTGAAAACCATTGATCGTCAAACCACCGTCAACTGCCAATGTCTGGCCGGTAATATAGGCCGCTGCCGGCATGCACAGAAAGGCCACGGCACCTGCCACATCTTCTGGTTTCCCAATCACCCGCATCGGCGTTCTGGTCACTACTTCATGCAGATACTGTTCGTTCTGAAGCACGGTCTGCGCAAGCGGTGTGCTAATGTACCAGGGGGCTACGGCGTTCACACGAATTCCATCTTCGGCCCACTCCCCTGCCAGATTTTTGGTTAACTGCACCAGAGCCGCTTTGGTCATTCCATAAATGGCACCTGTCCTCACATGCGTCAGTCCTGCCACGGAGGTCACCTGGATTATGTTGCCTTGCGCCGAGGCTTTGAGTAGCGGGTAAAAGTCACGACTGAGCTCGAAGGCTGAGCGCAGATTAGTGCTCATCACAAAATCATACTCCTCCGGTGTATAGTCTGTTACCGGTTTGCGTATGTTCGTCCCAACGTTATTTACCAGAATGTCAAGCGCACCCCAAAGCGTTTGCACTCTGTCCAGCAACTTTTGTCGGCCTTCTGTAGTGCTGACATCTGCTACCAGCGCATGCAGCCCTGCTTTCGGAAACTTAGCCTGCAACTGCTGCAAATCAGCTTCTTTGCGTGCCACCGCCATCACCTCAGCGCCTAATCCGATAAACTCTTCTACAATGGCGGCGCCTATCCCTTTGGATCCGCCCGTTACAACGGCTTTTTTACCGCTGAGTAACCATCTTGCTGCTGTCATAAGGTTTGGTCTTTATTTCCGAGAATACGATGCAAATACGCTTTCAGGTAATCGCTATTTATTTTAGGGCGGTTGTTGAGCTCTTTAAAACGCAGAGTGCCATCGTCATGGTGCCATACATGGTATACAAACACATATTGTCCCTTGCCCTGCTGCCAGCCGTCAAACTGACCAAAACGCAGGTCTTTGATATGAACGCCCTCTGTTGCTTTCTCTACTGCGTGGTAGCCCTTGGTAATCTGAAGCAGACGCTCCATTTTCGGTTGACCGCGGTACGTTTCCAGTAATTGTTCCTGTCGTGGCTCAAAGTTATACCTGATGTTCTGATCCCGGTCCAGCAAAGAATAGAAACCGTTATAAAAGCCGTCCTCAGCTGCCGCCGTGACCGACCAAAGCAAGGTGTTCATCGGAGTTGCTTTCACGATCTGTGATTCGTAACGTATACCTTGCGCATCCAGGCTTTGCTTGAACACGCTTTTAGCATAAGTCTGTGCTCCGAATGAGAATACAAGGTATAGCGAGCTGATGATCAAGCCGGCATTATTCCAGCGCTGTCTTTTGGGGTTGCGTCTGTCATAAAACATCACGGCGATCACGCAGATCAGGAAAGGAACCGTGTACAGCGGATCAACGACAAAGATGTTGTAAAAGGCTACGCCGTAATTAGTGAATGGCCAAAAGAGCTGGGTGCCCCAGGTTGTAAAGCTGTCGAGAATGGCATGTGTTGTAAAACCCAGAAAGAACAGCAGCGTCCAGTCCCGAAAGGTGGCGTGTTCATTTTTGTAGAGTCGCCAAAGCATCCAGCCCAGCAAGGGCGAGGCTATAATCGCAAAGAAAAAAGAATGGGTAACGGAGCGGTGAAAGCTTAGTTGCCCCACCATGTCCAGCAGTGGATTGACAAGAACATCCAGATCAGGTATAGTGCCGACAATAGCACCCCAAAGCAGCGCCTTATTACCCAGTTTGCGTCCGGCCACCGCCTCGCCTACGGCGGCACCCAATACGATCTGTGTCAGAGAGTCCATCTTATACCTTACTTGATAATTGGCGCTCGCTTAAACTCTTTTCCACGGTCGAAAAGAAACCGGTAAGTCGTATAAGTCTTGTAAACCCGGCTACCCAGTTGTTCTACCAGTTTGATCATTTTAGGATTAAAATCCCCGATCCAGTTCATTTGCAAATCATAATACGGAATGTTTGGGTTACCCTGTACCAGATTTGCCGCTGACACGACCATAGCCGCCTCCACTCCTTTGCCCTGGCATTCGGGTATGATACCGAACACAATGCCATACATGGTCTTGCAAGACCCTCTCCAGCGGTGGTAGATAAATTTGATTTTCCCCCACATATCTAATTTTCCGTTCACATGTTTGAACAGCTGGTTCAACTCAGGTATAGCGATAAAGAATCCGGCAGGCTCTCCATTGTGGTAAGCGAACCAGATAATCTTTTCGTCCAGCACAGGTTTCAACGACTTCATGATGGATTTGGCCTGTGCTTCACTCATGGCTTTCACGCCTTCGTGTTTCACCCAGCCCTTGTTATAAACGATCCGGAAATCTTCGGCGTATTTGTCGAGATTTTTTTTATCGATGTGCTGGAAGGTATAATTTGGGTCGGATAGCACGCGCTGTGCCTTTTCCTGGTATTCCGGCGTAAGCGGATCGTCTACGGTACGATAGTAAACATACTGGTTGAAATATAGTTTAAAGCCATAGTTCTCGAACAACTGCTGATAGTAGGCATGGTTATAGTTCATACAATAAGTAGGTTCATGGTAGCCTTCTACCAGCAAGCCCCACCACTTGTCACGCTCGCCAAAATTGATTGGTCCGTCCATCGCTTCCATACCTCGTTCCTGCAGCCAGTTGCGGCAGGCATCGAAGAGTGTGTTAGCCGCTTGTTGATCATGGATACAATCAAAGAAGCCCATACCTCCAGTTGGCTGGTCATAGGAGTCTGCTGTTTTCTTATTGATGAAAGCGGCTACCCTGCCGATCGTTTCCCCGTCCTCGTCCCGCAGGATCCAACGGATCGCCTCCCCGTCACGCAGCAGTTTGTTTTTCTTTGGGTCGAACACCTGATGCACATCCTTGTCAAGCGGACGGATGTAGTTGGGATCTTTGCGGTAAAGCCTTACCTGCATTTTAACGAACTCTTCGGCTAGTTCAGGGGTGTTTACTTCTATGAGCTGCATGGGATGTGTTCAATGCTTGTATGAATCCTCAAATTAAGTCATAAAACTTGAAAAAGCATATATAGCCACTGGTGCCTGAGGCCAAAAACGTTGAGATATGCAGCTTGGGAGAGATCTGGAAAGGTATAAAACAAAAAAGCCTTCAGATTTCTCTGAAGGCTTTTAAGAGCCCCCTGCCGGGATCGAACCAGCGACCTACTGATTACAAGTCAGTTGCTCTACCAGCTGAGCTAAGGAGGCAATAATTAGTACAGATAAAGCTGAGCCCCCTGCCGGGATCGAACCAGCGACCTACTGATTACAAGTCAGTTGCTCTACCAGCTGAGCTAAGGAGGCGATACTTTATTTGTGTTGCCCTATCGTTCTAAAGCGTTGCAAAGGTATAATAAGGTTTTTAATATACAAACACCCGTTGCAGGATTTTTTGCCCTTCTGCGATAAGTTTTTGAGTATCAAACAGAAATTTTTATCTTCTGAAAGCAGCCAGCTGCCGTTGCAGGATATCGATTCGTTTCTGCGTGTCTTCTATTCGACCTTCATACTCCTCGCGCAGCTTATCGGCGTTCTTAGAACGTGCAAAAAAGTCGAGGTTATTGCGCAGGGTCTGTATATCGTTTTGGAGTTGAGAAATTTCACGTCGGAGCGTCTGCTCTTTCTGATATAGCTTCTGGGAAGCATCCGGACTGTTCTTAAGCCGGTCTACCTGCAACTGCGCCAGCATGGTTGCACGATCATCGTAATGCAGGTCCGGAACGCGCTCCAGGTACCGCTCCATCAGTGATAGGAACTTCTCCTCTACTCTTGTGCTTACACGCTTATTTCCAGCATCCAAAGTGTCCCATTCCGCCACGATCCTATTATACTCATCAAGTGAGGTTGTCGTGTTGGGTTGTGCTAATTCCTCTGTTATCCGGTCGCACAGGGCCAGTTTCTCAGAAGAGAGCTTTTCCATTTCAGCACCCTTCTGCTGCTCCTGCGCCTGTTTGCGGTCAAAGAACTCGTTACAGGCCGCTCTGAACCGTTGCCAGATCTTATCGGAGTGTTTGTCTGGTACGCGACCGATGGTCTTCCACCTCTTCTGAAGCTGGATCATTTTCTCTTTGGTTGCATTCCAGTCTGTGCTCTCCTTCATGCTCTCGGCTTGTTCACACAGTTCCGTCTTCAGACGCAGGTTCTGCATTTTCTGCTCGTCCAGTCCTTTGAAAAACTGGTTCTTGTGCTGGAAGAATGCTTTGTAATTGCCCCAGAAATTCTTGTTCACTTCTTCCGCATACTCTTTCGGTACAAGACCGGCGCTGTCCCACTCTTCTTTTAGTTTCTGGATCTCGTCTGTCTTGTCACGCCACTCGTTAATGCGGTCTGTATTGAAGCTCTGGAACTCCTGCAAACGTGCCAGTAGACCACGCTTCTTCTCCAGGTTAGCCAACTCAACGGTCTTGCGCTCTTCCATGTAGGAACGTCGCTGTTCGTGTACTTTCTCAGAAGCCTGAATAAAGCGTTCCCAGATCGCATCGCGCTGCTCATTCGGTACAGGACCGATGTTTTTCCACTCTTCATGCAGATGGCGCAGCTCCTGCAGGGCTTTGTTAATGGAAGGCTCGTTTTGAAGAGCTTCTGCGCGTTCAATCAGCTGCACTTTTGCATCCAGGTTACGGCGCCGGTCCAGCTCCTTCATTTCGAAGAACATGCTGCGGTTGTTGTAGAAGATGTCGAGCAGGGCATGATAAGAATCCCACAGCTCCTGCGCTTCTCCCGGCGGAACAGGTCCTATGCCCTTCCATTCCCCCTGAAGTTTTTTCAGTTCATCACTGCTGTTTTTTGTTTCGGCTGACTCCACCAAGGTACGCAGCTGCTGTAGCAACTCACGCTTTCGCTCCAGGTTGCGGCCACGCTGTTCTTCAGTAAGCTGTCGCTCCTGGTAGCGTGCCTCGCGGTAGGCGGTATAGAGCTGTTCCAGTTCGGTATGCTCCATAGGTGCATGGTAGTCAAAGTCTTCTTCGGTGCCCCCCTCCAGACGGAAACGGTCGAGCGCCTGTCCTCTTTCTACCTGGAACTTGCCTTCGTATTGGCGATGAATTTCCTGTATTTTTTTATACTTGCGTTTCGCATCAGCCCCTTTCAGCAGGAGCGCCAAGTGGTGGCGTAGCTCTTCCAACGGCATCTCACTGTAATCTGTATGATCATCCTCATCCAACTCTTCGTCGTCGTGGTGGTCTTCAGTTGTGGATACCGGTGTGGTTGCTTCAGGGGCACCTGCCTCTGCTGTATCAGTTGAAGCAGCGTTGGATGTCTCGTCAGGAAATGCTGTTTCTGCCACAGGTGTATTTGCTTCAGCCTCAGGAAGGTTTGCCTCTGCAAAGGCTTCCGTTATTTTATCAGTTTCTGTCGTCTCTGCTTCCGAAGCCAGTTCTGGTTTTATTTCAGGCTGATCTTCTTTGGGCACACCTGTTTCCAATGGTTTGTGCTGTTCGCCTTCTTTTTGTGCGTTGATTTCGGCGAGGCGTTGTTCTACAATGTCCATCGGCGACGAGGCCTGCTGCCCATTGGCTTGTGCTTCGTCTTGCGGCCGGGGCTTGTTTGCCTCAGCTCCGTTTGTGTCGGTGTGCTGTTTATCAGTTGTCATGACTTCAGTTTTTAGTCCACGTTTTGTCAGTTCAGGCGGGGGTCTACCGGGTAGTTTGAAAGTACCTTGTATTTCCCACCCATTTGGCGCAGTATATTCCGCCAAAGCGTATCTGCTTCCAAATTAAATAATTTATTTGCAGCATTGTTGTTCACGATCCAAACATTTTTGTCGATCTCCTCCTGCAACTGGCCAGGCGTCCATCCGGAATAGCCAAGATAAAACTTGATATCTTCCGGCTTCACCTCCCCTGTGCCGATCAAGGTGCGGAGTGCTTCAAAGTCGCCACCCCAATACAGGTTATCGTTCAGTTGCACTGCCTGAGGCAGCGTCGCTATCTGGTGTACGTAGTGCAATGTGTTGTATTGCACCGGTCCACCTATACCTAATTCAGCCTCAAAGGTATCATTATATATATCAACCACATCAGACAGCTTAAGGTTTGACTGTCGGTTAAGTACCAGCCCGAATGTTCCCTCTCCTTCTACGTGGCTACAGATTAGAACCACAGTGCGCTCAAAATTGGGATCTCCCAGGTATGGCTCCGATATCAGGATACTGCCGTTTTGTGGCTTGTTTTCGCTTTCTTCCTCCATTGTTCTCCAGGGTTTAATTGCATTACCTTACATAAACTTCTGGCCTGGCAGGCCTGGCAATCGCTGTTTATACCTTCTTACGGAAACAACACATTAGGGTACAAATCCTGTCAAATAGCCTAAGCTATCCTTTAACTTCTACGGACAATATTCGGTGCGACAACACTGAATATAAGTCTTCTAATTTTATAAAATATTTTTAAATTATTGCAATATTAATTAAAATTTAACCCTCAACCGATTATTTTATAATTTTGAGCAAATCATCGTTTACGCTATGTCGCTCCAACATGACATTGCCTCCATCCGGAAGAATTATTCCAGACAGGCACTTACGGAAATATCTGTTTCCAATGACCCGCTCGACCAGTTTAAGGTATGGCTGAACGAAGCTATCCGCTCGGAGGTGCTGGAGCCGACGGCGCTGGTACTGTCTACTGTGTCAGCTGACTGCCGTCCTTCGGCGCGTGTGGTGCTTTTAAAAGAGGTGTCTTCAGATGGCTTCGTGTTTTTCACCAATTACGAGAGCCGCAAGGGGCAGGAACTTATTGCGAGTCCATATGGTTCGATCACCTTTTTCTGGGCTGAGCTGGAGCGTCAGGTGCGTATCGAAGGAACGGTTGAGAAAGTGGCAGCCAATGTTTCGGATGCTTACTTTAACAGTCGGCCGCGTGGCAGCCAGGTTGGTGCCTGGGCATCGCCGCAAAGCCGCGAGATAAACAGCCGCGAAGAACTGGAACAAGCCGAGGCGAAGTACGAAAATGATTTTGCCGGGCTGGATGTAGTGCCTCGTCCGCAGCACTGGGGTGGCTTTGTTCTGAAACCGGAGCGCATCGAGTTCTGGCAAGGGCGCCCGAACCGCTTGCACGACCGCATCGAGTTCGAACGAGCCGATGCACAATGGACCCGCAAAAGACTGGCACCCTGATCCTATACCTATACCTGTAAGTAAACCGCATGGCTGAGATATTACCTATTAGAGCATGGCGCTACAAAGAAGAGCTGAGCCAGTCGATTGAAGAACTAACCTCTCCTCTGTTTGATGTGGTGTCGGCAAAACAGCGGGAAGCGCTGTACCAGAACCCGATCAACAGCATACATCTATCGGTGCCTAGGGGCGAAAAGCCTGCCGATACCGCAGCAGACATGCTGCAGGAGTGGAAAGCTGCCGGCACGATTGTGCAGGACCCGCTGCCCGGCATCTATGTATACTATCAATACTTCCGGCTTCCTGGCAACGAGCGCGAGTACTGCCGCAAAGGTTTTATCTGCCACATCAAAGCCTACGATTGGAACGAAGGTGTACTCCTCCGCCACGAGAACACGATACCAAGTGCCGTGAACGATCGCATTAATCTGCTGGACAAAACTTTGATGAATACCAGTGCTACCCACGGCCTCTACACCGATCCTGATTTCGTGCTGGAGCGTTACATGGACGAGAGCATACAGTCGCCACTCTACGTGACGGAGGATTACCAAGGGGTACGCGATGTGCTGGCTGTGATCCACGACAGTAAGGTGATCAAGCATTTTCTGGAAGTTCTGGAATCGCGGCAGGTACTGCTGGCTGACGGGCACCACCGCTACGAGGGCTCGCTGGAGTACCGAAAGAAGCGCATGGCTGACAACCCTAACCATTCCGGTACAGAAGCTTACAACTACCACCTGATGTACCTGACCAATACGGAAGCCGATGATCTGCGCATCCTGCCGACACATCGGGTTCTGGAGAATATTGACCTGACAGACGAAGAGTTTCTGGCGTGTCTGGGGGCTTACTTTGTGGTAACACCCAAAGAGGATGCTTATGAACTCAATGAGGTGATCGTGGGAAAGAACTGGGCCTTCGGGCTATACCTGTCCGGCAACGCCTATAAGCTGCGCCTGAAGCCGGAGGTGCACCACCTGATTGATTGGCCGGTACCCCAGGAAGTAAAGGACCTCGACCTGACCGTGCTGCATTACTTCGTGTTCGAGAAAGTGCTGGGCATAGAACGCGAAGCACAGCGTGATTACCCGGGCCTGAGTTACGTGCGCAACTTCACGGCCTGTGTCAGTCAGGTAGACTCCGGCAAAGCACGGCTGGCCCTGATCACCAACGACGTGTCAATGGATCAGGTGAAACGGGTATGCTATAGTGGTGCCATCATGCCACAGAAATCCACCTTCTTTTATCCGAAAACAATCTGCGGATTCTTATTCAGCTCAATCAAAGAAAATGAATTTATCTCGTCCGATACTGCTTGCCTCTAACTCCCCGCGTCGCAAGGAACTTCTGGCCGGGCTCGGCATCCCGTTCGAGGTGCGTGTAAAGGACGTGCAGGAGGATTACCCTGAGCATTTGCAGCGCGAGCAAGTGGCTGAGTTTCTGGCTGGGCACAAAGCTGATGCTTATACCTCCGACCTGCAAAATGAAGTGCTGATCACCGCCGATACGATTGTATGTCTGGGTGAACGTGTTTTGAACAAGCCTGCCGATGCTTCGGAAGCTTTTAATATGCTACGCGCTTTGTCCGGAACCCATCATGAAGTGATCACCGGTGTCTGTATCCTGACAAGGAATTCCAAGACCATCTTCCATGATGTGACCAAGGTATACTTTAAAAAGCTGAGCGACGAGGAAATCAATTACTATATCGAACATTACCAGCCTTTCGACAAAGCGGGGGCATATGGTATACAGGAGTGGATCGGAAAGATCGGGATCGAGCAGATTGAAGGATCTTATTTTAATGTAGTCGGCTTGCCGGTCCAGAAACTCTATACCTACCTCAGGGACCTGCAGGTGATCACCTTATAAGCCATTTTTTCCGTGATTTTAGAAAATACAGGTAAATCAAATCCAAATTACTACCCCTAAAACGGAACCATTTGCTTAATCAGCAGCCTTTATACCCTACACCGATTTTCTGGTGAAGCGAATGTCTTAATCAGCAAATTTCAAATAGTAAGCTGTTCTGCAAGGTATAAGGCCATCCGGGATACCATTATCAGGCCCCTTCACTTGTAATCAGGAAAAGTTATAGAATCCGCTCAAAAACGTTATACAGAACACAAAAACATAATTTCACAGTGCCTTGTGCATTGCATTAAACAGGGTTTTTCTTATTTTAAAATCAGCACATCAACTTAATGTCTCTCACCAAACTATACCTGGCCAAAGGTAAAGAACACTCACTGAAACGTTTTCACCCGTGGGTTTTTTCTGGCGCAATTAAAAGAATTGAAGGAACTGAGCCGGAAGAAGGCGACACTGTAGAGGTATACTCCAACCAGCGCGAATTTCTGGGTATGGGCCACTGGGCGCCGGGTTCTATTGCCGTGCGTGTGTTCTCTTTTGAGCAAGTCGAGCCGGACTATACCTTCTGGAAAAGCAAAGTGCAGCAAGCCTATGATTACCGCAAGCGCCTCGGCCTGATCGACAATCCGCACACGGATGTATACCGTCTGGTGTACGCTGAAGGCGATGGCGTGCCCGGGCTGATCGTGGACATGTATAAGGACACTGCTGTTATTCAGACACACTCTGTGGGCATGTATTCGGTACGCGAGCATGTTGCCAAAGCCCTGCAGGAAATCTACGGTCCGCACCTGAAAGCAGTGTACGACAAGAGCGCGGAGTCGCTGCCAGCCAAGTCGCCGGTGCAGGCCGAGAATGGTTACCTGTTTGGTGAATCGAGCGGCGGCGTAGTCGTGACCGAGAATGAGAACCGGTTTTTCGTGGACTGGGAAAGCGGCCAGAAAACGGGCTTCTTTATTGACCAGCGTGAGAACCGGGAATTATTGGCCCGCTACGTGAAAGATAAATCGGTGCTGAATACTTTTTGCTATACCGGAGGTTTCTCGGTATACGCTCTGAATGCCGGCGCCAAAGAAGTGCATTCGGTTGATGTGTCTAAGAAAGCTATTGAACTGACGATCAGAAACGGTGAACTGAGTCAGGCTCCTGATCGACACGAAGCCTTTGCGGTGGATACATTCGAATTTCTGAAAGGCAAGGAAGATCGCTATGATGTGATCATTCTTGATCCGCCTGCTTTCGCTAAAAGCCAGAAAGTGCGCCACAATGCGGTAATGGGTTACAAGCGCCTGAATGCCGAAGCCATGAAGCGCATCAAGCCGGGTGGCATTCTGTTTACTTTCTCGTGCTCACAAGTGGTAGACAAGTTCCTGTTCAACAACACCGTGATGGCAGCGGCCATAGAGGCCGGTCGTAACATCAAAATCATGCACCACCTCTCCCAGCCAGCCGATCACCCAATTTCCATCTTCCATCCGGAAGGAGAATACCTGAAGGGACTGGTGCTGTTTGTAGAATAAAGCCAGTTAAAGAGTTTGAGAGTTGAGGAGTAAAGAATTACTGAGTCATAATTCTTTACTCCCTATTTCTTCAGAATACAAAAGGCCTACCAATGATGGTGGGCCTTTTGTATTAGTAGTTAAATCTAATTTGAAGTTATCTCTCTAATTCCCCAACTCTCAAACTCTAAAACTTGTGGCAGTTCCATGCGGATGCGCCATTCTTTGGGGTAGTAATTATTGAGACGACTGCCGACCTGCTTCGCCCAACCGAGTGGCAGACCTTCGAATTGGAGCAGTATCCAGTCATTGCTCATACCGCTGATGCCGATGTCTTCTTTGCGGAGATATCGAAGGGCTGATTCCAGATCAAGCACTTCCGTGCGGAAAGCCTCTTTGTTAAGCTGCTGTGAGAGTGCCAGTGCCTGCAGCGGTTTCAGCTTTTTTCCTTTCGCTTCGGCTATTTCCGTACCGGCATAGATCACGTATAGGTTTTGGTAGAGCTGGTCTACTTCTTCAAACAGATTTTCAGGTATAGCCGAGATCACTTCTCCATACTGCACCCAGGCAAAGTGGCTCGGTTCCAATAGCCAGTCATTCACCAGGGCCTGTTCTTTTTTGCCCGCCAGTGTCAGTTTATTCTTTTTCTTTTTGGTTGTTCCAGTCGGTGCTTCAAAATCCCCGGCTTTGCGGACCGCTGCTAAAAAGAAGCCCTCACCCTGTACCTGATGCGGATAGAAACGATAACCAGAAACGCCATCCAGTGAAGAAGCCTCTACTCCCCATGCGGGGTCCAGTTCCAGTGCAAGTGAGTGTGCGTTCTCCTGATCGGCCAGCCAGGCAATGTTCTGCTCATTCTCAACCAGATTCCAGGTGCAGGTACTGTAGATCAGGATGCCGCCCGGCCGCAGTGCTTCCCATACATCCACCAGGATGCGTTGCTGGCGCTGGGCGCAGAGGTTCACGTTTTCATCTGACCATTCGTTTACTGCCTGCGGGTCTTTTCGGAACATGCCTTCACCACTGCAGGGAGCATCCACCACCATCACATCAAAAAAATCCGGTAAGCGGCTAAAGTCGCGGGGATCGTTGTTGGTAACTACCACGTTGCCGCTCCCCCATTTGGTCACGTTCTCGGCCAGTATGCTGGCGCGGCTTCGAATTACTTCGTTAGATACCAGCAGACTGTCAGGTGAAATCAGGCTGGCGATGTGCGTTGACTTACCACCGGGTGCTCCGCAGAGGTCCAGTACATGCAGCGACTGACTGAGGTCCACATGCTGGCGCAAGGCCTGCTCAACAAACATGGAACTGGCCTCCTGCACATAGTAGGCGCCTGCATGCAGACGCGGGTCCAGGGTAAACTGCGGGCGCTCCGGCAGATAATAGCCTGTTTGCGTCCAGGGCACTCGCGGCAGGGTTGGCTCTCCTGGAAGTTTGTTCTTGTTTAGTCGGATGCTGACAGGCGCCGGTTGTTGCAGAGCCTCCTCGAAACGGGTATAGTCAGAACCCAGTTGGCTTTTCATGCGCTGAACAAATGATGGTGGTAATTGCATACCTCAAAGGTACGGCAAATTGACCTTTTCGTGAAAAGGTTGGCTTTACTTGTTACGAAGAAAATTGTTCTCCTGCCAGCGCTACATATTCCTGCACAATAGGAATGTCGGCCGGGCACCAATAGTAGTTGGCCAGTTCCTGCGGTAAAACCCAGTGGTAAGCACGGTGTTCGGCGAGTTTGATGGTTCCACTGTTGTACTGGCAAATGTAAGGTATAAGCTCAATGGTTTTGTCGCCGTATACTTGCACCACAGGCGTAAGACGTTGCATCGGGGTGACGCTGAGGCTCAACTCTTCCTCAATCTCGCGTATAAGACAGCCCGCTTCAGTTTCGCCATCTTCTATTTTTCCGCCTGGAAATTCCCAAAGTAAGGCTTGCGACATAGATTCGCTGCGCTGGGTAATCAGTACACAGCCAAACTGCTCGATAAGGGCACAGGTTACTTTTGTAATCATAGTCTAGGTAGTGAGATAGCGTAAAAGAATACTTTTTATGGGGAAAGTCTTTTGCTTAACTGGGATTCCAACCAATAAAATAAGAGACCGGTGAGAAGGCAGACCGCCAGATTAAGCGAGATGTTCGAGTCATTCTGAATCAATCCGAAGTATAGCACCTGTACCAGAAAAATGTGGTAAGACGCCTTTCCTATAATAGCCATACTGCGAGGCGCAGCATGATCTGACTGTTGCGGAAAAGCTAACATCCCCAGAAAGATCAGCAAAGCGGCATAAGGGAAAGTGAGAAACAGCTGCGCCTGCCACTCAGTTCTGATACAAGGTAGACTCCAGTCGTGGTATTGGAAAAAATACAGGTATACGCCGCTTGCAATTCCAGCAAAGACCAGTAACCAGCTATACCTTTTATTTGCAGTAGTGACCAGGCTGGAAAGCCAGAGCCCTAGCGCAATAGCTGATAAGTACCGGAAAAGTGCAGCATCATAAAGATAGCGGTCCTCTCCAAAATAACTGATCTGATAAGCTGCCACCTGAAAGGCGATCTCAGTCAGCACCAGTACCAGAGTGGTTAGCACAGGCCAGCGGTGAAAGGTATAGCCAATGAGCGGCAGCGCAAGCAGAGACTGCAGCAAGAGTGTAATAAAGTAATTGCCTTTGCCCGAGACAGGCAACACACCGATCAGGTTTTTCCAGCCCAGGGTATAGACATCCAGTCCGTATACCTGCTGCCAATAATAGCCTGCTACCAAGGAAATGATAAAGATAAACAGGAGCGGAAAAATGATGCGAAGCGCTTTCTTCTGAAAATAATGCGGAGTATAGAGCTGATTAAAATGCAGTGTCTTGCTTCCGTATGACATTCCCAGGTTCAATCCCATCAGCACCATAAAGACTGGTACAGCCTGCCAGATGTGAAACACCGCATAGCTGGCTACAAGCTGCTCCCGCGAGAGTGAGTGCAACAGAAGTACAGCAATAATAGCCAGTCCCTTTAAGATGTCAATTTGCTGGAAATGCTGTTTCATGTACAAGGCTGGCCAAGGGATTAGGGCTTTAAACGCGAAAGGCACACCACAAGGTATGCCTTTTGCGTAGTTGGGAGTACCTGCTTAAGTGAGCTTCTCCTTCAATATCTCGAACTCTACAGCCGGTGCAATGCGCTCATATAAAATAAGGTATACTGCTTTGGTGATGGGCATATTGACATTAAGGTTTTTGTTGAGCTCGTAAATACTCTGTACAGCATAATAACCTTCCGCCACCATGTTCATCTCGATCTGGGCAGATTTCACGGTATAGCCATGGCCAATCATGTTGCCAAAAGTACGGTTACGGCTGAATTGTGAATAGGCTGTCACGAGCAGGTCACCAAGGTAGGCCGAGCCGTTCAAATCGCGGTGGATCGGCATGACGGCATTCAGAAAACGCTCGATCTCCTGCATCGCATTTGACACGAGTACGGCCTGAAAGTTATCGCCATAGTTCAGACCGCGGGCTATACCGCAGGCCAGCGCAATGATATTCTTGATCACGGCACAATACTCAACACCATCCAAGTCCTGCAGCGGATTGGCTTTAACGTAGCGATTCCGCAGTAATTCACAGAAACGCTCCGCCGTTGGCATGTCATACGAACCAATGGTCAGATACGACTGCTTTTCCATGGCGACCTCCTCGGCATGACAAGGACCTGCAATCACCAGCTGGTGACTGTTCGGAACATCGTACTGTTGACCCAGGTAATCGGTGATCAGGATGTTCTGCTTCGGGATCATCCCTTTAATAGCCGATACCAGCACCTTATCTTTTAAAGCATGCTGCTCCAGTCCGCTCAAGGCCTCCTGCACAAAAGCGGCAGGAACGGCTAGAATAACCCAATCCGCCACGGCTACTACACTACGCAGGTCCGTGGAGGGCTTTACGTAATTCAGGTCGTAGGTCACGCCACTCAGGTAGCGCGGATTGTGGCGGTAATTGATCAGGTGCTGCACATCGTTCTCGTTGCGCATCCACCAGTGTACCTGTGATTTATTCTCTGAGAGGATCTTCACCAAAGCCGAAGCCCAGCTCCCCCCTCCTATAACTGCAATTTTTTCCAAACCGGATGTTTATTTTTCTTCACCATTCGCATCAGCCAAAGCTGATTTGTTTAGTGACTTCTCGTCTTTCACGGCCACTTTGGCACCGTCTTTCAAGGTTTTAGACACCGCTCTGAAAGGACCAGAAACCACTTTCTGACCTTCTTCCAAACCGCTCAGAATTTCGATGTTGTCGAAGTCGCTGATACCAGTTTTCACTTTAACGGATTTAACTGTGTTGTTGGCATCATGCACAAATACTACTTCTTCAATCGGGCCGGCTGGTGCTACTGGTGCAGCTTCCGGATTATTTTCAGCCTCTTTGCCATTTTCCCCTTCCGTCTTGTCTGTCTTGTTAGAACGAGTCGTCACTGCTGACAAAGGTACAGATAAAACGTTGCTTTTACGTGCTGTGATGATATCAACCGAGGCAGTCATACCTGGGCGGAAAGGGCGGGCGTTCTTATCTGCCAGGTGGCTGTAAGACTCATTCAAAAGACGGATACGTACCTCAAACTCCGTTACTGCCTCCAGCGAAGCAGCGTCTTTGGCCGTGTTTGCAATAGAAGTCACAATACCTTTGAACTTCTCGTCGCGGCTTGTATACGAGTCAACTTCCACAATTACGGAGTCGCCCATACCTACCCGGATGATGTCGTTTTCATTCACATTTACACGCACTTCCATGTTGTTGAGGTTGGCAATGCGCATAATTTCGGTACCAGCCATCTGAGAAGTACCTACCACACGTTCGCCTCTTTCCACATTCAGCTTGGAAACAGTGCCACTCACAGGAGCATAAATGGTCGTTTTGTTCAGGTTCTCACGGGCATCATTCAATGAAGCTTGTGCATTTTGAATGCTGAACTCGGCGGCACGAACGCTCTGTGCCAGTGATTCGATTTCCTGCTTACCAGCTTCATACTGGGCTTTGATCTGCTGATACTCGGCCTCAGAGATCACTTTCTGATCAAAAAGGCTTTTGTTACGCTTATAGTTTTGTTCAATTTGCGTAAAGTTAGCACGCGATTGTGCCAGTCGCGCTTTGGACTGCGCCAGGTTAGCACGGGCCTGGTTTACGCCAGCCGTCTGCATGTCTACCAGCGACTTGTAGTTATCAGGGCGTATGCGCACCAGCAACTGGCCTTTCACTACGGAGTCACCTTCCTGCACGGTCAATTCGATGATCTCACCGGATACGTCCGGGCTGATCTTAACTTCGGTTTCAGGTTGTACTTTGCCCGAGGCACTTACTTTTTCAACTATCTCAGTGCGCTTGACATCAGCCAGCACGACCTCGGTTCCTTCTTCTTTGCCGATCCAGCCTGCCTTTTTAGCTACCAGAGCCAGTACAAGAATCAGAACCAGTCCGCCTATCAGGGTATAGATAAGCTTATTAGATTTTTTTGCAGCCATAATTTTAAATTAGAAAGAGAGGTCCTTGCCTTGGTAGAAGTCCAAGACTTTTAGTTTAAAGGTATAGTCGTATTTCGCCTGTATCAAACTGGACTGGGCGGAGCGGTACGTGTTCGCTACTACATTGAAATCTACTGTGTTAATCACGCCACCTTGCAGTCTTAGTTCAGCATTGCGGAAGTTCTTTTCAGAGGCGTTTACCTGCTGTTGGGCCGCCGCATAACGACGCTGCGCCGCGATGGCATCCACATAAGCCTGCTCAATTGTCTGGCGCAGGTTGTTCTTGGCGATATCGGCATTCAACTGGGCGTTTTGCTGCTGCAGTTTGGCACGTTGCACGTTGGTGCGAGCCTGCAGACTGTTCAGGATCGGAATCTGGAGTGAAAGCCCAACCTGAGTGTTCAGGTTATCATCCCATTGACGGAACATGCCATAGTATTCATCGATCCGGCGCGTCTCCACATTTTCAAACCAGAGGGTCTGCGATGCAGTACCAGTCTCATTCAGGTATACCACCTGAGGAACGCGGCCACTTACGACCCGTTCAATATCTACCAATCTGCGGCTGGTGCTGGCGTATCGGCTACCTGCACCGGCAAAAAGGCTCAGACGGGGATAATACGCGCCTCTTGCTACACTTATGCCCGTTTCAGCGCTGCGTAAACGCAGTTCTGTGGCGCGGATGGAGGGTTGGGTCTGCATGGCTACATCGTATACCTGGCTTCCATTTACGATCACCGGATTTTCGTTTGGTTCCGGGATGTTAGGGATCTCGATCTGAAACTCCTCTGTAGTAGGTATATTGAGCAGTTGCATCAGGGTCAGTCTTGAAATATCGCGCTGGTTCTGTGCTGTGATGTAGTTGAGCTCGTCTGTAGAAAGTTGTGATTCGAGGTCCAGCACGGCGTTTTCGGCTACACTACCTGCTTTGAAAAGAGCCTGTGTTCGGGTTAGCTGCTGTTGTGTAAGATTGCGTTGCAGGTCAGAAACGTTCATTTGCTCGTTAGCAAACAAGGTATTCAAATAGGCTGTTACAATCTGGATGGTGATGTCGTTCTGAGCCGAAAGATATTCCTGCTCACTAGCTTCCAGGTTCAGGCTGTTCTGCTTGATCTGATTCACCTGCTGAAAACCGGAAAATAACGGCAATGACGCGTTAATCGACACGTTAGAGGTCCGTGCGTTTTGTGTCAGCAAGCTAAACGTTACCGGGTCCTGAAAAGAACCTGTGTTAAAGCTGTAGTTTCCATTGGCATTGATACTCGGCAGTCGGGCCGCACGCGACTGATTCAGATTGGCTCTGTCCGATTCACGGCTCAGGGCATTCTGGCGCACGTTCAGGTTATTTGCTTTGGCATATTCAACTGCTTCCTGCAGCGACCAGATGCCATCGCTTCCTGCTCCCTGTTGTTGTGCCATAGCGGAGCTAAATCCTCCAACGGTTAAACCCAGGGCCAACAAAAGCACTTTGTTTGACATTTTTTTCATCGTTTGATTTCTTCTTATAGATCGATATTCGGGATATAGATCACATTTTTTACCCAGCTGAGTTGCTTCAGGTACTCAAGCGTGATCGGCTTGATGCCTGAGTCCATTTCGATAAACTGGCGGGCCATTTCGTTTCTGCCCTTGCGCGACACATTCATCGTGGCGATGTTGCAATCATCGTGTGCAATCACGGTAGCGATAAAGGCAATACTGCCTTTCACGTCGGCAGCGTCTATGATCAGCGTGTGCAGATTAGCCGAAAAACTAGCTGTAAACCCGTCTACCTCCACAATATTGATGACGCCACCTCCCCGGCTCTGCCCGATTACCTCGACCTCACGCTCTCCGGCCTTCAGATTCAGCTTGATGGTGTTGGGGTGCATGGTAGAGGCATTGCCAACAGATCGGAAAGTATACTTCAACCCACGCTCTTTGGCATGGTCAAACGCTTCCTTAATGCGCTTGTCATCTGTTTTGAAATCCAACAGACCAGCTACAATGGCGCGGTCTGAACCATGGCCTTCGTAGGTTTGGGCAAAAGAATTATAGAAGGTAATAATGGCCTCTTCTGGTGCGGTACCTAACACACGGATGGCAGCCCGCGCAATGCGCACAACACCAGCGGTATGGGAGCTCGAAGGACCAATCATGATAGGTCCAATCATATCAAAGACACTGCTTTTTTCTGCCATGAGGTATGAGCGGGTAAATATCGTAAAACCCAAATTTAACAATTAAGGCTTATTATAACATTTTTTCACCGTTATATTCTGCTGATTTCTACCAACTGTCGCTTTTACTCTATTAAAATCGCCATCAGGCCCACTAACCTCTCACTGCATCGATCAGTTAAACAAACTTATCTGTACACAGGATGCCTGGTAATTAGGAAAGGTTGCCTGCAAGTTGTGGATTTATTTTAACTGTTTTATGTTTTAAAGATAGCGCGCGATAAATATTTGTGCATTGCCGGAATCTGTGCGTTTGTTTTACTTAATTTGTAGGTAAATGGCGTCTCACCAAACCCCATCTGTATACCATGGAGCAACAACCTTTTAAACCGGAAGTGCTGGAGCAACTCAGAAGACTGGAAGCTAAGTATGTGCCCCTCGGGCAAGACCTGGCCGCCTATCTGGAAGGGCTTTACTACACCGATTATATCAACTACTGGGATTATATTCACCTCGATACCCTGTTGAGTCTGCAGAATCCGCGCACCTCTATACCTGATGAAAAGATATTTATTATGTATCACCAGATCACGGAGCTCTACTTTAAGCTTTGCCTGGAAGAATACAAACAAATAGGTGAAGATAAGGAGCTTACTGGTGAAGTGTTATACAAACGATTGAAGCGCATTAACCGCTATTTCGAGAATCTGATCGACTCGTTTGATGTGATGGTGGACGGTATGGATCCGAAACAATTCCTGCAGTTCAGAATGGCGCTGATGCCGGCCAGCGGTTTTCAGTCGGTACAGTACCGCATGATCGAGATTGCCTCCACAGAGCTGCGTAACCTGACAGATAAAGAGAAACGGAAAGCGCTTGGTTTACAGAGTACACACGAAGAGCTTATGGGCTGCATCTACTGGAAAGAAGGAGCTACCGAGGTTTCGTCAGGTGCTAAAACGCTCACGCTTATTCGGTTTGAAGAAAAATATACCCAGCAGCTGATTCACTTTGCAAGGCAGTATGAGCACATGAACGTTTGGTCTGCCTATAAACGTTTGTCAGAGGAAGAACAGCAAAACCCACGGCTGATCCGCCAAATGCGCGAGTTGGATAGCAACGTAAATGTGAACTGGCCGCTGATGCACTATAAATCAGCCGTGCGTTACCTGCAGCGTGACCCTGAGGTGATCGCAGCCACAGGCGGAACCAACTGGCAGAAATACCTGCCTCCAAAGTTCCAGAAGCGCATTTTTTACCCGGAACTTTGGACTGAAGAAGAACTCGGAAACTGGGGCAAAGGCTGGGTTGAGAAAGTGCTGAATGGCGATATTTAGAATTGTTTATTTGTTGATGGTTAAATGGTTGTTTTAGGGTGTTTAGACTTGATGTTGCTTAAGGTATAGCAATCTATCGTCGAATGATAGAACGACTAATATTAAGTATGTGTAGGAGAGTGTTTTCAATAGCCACTCGCCTTCATTCGAAGCAACAATTTAACCATTTAGCAATTCAACCATTTAATTAAAAAATTTAAGGATAACTACCTTACTACTTGTAAATGAAGAAGAAAGAAGTTGAAGTTGTGTTGTCGCCGGAGGTGGCATACAACGACGAACTGTTGGAGCGTGAGCTTATCGTTAGTGCCGGTCTTAAGCCGGAAGATGTCACGCATATTCACCGCATCAAGCGCTCGATTGATGCGCGGGGGCGTCAGGTTTTGCTCCGTGTGCGGGCCGACCTATACCTGGACACACCTCCTTCCAATATCCTTTCGGCCAGGTATAGCTATCCAAATGTCAGCAATGCCAAAAAAGTGATCATAGTCGGTGCCGGTCCGGCCGGTTTGTTTGGGGCCCTGCGTTGCATTGAACTAGGGCTGAAACCGATCGTACTGGAACGCGGCAAAGATGTTCGTTCCCGTCGTCGTGATTTGGCCGCCATTAACAAGGAACACATCGTGAATCCGGACTCGAACTACTGTTTCGGTGAAGGTGGTGCCGGTACTTATTCGGATGGGAAACTCTATACCCGCTCCAAGAAACGTGGTGATCTGCAGCGTATCCTCGAGATTTTTGTGCAGCACGGTGCCACCCGTGATATCCTGTTTGATGCCCACCCGCATATTGGCACCAACAAACTGCCCCGCATCATCTCCGCCATCCGTGAAAGTATTGTAGCTGCCGGCGGTGAAGTATTGTTTGACAAACGCGTGACTGATTTTATCCTGGAACGGGATGAAATGAAAGGTGTCGTGACGCAGGACGGACAGGTATACAACGGTGAAGCCGTGATTCTGGCAACCGGCCACAGTGCACGCGATATTTTTGAGTTGTTGCATCACAAAGGCATCACCATCGAAGCTAAGCCTTTTGCTATGGGCGTGCGTGTGGAGCACCAGCAAAAACTAATCGACAGCATCCAGTATAAGTGCGAAGACCGCGGTTGCTGGTTGCCAGCCTCCTCTTACGCCTTGGTGCACCAGACGGTATACGACAACAAACAGCGCGGTATTTTCTCGTTCTGTATGTGCCCGGGCGGTTTTATCGTACCCTCGGCAACGGCTCCCGGCGAGGTGGTCGTAAACGGTATGTCACCGAGCCGTCGCGATTCTAAATTTGCCAACTCAGGTATAGTGGTCGCCATTGAACTGGAAGACATGGAGCTTGACAAGTATGGTCCGCTGGCCGGACTGCGTATGCAGGAAGCTCTGGAACGAAAAGCCTGCGAAATGGCTGGTGGCACCCAAAAAGCGCCTGCCCAGCTCCTCCTCGACTTCACACGCCAGAAAACCGGCGGCGCTTTGCTAGAAACGTCTTATCAGCCCGGCCTCACTCCTGTGGACATGAACGATCTGTTCTCACCAGCCATGGCCTATCGTCTGCGGGAGGGTTTTAAAGCATTTGGCAATAAAATGCGCGGTTACTTGAGCAATGACGCCCAGATCATAGGGGTGGAAAGCCGCACCTCCTCCCCTGTGCGTATACCGCGTGACAGAGAAACACTGGAGCATGTGCAGATCAAAAATCTATACCCATGTGCAGAAGGTGCAGGCTATGCAGGAGGAATCGTGTCGGCAGCGATGGATGGAGAGCGATGCGCTGAGAAGATTGCTGCAAAAGTATTGCAACAGGTATAGCCAACTTGTATTGTATTCAGTTTATACCTGATTGCCCTGTAACGTTTCCATGCTGATAGCGGTTAAATAGAGTGATCAAATTATCTCAACCATGAAAAAGACACTTGTACTGGGTGCCACCGATAATCCTTCCCGCTTTGCCTACAAGGCCATTCACCGGCTGCAACAGCACGGCCACGAAGTGGTGCCGGTGGGCATACGAAAAGGAGAAGTTGGCGGACAGCCCATTATCACAGATAAAGAGCAGAAAATTGAAGGGATTGATACGGTTACGCTTTATGTGGGACCGCAGAACCAGCCAACCTGGTACGATTACATTATCTCGCTGCAGCCGAAGCGCATCATCTTTAACCCGGGTACGGAAAATCGTGAATTAGAGCAAATGGCCGAAGATGCAGGTATAGAAACTATGCACCACTGTACGCTGGTAATGCTGGCCTCGAGTACCTACTGAAAAATTTCCGGAAATTTTATTTAGAGCTGTAACCTCCCACAAAGTCGGGCGTATAAACCAGTATAATCAAAGTTTGCAGATGGCATTTGTTGTCTATGGAAGCTTTAGAAAAAGGGATCTTTCAAGAGATCCCTTTTTTGTTTTTATGCCTCCCGTCTTAGCACTTCCAGCGGCGGCCTGTTTAATACACCACGGCTGTTGAGCAAGCCAACGGCCACTGTCAGCAAAGTAACCAACACGAAAATAACCAGCAATGGCCAGAGTACCGGTACAAACTCCATCTCAAAACTAAATACAGCCAAGGCCCATGCGGCGCCAAAAGCAATCACGCAACCCACAGCGGCGGCCAGTATACCTAGCATCAGGTACTCCATCAAGGTTATACCCAGAATCTGTTTTTTGTTAGCGCCCAGTGTCCGCAGCAGCACACTCTCCTGCACACGCTGAAATTTGCTCACATTCACAGAGCCGACCAGCACCAGCAAACCGGTAAAAATGCTGAAGAGCGCCATAAACTGGATCACAAAAGATATTTGACTGACTACCTCCTCCAAAGTTCTCAGAATCAAATCGAGTCCAATAGCCGATACGTTCGGGAAAGCCTCCACGACACGGCGCTGGAACTGAGCTGCCTGTTGTTCGTTGTCACTACGGGTCATCAGCACATGAAACTGGGGAGCATCTTCGAGCACACCTTCCGGGAAAAGTACTTGGAAGTTAGTCTGCACCCGGTTCCAATCCACGCGGCGCAGGTGGGCTACGCGGGCAGGAATAGTTGCACCCTGCACATTATAAATCAGCGAATCTCCTACTTTCACTTTGATGCGCTCGGCATACCCCTCTTCCAGCGAAACTGGTACTTTCTCGCCTTCTTTATATTGCCCATTACTCCATGTACCGGCTTCCGTCTTTTCAGAATCGCTCAAGCGGTCGCGGTATGTTACCCGGTATTCCCGCGTGAAATTTCTCGGTCTGATCTCCAGGGTCGTGTCTTTGCGCACATCTGCCAGCGTCAGGTTATTGATTTGTTCCAGCCTGACCGTCACAATTGGGTCAAAATAAAGGATTGGGAGCCCTTCTTCTTTGGTTAAGTTGGCAACCTGGTCCCGTTGACTGTTCTGGATATCAAAGAGTACGAGATTAGGCTGATCTTCTGTGCCGGAAAGTGACACTTCGCTCAACAACGTTCGCTGCACCATGAAAAGCGTCCCGATCAGTGCGGTACCTAAACCGATGGATACCATCAGCAATAGAGTCTGGTTATTTGGGCGGTACAGGTTAGCCAGCCCCTGGCGCCATACATAGCCCCAGTGGGTCGGGAAAAAGCGTTTGACGGTCCAGGACAGGCCTTTGGCTAGTAAAGCCAGCACCAGGAAAGCAGCGATAACCCCACCGGTAAAGTAGAGCGCCTGCCACCACGTGCCCATCTGCCAGCGCGAGAAGACCACAATAAAACCTAATAGCAAGCCGTATACAGCCCATCGAAGCGGATCTTTCTGGTTAGTCAGGTGCTCGACGGTAGCACGCAATGTTATCAGCGGAGATACCTGCCGGATGCTCAGTAAAGGCAAAAGCGCAAATAAAACTGAAACGATAACACCCATCAACACGCCCTGCGCGGCAGCTGTTACAGAAAAGTACGCATCCACAGATACAGGCAAAAAAGTTTTGAAAAGCTCCGGCAGCACCAGTTGCACGATGCTTCCCAGTGCCGCCCCTGCTAAGCCGCCTATCAAGCCCATGCCCATCACCTGAAACAGGTATACCAAAAAGGCCTGTTTGCCACTCATACCCAGGCAGCGCAGAATACCGATAGTGGAGAGTTTATCTCGCATGTAGACGTGCACGGCACTCGCCACGCCTACGCAACCCAGCAACAACGCCACAAAACCTACGAGCGCCAGAAAGCGGGCCAACTCGTCATAAGAGCGTCCCATGCTCGCTTTCCTAGTTTCTACGGTATCATAGAACATGCCGAGCTCTTCGAACCGTGGATCCAGCTTATTGGCCAGCGTATCCGGCTGCTCGGCTTGGTCCAGGTCGTAGTAATAATAATAGGAAACACGGCTGCCGCGCTGAATTAGGCCGGTTTCAGGCAGATATTGTCTGGGAATGTACACCACGGGCGCTACGGCAGCGGTCATGGCCGTCTGCCCGGGTATGCGGTGCAGGGCTCCTTCTATAGCAAAGGTCACAGCGCCAACCCGAATCGAGTCACCCACCTGCGCTTCGTATTGCAGCATCAGGTTGTGGTCAACCAACGCGCGTTTGTCCTCCCGGAAACTACGGCTGGCCTCTACCGGGGCAGTCTCGATAGCTCCGAAGTAAGGAAATTCACCTTCCAGCGCGCGAACCTGTACCAGGCGGGTCTCATTGCTCTTCACAAAATAGACCATCGACATCATGCGGTTCTCGTCGGAGCGTTTGCCCAGTGTGCTCACAGAGTCGATGATGGCCAGGGAAAGCGAGTCAGGCTCTTTGTTCATGCCCATCACCAGATCAGCGCCGATCAGGGATCGGGCTTTCTCATCGATGGCCAACTGCAGACTGTCGCGGAATGAGTTGATTGCCACAAGGGCCGCTATACCCAGCACGATGGAGGAAAGGAACAGCAACAGCCTGCCCCGGCTACGGCGGGTATCGCGCCACGCCATTTTGAGGAGCCAGGGTATATTCAGTTTCGGTTTTTCCGGATTAGGCTTGTTGTCAGACAAGGTATACTTAATGTTAAGTTAGATAAGTCTTTATGATCTTGTTGCTTATACCTTAGGAAAGGTTGGAGTCTTCCGGCTGATGCACTCTTTCAGGCGTTCTCGTATCGGACACTACATGGCCCCCTTTGATGCGGATGATGCGCTGTGTTTTTTCTGCCAGTTCGAGGTCGTGGGTAACGAGTACGAGTGTGGTGCCTGCTTCACGGTTCAGCTCAAACAAGAGTTTTTCTACCTTATCGCCGGTTTCCTCGTCCAAGTTACCAGTAGGTTCATCGGCAAAGAGGATGGTAGGCCGGTTGGAGAAAGCCCTTGCCAGCGACACCCGCTGTTGTTCGCCTCCTGATAGCTGTGTTGGATAGTGATCGTGGCGTTCGGCGAGTCCCACGCGGGCCAGTAAATCCATGGCCTGCCGCTGCACGTTGCGTTCACCACGCAGTTCAAGCGGCACCATCACATTTTCGAGGGCTGTGAGCGTAGGTATAAGCTGAAAGTTCTGAAAGATAAAGCCCACGTATTGGTTGCGTACCTGCGCCCGGGCATCTTCACTCAGTTTGTCGAGCCGCACGCCGTTCAGGACCACAGAACCGCTGCTGGCCCGGTCAAGGCCGGCGCAAAGGCCCAGCAGTGTAGTTTTGCCGCTACCAGAGGGGCCTACGATGGCGCAGGTATCGCCGGCATGCAGTGTAAAGTTGATGCCTTCGAGTACAGTCAGGTGACGGTCACCGGTGTCGTAGGTTTTCTTCAGGTTACTGATTTCTAGTATAGTAGACACGTAGCTTGTGTTTTAGAGACGTTAAACGACAGGTAAAGCGTTGCAGGTATAGTTATGCGCATTGCCATTCCCGAACCTAATAACTAATACCGGCCGTTATAGGTTTTAAGATTGATAAAACTAAATTTAGGAAAAAATCAGCTACATGAACAATAAGAGCAAGTATATCTCCTTCACTTTCGCCTTCTTTCTCACCTTATGGGGCTGCGACCAGGCCAGCACTCCGGAACAGGTAGTGTCAGAACAACAGAAACAAAACGATACGACCACTACTGCTGAAGCTTCAAAGAACGAGCGGACCAAGACCATCGTGTTTTTCGGCAATAGCCTCACCGCCGGGTATGGACTGGAGCCGGATCAGGCTTTCCCTGCCCTGATTCAGGAGCGCATCGACTCGCTTGGTTTGCCCTACAAAGCTGTAAATGCGGGATTGAGCGGCGAAACTTCTGCTGGTGGCAAAAGCCGCATCGACTGGTTGCTGAAACAGCCGATCGATGTTTTTGTGCTGGAGCTGGGCGCCAATGACGGCTTGCGAGGTATAGACCCGGCTTCTACTTATGATAACCTCGGCACGATCATCGACAAAGTGAGAGAGAAAAATCCGGACGCGGAGATTATTCTGGCAGGTATGCAGATGCCGCCGAGCATGGGGCAAAGCTATACCCAGGAATTTGAGCAGGTGTTTACCCGTCTGACCAAAGACAAAGACGTGACGCTTATACCATTCCTGCTGGAGGGTGTGGCTGGTGACCGTGCCTTGAATCAGGGAGATGGTATACATCCCACTATAGAAGGGCAACGCATACTGGCTGAAAATGTGTGGACTGTACTGGAACCAATTTTAATGGCCAAACGAGCCTCCTAAGGCCTATTTTGAAAAATAATTAATTTATTTTCAAAGATTTGTAACCAAACACAACCTTTAGCACGTATAAAAGCATGGCTAAAAGTTGAAAAGTTTAATTAACAATTAATCCTTTCAAAAAATAACAGCGCTGGCTCCTTATCTGGGGCCAGCGCTGTATTTTTTTTAATCATTTCTACATTTGGTTATTCTTCAGCTACTTCCGATTTCATCTTCTCAGCCAGTACATAATAAGCCCCTTTGGTCACTACCTGAGCTTTCGCAGGGAATTCGATCAGCGTTTTCACCTCTGTGAAGCCATCCTCAGCTACGCCAGTCTCCACTTCGTGCATGCGGAATGTGGTAGGGCCTTCCTTCACAAAAACATAATGTTTGCCTTTGTAGCGCACCACCGATTCTTCTGGTAGTGCGGGCAGCTCCTGTTTTCCAGCCAGAATCTGTGCATTTACATACATACCTGGTAGCAGGTTTGTGTTTTTGTTATTCTCGAGCTCAGCATGCACCGTCACCATGCGCGAATCGCCCTCAAATGCTCTGCCCAAAGCAAAAATCTCGGCTTCCAGCGGTTCTCCTGCCACGTTTGGCAAGGTAAACAGCACCTTCTGCCCTTCTTTCATCTTGCTGAAATCACGCTCGAACACACTGAGCTCCAAGTGCAGGTGGTGGTTGTCTACTAACTCAAACATCTGCTGACCCGGCTGCGCATAAGTGCCCATGTTCACGTTAATAACACGCACATAACCGCTGATAGGTGCCGTAATAGCCACAGACGAGGTGATCTGCCCCGCTTCCACGTTCTTTGATGAAATACCCATGGCAGAGAGATGCGTAGCGATTGCTTTTAGGCGTGCCCGCTGTACCTGCACATCCGACTCTGCCTGTTCGAAACGCTTGCGGGAGCCCACTTGCTCTTCGTTAAGCGTGCGTTGGCGTTCGTAATCCTGTTCGGCAAAACGCAGTTGGTTGCGGGTTGTCAGATACTCTTCCTGCAGCTTGATCAGTTCCGGGTTCTGGATAGTGGCCAGCACTTTTCCCTTCTGCACATACTCTCCTTCCTTAACAGGTATACTGCGCACCACACCGCCCATTAAAGGGTTGATACTGGCTATGTTCTGTGGTGGAAGCTGAAGTTGTCCGTTAGCTGTCACACGGGCTGATAGTGGTCTGTTCTCTATCGTTCCTAATTCAATAGTCCCTACTTTTTGCTGCGCTTCAGTAAAAGTAACAACAAAGGGGGACGTACTTGCGGATGCTTCCGTTGTGGCGGACGCTGGTTCTTCGGCAGGTGCCTGCTTGGAGCATGCTGCCAGACTGAAAAGTCCGCAAAGAGTGATGATCTTGATTTTATATGCTGTCATGTTATTCGATTCCTGCTGTGAATTCTAAGCTGATTATGGTTTGGTTGTATTCGCGGAGCGCGTTGAGGTAATTGCTGCGCAATTGAAATGCCTGATCAAGGGCCTGCACATACTCCACGTAGTCGATGTCGCCGGTTTGGAAACTGAGTTCAGCCGCCTTGTTCAGTTGTTCGGCTTGTCGCAGTGCGCTTTGTTCAAAATAGGCCAGTGTGTTGCTGTGCTTCTGGAGCTCTTGGGCCAGGTTTTGTAATTCGGTCAATAGTACCTGCTGCTGGTAGCGCACCTGGCTTTTCACGGCTTCTTCGTTTATTCTGGCCGCCTTAATGCGCGACCGCTGCGCTCCGAACCAAAGTGGAACTGCTATACCTACTTCATAACCGGTAAAGCGGTCGCCGGAGGTATATACCCTGCCCGGGTTGTCAGGAGGAGTTTCACCCATAAAGGTCTGGTTGAAGTAACCTACTGTAAAGTCCGGTAACAAACGCGATTGTTCGAGCTGTTTCTGGCGTTCGGCTACCTGTGTCGTGCTTTGCAAAAAGGCCAGGTATGGGTTTGCCGCTAAGGCTGTACTGTCAGCCTGTAAAATCAATTCCCGCTTGCTCAGCTTTTCACTTGCAAACTGAAGGGGCTCTTCTGCCTGCAGTAGTTGGCGCAGTTGGCGTTCGGCAATCTGCTGGTCAGCCAGCGCCTGTTGCAGCGCTGTTTTTATACCTAAGCTGCGGGTCTCGGCCGTTGCCTGCTCCAGATATCCCGTCTCGCCTGTCTCAAAGCGAATCGTAGCGGCCCTTGTGAAGCGGCCAAACAGACTGTCCTGCTGCTGCAGCAGGCGTAGTCGTTCGTTCTGATATTGCAGTGAATACCAGGCTAGTTTTACATCCCGGATCAATTCCTGCTCCACAATCATTTTCTGTGCCTCCGACTGCTTGATATGGGCGTCTGCCAGTCTGGCCTGATCACGGTATACCGTCGGGAAAGCGAACTGCTGGGATGCCGAAATATGCTCGTCTTTGTTCACGGTACTAATCTGGCCACGGCTATAGGTCACATTGGTCTTGGGCAGATCAGTTGCTGCGCCACGCAACGCCTGTTCCCGCTCTACACTATAGGCAGCGCTTTTTAGTCCCAGGTTATGCTCCCGGGCGTAGTTTATACTCTGTTCCAGATTAAGCGGGCTCTGCGCTGATTGTGCTATACCTTGTCCACTAAACAACACGCCGCTCACCATCAACAAAATCGTGATAAGATGTACAGGTATAGGTTTGCGGTGAACTTCCTCTTCAGTAGGTTTTTCATTGGAAGAGAAGATATAGTAAAGCACCGGTAACACAACGAGCGTCAGCAAAGTAGAGGTAAACAAGCCACCGATCACGACTGTTGCCAACGGACGCTGTACTTCTGCTCCTTCTGACCCGGAGAGGGCCATTGGCAGGAAGCCCAGTGCTGCAACAGAAGCCGTCATGAGCACTGGTCTCAGGCGAACGCTTGTTCCAAGCAAAACCCGCTCGTATACATTGGTCATACCTTCCCGCTTGAGTTGGTTGAAGTAGCCAATCAGCACGATGCCGTTTAACACCGCCACCCCAAACAGGGCAATAAAGCCAACACCAGCTGATATACTAAATGGCATATCGCGCAGCCACAGCGCAAAGATTCCACCGATGGCTGATAAAGGTATAGCCGTGAAAATGAGCAGACTTTGCTTAACTGACTTAAAGGCGAAGTATAAGAGCAACAGGATCAGCAGAAGGGCTGCCGGAACCGCAACCGATAAGCGTTGCTTGGCGTGTACCAAGTTCTCAAACTGGCCACCGTATGTAATGAAATAGCCCGCCGGAAGTGGCAGTTCGCGGTTCAGTTTTTCCTGAATTTCTGACACAATTGACTCTACATCGCGCTCCCGCACGTTAAAGCCCACCACAATGCGGCGGCGGCCTTCTTCACGCGATATCTGCATCGGACCTTCTTCAAACTTAATGTCAGCCACTTGTTGCAATGGTATTTGCCCGCCCTGTGGCAGCGACACAAACAGGTCTTCGATATCATTCAGGTCATTGCGCGCACCACCTTCCATGCGCACCACCAGGTCAAAGCGACGGTCGCCTTCGTAAATGGCACCTGCTGTCTGTCCGGCAAAAGCCGTGCGCAGCACCGCGTTCACATCTGCCACCTGCAAGCCATACTGCGACATGCGGGCCCGGTTGTAGTTCACCACGATCTGGGGCAGACCTGTCACTTCCTCCACATAGATATCCTGCACACCTTCCACAGGAGCGATCAGTTTGTCTACCTGGCCTGCCAGATCAGAAAGCTGGTCCAGATCCTCGCCGAAAATCTTGATAGCCACGTCCTGCCGTGCACCGGTCATTAGTTCGTTGAAGCGCAGCTGGATCGGTTGCTGGAAGCCGTAATTCACACCTGGCAGCACTTTCAGCGCCTCGTCCATTTTAGCGGCCAATTCCTGACGCGTGCTGGCGCTTGTCCATTCGTCTTTGTCCTTGAGCAGGATCATCACGTCAGCTGCCTCAATTGGCATGGGGTCAGTCGGAATTTCAGCTGTACCAATTTTACCAATCACCTCGGTCACTTCCGGAAACTGTGTCAGGAGAATTTCGCTGGCTTTGGTGGTTGTTTCAATGGTCTGGCTGAGCGATGCCCCCGGTACCAATCGTAGGTCCATTGCAAAGTCGCCCTCTTCCAGATCAGGCAAGAATTCGCCCCCCATGCGGCTGAAAATAAACAGACTGAAGGCAAACAAAACCAGAGCGGCTCCTATCACCAACGCTTTGCTGCGTAAGGCAAAGGTGATCACCGGACGGTATACCCGCTCCAGGAAGCCCATAAGTCTGTCTGAAATGTTTGGTTTGTGTTTGGTGGTTTTGCTGAGCAGAAGCGTCGACACCATCGGTACATAGGTAAGTGACAGGATGAAAGCGCCCAGAATGGCAAAGCTCACGGTTTGTGCCATCGGTTTGAACATCTTGCCTTCAATCCCCACCAAAGCCATGATTGGCAGGTATACGATCAGGATGATGAGCATACCAAAGGCCGCAGAGTTCATGATATTAGAGGCAGCACTTTTTACTTCCAGGTCCATTTCCTGTTGTGTCAGGCGGCGGAGCGGCAGGTCTTTGTTCTTGACGACAATAAAGTGTAGTACGCCCTCTACAATGATCACGGCTCCGTCTACTATCAAACCAAAGTCGATAGCACCCAAGCTCATCAGGTTACCCGATACGCCAAATACATTCATCATGCCTAGCGCAAACAGCATCGACAAAGGTATAACCGATGCCACCACCAGTCCGGCCCGCAGATTACCCAGCAGGAGCACCAGCACGAAAATAACAATCAGGCCACCTTCGATGAGGTTAGTGGCTACCGTGTTGATCGCTTTCCCCACCAGGTCGCTGCGGTCAAGATAGGCTTCGATTATGAGTCCTTCCGGCAGAGAGGACTGAATAGTGGCTACTTTGTCCTGTACGTTTTTGATTACTTCAGAGGAGCTGGCACCCTTCAGCATCAGCACGATACCGCCGACAACTTCACCTTCGGTATTGCGGGTGAGCGCACCGTAACGCACCGGATGACCAAACTGTACCTTGGCCACGTCGCGCACCAGCACCGGCAGGCCATTTCGGTTGGATACGACAATCTTTTCTATATCCTCCAGCGAACTAACCAGTCCCAGTCCACGGATGAAGAAGGCATTTTGGTTTTTCTCGATGTAAGCGGCTCCGGTATTTTCGTTGTTCTGTTCCAGCGCCCCAATCACCTCAGTTACGGTCAGGTTCATGCTACGCAGGCTTGCCGGGTTCACAGCTACTTCATACTCTTTCAGAAAGCCGCCATAACTACTCACATCGGCCACACCGGGTGTGCCCAGGAGTTGCCGCCGCACGATCCAGTCCTGTATAGTACGCAGCTCAGTGGGGCTGTATTTTTTATCGCTCTCCGGGTCAGTTACCAGCACATACTGGTAGATTTCGCCCAGGCCGGTTGTAACAGGAGCCAATTCAGGTGTGCCCATTTCCGCGGGTATCTGCCTGGCAGCATCACCCAGGCGCTCTGTTATCATTTGCCGGGCCAGGTACTGGTCTACTTCGTCTTTGAACACGACTGTGATCACAGAAAGTCCGAAGCGAGACACGGAGCGCATCTCAATTACATCCGGCACGTTGGCGAGCGCCATTTCAATGGGCGTGGTAATAAAACGTTCCACTTCCTGAGCAGCCAGTGTAGGTGAAGAGGTGACCACCTGCACCTGGTTATTGGTGATGTCGGGAACGGCGTCAACGGGCAGTTGGGTCAGAGAGTAAGTCCCCCAGACGATCAATGCCAGCACCATCAGCCCGATCACCAGTTTATTATGTATCGAAAAATCGATGATTTTATTAAACATGGTATGCTTGATTTTGAATCAATGAATATAGGTATGCAGCAAAGCCGCAAGCGCCATATCGGGCTTGTGATTATACTTCAGGCTGCAAATTATCAGGATAAGAAATCAGGCTACGAGCCGGGGTGGGTGCCACCAGGTAGAGGCGATCTTAATTTCGCGCAACTCCGGGTAAATCAGTGGTTTGGTCTGTGGGATAAAAGGCACGCGAAAGACGATAAGCTCCGGCTCTACTGCAACAGTAAAGGTAGCACAACAGCCACAACTGCAAAATAAAGGGCAGGTATCTTCGTGGAAAGGTGATTCGCCGGTGGTGTCGGCTACATCTGTCAGATTTGGATGATGCTCGTGACTATCCATTATCTTGTCTGTGCACGGCAGGCAGGCCGTCCAGAACAGGAACAGAGAAAAAAGCATGGCCACAAATTTCATCTCTACAAATATAAGCCATTCTATTTTAAAGAGGCTCCAATAGCCTCAATTCAGAATTATTCTTAAGAAACTGAAATAAAATCTGGTTGAGGGGCTGTAATTTAGAGTAGATGATTCCTGTATCTCAAAAAAATATTAGAAATTTATTTTTGCTTAGGCAACCTCCGGGCGAGTATCAACATCTAAAAGGTAAAGAGCAGCAAAACAGCTCAGACAATGGCCTGATAAGCGACATTATTTGATAAAATTTTACCCAGCGTGACAGAACAGGAGTTAATAGCAGGTTGCCAGAAGGCCGAAAGTAAAGCGCAGAAATGCCTTTACGAGCGCTTTGCCTCGCCGATGTACGGTGTGTGCCTGCGTTACCTCAAAAACCAGATGGATGCAGAGGAGGCTTTACTCAACGGGTTTATGAAGGTATACCAGCACATAGACAAGTTTGAAGGCAAAGGCAGCTTCGAGGGTTGGGTAAGACGCATCATGGTGAATGAAGCGCTGGGATTTTTGAGAAAAAAGGAGTCGCTATACCTGTCGATTGAAGAGGACCACGTACAAGTGGCGGGCGGCCTGGGAGCCGACCACGATTTGGCGGAAGGCGAACTGCTGGAGTTGTTACGCACTTTACCTGCCGGCTACAGGGCAGTTTTTAACCTGTATGCAATTGAGGGATATTCTCACAAAGAAATAGCCGATATGCTGCATATCACGGAAGGCACTTCGAAATCGCAGTTGAGCAAAGCACGCGCCATGCTGCAACGAAGACTAACCGGTCAGGAAGCAGTCGCCAGTTGTTAAAAAGGAGGTTCAATCATGAAACCAGAAGACATAGATAAATTATTCAAAGAGCGATTAGGACCCTCGTCTCCTACCCCGCCTGCCGACCTTTGGAACAGGCTCCAGGACCGGATCGAAACAGAAATGCCTGCCTTGAACAAAGGCAAAGCCAAACCGCGCGGCTTTATGTGGCTTTCCTACTCCATTGCGGCAGCAATTACGCTGCTACTGTCGGTGGGCATTGTGTTCTACAGCGTGCAAAACGGCACTGTGCCGGTTGACAGAGACGACCTGGCAAACAATAACGTGCTGATACCTGAGCAGCCACTTGTTATACCTGAACCGAATGTTGCAGACGAGCAGCTAGCCCAGGTCACGGAGACAGACCCTACTTCACCGGCAGATGAAGAATTGGTTGAAACGGCTTTACCTGCTGCTTCGACTTCCGGTACGACACCCAAGCAGCCTAAAGCACCTGCCAGGCAAGTAATCGCGAAAGCAGAGCCGAAAGCGGCAGTAAAAAAGATCAGTCCGAAAAGCAGTACATCAGACTACAAATCAGCGCAGCAGCTGACAGCGCGTCTTGAGCAGCCTGCTATACCTGGCACAACTGAGAATGTTGCTAGTGATAACACAGGAGAAACAGCGCCAGTTGTTTTAACAGCTAACACAGTTGATATGAACGCGCAACCAGTAGAAATTATAATAAAGCGTGCCGCCGTTGTGCAGGAGGTCCAGGCAGCGGAGGAGCTCAGCGGCTTCGAGAAAAAGCAAAAACTGGCCAAGAATATCTTCAAACAGGTTCGCAACCTGTCGAACGGGGAGCGGGTGGAACTGTCGGAACTCGGCATCAACACAGACAGAATTGCACTAGAAACTCAAATTGGGAAACAGAAAATATCAAAAGTCATTCAACTCTAATCTTTTAAAACCATGAAAAAGATACTACTTCTCGTAACAGCCATCATCATGGCTGCAGCCACAGGTGCGTCTGCCAAAGGCGGTCAAACCATAGGCGATCGACTCGGTCAACAAGATACAATTGTTGTAAAAATGGCCAATGGCGCCAAAATGGTGCTATACCTGGAGAATATCGAGCAGCTCAAAGCTTTTGAAAATTACAGTCTCGACTCCCTGATGCGGGTCCTGAATAAATATGTAGACCAGGTAGACCGAATGGACGGCGCCAACAAGGAGCTGAAGTCGCAGGAAACGACGGTCGTGTTTGGTAAAGACAGCAGTGACCCCGAGACGGTAACCATCACGGTGCAGGAAACGGATCAGGACGGCAAAATAAGCAAGGAAAAACACGAGATCCGCATCAACAAGAACATCAAGATTGATGTAGAAATAGAAGAAAGGGATGGCAGTACCAAAGTCGATGTGAATGTGCCGAACCGTGCTGAGCGCGACAGCATACGCACCAGCAACAAAGAGAAGCCTTATAAAGCCACTCGTTTTAATTTTGATCTCGACCTGGGTCTGAATAATTTCCTGAACACCGACAACCAGCAGGTACCGGATCTAAAGCCGCTCGGTTCCCGCTATGTAAGCCTCAACTGGCACCTTAAATCGCAGATCGGTGGTCGTAAGAGTCCGCTATACCTGATGTCGGGCCTGGAGTTTGCCTTCAACAACTACATGTTTGACCGCAACTTCGTGATTGAAGAGGATGTAAACGACGTGACTTTTTTCAGACGAGAAATGGAAATTGATTTTGATAAGTCAAAGCTGACTCACTCCTCTGTTAATGTGCCGCTCATGCCAATGTTGCAATTCAAGCGTCAGAATGGTAAGGAAGGCTTCAAGATTGCTGCCGGTCCATTTGTAGGCTACCGCCTGGGCGCTCACTCCAAGTTTAAATTTGAAGACGGTGGCAAGACCCAGAAAGAAAAAGTACGGAGTAGCTATAACCTGAGCGACTTTCAGTATGGCCTGACCGGCGTGGTAGGCTACGGCAACCTGGACCTGTTCGTGAAATACAACATGAACGACCTGTTCAAAGACAACCGCGGTCCGGACGCCAACGTGATCAGCTTTGGTTTAAGGCTACTGAATTAATAAGCTGTTAATTAGGTGATTATATTGTTTTCAGAAGAAGCCTCCATTAAGAGGCTACTTCTATTTTAAATGCCCTTTGTGGCGCATAAAGTTATCGATGATAATGGCAGTGGCAGTAGCCACGTTCAGCGACTCGGCTTTGCCGAAAGCCGGAATCTTGATCAGATGGGTCACTTCGCTGGCAACCTCCGGTCGTATACCGTTGGCCTCGTTTCCCATCACCACAACGCCATTTGGCTGCAACTGCATACGGTGCAGGTTCACCCCTTCCAGCGAAGCCCCGTATACCGCAACGCTTTCAGGGAGGTCGTGTAACCAGTCAGCCAGCGGCAGGTAATAGGCTTTGACACGCGTGAAAGAGCCCATAGTAGCTGAAATGGTTTTGGGGTTGTAGAAATCAGCGCATGATTCAGAGCAGACAATATTCTGGATACCATACCAGTCCGCAATACGAATGATGGTGCCCATGTTGCCCGGATCGCGTATATCATCCAGTGCGATCGTGAAATCTCCGGATTTAAACGGCAGTTTTGGGAGCTGGCGCATGCGGGCTACAGCCAATCCGGCATTATTACTTGAAAAAGTGCCCGCCTTTGTTAAATCCTGTTCCGTAACAAGTTCGTATCGTGTACCTTTGTTTAGCCTGTTACCATGTTCCTGCAAGAATTCTTCGGTAATGAACAGGTGCTGCAGCTCAAAGTCTGAGTTGAGTAGCTCAAGTACACTTTTGGCACCCTCCACCACAAAGGCTTGGTGTTGGTTGCGGTATTTTTTTACTTGCAGAGCGTTAACGTACTTTACAATTGCTTTCGACAACATAGAGCAGAGAATCGTTTGAGAACACGATGTTACATATTCGGGCTGGTAATTACAATTATTAGTTTAGCTGCCTGTGTGCCCACCAAAAATCTGGGCGAGAACGAGCAACTCCTGCTAGGTATAGAGCCCAAAGGGATAAGCAATGTCAGTCAGACTGATATTGAGGCCGTTTACCAGCAACAGCCCAACCGCACTTTTCTGGCCTCTACCCCATACCTGGCCATTTATAATTTCGGGAAAAGATTCTACAGCCCCTCCCGTATTGACGAACGTATTGAAGAGTTGCGCACCAAGCGCGCGAATAAAGTTGCCGAAGCCGGCGACTCCACCAAATCGCGCCGGATACAGGACCGCTTTGACCGCCGCATCGCTCGCCAGCGCGATCGCAAGGAAAAAGGTAACCTGCTGATGCAGATCGGCGAGCCCCCTGCTATTTACGACTCACTTTTGATGGAGCGTACCATGGAGCAGGTGAACATCTACATGAATACCAAAGGCTTTTTTAATCACGAACTAAGCTACGAAAAGCAGGAAAAGGGCAAGAAGGTATACATCACGCTCAATATCGACGAAAATGAGCCCTACCGCTACAGCGAGTTCAACTACACTATACCCGACGATTCCCTATTGAAGGTTGTGAAGCGGTACGAAGGCAGGTCTTTGCTCAAAGCCGGTGACGTGTACGACGAGCAGTTGATTAGCGCGGAGCGAGACCGGCTGTACGAAATGGTTCGCCACAACGGTTATTTTGACTTTATCCGTGCCTATATTGAGTTTGAAGTAGACACTAGTTTTGGAGGCAATACGGTCAGGGTAAATACCATTATCCAGAATCCTGAGGATCGGGCTGCTCACAAAGCTTATACCATCCGGAACGTATATTTTAAAACAGACGCAGACCGCTTTGGCCTGGTGCGGGATACCCTGGAGTACAACAATTTGAAGTACCTGGCCTACGACCAGAAATTCTCTCCTAACATCCTGGACAAAAAAGTTTCTGTATACCCTGGTGAGCGCTACAGCCAGTTCAGGACCTCTCTCACGCAACGTCGGTTGGCGGAAATGGACGTGTTTCAGTTCAACAACGTTAGCTATAGTAAGGTAGCAGACCCGACTGACACACTCGCTGGGAACCGGTTAGACGCATATATCAATGCTGTGCCTTCGAAGAAGTTTCAGGAAACGACAGAGTTGGGTTTGACTTACTCCGAACGCAGACCGGGGCCTTTTTCCACCGTCCGATTAAAAATAAGAAACGTATTTGGGGGAGCCGAAAACCTGGAGCTAGGTATACGCGGAGGCCTGGAAGGACAATATAACTTCTCTAATCCGGAGCAGACAGTGATGATACGGGAATTTGGTGGCGATGCTGCCCTGACATTTCCGTTATTCATTCTGCCATTCGGGGGCAAAAACATACTGCAGGATTTTAATCCGCGCACCCGTCTTTATGCCGGTTACACCAACGTGAACCGTTTAGAATTTCAGCGTACGCTGCATGAGGCTTCACTCGACTATATCTGGTTCAAATACCCGCGTCCGCTGCAAACGCCTACGGTGCAGTATGTGTTTTCACCTGTGAACGTGAATGTGATCCAGGTTGGTCGCCTCGATTCTACCTTCGAAGCTGATTTAAGAGAGTTGAGTGATATGAGCCGCTCTTTTATTGAAAGTTTCCGGAGTGGATTTGTTTCTTTTATTGGCTTCAACCTGATCTATAATACCAACGATTTTATTCAGTCCCGCAACGCCCGTTACCTACGTGTGCTCAGCGAGGTAGGTGGGCTCTCTTCCAAGCTTGGTATAATGCCGGAATTCGCCAACCTGCGTCAATTTCAATACGCCAGGATTAACCCGGATTATCGCCGCTACATACCGTTGGGTGGGCAGCGTTACTTTGTTTATAGAGTTAATGCGGGTGTGGGCAGCCCGCTTTTCGGATCGACTGCTTTGCCTTACGACAAGTATTTTTTTGCAGGCGGCGCTTCGAGTGTGCGTGCCTGGACAGCCCGTCGTTTGGGTCCTGGCTCCTACCGTACCTTGCGTACCGATGAAGGAAACGTGCGACCTTACGTAACAGAACAGCCCGGCGAGGTGCTTTTGGAAGCCAGTGCGGAGTATCGTTTTAACATGTTCGGCTTCCTGAATGGGGCTGTTTTTGTCGATGCCGGCAACGTGTGGATGCTTAAACCCGATAACCGCCCGGGCTCAGAGTTTCAGTTTAATCGCTTCTACAAAGAGCTGGCTGTCGGAACCGGCTTTGGCCTGCGTCTCAACTTTTCTGTCGTAATCCTGCGTTTTGACATTGCCACACAGGTATACGATCCGGCAGGCGATGTTAACGGCAACAAATTCGTAATCCGTGACTTCCGCTTCTCTGACGTTTTCCGTCAAACGGACCCTGCTGAGCGGCGTACGAACCTGAACATTGGCATCGGTTATCCCTTCTAAAACCTGATGCACCAAAAAGCCCCGCCATGAAACAGGAGGGCACTGAAAAAGTCCCTCATTTAGGAGCAACCCTTAGAAGCGATCAGGTAAAACCATGTTTTTACCTGATCGCTTCTTTTATTATCAGAAGTCGTGCTGGCCAACCGAACGATCACTTGTAT
>NZ_JAHZTC010000016.1 GCF_019599265.1 Pontibacter sp. HSC-14F20 | reverse complement strand
GACAAACTTTTCGCCTCGCCTCTGTCTTCCACTCCGCATGCCTTAAACTCTCTTGTGCCCCAGCTCTCTTCCATAAACCCACCTCCTTTCCGGCTATTCTACGAAACTTATGGCACAGGATAAGGCCGCAAGCTCGCGCCATAACAGCAGAGGGCAGACTGCTTTCGCAACCTGCCCTCTACCTAGAAAGTATAGCTTTCGCTACTTAGTCAATCCAACGGAATTTATACTCCAGTTGTGGCGCTCTCATACGCTCCGCTACTCTTTTGAGGCGGTCTGGCAGTGCTGTAATATAATCGCGGGCGCGCTCGCCGGCATCATTCAAACCAGTTACGGTTTCCAGCTTCCACTCTTTCACGAGGTCGCGCAGGATGTCGGTATAGTCGAGGGCGGTGTACACGTTAATGCGCTGGGCAGCATCGGTGAAGTGGCCAAAAGTTTTGCCCATATCCACACCTAACTCACGCATGTAGTGTGCCGGCATTACGATTTTCTTGCGCATCATGTCCTCAAAGGCCAGCATCATTTCGTTCGGATCGGCTTCAAAGATTTTGCCTACAAAAGCCTTATACGCTTTGGCATGACGGGCCTCATCAGAAGCTACATAGCCACAAAGTTTTGCCAGCATACCATCGCCTTGTTTTTTGGCAATCTGAGCCACACGGCGGTGAGACAGGTTAGTAGCTGTTTCCTGGAAAGAAGTATACACGAAAGCGCGATACGGGTCATTGTCAGTCTGCAGGTCAAAACCATCAGCGATCAGATACTGCGTAGATGCCTCCATTTCGCGCATGTTGATGCGGCCGGTCAGGTAGAGGTACTTGTTCAGCAGGTCACCGTGGCGGTTCTCTTCGGCTGTCCAGGCACGATTCCACCTCATCCAGGGGCTATCTTCGTTGCTTGGCACATCTTTAATAGACATCAGCCAGCTTTCATAAGTTGGCAGTGCTTCTTCGGTAATGGTATCGCCTACCAACACGGCAAGCAGGTCGTAGCTAAGGTCGCGGGCACGTTCCTGCAGGTTTTTTACTTCTTCAAAAAAGTTTTCCATGCGGGCGTCGGGCAGCAGGTCGGCTGGCTGCCAGCTGTCCTCAACGGACTTTAGGAACTCTGTCATTTTTTCGTGGACAAAGTCTTCCATCCACTTCATGACTTCTACACGGGATGCAATGGCTGTAATCATGGTATTGTTTTAGGCGATTGAACTTCAAATATAGGTATTTATACTAAAATATTTGTCCGCAGCGTAATATTAAGTTAACTCTCTGCTAAAAAAAGGTATTCGGATTTAGTGTCGTGTTTAAACTTTAACTTGCTCATTCTCAAAAGCACAAACCATAAAGCACAACCAGGTTAACTTATACTTACGCAGAAACAGAAAACAGTTTACGTGTTTACCCCCAATGTGTAGTAAGTCCCTGACAGAGTGCAATTTCAGCGATTTAAAAGCTTCTGATACAGTACTCTGACGATGCGCAGGTCTACTTTAAGTTTGTTCAGGAGATGGATAGTGCGGTAGACCGGTCCAAGTCCGGCATGCTGCCGTAGCAGGTTCAGAAATTGTTCGGCTTGCTGATAGTGACCAGTCAGGAAAGCGTGCCGTGCTTCGTATTGCAAACGGCGGGTCAGGGCGTTTTTTTCTTCCGGACTATGCACCAGTTTCGCTGCTTTTTCGCAGACCAGTACTGTTGAGTTCAGCTGTCTGTCTCCTGGCTTGTACAATTGTTGTGAAAGCGAATGGGCGTGCAGACGACGCTTGGTGGTGATGGCATCCAGGAAAAAGTATTTATACCTACGGGAAGATCGCAACCAAAAGTCAAAGTCCTCATAGGCAAGTGTTTCGTCATAACCCTGCAGGTCCTCGAACACTTGTCGTTTCATCATCATGGTGGGCGGACAGATAAAATAACGGCCCAGTAAATGGTGAAAAATATCGCCGGAAGGTGCAAAGGAAATCACCTCGCCTGCCTTGTCGCGCTGGCAGTGAAAGCGGACATACCGGCCATTATCATCGCTGTACTCTGCATCCGAATAGACAACACCATAAGTCTCGTCCAGCTTTTGGAAGGCCGCTACCTGCTGCGCCACCCGCTCGGGCAGCAACACGTCATCAGTAGCAAAATCGATAATGTATTCACCTTTGGAGGCCCGCCAGGCCAGGTTGAATGCCTTGGTATTACCCATGTTGGTGCCTGTGCTCATGAAAGTGAGTTGCGGGTATTTCCGGACGTATTCCTGAATAATGCCAACGCTATTGTCAGTGCTGCAATCGTCCATGATGATGATCTCCAGATTGGAATAGGTCTGGGCCAGCACCGAGTCCAGCGCTTCGGCGATGAAACGCTCGTGATTGTAGCAGAGGCAAATGATCGATACCAGCGGAATTGCAGCAGAATCAACCATGGCGCTCAAAAAAAGTGTGAATGCAAGTAACTACTGCTTCCTGTTCTGCCTCCGTCATCCCCGGAAAAAGCGGCAGACTCAGGCTTGCGTCGGCCAGTTCCTCGGCTATTGGGAAGCTCCCTTTTTCATAGCCTAAATAGGTATAAGCCTCCTGCAAATGCACGGGCACCGGGTAGTGTATGGCCGTCTGTATACCTTGTTCAGACAGGTATAGCTGCAAGGCATCGCGCTGCTTTGTGCGGATGTTGAAGATGTGGTAAATGTGCGTGCAATCCGGCGCTGTGACAGGCAGTGTGAGGTCTCCTATACCTTGCAGTGCAGTCAGGTATACCTTAGCCAGTTGTTGACGCTCACCGTTTAGTGCATCGAGGTATTGCAGCTTGATTCGCAGTACGGCGGCCTGTAGTGTATCGAGGCGGGAGTTGATGCCTACTAGTTGATTGTGGTATTTCTGTTGCTGTCCGTAGTTGTGGTACATGTGGGCATACGCGGCCAGTTCTGGGTCTGAAGTAACGACAGCACCGCCATCGCCAAGCGCACCCAGGTTTTTGGTCGGGTAAAAACTGGTGGCGCTGATATGACCGAAGCTACCAACCGTACAGCCTCTGTAACTCGCGCCCTGTGCCTGTGCAAAGTCTTCGATGATCGTCAGGTTGTGCTGTTCAGCTAGTCCCAGAAAGCCTGCCATCTCGCAAGCCTGGCCATAGAGGTGCACAGCTATGATGGCTTTGGTGCGAGGTGTGATGTGCTCAGAAGCTTCAATAGCAGTGAGGTTACAGGTATAGCGATCCGGATCGGCCAGCACAGGTATAGCCCCAACCTGCACTACGGCATTCGCAGTCGCGATGAAGGTATTGGCCGGCACGATCACCTCGTCACCAGCTCCTATACCTGCAGCTTTCAGCGCCACTACCAAAGCATCGTAACCATTTCCTACCCCGATGGTTGTACCTGCCTGCACATAAGCTGCAAATTCATTTTCAAAACCACGCACCTCTTCGCCCAAAATGTATTGCTGACTGCGCAGGGCACCTAGCAACGCCTCCTCCACCTGCTGGTTTATACCTGCGGGGAAGTCACGGAAAGCGAAGTATGGAACCTGCGTTGCGGGCATAGGTATAGACGGTATTTACAGGGCCAGGTGTGCTACCAGACGCTGATAAGTTGGGTAATCCCGGATGTAGTCGGACTCCTCAAAATCGGTGGAAGTCAGGCAAACGGCTATGGTACCGGGTGCAAAATGCAGATCGGTCCAGCACATGGCCGGCAGGTATAGCCCCGTGGCCGGATCGTCCAGCACAAAGGTCTTCTTTTTTTTGCCGTTATCTGTCTCCACTGTAATACTTCCGGTTACGGCTACCAGTACCTCCTCGGTGGCCTTATTGGCATGCTGCCCGCGCAGTACACCCGCTGGTGTGCCGTAGGTCCAGAACACCCGCCTGATTACAAAGGGTATATTTTGGGCCAGTTGTGTGGAGGCGATGAAGCCTATTTCTTGGCTACCGGTTTCGGTAAAGCGGAGCAGGTATGGTGTGGCAGACAAAAGGAAATTTTTAGTAGAGCCACAAATTAAAACAATTTCGGCAAATGTGCCTATACATCTGGTCCCGGCTTTGCCCTTGCGGACGCTTCTGTTACTTTTGCAATGCAGGCCGCGCTGCCTGCTCCTGCTTTTATACCTATGTTTTACCTGATCCGGTATGGGTTGTGGGTTTAGACCTCAGGCTTTACCAGTGCCACGAAGCGTAAACTTGCAGACAGTAATTTATTATCATATTACCAAGCTAGCAGTCGGAGTAGTCTGCACGGGAATGGCTGTTGTGCTGCAGACGAAAGTGCTGCCTAAATAGCAGGAAATAGCCGCCTATCTGTTTTATATTATGGAAGACACCTACCGTACCATCGAAGCGCCCTCCGAAGGCCTCTACAAAGAAAAAGGAAGTAAATTCATTGCCCTGGCCTACCCGGTATACACGGAGGAGGAAGTGAAAGAGATCCTCACCGACCTACGCAAGCAGTATTACGATGCTCGCCACCACTGCTACGCCTACAGCCTGGGTGCTGACAAAAGCCGCTACCGTGCCAACGACGACGGCGAGCCCAATCATTCCGCCGGTGACCCTATCTTGGGACAGATCCGGTCCTTCGACCTGAGCAATGTGCTGATTGTGGTGATACGCTATTTCGGCGGCACCAAGCTCGGTGTCAGCGGCCTGATCAACGCCTACAAAACCTCCAGCGCCGAAGCCCTAACTATTGCCACAATCATCGAAAAGCATGAAACAACTTTACTTCAGGTATACTTCGCCTACCCGCAGATGAATGACGTGATGAGTTTGGTGAAAGAGTACGAACTCGGCGTAAAAGACCAGCAATTCGAACTCGACTGCCACATGACACTGGAGGTTCGGCAAAAGCTGGAAGAAGAAGTGAGCGGCAAGCTGCAGGGAATTGAGGGAGTTAGGGTTGCCTGAATCAGGATAGATTAACAAAATTCTCGTGCACGATTAACATCCCCCTGCCACAGGTAAATCACCTCCCCTAGCCCTTCCTTTTGTATAGGGCCTCTCCCCCCAAAACAGGAAGGCGACTTAATACTACGATCAATTCCGGTATAGCAATGTAAGTGCATTACCATGTGCACTATTAACACACCTCCGCCCCTCACAAGAGGGGAATTTCTGGCGTTGCCACTTTATTAGGTATAAGCGTTGTAGCAAACTACCACTGGCAGGGATAGCAAGGCTAACTTGCCCTTGAGCTATTAAATAAATAGCATTAGCCAGATGCACCTTTTGACACTCCACTGTTGGGGGTGAAGGGGTCCCCTGTCAAGAGCGTTCAGCGAGTGGGGGGAGGGGCCCTCGATTTGGGGAGTCTTGACTTTTTTGCCTACTTTTTATGTCAAGACAAAAAGTGAGTGCCCGCCGCACAGGCGAAGCTATGAAAGAGAACAGTTTGCTATACCTGCAGCAGCCGCCACAACAAAACAAAGCTCGCTTGCACAATCGTAAAGCAAAACCTAATTTTCATTAACTTACACGGCTGCAGCATACACCGTCAACACAATGGCTAAGAAGAAACGTCAACACTCCCGACATAAAATCCTTGACCGTAGACTCGGCATCAGCCCAGGCTCCCTCTTTATACCTTATGAGGCACATGCCCCCCGTTATTTTCTGATGTCCTTTAACGGGCAGCTGTTCAAGGAGCAGGAGCTGGTTTCTTACGCCGAACTGGTGCAGCAGGTAAAATCGCAACCTGACGCTACACACTGGATTGACATCCGTGGGTACGCTGACCTCAGCATGCTGGAGTTGCTCAAGCAGGACTTCGACATTCACTCGCTGCAGATGGAGGACGTGATCAACGATTACCAGCGCCCCAAAGTCGACGAGCTCGACGACCGCCTTTTCATCATCACCCGCATGCTCCGCTGGAAGGAAGAACAGCATACCCTGGAAGACGTGCAACTCTCGGTTTTCTCCGGCTCTAACTATGTGCTCACCCTGCAGAGCGACTATGAAGACTGCCTGGATCCACTCCGCGAACGCATCCGGGCTGGCAAAGGCGTCATCCGGCAACGACCGCCCATGTATGTCGTGTATGCCATTCTGGACGTGGTGCTCGATTACTATTTCCCGGTGATGGGGGCCATCGGAGTTTACATTGAGGAACTGGAACAGAAAATTCTGGATAACCCGACAAAGCAAACCCTACGCGAGATACTGGATCTCAAAAACGAACTGATAAAACTGCGGCGCATCGCCTGGCCGGAGCGCGACAAAATGAACGAACTGCTGCGCATGGACGAAGACATTATACCTGATAACCTGAAGGTATACTTCCGGGATGCTTACGACCACACGGTCCAACTCATCGACCTGATTGACAGCCACAAGGAAATGTCGACGAGTTTGGTGGAGCTGTACATGTCTACGGTGAGCAACCGCATGAACGAGATTATGAAAGTGCTCACCATCATATCGAGTATCTTTATACCGCTAAGCTTTATCGCCGGGGTATACGGCATGAACTTTTCGCGCGAAGACCCTGAAACTGGCGAGGTGTTTCGGCTGAGCATGCCCGAGCTATACCTGCCCTACAGCTACCCCATCCTGATGGTGCTAATGACGACCCTTGTACTGGTGCAGCTATACCTGTTTTATAAGAAAGGCTGGTTTAAGAGCTTTTAAAGTAACATTTATATAATTCACGATGAATATTCCTGAATTTCTTGATTTGCTAAAAGCGCAATTGAGTAAACTTTCTAACGATGATGTAGCAGCTTTTGCGATAAGTATTTGCAACCGATTGCTACCTTATTACCTAGAATTTCATGAACATTCTACCTGGGGAAATCCTAACACTTTATTAGAGGCTGTTTTGATTTGAATGAATAAAAAAGCAGGTGCCGGTTGTTTGAGTAAGAAAAGTTAGCAGACTTATGACTTACCCAAGTAGTTTAACCGACACCCAATGGCTTTTAATAGCGGAGATATTCGAGGAGCAGATGCTGCAGCGCAAGCGCCAGTGGCCGCTTCGCAGCATTCTGGACGGCATATTCTACGTGGTCAAGGGGGGCGTTCAGTGGCGCATGATGCCGCTAGACCTGCCCTGCTGGCAGACGGCCTACTACTATTACCGTAAATGGCGGCGGGATGGTTGCTGGGAAATGCTCCACGATTGTCTCTCAAAGCAGGTCAGGGGCCGCCATGGCAAGGCGGCCTCCCCGAGCGTGGGCATCCTCGACTCGCAGAGCGTGAAGACCGTGCAGCAGGGCGGCGAGCGGGGCTATGACGCGGCCAAGCGGGTGAAGGGGCGCAAGCGGCATCTGATGGTTGACACGCTGGGCCTGTTGATCGTGCTCATCGTCCACCGGGCAGACGTTGCCGAGCGGCAGGGAGCCCAGTGGCTGCTGCAAAGGGCCGCCTCCAGGATGGCGGACTTCAGTCGCCTGAGGCTGTTCTTCGCCGACCAGGGCTACGGCGGGCTTGCCATGTGGGAGTGGGTGAAAAACACGTTCCGCCACCTGAACTGGAGGCTGGAGATTGTGAAGAAGATCCACAAGAAAGCCTTTGAAGCTTTACCTAAGCGATGGATAGTGGAACGGACCTTCGGCTGGCTCAACCTTTACAGGAGGCTGTCCAAGGACTATGAGTACTCCACCAAATCGTCTGAGACGATGATAAAAGTGGCCATGATTCACATCATGCTTAACAAACTAAATAAAGGAAATTAAAACAGCCTCTTAGATAGCATAAAATTTTGCGAAACGACCAATTGTTTCGATAGCACTAAAAAAAGTACGTTACTAAGGCTTGCTAGCCAAATAGAGAGTATAATACCTGTTACAGAAGAATTTGAGAATGGAAGTCTTGCCTTAAATGCATCAGCATCCGTTTTAGAGCTTGTGGCATTTATTCTTGATAAAGATCTGGACCACACCCTGAATATCAGCAATTATATGATTGATACAGTAGACTTTATTTCAAGAGAAGAAGATCTTGCCGAATCTGTAGTAAATAAGAAGATATCACAGGAAATGAAGTACCAACTTGAGCTAACGAGGAGATGTTAGCTTTTAATCAGGCAGTTTGAAGTTGAGTTTCTGAAGCTCGTTGCGGAACACTTTGTAGACGGAGTAGTTATTGCCTACCTCATTGTAGTGGATGCTAACAGGCTGGTTGCTTTCCAGCGATCTGCCTCCTATCAGGCGCGCATCCGGGCCATATAGGTAAGTTTTCTGCGGGCCGGTTTCGGTAATAGCGTATACCTGGTTACCGCCCCCGAAGTTAAAGTACTGCACAATTTTGGGCGCCGATGTCACGTAGCGTTTCTCAAACAACTCTTTCAGGTCCTGGTCGAAGGCGGCCACTTTGCCCTGCTCCTGCCGCACAATAATGAAGGAACGGCCGCTGGCATCGGGCACGAGATCGAACATGGCGCTTTTGCTTGGACGTGGCAGCTGCTCCCGCTTCACCACCTGGCCCTGCAGGTTAAACTGTACCACCTCACCATAGCGCGTCACCACCGTCACCACAGAGCGGCGCAGGTCGGCACCCGCCCGAATCATACCTTCTGATGTAATGGGTACTCGCAAACTGAAAGGAAAGCCCGGATAAGTTTCGCCTTTAGTATTGAGGGCATATACATAGCCGTTCTCGAGCAGCACCATAATAACGTCCCGGCCACCTACCCGCACGTGCTGCGGAGTAGCTGCCAGTCGGTAGTCCATGCGGCGGGGTTGCCAGCCAGGTATAGCGTTGCCTCGCGTATCGAACATGTACAGGTTGCCAAGGGCGTCGTCTACCAAAAAGCGATAGTCACGGTTTTTCTGGAAGTCAAACACGGACAGGCGCTGCAGGCGCAAAGTATCACTTACATTAAACGGAAAATGCTCCAGATTGCGCCCCAGGTTATCGATAGCCTGGATGCGGGTGTCTGTGGCAAACACATAGCGCAGCCGCTTGTCGCTGCCAAGCTCGATTTGCTGCAGACTGCCTCTTACCTGTGTCTGTAGCGTATCGGTCCAGCCACGGCTGCCGGTGGAGGTAATGTTGTGCAGCACCTGCATAGAGTCCTGCACTACCACTTCCCGGCTGCGGTCTATGGCATTCTGGATTGGGTATGGCGGCGATATCAGGCGGCTTGCGAATGGGATGGTCAGCTCTTCTTCGAAACCTTCCTGGTTACTGTCGGCGCTGCGCTCCTGCCTTCTGAACAGTACACTGGTATAATATTGGTTTTCGGCGCGGGCAAACTGCACGCTCACCTGGTTAAATCTTCGGATCAGGCTTGAGTTCTGCAAGAGGTCCTCGCGGTTCTCTTCCTGCACATAACGGTTCAGAATATACCAGGCATTCACGGTGTTCAGGTATAGACTGAAGTTACCTTCCTGCAATGTTTCCTCCAGAAAAGACTTTTGCGCCACAGAGCGTCCCCATACTTCCCCTGCATTGATGTCGTCGATGAGGGCGTGCAGACTGGCTACTTCCGGCGAGAAGATCATATAATTATCGAGCTGCAGCACGTAGCTCTGCTCAAATCCGGCGAACAAACTGCCAAACAATCGGGCTGGTAATTCTTCCAGGTCCAGCAGTTGCAAGGTATAGTTGCCGTACTTTTCGGTATAGACCTTTTTGTTCTGGGCTTTGCTAAGCTGTTGTGCCAGGGCCTGTAGGCGAGCGTCGGTTTTGCCGCCGCCTTCCATGCGGGCAATCACCATCTTATCGGGGCTCGTGTTCATGTTGTAGGACTCCATGTAAGCCAGCGCGATCTCCTGGTTAAAAGAGCCGGCCAGACTGTCGATGGCGGGGCTGTACGCGTCGGCAGGAGCTTTACCATCGCGCAGACGGGCCACCTCTCCCACTCCAAAATGCATCAGCATGGCTGTGCGCGTAGGCAGCAACAGTTTAATTTCGAGGGGACGGGGCTTGGCTGGCTGCAGTTTGGTCTGAAAGGAGCCTTCTAGCGTTTCCGGATTAGAAAAACCATTCAGGAAAACCTTATTCTGGTCGAGCTTGAGTTCCAGCATGGCGTTGCGGCAAAAGCTGCTCAGGTAGCGCACCTGCGGCATCAGGTCTTCCTGCACAAAAAGCCCTAACAGGTCAGGCAGGGCACGGTAGTTCACAAACACGTTGGCGTACACATCGGCCTGGCTCAGGTAATTCACTTTCTGGTAGTCTGCGGCAACGGAGCTGAGTTTACCCCGGTTGATGCGGCGCACGATCTCCTCCACCAGCACAGGCGAAGCACTCAGGATGATGTTGTTGTGATAAGAGAAGAAGGTAAAGCTGTTGCCCAGTTGAGTATTGGTCACATCGGTGAGCAGCATACCCTGGTACTCGCGCGTATTTTCCTTAAACACCGGATTTTTGACGATGTTTTCGGTAAGCGTGCGCAAAAAACGATGTTCCCCTACCGACGCCACCGGGATGTAATACACAAACTCCACATCGGTCTTGCCAAGCACGTGAATCGAGGTGAGAATATTTTTTTTGTCGAGGAAACGCTCGAGGCGCTGGTTGCCGGGTGCCACGCTGTCAAGCATGGTCATGTGCTCCTGAAAGCGCTGCACCACCGGCAACAACGAGAAACTTTCCCATAGAGCGGTTTCCTCCAGGTGCTTTTTCAGGTTGTTGTGGTTATTGGTTTCCACCACAAAAGCTGCCGTTTCAGGCACCAGGGTCCAGAGGTTCACCTTCTGCTGTGCGTCCTGCCACCTGCTAAAGCCATAGTAGGCCAACGAGGCAAGTGTTACAAATGCGATGAAGAAAAAGACAATGCGTTTCGGCATAGCGGGGTGTATGAAGCTACAAATTAACCGAAAAAAATAGAAAACACCCCAGTATAGCGCCTTCCGTACCATTTCATACCCAAAATATCCTGATATCTATACCTGTTTAGCGGCTACAGCCTATACCTGGCAGGGCATTGTGCGTATATAGGGGCCAACCCAAACCTCCCAAACATGTTCCGGATACTTTTACCTGTTGATTTTTCGGAAGGCTCCACCAAGGCCAGCCAGTACGCCCTGCAACTTGCAGCCGGTGTTCCGGGCGCCAAGCTGCTGCTGCTCCACTGCTTTCAGGACTACCTGGCCGATGCCAATCCGGTGCCGTCCAGCGCTGCCACCCTGAATCCCTCAGAACAGCTGGCCGAGCGTGTGCTGCACCGCAACGAAACCGAAGCGCTGGAGCAACTCGAAGCCCTGTATGAGGAATTGATGCAAAAAGCCCGCAGCATGGACAGCACCCTGCACATCGAGCGGACGCTTGTTCATGGCCTGCCCGAAGAGGAAATACCTGAACAGGCAGAACACTTCCGTCCTTCCCTGGTCATTATGAGCACCAAAGGCGAGGCAAGCATCGGACGGGCAGTGTTTGGCACCGTATCGACCAAGGTGATTGATGAGGCGCGTGTGCCCGTGCTGACGATACCAAATCAATTCAATGGCATTATACCCGGCCGCATCCTTTACGCTACTGACTTCGGCAAAACGGACGTGGCCGATATTGACCGCATCCGGAAAATATTCGGCCATCTGGACCCCATGATCTACTGCGTGCATATCTCCGACGACCCCGAAGAAGACCGTGAAAAGTTACTGGTACTGCAGCAAGACCTTCAGCACGGTGCACCCGAAAACGACATCCGTTATGCCCTGCTCGAAGGCGAGGATGTAGCGGAGGCCTTGCAGGACTTTGCCCGCAGCGAAACAATCGATCTGCTGGCCCTGACTACCCAGGAGCGCGGCACATTCGACTCACTCTTCAACCCCAGCCTGGCCAAAAAGATGGTGCTGCATGCGCCATTGCCGGTGCTCGTCTTTCAGAGTAAGGTATAGGCAAGGTATAGATTATACCCTGGCGTTAGTATGCTCTGTCAATTCCAGCAGTGCCTGATAGTAACGCTCCAGGGATCCCTCACTCGTGCTCAGAAAAAGGAAAGGCTCGATCAGTTCAAGCTCCATCAGCACCAGCTCGCCGTTCAGCTCCACTCCGTCCACACGGGCATACAGACAATCCTGTGCAAACTGCTCTGCAATGGTAGTAGCGGTTTCGAGCATGTTGGCCGGTGGTTTTGGAGTATGCACGCTCCCCCCGAAAAAGTGCTGTACCCGGAAATCGCCTGCCCGGGCTGTTTTGAGCACCGCGTGGCTATACCTGCCGTTGAAGAAAAGGAAGGACCACTCGCCCTGTGTTTTGATCTCCTCAAGGAAAGGCTGCGCCAGAAACGGTTCTTCCTGCAGCAAGGCATTGATGCGCGCTGTATAATCGCCTACCTCTGCTCTGCTGATGGCCAGGGTGTTCTTCGCTGCTCCGCTCACGCGCGGTTTCACAATGATTTTCTCCTGCCCGATCGCCCCAAATACACTCTCAGGATTGAATGTAGAGCCCTGCTCCAGCCACACGGTTGGCACAATCTTAACACCTTGCGCCTGCATCGCTTTGAAGTATACCTTATCGGCGTTCCAGCGCAGCGTTTGAACCGGGTTGAGCACGCGGCAGCCCAGCGCCTCCAGCTTGTCGAGCCAGGTATAGAAGGCCTGTATTTTATCGAAGTAGTCCCAGGGAGACTTGATGATGATGGCATCGAATGAGGTCCAGTCTACCTGCTCATTGTCCCATACCTGAAAAGAAATTTCGTGGCCTTTTTCGGCTAAAAAACGGTACAGACGCTCATCTTCGCTATCGGCATTGGTGGTATAATCACCCAGGCTCTGGCAAGTGACCAAAGCTATTTGTTGTAATGACATAAATGTGGATATTTGCCGCAAAATTATACTTTATACCCCGCAGAATCTACAGAATAAATTTCCAATTAAACAAAACTTTAAGAACGTCTGTTCTCGTATGAAAAGTATAATTTGCTTCCCCGCTTTTTAACCTATACCATGTTACATCTTTTCAGCCTCAGCCTACGACACAGGTACAGCCTTTCTGTACGCCTGCTGGTCCTGCTGTTGCTGATCAGCACCAATGCGGGCGCCTGTCGCCCGGAGGAAACACAGGAAGAACTCGCAGAAGAACCACAGGAGCGCAACCGACAACAGGTAGCGCCCGACACCCTACTGGTCCATCGCCAGCCAGCCGGTCCGCCAGCTACCATTGATTTCCTGGGCAACCCGTTCCTGTCAGATTACCGCCAGAGCAAAAAGCTGGATGCCTACTTTGCCCGTATCAGCACGGACTTCACGCTCGATGCCGACCCAGTGGAGAACCTGCACCACCCTGCTATCACGGACACGATCTTTACTATCCGCTTTGGCGAGTCGGTGATCGAGCTTTATGCTCCTTCCCAAACCGGCGATCTGCTGCTGCAGGTGGCTGACATCCGCAACGCAGGTATAGCGCTCCGCAACAATATGAAGGTAGGTATGAGTCAGCCCGAGCTGATGACCAAACTCAAGAACTACGACGTGCGCATCCTGCAAACCAACTCCGAGATTGTGGCGACTACTGTAGAGGGGGCTCCCATCTCGCTGCGCTTTTTCCTGAAAAACGGCAAAGTGAACCGGATCAGGTATGAAGGCTACGTTGATTAAGGGAAAACGAGGTCAAGTATAGATAGGCCAGAATTCCTACCTTTGCAACTGAACCAAAGGTATACCTTATGCGCATCGTTGTCCAACGCGTTACCCAAGCTTCTGTTACCATAAACAACCAGGTGAAAGGCGAGATCGGCCTCGGGCTGCTATTGCTTGCCGGCTTCACCAACGACGATACCGAAGAAGATCTCAAATGGATTGCCAACAAAGTAGTTCAGCTTCGCATCTTCAGCGACGATAAAGATAAAATGAACCTGAGTGTGCAGGATGTGCAGGGTGATGTGCTGGTGATCAGTCAGTTTACGCTCTATGCGCTTACGAAAAAAGGCAACCGTCCTTCTTATATTCAGGCAGCCCCGCCAGCTGTGTCTATACCTTTGTATGAGCGTTTTGTAGCGCTTTTGGAAGAGGCTTTGGGGAAGAAAGTGCAGACCGGTGAATTTGGCGCCGACATGAAAGTAGCCCTGCTCAACGACGGTCCGGTTACGATTGTGATAGACTCCAAAAACCGGGAATAAACCGCTCCGAATAATTCTAAAGCAAGCTGGATAAGCAAAAGGAATTATCTATATATTTCTACCTAATTCAGCTATACCTAACCGGACGGTTTATATGAAAGCTATACCTTATCAGGCAGCCTGGCTGCCGCAATTCCTTGGCCGGCTGCTGCTGTGCTCCTTATTCATGACAGGTATAGCAACCGGCGCTCAGGCCCAGACCGATACCACGCTCACCAAAAGCGTGGTGGGCAAGCGCTGGATCGTCGAAACCCGCGATGGCTCAGTGATTCAGGGTATATTTTTAGGGCAAACGGACGGGGGCATACGCCTGCAAACCGACAGTGCCGGCGAAATTGTGATTCCACATATCCAGATCAAAAGCACCAAGATCGTAGATGATAGCCGCATGCGCGATGGCGAGTACTGGTTCGAAAACCCCAATGCAACGCGCTATCTTTTCTCTCCTTCTGCCTTCAGCCTTAAGAAAGGCGAAGCCTACTACCAGAACACCTACCTGCTGCTCAACTCTATCAACATTGGTGTCACCGACAACATTACCATAGGCGGCGGCTTCGAACTGATTTCCACTTTCTCGGGCACACCGGCTTTCTACATCACACCAAAGGCTACATTTGAGGTAAATGACAAATGGCGGGCCGGCGGCGGTTTGCTGTACATGAATGTGATCGGGCTTGATGAAGGTTTCTCCGGCTTAGGTATAGGCTATGGCATTGTGACCTATGGCAACACCGACGATAACGTAACACTGGGTATGGGCTATGGATTTGTGGACGACGAATTCTCAAAAAGGCCGGTGCTCAACCTGAGTGGCATGAAGCGGATAAGTCGTCGGGTGGGCCTGGTGTCGGAGAACTGGCTGGTGCCCAGCGACGGCTACTATGGTTTGATTTCGTATGGCGTGCGGTTTATGGGAGAGCGCCTGACGGTTGACCTGGCTTTTATAAACAACGGTGATATTGCGGAATCTATCCTGATCGGTGTGCCTTACGTTGATTTTGTCATTAAATTTGGCAAATAATTAAAGCCCCTATACCTTATGACCATTGCCCAAGCCCAAACGATCGTTGACAACTGGATCAAAGAGAACGGCGTTCGTTATTTCAACGAACTGACCAACATGGCCATTCTCACGGAAGAAGTAGGTGAAGTAGCCCGCATCATGTCCCGGCAATATGGTGAGCAATCATTTAAGAAAAGCGATGAGGGCAAGCAACTCTCCGACGAACTGGCGGATGTGCTTTTCGTGCTCATCTGTATCGCCAACCAGACAGGTATAGACCTCACCGAAGCGCTTCGTAAAAACCTGGAAAAGAAAACCTCCCGCGACAGCGAAAGGCATAAGCAGAACGAGAAACTGAGGTGAAGATTAGTTCTGAGTCCTAAGTTAGTTTTCTCTTAATCTCCTTTCCTGAGCATCTATTTCGCATTGGAAGAAATATCTTTCATTTTCTATAACTCAAGACTCAGAACTCAGAACTCGGGAATCTTTTAAGTTTACCAGCCTGTCTCCTTTCCAAACGGGCAGCACATTGTAGGTATCGTGCTGGAGGCAGAACTCGATGTCTTTGTGGATTTCGAGATTTTCGAGGCGACGCACGTGGGAGGACTGGCGCAGGAAAGCGACCATGTCGCTCTTGGCAGCGTGGTACAGGTATAACGAAGCCAGTGTGGCGTCGTTCTCAAACTCAAACTCGCCCTGCAGACGCTCGGCCAGTGCACCGGCAAAAAGCGTGTCTTCCAGGTTAAATTTGCCTTTCCAGCCGGCACAAACTACCAGTACGTCCAATTGCAGCTCCCGCAAGTGCTGCGCCACAGCTTCCAGGTTAAGAAATGCCCCTACAATAATCTCCTGTGCTGCTTCTGACAAACGGATGGCACGTGTACCGTTGGTGGTTGTGATGGCCACGGTGCGGTCCTTTACCTGTCCGTTCATGTAGGCGAAAGGCGAATTGCCCAGATCAAAGCCTTCGGCTTTAATGCCGTTGCGCTCCGCAGCGGTCAGGCAGCCTTGCCCGGCATAGGCGCGGCACTCTTCCAGTTGCATCACAGGTATAATATCGGTGGCGCCATGCGCAAAGGCCGTCACCATAGTGGAGGTAGCACGCAGAATGTCCACGGCCACCACTGCCTTCCCCTCCAGTTCATACAAGTGCAACAGCTCTGGGCTGTAGCACACATCTATACTCGGCATTCTTTGAATCTTAGATTGTTAAATTGTTGAATGGTTAAATCGTCTGTTTTCAAACAATTAAACAATCTAACCATTCAACAATCAAATTATTTCTTTACAAATGGTGGCTTCACGATCTGGCCTTTCATGTCTTTGTTGCGCACGCGTACAAATACTTCAGTACCCGGTTTGCTATACTCGGTCTGCACGTAGCCCATACCGATGCCTTTGCCCAACGATGGTGACATAGTGCCTGAAGTTACCTCGCCTATCTTCTCACCTTCGGCGTTTACTATCTCGTAGTGTGCTCTAGGTATAGCCTTCTCCAGCATCTCAAACCCAACCAGCTTGCGCTGCACACCGGCTGCTTTCTGCTCTTTCAGGTTTTCAGAGTAGGTGAACTCCTTGTCAAATTTGGTGATCCAGCCCAGACCAGCCTCCAGAGGAGAAGTTGTGTCACTGATGTCGTTGCCATAGAGGCAGAAGCCCATCTCAAGGCGCAGCGTATCGCGGGCACCCAGACCAATTGGCTTTATACCTTGCTCTTTGCCAGCTTCCATGATCGCGTCGAATACCTTTTTGGCATCCTCATTCTTTACATAAATCTCAAATCCGCCGGAACCGGTATAGCCTGTGGCAGAGAGTATAACATCGGGCACACCGGCAAAATCACCCTTTTCGAAGGTATAGTAGGTCATGCTGCCAAGGTCTACAGAAGTAAGCGAAGAAAGGGCCTCTACCGTTTTCGGGCCCTGCACGGCAAACAGCGACATCTCATCTGAAATATTCTGCAACTCAGCGCCTTTGGTATTGAATTTATTTACCCAGGCCCAGTCCTTGTCGATGTTAGAGGCATTCACCACCAGCATGTATTCATTCTCAGCCATGCAGTACACCAGCAGGTCGTCTACAATACCGCCGTCTTCGTTCGGGAAGCAGGAATACTGAATCTTGCCTGGCGTTAGCTTAGAGGCATCGTTTGTGGTGATGCGCTGGATCAGGTCAAGTGCCTCAGGGCCTTTTACCATAAACTCACCCATGTGCGACACATCGAATATACCTACCGCGTTGCGCACCGTGTTGTGCTCCTCCATATCAGATGAGTAGCGCACGGGCATGTTATACCCAGCAAAAGGCACCATCTTCGCTCCCAGCGACTCGTGCACATCATTCAAAGCTATTTTCTTGAGTTCCATATCAGATTTGATTGCTAATAAAGTAGATGCCCAAAATTAAGTAAAATAAAACCGCTTCTGAAATTTTATGCAGGAACTTGATCTGTATAGCTTAAATGCTATTTCTAGGGCTAACTGCCTGCTGTCAACCTTTATCAACACTCTTTTGTGTATAACCTTGTCGGGGTCGGTGCGTAAATCAAGCCATCACTTTTTTAGCCAAAAGGATCATGCCATTTACTACTCTCTACCGATTAGCACACAGGAAAAGTGTGCCCTCGCCTTATTGTCTCAAGCAGCCTGCTACCCGTATTACCTGGCAGTTTAGTTTGCTTAGCATCATTTTTATTAACTTAGCAGGATATCGTCTGTCTCATCAAAAGCTCAGTCCGGCGCTCATCAGATAATATTTCATGAAGCTATCAACCAAGCTGTTTATCGGGTTCGTCCTGATATCGCTGCTTTTTACTACTGTTGCCATCGTAAACTTCAGGTTGTCGGAGGATGTGATCGAGAACATGCGCTGGGTAACCCGCTCTCAGATTGTGGTCCGAAACTCTGCTTCTTTGCAACGTAATATCATCGATATGGAAGCTGGTTTGCGAGGCTACCTGCTTAACGGAAACGAAGTGTTTCTGGAGCCTTACTACGAAGCCCGAAGGCTGCTCAGCAGGCTACGAGATGATGTGAGAAATTATACCGCCTCTGAGAGTCAGAAGCAGAAACTTGATAAGATCATCAATACACACGATGATTGGATTACAGAGTATGCAGAGCCGCTCATCGAAATGAAAAGAGGCGACACGCTCGAATACTCCTCCCGTGCTTTCGACATGAAACTCGATACGCTGGTGCTGGGTGAGAAAGTGCTGATGGATACTATCCGAAGCGACTTCCGCGTGTTCAACTCCCATGAGTATACCTTGCGGGGAGAGAGAAATGAGCGCCTGAATGTCAGTATCAATACTACAAGGCAGGTTTCCACCGTTCTTACCATACTGTCGGTGCTCCTAGGCCTTGGTTGGGCGTGGTATATTACCCGCATCATCTCTAATCGCATCATGCAGATGGTGACGTTGGCCGAAAAAATTTCGAAGGGAGAATACCAGACCCAGATCGTGGACACCTCCAAAGATGAACTCAGCCAGTTGTCGTACTCCCTGAACAGGATGTCGGCCACGATTGATGAAACGTTCTCTGAACTGGATCGCAAGAACAAAGAACTCGACCAGTTTGCCTATGTCGTATCGCATGACCTGAAGGCACCTTTGAGAGGTATAGAAGTGGCGTCGCGGTGGGTAGAGGAAGACATGGGGCAGAACCTGCCTGACAATATAAAGGAGTACCTGATAATGATGCGCGTGCGGGTACACCGTATGGAAAACCTGATCAATGGTATACTGGCCCTTGCCCGCGTAGATCGCAACAGTTATGCCCAGGAGATGGTAGACGTGCAGCAACTGCTGGCAGAAGTAACGGATATGACCTCGCCACCGGTAGGCTTTAACATTGAAATCGGGCCAGATATGCCCCACATTTATACGGAGCGGGTACATTTGCACCAGGTTTTTCTCAACCTGATCTCAAATGCCATCAAGTACCACCATCGCCAGGACGGCCATATTAACATTACCTGCCAGGAGTCGGAGAACTTCTATACCTTCTCGGTATCAGACGATGGGCCAGGTATAGAGCCGCAGTACCACGAGCGTATATTCGTGATTTTTCAGACCCTGCAGGAGCGCGACGCAGTAGAAAGTACAGGCGTAGGTCTGGCCATCGTGAAAAAGATCGTAGAACACCATGGGGGCAACATTTGGGTGTCCTCGAGCCCCGGCAAGGGAGCAACATTCAGTTTTACCTGGCCTAAAAATCAGGCATAATTGAAATAATTATATTAGATTTGATCATTGAATTCCCATAAGTGCTATGATAAATAAAGACGTTAATATCCTCTTAGTTGAAGACGATTATCTGGATATTATGAATGTAGAACGCGAACTTAAAAAAATAGGCATTACCCATCCGACTCATGTAGCCCGCAACGGCCGTGAGGCGCTTGACATGCTGCGAGGAACAGGTGTGCCCAAAATATCCCCTGCACCCAGTGTTATTTTACTCGATATCAATATGCCGCGTATGAATGGGCTGGAATTTTTGGCCGAGCTGCGCCATGAGCCTGAATTCAGCCATATCCCGGTTTTCATTATGACTACCTCAAACGAGGAGACAGACCGTATGGCTGCGCAAAAGCTGAACGTGGCAGGCTATATCGTAAAGCCGATGAGCTTTGAAAATTTTGAGGCCAGCCCCTCTTCTCTCGACAACTTTACACTGTTTCTTGATCTCATAAAGCTTAAATAAGCCCTTCTGTCTCCTTGTTAGGGAATAATAACAATTGCTCTTCTGACAGTAACCTGAATGACTGGCGATGGTGTTGCGTGGCCCCAAACTGCGCAATGCCATTGCGATGCTCTTTTGTGGGATATCCTGCGTTACGTTCCCAGCCGTAAGTGTCGTGTTCTTTTGCAAGCGCACACATCAGCTCGTCCCGATGCGTTTTGGCCAGCACAGAGGCCGCCGCAACGGACAGGTACTTCCCATCACCCTTCACAATACAGGCATGGCGCAACTCGCCGTATACCTTAAATCTGTTTCCGTCCACAATAAGATACTCCGGTTCCAGGCTTAGCCCCCCGATGGCCCGATGCATCGCCAGATAAGTTGCTTGCAGAATGTTGATCTGGTCAATCTCAGCAGGACTCGCCTCTCCTATTGCCCAGGCTACCGCATCCCGCACAATATCTACCCGTAGCTGCAGCCTTTGCTTATGGCTCAGTTGCTTTGAATCGTTCAGTAAGCTGTGGCTATAGTCTGGCGGCAGTATAACGGCAGCGGCCACCACAGGGCCAGCCAGGCAACCGCGGCCAGCCTCATCTATACCTGCCTCTAAGGTATAGCCACTGTAATTTCGTAGAAGTGCCATGGTGTGTATAGAAGTTTGAATAACAAAAATAAAAAAAAGCCCTGTCAACTTCCGCTGACAGGGCTTTTTAAATCTATACTATCCGTAAGGCTTAGTATCCAGGGTTTTGCTGAGCAGCTAACACAGGGTTAGTAGTGATCTCAGAAGTTGGTATTGGCCACAGGAAGCGGTTATCCGCATATGGTATTGCCGGAATACTGGTAAAGAGAGCAGGTCTCAGTTCACCACTTGCTGCAACCCAGTCTGTTAGTTTAACAGCACCATAAGCAACTTTAGCAGGCACGCCGTTTACACCTAATTCACCGTTTTTAGCTGTTCTGTGAATATCCTTCCAGCGTAAACCTTCTGCAAGAAACTCGATTCTGCGCTCGTTCATGATAGCCTGAAGCAGGTCATTAGCACTGCTGATGTTCAGATAAGCAGCGGATGCTCCTGACGTAGCATATGTTTCAGAAGTCGATCTGCTTCTTACGCTGTTCAAAAGGGCTACTGCTTTGTCATTTACACCTTCTGTTCTTGCGATTGCCTCAGACAGATTAAGAAGCACTTCAGCATACCTGATAATAGGAGTGTTGTCAGACCAACCACTCAGGTCAATGTATTTCTTAGTGAATACACCACCAGCATAAGTACCAGCAAGGTCTGTTCTTCTCAAATCCTCCTTTGGCCAGAAAGTCTGGTTCCAGATGGTAGGGCTGATCGCAACCAGGGCGCGGTTTTCTCCTCTATACATAGCCGGCAGAGCAGCGTTTGTACCTGGGTTGTCATCTGTAGAGTTCAGGATAGAGAAAATAGATTCGCTGTTTCCTTTATTACCAACAAATGGACCTTCAGGTGCGGCTGTCAGTGCATAATTGCCAATTGGGCTAGTGAATGGTCCGGAGCCTGAAACAATTTTATCTGCTTCTGTAATGACACCGTTCCAGTCTCTCATGTGCAGTTTCACCCTTGTTTTAAGAGCAATCGCCGCTCCTTTGGAGGCTCTGGTGAGTTGTGAAACAGTTATGTGCTGCTCAGCGAAGTCAAGGTCTTCTAACAGCATAGCATAGCTTTCTTTCACGGTGTGTCTTCCCTGAGATTTGGCTTCATCCACACTTGCAGGATCGTTTACAGCCAATCTACGGTAAGGCACGCCTAAATGAGAAGCGTCTCCTGTCTCATTATAAGGTCTTGCGAAGTTCAACAGCAGTTCGTGGTGTGCCAGTGCACGCAGGAATCTTGCCTCCCCTTCATAAGAATTTGCTTGTTCCTGGGTGATTACGCCTGCCTCAGCAGCCGTCTTCAAACCGTCAATCATTATGTTGGCTTTGTTTACAAGACCGTATAATGATTCCCACATAACCACATTGTTCAATGTAGTAGTTGCGTTGAACGTAGACTCGTATGTAAAGGCATAGAAAGCAGCAACATTCAGCATATCCTCCCCTCGCATGTCAGCCTGAGCAGTGGCTGCAGCTCCAAAAGGATACCCACGCTGGCCACCAGGATAGAAACCTGTCTGGGCGGCATCATACACACCCAGCATAGCTAGCTGAATTCTTTCAGGGTCCTGGAACGCGCTTTCTTCTGTAATTCGGTCTTTTGGAAGCAATTCTATTGTTTCCTTTTCGCAGGAGGTCATCATAACTGCCAGCGCAAGTGCAGGAGCCATCAATACCAGCCTCAATCTATTTTTTAGAAAATTTCTATTTTCCATTGTGTCAGTAATTTAATATTAATTAAAATCCTAAGTTCAGGCCTACAGAAACTACTCGTTGCTGCGGGTTACCATTAAAATCAACACCGGTAGAAGTAAATACTTCTGGGTCTAGACCTTTGTAACCAGTGATAGTGAATGCATTCTGAAGCTGTGCATACATTCTCAGGCGTTGAACATTAATTTTGCTTGTAAGAGACGAAGGCAGCGTGTAACCGATGGCTACATTGCTTAGTTTCAAGAAGTCACCATCCTCAACAAAACGTGTGGATGTCTGACCGTCATTGTTCGCAGCTACACCTCTACCCTGATAAAGTTTCGGAGTTACACCATCACCAGGATTCTCTGGAGACTGCCATCTGCCAAGAATTTCAGTACCATTGTTCTCGAAGGTCTGGTTCAGTAAGTCCTGACGTGTACGGTTCATGATCTTGTTACCACCAGAGAAGCGGAAGAACACGTTCATGTCAAAGTCGCCATACTTAAAGTTGTTATCAAAGCCACCAAACCACTTAGGCAGAGCGCTTCCTAACACAACTTTGTCAGCAGTACCAAGGGTTGAAGCCTTTGAGATATCGCTTGGGTTAGCTGGGTCATAAACCTTGTAGCCAGATTGTCCGATCTGGAGGCTTGACTGAACTAAGCTACCATCGGCTTTTCTATAGATTGGGTTTCCGTTTGCAACGTTCACACCTTCATAGATGTAGCCATAAAGAGAGTTGAAAGACTCACCTTCTCTATGGATGGTATAGTCAAATATCTGATCCTGGTTATCTACAAGAGCAGTTATTTTGTTGTTCTGAGTAGAGAAGTTCAAATTGGCATTCCATGAGAAGTTGGTTTTCTCAAGTACTGCACCGCTCAAAGATACTTCGATACCATCGTTCTTCATCGTACCGATGTTTCTATAGATTAGGTTCCCTGGCAAACCAAGCGAAGGAGGAGTTGGAGCACCTAGCACCATGTCCTTGTTATTCTTCTGCCAGTAAGCAACTTCCAGGTTCAGGCGACCATTGAACAGGCCAAAGTCAGCACCGAAGTCAATGATTTCTTGTGTTTCCCACTTCAGGTCACCGTTACCCGTGTTACTGAAAGCAATACCACTCAGGCCACCGTAAGGGCGAGGAGCAAAAGAGCCCAGATAAGGATAATCACCACCTACAATACTAGAGTTACCCACTTCTGCGTAGCTACCTCTTATTCTGAAGTCAGTGATAACGCTCAGAGCGCTTGAGTTCTTGAAGAATTCTTCTTCAGACACACGCCATGCGGCAGAAACACCTGGGAAATAACCCCAACGGTTATCTGGAGAAAGCTTAGAAAGACCATCCGCTCTGAGTGAGCCACCTACATAGTATCTTCCTTTGTAGTTATAGTTTACACGGCCTAAGTAAGAAGAAAGACCGCTTCCACCAATACCACCCGCAATTTCTTGGTTAGCCATTGTTCCAGTCACAAGGTTATCTTTGAAAAGGCGATCAGAGATACCAGAACCGAAGGCGTTGAAGAATGAGGTACTTGTTTTGTTATATTCTGCTACGGCTGTCACATCAATGTTGTGTACATCGTTAAATGACTTGTTATAAGACAGGATGTTCTGCCAGTTCCAAGTAGTGTATGGAGAATAAATCTGGTCTATGTAGCCATTTAAGCCTCTACCATCGCCATGGCGTGGGTCCATATAACCATAGTCATCCTGCAGTGAAAGGTCAACACCTAAAACTGTTCTGAAGTTAAGGCCAGTCAAAATCTTGAAATCCAAGAAGGCATTACCGCTAGCACGGTAAGTCGTAGACTTACGAATATTATTGTCCAAGCTAAAAAGGATGTTCGGCGTATTGTTATTGATGTGGATAAGGTTTGCACCTCTTCCCAAAGCAGCCGGGTTACCATCATCAAGGTTATAACCTGTAGGGTCATTTGGATCATATGCCCCTACGTTTGGCAACATACGGATCACTGCGAAAGTATTACCACTCAAGCTATTGGAACCTACAGATACGCCATTGTTACGCTGATAAGAAAGACCGGAATTCAGGCCGAAGGTGATGCGATTGGATATTTTCTGATCCAAGTTGGCACGTAAGGTATAGCGCTTCAAATCGTTAGCTACAGCTATACCTTCCTGATCTGTGTAACCCAAAGAAAAGTAGTACTTGCTTTTCTCAGTACCTGCTGAAGCAGAGATAGTATGGCTCTGCTGGAAACCCGTTCTGTAAACAAGGTCATTCCAGTCCGTGTTAGTTCCGTTGGCGTCCATAAATGCCTGTGGCGCGTTGCCAGCATTTACGTACTTCTCGTTCGCAATCTCAACAAACTGCTCAGCATTTAGAAGATCATGTACCTTGATTGGGCTGGCCCAGCCAGTATACATATCATAGCTCACCTTCATTTGACCCTGCTTTCCTTTTTTGGTTGTCACCAGGATAACACCATTAGAGGCACGTGAGCCGTAAATTGCTGTAGCAGCACCATCCTTCAGGATTTCGAATGACTCGATATCGTTCGGGTTGATATCAGCAAGTGCGTTAGAAGAAGCATAAGCACCTACGTTACCTGTCAGCACGGGAATACCGTCGATTACAACAAGTGGAGAGTTGCTACCAGAGATAGAGTTCGTACCGCGGATACGGATAACGGGAGGGGCTCCCAGGATACCGGATGGCTGCTGCACAACAACACCTGACGCACGACCTGCTAACTGCTGGTCAAAGCTCGGCGTTGCCAGATTGGCGATTTCCTCACCTTTTACCTGTGCAATGGAGCTTGTTACGTCCTTTTTAAGCTGTGTACCGTAACCCACCACCACAACTTCATCAAGTTGTCTCTGGTCGACTTCAAGCGTTACGTTCACTGTAGCAGCTGTTCCGATTGCACGCTCAGTAGTTTTGTAACCGAGGAAACGGAACACGAGTGTGTTGCCGTCCGCCGGCACATTAATAGAGTAAGTACCATCTGCTCCGGTAGCCGTACCGGAACTAGTGCCCTTTACAAGCACTGCAACACCAGGAAGGCCTTCGCCAGTCGACTGGTCAGTCACAGTACCCGTAACAGTTTTGCCCTGCGCCAATGCCTGCTGAAGCACGACGAACACCAGCGCAAAACTCAATAGTAGTAGTTTTTTCATTGGTCTGTTAATTGAGGTGAAAGATAAATAGTAGTTAAGATTTAAGGTTTAAAGTAAGCGTAGTCAAAATGTCAGCAAATACACAGGGGTCTTCTTTGTATTGTTGTAAAAACCGCATACTGTGTTCATGTTAGCTATCAAGTAGTAATGAGAAAGCCTATTCAGCATTTAAATAAACTTTATTCACAATTTGAATGCTCCAAACTAAGAATAAATTTCCAATATATACAATAATGCTAATTAAATTTTAGGGCACTTATCACTTTCTTTCTGAGGACATTAAGCATTCATCTTATGTTATTACAAGTCTACCAGTGATCTTAATGGCCTTTTATCTCCCTAATCAGTTGATTAGCACAATACTTTACAAAAAACCTGTTTAAATTTTCCTTTTAATATTACCAAACAAATTAGGACTGATCAGTTCTCTGTTTTATAAGTGATTCTTATTCAATGTTATAACACACACAGATTTATAACATTGATGTAGTTATTCAAATTACGCTCTGCAACTAAGCAGAAATCTCTTTTCTATTTTTAGAAGCGCAGCAAAAATTTGTAGCAAGAGCTAAAGTCTTTATGATTCTATGGGTTTTTCAAAGCGGCACTGAATCTCTTCTACCCACCCTCCTGTTAAAGCAATCCAGACACCTAATCATATTGCATAAATATGAATATATAAATACCTTAAGTATAGTATAACAACATTATTTTTTAGTTAAAATACTATAATTCAATGTCTAAATAAAATTTAAAACGTATAATGTTATGATCAACTAATTGAATTTTATCATTAAACAACAAGCAGATATTCTTATTTAATGTTTAGACTTTTAGCTTGATTCTATAGGTCCAAGCTGTATAATGGCTCTTCCTACTACCTCTCTGTAAGTGCCCCATCTCGTGGCACTTTTGCCAAATTGACTTCATACATTTTAATGAAACCAAAATCTTTTGGGACCATGAGAAAACTACTACTAGTAAGTTTTATTCTAGTGTTCGTCTTTCTGCAACAAGGCATAGCACAGACTAGAACAGTTACAGGTACAGTAACAGATCAGGAAACCGGGCAGGGGCTGCCCGGCGTTGCTGTACTCGTGCAAGGCACCTCGGTCGGAACTGCCACCGGGGCAAACGGCGAATACTCCATCAATGTGCCGGCAGGCTCTAACACGCTTGCCTTCCGCTTTATCGGATATACCACCATCACGCGTGATATTGGCAACGAATCAACCATCAATGTAACCTTAAGCGTGGACACCCGACAGCTGCAGGAAGTGGTGGTGACAGCAGTAGGTATAGAGCGTACCGAACGATCGCTGGGCTATGCCGTGCAGAACGTAGGAGGCGAACAGTTATCACAGCGCTCTGAACCAAACGTGGTTAACGCTCTACAGGGTAAGGTTGCGGGTGTGGAAATCATTTCATCGAGCGGTTTGCCGGGTGCAGGAACACAGGTATTCATCAGGGGTATCTCCTCCGCCACAGGTAACAACCAGCCGCTGTTTGTGGTCGACGGCATCCCAATTGATAACTCCACCAATTTTACCTCCGCTCCTACCGTTGGTGGCGCTGCTTACTCTAACCGTGGCCTCGACATTAACCCGAACGATATTGAATCGATGACCGTGCTGAAGGGGCCTGCCGCTGCGGCGCTTTACGGATCCAGAGCCGCGAACGGTGCCATCATCATCACAACCAAGAAAGGGATGGCAGGTGATGCCAACAAGAAGTTTGAGGTGACTGTTACCTCTTCTTTCAACCTGCAGAACGTATACGGCTTGCCAGAGTACCAAAATGATTATGGCCAAGGCACTAACTTCCGCTATAGCCCGAATGTGACCGATAGTTGGGGACCAAGGTTTGGCACGCCAGGTATAACTACTGTACCCAACGCCCCAGGCAACCCGCAGGAGACACTGGAGTACAGAGCATACCCTGATAATGTAAAAGACTTTTTCGAGACAGGCACCATCTTCGACAATGGCCTGCAGCTAGCCGGCGCGGGCGCTAACACCAGGTATATCTTCAGCGCCAACAGTACCAACCAGTCAGGCATCATTCCGAACAGCGGTCTTGACCGTTTCTCGCTTCGTGCTGCCGGTACAGCTGAGCTATCGTATGGTATATCGCTCGATGCCTCTATTATTTATGCTAATACGGAGCAGGAAGGCTCTTTGCAGGGCAACTCTGGTACGAGCCCCTGGTTTACGCTTCCTTTCACACCCAGAAGTTTCGACATCAACAACGTGCCGTATAAAATAGGCCCCGGCCAACAGGCTCCTACACTATTTACGCTGCTCGCCCGCGACAACCCACGATGGAGCGTGAATGAGAATTTTTATGAAAGCGAGGTGAACAGAACGATTACCAGTGCCACCCTAAACTGGAAGCCTCAGTTCTTTCAGGACCTGACCTTTACCTACCGTATTGGTCTGGACCAGTACTCTGACAGACGTCGTGAGGCAATTGCCTTTGGCTCAATTAACTCGAACGGTAATACGGCCCTCAATCGTCGGGGCTCCCAGATCTACGATGACATTTTCTACCGTCAGTTTAACCAGGATATATTCGGTGTCTACACCAAAGACCTGAACGAAGATATCAACCTGCGATTCCTAGTGGGTAACCAGATCAACACCATTCATACGGATAACCGGAACATCAGAGCGGAAGACCTGATCACACCGGAATTTTATAACCTGATCAACCACACAAATACCAACATATTTCCAACGAACACGGAGACACAGCGTCGATTGGTGGGTCTTTATTCACAGCTCGGTCTTTCCTATAAGAACTGGTTGTTCCTGGAATTGCAGGGACGAAACGACTGGTCATCCACACTGGCGCTCGACAACAACAGCTACTTCTACCCTGCTGCCAGCGTTGGCTTCGTATTCACAGATGCCTTCGACATTGCCAATCCCATTCTCAGCTATGGTAAGCTGAGGGGCAGCTATGCGCGTGTAGGTAACGATGCCGGTATATACCTAACCAACACAGTGTTTATAAACCAGGGATTCGGTAATAACGTGGCGGGCGTCAGTTTCCCATTCAATGGGACTGTAGCTGCTGTTACACGCGGCAACAGACGCGGTAACCTGGACCTGAACCCTGAGTTCACCACCTCCTATGAAGCTGGTGTTGAGTTAGGTCTGTTTGACGGAAGAACTTCGCTCGATGTGAATTACTTCTTCAACAAAACCACTGACCAGATCTTCAACGTGGACGTACCGGGCTCAACAGGCTTTACCACCTTTACCCAGAATGCCGGTGAAATCCAGAACAAAGGCTGGGAAATATCAGCCACCGGCTCACCATTTACTTCTGAAGGTGGTTTCCGTTGGGATGTCAACGTGAACTTCACAGACATACAGTCCAAAGTGGTATCACTGGCACCCGGACTCAACCAGTTCACTTTGCTGACCGGTGCCGGAACCGGCGCTTTCACAGGACTTAGCCCTGTGCTGATTCCAGGCCAGCCTTTCGGTGTGATCCAGTCATCTGCCTTCCTGCGTGATGAACAGGGCCGTTTCATCATCAACCCGAACACAGGTGTGCCGGTGGTGGATCAGAACCCACGTATCATTGCAGACCCGAACGCGGACTGGTGGGGCAGCCTGGGCAATACCTTCAGCTTTAAAGGGTTTAACCTGAACGTGTTGCTACAGTACGTGCACGGAGGGGACTTCTACTCCCGACAAACTCAGATTGCGCGTTTGAGGGGAGTGCTCGATGAACAAACAGACAGAGAGCGTCCCTACCTGTTTGAGGGCGTAGTCCTGAATGCAGACGGCACCTCCAGCCCTAACACCACACAGATATCTGCCCAAGAGTACTGGGTAGCTTTGAACGCAGCAAACGAATTTGCGGTGTTTGATGCATCTGTGTTTAGGCTGCGTGAAGTAAGCCTGGGATACGAACTGCCTGCGGCGATACTGGAGCGTACTCCGTTTGGGGCGGCTAGCATATCCGTCACCGGCCGTAACCTCTTCTTCTATGCGCCCAACCTGCCGCATGCCGACCCAGAGTCAAACCAGCTCGGCGGTAACACCAGGGGCTTTGAGTTTAACTCTCCTCCATCAGTCCGAAACTACGGTGTAAACCTGCGTTTCACATTCTAACTCTAGACACCAAAGCATATGAAAAAGATAACTATAATAAAAGGTGTGGTGTTGGCATTTATGTTGGCAATCGCCGGCGCCTGCGACGATTACCTGGATGTGAACGTGAGCCCGAACAACCTGCCGAACGCTTCGGTGCAAAGCCTTCTTCCAGGGGCACAGATAGGTACAGGCTTCTTTGTGGGGAACACCGCCCAGATCGTAAGCTCGCTCTGGATGCAACAAATGGCAGGCACAGGTACACAAACGGACCCATTTGACCGGTACAGTATTTCACCGGAGAACAACGAGTGGAACACAATTTATTCCACGCTACTGGATGACCTGGAGCAGATCGTGCAACAGGGGCGTGAGGAGGAAAACTTCCATTACGCAGGTATGGCCCGTATCCAGCAGGCCTATGTATACCTTGTGGCTACGGATCTGTGGGGCGATGTGCCGTTCTCGCAGGCACTGAACATCGAGGAATTCCCCAAACCTGGCTATGATCCACAGGAACAGGTATACGCGGGGGTTGCGCAGTTACTGGACGAGGGACTTGCCGACCTGGACAAAACCACTGTTACGGCTGCCTCACTTGGGGATCAGGTATACGGAGGCAACCTGGACAGATGGCGAAAAGCAGCCAACTCAATCAAGTTGAAACTATACCTGCAAAGCCGTAAGACCAACCCGAACTCTGCAAGTGCCATTACCCAGCTTGTAAACGAAGGGAACCTGATCTCATCTAATGTAGAGAACTTCAATATCAACTTCTTTGCCTCCTCGGGCTCGTTCAACCCGATCTACATGTACCAGCACCAGACACGTATCAATGACATGATTCTGAGCCAGCGCTTCTATGATTCACTCTCGGCTCTGAACGACCCAAGGTTGCCCGTGTTCTTTACCCGAACCAATGGCAACTATGTCACTTATGACAATGGTGCATTTACATCTGTGCCCTTCACGAGTCCTAACAGGTCGCGCTGGGGAGTGTATGTGGTCGGTAACGGCACACAGAATGCTGATGGTACTATTTCGAATGGCGGCGCTGCCCCAATACGCCTCGTAACCCTGACTATGGTTAACTTCTGGCTTGCCGAGGCTGCCCTTACGCTTGGCACTCCCGGAGACCCGGCTGAGTATTTCAGGCAGGCGCTCCAGTCTCAGTTTGATGACATCAAAACCTTTGTGAGTGCTGCCAGCGTACCAGCCAACTTCGATGCAGACGCGACGGTTTACATTAACAGGCGGGTAGCGGCATTTCAGTCGGCCAGTTCTACGGAAGGCAAACTCAACATCCTCATCAGGGATAAATGGGCCTCTTCGGTCGGAAACGCCTACGAGGCCTATAACGACTATAGGCGGACAGGATATCCAAGACTCGAACTTGCCCAGAACGCTCAGGTAGGCGTCACCAGAATTCCTACCCGCTGGCCTTACGCACTTGGAGAAATTCAGGGTAACGCGGAGAACGTACCACTGCAGGATTATCCGGCGGGCTTACTGGTACCAGTTTGGTGGATGAGTGAATAGTGTATTTGACTTTAAAGTGATTTAAAAATGAAGATCCAGAATTTAACAGTTAAGTACATGGCTATAGTTACTCTGTGCTTAACACTGATTAGTTGCGAAAAAGATGAGTTTGATGGCCTGACTAATACCGACCCGGTACCGGAGGCTGCCATTACTTTCCCGCAATCTGTCGGACCTAATAATCAGGCATTGCTTGATGAAAATGCCTTCCTGATTAATCAGAATGCGATCGCGAATGGTAATATATCGATAGAGATTAGGGTGCCGGAGGGCAAGGAGATCACCTCTGTGGCAGCCGCAGCGCAGCGATTCCGTAATGGTGCTGCCGCTGCTCCTAACCTTAGCCCGACATTGCCTACGGCCACTACTCCGGCTGGCCTTGCTGCCAGATCTCCGGATGCAGTAATTACCAGAAACACTGCCCCTAACCTGACAAGCCAGACCCTTGGACCAGGTAGCACCGTGACGTTCTCTATACCTACCAACCCGCTGCCCGCTCCTCTGGTGGATGCTGAACTGGCAGATCTTCAGGTCAATGATGTGATCCGCTTTTTCTTTCGGGTAACCCTATCGGATGGAACTGTACACCGTGCCATGGAGGTACGTGTGATCGTGACAGGTTAAGTCATCAATCTTTACAGCACAAAAAAGGCTTCCTTTCCAGGAAGCCTTTTTTGTGCTGTATGTCACGACACTAGGCCTGCATCAGAAACGCCTTAATGTACTCATCTAAGTCGCCATCCAGTACATTCTGCACATCCGACCGCTCCACACCTGTCCGGATGTCCTTTACGAGCTTGTAAGGGTGCAGCACGTAGTTGCGGATCTGAGAACCGAAGTCGATGCGCTTTTTGGTGCTTTCAATGCGGTCGCGTTCCTCGTTACGCTTCTCCATCTCGATCTGGTAGAGCCTCGATCGGAGCATACGCAGGGCATGTTCCTTGTTCATCAGCTGCGAACGCTCGATCTGGCATTCAATCACAATACCGGTTGGCTTGTGTTTTAACCGCACAGCCGTCTCTACCTTGTTCACGTTCTGACCACCAGCGCCCCCCGACCGGAATGTGTCCCACTCAATATCGCTCGGGTTCACTTCGATGTTGATCGTATCATCCACCACCGGATAAGCAAATACGGAGGCAAACGAGGTATGGCGACGACCACCTGAGTCGAATGGCGAAATACGAACCAGGCGGTGGACTCCGATCTCTGACTTAAGATAGCCATAGGCAAAGTCACCGGTGATTTCCAGTGTGGCCGATTTTATACCTGCACCGTCACCGGGATTGTAGTTGACCTGCTTCACGCCAAAATCATGCGACTCGGCCCACATAATGTACATGCGCATCAGCATCTCGGCCCAGTCCTGACTTTCGGTACCGCCTGCACCAGGGTTTATCTCCAGGATGGCGCTCAGCTGATCTTCTTCGCCACTTAACATGCGCTTAAATTCCAGTCCTTCAATGGCCTCCTCTGCCTTTTTCGCCTCCTCTTTTATGTCTTCTTCCGACACATCGCCCTCTTTATGGAAATCAAAGAGTACTTCCAAGTCAGACAGCGACTTTTCTACCTCTTCGTAGTGGTCTGTCCATACCTTCAGTAACTTCACCTCTTTGAGAATTTTCTCTGCTCCCTTCGGATCATCCCAAAAGTCAGGCGCCAGCGTCTGTTTCTCGGTCTCGGCTATCTGCTCTTTCTTGGCATCGTAGTCAAAGATACCTCCTCAAGGCTTCTACGCGAGCCTTTAATTCCTTCATTTGTTCTGAAGTCATGTGTTTATGTTTTTGTATTAAACGCTAAAATGCTGGACCGTAAACAGCACGCGCTTACAATCCAGCATTTACTATTTGGTTTTTATTTATAAACTGATCTTGTAGATCCAGTTATGTGGGTCCGGTGACTGACCAGTTTTAATGCGGTCAAGTTCTTCGGCTAAACCATTGGATATCTCGCGGCCTTCTATTGCCGGCAGGTCCATGTCTTCGCCATCATAATGAATGGTAGCGATCTGTGCGATGGTAGCAGCTGTTCCTGTTCCGAATGCCTCCTGCAACTTGCCGGCTTTGTGCGCTTCCACAATCTCGCTCACGGCCACTTTACGCTCTTCTACAGGTATACCCTTGTCGCGGGCGATCTGCAGTACACTGTCGCGGGTGATGCCTGATAGGATTGTAGTGCTCACGGCAGGTGTCACGATTTTACCATCAATCACAAACATCAGGTTCATGGTGCCAGATTCCTCAATATACTTGTGCTCGCGTGCGTCCGTCCAGATAAGTTGGTGGTAGCCGCGCTCCTGCATTTTGCGGGCAGGGTATAGCGCAGCCCCGTAGTTGCCCGCAGCCTTGGCATAACCTGCGCCTCCTTCGGCTGAACGTACATAGTCCGGCTCAATGGCGACACGCAGCGGCTGGCCATAATAAGCACCTACAGGGCAGCTAAACACCATGAAACGGTAACTTGACGAAGGACGAACACCAATGAAGTCGTCGGTAGCAAAAATGAACGGACGAATGTATAGAGCGCAACCTGCTGTTGGCGGTACCCAGGCAGCATCTAGTCGAAGCAGTTGTTCCAATCCCTGCATGAAGATTTCCTCAGGCAGCTCTGGTATACACATCCTGTCTCCGGAAATGTTCAATCGCCTGAAGTTATCGAGCGGCCTGAACAGCAGGATATCACCCTCAGCGTTTTTATAGGCCTTCATACCTTCGAAGATGGCCTGACCGTAGTGGAGGGCTGATGTGGCCGGGCTAAGCGACATGTTGCCGTAGGGCCTGATCTCAGGGGTTTGCCAGGCACCGTCTTTGTAGTCGGCTACCAGCATGTGGTCGGCAAAGATTTTCCCGAATTCAATATTGTTAAAGTCCAGCTCAGAGATACGGCTCTGCGTAACCGTCTCAGCAGGTATAGTTAGGGTATCAACTGACATAAATAAAGGGAGTTATTAGTTGAACAATGCAATCAGACGCGGGGCTTCCAAGCAATTTCCTCAGCCTGTAACTCATACGTCATTTTTCGGCAAAGAGCGAACAGATAATCCGACAGGCGGTTAAGGTATATGATCACCAGCTCATCTACAGGCGATTCTTCCTGGAGGCGAATGGCCAGGCGCTCGGCACGACGGCAAACACAGCGCGCCAGATGCCCGAATGAAACAGACTGATGACCACCTGGCAGCACAAAAGAACGCAGCGGAGGCACTTCGGTCGTCATTTTATCAATTTCCTGCTCCAGCAGTGTTACGTCCTCAGGGTGGAGGTCCGGGGTAATCATTTTGGTGTTTTTGTCAGGATCGGTAGCCAGCGTGGAGCCGATGGTGAATAAGCGGTCCTGTATCTCTTTCAGGATCTCAGTCCGGCTCTTGTTCACTTCCTGGTCGCGCACCAGCCCAATGTAAGAGTTAAGTTCGTCTACGGTGCCGTAGGCTTCTATGCGTAAGTGCGACTTAGCTACACGGGTACCTCCGATAAGGGAAGTAGTGCCTTTGTCGCCTGTCTTGGTATATATTTTCATGAGCTATTGCGCAGCATTTAGATCTGCATGCGAAGTCACATCGTGGTTAATCTCGTCTGTTTCTACCAATCCGTCGCGGAGGCGTACAATGCGGTGGGCATACTTGGCGATATCCTCTTCGTGTGTTACCATGATGATGGTGTTGCCTTTGGCGTGCAGGTTCTCGAACAGCTCCATGATCTCATAAGAGGTTTTGGTGTCGAGGTTACCAGTCGGTTCGTCGGCCAGAATGATACTTGGGTCGTTGATGAGTGCACGGGCAATGGCCACACGCTGGCGCTGACCACCCGACAGTTCGTTCGGCTTGTGCTTACCACGGTTACCGAGGCCTACACTTTCCAGCGCTTTCTGGGCTTTTTCCTCACGCGTCGACTTGTTATACCCGGCGTAGATCAGCGGCAGGGCCACGTTTTCGAGTGAGCTCTGGCGCGGCAGCAGGTTAAAGGTCTGGAATACGAAACCGATCTCCTTGTTGCGCACCTCTGCCAGCTCATTATCGGTCATGTTGCTCACATCGTTTCCGTTCAGGACGTACTGCCCTCCTGAAGGTGTATCCAGACAGCCGATGATATTCATGAGTGTTGACTTTCCGGAGCCTGAGGGCCCCATAAACGCTACATACTCTCCTCGTTCGATCTTGATAGACACAGACTTGAGTGCATGGATGGTTTCGCTGCCCATGCGGTATACTTTCGAAATATCATGTGTCTCAATGATGGTGCTCATAGAACCTGTTTTAGAGTTGCCATTGGTCCGCCTCTGCCTCCTTAGCTCGGCGTTGTTTATCAAATTTCTCTTTAAAAGTACTATATTCCAAAGCAGGAAGCAAGCTGCGCAACGAAACAAGCGCCTGGTCTGCGTAACTGATTAGTCCCCTGTTTACACTCTCCAATGCGTAGGCTTTGTAGAGTCTGGCAGAGTATGGATTATAGGTGATCCCGTCCAGCAGGATGTCATAGGCCTGCATATCGGTTGGCTCATACCTGGCAAAGAAAGCGGCGGCATCCTCCACAACTTGTTCGTCGAAAAGCAGCATTTTTAGCGCCTGGCTGTATCGTTCGGAAGCTTCGCGATCGCGGCCTTTTATTTCGGCTATTTTGGCCCGGAAGTATAGTTTTTGCCTCTTGTCTTTCGGTGTCAGGTATAGGTTGTCCATCCGCTTCACCAACACATCCTGGTTCTTGGTATTAAGCCACAGGCGCATTTGCTGCAGGTTAAGCCTGGAGCGGAGCTCTCCTTCGGGTTGCAGTTCGGCGGCAGCCTCTTTAATAGCCTCATTGGCCAGTTTCCACTGCCGTTTTTCCATGTAGTAATCTACCTTGGCCACCAGTGCCTCACGCCGCAGGTCTTTCTCCTGCACACTTTTCACAATACGGTCTATATCTGCTGGCAGCAGGTCGGGCAGGTAGGCAATCAGGTACTGCACCTTGTCATGGTCCGGAGCTTTTGTGATGATGGTAGACGGCGGCTGTTCCAGCACCTCCTCCAGCGACTGCGCCACCGCAACAGCAGACTCTAACTCTGTAAAGGCGACGTCGCGGAGCGCCACCACAGCCTCATCAGACTGGTGGTTGAGCGCCAGCGCATAAGCATGCGGCAGGAAGGCTTGCGTAAAACCCCTGTCTTTGGCCTCTTTGAAATAATGGGCGGCAGCACCGTAGTTTTCTTCCTCCATCATCCAGTGCCCTAAGGCATTATAATAATAGCCGCTGCGTTCGCCTGCAGCCAGTGCCAGGTTCTCTACCACGCTGCGTGCCTCTTTCGGCCGGCCATCGTAATGGTGCACCAGTCCTTTCAGGTATAGCAGGTCTTCCATAAAGAGCCGGTTTTCCTGCGAGGCCAGGTAGCGGTTGATCGGTTTCAACAACGATGTATCGCCTTTGTTTACGCTAGCAATGGTTTTGTTGTAAAATAGTGTCAGGTCCTCTACCTGTTCCAGCGAGTCAGGCACAAAATCATCCTCTTTGATGTCAGAAGTGCGGCCCAGCAACTGGTTCAGTGTGGCCATGTTGCTGCGTAGCGGCTTGTATTTAGAGGAGCGTATCTCTGTTATCAACTCTTTGGCTTCCTCTGGCTGTGCCTGACGGGTATAGTAGGCCAGGCGGTTGCTACGCACCAGATCCTGGTTTTCTGCGTGGCGCTGGGCCAGATCAAAGTAGTAGGCTACACTGTCGTGCACACTGGTCTGGGCATACAGCAGGGCCAGGTTGTTATAGATTTCCCCGTTCTTTGGAAAGGCCTCCGCTCCCTGCTGCAGCACATACAGCTTCTCGAAAAAGTATTGCTTGCGGTCATACAGGTTGGCCAGCCGAATGTAAAGCTTTGGATTTGGGGTCCGCTCCAGCGCCTCCTGCAGACTCAGGATTTCCTTGTTGCGCTCGTTCTGCGCACGGTACATGGCCGACAAACTGAAGCTTGCTTTCATGTTGTGGTTATCAAACAGGTCACTCTCTCTGTAGAATCGCTCTGCCAGAATCGGATTTTCAGAACCCTGATATAGGTCGCCGAGGTAGCTGTAGTAGCCCGCGTAGGCGTTGAAGTATACCCTGAATTGCGTGCGCATCACCAGGATGACCAACAGAATGGCTCCCATGGTGTAAATGGTATACACCGGCAGCTTTTTGGGTTGGTAAACTACTTTGTAAACGGCCAGCCGCTGCTTGATCAACTCCCCGAAGTTCACCATCACATACAAAAAGAAAAAGGCACCGAAGGCCAGATGCGTGTAAACGATCAGGTTATGAAAAACCGAAATGGCAGAATCGTTGGCGGTAGCATAAGCATAGCCGATGCTCAGGAAAGTAATGGTAGCAAAAACGAGATAAATGACAGCGCCAGTGGGCCTAAAAGGGAAAAGTCTGCCGTAAATGGACTCGCGTTGGCGCATGCCCCAAAAACCGGCTATTGCCGAGAACAGCAGTATAACAAAGGCATTTATGTAAAAAAAGTCACCTTTTACATAGCCTACGTGGCGCAGGTATAGCAGTGCCAGGTTTACCAGGTATAGCACACTCACCAGCACAAATTGCCACACGCTGAAGCGGCGTTCCGGCTTAGCGGCTTGTGTATTGACCCAAAGCAAGGCATTGATGTTTTCGTAGCCAACCCAGATCATAAAAAGCAGGGAGGCTACCATAAGCGCTAGCGAGCTGTAGTTGGCCAAGTGCAGGCTAGTCAGTAGCGGCGAAAAGTCGGACTCCGAGTAAATGAAGGCCCCCAGCAAACTGATCAGCGCAATCATCGCCATGACCCGCACAGTAAAGGAAACCTGCTGGTAGAATGCCTGAAAAGCGTAGGTGGCCAGCGCAAAAAGCACGATCGAAACTAGCAGCGTGGTCTGTCCGGTATTACTGCCAATCACACCCAGAAGATCCAGGTTGAAAGCAGCGAGCAGCATCATGAGCAAGAGCATACCTGCAAAGTAAGGAATGCGCTTCATGGTGGTGATTGCCGCAGTATAGAAAGCCAGACACAGGGCCAGCAACAGCATTAGTGCCACCGCAGCAAATTTATTAAGGGCAGGCATCGCCACATCGTACTGCTCGGTGAGCAGGTAGCCGTCGACATACAGGGTGAACGGCTCCAGCAGCCGCGAAAACTCGTGCACCGGCACCTGCACCACCTGTAGTTCAGGTAGCTTGTCCCAGGCCAGGAAGCTGCTCTCGCCGGTAAAGTAATGGTATACCCCCAGCATAAGCGCCAGCACGGCTACGATCAGCAAAAACAGAAAGGGAAACCTGGTATCGGCATCCCAACTGTTCCAAAACTTGATTTTGTTCATAGACAAACCGTCAGACTATTCGAGCACTTTCGGCACTCTGAAATAATCGGAGTCTTTTCTTGGGGCGTTTTTTAGCGCTTCGTCGTGCGTTACTGTATTTTGTGCCTGGTCTTCGCGCATCACGTTCACCTCTTCTGACATATGAATGAGCGGCTCTACGCTTTCAGTGTTGAGTTCGCGGAGTTGGTCTACCCAGTTCAGGATCTTATTCAGGTCCTGCAGCATCTCCTGCTCTTTCTCTTCGTTAAACTCCAGTCGCGCCAGGTGCGCGATTTTTCTAATGGTTTGTATATCGGTTGACATCTACTTTATTGTGTTTCTTGAGTTCTTCTTGAATGATGTGAAATACTTTTTCTTTCAGAGCAGGCAGGTCCTGCAGCGTCATCCCTTTTGTCTCGATCGGCTCGTGTATAATGATCTTGAGCGGATGCCAGCGTACTTTTAGTTTGCCATCCAGATCAGGCAGAAACTTGTGGTTATAGGGCATGGTAACCGGCACCACAGGCAACTGCTTTTCGATGGCCAGGCGGAAAGGACCGTCCTTAAAAGCCAGCAACTCCTCACCTGCCGTTGGCGGTATAGTGCCCTCCGGAAAGATGACCAGGTTGCGCCCTTGCTCCAGCGTCCGCACGGACTGTATGTAGCTCTTGGCACTGCTGATGGCGCTCTTGCGGTCTACGGCAATATATAGCTTTTCGTATACCTTGCCCCATAACGGTATTCTGGTGAGCGAGCTTTTCCCGACAAAGTTAATAAAACCCGGAATAGCATGCAGCAATAACGGAATATCGAGGTATGAGCTGTGGTTCGGCGTGAAAACATACTGCTTGCTGCGTTCGAAGCGCATGCGCCACTCCACCTGTAGCGGCGCCAGAAACATGCGCAGGGCCGATGATGACCAGAAACGGTTGATGCTGTGCACGCGCGGGTACCAGCGCTGCTTGCGTATAAGCACTGCCTGAAACGGATACGTGACCACAAACGGCATCACAAACCAGGTAACACACCAGGTTGTATAAAAACGATGGGACAGGTATTTAAGCGCTCTCATGCCTTCAAATGTAAGAATAATCCACCAGTTATCAATCGGGGCGCTCCGGCTAGGTTGCTGCAAAAACCACTTATTTGTCCTGCTGCAAAAGTATAGCCGCTTTGAGTATACCTGCCACGCTAATGGCGTCGGTAATCTCGTTATCCATAACCATGCGTACGGCCTCTTCAAAGTGTACGCGCCGGATATGGAGCTCCTCCGTTTCTTCAAAAGCGGTTTCGCCAGCCTTTAGTTCCTGTGCCAGAAAAACAAAGCCCTCCTCATCTGTAACGGAATTGGAGGTATGGAGGCGGGCGATGTTGGTCCATTTTTCAGCTGTAAAGCCTGTTTCCTCCTGCAGCTCCCGCTTCGCCGACTCCAGTATGTCATTTTCGATCAGGCCGCCGCCCATCGGAATTTCCCAGCTGTACTCCTTGAGCGGATAGCGGTACTGCCCCACCAGATAGGTATAGCCTTCGTCATCGATAGGGATAATGCCGATAGCTTTGTTCTTCATGCTTACCACGCCATAAATGCCCTCGCCGCCATTGGGGTTGAGCACCTGGTCTTCGCGCACACTGATCCAGGGGTTTTGGTATACCTGTTTGCTGGACAGGGTGGTCCAGGGATTGTGTTTTTCGTCGATCATCGTGCTATTTCCTTTTGGCAATCATCTCTATCTCTACCTGCGCCCCCAGCGGCAGCGAAGCCACCCCGATGGTGGTACGAGCAGGGTATGGTGTAGTGAATTTGGTAGCGTATACCTTGTTCATCGACTCAAAATTGGCCATATCGGTCAGGAAGACGTTTATTTTCACTACATCATCAGGACTCAGGCCGGCTGCTGCCAACACCTGAAACAGGTTTTGAAAACACTGCTCTGTTTGCGCGGCAATATCGCCCTGCACCAGTTTACCGGTAGTGGAGTCGATCGGGGTCTGGCCAGAGAGAAAAACCAGCTCTCCGGATTCTACGGCATGCGAGTAGGGCCCTACAGCCACTGCTCCTTCTGCATTGAAAGCTTTTCTGGACATCTATTAAGTTTGTCTAAAGTCTAATTCCGGGCAAAGATAAGGTATAGGTATATTCATTCTGAATACAATCGGCCTCGTCTACAAAAAAGCCTGCAACAGCCAGGCTAATAACGCGTAGCTGCTACAGGCCGGTTAGGTATAGACGGGTTTAATCTATCATTGCAATTTAGCTCTGCCAGCGTTAATTCTTTCCTCGAGCACACGAACTGCATTTTCAGCACGCTCAATGGCAACTCTTCTTCCATCCAGTTCAGCATCTGACATCTTTCCGGATTTCCTGTTTTTTTCCAGTTCGTCTTTTGCCTTCGCAATTCGGTCTCTTGCTTCTTTTACCTTGCTGTCTCCTTCATCCACTGTCGTAACAAGTTCCGCTTTTCTTTGCTCACCTGTCAGGCGGGCACCAGCCGCTCTGTTCTGCCCAAATTCACGGCCTCTCATGTCACCTTTTTCCTGGCCATAAGCATTGCCTTTGCCTGCGTCATCGGCTTGTTGCTTGCCTTGCTTCTGAGCAAGGTCGCGTTGCTCTCTCTCATGCTTATCCTTGATCTGGTTATCTTTCTGATTGTCTTTTTGGTTATCCTTATTGGCTCTGACGTTCTGGTTTTTCTCGCGGGCCTCCTGCTCTTCGCTGGCCTCAGCAGCTTGTTTATTAGAGTTACCCTTGCCTTGTTGGGCCATTGCCGATTCAGTAACGGCTATTGTAAGGCCAAGTGCAATACCCAATCCGAGGGTTCTGATGAAAAGCTTTTCCATGCTGCGCTATCCGTTAAATTTCATTCAGTAAGGAGTCCACTTCAGCAGCAGCTTCTTCTATTTCTACTCTTGTATTATCCATTTCCACCCCAGCTGTATCGGCTGGTGCCGTATCAGGTTCGGGCTTGGTTATGGTTGTTTCCTTGGTATCGGGCGTGCTGTTGCAGCCAGTCATCAGTAAAGTACCAAGCGCAAATACTAGAAGTGGTTTTTTCATAAAATCAGGGATAATGGTGTGTTAGTTAAACAGATATCGGTTTTATTGCGATAAGGCAATATATATAATTGGCACAGAAAACAGCAGTATTAGTGCATCCATACCTCTTTCGTCTTAAAGTCAATCGTGAACCTGGTCTGCCTGATCATCCCGTAATTGAGCACCCCGTCGTACAGGATGCTTTCGGCTGCTGCCGGGCTCACTAATTTCCGGTTGCCTAGCTGTAGCGCAATGGGGTTGAGAGCGATGCGCTGGGAGGTGGTGTCGTCTTGCAGGCCCCATGCTGCGGCCGTGTGATGCGACAAGAGCAATTCGCTGATGTTGCCTGTGTCAAAAAGGAACCAGTAAGAGCGCCCCTGGCGTGGAACTTCCAGAAAAATGGAGAGTTCACTGCCGTCCAATCCGGTGGCAAAGCGGCTCTTTAGCGGAGTAAGTCTGCTGCGCTGTCTTCTGAGTGAGGCTGTTGTCTCCAGTGTCATCTGATTGGCGGCCAGGTCAATGGTAAGCACCTTATCCTGAAATGTTTTGAGTGAGAGCACCCCATCTACTTTGGGGAGCTCTTCCGGCAAAATGTCCATGATGTCCCAGACACCAACCGTGGCAGCAGGAAAAGACACTTTCCCTACCTGTATAGCAACAGAATCTATTTTCTGATAACTGAACCGCTCTCCTTTCATCCGGTAAGCAGTACCACGGCCATACGCAGTATAGCCCAGTTCTTTGGCGACTTCGGGCGCAATAAAGGTTTCACCTCCTCCCGTGTCGAACAGAAAGTTATATACCTGCCCGTGAATAGTCACCTCTACCTGTTTCAGATCTCTGAAATACTCTTTCAGAGGAATCGTTTCCTGGGCAATAGTTCCGGAAACAAGAGCCAGACTTAAAAGCAAGCTTAAGAGGAGTGTTTTCATACTTAAAAAATGACTGATCATCTAAGCATGTACGTCAGCAACAGGTTTTAGCATGGAAATCATGTAACGACAGGCCTAAATGAAACATTGCATATCAAAAGCAGTGTTTAAGCTACTGCTTAACTCTTACGGTAGGCATTTCATACGCCCCCAGCAGATTTATTATACCTACTCTTTCATCTTTTAGCCCTTTTAGAAAAGGCGTTATGTTTTCATTGTATCCACGTCTGCTTATGGCAAATAATAGAATCCCTTTTCGCCCTTTTTCATCTTCAAAAGCTTTATAGCGATAGGCATTCCATTCTACCACATCGAGCTTCTTTTTGGTGCCGGCGCTCATTAAAAAGTCAAGTATAATCTCCCCTGTATTTGGATTCTCGATTATTTGATACTGGGCCACTTGATCTGTTTTCTTTCTTTGCTGAATCACATTCACCTGTGCCTTCACAGCATCTTCTACTGTCAGGTCACCGAATACAACCTCTACCAGGATCATCTGGTTATACCTCTCAACTACCTCTCCGGCAGGTATGTACTCTTGCTTGAAATAGTTGGCATTAGGATTAGAAGACCACACCAGATTAAAATTTGTGTCATTAAAGTTAATTGGACCAGGTATATTGAGATAATCAATAGGTTTTGATCTATCCATTGTGAAGCCTGAAATTACAAGCGCCAGTAAGCAGATGAAGTGTAAAGGTTGTTTCATTGGGTAACAATTCTAATTTACGGTCTATTTAATTCTTGTGAGACCAGGCTTTTGGCAGCAAGGCATCAGCTTAGCAGCATTAAATTATACGTTTCCGTACATAAAAAACTAATTCACTAGCCCCTCACCAAGTCCCCCACCGTCTCAATCCCCCGCTTTTTAGCCAATGAAAGCAGTTTGAGTAACAGCAGAGCCGTGGCAAAGGCATCGCCGGAGGCGGTGTGGCGGTCATGAGTAGGCAGGCTATACCTCTCGCAGAGGGCATCGAGGCTATACTCTCCTGTTTTCAAGGTATGGCTATCGGCATGGCGGCGCTCCAGCCGGATGGCCAGTTGGGCCGTGTCGACGGAGCGGTTGCGGAGCTTGTCTTTTATACTTTGCCGCTTCAGCATTTGGTTGACCATCGCGATGTCGAAGTCCACATGCTGCCCTACAAGTATCGCGTTTCCAATAAAATCGACAAAACCCTCTACTGCTTCCCGCTCGGCTATACCTTGTTCCAACTGCTTTGATAACAACCCATGTACTTCGGCACTTTTGGTGGTAGGTGCTCCCTCCTGCTGCACCAGGCATTCGAAAGTTTCCGACACGAGCACCTGCAAGCCACGCACTTTTATGGCCCCGATGGAAAGCACTTTGTCAGTGCATTGGTCCAGGCCAGTAGTTTCGGTGTCGAACACCACAAACTCGGCTTCGGAAAGTGAGGTACTGCCAGGTAGTTGTTCTTTTAGGGCATCACTATACCTGAGCCAAAAAGGCGGGGCGTTCTTATCAACGGGTTTCAGCTGGTATAAAAGCGCTTTAAGCCACTCCATTAGCCGAGGTAGTTAAGTTGGAAGCGCACCTGAAGGAGCTCCTGTATGTCGCTGATGGGCTTAAAAGTGCTGCGTAGCGTCTGCCGCTCGAGCTTGTTGAGTTGATTGGGATTGAGATAGCGCCCGGAATTTTTGTTCCGTAGACCGTTGAGCGCCCGGAAGCGCATCATAATTTCGTAGGCCATGGCCGCCTCAAGGTATAGCCCGGCATTCTGCGGCTCCAGCTCGGCCAGTTTCTCGAAGCGCTTGAGCGTGTTGTTCTCGCCGTCTATGCGGTTGTCCAGGGTAAGTACCCGGGCAGCATCCACGAGCGGTGTCATGGCGCGCAGTTTGATATCGAACTTGTCTTTGTGCCCCCCTCCCCGCTCTACAATAAAATTGCGGAAAAAGCTCAGCGGCGGCGGACTCTGCAGTGCGTGTTTGGCGAGGAAAGGAAGAAAAATTCGCTCCTGCTGAATGTTGTTGTAGATGTAATCTGTCAACTGCCGACTTAGACTGAAGTCGCCGTACACGGGGCGGTAATCGTAAAAAATGGAGGTATGCATGAGCGCCTCTTCGGTCGGTTCGTGTATCCAGTTGTGGAAGTATTGTTTCCAGGTGTGGAGCGGCTGGCACCACTTCGGGTTACTGGCCATCATATCGGCAGGGCACTTCTCAAAACCGCATTGCACCATAATATCGCGTACGATAGCCCCTAGTTTCAGGAAGTAGGCCTGATGCTCTTTTTCCAATGCGGCATTCTTATCTTCGAACACCAACGCATTGTCCTGATCAGTGCGGAGAAGCTGCTCTTCGCGCCCTTCGCTGCCCAGTGAGAGCCAGCAGTAGTGAACTGGCGGCTCGCCCAACTCCTTTTCAGCATGCTGCAGCGCCCGCACAATAATGGCATCGTTTATCTCAGTGATGATGTTGGCAATAAACGAAATGCTTACCTCCTGCTCCAGATACTTCAGCAGCAACTCCTCGGCACGGTCGCGTATACCTGACAGCGAGGCAATGTCGCGGGTCTGGCGAATCTCTGAGATCAGCACAGCCGGGTTATTGCCCTGCGCCAGCAACAAATCATGCTCAGTGAGCACACCCATAGCGCTGGAATTTACTGTGCCGTCGGTGGTCACGCAGAGGTGCTTCACTTTGTGCCGGATCATATTGATCAGTGCATCAGCCATGGGCGGATTGGGAACAGTGGTGATGACGGGTGCCGACATGATCACTTCTACCGGAGCATCAATAGTAACGTGTCCGGCCACTACCTGGAGACGCAAATCGGTGTCGGTCAGAATACCCAACGGCCGCTGCTCACCATCCACCACCATCATAAAACTGGAATCTTTATCGCTCATCATCTGAGCAGCCAGTCGGATAGAAGTATTGGGCGGACAAGCAATCAGGGTTTTGGTAGTGTCGATTTTGAGGACATCCTCGAGGTGCAAAGGTATAGACGAAGGGGCAATGGTACTCAGCCCCACCCGAGCCCGCTGCGCATCACGTAAGGTTGGGTTTCGCACCGGCTGTCCCGCCGCAAAACCCGCTGCAAAGTACAGTGCCACCCGCGGATTTTCTGTCAGTACCGGTTCGAACTCAGCAATAGGTATAGCGTAGACCAGCGACTCTTCCGATGCGGTAGCGGTAGAGGAATAGTTCAGTTTGGCGATCAGCGCCCTCACCCCAAACACATCGCCCTCATCACAGACATCGAGTAGTTTCGGACTGGCATTTTCGGTGCTTTGCTCTAACCTCACGGAGCCCTGACGCACGATATAAAAAAAATTGTGAGCCGTATCGCCCTGCGCAAACAAAACCTGCTCCGGCTCCAGGTATAGCACTCGCACCTGCCTGGCCAAAGCCCGCAGTTTCTCCGGGTCAATCAGATTGAAGGGCGGGTAGTTATTCAGAAATTCGTAAACGCGTTCCTGTATGACGTTGGAAGGCTTCATAGCGCAGGGTTATACCTGTTGAAGGTACGGTTTTGGAGACAGGATTGCAAGAGTTGTCAGAATCAGGATTCATAGGATTAAAATGGATCTGCAGGATTATCGCAAACGATTAAACACACCCCTTTCATCCCAGCCTTCCCCTAAGAACAAGGGAAGAAGCGTTGCACAATTAACATCCGCCTGCCCCTTTCGAAGGTAGGGCTGTTAAGTTCTAATTAATTTAGTCATCAAACCAATTTTATTTGCAAAAGCGGTGATGGCCTCCTTCATAGATTGAAACCCGCTTTTGCGGGCGATGTTCAGGGCCATGTTCTTCAAGAGCGACAGGTTTTCGGGCGCCTGCCCACTACGGATGCCGTTGCCGTCCTCCCCCAGGGTCACATCCTTCTCCCAGTGCACCCGGTTCTCGATTCCCCAGTGCCCCCGGATGACCTGGGCCAGCAGGGCCGCCTCCGCCTTTTTGAGGCTGCAGATGTAGTAACTGCTCCGCTCGTAGTCCTGGCCCTGGCGCTTGCCCCGGCGCACCAGGCGGACGTAGCACACCAGCCCGGGCCACTGGGCCTTTGCCCAGGCGCTGGCCGCAAACAAGCACAGGGTGCGGTGCGTCTCCCGCCCCCGGCTGCGCTCGCTCTCCTGCCAGCGCCCTACGGGGCTCCCCTGGGCAGCAGCCTGCCTGATGTCTGAGAGCAGCTTTGACTGGTTGCCCTTGACCTTGATGAGGTAGTGCTGGCGGTGGGAGACAATCAGACCGGCTGTTTTTTTTGGCAGTGCAGCGCGTCGAGCGTCAGCAGCAGGCCCCGCTGCTGCATCCGCTCCCGCACGCTGCCTATCTCGCTCTGCCTGCCGTTCTCGAAGCGCTCCACCTCCTCCACCAGCCCCGTCTGCTGGCAGAAGGCGCTGACCAGCACCACCAAGTTCTGCCGCTCGTTGTCGTGCTCGCTGACCGTGGCGCGCAGGCTCTTGCCGTCGATGCTCACCACCCGCCGCCCCTGCCCGGCCGCCCAGCGGCGGAAGGCCGCCGCCAGGGCCCTGAAGTCGACATGGGTGAGCACCTGCCGGACGGTCACGTGGCTGGGGAGCTGCCTGCGCCCGAGCCCCAGGCAGGAGACGAGCTCCTCGAGGTTGTGGCCAAGGAAGCGCCCTATCTCCCGGTAGGCGCAGCGGCCGCTCATGATGGCCATCACAACCATGCAAAGAACCTCGGCCAGGGGGTAGCGACGCCCCTGGGCGCGGCGAAAGTCGGGCACCTAGCGCAGGCACTCGAGCAAACTAACTTGACATGTTCCCATCTCCTCAAATCTATATTGCTAAACACTTTAGTTTACGAATGTTAGAACTTAACAGCCCTACCTTCAAAGGGGGACTTCTGTCATTACTGATTGTTAGGTGTAGGCAATGTCGTAACTGTCTCATTTCACTGACAGGTATAGCAAGACTAACTTGCCCCTCAAGCTATGAAATAGATCTCCTGAGCCAGGTGCACCATTACGACGCTCCACTGTTGGGGGTGAAGGGGTCCCCCTGTCAAGAGCGTTCAGCGAGTGGAGGTAGGGGCCCTTGATTTTTTCTTTATCGAGGGCCCCTACCCCATCAAGGAAAAAAGTAGGTGCCCGCCGCACAGGCGAAGCTATAGAACTATACGGTTTGCTATACCTGCAAAAGCCGCTGCTACGCCAGTTACAAACTGGCCTCATACACAACCACATTTCCGCTATACCTATACCTTGGCCAGAGGCCCCTCTATACCTGTCATCAGCAAACAAGCCTGAAATGCAAAAGTCCTGCAACAGACGTCGCAGGACTTTACGCATTCAACTAAACTTATCAACTAAAAACACTTATAAAGCACCCGCTTTAATTTCATCCACTACATCCGGATCGAGCAAGGTAGATGTATCGCCCAGGTTAGACGTATCGCCTTCCGCTACTTTGCGCAGAATGCGGCGCATGATTTTGCCGGAGCGGGTTTTGGGCAGTCCGCTTACAATCTGAATTTTATCCGGTTTTGCAATTTTACCGATTTTCTCTACGACTGTTTCGATGATCTCGGCACGCAGGTAATCTTCGCGCTCCGGCACTTCTTTGCAGATAACAAACGCATAAATGCCCTGCCCTTTCACGTCGTGCGGATAACCCACTACAGCCGACTCCACCACATGGTCGTTGTGGTTGATGGCTTCTTCGATCTCGGCTGTTCCAAAGCGGTGACCGGATACGTTAATTACGTCGTCTACTCGACCGATGATTCGGTACAGACCGTCTTTGTCGCGCTTGGCCCCGTCGCCTGTAAAGTACAGTCCTTTGTAGGTCGAGAAGTAGCTCAGGCGAGCACGCTCGTGGTCGCCGTAGGTGGTCCGGATGATGCCTGGCCACGGGAACTTCATGCAGAGATAGCCTTCTACTTCGTTATTTGTTATCTCCTTGCCTTCTGCATCCACCAGAATCGGCTGGATACCTGGGAGTGGGTATGCCGCGTGGGCAGGCTTAATAGGCGTCACGTTGGCCAGAGAAGAAATCATGATGCCGCCGGTTTCGGTTTGCCACCACGTATCCACCAGCGGACAGCGTTCCTTGCCAACGTGGGTATGGTACCAATGCCAGGCCTCTTCGTTTATCGGTTCACCCACCGAGCCCAACACTTTGAGTGAATCAAGGCTGTATGAAAGCACATCATCAATATCGCCGCCCATCAGAGAGCGAATGGCAGTTGGCGCGGTGTAGAAAATATTGACGCCAAACTTATCGACCACCTGCCAGAAACGACCCATATCCGGGAAGGTCGGTACGCCTTCGAACAACAGCGATGTTGAGCCCGACAAAAGCGGACCGTAAAGCAGATAGGTATGGCCGGTGATCCAGCCGATGTCGGCAGTACACCAGTAAATGTCGTTTTCCTGTACCTGGAACACGTTGCTGAAGCTGTACTGAGCATATACCATATAGCCGCCGCAGGTATGCACCACGCCTTTCGGTTTGCCCGTGGAGCCAGAGGTATAGAGAATGAAGAGCATGTCTTCAGCGTCCATTTCTTCGGCAGGGCAGTCTTTGCTCACTCCTTGTACTTCATCGTGGTACCACACGTCACGGCCTTCTACCATATTCACAGCCCAACCCAAACGCTCTACTACAATCACTTTCTGTACCGAATCGCAACGCTCCAGAGCCTCGTCTACCACACGCTTCACCGGAATCTGTTTTGCGCCGCGGTTCAAACCATCAGAAGTGAGCACCATGCTGCACTGCGCGTCGTTGATGCGGTCGGCCATGGCTACAGCCGAGAAACCGGCGAACACCACCGAATGCACGGCCCCAATACGGGCGCAGGCCAAAACAGCGAAAGCCAGTTCCGGAATCATCGGCATGTAGATACAGATGCGGTCACCTTTTTTGGCACCGTTCTTCTTGAGCACATTGGCAAACTGGCATACCTTCTCGTGGAGTTCGCGATAGGTATAGCGGATAAATCTTTCTTTTGGGTCGTTGGGTTCCCAGATCAGGGCGAGCTTGTTGCCACGAGTTTTCAGGTGGCGGTCAAGGCAGTTTTCCGTGATGTTCAGCCGGCCGCCCTTAAACCACTTTATATTCGGCTCCTCGAAGTTCCATTCCAGGGTGGTGTTCCATTTCTTGCGCCACGTAAACGTGCTCGCTATATCGGACCAGAACCCTTCCGGGTCTTCCACACTGCGCTTATAGGCTTCTTCGTATTCCTGATAAGTCTTGATTTGAATGTTAGGCATGATATCGGTTTGTTATTGGTATTTAAGGTTTATTCAATCAGTTAAAGGTGCACGATTCAGACAGATCATGACCTGCCCCTACAGGAATTTACTCCAAAAAAGCATTCCCAATTTTCCGCTCCTTCAGGTCATCATGTATCTCGGTTAAAATAGCCGGGTCGTCGATGGTAGAAGGTATAGCATAGTGCACACCGTCGGCAATGTTGCGTAGTATTTTGCGAAGAATTTTGCCGGAGCGGGTTTTGGGCAGGCGATTCACAATGAGCGCGTTGCGGAAGTAGGCCACGGCGCCGATTTTCTCCCGAATCAGGGCGATTAACTCCTGCTCTAACTGCTGCTCGCTGATGTTTTGTCCGTCTTTGAGCACCACCAGCCCAACCGGTCGCTGGCCGCGTAGGTCGTCGGCTATACCTACCACGGCGCATTCGGCTACGGCAGGGTGTGAGGCTACCATCTCTTCCATCTCTCCGGTTGAGAGGCGGTGACCCGACACGTTGATGACATCATCAATGCGGCCCATGATATAAATATAGCCATCTTCGTCCATATAGCCCCCATCGCCGGTCATGTAATAGCCCGGGAAACGCTCGAGATAGGACTTAAAAAAGCGGTCGTTGTCTTCCCAAAGCGTTGGCAGACAGCCCGGAGGGAGCGGCAACTTCACGGCTACGTAGCCTTCCTGCGCAGGTATAAGCTCTTGCCCTTCCTCACCCAAAATCTCTACTTTATACCCACACACCGGCAGGCCCGCTGCCCCTGCTCTGGCTGGCTTCAGACCATAGCCGACCATGTTCGCCACCATCGGCCAGCCCGATTCGGTTTGCCACCAGTGGTCGATCACAGGTATACGCAACAAGTCTTTTGCCCAATAGTAGGTGGCAGGGTCGCAGCGCTCGCCAGCCAAAAACAGGTACTTGAGCGAGGGCAGGTCATACTTGATCTTCTCTATGCCACTCGGGTCTTCTTTTTTGATGGCGCGGATGGCGGTTGGTGCCGTAAAGAGCACCTTTACATCGTGCTGCATGATGACGCGCCAGAAAGTGCCGGCATCCGGCGTGCGCACGGGTTTTCCTTCAAACAGCACTGTGGTGCAGCCATGGATTAGCGGGGCGTATACCAGGTATGAGTGCCCCACAGCCCAACCCACATCCGAAGCGGCCCAGAACACATCGCCGGGCTCCACGCCATACACGGCTTTCATACTGAACTTGAGCGCCACAGCGTGGCCGCCGTTATCGCGGATGATGCCTTTTGGCTTGCCGGTGGTGCCGGAGGTATAGAGCACGTAGAGCGGGTCGTGCGCATCAACCGGAACCGGGTCGGCTGGCTGAGCTTTCTGCAACGCATCCATGTAGTCGAGGTCGCGGCCAGGCTCCATGTCGGCTTCCACGTAAGGACGCTGTAAAATGATGGTATGCTCGGGCTTGTGCTTGCTGTCGTTCAGGGCTTTGTCGAGGAGCGGCTTGTAGGGGATATGCTTGTCGAACTCAATACCGCAGGAAGCGGAGACAACCACCTTCGGACGGGCATCGTCGATGCGCACCGTGAGCTCGTGCGGCGCAAAACCACCGAATACTACTGAGTGAATAGCACCTAACCTTGCGCAGGCCAGCATCGCGACCACAGCCTCAGGTATAACCGGCATGTAAATCACCACGGTATCGCCTTTCTCCACACCCAAACCACGCAGGGCACCGGCAAAACGGGCTACCATGTCGCGGAACTCGCGGTAGCTGTACTTGCGGATGGTGTTGGTAACGGGTGAGTCGTAAATCAGAGCAGTCTGGTCGGCGCGGCCGTTCTCTACGTGGTAGTCTAGGGCCAGATAAGACGTGTTGAGCTTGCCGCCCGCGAACCAGCGGTAGAAGCCGTTTTCATCGGTGGACAGGATTTGCTTTGGCTCTTCGAACCAGGCAATCTGCTGCGCCTGTTCGCCCCAGAAGCCTTCGGGGTCCTGTATGCTTCTTTCGTAGGCCTCGGCATACGAGCTGTTGGTTTGGGTTACTGTATCCATATCTCCACTTTCTTTTGTTACGATTAACTCTTTGTCAGTTCCTTGATTTTCTCTATCAGGAAGCGCGTTGAAAAGGGCTTTGGAATGTACAGGTCTGCCCCTACGTCATAGCCTTTTTTGATGTCAGCGTCTTTGGTCTTGGCGCTCATAAAAATCACCTTGGCCCCGTCCATATTTTCCTGTCCGCGTATGTGCCGACATACCTCGTAGCCGTCCACGTCGGGCATCATAATGTCGAGCAACACCACATCGGGCCGCTCCTTGTCCACACTCTCCATGGCCTCGGTGCCGTTGCGGGCAATGTATACCTGATAGCCATTTTTGCGCATCAAAAACTCCAGCGGCATCAGGATACTCGGTTCATCATCCACGACCAACACCTTCAATTTCTCTTTGGTACTCATAGTTTTATACGTTTGCGGGCACATTTACTCTCACAGGCAGCACGAACGAAAACCGGGACCCTTTGCCCGGCTCGCTCTCCACCCAAATGCGCCCCTGGTGTGATTCAATTATCTTTTTGCAGATGGCCAGTCCCAGTCCGCTGCCCTCGGGTTTGCGGATGTTCTGGTTCTGCGCCTGGTAAAATTTATCGAAAATCTGTTTGTGAAACTCCGGGTCGATTCCTTTGCCGTTATCTACCACATTCACTTTTATGTCGCCGTCGATGTAGTAACCCGACACAATGATGCGGCCCTGTTTAGGATTACAGAACTTGACGGCATTGGAGACCAGGTTGACCAGCACCTGCATCAGGCGGTCTTTGTCGCCGCTGATGACCGGCAGGTTGTGCTGCACATCCACTACCAGGTCAATGTTTTTTTCCTGCACCAATTGCCCGAGCACCTCCACCGATTCACGCACCACCTCTTCTATCTGCACTGGCCCGAGGTTAAGCTTTTGCTTGCCCGACTCGAAGCGCTCCAAATCCAGCACATGCGTAATCAGCCGCGTCAGCCGTTCGGACTCCTTCACAATCGTTTGCAGGAAATGCTCCTGGTCCGCGCGCTCCATTTCGGGGTTATCATACAGAATTTCAGAAAGCGCCCGAATAGAAGTCAGTGGGGTGCGGAGCTCATGCGTGACTGTTGACAAAAACTCGTCTTTAAGTTCATCAAGGTGTCGGAGCCGTTCGTTGGCGCTGCGGAGTTGCTCGGTGGCCCGGCGCAGCTCCAGGGACTTGCGGCGCAGTTCATTGTTGATGGAAATCAGCTGCTGCGATTCTTTCAGGATGTTGAGCACCTCATCAATGCTGATTTTCTCTTCCTTCACTACCGACGCCACCATGATGCGGGCCGACGAAGATCCGATAACTCCCGACAAAACCTTCTCGGCGTAGGTCACCAGCTTCGGGTCGGCCTTGCCGGTTTCATCTTCCGGCTCGGGGTACTTGCGCTTGTAGGCTTTCAGGGCGACTTCGGCTTTTTTCTCACCCAGGAAGTTCACCAACAAGGATTTAATGTCAGGTATGTACGCCGTGCCTTTCCAGACGATGGAGCTTTCGAACACGGTGGAGTACCTGAAGATGTCCACAAACACCTCCGCCTGGTTGCGCTCCTGCGATGTTTGCCTGCTCAATAGCGACACGCCAATGTAAAGGCCCACATTCAGGAACATGCTCCAAAACATAGCGTGCGAAATGTAATCCATGCCCTGCAGACCGAATAACTCGAAAGGCTTGAGTAAGGCTATACCTAGCGGACCATGCTCCAGAATAGCATCCGGCAGCATACCCACCCCCACCATCGACGGCACCACCAAGGTATAGAACCAGACTGCTGCGCCGACCACTATACCTGCCAGCGCCCCGTTTTTGGTGCCTTCTTTCCAGAAAATGCCCCCGATAATGGCCGGTGCAAACTGCGCAACCGCCGCAAACGACACCAGCCCGACTTCCACGAGTGAGTAATGCTCCGCCACACCCTTGTAGTACAGGTAAGCGAGTAACAAAATCACCAGAATACCCAACCTGCGACTGAAAAGTAAGAGCTTCGTGAACTGGTTCTGGTAGCGGTTTTTGATGGCAGGTATACCTACCAGAAGCGGCATCACCAGGTTGTTGCTGATCATCACGCTCAGGGCAATGGTGGCTACAATGACCATGCTCGTCGCGGCCGAGTAGCCGCCCAGGTATATCAGCAGAGCAAGTATGGACTGGCCCTCGTTAAGAGGTATAGCCAACACAAACATGTCGGCGTCTATACCTGCATTGCCGAACAGAATGTCGCCGCCAAAGGCTATGGGCAGCACGAAAATATTGATAGCAAACAGGTATAGCGGAAACAGCCACATGGCTTTGTTCAGGTGCTGTTCGTCCACGTTCTCAACTACGGCCACCTGAAACTGGCGCGGTAAAAACAGAATCGCGAGCATCGACAACACGACCATCCAGAACCACTGCGAAAAGCCGTTGTCGCTATCAAAGGTCATCATCCGCTCAAAATCGGGCAGCTGAGTAGCCTGTTGCATGATGTCGCCGAAGCCATTGAACACCCCATAGGTCACGAAAACACCTGCCACAATGAAAATCACCAGCTTGAAGAGCGACTCGAATGCAATGGCCGTTACCATACCTTCGTGCCGCTCGGTGGCCTCCACGTGCCGCGTGCCATACACGATGGTGAACAGCCCCAGGCCCAGCGAAATGAAGAAAGACGTATCGCCGAACATCGGGCTCCGACCCACCTCGTTTGCACCGGTTAAAATGTCCAGGCTGCTGGCGATGGCCTTAAGTTGAATGGAGATGTAAGGTATAATACCAAGCACGCAAACAATGGTGGCGATGCTGCCAAGCGTGACGTTCTTGCCATAGCGCGACGAGATGAAATCGGCGATGGTGGTAATGCGCTGCACCCTGCAAATGCGGATGATCTTGCGCAGCACCACCCACCAGAGCGGTGCCATCAGCGTTGGGCCGATGTAGATAGCCAGATAACCCAGGCCCGTTGTGGCTGCCCTTCCCACCGAACCGTAATAGGTCCAGGCGGTACAGTATACCGCTATTGAAAGTGCATAAATGTATGGATTGCCCACAAAGCTTCTGCCTGCGGCCGAACGCCTTTCTGCCCACGAAGCCAGCCCAAAGAGCAAAGCCAGGTAGAAGAATGACGCACCGATGACAAGCCAGTAGTTCATGTTTATTTCTTCTGTTTTCTGGAATCCTGATGATTAATGTAAAAACCAATCGCGCCAATGCACAGGAGCCACATCACCGTGATGTACAGGTATAGCACCGGGGCACCGCCCACCGTACCACCCGAGTTGAAAATCGAGAGCAATGGAAAATTCAGCAACACCACGAAAAGGGCGCTGATGAAAAAGAGTCGTCTGCCTTTGGAGCGGTCACGCATGGTTGTGATTTAGCGAGTGATTTAGCGCGTTAGTGAAACTGCCGAATGGCTGACCGATGGTAAAGCCACCGAATCAACCATCCAACAATTTAACCATTTAGCCATCAACAATCAATTAAACATTAATGCGCCACTGCCTCGCCTGCACCTCTCGGGATGCGGATATCCTCTACCAAATCCTGTATATGGGCTGGCGGGGCTGGCGTGAAACGGGACACAACGAAGGACACGATAAAGTTGATAAGCATACCTACAGTGCCGATGCCTTCCGGTGATATTTCCATGAACCAGTTCTCAGGCAGGTTGGCGGCCGGGTTGATGAACTTGAAGTAGGAAATATAGCCTATTGTGAACACCAGACCCGAAACCATACCCCAGATCGCGCCTTGCTTGTTCATGCGTTTCGAGAAGATACCCATGATGATGATAGGGAAGAATGAAGCAGCAGCCAGACCAAAGGCGAAAGCTACCACTTCGGCCACAAAGCCCGGCGGATTGATACCGAAGTAGCCTGCCACAACTACCGCAAACGTAGCAGCTACACGTGCTGCCACCAGTTCCTGCTTCTCAGATATACTTGTCATGACAGACTTTTTGAGCAAGTCGTGGGCGATGGATGTGGAGATCACCAGCAGAAGGCCAGCCGCCGTAGAAAGAGCCGCAGCCAGACCACCGGCCGCTACCAGAGCAATCACCCAGTTAGGCAGCTGCGCAATTTCCGGGTTGGCCAGCACCATAATGTCCTTATCGATTTTGAGCTCGTTCACAGCCGGGTCCTTCACATACTGAATGCGACCATCTCCGTTTTTGTCATCCACACCAATCAGACCTGTTTTTTCCCAGTTGTTCACCCACTGCGGCATGTTCGCAATAGGCTGGTTACTGGTGGTCTGCAGCATGTTGTACATACCGAACGCACCTACGGCCGGAGCAGCTGTGTAGAGTATGGCAATAAACACCAGCGCATAACCTGCAGACTTACGGGCGTCTTTTACTTTTGGCACCGTGAAGAAGCGCACGATAACGTGTGGCAGACCAGCCGTTCCCACCATCAGAGCAGCTGTAATGAAGAACACGTCAATTGTAGCTTTGCTGCCGTCGGTATAGGCTGTGAAACCAAGCTCCGGAAGATAACCGTCGAGTTTATCTAACAAGTAGGTGCCATCGGCCAATGTGCCGCCCATCCCCAACTGTGGAATCGGGTTGCCCGTGAGCATCATCGAGATGAAAATAGCAGGCACCATGTAGGCGAAAATAAGCACGCAGTACTGCGCCACCTGGGTATAGGTGATGCCTTTCATGCCGCCCAGTACAGCGTAGAAAAGCACGATTATCATACCGATGATCACGCCGGTTTCAATCTGCACCTCCAGGAAGCGGGAGAACACGATACCCACGCCGCGCATCTGCCCAGCTACATAGGTAAAAGAGATGAAAATAGCACAGACTACTGCCACCAATCGGGCAGTTTTGGAGTAGTAGCGGTCACCCACGAAATCTGGAACAGTAAACTTGCCGAACTTGCGCAGGTATGGGGCGAGCAAGAGTGCCAGCAACACGTAGCCGCCGGTCCAGCCCATCAGGTATACCGAGCCGTCGTAGCCCATAAACGAGATAAGACCCGCCATGGAGATGAACGAGGCAGCCGACATCCAGTCAGCAGCCGTTGCCATTCCGTTGGCCAGCGGGGAAACGCCGCCGCCTGCCACGTAAAACTCTTTGGTAGAGCCCGCCCGCGACCAGATAGCGATGCCGATGTAGAGGGCGAACGTGATGCCCACGATGATATATGTCCAGGTTAAGATTTCCATTGTCTTAAGGTTTTTGTGGTGGGAGATTAATCTTCGTGCACATCAAATTCGCGGTCTAGCCTGTTCATCAGCCACACATAAATGAAGATGATCAGCACAAACACATAGATAGAGCCCTGTTGCGCAAACCAGAAACCCAGCTTAAAACCTCCCAGCCGGAACTGATTGAGCTCGTCGACGAGCAAAATACCGAAGACATAAGACACGGCGAACCAAAGGCCCAAAAGCGTCAGGAGGATGCGCACGTTGCGTTGCCAGTACTCCTGCATTCTGTTCTTGTTATTTTCCATGGGTATAGCGATTTGTTTTTAAGGTTCTGTTACAAATAAATCATGGCCTGCAGTGTGATCTCCGGGCGGTATTTCTGGTTATCCGGATTTGTGAAATCAGGTCGGTTGCGGTAGTTGAGCGTGAGTTTGGAGTGGTGGCCTTCGAGTAAGAGGTTAGCGCCCAGGTCGAGCATTTTCACAGTCACTTTTTCGCCGCCGCTGTTCTGCACCCCATCCAAATTGCCATAGCTATAGGCGGCGTATGGCTGCAGTCTGGCTTTCTCGGTGATCAGGTCTTCCGGCAGCAAGTAGCCCACCTGCCCGTACAAAATATCGCCGGTGCCGATGGTCGGGAAGGCATTGCCACGGAGCCCGCCACCGCCCTGCGCCGGGTTCATAATACCGATGTTGCGCACATTGTTTCTCCCGAAGTTATAGTTATAATAAGCGCCATAGGCTGTGAGGGCTGTGTTGGCTTCGGTGTTGAGCGGCAGGTCCAGGAAAGCATCTACACCAAACAGGCTGATGTTTTCTTTCACGGTCTGTATACCTGCCACGGTATTTTCTTCGCGCCACATGCCGTCTTTATTGTGCATAAAGCCTGCGCCTATGTTAAACACACGCCGGGTACCCAGATAGGTGCCCACCATGAAGGGCAACAGGTTTGATTCCTGGTTCCAGAACTGCCAATTAAAATAGCCCTGGTATACCTTATTATTGTTCCGTGGATTGTAGTTGGCATTTTGACCAATCGCCTCTGCCGTGTTCGTCAGGAAGGGATCATTCACTGCTACGCGATAATCGAGCTTTGCGAGTTTGCCTTTAGCATACACGCCCAGCATACGACCAAACTGGTCGGCGGCATCGATGGTGGCCCAGTTGAAGATAGGCGCATCGATGGTCATGAGGTTAAGCGTACTGGCATTGGTCATGCGCGAAACGCCGTTCCAGTAATGCAGGCCCGCCCCTATTGACAGCTCCGTGTCGAACACCTTATACTCCGTCCAGGCGTCATGAATGAAGATTTGCGGCTTCTTGCCATCCAGAGCCGGGTTTGCTCCACCGCTCAAAGTATTCTGGTTGTTCACCCCAAAGTGCAGGAGTACTAAAAATCGCGGTGAGATCTGCGAATAGGTCAGGAAGCGGGAACGGCGCAAACCAAAATCGAGCGTATTATCGACAGGCTCGCCGTTACGGATCGTGCCCGAATTGTGCTCGTTATACCTAACCCATACCTGGTGCCAGGTGATAAAGCGGATATACTTGCTGCCGTCTTCATTGAGGGGCAGCTTTATACCTGCCCCGTACTCCGTAGAGCCTTGAGCGGACGCACTCCTTCCTGCGCAGCAAAGCACCAGCCCTGCCGCAACAAATAGTAACAATTTCTTCATTTGGAATACTAAATGTTAAGGTGAAGAGAGGTCAGCTGTTTTCCAGAATTCTTTATCTATTTTAAGGAAGATTTATGAAAAAGGGTAAAGGGGTGTATATATTTGGTAAGTTGGTATACATACGTAGAAGAATGGGCTTTATTATGGATTTTCAGGGTCGATTTTACCATAAAATTTGGCTATACTGCCAGTTTTAGCGAAGTGTAACTGGTAGTTGCTTAGAGTCAGTTTGTAACTGGCGTTGCGGCGGCTTTTGCAGGTATAGCAAATGGAGTTGTTTTATAGCTTGCCCTGGCCGGGCGGGCCTTACTTTTCCCCTTGATGGGGGTAGGGGCCACTACTGTTCGAAACCTTGTCAAGTTCGTATTATGTAACGGGCATACATGAAAGGAGGCTGATATGAAGGCGAAGGATTTACTGGCATTTATCCCTGACCAGGACCTTGCTCAGCTGGCGGCCCGGACGCGGGTGGACCACCAGGTCAAGAAGCTCAGCGGGCGGGTGATGTTCCAACTGCTGCTGCTCTCGCTGTTGGAGGGGGGCAAAGCAAGCCTTCGGGTGATGGAGGAGCTCTACTGCTCTATGCAGTTCCGGACCCTGGCCGATGTGGGGCAGGGGCAGACCACACGCTACAACTCCATCCGGGACCGGATCGTGACCATGCGGCCCGACTTCTTCCGGGCCATCTTCGAGCTGCTCTTCGCCCGCTTCAACCGCCTGCTGGGCGAGCAGCATGCGCTCGTGCGCTACGACTCCACCCTGATCGCCGTCTCGGCCCGGCTGGTGGCCTGGAGCATGCGCACGCGTGCGGGCAGCAAGGACAGTGGCCAGCTCAAGTGCACGTTGGCCATGAAAGGCAGCCTGCCCTGCCAGGTGCGCGTGTTCACCAACCGGCAGGCTCTGAGCGAGGACTGCGCCCTGCCCGAGACGATCCTCTCCAGTGAGATCTCCCGCTCGGGCATCGTCGTCTTCGACCGAGGCGTGCAGTCGCGCAAAGCGCTCAAGGAGCTCGACGAGCGGGGCCGCCTCTTTGTCACGCGCTGCAAGGTGGGTTCCCACTGCATCGAGCGGGAGCGGCTGGCCGTGGGGCAGCGGCCCGAGGGGACGACCCTCACCGTGCTGAGCGATGCCTGGGTGAGCTTCCGGGAAAAGCCCGGAAGCTACCTCGAAAAGCCCCTGCGCCTGGTCAAGGCCACCCTGGAATCGGGGGAGCAGATCTGCTTTGTCACCAACATCGCCTGGCTGGATGCCTACCAGGTAGCGGCTATCTACCAGGAGCGCTGGCAGATCGAGGTGCTCATCAAGTTCCTCAAGCAGCACCTGCAGCTCGAGCACCTGCTCACCCGGGACGTGAACGGCATCCAGGTCATGCGCTACATGACCCTGATCGTGGCCCTGCTGCTCATCGTCTACCGCAAGCTCAACAAGCTCGACAGCGACCGCCGCGCCAGGCTGCGCTTTGCCCAGGAATTGGACGTGGAAATAGTCAGACAGATCGTGCTGCTCTGCGGAGGGGACCCTGCCAAAATGGAAAAATTCGTCACTTGAGTAGGTTTCGAACAGTAGTGGGTAGGGGCCCTCGATAAAGAAAAAATAGAGAGAACCTACCCCACTCGCTGACCGCTCTTGACAGGGGGACCCCTTCACCCCCAACAGTGGAGTGTCGTAAAGTGTAACTGGCTACTGCTATCTGTTTCATAGTCTAAGGGGCAAGGATGTCTTGCTACAACTGCCAGGGTATTTGTCACGGAGCTATACCTGCAAACTGGCAGTAGCAGAAGTTCCTCTTTGAAGGGGGATGTTAATCGTGCATGAGTGGCCAGTTGAAAATTCCGAACACCTTCAGGAAGACCACCTAATAGCTTCTTACTCGCAGGACGCGAGCAAGGGTGATAGTAGCTACCATACCAGTAAAAACAATTTAACCATCAACAATTTAGCAATTCACTTAGTCCTTAAACCGCTTCCACTTGATCATCATGTACTTGTCGCCGAGTTCTGTGATCATCATGCCGGCCCCTTTCAGGTTGGCGCTGTTCTTCATGTGCTCCACCAGTTCGGTATGGTTCAGGATTTTGTAAGTCGGATGGTACTCGGTTTGCTCTGGCGCCTTTATTTTATACTTACGCACCCAGTTCATGATGGAAACGTGACTCACACCCAAAATCCGCTCGATCTCGCGATAGCTGATGCCTTCGATGTAGAGTTGTAGCGCTTTGGTCACATAATAGCTGTCAATCCCTTTCCCAAGCTTGTTTACAGTGAAGTAGTAACTGCATTTTTTACAGCGATAACGCTGTCTGTCGTTGATAATGCCGCTTTTCACGATTTCCATAGCACTGCAGCGCGGACAGATGGGATGCTTCATAACAGACTGAGGTATAGCAGTTTTAAATATCAGGTATACTAATTTAGCATAACTATATTAATTTAGCAAATTATGTACAAAGTATATATTTTTAAGTATCAAGCGGTTAGACAATGTATAAACTAGGACTGTCATACCTTTGAAGGGTTGCCCGAGGTATAGTTATACCTGAGTTCTAAAAGCAAAACGCCCTTCTTTATCAGAAGGGCGTTTTGCTGTCTAGATTTAATTCAATATTTGTGCTGCAACTGCAGGCTATACCTACATATCCCGCACTGATACCAGAACATCCTTAAAACCATCGGTATTATCCAGGAACCAGACAACTTTGCGACCCACTTCTTCCGGAGAGGCTAGTTCGCCCTGTTCTTTATAATCTCTGAACCGCTGCACATTGCTAAACTTCTCCACATCACTTTCCCGAATGTGCTCCTGCATAGCGGTATCCACCACACCCGGCGACAAGGAGAATACCTTAACTCCGGAGCCGCGCACGGTCTGCTCCTGCTGTACCGTTTGCGACATCATATCAATCGCTGCCTTGGAAGCACAGTAACTGGCCCAACCATCTATCGGGTATTTCCCTGCTCCTGAGCTAACGTTCACAATCACTTTGGGCACTTGCAACGGCTGGTATACATGCAGAAAACTGTTCATCAGCATGGCGGGCACAATCACGTTCACGTCAAACACAAACTCAAAACGTTCATTCGGCATACCTTCTCCTACATAACCAATATCGCCCAACACGCCGGCATTGTTAATCAGCACAAGCTTTTCGGCGTCACTGTAAGGAATAAACACCTTGTGCAGGTTATGCTCCACGGCAGGTATATCCGAAAAATCGAGGGGTTGGTGGCGGTAGTTTTTGTGCTGTATGGTGCTGTTACGACACACGCCAATCACAACGTTGTTCTCGTCCTGAAGCAATTCCTCCGCAATGGCTTTGCCTATACCTTTGCTCGTTCCGGTGATGAAGTAGTAGTTCATGAAAGTTTTGGAGTTATGAGTTCTTCTCTTAAAGTACGAATGGGATTCAAGATTTGGTTATACCTATACCTGTTGACAGAGGTTTTCACAACCCAAAAAGCTGGTGCTTCTGCCTTCACAGAAACACCAGCCTTTCTTTGCACAAGTCACAGACCCGCATTTATATATCAGCCACGGGTTTAGTGCTTACGCCTTTACTGCAAGGACCGGTCAAGATTCGGACAGGTCGCGACCTGCCCCTACCATCCCAACTCCTGAACTTTAAAGAATATACTGGCTCAGATCCCGGTTCTTCACCATGTCAGACAGCCTTTCGAGCACCATCTCGCGGTTTACGACGATGTGGGCGTTAGCGCCGATTTTGTCCGGCACGTCGAAGAGGATGTCGTTGAGCAGGCGGCTCATCACCGTGTGCAGACGACGGGCACCGATGTTCTCTACTTCTGAGTTTACTTCAAATGCGATGGAAGCGATTTCATCCAGCGCTTCGTCGGCAAAGCTCAACTCTACGTTCTCTGCTCTCAGCAGCGCTTCGTATTGTTTTGTTAAGGCATTTTTCGGGAACTTCAGGATCTGGTAGAAGTCATCTTTGGTCAGGCTCTGCAGCTCCACACGAATCGGGAAACGGCCTTGCAACTCAGGTATAAGATCCGATGGTTTGGCCACGTGGAATGCACCGGCGGCGATGAACAAAATATGGTCGGTGTTGATGACGCCATACTTGGTGTTCACCGTAGAGCCTTCCACAATCGGCAACAAGTCGCGCTGCACACCTTCGCGGCTCACGTCAGGTCCACCGCCACCTTTGCTGCTTGCGCTGGCTACTTTGTCAATCTCGTCAATGAAGATAACGCCAGAGTTCTCTGCCTTGAAGATCGCCTCTTCCTTCACCTCATCCATATCGATCAGTTTGGCGGCTTCTTCTTCCAGCAAAATCTTGCGGGCTTCGGCAATAGTTACTTTGCGCTTTTTGGTCTTCTTGGGCATCATGCCGCTGATCATCTCCTGGATGTTCATCATTGAAGCCTCGTCCATACCTGGCCCCATCACGCCCATACCTGGCATGGCGCTCTGCTGTACCCTGATTTCAATTTTGCGGTCCTCGAGCTCACCATTGCGGATCTTCTCTCTGAATTTCTCGCGGGTGCGCTCGTTCAGTTCGTAATCGTTATCGGGCATACCGTTTGGCTCGGAAGTACTTGAGAAACTTGGTGTCGCGCGACCACCCTGAATCGGAGGTATAAGTGCATCAAGAATGATGTCTTCCACCACCTCGGCGGCTTTCTGCTTCACTTCTTCCTTTTTCCTGGTTTTCACCATGTTCACCGATTGCTCTACCAGGTCGCGCACCATGCTTTCCACATCGCGTCCCACGTAGCCTACTTCTGTAAACTTGGAGGCTTCCACTTTGGTGAAAGGTGCGTCGGCGATCTTGGCCAGACGGCGGGCAATTTCTGTTTTACCCACACCGGTGGCGCCAATCATCAGGATATTGTTGGGCACGATCTCGCGGCGAATGCTTTCGTCGGCATTCATGCGGCGCCAGCGGTTGCGGAGCGCGATGGCTACGTTGCGTTTGGCATCTTTCTGCCCGATAATATATTTATCCAGCTCCTCTACAATCTGGGCTGGTGTTAAATGCTCTATTGATTCTAACATTTTCTCTTTTTAAAAATTGAAAATCCGGTTACTAACTAAAGTTAATCAGCAACCGTTACTCATCACCCTTCCCATTTTCCGTCACCACCAATTTCAGCGGGTGCTTTACCTTCTGCTTTAGCAAAGCAATCTGTACCACATCATCCACTCTATCTACGTAATGAATATGCAAACCCTTGATGTACTGCTCTGGTATTTCTGTGATGTCTTTGCGGTTCTTCTGGCACAGAATTACATCGGTTATACCTGCCCGCTTGGCAGCCAGAATTTTCTCTTTTATACCTCCTACCGGCAGCACCTTGCCACGCAGCGTAATCTCGCCCGTCATGGCCAGGCGCGACTTTACTTTACGTTGCGTGAATACCGAGGCAATGGAAGTGAAGATGGCTATACCTGCCGACGGACCGTCTTTTGGCACAGCGCCTTCCGGAAAGTGAATGTGCAGGTCGTACTGGTCAAACAAACGGTAGTCAATTTCCAGCAGCTCGGCATGGGCTTTCAGGTATGAGATCGCGGTCATGGCTGATTCTTTCATCACATCGCCCAACTGGCCGGAAAGCGTCAGCTTGCCTTTGCCTTTGCTCAGGATAGACTCAATAAACAGAATATCGCCGCCTACTGAGGTCCAGGCCAGGCCTGTTACCACACCAGCCGTGTCAATATCCTGGTAAATTTCTTTATCAAAAGTTTCCGGCCCCAGAATCCTCACCACGTCTTCCGGTTTAATGGCTGGGGTATACTTCTCCTCCATCGCCTTTTGCTTGGCCGTGTTGCGCACAACCTGCCCGATCTTGCGTTCCAGACTGCGCACACCTGACTCACGGGTATAATCGTCAATTACTTTCTGGATAGTGGCTTTCGACATTTTCACATCTTCCTCCTCCAGGCCATGCTCACTTACCTGCTTTGGCACAAGGTGGCGCTTTGCGATCTCAGTCTTCTCTTCTAAGGTATAGCCGGTCAGTTCAATAATCTCCATACGGTCGCGCAGGGCAGGCTGTATAGTATCGAGTGAGTTCGCTGTAGCAATAAAAAGCACTTTCGAGAGGTCGTACTCCACGTCCAGATAATTGTCCATGAAGGTATGGTTCTGCTCTGGGTCCAGCACTTCCAGTAAAGCCGAAGACGGGTCGCCACGAAAGTCAGAGGCCAGTTTGTCTATCTCGTCGAGGATAATAACCGGGTTAGATGATCCTACTTTTTTGATCTGGCTAATGATCTTGCCCGGCATGGCGCCCACATAGGTACGGCGGTGACCACGAATTTCTGCTTCATCGCGCACGCCACCCAGTGACATTCTGACATATTTACGGCCTAAAGCCGTAGCAATAGATCGCCCCAGTGAGGTTTTACCTACACCCGGAGGGCCATAGAGGCACAGAATCGGCGCTTTCATGTCCTTTTTCAGCTTGAGCACAGCCAGGTACTCAATAATGCGCTCCTTTACCTTCTCCAAACCGTAATGGTCGGCGTCGAGTATTTTTTTAGTGCGCTTCAGGTTAAAGTTATCCTTGGTAGTTTCGTTCCAGGGCAGATCCAGTAGAAACTCCAGGTAGTTGACCGCCACCGGGTACTCAGCTGCCTGCGGATTGAGGCGGGCCAGTCGCTCGATCTCTTTGTTAAAATGCTTGGCAACCTGCTCCGGCCACTTCTTTTTCATAGAACGTTCCCGGAAGCGTTCGATTTCCTGATCGGGCCCCTCCTGCCCCAGTTCGTCCTGCAGCACCTTGATCTGCTGGCGCAAAAAGTAGTCGCGCTGCTGCTGGTCGATGTCAGTATGTACCTTGGTATGAATTTCCTGCTTGAGCTCCAGCAACTGGATCTCGCGCAGCATGATCTCGAGGAGTTGCGTGCCGCGCTCCACACCGTCGTTTACTTCCAGCAGTATCTGCTTCTGTGCCACATCCACGTTCAGGTTGCTCGAAAGGAAGTGTGTCAGGAAACTCGGGCTGTCAATATTATCAAGGGCGACCTGCGCCTCCTGCGGAATCTCAGGGTTTAGCTTAAGCATCTTGGCAGCCGCGTCTTTCAGCGAGTGTACCAGCGCCTTTACTTCTTTGCTTTTCTTGTTCGGGAAAGTGTCTTTGCAGTAACTTACCTTGGCCGACAAGTAGGGGTCTTCCTGCGTAACCTCCTCTATTTTGAAACGGCTTTGACCCTGAATGATAATGGTCGTATTGCCATCGGGCAGTACCAACATTTTCAGGATTTTGGCCATCGTGCCGATCTCATACAGGTCTTCAGCAGATGGATCGTCGCTGTTGGTGTTGCGCTGCGCCACCACGCCAATGATTTTGTCGCCTTTATGGGCTTTGCGAACGAGGCGCACTGATTTTTTGCGGCTAACAGTAATAGGCAATACCACCCCCGGAAACAATACTGTGTTGCGCACCGCCAGTAAAGGCAGTTCGTCCGGCATGTCTTCCGGCAGCATTTCTTCGTCAGGGTCTGTGGTGATTACCGGAATCAGATCGTCGCTATCATCTAACGACATGTTTCCGATTAAAAGATGGTTAAGGAAGTTCTTCAGTGTATAGTTCATAGGTTGTATCAGTGCCAAATTGACATAAAGATAACGGAAATTCCGCTTTATGCCTGTGGAGTGTATTAGTGTCAAGAGCTGTGCCAAGTGCTGATGCCCGTCTAAATTGTCGCGTTGGTAGCAGCGTTGGCACTTCTCTCCAAAATATAAGGGAATATTAATAAATCGTTTCAGAACATAGGCTAAAAAATAATATCTTTGGTTTCAGGTATCACGCTCTGTGCCGATGAAACGACTTAACGCCCTTGTTCTCTTCCTGCTGATGTTGCTGGCTCCGCTACTGTGTCTGGGCCAGCTGAAGCATACGCCGTTACAAGACGGTCCTGACATGAAGGTAAAGAAAAAGGCTCCTAACCAGGAAATGCACCTGGACTTCCCCAACCTGAACCGGATTGCCCACTACAAAGACTCCAAAAAACTTTCGGAGATTCAGCGGCTGGAAAGACGCAAACAGTATGGACAAGCCCTCAAGCTACTAGAGGGTTATGTGCGCAATTTCGGGGTACAGAACTTCTACAAAGATACCAACCTGCTCTGGCGACTGGGCCAGCTTTATGAACGCCAGGGTATGCTGAGCCAGGCCATGGAGGTATACCGCCTCGTACTCAAGCACCACCGCAGCGACGTCCGCCAGGTGCAATCCTACTATGACTCGCTGGAGCAGAACACTAAGGATTACTACGTGCCGCTCAGCTACTATTACGAACTGGTAGAGTACCGCAAGTCCATCTCGACATACCAGCCGCCACGCGGGGTATACCTGAACATGGGCAATACCATCAACTCGGTTTATGAAGACTACGGCCCTACCCTCAGCGCCGACAACAATACACTTATATTTACCTCCAAGCGCACTTTTCAAGGTATAGAGAGCAAGCCAAACGAGGACCTGTACTACTCCCAGAACAGCAACGGCTACTGGACCGAGGCACAATCTTTTGGCAAGCCCATCAACAGCATTTACAACGAAGGCTCCGCCACACTTACCCGCGATGGCAAGACGCTATACTTCGCCCGTTGCGAATCGCCGGACGGCTTTGGCAACTGCGACCTGTACAAAGCAAGTCTACAGCCCGACGGAAGCTGGCACGAAATCGAGAACCTGGGTCCGAATGTGAACAGCCCATCCTGGGACTCGCAGCCTACCTTGTCTCCTAACGAAGACACGCTCTATTTTGCTTCCGACCGCCTGGGTGGCTTTGGCCTGTCTGACATTTATTTCACGCACAAACTGAAGAACGGACAGTGGGCTAAGGCGCAGAATATGGGGCCGATCATCAACACGCGCCAAAGTGAGGTGAGTCCTTTCTACCATCCAAAGTATAAGGTACTGTACTTCAGTTCCCGCGGTCAGCTGTTCAATTTCGGTGATTTCGACATCTACAAGACTTACCTGGTGGGCGGCAAATGGCAGGAGCCACGCAACATCGGTCCGCTCGTGAACGGGCGGGGCAGCGAGTACTACTTCACCATCGATTCGCAGTCGCAGAACCTGTATTACGCCCGCTCCGAAGAAAGCGACCTCAAGAACCTGGATCTCTACTCTTTCCCGCTGCCCATGGAAGCTCACCCGCTCGCCGTGACCAAAGTGGAAGGTGTTTTGCGCGATTCTGTTTCCAACAAACCGCTTTCAGGCATCATTTCCATCATCGACCTCGACAACGGCATCGAGATCTCATCGAAGTACATCCGGCCGGATGGTTCGTTTGCCTTCCACCTGATCGATAACTCGCGCTACATGATGATCATTCAGAGCCCGGATTTCTTCACGATTGAGCGGGAACTGGCTTTGCGGCAGGACACTTCTCTGCAGATTATGACCCAGGTAATCGATCACAACATTCCGATCGTGTTCAGGAACATTGAGTTTGAGCCAAACGAGTCGAATATTACACCCGAAATGCACGCAGTTCTAGATGAGGTAGCTTACTTTCTGGTAGAAAACCCGGGATTCCGGCTGGAAATTGCAGGCCACACCGACAGCGCCGGTGATTCTGAGTTTAACCAGATTCTGTCGAAAGACCGTGCTGATGCCATCTTGCAGTACATCCAGCACAAGGTGCGCCTTGAGGATGGCCGCATTGACGCCTATGGCTACGGAAGCAGCAAACCCCTGCGCGAAGAAAAGACAGAAGAAGACCGCCGCATCAACCGCCGTGTAGAATTTCGTTTGATAAAACCAGTATTGCAAGGGCGAGGTATAGGAAGGTAGCTTTATCGTTTCTTATACCTTATGCCGTTTACTGCCGCGCATCCTGCTGCCGTACTGCCCTTGCTTAAACACAGCCGCTGGTTTTCTGCTACCGGTCTTATTACAGGCAGCATCGCACCGGATTTTCAGTATTTCCTGCTTCTCCCCTTTTTTAAGCACAGCGGCCATAGCCTGAAGGGCTTGCTGTACTTTAACCTGCCTGTCGCGCTGGCTATAGCAACCATCTTTCACCTGATCGTGCGGCGGCCAGCGACAGCACACCTCCCCGATTGGTTTAAACGCCGCGCCTTAGCCGTACCGGAACCAGCTTGGTTAAATTCTCTAAAAGAGCGCTGGTTCGTCTTTGCCTTTTCAGCCATACTAGGCGCCGCTTCACATATTTTCTGGGACGCTTTCACGCACGAGACGGGCCACTTTGCAAGTAGATGGCCATTACTGACAAGCATGGTAAATGTGATGGGATTCGAGGTTATGCTTTGCCGCATCGTGCAACATAGCAGCACATTGGTGGGCGCGCCGCTCATACTGCTTTATACCTGGCGCCAGCCAACCGTGGCTATACCTGACAAAGTGAGTCTTAAGCAAAAGATTGTGTTTTGGTCAGGTATAGGTATAGCAGGTATAGCCTTTATGGGCTACGCTCTATACGCCAGTGCCTTTATGCGTTCTCCAATGGGAATAGTTGTGTCGTTTCTGACTGGCTCCATGATGGCCACCATCGCCGTGAGTGCAGTTTTTAAGCTAAGCTGGCTTAGAAAACGGAATTAGGAATCGCTTATTTCTGAGCTTGCGGCAGATCGGCCAGTACTCGTTTTGCCATGTTAGGCATGTTGTCGGTCACAATACGCTGCACGTCGTTCATGTTGGACTGGTAAGGCACTTTCACTTTATTGCCAGACACGAGCTCGCCGTTGCTGTTGTAAATGGAATAGTGTACAAGAAAGTCGCGTTCGTAGTTCCAACTGGCACGGTCCAGGCAATTTTCGTAATTGGTCTTCACTTCAAACTGGTTGATGAAAACGTAATAATCGATGCCATACTGCCCGTTGAAGTGTGTGAAGAATTTCGGATCTTTCACCTTTACCCCGAAGTGCTTGTTCTCGTCCTGCGCAACAGGTACCGTGGCTGGCTGTCCGCCTCTGATATTCACTTTCTCTTTCTGACGCTTTACCCAATCCAGTGCATTTTCGCGTTCTTTTGCTTTCACGGTTGGTTGATGGTTGTAGCGGGACTGTTTGTTGTCCTGATAACCATAGCTCAGGGATTTGTACAAGGTACTCAGTTCGCTCACACTATCGCGGTACACGCCGCCTAGCAGGTTAATGGTTTCGTATCCTTCGGGAGCCAGCAGGGCATTCAATCTGCCACGGAACACATGGCGGACGTTCTGGCGCGGTATTTTAGAATGGCGGGCGATCTCGTCGTCAGCGTCAGAAAAATACAGGTATGGATCAAAAGGTACCACCAGAATCCGCTGCTTCACCTTACTTTCCAGAGTAGGCAGTGTAGAAGCTGAGGCTGATGTACTTGCCTGCGTGCGTGCCGGGCCGGTGAGATTAGCTGTGCTGGTCGTTCTTGTTGACTGTGCAGGTGATGCGGCGGCTGGCTTGGTGGCCTGAGTCTTTGGAGTAGCCTGACTTGTTATGGCTGGCTGCTTCGCTGGTGTTGTCGGCTGACTGGCAGTTGTCGGCGTAGCTTTCGCCATGTTACCTTGCTGGGCAGCTGTTGCAGGCTTTGCAGCTACAGTACTTCCCTTGGCACCGCGGCGTGTCAGGTATAGCGTCTGGCCCATGTTCAGCTGTGTGCCGTTCCACTTCTGCAGCGAGTCGAGCGGAATATTAAACCGGCGTGAGAGGCTGTAATACGTATCGCCTTGCTGTACCAGGTACACGGTGTCGGCGGCGGCAGACTGCGCAGGTATAGAAAAAGCCGATGCTACTGGTGTAGCACCGGCTTGATTAAATGCAAATAAAACAAAAAGAATGGCAAAAGTTAATACGCTCTTCACGATGGCTTTCATACAGGAATCTTTGGTTAGAAGATTATCTTGAATACATCGTTAAATATAGCAAAAGCCATTAAGCCCAACAATAAAACCATGCCCACTTTTTGAGCGTTCTCCAAAAAATTATCTGAAGGCTTGCGTCCGCTGATCATCTCGTATGTTAAAAATACAACGTGACCACCGTCCAGCGCCGGAATCGGCAGGAAGTTCATAAAGGCCAGCACCATCGACAGCATACCTGTGATCGACCAGAACTTGTACCAGTTAAACGTGTCGCCGAAGATCTGGGCTATACCTATTGGTCCGCTCAACGACTTGGAAGCTGATGCCTCGCCTCTGAATATTTTCCCGAAGCCCTTGATGTTGTTTGTAATAACGGCAAATGCCTGTGAGGTTCCCAGTGGCACGGCCTCCCCGATGCTGTAATCGCGGGTGGCGTACGATAGCAGTGGCTTCTGGTAAAAACCCAGCGTACCATCTTCGTTTACTTCGGCGTTCAGGGTCAGCACTTCGTTGTTACGCTCCACTTCCAGGGCTACCGACTTGCCCGCGTGTTTCTTTATAACTTCCTGAAACTCACTAAAGAACTGTGTAGGCTCTCCGCCCACCGTCATAATATAGTCGCCTGTTTGCAAACCCGCTTTAGAAGCTGCGCTGCTCGGCACTACCTCACCCACCACAAAAGGCACACGTGGCTGCACAAACAGCATGCGGTCTTTGTTGTCGGCCATGCGGTCCATAAAGTCTACCGGAATCGGAATTTTTACCTGCTCACCATTACGCTCCACGGTATAGTATGAGTTGCTTCCCAAGAGCATATCCATGGAATACACGTCTTCAAACTTCTCGAGTGGCTTGCCATTAAGTGCCACAATTTGGTCGCCCGGCTTAAAACCCAGTTCCTGCCCCATCTCGTTTGGCTGCACCCCGTACTTCACCTCGCTGGCCGGCAGGTAGCTCTCGCCATAGTAGTAGTTCAGTCCGATGAAAATAACAATACCCGTGATCACGTTCACGATAATGCCACCCATCATCACAATAAGACGTTGCCAGGCTGGTTTGGCGCGAAACTCATAAGGCTCCGGGTCTTTCTTCAGGGCCTCGGTGTCCAAAGATTCGTCCACCATACCTGTAATTTTCACAAAGCCGCCGAGCGGAATGGCGCCCAGTATGTACTCCGTTTCGCCTACTTTTTTACTAAATATTTTCGGAGGAAACCCTATTGCATACTTCTCAACCCGCATGCCAAACCATTTGGCAGTCAACATGTGTCCCAGCTCGTGCAGTCCTACTAGCAGTGTAAGGCCTAGAAGGAGCTGGCCCACCATTATTAAAATATCCATTTAATAGAAATAAATTTAGAATCGATGATCTTGACAAAAAATAAACGCCCGATAGCGACATTTAGAGGCTCAGTTTCCCAGCCGCTTCTGTCGCATAAGCACGTGTCTCTCTGTCTGTTGTAACATAGTCTTCGTAAGAAGGATTCGCAATATACGCAACTTTTGCCATACTGTCTTCGATGATATCGGACATCTCCAGGAAGCCCACTTCCTCGCGCAGGAAGGCAGCCACAGCGATTTCGTTGGCTGCATTCAGGATGCAGGGCATGTTTCCGCCACGCTCCATGGCATCAAACGCCAGCTGCAGGTTTCGGAAAGTTTCCAGGTCTGGCTGTTCGAAGGTAAGTTGCGGGTAATCCAGAAAGTTGAAGCGCGGAAAGTCGTTTTTGAGTCGGTTGGGGTAGCTCAGCGCATACTGGATCGGCAGTTTCATGTCGGGCAGGCCGAGCTGCGCCTTGATGGAGCCATCCTCAAACTGCACCAGCGAGTGAATGATGGACTGCGGATGCACCACCACTTCGATCTGCTCATTCTTCAGACCAAACAGCCACTTCGCCTCAATCACCTCCAGCCCTTTGTTCATCAATGAAGCCGAATCGATGGTGATCTTGGCTCCCATCTCCCAATTCGGGTGCTTGAGCGCCTGCGCTCGTGTCACCTGCCGCAGCTCGTCAGCTTTGCGACCTCTGAAAGGCCCGCCCGAAGCGGTGAGTATAATTTTCTCGATCGGGTTATGGAATTCACCAGCCAGGCACTGGAAAATGGCACTGTGCTCCGAGTCTACCGGGTAAATGTTCACGCCTTGCTGTCGTGCCAGCTCGGTAATCAGTTGTCCGGCTACCACCAGGGTTTCCTTATTAGCTAAGGCGATCTCTTTACCGGCATTAATGGCGCGGATAGTCGGTTGCAAACCAGCGTAGCCCATCATGGCGGTTAGCACCATATCTACTGTGCCCATTTCCACTACCGAGTTAAGGGCGTTGGATCCGGCGTATACCTTAATGTCCTCATGATGCAGGGCATCGCGCACCTGCTCGTACAGGGCTTCGTTGGCTATTACAACAGCGTTGGGCTTAAAAGCCAGTGCCTGCGCAATTAGCAAATCGGCATTGTTAAAGGCGGTGATCACCTCCAACTCAAAACTATCAGGATTGGCTGCGATCACTTCCAGGGCTTGTGTGCCGATGGAGCCTGTGGAGCCAAGTATGGCAATTCGTTTCATTCGCTTTCGTTAGTGTTAAGAGCGCCTGCCGACCCGATCAGGCCATCGGCCAGATTACGGTCGTTGCTCAGGCGGGGCACTTTGTTTTGTCCGCCAAGTTTGCCCTGCGACTTCATATAGTGGCGGAACGTCCCCTGCGGCAGCGACCTGATTTTCAGATCTGCCAGGATATGGCCCGAGATCAGGTCATTGTAATATGTATTCAATTTCTGCAATTGCGCGTTCAGCTCTTTTTCAAATGCCTCCTGGTTAGCAGGCGGAATAGAGAACTCCACCAGCCACTCGTGAAAAGACTGTCCTTTGTCCTGACTCACGTAAGGGGCCACTGTAAACTCTACCAGCTCCACCATCGGATAACTTTGCATGGTGCGTTGCATCGCCTTTTCCACTTCCTCGCCTATTACGTGCTCGCCAAAGGCAGAAATGTAGTGCTTGATGCGGCCACTCACGATCAGTTTGTAAGGCTTCACAGAAGTAAACTTCACGGTATCGCCAATAGAGTAAGCCCAGAGGCCGGCATTACTGCTGACCACCAGCGCGTAGTTCACGCCTGTTTCCACTTCGCCGATAGTGAGACGGGTTGGCTTCTCGTTGAAATACTCATCCGTAGGTATAAACTCAAAGAATATCCCGGCGTTCAGCAAAAGCAAAAGGCCCCTGTCGTGCTGTTCGTTCTGATAGGCGAAAAACCCTTCAGAGGCCGGAAATGTTTCAACAGAATCTACTTCGCGCCCGATCGACTCGAACAGTTTTTTACGGTAAGGCTCAAAATTCACGCCACCGTACACAAACAACGAGAAATTCGGGAAAATATCTTTGATCGGCTTGCCTGTCTGCCGCATCAGTTTATCGAAGTACATCTGCACCCAGGGCGGTATACCTGAAATGAGCGTCATGTCCTGCTCAATGGTTTCTTCAATGATCTGGTCGAGCTTGGTTTCCCAGTCTTCGATGCAGTTGGTTTCGTAGCTCGGCAACTGATTGGTGCGCAGGTAGCCCGGCACATGGTGGTTCACTATACCTGACAAACGACCGGTATGGATCCCTCCTACCTCGTCGAGCACCGGACTACCCGAAAGGAAGATCATTTTACCATCCAGAAAGCTTGAATTGCCTGTTTCATGGATGTAAGAAAGTAGCGCGTCTTTCGCTCCGTTGATGTGGTTAGGTATAGAGTCTTTGGTGATCGGGATGTACTTGGTACCGGAAGTAGTACCGGAAGTTTTGGCCAGGTAGAGCGGTTTGCCGGGCCACATAATATTTTGCTCCCCTTCTTTTACCCGGTTAAAGTATGAGGAAAGGCCCTCGTAGTCGCGCACGGGAACGGCCTCTACGAAATCGGCGTGGGTCTTTATTTCAGAAAAATGATGGTCACGGCCAAAGGCGGTCTGCTGTGCTTTTTTGATGATATTCTCAAAAACAGCCTGTTGCGCTTCTACCGGGTTCTGTATCCAGGACTGGTGTTTTTTGTGCACATATGCAGCTAGCGGCTTACTGAGCCATGCTTTCACACCCATATGGTATTTGTTTTTTTGGAGGGGTAAATATAGCCAGATTAACGGGCTTTGCCATAGCTGTTCGCCATGTTTTAACTCCGCTCTATTTTTTTAGGGTTAACAAAAAACGTCCCGCTGTAGTTTATAGGTATTGGATTTATCTAAAAACAACACTAACAGCAAGAATTATGAAAAAAAGCACAGCAAAGGCCCAATGGAACAAAGGCCTGAAAAACGGTAATGGAGAAGTTGAGTCAGGCACCGGTAACTTTAAAGCAGGCTATACCTTCGCCTCGCGCTTCGAAAACGACGCGTCGGCCACCAACCCCGAAGAACTGATCGGTGCGGCGCATGCCGGCTGCTACTCCATGTTCCTGAGTGCACTGCTCGAGAAGGCCAACTACGAGCCGGAGTCAGTTCGGACAACTGCCACCGTGCACCTGGGCGAAAAAGACGGCGGACCGCACGTGATGAAGATCGAACTGAACACCGAGGCTAGTGTGGCAGGTATAAGCGACGATGAATTTCAGAAACTAGCCGAAGAATCAAAAGCCAAGTGCCCTATTTCGAAGGCGCTGGGTGCCGTGCCTGAGATCACATTAACAGCTTCACTAAAAAAATAAAATTACTATATTGCAGCTTGCACCTAAACTGTGCTCGTTTGTTTCACTTTAATACGCCTATATGCCAACAGCCGGTAATGCAAGATCGTCGCTTTTAGTCCAGTTAAGCCCTTCGCGCAATGCTAAGCTTTCGTTTACGGTACAACTAGTGCTCACCCTTTTCTGGCTGGCCTGGGCTACTATGCTGCTTGTAAGCGAAAACCCGACTGGCGACCAGAATTACCTGTACTACATATTTTTCGGTTTGTCTGTTGTTTTTCTGGGCTACGTGATCCTGCAGAACACCTCTGTGTTTGGTATACAATCTTACATTGAAGTAACGCAGGAGTACATCGTGCAGAAGAATGGCGTGTTTCGCACCAAAATGATCACGGCTATACCTGACATCGAAGCGGTGCACGTATCACTTATGGCCCTGCGCATCACCCAACGCGACGGCAACAAGGTATACCTCGACCTGAAGCAAGTGCGCAAGAAGCGTGACATCGAGAAAGTGAAAAGCAGAATACGTGAACTGGCAGCAGTGCATAATTTTGAAGTAACAGAAGCCAATCTGGCATAAGGTATACACTGATGAAAATGTCATCCGAGCTGTTCCGTTTTTGCCTAGCCGCTACCATTTTGGTAGTTGGTTTTGCTTATCAAATATTCAATCCGTATACCAATACTGCGACTTTAGTGATGCTGCTAGTGCCCACCATAATTGTAGCAACTTTAGGTATACGCCTTTTGCAAAAGGCAAAAAAAGTGAACTAGCATACGATAATCAATAAAAGGAGAGGGCTATATCTGCGCAGGTATAGCCCTCTCCTTTTTAGAACCAGCCCGACAGGTATAGCTTTAAAACAAAAACTGCCGCTACTCAGGTATAGTAGCGGCAGTTTTGTTTTAGGTATAGCGTTTCAGTTAGGTATAGCTTAACCCGCCTTGGACTTGAATTTCTTCTGTAGTTCCTGAATGCTCACTTTAAACTTCTTGTCGGTATCAATCAGATCAGAAACAGTCTGCACCGAGTGGATCACCGTACTGTGGTCGCGGCCACCAAAATGGTAACCGATTGACTTGAGCGAATGGCTGGTAAACTCTTTGGCAAAGTACATGGCCACCTGACGCGCTGTCACGATTTCTTTCTTACGGGTCTTGGCTTTGAGCGAGTCCAGGCTCACCTGGAAGTACTCGGCCACCGTTTTCTGGATGAAGTCAAGGTTTACTTCCGTCTCTACATCCTCAATAATATGCTTCAGGGCCTGCTTGGCAAGCTCCAAGTCAATCTCTTTTCTGTTTAGCGAGGACTGCGCAATAAGCGAGATAAGTACACCTTCCAGTTCACGCACGTTGGTGTCTACGCTGTAGGCCAGGTACTCCACTACGTTGTCAGGTATATCAATTCCGTCGCCCTGCATCTTTTTCTGGATGATGGCCATACGTGTCTCAAAATCCGGGCTCTGCAAATCGGCGGTGAGGCCCCACTTAAAGCGGGACAACAGACGCTCCTCTAAGCCTTTGAGGTCGCGTGGCGGACAGTCGGAGGTCATCACGATCTGTTTGCCGGACTGGTGCAGATGGTTGAAAATGTGGAAGAACATTTCCTGCGTCTTCTCCTTGCCGCTCAAAAACTGCACGTCGTCGATGATCAGGATGTCTACCAGCAAATAGAAGTTGGCAAAGTCCTGCACGTTGTTGGTCTTGAGCGACTCGATGAACTGGTTCACGAATTTCTCGGAAGACACGTAGAGCACGAACTTATCCGGGTTGCTGTTTTTGATGTGGTTGCCAATGGCCTGCACCAGGTGCGTTTTGCCAAGTCCCACACCGCCGTATACCATCAGCGGGTTAAACGAAGTAGTACCCGGCTTGTTGGCCACGGCATAACCTGCCGACCGCGCCAGGCGGTTACAATCTCCCTCAATGTAGTTTTCGAAGGTATAGGCGCCGTTCAGCTGTGAGTTCAGGAAGTTGCGGTCGATTGTCTTCGACTCGAACGGGCTCTTGATGAAGTTCTGCTCCGGCCGGTAAGAATTAACGACAGCCTGCGGAATTTTCTTGGTCGGGATGTTGACCGTCTGCGGCTTGTTAGACTCGTTTCCACGATCCACGATAATAGAGTACTCCAGGCGCCCCTCACTGCCCATCTCCTGGTAAATTACCTTCTTCAGCAAACCTACATAGTGCTCCTCCAGCCACTCATAAAAGAATTGGCTAGGCACCTGTATGGTGAGCACATTGTCACGCAGGGACAAAGGCTTGATCGGTTCGAACCAAGTTTTAAAGCTCTGCTCGCCAATACTTTCCTTAATTACCTGTAGACAGTTACTCCATACTGTTGAACAGTCTTTTATCATCCAATTTTCCAAAACACAAAAGATCCGTTGGGTGTAACAAACCTAACCTTGACGGCAGGGGGGTTACAAATTTGACCAATTTATTCTAAACAAAAAATTATTTATTCACGAAGTTAATACAGGGTTATCCACAGCCAAGACAGCGGTCCTTGTGTCGGTCCTACGCTTTGATTTTCTGCTGAATGTAACATCTATTCTGCCCAAAAACAAGCCCGACCACCCTACCTGGTTAATCATGGTCTCATGCCCGCTTTCGTGTCGCAACACTTCCGGTTTTTCCATGAAGGTATGGGTATGGCCACCCAAAATCAAATCGATGCCGCTGACCTGCGCGGCCAGTTTGCGGTCGTCTATTTTGTCGGTGTCGTAACTATACCCAAGGTGCGAAAGGCAGATAACGAAGTGGCACTTCTCTTTTTCACGCAGTGCCTGCACCGTCTCGCGGGCTTTCTGAACAGGGTCCAGGTATACGGTTTCGCCATACATGTTTTTGCTCACCAGCCCGTCGAGCTCTATACCTAGCCCGAATATACCTACCCGTATACCTTGCTTTTCGAACACCTTGTAAGGCTGAAAGCGATCTTTCAGGATCGTGTTGGAGAAATCGTAGTTAGCCGTGAGGAACGGGAAACCAGCCAGCGGCAATTGCTTCTGGAGCCCTTCCAATCCGATATCGAAATCGTGGTTGCCGAGTGTGGCGGCGTCGTAGCCCATCTTGGTCATGAGTTTGTACTCGAGCTCGCCCTCAAAAAAATTGAAGTAGGGTGTGCCCTGCCAGATGTCGCCGGAGTCGAGCAAAAGCACGTTCGGCTCCTGTTGCCGGATGCGCTCGATGAGTGTCGCGCGACGAGCCATACCGCCCATACCGCCATACTTGCGCCCATCGTCCGGGAAAGGGTCGATGCGCGAGTGCTGGTCGTTGGTATGCAGGATGGTCAGTTTTATACCTTCACGGGCGGCCTCTGCCGAAAAAGGCAAACCCAGCATGCTTATACCTGCCGCGCCGAGGGCCGTGTGCTTCAAAAAGTCTCTTCTCTTCATGTGTTCAGGTATAGCTTATGGAAGGATGGTCACGCGTTTTTCGGCCGGGACGGTCACTTGCTTGCCGGCGGCGGTGAGCTGCTGTATGTGCTGGTGAATAGCGTCGCGTAGCAAAAGGCCCAGCTTCTCGTATTGGATCGGATTCTTGAGCATGTCGAGTTTATCGCCGCCTCCGGCCAGATAGTCGGAAGTAACCAAGGTATAAGTTTTGTTGAGATCAAGGGGCTGGCCTTTGATTTTGATATCCTGTGCTTTGCCGTTAGCCACGGTATAGGTTGCGTTGCCGATGTAGGTGATCTTGCGGGCCGCAGCATCGTCGAACAGCTGCTTTACGGACTCGCCACTGAGGGTGAGTACGACCATCTCGTTCTCAAACGGCATCAGCTCAAAAATATGGCCGGTGGTAATATTGCCTTCTGGTAGCGGCACGCGCAGACCGCCTTCTGTGGTTACGGACATGTTGATGGGTTTTCCGTAAACTGGTTCGCTCTGCGCCAGCTGCAGGTCTACTACAAAGTTGCCGAGCGGCGATTCGTAGTCGCCTTTGCCCAAGGCAACCGGCGCCGAACCCACCACCTCCGACATTTTCACGGTCACTTCTTCGCGGTATGGGGCAACCAGGGCCTCCACAGCCGAATCGGCCTTGATGTTATGGTCAACGGCTACGTCCGTCTCGCTCAGGTTGGCGGAGGGTTGCAAGGGCTGCTGGCAGGCGACCAGACTTAGGGCCAGAGCCAGTCCGGAGATGTATTTTAGGAAAGGGCGCTTCATGGGATGCTGCTGTAATTATCCCCAAAGTTATCAACATTGTCGGGCCCGGGCAAAAAGAATAGGCGGATTAATTTTTCTTTCGCGATTACTAAAAACTTACACGTTGTCACCCAGTTATATAAGATTTTGGCTATATTTTTGAGGTCTAATTTTTATACCTGCATCAACCAGATTCTCTATAGCCATTTATTTATCTTTTAGGAAACAGTGTATGAATAGAACAAGCAATAGATAGTCAAATAATTAGACAAATAATACTAAAATATACCTATAAATCGTATTCTTATAAACCTTCACCTATAACTACCTGGATATGAAGAAAATATACCTGCTTCTATGTTTAGCTACCTTGCTTTTTGCGCCGTTGCTAGTACAGGCCACACACATTTACAGCGGCTACATCAGCTATACAGCCGATCCAGAGAATCCGCTAAAGTTTGATTTTGTGTTTACGCTTTACACAAAAGCCGCCTCATCTGCCGATGATCCTTTTGCATTCATAAGTATGGGTGATAGCAAGGTCGCGAGGGTTGAAAGAGGCAGCGTTACTCATTACTCCAGTCGTTATGATAAGGAAATTTTTACCTGGAGCCATACCTACGATGCGCCTGGAAACTATACCGTGCATTGGACTGGCGAGAACCGGAACGGGGGAATCATGAATATGGCAGCACCCACTGACTTGATAAATTTAAAAATAATTACACGCGTGAAGGCAGGTACCGCTACTCAAAATCTGCATGGGGCGAAGCTTGCCGGCGCACCAATTACTGGAGCCTATACGGGTGAGCCCTGGACCCACAATTTCTTAGCCTATGACGAAGATGGCGATTACCTGGTGTATGAGTTGGTGACTCCCAAACACAGATCTTCTTCTTTCGAGATTGCAGATGTTCCCGGTTATTGGCCTCCGGAGGGGTTAACAGTGAGCGAGTTTGGAGAAATCCATTGGCCAAATCCCGTTCAAAAAGGAGAATATGTGATCGCTTTGAAAGTAACAGAAATGCGTGACGGCAGGGAAATAGGCCATATGATAGTCGATATGGCTTTCCAGGTGACCGAGCGGGCGGATCAACCGAAAATGAGTCTCCTGAACAAGAACCGCCTGACGGTGAACGGCGATGGTTCAATTCAGACCTGGCCAGGCCAACCGGTGAAGCTGGAATTTTACCTGAAAAAGAATCCGGCCAGTGACTTGCCACTAAGTGCCAGGCCATTCGGGGAGATTGATACCTTAGAACTGATCAACACGTCGCTTACTTTCCGCGATACTGCGGATGGTTTTGCCATTACTTATTCCTTCACGCCCGGCCCTGACATGGAGCGTACAGAACCCTACCTTATTGGCATGCGAGGCAGACCGGTAGAAGAATTTACGGCAGACAGGCTCCCTTATAGCAAAGTGGAGGATGCCTGGGCATTCGCGTACATTTATGTGGGCGAGCAGCGGCGTCCGCTCTCTTCCGGTGACGATTTCCCAACTGAAAAGCCGAAGCTATACCCGAACCCGGCGCGGGGCGAATTCACTATCGAGGCACCCGATCTGCCGGCCCTCCACCTGCTGGTGCGCGACATCACGGGCAAGGTGGTGGCGAGCTATACCTTGAGGCCGGGAAGAAACGACTTTGCCCGTCCGGCCAAACTGGCCTCGGGACTCTATACCTATACCTTAACCAGCCAGCTCTCGCCCATCGAAACGGGAAAACTCGTGCTGCAATAAATTATTCAATAAAAAGCCTCCCTCAGTTGGTGCTGAGGGAGGCTTTTCTATACCTGTCTATACTATACCTGCCTACTTTTTACCTTTCCCTTCCATATAGTTTAATGTCAGGCTGGTCAGGGTCTTCACGCCAAGTTTCAGGCCGCTTTCATCTATAAAGAAATCAGGTGTATGGTGCGGGGGGGCTGCTTCCGGATTTTCACCTTTCGGCATACCTCCTACAAACAGAAACAATCCGGGAATCTTCTCCTGATAGAAAGCAAAATCCTCAGCTCCGGTCACAGCTTTGGCCAGTACCACTTTATCGCGGCCTGCTACGGTATGCAAGGTAGGCAGCATGCGCTCCGTTAAGGCCAGGTCGTTGTAGGTAACAGGGGTTTGCGGGATGATCTCTACTTCGGCTACAGCGCCACTGCTTTCCGCAATTTTAGTGGCGGTGAGCTTCAGTTTCTCGTGCAGCTTCTTTTGCATTTCCACATCCAAAGCCCGGATCGTGCCCTCCATCAGCACCTCCTCCGGAATAATGTTGTTACGTACACCACCGTGGATGCTTCCAACCGTGATCACAGCGGCAGCTTCCGGCAAGTGCGTCTGCCGGCTAATGATCGTCTGCAGACCGTTTATGATCTGCGCTGACACCACAATCGGGTCTATACCTGACCACGGGTAGGCACCGTGTACCTGCTTGCCTTTTACTTTAATGCGGAACATATCGGCGCTCGCCATGGTCCCGCCCGGCGTATACTTAATGGTGCCGACCTCCGTCTGTGAGTTGATGTGCAGCCCAAAAATCACTTCCGGCTTAGGTCCCTTGTCGAGCACGCCTTCTTTTACCATCAGAGCCGCACCGCCTTCCTCCCCTACCGGAGATCCCTCCTCAGCAGGCTGAAAAATAAACTTCACGGTTCCCTTCAGGTCGCTTTTCATACCTGCCAGCACCTCGGCGGCACCCATCAGCATGGCAATGTGCGTGTCGTGGCCACAGGCATGCATCACACCTACTTCCTGCCCGTTGTAAGTACTGCGCTCTTTAGAGGCAAATGGCACATCCGTACGCTCTGTTACAGGCAAGCCGTCAATATCCGCGCGCAGGGCCACGACAGGACCGGGCTTTCCACCTTTCAGGATGCCCACCACACCGGTATGAGCTACGCCGGTTTGTACCTCTATACCTAGCTTTCGGAGGTGGTCTGCAATTTTTTCGGCTGTCTTGGTTTCGCGGTTGCCTAGCTCAGGGTATTGGTGAAAGTCACGACGCCACTCAATCACTTTCGGTTCCAGTTTGTCGGCCATGGTGTTGGCCTTCGTCAACAGTTTTGAGTTCTGTGCGAGAGCAGGTATGGTAACCAGCAGTCCCAGGCAGAGAGGCAGTGTTTTTTGAAGGAAGGTATAAGGGTGTATCATTTTTAAGATCAACGGTTTGCTTCCTTTAAAGCTACATAATTTTTGGAACAGCCCAACAACATTCTATGCTGCAGCAGTGGAAAGCCATAGTTCGAAAATTAAAAGAGGATATTTATACCCTGTACCTCGCCTAGCGCGATCCGCGGGTAACTTTCTAAGCCGACGTGGTGCAGGAGTATCGCCAAAAGACAAAAAACGAGCTGCTGAAGCGGAAATCCAATTACCTCATGGCCGTCTGCATTATAGCGATCTGGCTACTTTTGGGTAATTGGCTATACCGGCGCTTTATGGTTCACGTAAACTAGAAACGCCGTGATAAAAACCACCAGACCTTCTCCCCGTTTTCATAAGCTGCAATAGAAAGTATATATTTACAGGAAATAACACCCATACACGATGACTGACGAGCAGAAGCTATTTTCAGAATTCAAGCCGGGCACGGCAGCCGATTGGGCAAGTCGTACACAGAAAGACCTGCGCGAAACCCCACTCGAAAGCCTGAACTGGCATACCTACGAAGGCATCACGATTAAGCCCTACTATACCCGCGAAGACACGCAACACCTGCCATTTGCTCAGCAGAAACCGGGTGACTTCCCTTTTCTGCGCGGCAACACCGGCAGCGACAACAACTGGCAGAACATCCAGAAAATAAAAGCGTATGGCAACGGCATAACAGCCATTGACAAAGCCGCTGATGCCCTAAGCAGAGGCGCTGATGGTGTGCTCTTTATTGTGGAAGATCCGCAGGCTTTCGACGTTGCCTACCTGACCGAGCAACTCGACCTGACCTCGCAGTCTGTCAGTTATACCTTGGGTAGCGACCCGGCAGATTTTCTCAGAGGACTCTATACCTCGCTTTCTGAGCAGAACATCTCGCACCGCAACCTGAAGGGTTTTATGAACTACGACCCGATGTCAGGAAAAGGCCAGCTCACCGAGGACGAAAACAAGATTATCACCCAGGTGCTCGAACTTACCAAAGACAGCCCAGACTTTTACGGCGTTACGGTTTGTGGCACCAGTTTCAGCAGCATCGGCGCATCGCTCACACAGGAAGTAGCCTATACCCTGAGTGCTGCCGTAGCTTATACCGATCGTCTTACCACAGCTGGTGAGCCTCTGGAATCGGTGTTACGCAACATGCTGTTTTGCATGGGGGCCGGCACCAACTACTTTTTTGAGATCGCCAAATTGCGGGCTCTGCGCCTGCTTTGGGCTGCCGTAGTGGAGGCCTACCAGGCCGATCCGGCGCTGGCCGGCAAACTGCGCATCCACAGCACGACTTCCAGTTGGTACCAAACTACGCTCGACCCGTACGTGAACATGCTGCGCGTGACCACTGAGGCCATGTCGGCAGTTCTCTCCGGCGCTGATTCGCTTACTGTACTGCCATTTGACAGCACCTTTAAGGATTCAGATGAGTTCTCGGAGCGCATTGCCCGCAACGTGTCTATCATCCTGAAAGAAGAGTCTTATCTGGACAAAGCTGTTGACCCAGCCGCCGGTTCTTACTACCTGGAGTCGCTCACCAACGAACTGGCCACCAAAGCATGGGATTTGTTTAAAGAAGTGGAAGCACAGGGAGGATTTGAGGTCGCTTATGAAAATGGTTTCATTTTGGGCTCAATCACCGAAGTAAACCGCCAGAAGTTCCGCGACATCGCCACAGGCCGCATGGTGCTGGTAGGTACTAACAAATTTCCGAACCCGAAAGAGAAGATTGATTTTGACCCGGAGGAGCTGATCCAGCGCGCTGAGTTCGACACAACTCGCGCCGCCTACCCGACTGAGGTGATGCGCATGGCCACAGAACTGCACCTGCGTAAGCGCAAACGTCGTCCGCGGGCCGTTATCGCCGTGATCGGACAGGCTGCCAAGCTCCATATCAACGCCTCATTTGCAAAAGAATTTTTCACCTGCGCCGGTTTCGAAACCGATATGCAACAGTATGATAACGTAGAAACAGCTGCCGATCGCTTGTTGCATGCAGCCGCCGAGGTAGTGGTTGTGTCTACTTCCGAAGCAACCTATGCCCGCGAGTTTGGACCCAAGATTCGTCAGCACGAATCCAAGTCGACTATCATCATGGCCGACGATCCGCAGCATATGAAAGACGAACTGGTAGCCCACGGGTATGACGAGTTTATTTTCGAAGACTGCGACATGTCGACTATCTTAGAGTTAGTGCAGAGGCGCCTGGAACGGGATGAAAACAATGGCGATAAGCATTAGAAGCCGCCTGCTATACCTGTTAGCAGGTATACTGGTGATGACCGTAACAGCCTTTACATTCAAAAACAACAAACCAGCAACCATGATCGACGCGATAACAGAAGTTAAGCAAGCCCTTGACGGACAAGTAGCTGCCTGGAACAAAGGCGAACTGGAAAAGGCGATGGACTTTTACTGGGAGTCGCCGGACATGCTCTGGATAAGCCGTAACGGCACCGAAAAAGGCTGGCAGGAAGTGCTGGAGATGTTCAAAACCGACTTCACCGACCGCAGCAAAATGGGCGACTATACCTACGAACCGTTGCACATCGAGCAGGTAGGACCGGAAGCCGTGTACTATGTGTACCGCTGGAAGATAGACTTGCAAGGCAAAAAACTGATGGGCGGTGTATCGTCGCAGCTCTGGAAAAAGGTAAATGGCCGTTGGGTCATCACCTCCGAGCACGCGAGTTAGAAAATGACTGAATTAGTGAATGAGTGTTTGAGCGAATTGATTTTTTAAATGATTTCACGCGCTGGCTCATTCTGAAATATAAAAGATAAATGGAGATTGATGAGAGTTTGAATTGACTGTATACCTATTCACTCCTTCACTCAATCACTCATTCAAAAATTAACCCATGAAACCTGACTTTTCGAACATAGACATCAACAGAGTCGCCAAGGCAGAGCACGGGCCGAAAGGCCCGCTGCAGCCGAAGGACTGGAAAACGGCCGAGCAAATTCCGCTCAAGAGCTACTATACCTCCGAGGATGTGCAACACTTCGAGCACCTGGACTTTGCCGCTGGTCTGCCACCATACCTGCGCGGGCCTTATAGCACCATGTATGTGCAGAAGCCGTGGACCATCCGCCAGTATGCCGGATTCTCCACCGCTGAAGAATCCAACGCTTTCTATCGCCGTAACCTGGCCGGCGGACAGAAAGGGCTCTCGGTAGCATTTGACCTGGCTACGCACCGCGGCTACGACTCCGATCACCCGCGTGTGGTAGGCGACGTGGGCAAGGCCGGCGTGGCCATCGATTCGGTGGAGGACATGAAGATTCTCTTCGACCAGATTCCGCTGAACGAGATGTCGGTGTCGATGACAATGAATGGTGCCGTGTTACCGATCATGGCCTTTTACATTGTGGCAGCAGAGGAGCAGGGCGTAGCGCCGGAGCAGCTCAGTGGCACGATCCAGAACGACATCCTCAAGGAGTTTATGGTGCGCAACACCTACATCTACCCGCCGGAACCGAGCATGAAAATCATTGCGGATATCTTTGAGTATACCTCGCAGAACATGCCGCGCTTCAACTCGATTTCCATTTCGGGCTACCACATGCAGGAAGCCGGCGCTACTGCCGACATTGAGCTGGCCTATACCTTGGCTGACGGTCTGGAATATGTGCGCACCGGTTTGAAGGCAGGTATGGACATCGATGTATTTGCACCGCGACTCTCCTTCTTCTGGGCCATCGGCATGAACCACTTTATGGAAATCGCCAAAATGCGCGCTGCCCGTATGTTGTGGGCCAAGCTGATCCAGCAGTTCAACCCGATAAACCCGAAATCGCTGGCACTACGCACACACTGCCAGACTTCCGGCTGGAGCCTTACCGAACAGGACCCTTTCAATAATGTGACCCGTACCTGCGTGGAAGCATTGGCCGCTGCCCTGGGGGGCACCCAAAGCTTGCATACCAACGCACTCGACGAGGCCATCGCGCTGCCAACCGACTTCTCGGCCCGCATTGCCCGTAACACGCAGATATACCTGCAACAGGAAACGAACATCAACAAAGTGGTGGACCCATGGGGTGGCTCTTACTATGTAGAAGCCCTTACACACGAGATTGCACACAAAGCCTGGGAGCTGATTCAGGAAGTAGAAGCGCTGGGTGGTATGGCCAAAGCCATTGAGACTGGTCTGCCCAAAATGCGTATCGAGGAAGCTGCTGCCCGCAAGCAGGCCCGTATCGACTCTGGCAAGGATGTGATCGTGGGGATAAACAAGTACCGCCCGGATCAGATTCAGGAAATCGACATCCTTGACATCGACAACACGGTGGTGCGTGAGTCACAACTCCGCAGACTGGCGCAGGTAAAAGAAAGCCGCGATAACCAGGCCGTGAATGAAGCACTGCAAGCACTGACCATCGCTGCGGAATCCGGGGAAGGCAACCTGCTGGGGCTGGCTGTGAACGCGGCCCGCTACCGCGCTACACTGGGCGAAATTTCTGATGCATTAGAGAAAATTTACGGAAGACACAAAGCTGTGATACGCTCCATATCAGGTATATACTCTGCCGAACTCTCCGATGACGAGAACTTTGAGCGGGCAAAAGTGCTGGCTGATCAGTTCGAGGAACTAGAAGGTCGCCGGCCACGCATTATGGTCGCCAAAATGGGCCAGGATGGTCACGACCGTGGCTCTAAGGTGATCGCTACCTCCTTCGCCGACCTCGGCTTCGACGTGGACATCGGCCCACTGTTCCAGACTCCGGCCGAAGTAGCGATGCAAGCCGCCGAAAACGACGTGCACGTAGTGGGAGTATCTTCGCTGGCAGCCGGCCACAAAACGCTGGTGCCGCAGCTGATCGGGGAACTCCGCAAGCTCGGCCGCGAAGATATCATGGTAATCGTAGGTGGCGTTATACCTGCCCAGGATTATGATTTCCTGTTCAAGGCCGGCGCTACAGGTGTGTTCGGACCGGGCACGATCATCTCCGTAGCAGCTCAGAATATCCTGGAGCAATTGATCAGGAGAGCCGTGGAATCCGGAAGTTAAGCGTTCAGAGTTAGAAATTGAAAGCTGCAGCTGCATTAGTCGGCTGCAGCTTTTTCTTTTCCAGGGAGGGATGTTTTTCAGGCACACGCCTTCTTTTGAAGGGTATACGGCGGGCCGGTACTTTGCTACAGCCCTTTTTAAGCCGTACCTTTGCAACGCTAATTAATGTAACTCATGTCATCAAAATCAACGAAATACCTTCTCCTCACCATCACAGCTGCGCTTGTTATCTACTTCGTTTACGACTCGTTTTCACTGCCCAGCGTAGACGACCTAAAGGGTGATTTTAAAGAAGTGGCTTTTTACCGAAACGAGAATAATACCGGCCCAATTGTCAGGATTTATGCCGTGACCGTAGCCGATACCTTGTGGAAGGAAATGGAGCAATACGGCAATTACATGCCGCATACCAAGTATGGCACCACAAGAGTTTATTTCTTTCTGAATAATCAACCGGCACCCGATCAGGTGCAACCTGGCCAGCAGAACTTCCCTTCTCAATTTGAGCCCTATACCTTAGCCCGCTTCGAAAAAGACGCCATGGGGCAGGTATCCTTTATGCGGCATCCATTCAGTCGTTAAATTGTTGTTTTGTTTTGGCATTACTACTTATTGATAATTAAGTAGTCACCACCATATTATACCGGCATATTCATTCGGTGCATCTCCAGATTATTCGTAAAAGAGAGAATGTGTAACTTAAAATCTATATGCTATGAAAATGATTTGGAAAACAGCAGCTGCCTCTCTTTTTATAAGTTCGGCTCTTCTTATGTCCTCCTGCGGCGGAGAACAGGGTGGTAACTCAGAAATGCCACCTGAAACGATGGAGGGCAACACACAGGAAACCGGCATAGAAGGTAACGGTTATGTAATGCCTGAAGATACTGCCGGAATGGATACTACGATGGGCACGACGACCGGAACGACGACCGGAACTACCACCGGAGGTATGACAACTACTGGCGGTACGACAGGAGGCACAACAAGTGGAACCACTACGGGTACAACAACCGGAACCACGACTGGTACCACGACCGGAACGACCACCGGCGGGACTAATACAGGCACAACAACTGGCACGACCTCTGGCAACTAGTTATAACCACGTTCTGGTTGCGGCACTTTTCTGATTGCCGCAACCAGAATATATCTCCTACAATTCACTACAACTGAAAACAGACTATGAAAAAACAATGGATCTCACTAACTGCCGCTTTCTGCTTAGGCTCAGCTTCCTTGCTGTTAACATCTTGCGGTAGCGATAATCAGCAATCTGTACCGGATAATCAATCTATCGAGACCCGGGACATAGACAGCGACTCGCTGGAAGACAACCGGGCTGAAGATGCCAGTGGCGGTACAGGCACAGATGCCTCCGGCACTACAAGTGGTAGCACCACAGGGGGCACCACCATGTAAGTATCTGTAATTCAATCAGGTATAAAATTCAACAAAAAGTGGGAGGCTATTCAGGCTGTCTCCCGCTTTTTTATATTACAAAAGCAACACTTTCAGACGAACACAACTCTTCATACAATTTCAAGATTTTCCTGCAGGTATAGAGGAAACAGATAATCTTCTGGGTTTAGAGCTTGTGTAACAGGCAGTATAATAGTATACTTGGCCCCTTGTTTCCTTATTTCGTATGAATACACATTCATATAATAAGCGCTGACTATGAGGCAAGGCAAATCAAAAAAATCATACTTCGTACTAAATCTGATTCTTTTGCTTTTATCTTATATTTTCTCCCCTCTGCCGGTACAGGCGCAGTACCGACCGGAGACCGATTTACAGGAGCTTTTTCGTGATGTGCAGTTGCTGCCTGTGTTTCCGGATTCCAAAACCTTTGCAGACTGCGTGCCCCTGCAGGAGCCGGCATATATTCTGCAGGCTTACCGGGAGCAGCGCCAGCAGCCTGGCTTTGATCTGAAAGACTTTGTACTGGAGCATTTTCTGCTGCCCACGCAACCGTCCTCTAACTTCACAACTGATACCAGCTTATCTGTAACAGCACATATACGGCAGCTATGGCCTGTGCTCACCCGTATGCCGGGAGATGGCGGCGGATCGCTACTGCCTCTCCCCCACGCTTATGTAGTGCCGGGCGGTCGCTTCCAGGAAATCTACTACTGGGATAGCTTTTTTACGATGCTGGGGTTGCAGGTAAGCGGCGAAAAAGCGCTGATCCAGCACATGGTCGACAACTTCACGCACCTGATCCATACTACCGGTCATATACCCAATGGCAACCGCAGCTATTACCTGAGTCGTTCCCAGCCACCCTTTTATGCGCTCATGCTGCACCTGCTCACCCAGGAACTAGGCCGCGATGTGTTGGTAAAATATGCTTCCGCGCTGCGCAAGGAGTATGCTTTCTGGATGGATGGAGTTGAGCAACTCACCTCTGCCAATCCAACGCACCGGCGGGTCGTGCGCTTACCGGATGGCAGCATCCTCAACCGCTACTGGGATGACCAACCTGCTCCACGCCCCGAGTCTTACAAAGAAGACGTTCATATCGCGCAGGAGTCCGGCCGAAATCCGGAAGAGGTATACCGCCACATCAGGGCAGCTGCCGAATCTGGCTGGGATTTTAGCAGCCGCTGGTTCGCTGACAAGCAAAATCTCAGTACGATACACACCACCGACATTCTGCCCGTAGACCTCAACTCACTGCTTTTCCACATGGAACTGACATTGGCTGAGATGGCCGAACTGGAGCGTGATCCGGTTGAGGCTAAGATGTTCCGCCAGAAAGCCAAAGCCCGTCGCAAAGCACTACTGCAGCACATGTGGCACGATGGTGATGGCTTCTTCTACGATTATGATTTCGTGCAGGGCAAATCCACCGATATTCCTACGCTGGCTGCCGTTTTTCCGCTTTACTTTTGCATGGCCAAACGCAAACAAGCCGGGGCTGTAGCCGAGCGTCTGCAAAACGATTTCCTGAAGGCCGGTGGCTTGGCCACGACTTTGGTTCATACCGATCAGCAGTGGGATGCTCCGAATGGCTGGGCACCTTTGCAGTGGATGAGTATTCAGGCGCTTCGCAATTACGAGCACGAAGAGCTGGCCCGTACCATCGCCACGCGCTGGATCACCCTCGGTACCGAAGTGCACGAGAACACAGGCAGAATGGTGGAGAAGTATAACGTGGAAAACCTTGAGCTCGACGCAGGCGGCGGTGAGTACCCCAACCAGGACGGCTTCGGATGGACCAATGGTGTATTCCTGAAACTGATAGCCCTATACCCTGAACTGCGACCAATTGCAGAGCAGGAACCCACCTTATTGCAAAAACAGTAAAACTATAGCTGAACCACGGCGCTATGTAAGGCGGGTATTCCGTTATAGAGATCAGGTATAAAAAGCACCTGCTATACTTGATCTACCGATTGCTTCAGAAACTGGCACTCAGTTTGCAAAGTCAGCGTTATACAGAAAACAGGATATGATTCAGTTTAAACATACGATAGCGGCATTTACCCTACTCTTAGGTTCCTTCACAACTTTTGCGCAGGGTGAGACGTCGAACTGGTACTTCGGCAAAGGAGCCGGTCTGATCTTTAGGGGCGACACAGTAACAGCGGTAGTTAACAGTAGGCTGCAAACCGAAGAAGGCAGCGCCACCATCTCTGACAATGCGGGCAACCTGTTGTTTTATACCAACGGCATCACTGTCTGGAATAAGCACCACCGCGTGATGCCAAACGGCAATGGCCTGATGGGTATGAAGTCCTCCACCCAATCTGCATTGATTATACCTAAGCCTGCTGCTGACAGCGTCTTTTACATCTTCACAACCGACATACAGGCACAGTCTAACGGTTTGCGCTACAGTGTGGTGAACATGAACAAGGATGATGGCAATGGTGCTATTACGGCTCGTAACGTGTTCATGATCGCACCAGCTACCGAAAAACTCACGGCCATACGCCACAGCAACAACCGCGACTGGTGGGTGATCGCGCACCGCTGGAATAGCAACGCTTACATGGCCTACCTGGTGACAGCCGAGGGTGTGAATGTGGAGCCTGTGATGAGCAATGTGGGCACCGTACATGGCGGCGCGCACCGCAAAGCCATTGGCTACCTCGTTCCCTCTCCTGACGGCACCCGCCTGGCTGCCGCCCTCTGGGACAGCGACAGCAATTTTGAAGTACTCCGTTTCGACCGCAATACCGGCGTGGTATCGGATCCCATTTTGTTGAAAGGCTATGAAGAGGCTTATGGCGTCTGCTTTTCTCCGGATGGCACCAAACTATACGGATCCGCGAACGGCAAAGGCGGCGGTAAGGCACAGATTATCCAATTCGATCTGCAGGCTGGTGTTGAGGATGCTATTGCCAAATCAGCTGTAGTGGTTGGCACTTCCGGCAGTCCGCGCATCGGCGCTATACAAATGGGTGCGGATGGCAAAATGTATGTAGCACGTCAGGATAACATTCACTTAGGCGTGATCAATAACCCGGATGCTTTGGGCAAGGAAAGTGGCTATGTAGACACGGGACTGCATTTAGGTGGTCGCAAGAGTGATCTTGGTCTGCCGAACTTTCCGCAAGGTATACGATCGGGCACAGCCAGATCTGCAAACGTGAAATAAGGTATAGAATGGACTTTTAAAGCCGGGCAGCGATGTCCGGCTTTTTTGTTTCGCACAAATAACTGGCTTGGTAATGCATATATTCTAAATTTGTAAGGCAATCGATTCTATACCTAACGCTATACCGCCTTGGCAAAACGTTTCAGTGCTGATAAGTATGTAGAGGGCATTCTGGCCGGCGACCGTGTGATGCTGAGTCGTGCCATTACGTTGGTGGAAAGCCGGTTGGCTTCTGACCTGGATCTGGCGCAGGACGTTATCAACCAGGTGCTGCCGCATGCCGGCAAATCGGTGCGGATAGGTATAACCGGCGTGCCAGGCGTGGGCAAGAGCACGTTTATTGAATCTTTCGGCAACTACCTGATTCAGGAGCAAGGCAAAAAACTGGCCGTACTGGCCATCGACCCGACCTCACAGCGTACCGGCGGCAGCATACTCGGTGACAAGACGCGCATGGAGTTACTTTCCATCAATCCACAGGCTTATATACGCCCCTCTCCTGCTGGTAAATCGCTGGGTGGCGTAACGCGCAGCACCCGCGAATCCATCATCCTTTGCGAAGCAGCTGGTTTTGATGCCATTATTGTGGAGACTGTAGGCGTAGGCCAATCCGAGACGGCGGTGCATGCCATGGTCGACTTTTTCCTGTTGCTGATGCTGGCGGGTGCCGGCGACGAACTGCAAGGTATAAAGCGCGGCATCATGGAGATGGCCGACGCGATTGCCATTACCAAAGCCGACGGCGAGAACGCCATGAAAGCCAAGGCCGCCCGTGCCGAATACCAAAATGCCCTGCACCTATACCCGATGGCCGCCTCTGGCTGGCTCCCGAAAGTATCCGTATGTTCCGCAGTGGAGCAAACCGGCCTCGATACCATCTGGCAAACCGTAGCCGCATACCTGGAATTGACGCAAAAAAATGGATTTTTCGAGAAGAAGCGCCACGATCAGAACCTGCAATGGATGTACGAAGCCATACGTCAGGGACTAGAGGATAATTTTTTCGCACACCAGCAGGTAAAAGAACAACTGCCAGGTATAGCCGATGAAGTAACAGCAGGCAGGAAGTCAGCTTTTGCAGCGGCTTCGGAGCTTTTGAAATTGGTGTAACTTCCCCCGAGCCTATTACAGGTTCGTTATACCTTGTTTAGCATCCTATAAGAGCCTTGTTACTCTCTGAGGGAATCCCAATTCAAAATTGGAAAGATAGAAACGAAAACAGCCGGCACATTGCTGCACCGGCTGCTCTTCATCAATAAGTAAATTTATCGGGCCTCTTCTAATGTCACTTTGGCCCACTTGCAGATTCCTCCTAGCGGAGGATTGAACTTGTACACATTTATTTTGATGGACTGCACAAAAGGGAACCGATCATAGATTTTGTCGATGATCCGGTGGCCCAGGTGCTCCAGCAGGCGGGCCGGGACTTTCATCTCTTCCAGCGCCAGCGCATACAGCACTTCGTAGTTCACGGTTTCCCCTAATTCATCACTTTCGGCGGCGCGTCTCAGATCGGTTTCAATGAACAGGTCGATGCCGTACTTATTGCCGATCTTTTGCTCCTCGTCGTAAAAACCGTGGAAGGCGAAGAACTCCATCCCTTCCAGTGCAATCTGTCCCATTCGCCCTAAACTAGCCAATCTCGTCAAAAAAAGAACTTGCCGTTTTTGGCTGTCGGTTCTGCGCCCAGTCTGAAAGGCTATTGCGCGAAGGCTCTGTCATCGGCGGTTGAATCTCCGGTTGATCAGGTTTTACAGGCTGAATTTCCGGTATAGGCTGCTCAATTTCCGGAGCAGGTATAGTACCCGGGTAGTCTGGCTTTGGCTGCTCGATCTCCGGAGATGGCACATTTGGCACTGGCGTTACCGGGTTCGGGATTTCCGGGTGCGGCTGTGTCACGTCCGGGGCCGGATCGCCAAGTGGCTCGTAGCCAGCAGTGCTGGCTATGGCAGGTATAGCAGTTGCTGCAGTGGCCGTAGCCTCTGGCAGTTGTATTGTTCGGTTTGTTGTCGTTTCCATATCTTTCATGTTACGCAGCAGCTCGGGCTGTTCTACCCGAAGTTCGGCCGCTCTTGAAAGAATACTGGCAGTACTGGTTTTAGGTTTTGACTTTGTCTTCTCGGCTTTCTCCAGCGCCTCATTCGCCAGGTTACGCAGGTCACGCACCATGCTCTCCAGGTACGACTCCATACGCTGGTAATCCTGCTCCAGGGCTTTTACCTCCTGCTGCATTTCGCTCACCATACGCTCGGCCTGTTTCTGGCTGTCCTCCAGCACCACGCGAGCCTGATTGCGGGCTGTATTCAGCAATTGGTCGGCCTGCAACTGCGCCTCGCGAATCTTAAGTTCCGACGATTTGTTAGCCTGCTCCAGTATAGAGTTACCGGTGTCTTCGGCAGTTTTCAGTGTTTTGTATAAAGAAGATTCCACCTCACGCAGCTTCTGCGTCTCACGATGAGCCGATTCCAGCTTGCCGCGCAGGTCTTTGTTCTCATCGAGCAACTTTTCCCACTGCTGCGATAAGGTCAGCAAAAAAGCATTTACTTCGTCCTTGTCAAGCCCTCTAAATGCCTTCTCAAATGTTTTTTGTCTGATTTCTAAGGGTGTAATCTTCATGATCCAAACTGAATTTTATATCCCACACCGAAATGGTGCGGTCATCACTACACGAAACTAACTGATTCTGATGAGCCGACCAAAATAATTTATTGACCGAGGTGCCGTGGCTCGCATTTCGGACTTTATCAATAACCTTGAGCAGCTTAAAGGTTTGCGCGTCCCACACTTTTATGGACTTATCCATGCTGCAGGTCGCAAAATAGCGTCCGTCGGGGCTGTAGGTTATGTGATTGACGGTATACATATGGGCGATCACATAGCCGCGTTCCTTGTATTTTTCCTGTACCTGCCATACCCGCAGGTGGGCATCGCGGCCCGCAGTGAGCAATTGAGAGCCATCCGGAGAGTAAACGACTGTAAACACGGAGTTGGTATGCGCGGGCAGTTCATACTTCATCTCCATTGTGCCGGCATCGAATATGCGCACCAGATGATCACTATACCCGGCGGCCAGCTCGTTGGTAATTTTATTGTAGGCAAGGCAGCGCACACTCTTGTCCGATTTACGTACCATGCTGCGCAGTTCAAAGTCTTCAGCCCCGATCACGGCTATACCTCCGTTGCCCATCCCCACGTATACCTGGCCTGTTTCCGGCACATAGGCAATGTCGAAAATCGCCACCTTGGGTAGCGCCACAGATTTATGGATGGCTTTGCTCTTCAGGTCGATGATCTGCAGGCCTTCCTGGTTCTGCCCGATCAGGAGCAGGTTGCGCTCCGGCATCAACCGCAGGGCATATACCGACGTGGTGACATTCGCTACCAGTTCACCGTTATCGGGCTGGTTCAGGTCCCAGGAAGCCACCATACCATCGCTGCCCGCCGAATAAATGGTGGCAGGTGCAGCACCGCCTTCCAGGGTATACACACAATCGCGGTGGCCTGTCAGGGTGGCGACTTTCTGTACTTCTATCTTGCTAGCCATCTGTACTTGGTCTGTTACACTTAATTTTAGTTAAATTTACAACAAATAACGCAGCGAACCCATCCGTTGCTTACCAAAAATTACCGCCATGCCCCTGCTCCAGACCCGCGAACTTGATTCCTATACCCTGCTGGGTGTGTGGCTTCTTGACGAAGCCCCGGATGCATTGCGCCTACTGCTGCCGGCCCATCTTATACCTGACGAGAGCCTGCAACTGGCACACCCAAGACGGCAGCGCGAATGGCTGGCCAGCCGTGCGCTTACTTACCAACTGTTGCAACATTTCACCAGCGAGCCCCTGCCTTTGTTACGCGACGCCACAGGCAAACCCGTGTTTGCAGGCACTGAATTTCAGCTCTCCATTACGCACTCTTCCCGCATGGCTGCCGTTATACTATCTGAAAAGTATGATGTTGGCATAGATATTGAACTAGTAAGCGCGAAGGCGCTGCGGGTAGCCGACAAGTTCTTGACTGATCAGGAAAAGGTTTATACCGCTGACGATGAACAGCAGACTTGTCTGTACTGGAGTGCCAAAGAAACTTTGTACAAGATGTACAGCCAAAAACGACTTATTTTTAAGGAAAACTTATTGGTGGAGCCTTCTCATAGCCCTGAAAACAACTTATTGCAGGGACATGTTATTACCGATAATTTTTCTAAATTGTACCAGATCCATCACGAAGTGCTTCATAACCACGTACTAACTTATAGTGTGGATCGTTGATACTCCTTACACTCACCTAAACAAACAAACATGAAATATCTGGCTTCTTTAGTCGTAGCATTCCTGGTCACGGCCAGTGTATTTGCGCAGGGCAGCTACCAGTTGGGCAGTAAAGTGGCCGACTTCTCGCTCAAAGACGGGCAGGGAAATGCTGTATCGCTTAGCAATTTTGCCGATAGCAAGACTGTGGTTGTGGTATTTACGGATAACAAATGTCCTTACGCCAAACTCTACGAAAACCGATTGGTTACTATGTCGAGTACGTATGCGGCGCGGGGCGTGCAGTTCATCTTCATTAATCCGGGTGTTGGTGCGGGCGAAGGCAGCGATACCATGCAGGATCTGGCGGCTAAAAACTACAGTTTCCCATACCTGGCAGACGAAGGGCAGCGCATCAGTCAGAAATTCGGGGCTACTAAAACCCCGGAAGTATTTGTGCTGCACAACATGGGTGGCGAATTCGTGCTGAAGTATAAAGGCGCTATTGATGACAGCCCACAGGTAGAAAGCGGCGTACGCAGCAATTACCTTAAAACCGTAATTGACGATGTGCTGGCGAATAAAAACATCAGCACAACCGATAAACGCGCGACAGGCTGTATGATCAAGCGCTATTAATCGTTACGCTATACCTGGCATCTTTCTGAAACGGGAAAGCAGTCCTATACCTGGAGTTGATAAAACATGGATCATCCCGAACTTTGAGTCAGGGATAGAAAGAGCAGATTCCAGAGGTTGGCCAATGCCAACCGGATTCGGTAAAGCGGTGTGGGGGTTTTCCTGCACCGCTTTCCTGTTCTATGGCAGCCCTGCCGCAAGAGATTGGAGATCGCCTCACGGAGCTCTTTGTCCAGCAGCGAGAGCAGGAAGGCATACACCAGGGTGACGATCTGCAAAAGCTTCATCCTATTGTCCCAGAACCAGAGGCGGCAGCTCTCCATGCCCATCTCCGATTTGTTGAAGCGGAAAGCCTGCTCCACCTGCCACCTTCTGGCGTAGGCAAAGACCAGGCGCCAGGCATCCCGGTCCGTGTGCACCTCCTCGTTTGTGAGCAGGTACCAGGGCGGGCGGCCCTTTTTGCCCGGCCGGCAGATGATCAGCGTCAGCGGCTGGTCGGGGTAGTCGGGGTGCAGGCAGCGCATCCACACCAGGCTGCGGCGGTAGGTGAGCTGGCGCACCATGTCGCGCACTACTTTGGAGGAGGTGGCTTTCTTGCCCACCGAGAAGCGGTAGGCATTCTTCAAAAGCCCCTTCACGTCCAGCAGCTTGTAATTTGAGGGCCAGCGCAGCAAAAAGCGATCCGAGCGGGCCAGCAGCAGGCCCAGCCACCTGGCCGAGGCGTAGCCGCGGTCAAAGACATGCAAGACGGCCTTGCCGAAGGTTTCCCTGGCCCATAACAGCAGCCAGAGGCGCACCTGGGCCAGGGAGGTGGCCTGCTCGCCCCGGCTACTCCACCAGGCAAAGCGGGCCAGCTGCGGGGCCTGCCACAGGCCGCAGCACAAGAGCCCCACCCACCGCAAGCCCGGCACGTGCACCGGCTGGCGGGTAGGGGGATCATAATAGCCAGGCTTGATTCTGAGCGCCCGTTTGGCCTTTGTGCTGCGCACGGCGCACAAACCCTGGCTTTTGATACGCTCTGTCTTCTCCTGCACGCTCTCGTCCCAGAGCAAGAGGGGCAGCTCAGGGGCTTGCTCCAGGAGCCGCTCCACATACTGCCGGGCCCCTTCGGCCAGATAGTCGGCGATCACCTGGGAAGACCACTTCTTGCTTCGGAGCAAATTAGAGAGGCGCTTGGTGCCGGCAGGGGCCTTGCCGGGCGAGAGCAGCACCCCGCCCAGTTCCGAGAGCAGCAGGCCCGAGGAGCGGCTGCGGTGGCGGATCAGTGCCTGACAGAGCCCCAGAAACGTTGCCACCAGGCGCCGGTCCAGCAGCTTGTCGAGGGTGAGCAGGAAAGGGGAAAGAAAATCTTCGAGGCGGCGGGAGAAAAAACGGGCCTGGGAGAGAACCTCAGCCTGGGAAGATGCGTTTTTAGAAGTAGGAAACATAAGAACCTCCTGTTTTTAAATGGTCATACAACCACAAAACAGGAGGTTTTCCTTTTTCATCCCATTCCTAAACTCCGGGATGTTTCATGTTTATACCTGAACGCTCAGCGCTTATACCGTCGGATCCTCGTCCGTAATCGCCGTTAGTAGTTTTGTTACTTCGGTTGCCTTTTCCAGGTCATTGGTCTTTTCGAATGAAAATGCCAGGTTGCGCAGCGCTCTTTTCACAATCTCGATGTTAGAGCATGGTTCGTAGAAAATATCTACCGGGTTGAGGTTGAGCTGCACGATGTAGTTGTCGATGTCTGCTTTCGAGAGCATCAGGCCTTTGTTGTACACATTGATGTAGAACTGCACCTCACCTAGTTTATAGGTCAAAATAAATAGATTTGGCAGGTTCACACCATAAACCGGCATTCCTAACCGTTGCGCAATGGTCATGTAGATCACACAAAGCGTCAGTGGGTTTCCCCGCCTTGTTTCCAGCGCCAGGTGCATCATGGAGTTAGACGGAGAGTGAAAGTTCTTGGTATTGGCCGAGAACTTCTTTTCACGGAAAAGCGAGTTGTTCAGCGACTTCACCTGGTCATAAGGGTGCATATTCTCCTTCATGTTCGTCCAGGCGTCGAAGTACAACTGATCCAATCCTTTCGATAAGGTAGCCAGTTCAGTGTCCGGGTACAGGTAGGTATTCACGAGCCACATGCCCTCTACCAGGTCCTGTCCTCCACGCTCTTTCCAGTCCTTGATGCGCTGCAAAAGCCCGTCAAACTGCAAACTATGGATCAGGTCTTCTATTCGCTTCTGCAGGTCCGAGTTCAGAGTTTCCTCCCACTCTTCTTCCAGAAACGGAATAATGCTCTCCCCCAGCGACACAATCTTCTGCTCTACGTGCGATGCGACCTCATAATCTATATCATCCAACAGCGAGATCATCGCCTTTATCTCCTTCTTTGTCAAAATAATGCAAAATGGTTAAAGCGTAATCAATAATAATTGAAGAGCACGAATGCCACAATCACTTGCAGCCCCGCCCTTCTTAAGACTAACCCCCGATTCTTCCGGAAGATTTCAGAACGTAAAATATAATCCAATTTATTTCTACGTAAGTCCGCTGTGCACTGCCGAAGCTTTTCTTTCCCAGTTAGATTTTAGTATGGTCAACTGAAGCCATAACCATTCTAACGTTCGAACTGAATCCGGCTTTGTCAGACAGGTATAGGGATGGAGGAACAATTGCTTAGTAACCATACCTCCAGCACGCGTTGATTCTTAGGTTTGGATAACACCTACATTATACGGTTTCTCGATCGGAGCATGATTAGCGGCTTCTATACCCATCGAGATCACCTTGCGGGTTTCCAGCGGATCGATGATGCCGTCGACCCACAAACGGGCTGCCGCATAGTACGGCGAGAGTTCCTCATTATACTTGGCTGTGATGCGTTCGAGCAGTTCTTTCTCCGCTTCCGGGGTAATTTCCTCACCTTTGGCTTTCAAGGCTGATACCTGAATTTGCAACAATGTATTAGCTGCCGCTGCACCGCTCATAACCGCCAGTTGCGCCGATGGCCAGGCGTAGATCAGACGCGGATCATAGGCCTTGCCGCACATAGCGTAGTTGCCGGCACCGTAGCTGTTACCCAGAATGACTGTAAATTTCGGCACGACAGAGTTGGCCATGGCGTTCACCATTTTTGCGCCGTCTTTAATAATGCCGCCGTGCTCGGCCTTGCTGCCCACCATAAAGCCAGACACATCGTGCAGGAACACCAGCGGAATCTTCTTCTGGTTGCAGTTCATGATAAAGCGGGCTGCCTTGTCAGCTGAGTCGGAGTAGATCACGCCGCCCATCTGCATTTCGCCTTTTTTGCTCTTCACGATCTTGCGCTGGTTAGCCACTATACCTACCGCCCAGCCATCGATCCGGCCCAGTCCGCAGATCAGCGTCTGACCATAGAGGTCTTTGTAAGGCTCAAATTCGGAGTTATCAACCAGGCGATGGATGATGTCCATCATGTCGTAAGGCTTGGTGCGATCGGCTGGCAGCATGCCGTAGATTTCCTTTTCGTCCAGTTTCGGAGCAGCAGGCTCCACGCGACTGAAGCCAGCCTTCGGGTTATCACCCAGCTTATCAAAAATGGTGCGGATATGATCCAGCGCTTCTTTATCGTCTTTGCACTTGTAGTCGGTAACGCCTGAAATCTCGCAGTGGGTAGAAGCTCCGCCCAACGTTTCGTTGTCGATGCTCTCGCCAATAGCTGATTTCACCAGGTATGAGCCACCCAGAAATACGGAGCCTGTACCTTCCACGATCAAAGCTTCGTCGCTCATGATCGGCAGGTAAGCTCCACCGGCCACACAGCTACCCATAATCGCGGCAATCTGCACAATGCCCATGGAACTCATCACAGCGTTGTTGCGGAACATGCGCCCGAAGTGCTCTTTGTCCGGGAAAATCTCGTCCTGCATCGGCAAAAAAACGCCGGCACTGTCCACCAGGTATACGATCGGCAGTTTGTTCTCAATCGAGATCTCCTGTGCTCTCAGATTTTTCTTAGCTGTGATCGGAAACCAGGCACCGGCTTTCACGGTCGCGTCGTTAGCAACCACTACACACTGACGGCCTTTGATGTAACCTATTCCTGTCACCACGCCGCCGCTCGGGCAACCGCCAACTTCTTCGTACATACCTTCGCCGGCAAAGGCGCCTACTTCCAGAAACTCGGTTCCTTCGTCGAGCAGGTAGTCAATGCGTTCACGAGCTGTCATTTTACCTTTGGCATGCTCTTTTGCGATGCGCTTTTCGCCGCCGCCCAGGTGTACTTTTTTCAGTTTGCTTTTCAGCTGGAAACTCAGCTGTTTGAGGGAGTCTTCGTTCTTATTGAATTCGATATCCATGAAGGGGTTATTATAAATAAGGGGACTACTTACAATGAAAAATCCGCTTTAAGGGCGGATTTCACAAATATACAATTTTTATAAGATGCACTATTGCCTTTTTGTGGTATCAACAGGCACTACCTTCACAGAGTCAGGCGCCGGTTGGTAGAACTTGTCCGGGTTCTCATCCTGTAGCTCTTTTACTTCCTCCAGCGTGATCACGCGACCCGTGGCATCCACTTTATACCTGTCTTTGCGACCGATAAGGGAGAACTGCACATAGCGTTTCGGATAGGCTTGTATATCGCGCAGCAGCAGATTGAGTGCTTCTGTAGAGCGGTTCATGTTCTGATATAGTTGCTCGTCGTTCATCAGACGGCCCAGGGAGCCCTCGTTGGAGTTGAGCTTTGCAATCGTATTCCCCAGTTCGTTCACAGTTGAGTTGGCGTCGCGTACCAGTTTGTTTATCTCCACGCGCTTCAGCGTATCCGTTATCTCCGCCATATTCAGTGTAAGGCGGTCGATGTTACGCTGCGTTTGCTTCAGGGCCAAAGTCAGTTCGCTCAGGTTGCCTGTGATCTGGTTGATGTTGCGCTGGTTCTCCCGCAGAATCTCGTTCACCATCTCCGTCGTTTTATTCGAGTTGGCCAGTATCTGCTGCAGGTTACCTTTTGCCTCGCTGTCGAGGAGGCGGTTGACGCGGGCCAGCGTGGTGTCTACCTTATCGATTACCGGCACCGACTTGGAAGAAAGCATGTCGGTAATGCTGGTTTCTTTGAAGGCGATCAGTTCTTCGCCACCATTGTAAGGTTTGCCGCTATTGCCCAGGTACAGCGTAATGGCTTTGCTACCCAAGAGGTCGGCGTTACCCAGACTGGCAATAGTCGAGTCCCCGATCTGCAGGTCCTTGCGGACTTCAACGTCCACGCGTACCATGTTAGCACGATCCGTGAGCAGGCGCAGTTCCTTTACATGGCCAACCTGTATACCATTCAGAAACACGGGATTAGAAATGGTCAGTCCATCCACATTGTCATAAACGACATAGTAGGTATTGGATTTGGAGAAGATTGTGGATCCTTTCAGGAAGTCATACCCGAAATATAGTATTACAATTGCTGCTATACCTAGCAGGGCAACCTTAATTTCCTTTGATATTTTCACGTAGGTGAGTTTGCGTTATGCATTAGTTCATGGCTTCAAGCTCTTGCTTGTATTCCTTGAAGGCACGATATATACCTGATGCCATATACGTCTGACCGGTTTTATCGTTAAGGAATTTTTCTTCGGCAGGGTTTGTAAGGAAACCTGCTTCGATCAGCACACTTGGCATGTAGGATTTCCAGAGCACCAGAAAACCCGCTTGTTTCACACCGCGGCTCGTGCGGCCGACACGTGTTTTAAACTCATTTTCTACTTTCTGGGCAAAGCGCAGACTATTTTCGATGTAGGCACTTTGGTGCAGCGCGAACATGATGTGGCTCTGTGGTGAGTTCGGATCAAAACCACCGTATTTTTCTTTGTAGTCGTCTTCCTGTAGAATAACAGCGTTTTCGCGCTTGGCAACGGCCAGGTTGTTATTGGAGGTATGGAGCCCCATAGTATACGTCTCAGTACCGTAAGCAGCAGGAGGTCCGGCATTAAGGTGAATGGAGATAAACAGGTCTGCGTTGTTTTTGTTTGCAATTCCGGCCCGGTCGATCAGTTCTACAAACGTGTCGTCCTTACGGGTGTAAACAACTTTCACGTCGGGCACGTTCTTCTCAATTAACCCGCCAACCTGCAGGGCCAATTTTAGGGCTACATCAGCCTCATGCGAAACTTTGCCGTTACAGCCTATGTCTTTGCCGCCATGACCCGCATCGATTACCACTGTTCGCAGCTTGTATGCCTCGCGGAATTCGAGCTTGCTGGAAGAGAGTAGAAGTAAACTTAGGGCCAGAATTGAAATAGTAACAATATTTCTCACAACGCTCGTTAGTTAAAAGCTAAAACAATAACTTTGTACAAAATAAATAAAACTTTAGGGAAGTCTGAAGAAGTTGCGCTACATTTTAATCTTTTTGCTGCTGGTGCAGCTCGCCGTACTTTCTGCCCAGCCTGTACTGGGCCAAAGGTTACGTCGTGCGCCCGGTACTGCTACACCAAAAGACACTGTCAACATCTCTCCACCTCAGGATTCGCTTGTGACCACGGCACCCCAGGGCGACATCGAGACCACAATCAATTACTCTGCCAGAGATTCCATTCTGTTTGAAGTAGACCGCAAAGTAGTGCATCTGTACGGAGATGCCAAAATTGATTACGGTACCATGGAGCTTTCCGCGGCGTACATCCAGATCGACTACGACCTCAACACCCTGACGGCTACGACACTCGCTGACTCAGCGGGCCAGGAGACTGGTACTCCGGTATTTAAGGACGGCGCGGAAAGTTACGCTGCTAAGCGCATTGCCTATAACTACAAGACCAGGCGTGGCCGGATCTCTGAAGTAGTAACGCAACAAGGCGAAGGGTATATACATTCCGAGGTGGTGAAAAAAAATGAAGCGAACGAAATTTTCGGTCTGCACAACAAGTACACCACCTGTAATCTGGAGCACCCGCACTTCTACATCAGTGCCGGCAAGATCAAAGCTATACCTAACGACAAGATTATGTCGGGTCCGTTCAACCTCGTGATCGCTGATATACCTACGCCGCTCGGCTTTCTGTTTGGCCTCTTCCCTACACCGAAGAATCAACGCTCATCTGGTGTGATTGTGCCGACCTTCGGCGAATCGCGTGCGCGGGGCTTTTACCTGAGCAACGGGGGATACTACCTGGCCCTCAATGACTACATTGGCACCCGCATCACCGGCGACATCTATTCATTGGGCGGGTATAAGGTGACTGTAGACAATACGTACATCAAACGCTACTCGTACCGTGGCAATCTAAACATCAGCTACGATTACTTTAAAAATGACGAAGCGGATGTGGCTGACCCGAACCGCTCTACGAACAGTCTGGCCGGTCTGCCGCCTACTCAGCGCACGGCTTTCATTAACTGGTCGCATAGTCCGGTGCAGAAACCGGGTCGCGGTCGCTTTTCGGCAAACGTGCGTGCTGGTAGCAGCCAGCACAACCGCGTAAACTACAACAGCCCGAACGAATACCTGGCCCCGACCTTTAACTCTACCATCACTTACCAGAAGAACATACAGAACTCCCCTTTTAGCTATACTGCTACGCTGAGTCAGGGCCAGAACAACGGTGGTTTTACAGAAGACGGCAAACCGCAGCCTACCATTATGCGCTTCACGCTGCCGGACCTTAACTTTGCCATGACGCAGACGAGCTTGTATGAACTCTTCTCGAAGGAAGTGCCTACAGGCAAATGGTACGAAAACTTCACGTTCGGCTACAACGTGCGGGTTCGTAATGAGGTATCAAACCAGGTACAGGCCCGCAGGCTGGGTACTATTCCTGTAGTCAATGGCACAGAAACCGACACCTCTTTTGCGCTTAATTTAAACAACCTGGATCGCCTGTGGCGCAACGGACGTAAGAGCGCCGACCATAACTTCAGCATCGGGCTGGGTAACTACAAGGTGTTCCGCTTTTTCAACCTGACACCGAACGTAAACTACCGCGAGTCCTGGTTCGACAACAAACTGACCTATACCTACGACGAAGAGCAGCAGGCAGTGCGCATCGACACAGCGAGCTTTGGCAGGGTATACGAGTATGGGGCAGGCGCCTCTCTTAACACGACTGTGTACGGCACCGTGCAGTTTCCGAAGAGCAAGCGTGTAGAGGCCATCCGCCATACCATGATCCCGAGCATCAGCTACGGCTACCGCCCTAATTTCGGTGACGAGAGCCGCTACGGCTTTACGCAGACCACACAGGTAGCCATAGACTCACTGACAAACCAGCCGATCTTCCAGACGCTGCCTCGCTTCAATGGCAACGTGCCTTCAGGAGGGCTGGCTAGTAACCTGAGCATGCAGATAAACAACCGTGTGGAGATGAAAGTGCGCTCGCGCAGCGACTCTACAGAGGCTAAATCTGAAAAGGTGAGTTTGATCGATAACCTGAACATAGGGGCTTCTTACAACCTGGCTGCCGACTCGCTGCGCCTTTCTAATATTAACATCAGCATGAACACACGCCTGTTCAAAGTGTTTGATGTCAACTTTACGTCTACCCTTGATCCTTATCAGCTTAGTCCGGATGGCAACCGCCGCATCGACCGCTTTATGCTGGAGTCTCCTGGTTTTAAACTTGCCAGACTCACTAATGCGAACCTGAGTGTACGGGCCAACTTTAACCCTGAAGCACGGTCAACCAACACGCCACCGCCGACCAACCTGCCCGGTATGCTGAACCCGAATGACCAGTTCCTGCCGGACTATGTAGATTTCAACATCCCCTGGACGCTGAACCTGGACTACACGATCTTCTATACCGGGGGCACACCATTGAACCCGGGAACGATTACGCAGAACATTGGCATGCAGGGCACGCTTAACCTTACTGAAAAGTGGAAGTTTGGCTACATGGCCGGGTATGACTTTACGAACCAGAACATTTCCAACGCTAGCCTCGACATTTACCGCGACCTGCACTGCTGGGAGATGAGCATCGGCTGGCGACCTTTCGGCCAGATGCGCGGCTATAATGTAACTATCAACGCCCGATCTGCTTTGCTGCGCGATTTACGCCTGACCAGAAACAGATCAGGTATGAACTTCAGATAAACCCCGAACAGCCACACCAGCAAATTGGGTGGCTGTTTTTGCTTTGATTTTTATAATTTTGAATCAAACTCAAACCAGCATCCTATGTCTGTTCATAAAAGCGACGTAAAAAAAGTTACCACGCACCAGCTGCAGAATATGAAAGAGCGCGGTGAGAAGATCTCCATGCTCACGGCTTACGACTATTCCATGGCCACCATTCTGGACGCTGCCGGCGTAGATGTACTGCTTGTCGGTGACTCGGCCTCTAACGTAATGGCCGGCCACGAGACAACGCTGCCCATCACCCTGGACCAAATGATCTACCATGCCTCCTCGGTGATTCGCGGCGTGAACCGTGCCTTTGTGGTGGTGGACCTGCCTTTCGGCTCATACCAGGGCAATTCTTCGGAAGCACTGCGCTCTACTATCCGCATTATGAAAGAGTCAGGCGCGCATGGCATTAAGCTGGAAGGCGGTGCTGAAATTAAGGAATCGATTGTGCGCATCCTGAGCGCCGGCGTACCCGTGATGGGACACCTGGGCCTGACCCCGCAGTCTATCTATAAATTTGGCACCTATACCGTGCGGGCAAAAGAAGACGCTGAGGCTCAAAAGCTAATTGACGACGCATTGCTGCTGCAGGAACTAGGCTGCTTCTCGATCGTACTGGAGAAAATTCCTTCTGAACTGGCCAAACGTGTTGCCGAGAAGCTGGAGATCCCGATTATAGGTATAGGCGCAGGCCCGCACGTAGACGGTCAGGTGCTGGTGGTGCACGACATGCTGGGTATCAACAAAGAATTCAAGCCCCGCTTCCTGCGTCGCTACGCCGACCTGCATACCATTATGACCGACGCTGTGCAGAACTACGTGAAAGACATAAAGAGCAAAGATTTCCCGAACGAGAAAGAAGCGTATTAAATCATTTAGAAATTAAGAATTAGAAATGATATTGTGATTATTAGAAGCTCATACCATCAGGCAGGTATACAAGCTTCACCTTGCAAAATGGTGAGGCGTAAAACCACAATTTCTAATTCTTAATTTCTAATTAAACACAATGGCTTTTCTAGATGTTCTTTTTGAGGATAATCATGTGCTGGTGGTAAACAAGCCGGCTGGCTTGCTGGTGCATGGCGATGAAACAGGCGATGAATGTCTTGCCGACCTGGCCAAAGCCCACATCAAAGAAAAGTATAACAAGCCGGGCAATGTCTACATTGGCGTGGTGCATCGGCTCGACCGTCCGGTGAGTGGTGTGGTGTTGCTGGCCAAAACCTCAAAGGCCCTTACCCGCCTCAACGAACTCTTCCGAAGCAAAAAGACTGTAAAAACCTACTGGGCCATCGTGTTCAACCGGCCTGCTATACCTGAGCAGACGCTCGTGCACTGGCTCATTAAGGACAGCAGTCGCAATGTAACCAAAGCCTATGCCCGTGAAAACAAAAGCGGTCTACGCTCCGAACTGAGCTATCGTTTAGTCGGGCAACATGACAAAAATTATCTACTGGAGGTAAAGCCCGTTACCGGTCGTCCGCACCAGATACGGGTACAGCTGGCCTCCATGAACTGCCCCATTGTAGGAGACCTCCGGTATGGCGCCAGCAAGCCCTTGCCTGACAAGAGCATCGCGTTGCACGCCCGCAGCCTGCAATTTGAGCACCCTACCCTCAAAACCATGATTACCGCTACCGCCCCGCTCCCTGCTGCTACTATCTGGGCGCCGTTTAACAAATAGTGAGTAATGAATACTAAGTTCGACTAACTTATACCTTAGTTTAGCTCCCTACCTCAGGCATTCCTTATTCATTGATCGTTGTGCTCAGCTCATTGGACGATACTATTCCTCATTGTTCATCATTCATTATTTATCCGCTATTCATTCCTCATTCTTTATTAGCAAAAATTGATATTCATCATCTTTCTGAACTTTTATACCTGTTTTTATTATTTCTATAAAAACAGATCGTAATTTTGCGAAGGCTTAGTACCTACTTTTAGTACCGCTATACCTGAACCTGTAATAATCACTTCAACCTACTCATTGCTTAATGGCCATACTTATTTTCTTCGTAGTGCACTGGTACCTTTCGCTGTTCGTGCAGACGTTTTTCCTGCATCGCTATGCAGCGCACAAGATGTTCACCATGAATCCTTTCTGGGAAAAGGCTTTCTACCTGCTGACGTACATTTCGCAGGGTTCCTCTTTCCTATCGCCACGTGCCTATGCTATTTTGCACCGCATGCACCACGCCTTCTCTGATACGGAGCGTGATCCACACTCGCCGCATTACTCTAACAATGCGTTCTCGATGATGTGGAAGACCAAAAATATTTACAACGACGTGCTCAACCACCGCGTGGAACCGGAGCGCCGCTTCGATGGCGACTACCCGCTTTGGTCAGCTCTCGAAAAACTAGGCGACAGCTATTTCTCACGCATTGGCTGGGGTGTGTTCTATGTGATGTTCTACATCTCCTTCGCTACGCAGTGGTGGATGTTCCTGCTTTTGCCAATCCACTTCCTGATGGGCCCGGTGCACGGTGCTATCGTAAACTGGAGCGGACACAAGTATGGTTACCAGAATTTCGACAACAACGACAAATCACGCAACTCGCTTTTCTTTGATTTCCTGACAGGCGGCGAATTGTTCCAAAACAACCACCACAAACTGCCTAACCGTGTGAACTTCGGTGTGAAGTGGTGGGAAGTAGACCCAACCTGGCCTGTAATCTGGACACTGGATAAGCTGAGTATCATCAAGCTGAAGCCTGTGAAAGTAAAAGCAGCCAGACCACCCAGAGTAAAAGCCAACGCTTAATCATACAGAAAGCCCTTCGGAAACGGAGGGCTTTTTTGTTTGGTGTTGCCTGCCTAGTATTGGTAATCATTGTCATTTCGAACAAAGTGTGAAATCTGAACTCTTGAAATACCCCAGATCTCTCCATGCCGTCGAGATGAACTGTGTTAAAAAGCAATGCATTTAATATGTTTTTTCTAAGTAGAACTCTTGTTTAGTCGCCACGGCAAAGGCCTGGCGCAGGAGCTTGTTTACCACCGCAATCAAAGCCAGGCGCTTGGCCTTCCCCTTGGCCAGGAGCCGCTCGTAGAGCTCCCGGCAGGCCCGGTTGGCCTTGATGGCCGACCAGGAGCACACGTACAGCCCTGACCCGGCTCATGCCCATCTTGCAGATCCTGCTCCGGCCCCTGACGCTGGTACCCGACTCGTAGATCCTCGGGCTCAGGCCCAGGTAGCTGACCAGCTGCTTGTAGTGGGCAAAGCGGGTGAAGCCGCCGGTGATGACCACCAGCAACAGGGCGCTCTTTTTGCCCAGTCCTGGAATGCTGGTCACCTGCTCAAAGAGCTCCTGGTGGTGCTGTTTAATAAGCAAAAGCATCTGGGCCTCTATTTTCTCCACCTGCTTTTCGATGTAGTGTAGCGACTGCTCCAGGCTCTTTCTGGCCTGTCTATTCACTTGTGGGGCCGCTGCAAGGGCCTCCAGCTGGCGTCGGTACTGGTGCAGGGTCTTCTCCAGGCTCTCGGCCACCATCTGCAGCTGGCGTAGCTCCAACAGGTGTCCTGCCTCCGGCACCCAAAGCGCTGGCTGCTCAGAGAGGCCGTAGCGGGCGATCATCTGGGCATCCTTCTTGTCTGTCTTGGCCTTGTCTGTCTTGGCCCGGGTGAGGCGCATCTGGCAGAAGCGACGGATAGAGAGTGGGTTCACTACACTTACTTCTATCCCTTTGGCGTGCAGGTAGGTGGCCAGCTGCAGGTAATAAGGGCCTGAGGCTTCCATCACACAGCAGGCCTGTAGTCCCTGTAGAGCCTCGAGTAGCTTCCCAAAGCCCTTCAGGCTGTTGCTTAGCTTCAGGTGCCGGTACTTCTCTTGCTGGGGCAGGGCCACATCGAAGTAGTCCTTGGAGATGTCAATGCCCACATAGTGTTTGGCTTTTGCCATAGATTCCATATCTTTCCTGTAGTTTAAGAGAGTGAAAGAAGAAATCCTGCTCCACGGGGCTTATCAATCCTACATGCAGGCTCCTAAGGCCTAATGAACTGTTCAAGCTCTGGTGGAGAGGAGGGGGAAAAGGGACCAGCATCTCGAACGGTCTCTTAAGGGACCCATGAATCATCGCTGCCTTGCTCTTTTCCCCTTCTTCTTTTGCTTTAAAACTACCACTTCATCCTACAACTGGCAAGTCCTCTAAATTGTACTCCCAATCAACGCTTCAAAGATAGGATGACAGTTGTTGCGCGGCTTTGTACAATCTAACGTCATAGCTCCTTAGTCCTGCCTATACCTAAGCTTATACCTTACTCACTATACCTATTCCTTACTCATCGCCTACAGAGTCTTTTAAATCAGTTTCTAAATATCTTGCATTAATCGGCACAAAATCATTACCTTTGCGGTTCTAAAAACTGGCGGACGGGTTTCGCCGACTTTAAATTTTATATAAAAAATGGCTGTTAAAATCAGACTGGCCCGCAGAGGCCGCAAAAAAGCCGCTATCTACGATATCGTAGTAGCTGACGCTCGATCACCACGTGATGGTAAGTTTATCGAGAAACTGGGTACTTACAACCCAAACACGAACCCTGCTTCTATCGATTTCAGTGAGGAGAAGGCGTTCCAGTGGTTAATGAACGGTGCTCAGCCAACTGACACAGTGAAAGCGATGCTTTCTTACAGAGGTATTCTGTACAAGAAGCACCTGCAGATCGGTGTTGTAAAAGGCGCTATCACACAAGAAACAGCTGATGCTCGTTTCGAAGAGTGGAAGAAAGAGAAAGAAGCTAAAATCGAAAGCAAGCGTACTACCCTTGGCTCTGAAAAAGATGCGAAGCGTAAGGCTGCTCTTGATGCTGAAACGAAAGTGAAAGAAGCTCGTGCAGAGGCTATCCGTCAGCGTGAAGCTGCCAAAGTTGCTGCTGACGCTCCTGCTGCTGAAGCTGAAGAAGCTCCTGAGGCACCAGCTGCTGAAGGTGAGTCTACTGAAGAGCAAGCATAAATTACATCGGCCATGAACATTGATGACTGCTTCCTGTTAGGTCATATCGTCAAAACCCATGGCATCAAGGGACAAGTGGTTGCGTTTTTCGACGTAGACTACCCCGAAGATTATGATGATCTGGAATCAGTCTTTCTTGAACAACAAGGAAGGCTGATTCCTTTTTTTATTGACAAGATGGAGCCCGTGCAAAAAGGCCGTTTTATTATCACGTTTGAGGATATTAAAACGATAGAGCAAGCCGAAAAGCTCCGCAATGTCAGCCTATACCTGCCACTCGACGAGCTCCCGGAGCTGGAAGAAGGACAGTTCTATTTCCATGAAGTGATCGGCTACCAGGTGGTGGACCAGAACCACGGCCCGCTTGGCACCGTGAAAGACTTTTACGACATGCCGCAGCAACAGCTGATGGCCATGGAGTATAACGGTCAGGAAATGCTGGTTCCTGTGCTGGATGAAGTATTTGTGAGAGCCGACCACGAAGCCAAAGTGCTTCACGTGAACTTGCCGGAAGGTTTGCTGGAGGTATACACACAGCCCGGCACCCCTGATGACGCTGACGACCGCGACGAGTAGCCCCCTTTATCATGCGATTTGACATTATCAGTTGCCAGCCCGACCTGCTGGACAGTCCTTTTAGCCATTCCATCGTTAAGAGAGCACAGCAAAAAAACCTGGTAGAAATCCACATACACGATCTTCGCAAATATGCCATCAACAAACATGGTCAGATAGACGACTATGCTTTTGGCGGCGGAGCAGGTATGGTGATGATGATCGAACCAATTGATAAACTCCTCACGGAGCTGAAGGCGGAACGGGAGTATGATGCTGTTATTTACATGACTCCTGACGGGCAAACACTGAACCAGCAGATAGTGAATCAGTTCTCGCTGATGCGTAACGTGATCATCCTGTGTGGCCACTACAAAGGTGTAGACGAGCGGGTGCGGCAGCATTACGTAACCCACGAGATCAGCATAGGTGACTATGTATTGTCTGGCGGCGAGTTGGGAGCGGCTGTATTGGCCGATGCCATTATCCGGATCATACCGGGTGTGCTCAACGACGAGTCCTCTGCCCTGACGGATTCTTTTCAGGATGGGCTGCTGGCACCGCCGGTTTATACCCGACCGGCAGATTACAAAGGCATGACCGTGCCAGACATCTTGCTTTCCGGAGACGGGCCTAAGATAGAGCAGTGGCGCTTTGAGCAGGCGGTGGAGCGCACCAGACAACGCAGACCCGATTTACTGAACGAGTAGCAAAACAGCTTCATAACATTGTAAAAAGCGTTTCTTTTGCGCTTTTTAGGTATAAGTTTCAAAAACTTACATTTTTTTTCTGCAAAGATTCTTATGTAATAAATAATTACATATCTTTGCAGTCCGAATTTTGAAGAAGATATTTAGCTTTAACAACATAGCCATGAGCGAATTACTTAAATTTATCGAGCAGGAATCTACAGACAAGCGCGCCTCTTTCCCTACTTTCCAGTCTGGTGATACCATCAACATCCACGTGAAAATCCGTGAGGGGAACAAAGAGCGTATCCAGCAGTTCCAGGGCGTTGTTATTCAGCGCAAGAACGTTAACACAAACGGTGAGACTTTCACTGTAAGAAAAGTGTCTAACCAGATCGGTCTGGAACGTATTTTCCCACTGCTTTCTCCATCTATCGAGAAGATTGAGCTTGTAAGAAAAGGCCGTGTTAGAAGAGCTAGACTATACTACCTGAGAGGGCTGCAAGGTAAGGCTGCTCGTATCAAGGAAAGAAGATAATTGAAGAACCTGTTTTCATAAGTTTTCCATAGTTTTAGTAAAAAGGGAGCCGTTTGTTAGCAAACGGCTCCCTTTTTTATACCTGCTTTGCCAGCCAAGCTATACCTGCTATGGCCAGGCTTGCTATATTTGCAGCTATACCTCTCTACCCTTTGCCTCCCCTTTACCCATGATAACACTACAACGCTATACCTTCCTGTTGCTACTACTGGCCCTGCTGGCGTCCTGTCAGACAGACTATGCATCCCTACCCACTTACAACGCCAAGAAACAGTTGCAGGCCGTGATCGAGGTGCCGGCTGGCAGTGCTATAAAACACCACTATAACCAACAGACCAAGACATTTGAAGCAGAGCAGCAGGCCGGCCAGGATCGCATCATATCTTTCCTGCCCTACCCGGCCAATTTCGGTTTTATACCTTCTACCGAAACCAACGCACAGAAAAAACCTTTGGAAGTAGTCGTGCTGGCCGGAGGTGTAGCTACAGGCACCGTGATGGAAGTAATCCCGGTGGGGGTGCTGCAACTGGAAACGGCCGGTGAGTTGGACCACAAGATCATAGCAGTACCAGCCAGGCCGAGCGAACGGTCCATAAACGCTGCAGACTATAACAGCTTCACGGCCGACTACCCTGCTGCTAAAGCCATTTTGCAGCAATGGTTTGTGCATCACAACCCAACCTCCAAAAGCAAGTTTGTAGGCTGGCGCAACGAACAGTTCGCCGAACAGGAAATACAGCGCTGGATGAAACTCTAACGTATTGTCCTTAAAACATGACTCATCCCGAAGTTTAGGAATGGGATGAAAAAGAAGAACCTCCTGTTTTGTGGTTGTAAGGCCATTTAAAAACAGGAGGTTTTTATGTTTCCTACTTCTAAAAACGCATCTTTCCAGGCTGAGGTTCTCTCCCAGGCCCGTTTTTTCTCCCACCGCCTGGAGGATTTCCTCGCTCCCTTCCTGGTGCAGCTCGACCGGCTGCTGGACCACCGCCTTGTTTTGACCTTCCAGGCCCTGTGCCAGGCACTGGTGCGCCACCGCAGCCGCTCCTCGGGCCTGCTTTTGAGCGAGCTGGGCGGGGTGCTGCTCTCCCCCCACAAGGCGCCGGCCGGCACCAAGCGCCTCTCCAACCTGTTGAGGAGCAAAAAATGGTCGGCCGAAGCCATCACTGATTACCTGACGGGTGAAGCCCAAACGTATGTGGATAGGCTCCTGGAGCAGGAGCGGGAGCTGCCCCTCTTGCTCTGGGACGAGAGCGTGCAGGAGAAAACCGAAAGCCTCAAAAGCCAGGGCCTGTGTGCTGTGCGCAGCATGAAGGCCAAGCGAACCCTGCGCATCAAGCCCGGTATTTGCTCACCAATGAGGAGGTGCACACGGATCGGGACGCCTGGCGGTTGGTCTTTGCCTACGCCCGCCGCTGGCAGGTCGAGCAGGCCTTCCGCTTCAACAAGTCGGAGATGGGCATGGAGAGCTGCAGGCTCTGGTTCTGGGACAATAGAATGAAACTCTTGCAGATCGTCACGCTCGTCTACGCCTTCCTGCTCTCGCTGCTGGAAAAGGAGCTGCGCCAGGCCATCTCCAACCTGCTCCGGCAGGGCTGCCATAGAACAGGAAAGCGGTGCAGGAAAACTCCCACACCGCTTTACCGCATCCGCCTGGCACTGGCCAACTTATGGAATCTGCTCTACTTATCCCTGATTCAAACTCCGGGGATGAGTCATGTTTACACAGGTATAGCTATACCTTATTTGATGTCGCGCAATTTTGTTCTCACCTCATCTACAGCTTTCTCCATAGATTGCACCTGCTGGCGGCTGGCTTCCTGCTGCTTCACGTTCAACTCCACATTCTGCTCCAGTTGGCGCAGTTCGTCGGCATTGCGCACCAGTTCAGCTTCCAGCTCCAGCTTGCGTTTCTTGTTTCGCTCGATGCTCAGTTGCAAATCGTTGGCTTGCTTCACGACACGGTCCTGCTCTTTCTTGGTGCTGCGCAGCACCGCTTCGGCTTCATTGATCTGCAACAGCACGTCTTCCTGGTACAGCTTTTTGCCGAAGCTTTCCATAAACTGCTCAGCCGCCGCGTATACCTCCGGTGTCTCGTTTTTATCAAGGTGAGTTGTGCCCATGTCAAGCGACCACCACACGTAGCTTCCCTTGGCATGTGTTCCAACCGTAGAAATAACGCGCACAGGCTGCTTGCTGATGCTGATGAGCTTTGCCTCCTCTACCGTATAAACGCCTTTGGAGTGCTTCACCTTACCCGCTTCCTTCGATAAATGGTCTTTCCAGATCTTCTCTACAAACTTAGGGTCCAGTTGCACGCTCAGCTGCTGACCGCTGCGCTTTATGCCGCTTACCACCTGTTCGTTTTCTTCTACACGCATCACCTGCGCACTCGCCATACCTGATACCAGCAACATGGCCGCTACCAACAATCCTTTTACTCGCATACTCTACTTAGAAATAATGATTTGACAGGAACAATCGTATACCTACGAAAATAGCTAATCCATAGCAGATTTCAGATATATAGAGCAGGATTAATTTAGCAGCTGTTCTGTTTGGGTTTGGATACCACGAAGCTTACCTTTGTAAGTTTACAGCCCGGCTAGCCCAATGTGAATTTTTCACGTACGCGAACAATAACACAGGCCCAACTGTTGAAACCGCAATGAAAATAACGATCTGCAGAAAAGAGCACTTCAACGCCGCACACCGCCTTCACAATTCGGCCTGGAGCGACGAGCAAAACGCGGAGGTTTTCGGGCTGTGCAACAACCCCAACTACCACGGGCACAACTACGAGCTTATTGTGAAACTGACGGGCGCCGTGGACGAGGAAACCGGGTATGTGTACGACATGAAAAAGCTTAGCGAGTTGGTAAAAGAAGAGGTAATCGACAGGTTTGACCACAAGAATCTCAACCTCGACACAGAGGAGTTCAGGCAGCTGAACCCCACCGCCGAGAACATTGCTGTTGTCATCTGGGAGCGATTGCGTGATAAAATAAGCCGGGAATATGAATTGGCGGTAACGCTTTATGAAACTGAACGAAACTTTGTTGAATATAATGGATAACCAGGACCTGGGCACCGAAGCGGAAGAGATGGATGACCACATGATGGGCTCTCTGGAAACGCCGCTGCGCCCTGACGCATTTGACCTTTCTGACGCAGAAAAGATTGTGATCATTGAAAGGCATTTCCGTGAAATTATGCATACCATGGGCCTCGACCTGACAGACGACAGCCTAAAAGGCACACCGCTGCGTGTTGCCAAAATGTATGTGCAGGAAATTTTCAGTGGCCTGCACCCCGAAAACAAGCCGGTTATCCGCCGTTTTGAGAATAAGTACAAGTACACCCAGATGCTGGTGGAGCGCGATATAACCGTGTACTCTTCCTGCGAGCACCACTTTGTGCCGATTATCGGGAAGGCCCATGTGGCCTATATGCCCAATGAGCATGTGATCGGCCTCTCCAAACTTAACCGTATTGTGCAATACTTTGCCCGCCGCCCGCAGGTGCAGGAGCGCATGACCATGCAGATCGCCAATGAGCTGAAGCAGGCGCTGAAGACCGAAAATGTGGCCGTGCTGATTGAGGCGGATCACCTTTGCGTGATGAGTCGTGGTGTAAACGATGTGAGCAGCAGCACCATCACAGCGGAGTACTCCGGCTTGTTTGAGCAGGACCAGTACCGCAACGAGTTCCTGAACCACATCCGCAAGAAATAAAACCCGCTGCTAGAGCGAACCTTTGCGCTGCCTGCCGGTTTTGATCGTTGAAAGCAACTTTCAGTTAGTCCTTACCCGTATAGATATATTTCTATATAATTTATAACGACGATTAGTACTTATGGCTGAGAAAATACTCATATCAGGTGGTTCAGGACTAATCGGGTTACGTCTTTCGGAGATGCTGATTGATCAGGGCTATGAGGTAGCGCACCTGTCCCGGAATCCCGACAAATTCTCTCACTACAAGACTTTTCGCTGGAATATAGAGAAAGCTACTATTGATGAGAATGCCATCACGCACGCTGACTACATCATTCACTTGGCAGGTGCTGGTCTGGCAGAGGAGAAATGGACCAAAGAACGGAAACAGGAAATTCTGCGCAGTCGGGTAGACAGCACACAACTGCTACTCAATGGCCTTCGCCAGCAAAATCACCACGTCAAAGGCTTTATTTCGGCTTCTGCTATCGGTATTTACGGTAACTCAGGCGACCAGCTGATGTCGGAGGAGAGCAGCTATGGCGAGGACTTTATGGCCGAAGTATGCAAAGCCTGGGAAGGGGCTGTCTGGCAAATCAAAGACCTGGGCATACGCACCGTCATCCTGCGCACAGGTATAGCGCTGAGCGAAAAAGGAGGCGCACTGCCGCAGATGGCCCGGCCGATCAAAATGATGGCAGGTGCTCCGCTCGGCAGCGGCAAACAATACATGTCCTGGATCCACATCGACGACCTGTGCCGCCTTTACATCCGGGCCATTGAAGACACGCAGTTTGCTGGTGTATACAATGCTGTCGCCCCCCACCCTATCACGAACCAGGAGTTTACCGAAGCTTTGGCTGAAGCCATGAACAAACCGCTGGTATTGCCTAAAGTGCCATCTTTTGCTCTTAACCTGATGCTCGGTGAGATGAGTGATGTAGTATTAAGTGGCCAGCGTGTGAGCGCTAACAAAGTGCTGCAGACCGGTTTTACCTTCGAGTACAATTACCTGGATGAGGCACTGGAGTCGTTTTACAGCAAGAGCAAAGACAAAAGCTGATTCCCTATACCTGTCCGACAGGTGACACAGGTATAGCATATAACTAAACAACAACGCCGGCTAATAGGCATAGCCGGCGTTGTTGTTTTCCCAGATTCAGGTATAGCTTAGAAAGTATCTATTAACTCCGGAATCTCAAAATTCAGATCGAAGAAAATGGAGTCGGGTTCCTCCGCTTTTGGAAGCACAGTGGTGCAATTATACTTCTTGCTGATCTTAACGGTCGGACCCGGGAAACGACCCATGGTATAGCCGAGGTCTTTGTCTTTATAGAGGCGCTCCATGAATAGCCCGTATACCGGCAGCGCCGTTTTGGACCCTTCGCCCAGATTGGAAGTACGGAAGTGAATGCTTCGATCTTCGCCGCCTACCCACACGCCAGTTACCAGATCTTTGGTTACGCCCATAAACCAGCCATCGGAGTGATTGGAGGTGGTACCGGTTTTGCCACCAATCTCATTTCCTTTCCAAAGGTCGTATTCCCAGAGCGCTTGTGAAGTGCCGCCTGGTTCTTCTATACCTCCTTTGAGCATGTGCATCATCAGGAAAGCCGTTTCTTCACTCAATACCTTCTTCTGTTCCGGCACAAACTGCTCGATCAGGTTGCCATCACGGTCTTCGATGCGGGTGATGAAACGCGGCGCGGTATGGAAACCGTGGTTAGGGAACGTACCATAGGCTCCTACCATCTCATAAACCGACACGTCGCTTGGACCCAGGCCAATAGACGGCACCTTATCCAGCGGACTGCTTATACCTAGTTTGTGGGCATAGTCAACCACTGTTTCCCAGCCAACCAGTTCGGTGAGTTGAGCTGTAACAGAGTTCACCGATTTACCCATGCCACGGCGAAGCGTCATAGGTGCTCCGGTATATTCCCAGTCAGCATTGGTAGGTGACCAGCTTTTCTTCTCCCCTTTTTCAACATAATTGATGGTGATGCGCGTGTCCACAATTTTGTCACAGGGCGAGTAGCCGTTATCGATGGCCGCCACATACACGAAGGGTTTAAAGGTAGAACCCGGCTGGCGACGCGCCTGCTTCACATGGTCGTACTTAAAGTACTTGTAGTTGATACCACCCACCCAGGCCTTAATCTCACCAGAGAAGGGATCCATGGTCATCATACCGCCGTGCAGGAAACGCTTGTAGTAACGCAGCGAATCGAGCGGGGACAAGGTCATTTTCTTTTCACGCTCCGGGTTTTCCCAGGTAAACACCATCATGTCGCGAGGGGTGTTCAGTTCTTTGTTGATGGCGGCTACATTGTCGCCGTGCTTCTTTTTGAGGCGCTTGTAATAGTCAGTGCGCTTGATGGTTTCTTCAATAAAGCCCGGTATCTCGTTGTTCTTCTCGTCTACCCAAGGGTTTTTGCCCTGCCAGTGATTGTCGAAGCGGCGCTGCAGGGTGCGCATCTGCTGCTCCATGGCCGCCTCGGCATGGGCCTGTACACGCGAATCGATGGTGGTGTATACCTTGAGGCCGTCGCGGTAGAGGTCGTAGCCGTTCTGCTTGCACCATTCCTTCATGAAATCGGCCACAGCTCCCCGGAAATAAGTGGCGGGGCCGTCGTAGTGATTTTCTACTTTGTATACCAGTTCCAGTGGCAGCTTGCTCAGCGAGTCAGCCTGAGGTTGCGTGAGGTAATTATACTTGGCCATCTGCCCCAGCACGGTGTTGCGTCGGCGGGTAGAGTTCTCCGGATTGAAGCGCGGACTATAGTAGGTCGGGGCTTTGAGTAATCCCACCAGTACAGCGGCCTGCTCGGGCTTCAGGCTGTCAGGCGAGGTATTGAAGAAGGTTTTGGAGGCTACCTGTATACCAAAGGAGTTACTGCCAAAATCCACGGTGTTGAGGTACATGGCCAGGATCTCTTCCTTGGTATAGCGCTGCTCCAGCTTAATGGCCGTGAGCCATTCCTTCGTTTTGGAGATCACGATGTTCAGACCAGGTATGTGGCCCAGCACTCCCTTTGCATCGTCGGTGCGGGTCTTGTACAGGTTTTTGGCCAGCTGTTGCGTAATGGTACTGCCTCCGCGGCTTTCGCCGCGCAGGTTGTCGTATACGGCTCCGAAAATGGCCGTCGGATCTATACCTGCGTGCTCGTAAAAACGAACATCCTCGGTGGCAATAAGCGCATTGATCAGCGTAGGCGACATCTCTTTGTAGCTCACCGGACTGCGGTTTTCACGGAAATATTTCCCGATCAGCTGCCCATCGGCAGTGTATAGTTCCGAGGCCTGGTCGCTACGCGGATTTTCCAGCCTGTCCAGACTTGGGGATGAGCCGAAAAGGTAAAAGAAGTTATACTCCACACTCACCAGGTACCCGATCACCACCATCAACCCCAGCAGAAACAGTTTCCAGGTATAGCCGATCACACTGCCGTAAACCGACCTCCTCTTCTTCTTAACCTGTGGCTTTTCTTGTTCTTTTTCTTGCTCTTGCAGCATGTTTTATTATCGGGGCAGATTGCCCGTTTTTTACCGGAACACTTCTCTCTAATCTACTGCAAATATACCTTTTGTGTACAAATACTTTCCCAGAAACGCATAAAACTTAGTTAGGGATATACAGAAGCTGTTATAAGTTTGGCAGCCCTGCCTATCTTTGTGCATAGCATTCCCTATACCCCCATGCAAGAGCAACTACAGGCGGCATTCGACAAGATCAATGGGCTGCCACTTACCAAAACCACCCGCAGCGAACTGGTGCAATACTTCCACTTCGGCAAAACCAGCTATACCACGCCACACGGATTGATTCTGGACGTGGGCCTCTATACCCTGGCTGTGAACTGCCCCTGGACCTTTGAGCTTGCCAACGGCGAGACCATCAAACACAGCGAGGTGTTCATGCGCAAGCGTGAGCCCGGCCTCCCCTCACCCAAATTTGATTGGAAAGTGCCCGGTGCCAACCTCCGCGACCAGCGTCTGCAAGGGCTTGTGATCAGCAGCCAGGCACTGGCGGTGGAAAGCGCGGAAATAAAAGACGCATACGGTATAGCCCTGACTTTTGTAAATGGTGACCGCTTGGTGCTAAAGCCGGATCTGGGCAAGCCGCAGGAAGAATACTGGCAGCTATTCAGCAACTCCGGTGAAGGTTTCAGCATTGGGGCTGGCGCTGCGGGAGTTGTGACGAAGTAGAGAATTGCTTTTAGCTAACATCAGTACTAGCTTAGCATGATTATCACTTATAGTGTACTTTAGAAAGTCTGAATAATGGCTAAACTTAAAAGAGCATTTCTTGTAGCCATTGCTATGATACTTCTAATGCTGCTAGCACTTAGAGTGAATAGTGTTAGAAATGCTGAAAGTTATAGTATCTGGTTAGACAGAGAACTAGCTAAAGAAAACGGGTTTCTTGCAGCGGAATACTTGCCTATTATAAGTAAACTTTTAATAAGTGATTCTTTAGATTTTAACCCTGGTAGCATATGGGTTCATGAGCCTATCAAATTGAAGCATCGACTTTTCATCTTTAATAGTTACTATGTCAAATCTCCTTCGGGAAAGCCTGAATTGAAATATACAGCAGGTAGTACGACAAATGGATCCATGCTTACCAACGCAAGAAATGATACAGCTTCTAGAGAACAATTTTTTTTTGCAAGATGAGTTAACACAATTGAAAACTTATTCCCTGGATGACAGCCTGGTTGACCAAAATGGCAACCTTTTACTTTTACAGATTACACTAAAGTAGATACGATAAAGCTCTACGTCAAGAAAGCAAATTTTGTCCTGAGTCAACCACTAAGTTCAGCTACCCAGTCAGGCTACATATTATATAAAATTAAGCTGGAAAGAGTGCCAGTTGATTCGTTACTTTTCGTAAAGAGCAGTCAAAAAATCGCTATTCACTAGGATGGCAATTTAAGCTCATATCATTCCTCTACTTGCAATTACCACCGCATAGTGGCACAATCGTTTACCTATTCCAAAACATCAAACCCAACTCACCCCATGAAAAAACTGCTACTGACCACAGGTATAGCCCTGGCACTCTGCCTTTGCTGCACGTTAGGTGCCCAGGCACAATCCAAAGCAAAGCCTATTGCCAAAAAGGCTCCGGCTACTACAGCGCAGGAAGCTCCTAAAAAGTCTGGTGAGATGGACATGAGCCAGATGAAAACTTATTACATGGCTTTGCTCAAAAAAGGCCCTTACCAGCCAACCGACACAGCCGAAGTGAACAGCATCCAGCGTGGCCACATGGCGCATATCCAGAAGATGGCCGCCGATGGTAAACTGGTTATGGCTGGCCCGTTCTTGGACAATGGTGAGCTGCGTGGTATTTTCATTTTTGATGTAGCCACTTTGGAGGAAGCGCAGGCGTTGACAGAGGCAGATCCGGCCGTAAAAGCCGGCAAGCTGATCATGGAGCTGCATCCCTGGATGAGCCAGCGCGGCACGACGCTACCCTAGCAACCTTTATAAGAAGAGGGCAGTATGCGAACAAAACAATCGCTGCTGCCCTTGAACTTCCGCCTGCACCTATTTGAGCTAGAAGACCAGCCCTGGTTTCCGCACATTTTCCGCCAGGGCATGCTCGATTTCCTGCGCTTCATGATCTCGAATCTCGGAGCCTATGGACCCGCTATACCTTTGCTGGAGGATCTGCTCCGTCGCAGCGGCCAGACGCACTTCACTGACCTTTGCTCCGGCGCCGGCGGCGGCATAGCAGGTATACGCGAAGCACTGAGCCAGCGCATGGGAGTGCCTGTGCATGTCACCTTATCTGACTTATACCCTAACATCGGCGCCTACGAATTTCTGCAAGCCGAGTCCGGTGGTCTGATCGATTTCATTGCCTCTCCAGTGGATGTCACCAATGTACCGCCGCAGGTAAAAGGCTTACGCACCATCTTTTCCTCATTTCATCATTTCAGACCGCAGCAGGCAGCGGCCATTTTGCAAAATGCCGCCGACCAACGGGCACCTATCGGCATCTTCGAGGGGGGTGGCAAGACATGGGCCGAACTGATCATTTTCCTACTTACCTTCCCGATCGTCATTCTGCTGGTAACACCTTTTATCAGGCCTTTTAAACTCAGCCGACACCTGTTCACGTACCTTATACCAATTATCCCGCTGGGCATCATGTGGGATGGCCTGGTATCGCTTTTCAGGCTTTACAACCCACGGATGCTCGACGAGTTGCTGGCGCACGTTCATACGCCGCCCGGCTATACCTGGCGCAGCGGCATTGTCGGTACCGGACCGGGTCAGCAGGTTATTTATCTGCTTGGCTATCCGGATTAATAAAATTGCTGATTGCTGTATAGGCAGGTTTCAACATTAAAAAAGAGTAAAGTCTGATCTGAGAATTAAAAACCTAAGATGAAAGAGTTTTGGTAAATGAGACAAAAACAATCAACAAATAACAATCAACAATTCACACCTTGAAACCAGTCGCTATACCTGTCATCGGAAAATACGGCAGCGCCCTGACCCTCATGCGGATTCCGTTTTCGGTATACCTGATGCCGGTGTACTGGTTTGCGCTTAGCGTGACAGACGGCTATGCCTGGTGGCGGGCAGCGGCCGTATTCCTGATTCTGCATGTGTTGGTATACCCTGCCAGCAACGGTTACAACTCATACCACGACCGGGACGAAGGCAGCATCGGTGGGCTGCGGCAACCGCCCAAAGTCACGCAGGAGTTGTTTCACCTGGTGCTGCTATTTGATGTGCTGGCCCTGTTGCTCAGTTTCTTACTTTCTCCTCTGTTTGCCCTGATGGTTGCGCTATACCTGCTGGTTTCCAAGGCTTACAGCAACCGTGACATTCGGCTCAAGAAATACCCGGTCATCAGCACACTGGTTGTCACAATTTTTCAGGGAGCCTTCACTTTTTTGATGGTACAGGTGGGATCTGATCTGGAGTTTCGCCAGGTTCTGCAAGCACCCAATATTTGGTTTGCCCTGGTAAGCACGTCTTTTCTCTGCGGTTCGTATCCGCTCACACAAATTTACCAGCACCAGGAAGACAGCGCACGAGGAGACAAAACACTGAGTTTGCTGCTAGGTATACGGGGCACTTTTGTATTTGCAGGTATAGCCCTGAGCTTGGGAGCAGCCCTTCTGATCGGGCTATACCTGGCGTTGGGTCAGTTGCTCAACATTCTGGTCTTCCTACTTTTCACCGCTCCAATTACTTATTTTTTCCTGAGTTGGGTGCGAAGGTCATGGCAGAACCCCGAGGAGGTAAACTTCGAAAACACGATGCGCATGAACAAGATCTCGTCACTTTGTATCAGCTTGGCGTTTTTTCTGATACTTCTGCTACGCGCTGTTTATACCTCGTAAAACCCCATGTAGGCCAGCCTCTTATAACTACATAGCCTGATTTCGTATAACAGCAAAAACCGTCTCCACATGAAATTTCTCCACGCTGTAATAGGCGGACTTGCCGCCACCGCCGCCATGACCGCCTTCCTATACCTGCTCTCATTTGCGACGCACCGTGTTATGAAGGTGATCCGGATACTGGGCACTATGCTCACGAACCGCACCCAACCTGATGGCTCACTTTCGGAGGCCACCAGCACCAAGGTATACGGCACCGTAGCGCACTACCTGGTCGGGATTATTTTCGCTCTTTTCTACATCGCGCTGTGGCACTCAGGTGTCGGGCTTATCAATGTTTCCTGGGGTTTCCTTTTTGGATTAGCCCATGGTCTGATGGCAATGTTCATCTGGTACCTGTTTTTTCTGGTGCATCTCAGACCACCTCTCATAGCGCTTCGCACCTACCTGATCACACTCATTTTTGCGCACATCGTTTATGGCGTGGTGCTGACCTATACCGTCTATCTGCTAACTAAGCCAGATTATCCGTTTTGGAGCTAAGGGGATTGAGTGAGTGAGTTAGTGATTGAGAGGATGAGTGATTTTGATTGGATAAGTTTTTGAACTAATAACAGTTACTTTTTGATTTCACAGGAAACAAAATTAAAGTACTGTGGATAAAGAACACTTACCCAAAGATCAATTTGCAGAGCTGTTCAGGCAGCGCACAAAACGACTTGCCTTAGATGTAACTAAATTTAGTAAGCACTTGCCAAAGACACAGGAAGCAGTAATTATGAGGCGACAATTGCTACGCTCTGCCACATCAGTTGCGGCAAATTATAGAGCGGCTTGTTGAGCCCGGTCATCAGCAGAATTTTATACTAAGCTTTGTATTGTAGTGGAAGAGGCCGACGAAAGCCTATTTTGGCTCGAGCTTCTGGAAGAGTCTGGCAGCACTTCAACTACCGCGGTTCTAAACCTACAAAAGGAATTCACTGAAGTTCTATCAACCATGGCCAAAGCACGAAAATTCATGAATGAATAAATAATTCACTCAATCACCAACTCACTCATTCACTCAAGCAGTTCAAATAAAAGAAAAGAGGGCGTCCGGAAAGGGCGCCCTCTTTGCGTTTATCCGGTTGCTTTTGGTCTTCAGGCGGCCAGCTGGAAAATAGTGGCTCTCGGGCTGAAAAAAGCCGTCAGCTGATCCAGCAGGCCGGCATGAGCCACAGTCGGCTGTTTTAGTGGCTGTAAAAGGCCGGCGGCGGTCCTTTCCAGGGCCTGCTGGAAGGCTTTTACCCCCTTGCCAGCTATTTTGCGCAGGTTATGGGCCAGGGCGGCCAGCCCGAAGTCCACTTCGGCTTTGGCCAGTGTTCGCAACCTAAAGCGGGTGAAGCGGTTGTTGCTCTTCACCTGGCCGAAGACGGCCTCGGGCTCGATGGCCCTGCGCCTGCGGTGGCGCACCCCTTCCTCACTCAAGAGCCGCTCCCGGGCCTTCAGGCGCTGGAGCCGGTGGTTGACCTCGATCATTCGGTTGCCCTGGCCCTTAAAACACTGCCCCCGCAGCGGGCAGCCCTGGCACCGGCGGGCCTGATAACGGGAGAGGGTGGAAAT
>NZ_JAHZTC010000015.1 GCF_019599265.1 Pontibacter sp. HSC-14F20 | reverse complement strand
ATGCCGGCCTGCTGGATCAGCTGACGGCTTTTTTCAGCCCGAGAGCCACTATTTTCCAGCTGGCCGCCTGAAGACCAAAAGCAACCGGATAAACGCAAAGAGGGCGCCCTTTCCGGACGCCCTCTTTACATTATTAGAAAACAGGATAAATTACTAGTCTACATTATCATGCAGAAAACGGTTGTCGCCCAGTATCTCGTTGTCATCATTCAGGTTGAAACGGGATATGTTGCGCTCAGAAGAATGTGCTACTGAATCAAGTGCCACATTGCGGCGCAGGTATGCAGGTACATCCATCTTTTCTTTCATTGCTTCGCTTGTGGTCATATCGGCGCTCAGCATTTTCAAGCGCTCGCGGCGCTCAATGGCTTTTTGTCTCATCAGCTCGCGCTCTGCTTCCACGCGTTTTGCCTCGCGTGTAGCATAGTCCTCTTGCTGTGGGGCACCAAAACCGTTCGTGTACTCTTGTGTTGCAGAACCTTCCAGGTTAAATACGCGGCGTTGTGGTTGCTGCTGTTGAGGCGCCTGCGGCTGTTGGTATTGCTGCTGCTGTGGGGCCTGCGGCTGAACTGGCTGTTGCGGCTCCTCTACCATTGGGCGGCGAATCTCGAACTGCTGCTGCACAGGTTGCTGCGGCTGTGGCGTTACCACAGGTGCTACTACCGGCTCTGGCACAAAGTTCACCATCTTAGGCTGCTCTGGCTTGGCTTGCTCAGCTACCTCAATTTTTTTTTGACTTTCCAGGTCAAACACCGTTTTTTTTGGCTCAATAATCGCCTCAGCAGTGCTGGCAAAACCAGTGGCGATTACCGTCACACGGATGCTCTGCCCCAGTGAAGAGTCGATGCCGTGACCGAAAATAACTTCTGCTTCCTGGCCGGCTTTGTCCTGAATATATTCTGTGATCTCAGTCAGTTCATCCATTTCCAGTTCAGCCTGGTCACCAGACATGATAGAAAGAAGGATTTTCTGAGCACCATGGATATCGGTGTTGTTAAGCAATGGAGAAGAAAGCGCTTCTTCAGCGGCACGGAGCGCACGCCCCTCCCCTTCTGTCGTTGCAGAACCCATCACTGCAGCTCCAGAATCTTTCATAACCGTTTTCACGTCTTCGAAGTCGACGTTAATTTCGGCTGTTACGGTAATGATTTCAGCAATAGATTTAGCGGCTGTGGTCAGCACGTTGTCAGCTTTCGCGAAAGCCTCACGGATCGCCAGGTTACCAAACATCTCACGCAGCTTGTCGTTGAGGATAACAAGGATCGTGTCGCAGTTTTCGCTAAGTTCTTTGATACCGTTTTCTGCGGCAATCTTTTTCTTTCGGCCTTCGAAAGCAAACGGCGCCGTCACGATACCTACTGTCAGAATGCCCAGTTCTTTAGCAACTTTAGCAATAACAGGCGCTGCACCAGTACCTGTACCACCACCCATACCAGCCGTGATAAATACCATTTTGGTATCGTTGCTGAGTAACTCACGAATTTCCTCCTTACTTTCAAGGGCGGCGTGTTTTCCTTTTTCAGGGTTGGCTCCGGCTCCCAGACCTTCGGTCAGGTTCAGGCCAATCTGAAGTCTGTTAGGTACGCTGCTGCTTTTCAAGGCTTGCATATCCGTGTTGCAAATCACGAATTCTACATCCTTGATGCCTTGGCCGTACATGAAGTTCACCGCGTTGCTACCTCCGCCCCCGACGCCAATCACCTTGATGATGGACTTACCGCTAGACGGCAGGTCAAAACTGTACATTGATGTCATACTAAAATCTCCTGCTATTATGGGTTTCTAATAATTATGCTTCTAACTAATCGATATCGTCGGACAAAAGACCTTTGATTCTGTCGAGAAATCCTTTGCTGCTGCTGTTTTCTTTGGCAGCTGTTTTGGTTACTACTTTATTGTATACTTCCTGCTGCTGCACTTCCACATGCTTCTCTTCGCGCTGGTCAAGCGACTGATAACCAGCCAGTACAAGGCCAACACCCGTTGCGTGCATCGGGCTCTTCACCGCATCGATCTTGGACTTACCCAGGTGCTCGTTCGGATAGCCAATGCGGGTATCCATACCTGTGATGTACTCCACCAGTTGCACCAAGTTCTGGAGCTGAGCGCCGCCACCGGTGATCACTATACCTGCTGCCAGGCTGTTGCTATACCCTGAACGAACAATTTCTGAGTAGATCAGTTCCACGATCTCTTCCATTCTCGCCTCAATAATGTAGGCCAGGTTCTTTAGAGAAATTTCCTTCGGTGTACGGTCGCGCAGGCCCGGGATCGAAACGATCTCATTATCAGAAGCTTCGTCGGCGATTGCCTTGCCAAACTTCACTTTCAACTGCTCGGCCTGGTTCTGCATTACCATGCAACCCTGCTTAATGTCGGACGTGATAATATTGCCCCCGAAAGGAAGAACTGCGGTATGGCGGATAATATTGTCTTTGAAGATAGCCAGATCAGTTGTGCCACCGCCAATGTCAACCAGTGCCACGCCTGCTTCCTTCTCCTCATCGCTCAGTACCGACATGCTCGAAGCAAGCGGTTCCAGAATCAGGTTATCAATCTCCAGTCCGGCACGGGCGATGCATTTGTTGATGTTGCTGATCGCATTTGACTGCGCAGTGATGATATGGAAGTTGCCTTCCAAACGCACACCTGAGTAACCTACCGGATCTGTTATACCTTCTTCGTAGTCAACTTTGTATTCCTGCGGCATCACATGGATGATCTCACTCCCTGGAGGCGTCACCAAACGGTACATGTCGTTTGTCAGACGGTTTACATCTTCTATTGTAATTTCATCGTCGGTCAACTGCCGGGTGATGCTGCCATTGTGCTGCAGGCTTTTGATGTGCTGCCCGGCAATACCCACGTTCACTACCTTGATGTTGATGCTCGCCTGATCTTCGGCCTGCTGAACTGCTTTTCTGATCGCTTCCACGGTTTTGTCGATATTGCTGACAATACCGCGTACCACGCCTTCCGAGGTGGCTTTGCCCATCCCAAGAATTTCCAGCTTCCCATACTCATTCTTCCGACCAACAAGTGCGCAAACTTTGGTTGTGCCGATGTCCAAGCCTACTACAATTTTGTCGTTCTGCATATGCTGTATATGTTATTCACAAATTATCTGATCTTCGTACTCCACATTGACTCTCTTATATTTATCCCAGCCCATCACGGGCAGCACTTCCTTATAAAAGACCATCAACTTCTTAAACTTTTGATCCATCTCATTTGGTTCTCCAAACTCAATGGTGTGCTCTCCTACCTGCGGCAGAAAAGAAACTTTGCCCTTTTCATCGATATGCATCTGGGCTAACTGGGCTTTCCAGAACTGATCGGTTTCAATGAAACGGAGCAAGGAAAGGTAGGCCTGGCCTGTAGAATCCTGGAAGAAATCCCGGCCGAACGGTCTGCCGGACTGGGTTTTCGTAATGGGTATCACACGAGCGGTGTATCTTTCGGAAAGGGGCAGCATATTACCCTCTGCATCGATGTAGACATCCTGATCTGGTCGTATAATTCTAGCTATAGGCCTGTTTTGTTTTATGCTTACTTGTATGTTTCCATCCAACCCTTTAAAAACCTCCGCTTCCTTTACAAAACTATGTGCTTCGATGCGCTTTTCAAGGTTTTTCAGGTCGATCTGCTGGTTTGGTAAACCTTCTAATTTTCGCTCACCTTCACGGGTCAGGAGGTCTCTTACTTCCTCTTCCCCAATAAAGTAATTGTTGTACTCATTATCAATATTTATTGACACTTTCTCACACTTTTTTTCATTTTGGCGAGAAGAAGCAAATCCTGCAAGTGCGGCTATGGTGACAACGCTACAACATGCAAAAATTAAAGATTTTATTTTACTATTCAAGCCCATATCAGTTATTTTCTAAAATATTTTTTATAGGCTTCACTAACGTATCAATATCTCCGGCTCCCACTGTCGCCAGCACCTCAAAATCAGCGTTTTCGGCTAAATAAGCCGCCACGTTCTCTTTGTGCAAAAGTCTTTTTTTAGGACCATTTACTAGACCTAAAATCATTTCTGAAGTCACGCCTTCAATTGGCTTTTCCCGTGCCGGGTATATATCCAGCAGTATCAGTTCGTCGGCCGCACTCAGACTCTGTGCAAATTCGGCTGCAAAGTCGAGGGTACGGCTGAACAAATGCGGTTGAAACACCACTGTCAGCTTTTTAGCTGGGTAAATGGCACGCAAAGATGTCATAAATGCATCAATCTCTTTGGGGTGATGCGCATAGTCGTCAACGTATACCTTGCCCTGCCCTTCGTACACAATTTCAAAACGACGCTTCACGCCTCTGTAAGTCGCCATCGCCTCCCGCAGTTTGTCTTCTGACACACCCATGATCTGACCAGCTATAAGGGCGGCCAGTGCATTCTCTACATTGTGATATCCGGGCAAAGCCAACTTCAGACGGGCTATGTTACCGAAGGGTATTACAGCGTCAAAACAAAAGCTGTAGCCCTGTATCTCAAGCTGTTGCACATGGCTTTCGCCTTCATTCAAACTATAACGGATTACACTTACGCCGTCCTGCACTTTTTCAAGTAATTGCGGATCGGTGGCGCTGTGCAAAATCAGGTAACCGCCGGGCTTCACTTGGCTGATGAACTTCTGAAAAGTCCGGATCATCTCCTCTTTATCACCATAGATATCGAGGTGATCGGGGTCAGCCGACGTCACGATAGCGATGTCTGGGTATAGCGTCAGGAAAGAGCGGTCATACTCGTCGGCTTCCACCACAATCGTCTCTTTCTCAGCCGTTCCTTTACCGATCAACAAGTTCGAGTTGAGGTTGGTGGCTATACCTCCCAGGAAAGCAGAACAATCCACGCCGCCCTCATGCAGCAAATGCGTCACAATGGAGGAAGTGGTCGTTTTGCCATGTGTACCGGCCACTGCCACGGTATAGGCCGAAGCGGTAATAATGCCCAGCACCTCCGAGCGTTTTTTGATGGTATAGCCCTGCTCCTTCAGGTAAGCCCATTCGGTATGATCGGCAGGTATAGCCGGCGTAAGCACAACCAAAGTAGTTTCCTTGTTCTCCAGTATTTTGTGTGGCAACAGGTTCACATCATCTTCATAATGCACCCGAATACCCTCCTGCTCCAGCGCCCCGGTGAGTGGAGTGCGCGTTTTATCGTAACCCCATACCGGAAGGTCCCGGGCATTGAACCAGCGGGCGATGGCACTCATGCCGATGCCGCCGATGCCAAGGAAATAGATATAGCTATAATCTTCCAGTCTCACTTGATCAACTTTAACAGTTCGTTTACAATATCAACAGCGGCATTTGGCCGCGCCAGTTTCAGTATGTTCTGCGACAGACGATGTTGCTCTGCCTCATTTCCTGCCAGCTTCAATGCAGCAGGTATAAGCTCTTGCTGTGCATTTACATCACGTACCAACAGGGCAGCCTGCTCCTGCACCAGCGACATGGCATTTTTAGTCTGATGGTCTTCAGCCACATTCGGCGAAGGCACCAGTATGCTTGGTTTTCCGGCCAGGCAAAGTTCTGAAATCGAAAGCGCTCCGGCTCTGGACACCACCACATCGGCAGCGGCATAGGCCAGATCCATCTGCCGGATGAAATCGAAAGCGCGTATACCTTCGTTGGTAAACGGCTTCTCCAGTTCCTGCGCCTGCAGATAAAATGCTCTGCCCGTCTGCCAGATCAGTTGATAACCAGCCTCTGCGACCTGCTGCAAACCTGCGGCTATACTTTGGTTTATTGTTCTGGCACCCAGGCTTCCGCCTATTACCAGTATAGTTTTCTTTTCGGAGGTCAGTCCGAAGTGCAGCAAGGCCTCGCGGCGTTTGCCATCGAGCTCCATGATGTCTTTTCGAACCGGGTTGCCTGTCAGCACTAGCTTTTCAGCCGGGAAGAAGGCATCCATGTTGTTATAAGCCACGCAAATCTTCTGCACCCGCTTCGCCAACAGCCTGTTGGTTATACCTGCATAAGAGTTCTGCTCCTGCACAAGCGCCGGTATCTTTTTAGCGGTGGCAGCATACAAAAGCGGCCCGCTTGCATATCCTCCCACGCCCACCACAGCATCGGGTTTGAAATCGCGGATGATCTTATGCGACATCCGGATACTGGAGATCACTTTCCAGGGGAAAGAGAGGTTGTCCAGTGTGAGGCGACGCTGCAATCCGCTGATCCAGAGACCCACAATCTTATACCCCGCTTCCGGCACGCGTGTCATTTCCATACGCCCGATTGCTCCCACAAACAATATCTCCGCATCAGGGTGCACCACCTTGATCTGGTTGGCAATGGCAATGGCCGGGTAAATATGCCCGCCGGTGCCGCCACCACTGATGATGAAACGATATGGACGCTGCGGATCAGGCATTTGCCGTCACTTTAGCGGTTGAACCCAATGTCTCTTCGGCCTTCACTGTGCGGCTCACACTCAGGATGATCCCGATGGAGATACCCGTAAAAATCAAAGATGTACCACCCATACTCAGGAGTGGCAACGGCAAACCCGTAATCGGACCCAGCCCAACGGCTACGCCCATGTTGATCATACCTTGCAAGACCAGGCTGAAACTCAGACCGGCTGCCAGCAAACCGCCGAAGGCACCGTTACTTTTCGTGACTGTAACAAGACCGCGGTAGAGCAAAGCCAGGTATAGGAAGAGCACTAACACACCTCCCATCAAACCATACTCTTCCAGAATGATCGCATAGATAAAATCCGAATATGGGTGCGGCAGAATATCGCGCTGGTCGCTGTTGCCGGGGCCCTTGCCCACCACGCCGCCAGTTGCGATCGCGATATAAGATTGCTCCAGCTGGAAAGCTGTTTCTGATTCGTCAAAGAAGGCTTCAACCCGACTGACTGCAGTACCCAGACGCTGACCGGCTGCCAGGCCAACACCACCCAACATAGCACCTGCTATTACAAAAACTGCCAGTGATTTCATCGGCACGCGTCCGATGAACATCAGTAAGAGGCTGGTCAGGAAAAGCAATACCGCTGTCGATGTGTTCGTCAGGGCGATTAGTGCACAGATAAAAGCGGTCCAAGCGAAGATCGGCAACAAGTTACGCTTCCAGTCATCCAGATGGTTCTGCTTCTTGGAAAGCATACTGGCCAGGTATGAGATCAGGGCCAGTTTCGCTAAATCCGAAGGCTGGAAAGTCTGGTTGATCACCGGAATGGTAATCCAGCGCGATGCCTCGTTGATGTTCGAACCGAAGAAGAAGGTATAGAGCAATAGTGGCACGGCCAGAATAAGGGCCACCAGTGATAATCGGGAATAATAGCGGTAATCGATCTTGTGTGCCAGCCACATGAAGGCCAGACCAATAAAGATCAGCGAAGAATGTTTGAAAAGGAAGTACTCGGTATTACCGTCTTTTTGCTTGTACGCCAGGGTACCGGTAGCCGAATACACGACTGCCATACTGATAAGCGAGAACATCAGCACGATGCCCCAAAGCACTGCGTCCCCTTTCAGGTTTCGCTGTAACCACTGCTTGATCATATTACCTTTGGCTAAAAATTAAAAACTTACTTTTTCAAAACTATCTTTTCTACGGCCTCCCGGAAGCGCTGCCCCCGGTGCTCGTAATTGTTGAACAAATCGAAACTGGCGCAAGCCGGTGACAACAGCACCACATCGCCCGGCGTCGACAACAGGCGGGCCATTCGCACGGCATATTCCATCGAAGTTGTCTCCACCACTACCGGTACAATGCGCCCAAATGCCTCCTTTAGCTTGTCGTTATCTTTGCCCAGACAAACCAGCACTTTCACTTTCTCTTTGGCCAGCCCGGTCAATACACTGTAGTCATTGCCTTTGTCCACGCCGCCTGCAATCCAGATGATCGGCTGCTTTATACCTTCCAGAGCATAATAAACGGCTTCTACGTTGGTTGCTTTCGAGTCATTGATGTAGGTAACTTCCCTCGACACCGTGATCACCTGCAAGCGGTGCTCGGCGTTCTCAAAGTTTTCCAGCCCCTTTTCAATCCGGCTGTCTTCTATACCCAGCAGCTTGGCGACCGTCACGGCAGCCATGGTATTGTACTGGTTGTGCTTGCCGATCAGGGCAGAGCGCGAAGCATCGATATCGCCTTCGAAAAACTTCACCTTTACTTTAACATGCGTCCCTTCACATAGTACTTTCGCACCTGTCGCTGCTTGGAGCGAGAATGGGATTGTGGTTCCGCCAAAAGCCGCAGAATCGAACGCATTACGGATAGTATCATCATCGTTGTTGTAGATAAAATAGTCCGCGCCGCTCATGTTCTGCGCAATGCGCAACTTTGATGCAGCGTACTTGTTTAGGTCATAGCCATACCTGTCTAAGTGGTCTGGCGTAATATTTAACAGTACTCCAATATGTGCTTTGAACTGGTACATGTTGTCGAGTTGAAAACTGCTCAGCTCGACCACGTAGTACTCGTGTTTGTTGTCAATCACTTTCTCGGCCAGACTCTCACCGATGTTACCGGCCAGTCCCACGTTTATACCTGCGTTCTTGAGCAAGTGGTAAGTCAGCAAGGTAGTCGTGGTCTTGCCGTTGGTGCCCGTGATGCAGATGAACTTCGCATCGGTATACCTGCCAGCAAACTCGATCTCCGATATCACCGGAATCCCCTTTTTGATCGCTTCCTGAATAATGGCCGCCTTCTCAGGTATACCCGGGCTTTTAATGATCTCGGTCGATTCCAGAATACGCTCGAAGGTATGGGTACCTTCTTCGTAAGGTATAGCCGCTGTTGCTAACTTGGCTTTGTATACCTCTTTGATCTGCCCCATGTCGGACACGAACACATCAAGCCCCTTCGCTTTGGCCAGCAATGCTGCCCCAACGCCACTTTCTCCCGCTCCGAGTATCGCTAGTTTCATCGTTCCTATCGCAGTTTCAGGGTTGCCAATGTCAAAATCGCCAGCATGATGCCCACAATCCAGAAGCGCGAGACGATCTTGGATTCGTGGTAGCCGTTTTTCTGGTAATGGTGGTGCAGCGGCGACATCTTAAAGATGCGCCGGCCTTCACCGTATTTCTTCTTTGTATACTTGAAGTAGCTCACCTGCAGCATCACCGATAGGTTCTCGATCAGGAAAATGCCACACAGGATAGGTATAAGCAATTCTTTGCGCACGATCAGAGCCATCACCGCAATGATACCGCCAATGGCCAGACTACCTGTGTCGCCCATAAACACTTGGGCCGGATACGAGTTATACCACAGGAAACCCACACAGGCTCCCACAAAGGCCAGTGCGAAAATGGTCAGCTCACCTGAGTTCGGGATGAACATGATGTCCAGATAGTCCGCAAAAATGGTGTTACCGGATACCCATGCAAAAATCGCCAGCGTGAGACCGATAATAGCCGATGTTCCAGCTGCCAAACCGTCGATGCCGTCAGTAATATTAGCGCCATTGGACACCGCCGTGATCACCAGAATCACAAACGGGATGTACAGGTAGCACGACCAGTCAGAAAAAAGCGGACCGGCAAATGAAAACAGATTGCAGTAATCGAGCTCGTTATTTTTGCGGAAAGGAATGGTTGTGATCATGGATTTGATGTCTACCCATTTGCTCGTGGCGTTCACGGCGGAGGTAGAGCCATCGGTGAAAATGTACTGTCTTACGACAACATCGTCACTAAAGTATAGGGTCAAACCCACAATAATTCCTAAGCCAATCTGACCCAGTACCTTAAATTTTCCGGCCAGTCCTTCTTTGTTCTTTTTGAACACTTTGATGTAGTCATCCAGAAAGCCGATCAGCCCTAGCCAAACCGTCGAAACGATCATCAGGAGCACGTAAATATTATCCAGACGGGCAAAGAGAAGCGTTGGTACCAAAATAGCCAACAGGATGATCAGACCACCCATGGTCGGGGTGCCTTTCTTCTCCATCTGGCCTTCCAGACCAAGGTCGCGAATGCTCTCACCTACTTGTTTGCGCTGCAGCATTTTGATCAAGCGGCCGCCAAAAATCATCGCAATCAGTAGTGAGGTAAGCGTTGCCATACCTGCCCTGAACGAGATGTATTGAAATACACCCGCCCCCAAAAGGTCGTATTCACGGTCAAGGTATGTAAAGAGGTGGTAAAGCATTTATTCAGTAATCGTTTCCTTTGACTTCTTTAAGTTTGTCTTATTTACCAAGCTGTTGCAGGGCTTCCTGCAGCACTTGTTTATCGTCGAATGGGTATTTCACACCCTTTATCTCCTGGTAAGTCTCATGCCCTTTGCCCGCAACCAGAATGATGTCCTCTTTGCCAGCCAGCATGCAAGCCGTGCGAATGGCCTCTCTCCTGTCCAGCACGCTCAGCGTCTTCTTGAAGTCGAGCGGCTTCACCCCTTTCTGCATGTCTTCCAGTATGGCTTGCGGCTCTTCGAAACGCGGGTTATCCGACGTCAAAATCACCTTGTCGCTCAGGCGGCAGGCAATGTCGGCCATCACCGGGCGCTTCGTTGCGTCGCGGTTACCACCACAGCCAACTACTGTTATCACCGTTTGCAGTGGCGTACGGATCTGCTGAATGGTGTTCAGTACATTCTCCAGCGCGTCTGGTGTGTGAGCATAGTCCACTATACCTGTTATTTGCTCCGTCTCCGACACAATGTAATCGAAGCGCCCCGCTGCCGTATTCAGACTCGATAGCACGGTGAGGGCTTCTACAGGATCTTCATTAAGCAACACCGCCACCCCGTATGCACCAAGCAAATTGTAGGCATTGAATGCTCCGATCAACTTCGCCCAGATCTCGTGTCCGTCTATTTCCAGGTGCAAGCCCTGCAGTGTGTTGTCGATCAGGCGAGCCTTGAAATCAGTGATTTTACGCAGCGAGAAGTAACGCACGTCGGCTTTGGTGTTCTGCACCATCACCGGGCCCCGCTTGTCGTCTGCATTGATCAGCGCAAAAGCCCCTGCTGGCAGCATATCAAAGAAAGATTTCTTGGCTTTGATGTACTCGTCGAAGGTGCCGTGGTAGTCGAGGTGGTCGTGGGTGATGTTGGTGAACACGCCGCCGGCAAAAGCTATACCTGCCACACGCTGCTGCACCATGGCATGCGAACTCACTTCCATAAAAGCGTAAGCACAACCGGCTTTCACCATCTTGTCCAGCAAGGCATTCAGCGACACAGCATCTGGTGTGGTATGCGTGGAAGGTATAATCTCCTCGTCGACCTGGTTTTGTACCGTGGAGATCATACCCACATGATAACCAAGTTCGCGGAACAGCTTGTGCAGCAAGGTCACCGAAGTAGTTTTGCCGTTGGTGCCTGTTACGCCCACCAGTTTCAGTTTGCGGGAAGGATGGCCGTAAAGCGCAGAAGCCATCAAGCCTAAGGCCTGACCGCTATTTTTTACTTGGATATAAGTAACACCTTCGGCCAGTTCTGCCGGTAATTTTTCGCAAACAATTGCAACAGCTTTCTCATCCGCAGCTTTCGCCATGAAGTCATGGCCATCTACCTGCACCCCGCGCATGGCCACAAACAGCACCCCTTCACGTACCTGGCGCGAGTCGAACGTGATCGACTCGACCTGCACGTTCAGCGGGCCGTGGCTCTCCAGCACGGTTACGTCTTTCAATATGTCCTGGAGTAGCTGCATTAGCTCAGTACAATTGTAATTTTAGTCTCTTTATTAATTTCAGTGCCTGCCTGCACCGATTGCTTCACCACACGCTTGCCTATACCTTCCACATTCACTTTCAGGTGCTGGTTGCCCAGGATGAACAGCGCATCGCGCAGTGTCATACCGGTTACATCGGGCACCTGCCCGCCCCTTACCGGGTGCGGCTCAAACTTCAGCGAGCGCATTTGCGGCGTTACGCGCACCCACTCATCGTCATTAGTAGCGGTGGAGTGGTTGCTGACACCGATCTTGTTGAGGATCAGGCTCAGGTCGTCGAAGCTGCCGGCTTTCACTTGTGGCAGGCTTTCTTTGTTCGGCACCACACGGGCGCGCAGCGGCTGGTGCATGGCCAGGTCGCGGGCGTAGGCTTTATCAGCCACCTCTTTAAACACCGGAGCGGCCACATCGCCGCCGTATACATTCACCCCTCTCGGACTGTCGATAATCACAATACAGCTGTACTTCGGGTTGTCGGCCGGAAAATAACCGGCAAATGAAGTTGAGTACAGTCTTACATACTTCCCATCTTTCACCTTGCGGGCAGTTCCGGTTTTGCCGGCCACTTTATAGTCGGCGTTGCGTAAATTTTTGGCGGTACCGTTCTGCACCACACCCTCCAGCATTGTCCGTACTTTTTTGATGGTTTCTTCCGATGCAATCCGCTCGTTCAGCACGCGCGTCTGAAAGGTCTGCACCACCTGATCGGCCCGGCGAATCTCTTTCACGATAATCGGCTGCACCTTCACGCCATTGTTGGCCACAGCATTATAAAGGGCCAGCGTCTGCAGCGGGGCCAGCTTCATTTCGTAACCAATCGACATGGAGGTAAGGGATGTACCATACCATGTTTTATCACTTGTATCTTTGATGTAAGGTCTTGCTTCGCCGTCCATCTGGAAACCCAGTGTGCTGCTCAATCCGAACTTGTGCAGGTAGTCTACAAAAGCCTGCTGATTATCGCCGAAGTTATCCTGAATCAGTTTTGCTATACCTATGTTAGATGATTTCTCAAACACCTCCTGCGTCGTTAGTTTACCGTACCCGCCTATTTTTACGTCGGTCATGGTCGTATTCTTGATGCGGTAACGGCCGTCGCCCGTGTCCACCGTGTCAGTCAGTTCTACATCGGAATGCTCAAACAATGCCAGCATTGAAGCCAGTTTAAAGGTAGACCCAGGCTCCGTACGTCCTTGGTTACCAACGGCATAGTTATAGTCTTCGATGTAACCTCCTTTGGTTTTCCCCAGGTTGGCCATCGCTTTGATTTCACCTGTTTTCACCTCCATCAGGATCACGCAACCGTAGTCGGCATTCTTTTCTACCAGCGCCTTGTACAGCGCATTCTCCGCCACATCCTGCAAGTTGATGTCGATGGTCGTTTTGATATCGTACCCGTTTTGCGGGGCCACTTCCGTACCGTCGTAGATTGGTTTGTTGCCGCCTGCTATACGCTCAAAAAGGGCCTCCCCATCGGTGCCCGCCAACTCGCCGTTATAGCTATATTCCAAGCCGGCGCCATTCTTATCTTCGTTAATAAACCCGATCGTCCGCTCTGCCAGCATTCCGAAAGGTTTGAAGCGCTTTTCGACTTTCTCGAAAATCACCCCGCCTTTGTTCTTGCCCGCCCGGAAGATCGGCCAGCTTGCCATCATCTTCTTCTCCTGGTAGTTGATCTGGCGGCTGTTCAGTCTTATATACCTTCTGCCGGCATGCCGTGCATTCTTGATCTTGCGACGGTAATACTCCGGCGACTGGTCTTTGTAGAAACGCGACAGCATCATAGCCAGCGAATCTATACCTGTGTTAAAGGTCTCTGCCTGGGCAATAGCCGGGTCAAAAGCCACGCGGTAAAACGGCAGCGACGTGGCCAATATGCTCTCGTTGTCGGAGTAGATATTGCCACGGGTAGCCGGCACCGGCTGGTAACGAATGCGACGCTCCTTCGATATCTGCTTCCACTTGGTGCCGTCCAGCACCTGTATCTGCACAATTTTGTACACGATAGCACATGCAAACAGACAGACCAGCAAAAACACGATCCGAACACGCAGTACGATGGATTTCTTAATATTCATCTTCCGCAACTTCTACTTGATAAGGTGGAGATGAACTTTCAACCAGGCCCAGCGGTGCCACGTTGCGCGCCACTTCAGACTGCTTGCTGGCGCCCATATAATCTGACTTCAGGGTGGTATAGTCCGCCCGTAAGTCTTCTGTCTCTACTTTGATCTTGGCAATTTTGCGGATTGTCTTTTCGGCGTAGTGGGTGTTGCCGATGTAGAAGAGTGTTATACCTGTCAGGAAAAGTACGTGCGGCAGGTACTTGGTCGGCACGCCTTCCTGAAACAGAAAATCAACATTGGTGTACTTGTCCAGCCACTTGAACAGGCTGAACCCCTTCTTTCTGGCCTTCACCTCCGGCTTCACCTTCTCCTCCCGCTTCACGCGCAGCGTGTTGCCCTTGGGTGCGGCAGCTGTCTTAGTCATAAGGTTAGGAGCCATAGTTAGGTTTAGGTTACTTCGCTGTTGTTAATCTATTTCTGCATTCGCTATCTCTTCTCTGCGATTCTTAGTTTGGCGCTGCGTGAGCGGCTGTTCTCTAGCAATTCCTGGTCGGAAGCTGTGATCGGTTTGCGGCTGACGGCGTCGAGAGGTTTTTTCTCGTTACCGAACAGGTCTTTCTCCACCTCCCCGAAGAATTTGCCCTTGCCTATGAAGTTCTTCACCAGCCGGTCTTCAAGTGAGTGGTAAGACATCACCACCAGTCGTCCGCCGGGTTTGAGCACTTCGGCCGCCTGCTCCAGCATTTCCTCGAGCGCCTTCAGCTCGTCGTTTACTTCGATGCGAAGCGCCTGAAACACTTGCGCCAGGTATTTATTCTCCTTCCCGCGCGGGGTGCAGGAGCTGATGGCTAGTTTAAACTCGCCAATCGTTTCAATCGGCTTGCGGGCGCGTTGCGACACAATCACGCCGGCCAGTGTTTTGGCGTTTTTCACTTCGCCGTAGATCCCGAAGATCTTGTGCAGTTGTTCCTGGCTGTAGGTGTTTACCACCTCACTTGCCGGTATACCTGACTCCGGGTCCATGCGCATGTCCAGCGGACCATCGAAGCGGGTCGAGAATCCGCGCTCAGCTTCGTCAAACTGGTGCGACGACACCCCCAGGTCAGCCAGAATGCCGTCTACTTCTTTCACTTTGTAGAGGCGCAGGTACTTTTTCAGATCCCGAAAGTTGGCTCGCACAAACGTAAAGGCCGGGCTGTCGATCTTCTTCGACTGTTCCTCCGCGTCGCGGTCCTGATCAAACGAGTAAAGCTGACCGGTTGTCAGCTTGCTGGCGATTACCTTTGAGTGACCGCCGCCGCCAAATGTCACATCCACATACACGCCGTCTGGTTTAATTTCCAGCGCGTCGATGCATTCCTGCAGCATGACTGGTCTGTGGTATTCCATTATAGCATAGGCTCTGCAGCCGGTTTATCGCCTAAAAACTTCTCGGCCAGTTGCGAGAAACTCTGCTGGTCCTTGATCAGGAAATCTTCATACCTGTCCGGATTCCAGATCTCAACACGGTTACCCAAACCCACCACAATCGCCTCTTTCTCCAGATCGGCAAAGCGGGCCATGGTGCGGGGCACGATGAAACGGCCGGTGCCGTCCAGCTCAATCTCTGTGTTGCCACGGAAGAAATTGCGCTGAAACTGGCGGTACTCCTCATTAAACTCGTTCAGACCCGCCACCTTGTCGTAAATCGTCTTCCACTCCGATTTCGGGTAGAGCACGAGGCAAGGTTCAAAGCCCCTTGTCAGCACGACATGATTGCCCGACGCCTCCGGCAAGTTGGTTTTTATCTTTGCAGGTAAAACCAACCTTCCCTTCGGATCAATCTTGCATTCGTATTCGCCAGACAGGAAGTTCATGTATATGACAGTTGAGTCCGTATAGTTTTCGGAGTATACAAATGTAACGAAACAACAAAAGCTCGCAACCACAATCTCCCACTTTTTACCACTTTGTGGATAAATTATGGTTATCCACCCCACTTATCCACATTATCCACATTTTGGACCTGCATTTTGCGGATAAGTTTATTTGCAGAAAATATCACCTTTTACTAATATACGAGAGTCAATATATTGCAATTATTTGAACATCAGTGATTTACACCATAAACACGGAACAGTAAGCGTCTCCTGCAGCCTGTTTTCGGCAAAAGTGGGACAAAGTGGAGAATGTGGGACAAAGTGGGGCACCATCCCGCGAGTGGATAAAGTTTGTGGTAAAAGTGGGAGGAATATCCGTATATTTGTGCTGTGAATGAGACCATCCGCCATACGGTTACATTGCTGCTGACGCTGAGCATTTTGCTGGGCTCTTTTGGCGTGGCCCTGAGTGAGCAACTGTGCCTGATGACTGGCCTGCGAACGCCAGCCTCCCAGGAGGCAATGGATGGCTGCTGTGAAAAACCGGATTCGCAGGAGCATGATGAACAGCAAACCGACGAAGACGACTGCTGCACGACAGAATTGTCTTTCGAAAAACTGGAACCGGTCTCTTCGATCAAAACACTCTCGCTTGAGGTTCCGGTATTTTTTGCTTTAGCATTCACACCACTTTTTAACACCTGGTCCCCGACTGTTGCCACCGACCAGCGCATTCTCACCTATTCCGACAGTTCTCCCCCTCTCTATGGCATTCAGCTGCTCCATCGGCTGCATATGCTTATCGTTTAGTCTTTGCTGCAACCTACGGCGTTGGTGCTATACCTGCATGCTCAAGATTTAAACGAATAAGAAAGATGATTTTCAATAACGCTTTGCGATACCTATACCGTGCTTTCGGAACGTTCGCATTATTTATAAGTATCCTATACCCTGCCACTGCCCAGCAACTAACAGGCAGAGTGGTAGACAAAACCAACAATTCCCCGCTTATCGGGGCCAGCTCGGTCTGGAAAGGCACCACCAAAGGCACTTCTACCGACGCTGCTGGTAACTTCACGCTGCAACTGGCGGATGCTGCTACACCCGAGATCATAGTCTCATACCTAGGGTATAAGCCGGACACTATAAACGTCAGCGGCAAAACCAATATTACTGTCGCGCTCACATCCACCGGCTCTCTAAAAGAAGTCGTGGTGGAGGGACAGCAAACGCGCTACTCAGCCCTCACTCCCACCAACTCACAGATCATCACAACCCGCGACCTGGAGAAATCGGCCTGCTGTAACCTGGCCGAAAGTTTTGAAACAAATGCCTCTGTGGAAGTAACGACAACCGACGCAGTTTCTGGCGCCAAACAAATCCAGATGCTGGGGCTGGACGGTTCCTATACCTTGCTCACCACCGACAACGTACCCGCCCTGCGCGGCCTGTCTACTCCCTACCGTCTCAATTATCTGTCAGGCACTTATATCGAATCCATCGACATTATTAAAGGGATGGGTTCGGTACTGAATGGGTATGAGTCAATTTCGGGACAGGTGAACGTGAAGCTGCGGGACCCGGAGAAAACCGAACGCCTCTACCTGAACCTGTATGGTAACAGCCTGGCCAAGTTTGATGCCAACCTGAACGTGTCGGCGCAGGTGAACCCGAAGTGGAGCACGCTTCTGATGCTGCACAGCGACCACCTGGGCAACCGCGTGGACCGCAACAAGGACGGGTTCATGGACCTGGCACTGGGTACGCACCACAACGTGTACAACAAGTGGAAATATACCCACGGCGATACCTGGGTGTCAGAGTTTGGTTTTAATGCCTTGCGCGAAACAAAACTGGGCGGACAGATGAATTATGTGAAAGGTGAAGCCGTGAGCCCGACGCAGCATTATGGCACCGAATCCGAGACCGGCCGTTTGTCTTTCTTTAACAAGACCTCCTATATCTTCCCCGGAAGGCCATACCAGAGCCTGGGCCTCATCACTTCGGGCGTGCACCATAAGTTCAACTCCCTTTATGGCCGCAGGCAGTACAACGGGGAGCAGAACACGGGCGACCTGCGCTTCATCTTCCAGTCCATCATCGGGCACACGGGCCATACCTATAAAGTGGGTGCCAGCTTTCTATACGATGACTATACAGAGCGACTGGAGCAAACCAGGTTGGCAAGAACGGAACGCGTGCCGGGTATTTTCGCAGAATACATTTTCAACAATGCCGAGAACCTGACCATTGTGGCCGGCGCAAGAACTGATTTTCACAACCTTTACGGCACTGTGTTCACCCCGCGCCTGAATGTGAAGTATGACCTCACCCCTAACACCATTTTTCGGGTGGCGACAGGCAAAGGCTTCCGGATAGCTAATCCGATTTCGGAGAACACAGCGGCCTTGGTTAGTAACCGTGCTTTTACGTTCCGGGAGGCGCTGGAGCCGGAGAAAGCCTGGAATGTGGGCGGATCCTTTACACAGTACTTTGAGTTGGGCGGTCGTCCAGGCGCTTTCATCACCGACTATTACTACACCACGTTCCAGAACCAGGTGGTGGCCGACATGTATAGCAGTGCCAACCAGGTGGAATTTTATAACCTACAAGGTCGCTCCTTCTCACGCAGCTTCCAGGCAGAACTTCAGTACGAGGTGCTGAAAGGTTTTGACGTGAAGACGGCTTATAAATATTTCGATGTGCAGACTGCCTATAACGGTGTTTTGCAGCAACGTCCCATGATTCCACAACACCGCTTTTTTGTGAACCTCGGCTTTGCCACTCCTTTCGACAAGTGGCGCGCTGACCTGACTACGCAGTTTTTCGGGCAAATGCCATTGGCTTACATGGAAGGCCACGGAGGGAAAGTAGACGTCCGGAAGTCGGACGCTTTCTATACCTTGAACGGGCAGGTGTCGCGGGCTTTCAAGCGCTGGGAAATTTATGTGGGCGGCGAAAACCTGCTGAACTATAGACAGCCAGATGCCATCAGGGGAGCTGATAATCCCTTCGGCCCTGAATTCGATACCAGCATGGTATGGGGACCGATCACTGGCAGAGTAATTTATGCAGGTATACGTTTCAAGATTGAGTAGCGGCACATCATTTGCACAGCTCCATCAGCTTTTACATAGAAAAATCATTATCATACATTAACATTCACCAATAATAAATCTCCTTATGAAAATCTTCAGAAACCTCAGCTTAGTATTTGTGATGCTCTTGGCAGCGCTCGGCGCACAGGCTCAGAGTGGCAACGAGAAAACAATCCAAATCAAGACGTCAGCCGTGTGCGACATGTGCAAAAAGAGCCTGGAAAAAGCGATGGCTTACGAGAAAGGCGTTAAAAAATCGAACCTGGATGTGGATTCAAAAATGCTGACAGTGTCCTTTGATCCTAAAAAAACCAACGAAGACAAGATCCGCAAGGCGGTGAACGACACCGGCTACGATGCAGACGACAAGCCCGCTACGCCGCGTGCCTACAACAAGCTGGACGATTGCTGCCGCAAAGAAGCTGGCGCGCACTAGGGTTTTTTGAGAAAGGATTTTTTTGACGAAGGACAAAGGACTTTGTTAGTAGAGCGCTAAGCGCACCTTCTTTTTAATCCCTGAAGTTTACAAAATATGAAAAGGCCTACTCCTGCACTGCCAGAAGTAGGCCTTTTCTATATTTAAAGTCTTTTGTCCTTCGTCTAATGGTCCGTTGTCAAAATCCTTCAGGATTTCGCTTTGTACAGCTGCCACCACGGCAGGTAGGGCTTGTCGTGGTGCTCGTAGTGGTAGCCAAAGAAGTAGCAACTCACAAATGCCCACAGGTGGTTCTTGGACTGCGTGCCGGACTTATGCCGGTTATCAGGCGCGTGCTCACCGCGATGTGGTAGGTAGGTACCGAAATAGAATAATTGAAACGTAGCCAGTATGGCAGGCACCATCCAGAACATCACCACATTCTCAAGCGGGAAAAACAGCTGGAGAACGTTGTAAGTAATGGCCATCAGCACGATCTGCCACCAGGTGATGTAGTTTTTCAGGAAGCTGTAGTACCAAGGCCAGAAGGAACCATGATGGTAGTCCGGGTCCTCCTCAGTAGCTACATGCCTGTGATGCTGGTGATGCTTCGGCAAGAGCCTCGGGTACCAATTGTAAGCAAAGAGAAAAGCGGTAACGGTACCGATAAAGCGATTCAGTTTAGGTCGACCGGGAGCGACTACGCTGTGCATGGCGTCGTGGGCGGTAATAAAAAGCCCGGTATACAGGTGCATCTGCAGCAACAGAAACAGGTATGACAGTGGCGAGGCGAAATCAACCGGAAAGCGCAGCAGGTATACGAGCAGGCCAAACCAGCACGCCACGATAATGGCTGCGATTGCTATACCTCTGTTATCTCTTTTGATTGTCTTCGCCATGGTTTTCTGACAAAAGCTAATTTGACAAAGGACGGGATTAATTACCAATATTACGTGGTGGTTTATCCAGCCGTCTATCTCGTGCTATACCTGCATTTGCCAGGTTGGATTCGCCTGTACTACTAAAAATTTGAGCTTTAGCTATACCTGTTTTACTTGCGGCTATACCTTGTTTATGGCAGCTTAGCTATAACTGACTAAACAGTTCCCCGCAGCAATAAATCGCGCACTTCCTCCATCAGCCACATGGGTGTAGAAGTAGCACCGCAGATTCCCACTTTGTCGTCGTCGGCAAACCACTCAGGTTGAATTTCCCCTACTTTCGAGACAAAGTAGGTAGCCGGGTTGGTGTCTTTGCATACCTGATAGAGCACTTTGCCGTTGCTCGACTTGGTGCCCGACACGAAGATAATCTTATCAAACTGCGCAGCAAACTTGCGCAGGTCTTTGTCGCGGTTGGATACCTGTCGGCAGATGGTGTCGTTGGCGTCTACTTCGTAGCCTTTTTGCTCGAGCGTGTCTTTGATGTTGTAGAAGTTATTGGTGCTTTTGGTGGTCTGGCTGTAGAGCGTAATTTTTGACGGCAACTCGTGCTGCATCAACTCATCCAGATTTTCGAACACCACTGCTTTGTTGCTCGTCTGCCCCAAAAGTCCCATCACTTCGGCATGCCCGTGCTTGCCATAAATAAAGATGCGCTCGTCTTTGTCGTATGATGTCTTGATGCGATTCTGCAGCTTAAGCACTACCGGACAGGAAGCATCTACCAAGGTCAGGTTATTCTGCAATGCCATGTGATAGGTGGCGGGTGGTTCGCCGTGGGCGCGAATTAGTACGGCTTCATCGCGCAGCTCCCGCAGTTGGTCATGATTGATGATGCGCAGGCCACGTTTCTGCAGCCGCTCCACCTCCACGTCGTTGTGCACGATATCGCCCAGGCAATAGAGATACCCCTGCTCGTCGAGTAGGTCTTCGGCCATTTGAATGGCATAGACCACGCCGAAGCAAAAGCCTGAGTTAGAATCGATGGTGACTTGAAGGTTTCGCATATACCTTTATACAGCCAAAGGTTGATATTGTTTAACAGCAAAACGCTGTTTTAAGCCTTCGTAAATCGAAATCGTGATCAAAAGCATCAGCATGGAGTACATAGAGTCCTCGACAGGTATAGACACAATGCGCAGATTCAGGTTGTGGCTATTGTTATACCAGACAATGGGTAGATAAGTAAGCACACCGTTCACCAGCAAAAACGGCACAAGGTGCACAACATAAGCCAGATAAAAGCGCCCCAGCTTTTGGGTATTGAAATAGTAGTAGTGGGCGCCCAGCATGGCCGCCAGCAAAGTAAAGGTGATGGAGGTATAGAGTTTCTCCAGATTGAAAACCGCCAGAAACAAAAGCACAGGTATAAGCACAAAGGTGATACCCTTAGCGTAAGGCTGCAACAAGTCTTTGGTGATGTAGGCGTTCAGGCACTCGTAAATAAAGACGCAGGCGTAAGGCACCGTGATAAAGAAAAGCACTTCTTCGAGGGGCAGATTAAATAGATAGATGCCCACCAGATACTCCGGATTAAAGCCCCATATACCTGCCTGCGTGAAAAGTTCGTCCCAGATGATGAATAGCCCTGCGTTGATCAGGATGGCCGGCCACAGGTATGGCCAGTTCTTGTAAAAAGCCACTTTTCTGTCGAAGGAGAGCAGCAGCGGGAACAGGATGGTGAAAATGTTCAGGTATAGGTATAGCGGCATCAGGGTTTAAATCGGTATGCGTTTGAGTCTTTGTTTTTCTTGTTCGGTGCAATGGTCTTTCGTCAGCATAAAAGCGCGAATATCGCGGGCCATGTCGTTAGACAAGCCGGATTTCGGGTGACGTTCCAGACCAGCGATGATCTTAGCTTTGTCGTCCTGCAGGTTTTTGCTCAGGTTAAGGTAGCGCGGCACATAATGCTCTACCGTGAAGCGCAGAAACCGTATTTCGGGGCTCAAAGCGTCGAGCTTCACCGCCTCTTCAAATATCTCAGAAGACTTCTGCAGATGCTTCATCTTCATGTAAGGGTTCCAGACATGCTTGGCCATAATCGCCTCAGAAACCGCCTTGTAGGCCAGTACCACAGGGTTGTTGTCCTCGTAGTTGCTCATCAGTTTATGAAAATCGCGGCCGGCCCTGCTGTCTTTGCTGGCCTCCACGAACTGCACGCGCAGCACTGACAATTTGTAATCTCTGGAATTATCAGCCAGCGCGGTAAAACTAAAAAACAGAAAAATGAAAAGTATTTGTAAGCTATTCTTCACGTGGTTAGATGGCGTTTAGTTGGTACCTGACATAGGAGCCTAAAAGTAAGGCAAACTTTGTGTTATCAGGTACTCTTACGCGCTCATTTAAGATATGGGTTGCCGGCAGCCCTTTGATTTTCCGGAAAAGCTTCTGATAATAGACATAGGCCAGGTATACGCCCATGCGCGCCGAACGGGGCAAAGCCAGTATGCCGGCATAGGCGTCCTCAAAGTCTTTTGCAATGTCAGCCTCTATCTGCGCTTTGCACACATTGTTGAACGTGTGTATGTCCACGGCCGGAAAGTACACCCTGCCCCGGTCCTTAAAGTCGCTCTGCATGTCGCGCAGGAAGTTCACTTTCTGGAAGGCAGCTCCCAGGCTGCTGGCTGGTTTCTTCAGCCGCTCAAACTGTTCTTCATCTCCTTCGCAGAATACTTTCAGGCACATCAGCCCTACTACTTCCGCCGAACCATAAATGTACTCTTTATACAGGGCCGGATCATACACGTGGTCGTCCAGATCCATGGCCATGCTCTTCAGGAAGGCTTCAATGTAGGCACGGTCAATCTTGTACTCATTCACCACGCACTGAAAAGCATGCAGCACGGGGTTTAGACTGATACCCTGCTCAATGGCTTCAAAAGTCTGCTGGCTGAATTGGTCAAGCAGTTTGCGCTTGTCGTAGTCATGGAAAGTGTCCACAATCTCGTCGGCGCAGCGCACAAAGCCATAGATCGCGTAGATCGGGTCGTGGAATTTACGGTGCAGCGTCCTGATGCCGAGTGTAAACGATGTGCTATACGCCTCGGTAATCAGCTTGCTGCACTTCAGGCAGGTGTCTTTAAATAAATCCATAGTTTTACTGGTGCGTTAATTGCTCACTGGTAATCGCTGACCCGGTGCCAAGGCATAATCCTTCGCCACTTCCTTTGCCACGACCTGCCCCGAAATCAGGGACGGCGGCACACCTGGGCCCGGCACGGTTAGCTGGCCGGTATAGTAGAGATTTTTCACTTTCTTGCTTTTGAGGCTCGGCTTGAGCAGGGCGGTCTGCATCAGCGTGTTGGCCAGGCCATAGGCATTGCCTTTAAAGGCATTGTAATCAGATATGAAATCGCGGTGGGCGTAACTGCGCTTGTATACCACGGCACTGCGTACTTCCTGTTTGGTCAGACGCTCGAGACGGTCCATGATCAGGTCGTAATAACGCTCCCGCAATTTTTCGGTATCTTCTAAGGCCGGCGCTACTGGCATCAGCACAAACAAGTTCTCACAATCTTCCGGCGCAACACCGGCATCGGTTACTGACGGGGCCGACACATAGAACAGTGGTTTGGCCGGCCATTTCGGGTCAGTATAAATCTCGTGCGCATGCGGCCCAAAATCCTCGTCAAAGAACAGATTGTGGTGGCGCAGGTTGTTAAGTTTCTTGCCTATACCTAAGTAGAAAATCAGGCAGGAAGGCGCCATGACACGTTTGTCCCAGTAGTCGTTTGTATAACTCCGTAAATCCGGCGCTAATAGATGGCGCTCTACATGATGGTAATCGGCGCTGGCCACAACAACATCAGCCTCGAACATACCTGTGGCAGTTCGCACGCGGCGGGCTATACCTTGCTCCACCTCAATCTTCTTCACATCTTGGTTGTATAGAAATGAGACTCCCTTCTCCTTAGCCAGCTGCACCATCCCTTTGATGATTTTATACATGCCCCCCATCGGATACCAGGTGCCCAGGATGATGTCAGCATAATTCATCAGACTATACAGTGCCGGAGTGTTTTGCGGCAGCGCTCCAAGGAACAGCACCGGAAATTCCATCAGCTTGATGATCTTATCATGCGAAAAGAAGCGGCGGATGTGTGCGTGTATGGACTGGAACACATCCATGCGAAGCACATCCAGCAGTAGGCGCAAACTCATGAACTCACTCACCGAGCGACCAGGTTTGTAGACGAGTTGGTTAATACCTACCTCGTATTTATAGGCAGCCTGTTCTAGAAACTTATCAAGACGGGCGGCGCTACCCGGCTCCCATTGCTCAAAGAGTGCCTTTAGTTCGTCAAGCGAGGCAGGTACGTCTACAAAATCATCCTCACCAAACACTACGGTATAAGACGGATCGAGCCGCACGAGGTCATAGTAATCAGAAACGGTTTTGCCGAACTTGTTGAAGTAAGACTCAAACACGTCAGGCATCCAGTACCAGCTTGGCCCCATGTCAAAGGTATAGCCTGCCTCTGCAAAACTTCGGGCACGGCCGCCGGGAGTGGCGTTCTTCTCGAGCACCGTAACTTCGTAACCCTGGTCTGCCAGACTGGTGGCGGCCGAAAGTCCCGAAAAGCCGGCACCAATCACGATTACTTTTTTTGACATCATCTAGAAATTTACTAAAAATCCCAGCATTAGTTGTAGTTAGTCGCCATAAACCTGTAGCAACTTCTTCAGTTCCTTGCGGGCAATGTGGATGCGATTCTTCACTGTCCCGATCGGAATGTTCAGTTTTTCAGCTATTTCCAAGTATTTATACCCAATGTAATACATCATAAAGGGCGTGCGATGTTCTTCATTTAATTTGGCAATAGCCGCTTTTATATCACTCATCACAAATGCCGCCGTGCCTTTGTTAACTGTCACAAAGCTGTCGTCTGTGTTTAGGTACTGCAGATACTCTGTGCTGTCAATATTGCTGCTGCGCTTAGTTATCTTGTTGTAGTTGTTGATAAACGTGTTCCGCATGATGGTGTATAGCCATGCTTTCAGGTTAGTGCCGGTGTTGAACTTGTCGCGGTTAGAGAGCGCCTTAAGTAACGTTTCCTGCACCAGATCTTTGGCATCGTCCGCGTTGCGGGTCAGGTTCATAGCTACCGGCTTCAACGAACCAGCTGCCAACTGAATATGATTGGAAAATTCTACTGCCGTCATAATGTTTAATTTTTATCTTTAACAACTAAACAATTATACGGTATATATAAATTTAAGCCAAGTTTTGTTTATCATTTTTTCAATTAAAGTAAACAAACAGCACTGTTTACAAAACTTGGTTATTGAATTTTACCCAACAAAAAAGGCCAAACCCAATCGGATTTGACCTTTATTGTTGAACTATCCCTGCTTCAGGGAGCTGTTTAACTTTTAAATATTTTTTTTCAACACCGCTTCAAAATCGTTGATGCAACTCAGGCGGTGCGTATTTTTTGGGTATTTAAGAAAACTATGCTGCGCCTGGTAGCCATAGAAATAAATACGCGCATCTGGAAAAGTTACTGCCACCCGCTCAATATATTCCTGCACGAGCTCCCGTTCCGGCACTATTGTCAGAACCGTACAAATGATTGCGGGCTTCAATTGCTCGTAGGTTTGCTTCAGATCTTCAAAAGGCAGGTTCTGGCCCAGGTAGATCACCTGATGATGGTGTGCCCGGATTAGGTAGTTCATAAAAAGCAAAGCGATCTCGTGCAGCTCACCTTCCGGCAGGTATAGCAGATAGGTAGGTGTGTCTTCTGTGCGTTTCACCACTTGCCCGTCTATGGCCACGATAAGTTTCTGCCGCACCAGATTGCTCACAAAGTGCTCGTGCGCAGGGCTTATGTTATTGGTTTGCCACAAAATGCCAATCTTATGCAGGAAAGGGTATAGCACCTGTAGCATAGCATCCTGAAAGCCCAGTTGCAAGGTTACAGTGGAGAATGATTTGTCGAACCGCTCCTCGTCCATATCGATCATAGCCGTAACCATGTTGTTGATGTGGTGCGAAAGCGTTGTACTCTCCTGTTCGGCCAGTTGCTGCACTGTCAGCTTTAGCTGTTCGGGGCTCATCCTGGCAATTTTAGATATCTTATACCCTTGCTCGTTCAGGAGTGAGATATTCAGAAGTGTTTTTAAGTCAGCGTCGCTGTAATACCGGATGTTAGTGTCGGTACGCTGGGGACAAAGCACATTGTAGCGCTGTTCCCAGATGCGGATGGTATGAGCTTTGATACCTGAGAGGTGTTCTAGCTCTTTGATGGTGTACTGCGCCACGTCTGTTCCCCTTGTTGTTGTTTTTGTAGAATTGCGTATGCGGACCTAAAATACTTCGGTGCCACCCACAGCATACCATAAGATTCTGAGCCGTCGCGGGCCGTGTGCTTATGATGCATTTTATGCGCTATGTTTAAGGCTTTGAGGTAAACATTAGACGTATTACCAAAAAGCCTGATGCGCCTGTGGATGAAAACATCGTGTATCAGGAAATAAGCCACGCCATACAGTGTAATGCCTGCGCCAATCCAGAACCGATAATCAATGGGCTCGCTGCCGAAAATAAAGAACAGCATGGCGAGGGTTCCATAATAGGCAAAAAACAGGTCATTCCACTCAAAGGCGTGCTTATGATGCGTATGATGAGACTTGTGCAGAAACCACAGAAAACCGTGCAGCACATACTTGTGCATGGCCCAGGCCACGCCTTCCATCGCTACAAAAGTGATTAACATTATTCCAAGCCCCATCAGCATACTCATCCAACAACAAGTTTAACAAATGGTTTTGAAAACTTAACAGAAATCTACCAACTCAGTGACTGTTTATTTAAAAAGGCATCAATACCGCGCTGACAATCCTCACTGCCACGGGCCACGGCGTTCATCTCGGCGGCATATTGCAAGCCCTCTTCCAGCGACATTTCCTGCACACGGGCTATCATCTCTTTGGTCACCTCCATGCTCTGTCGCGAATTTTCTTTGCAAAGCTTTTGGGCGAAGCCAAATACTTTTTCTTCCAGTTCGTCTGCGGGCACCACGTAATTCACCAGACCATATTCCTGTGCCTCGGCAGCCGAGATCAGGTCGCCGGTAAGCAACAGTTGCTTGGCGTGGGCCTCTCCTATTTTGCGTAGCAGAAACACTTTAACAATGGCAGGTATAAAGCCGATCTTCACTTCGGTGTAGCCGAACTTAGCCTCAGGAACCGTAAACGTGAAGTCGCAAATGGAAGCCAGTCCGCAGCCGCCCGCTATGGCATGCCCGTGTACCTGGGCAATCACCACTTTCTTTAAGGTATAGATCTGACGGAAGAGCTCCATCAGGTGGGTGGAGTCGGCAAGGTTGTCGTGGTAGTCGTATTGCTGCAGGCGCTGCAGGTACTCGAGGTCGGCACCGGCACAGAACACCTTGCCCTCGGCACGCAGCACAATTACTTTGCAGGTTTCGTCGTCTTCGGCGGCGGCAAAAGCGCGCTTCAGTTCGGTTACCATTTCAGCATTCAGGGCGTTTCGCTTTTCAGATCTGGTCAGGGTGATATACCCAACACGCTCCTTTACTTCGTAGCGCACGAAATCCATGGTTTGCGTGATAGGTGGTTGTGTTGTGTCAGTCATGGTAATGTCTTCTAAAATTGGTTTTCTTACACCGGCAAGCCGGTATCAGGTATACGCGAGCAAATAGCTAATGCTCGAAAAAGATAAGCAAATTAGGTGAATGTCTCAGCAAAACAGGTACAAAATCTTAGGCAATAGTCGAGTTGTCCTCCACACAGCCTGCGGTCATCAGTTAATCTTCTGTTAGATTTCAAGTAAAGGGAAAAGGTATAGGAGCCGGATATTAACTCAACCCAAGGTGTTTAAACTCCGTAAAAATTATTTGCTAACGAACGTTAGGTTGTTTACATTTGTTGTTATCTATATTAGAAGTATAATTGAGCAGGAAAGAACAGATAGAGCAAACGGCTACGGCCTTATTCAAGAGCAGAGGTTTTTCGGCCACCTCCATGCGTGACCTGGCCAATGCCTTGGGCATAGAGGCAGCCAGCATTTACTCGCATATCCGTTCCAAAGAAGAGATTCTGCAGCGGGTATGCTTCCGGATGGCAGAAGAGTTCTTCGGAGCGATTGAAGCTGTGAAAGACGAGGATGCCAGCGCCACTGAACAACTGAAACGCGCTATTTCAGCGCATGTGCAGGTACTCACCCGCAACACAGAGGCCTCTGCCGTGTTTCTGCAGGAGTGGCGCCACTTAAGTGAGCCTTACCATACCGATTTTCTGGCCCTGCGCGACCGATATGAAAATTACTTCCGCGAAATCATCCGCCAAGGTATAGCCAGCGGTGAGTTTCAGGTGCCAGATGAGAAGTTTGCCGTGCTGACGATTCTCTCAGGCCTGAACTGGATTCATACCTGGTACAAGCCGGAGGGGAAAATGAAACCGGCGGAGATTGCCGGAAACCTGTCGGCCATGCTGCTGAATGGTTTAAAGACGAACCTTAACTAGTTTACCTATACCTAACCTTAGCCGGACTGACCACCTTAACAGTCCGGCACTTTTTACTAAACCTTAAAACTGAAAATATTATGTACGGAGGAGGAAACGTTTTTGAAGCTACCAAATTCGACAACCTGCAGACTGAAGACCCTGCAAAGCTGGCCGAGTTTGAAGCGCGTATCGCCCGTGGCGAGAAAATTGAGCCAAAGGACTGGATGCCCGAGCTCTACCGCAAGCAACTCATTCGTATGATTGAGCAACACGCGCACTCCGAAATAATCGGTGCGCTGCCAGAAGGTACCTGGATTACCCGCGCACCAGGCTTTCGCCGCAAAATGGCCCAAATGGCCAAGGTGCAGGACGAAGTTGGGCACGCACAGTTATTATATAGTGCCGCCGAAACACTGGGCAAGACACGCGAGCAAATGCTGACCGACCTGATTAATGGAAAGAGCAAGTACTCGAATGTGTTCAACTACCCGGCTTTTACCTGGGCAGACTCAAACATCATTTCATGGCTCATTGACGCGGGCGCGATTGTAAACCAGATGGCCAATGCCAAAGGTTCGTACGGTCCTTACTCCCGTGCGCTGGAACGTATCTGTGCTGAAGAAGCTTTCCACCTGAAGTATGGGCACGACGCTGTAGTGCACATGGCAACCGGCTCATCCAAGCAGCGCGAAATGATTCAGGCTGCACTCAACCGCTGGTGGCCTCCTATTATGACCTTCTTTGGCCCATCGGACAAAATGAGTACACACACCGAAACGCTCATGCGCTGGAAAGTGAAGATGGCCTCTAATGACGAGTGCCGCCAGCAGTTCCTCGACATGTATGTGCCCAAGATCTGGGAACTTGGACTGACTGTGCCAGACCCGAAACTGAAGAAGAACATGGAAACCGGTCAGTGGGAATACACCGAGCCGGATTGGGATGAGTTCAAGCGTGTGATAAACGGCGACGGTCCTTGTAACGCCGAGCGACTGGCCGTGCGCCGCACCGCCGAAGAGCGTGGTGCCTGGGTTCGCAGAGCACTCCTCAACCCGAAAGCAAAGTATGTGAAGCCATTGGCGTAGCCAATGACAAATTAGAAATGAGAAATTATGAATTAGAAATTGATTTGAAGTACGTGGCTCTCAAAAGGCTTGACTTCATTTCTATTTTCTAATTTTTGATTCATAATTAGCGAAGCATGAGCTTAAAATCATTAGACCCAAGAGTAACCCGACTGAACCTGCCGGAAGGCGAGGCGCCCGCTATTGAGCCAAAGCAGGAGCTGGACCAGTTTGAAACATACGAGGCCTTTCATCAGAAAAAAGACGGAGCCGCCCATACCTATGTGGGACCCGTTCACGCGCCAAACGAAGACGTGGCTTTCCTGTTTGCGAAAGAACAGTATAGCCGCCGATTTACCTGCGTAGGCCTCTGGATTGTCCGCACTGAACACATTCAGGTGACGCCCTATGTAGGCGACCAGGAAAATGTGTACGACATGATGCGTGTAGAAGAACCGACGGAGCGCAGCGAAGAAGTTGAGGCTTACGAAATCTTTCACCTCAAGAAACGTGGCAAAGCACATGCCCATGTAGGTCGTGTAATGGCGACTTCTTATCAGGAAGCACTACAGGAAGCACGCAAACAATTCGGCGAGAAAGGCCCGATTGTGAATGTTTGGGTGATGAAATCGAAGCATGTACTGCAGTCAGCAGAAGAGGACAAGGACATGTGGACCACTATACCTGAGAAAAAGTACCGCGAAGCCATCGCCTACAAAGTGATGGACAAAATCACAAAGTATAAAGAAGAACACAAAACGACTGCCTCCTAATGAACGAGCTCGCGATAAAAGACCTTTTATACAAACTGGCCGACGACCAACTGATATTGGGCCACCGCAACTCCGAGTGGACAGGCTTCGGCCCGATCCTCGAAGAAGACATTGCCTTCTCATCAATGGCGCAGGATAAAATTGGCCATAGCCTGGCGTTCTATACCTTGCTTCAGGACCTAGGCGAAACTGACCCGGATACGGTTGCCTTTACACGCAACGCCAACCAGTTTCACAACAGCCAGTTGGTTGAGCTGCCTAACGGCGAGTACGACTTCAGTTTGATTCGTCACTTCCTGTACGACAACGCCGAGATCATCCGTTTCGAGATGCTGAGCCAGTCGAGCTACGAACCAATTGCCAAAGTTACTACTAAGCTGAAAGGTGAAGTGAAGTACCACGTACTGCACGCCAACACCTGGATCAAGAACCTGGGCTCTTCTACCGAAGAAGCCATCCTGCGTTTGCAGTCTTCTTTGACCGAAGCTATACCTTATGCGTTGGGTATGTTTGAGACTTCGAAGTTCGAACAGGAGTTAATCGAATCTGGCGTATACGCTGGCGAGGAGGCCGTGAAAGCCGAGTGGCTGGAGCGCATTCAGGCGGTGATTGAAAAGACTGATTTGAAATTACCAGATCTGAATACGACTGAGCCAAAGTTTGGCGGTCGCAACGGCGAGCATACCGAGCATTTACAGCCGCTTCTCGACGAGATGGCCGAAGTGTTTAAAATTGACCCGACTGCGGAGTGGTAACTGATTTGACAATGGACAGTTTTTCAAAGGATATAAGATGGAACATAACACAGTCAATTCCTTTGTCTTTAGTCATTAAGTCCTTTGTCTACAAGTAAAAGCATGGAACTGACAAAAGAAAACATATTGATCCTGTTGGAGGAGGTGAAGGACCCTGAGATACCGGTGTTGTCGCTGGTGGATTTGGGGGTGATCACGGGCGTGACTATATCTGACGAAAGCCACGTGACGGTGAATATGACGCCGACCTTTGCCGGTTGCCCTGCCATGGACTACATGAAAAAGGACGTGGAGCGCACTCTGGATAAGTATGGCATTACCAACCATACCGTCATTATGTCTTTCGACCAGCCTTGGGACAGTAACAAGCTTTCGGAAAAAGGGCGTCAGCACCTAAAGGAATTCGGTTTGGCCCCCCCCCCAAAGTATGATTTGATTCTCGATCTGGACATTCTGGAGCATGCGAAATGTCCCTACTGCGACAGCGAAAACACCGACCTACGCACACCTTTCGGACCAACATTATGCCGTTCCATGCACTACTGCAACGACTGCCGGCAGATGTTTGAGCAGTTCAAGCCGCTATAACTGCATTGATAAGAAAACAAAAAAATCGCCTGTTGGAAACGACAGGCGATTTTTTTGTTTGAATCTGGATTTAAGAAGGCCCCTACCCCACGGATTGACAGGAATCTTCGTGTACGATTAACATCCCCATGTCCCCTTCAAATGGGGACTTCTACTACTGCCAGTTTCTAGGTATAGCTCCATAGTAAACACCACTGGCAGGTATGGCAAGAGTAACTTGCCCTTTAGGCTATGAAATAAATCACTGAGCCAGGTGCACTTAAATGACTACTCAGTGTTTGAGCGTTCAACGAGTGGGGGTAGGGGCCCTCGATTTGGGAAGTCTTGATTTTTTTGCTAACTTTTTATGTCAAGATAAAAAGTGAGTGCCCGCCGCACAGGCGAAGCTATAAAACAATACCCCTTGGTATACCTGAAAGCCTAGGTATACCCCACTTACTTTCCCCTAGCGAAAACAGCAACTGCCTTCCCGCCCAACAACAATTCCAGACTTTCTTCACTTACGCTATACCTCAACTCTGCGTCACTTAACACCCGCAAAAACTGGCTCTCCAGGTCCATATCCAGACAAGCCATTCTCGTTGCGGCGATGGGACCGAAATTGATTCTGTCACTGATTGGCTCAAGCCTGCCTGTTATTCTGTTGCAACCTGCTCTTCCCGACACCCTGCCTTCGGCTAAATCTATGTTCAGGAAAGGCTGATTTTGTTCAGCATCTTTAATATTAATGGCTTTCCCTTCTAGCTCAACCAAATTCCAGTTGCCGTTTAAGCGGGAGTCACGGAGGTACATGCCACAGCCTTTGTATTCCATATCGTTTTTCAACACAGTTACAGTATAAGGAAACTTACGACCTGACATCGTGTTGACGCAAGTCTCTTTCACCAGCCGGATTTCCAGATTTCCTGATACAGTTTGCACTTTATAAACTATACCCTCCGCTCCTTCCAGCTTTTCAGCGGCAGGAACCGGGGTGAGCACGCTGCCATTCTCTTCATCCAGCGCCTTGAACTCTATCATTTTTTCTAAGTCAATTTCCAGCGACCAAAATGGTTCGTTACCGGTAGCAGCGAAGTCTATACCCCGCTCATACTTCTCGCGCCACAGGCTAGGATTGTCCTCTGGTTCTTCCGGGTTTTGGCGGGCCAGGCGGTAGGCATCGGCAAGTTGCGATTCAATTTTGTTGCCTTCACTATCGAGCATGATCAACGTTTCGCCTTCTATAACTAACTGATTATTACCTACGCCTTGTTTTTTTAGCTGCACTCTGCCATCGCCAACACCCCAATGACCAGACTGTACGAATGGTGTCGCACTGCGCCCTTGGTACACCATGCGCTCGCGGTAGGTGCTGTCAGCATGAAGCTCTAAGGTATAATCTATCCCCGGGCAGTCGGCGCAGGGAATAGTGCCCGACCACATGCCTATGGCTGTCCGTGCAACTTCTGCATTTGACATAGGTGCGTTGGATTGCGTAACAGAGCCTGGCAAGTTGGTACAGGCTGCAGCGATGCATAACAATAAAATCGCTATTGGGAACAAGAGTTTAAGCGGGTTCATGTTTCTTTTCGAACAGGTATAAATTCTCTACTTGAAAGGGCAATTAATCTCTCCGACAAAGAGATTAATACTGGTAAGCGCACGTTTTAATACTGTGCTCACAAAGCTAGAACTACTATCTGACAACGGCAACCTTACTGTAAAAAGAAAAAGCCCCACCGTCACACGCAGGTAACGACGGGGCTTTCGCGAAGGTATAGCTATACCTTATATTTTAGCCATTTCGCCTTTCACAAAATCTACCAGGCTTTTGATGTACTCCGAGCTGAAATCGAACTTGATGCCGGCAGCTTCATATACCTCGCCAATCGAGACGGTATAACCTAGTCTGAGGGCACGCTTGTAGGCGGCCAGTCCTTCGGCAGGATTCTCTTTATAGTTCTTCCAGACGGCGATAGCTCCCAGCTGTGCCATGGCATATTCTACGTAGTAAAAGGGCACTTCGTAGATGTGTAGCTGCTTCTGCCACATGAAGGGCTTATACTTCTCGAGTCCGTTCCAGTTAACTTCTAAGTGATTAAAACGCCCGAAAATATTGAGCCACTCCTGGTGGCGCATTTCCTGCGTATGGCCTGGATTTTCATACAGCCAGTGCTGAAACTTATCCACGGTAGCTACCCACGGGAAGGTCTCGAGTACGCTCTCCAAATGTGTGCGTTTGGCACGGCGTAATTCGTCTTCATCGCTAAAGAAGGTATCCCAGTAGTCCATTGAAATCAGCTCCATTGACATAGATGCCAGTTCGGCTACTTCTGAAGGTGGGTGTTTAAATGCGCTGAGCGTCAGGTCGCGGGTCAGGAAGGAATGCACGGCGTGGCCGCCTTCGTGTAACATGGTAATCACATCGCGCAGACTCGAAGTGGCATTCATGAAAATGAACGGAACTCCAATCTCATCCAGCGGATAGTTATACCCACCTGGCGCCTTTCCTTTTCTCGATTCCAGATCCAGGTGGCCCATTTCGCGCATGGTAGCCAGGCAGTCGCCGAGATAAGTGTCAAGATTATAGAATACCTGTATCGTTTTCTCCAGGAGTTCCTCACCTGAATGAAATGGCTCCAAAGGTGCTTTTCCACTCGGGTCTACGTCGAGGTCCCACGGGCGCAGGTCAGCTATACCTAGCTTCTCTTTGCGTTCGTGATCTATACCTGACAACAGAGGCACGATAGTCTCTTCGATGGACTGATGAAAATCAAAGCAATCCTGCGGGGTATAGTCAAAGCGGCCCATGGCAGCGAACATGTAGTCCCGGAAGTTGTCGAAGTCAGCATTTTGGGCAACCTGCGTGCGAAGCTTTAACAGTTCGTCGAACAGGTCGTCGAGTTTCTGGCGGTCCTGTGTGCGGCGCTCCTGTATGGCACGCCACGCCTCCTCGCGTACTTCACGCTCATTGCGCTTCAGGCGGTCGGCGGCACGTTGCAGGGTCATCTCCTCGCCGTCCAGCGTCACGGTCATAGCCCCTGTTATGGCGGCGTACTGTTGCTGTTTGGTGCTGATGTCGGTGTTGAGTGGAATATTCTCTTCCCGGAAAATCTCCAGTGCACGTTCTACGCCGCGCAGATAGATGCGGTATTTATTTTTGTCGAGCCCGTTTACGTAAGGCGAATGCATCAACTTCAGGTTGAGTTCGTGGTCGTAAGGGGCAATTTGGGGTTCTATCTCTGATACGAAATACTGGAAAGCTTTTGTGATATCCTCATTTTGGGTGTCGCAGGTCATGCGGATGTAGCGCCAACCGAGGTCTTCAGAGAGCACGCTCTCGAGTTCGCTACGGTCTTTCATCCACTTTTCCAGCTCCTCCCCTGAGTTGATAGGTCGGCTTTTCAGCTCTTCAAAATATGGCTGTATTGTTTCCCAGTTATCTATTTTAAAGTCTTCGGACAGGTAAACCCGCTTCTTTCGTTCGGGTACTTGTATCATAGCTTCTGTTTTACTCATAGGTGGTTCTGTAAAGAAAAGGTAATATAGAGACTTCTCCTGAAAGTGCAAAAAAAAGCTGCACTATATATGTAAAATATAGCGCAGCTAAATTGAAGTTACAACAGTCGTATTCTAGCCTATTTCGATGACCACATTAGCGGTTAAAGGATGGCCCACACAGTTGAGTACATACCCTTCGTCGAGTTCGGCGTCAGAAAGTCCCTCACGTTCGTCCAGGTGTACTTTTCCGCTCAGGCACTTGCCACGGCAGGCGGTACACAAACCAGCCTGGCAGGAATATGGCAAATCTACGTCCTGGTCAAGCGCCGCTTCCAGTATGGTCTGGTCCGGCTCTACCACCACGCTGTACTCGGCTCCTTCGTAAATGATAGTGACGGTCTGAGTGGTAATCTCACCGTCATCGTTCGATGAGGAAACGTCGCCGTGGTGCTCCTGCTCCTGCTGCTCCACCAGTTTGTTGCTCACAAAACTCTCGCGGAAAATGCGGTCGGCAGGCACATGCAGTACATTCAGGGCTTTGCGGGCCTCTTCCATCATACCCTCAGGTCCGCACATGTAGTAGAGCGCATCAGCTGGTTTGGCCACTTTCAAACGCTCGAGTATCTTCAGCACCATGCTTTGATTCATGCGGCCGCGGTAGTCGCAGGCATGCTTGGGCTGACTATAGATATACTCCACATGCAGGCGCTCCGGATTGGCGGCCTGCAGTTCCTGCAGCTGTTGCTTGAAAATAACTGAATCCTCATCGCGGTTGCCATACAACAAAGTCACTATGGTATTCGGCTCTTCGCGCAGCGTTGCCCGGAGCATGGACATAAGTGGTGTAATGCCGCTGCCGGCGCCAAAAAGGATAACATGACGGCTTTTTCCGGCTTCTGGAACGAAGTTAAAATTACCGAGCGGCTCCATCACCTCAATTTCCTGTCCAACTTGCAGATTATCAAGCAAATAATTAGAAACCAGACCGCCTTCTACACGTTTAACAGTTACTGACAGGCGATTGCCCTCGTTCGGGGCGCAACACAGTGAGTAAGAACGGCGGACTTTCTTTCCGTCAATCGGGATGATAAGTGTCAGGAATTGCCCTGCCTTGAATGGAATCGGTTTTTTATCGGGATGTTCTAAGTGTATCGTAATCGCATCTGAGGTTTCGCGGGTTATCTCCACAACCTTCAGCATGAAATAAGGGCTACTCATATCGTTTTATTACTAGTCTTTTAGGGGGAAACATGGTTTCAAACTGAAAGTTACGACAATCTGGGCTGTTGAGTGAAAATTTCGGGTAATTTTTAAAACCGATTTCACGAATCACGTATTATAACCAAATCATACACAGAAAGAACGCTGAATGAAAAAAAAGCTGCACATTTGTAACATAGTACGCACCTGTGCTGTAGGCGGGTAATAACCGACCCCCGCATTCCGTTCTTTACCATACAATTACTGAAAACACCAATGCTCTACAAACTAACTCTCAAAAACTGTGAAAAAACCGTAATGGTGGACGACCGCACTTACGAGTATATTCAAAACAATGCTTACCTGCAGCAAATTGATTTTTTGAAGCACCTGCGCATTCACTCTAACGGTTACGCCTTCTTTCAGAAGAACTGGCCGCTGAAAAACGGCAAGTACCGCAACGAAACCATTTACCTGCACAAAATGATTGGCGAACAGCTGATTGAAAAGCCAGAAAGCAACATCAAGCTGTATGTGCATTTCAAGAACGGCAACAAGCTCGACTGTCGCCTCGAAAACCTGGAATGGGCTCCGCTTTGCAAAATTGTGCGCAACACAGCAAAAACGGAAAATAAATTGGGTGTACGCGGCGTGCACAAAGAGGCTCAAAAATACCGCGCCATCATTCACCATAACAAGCAACGCATTAACCTGGGCACCTTCGACACGCTGCAGGAAGCTGCGCAGGCTTACAGCAAAAAATCCGAGGAGCTTTTTGGCAAAACCAAAAGCCTGAAGACACTCTCCAAGTATGTAGAAGAAGTAGCATAATTCTTCTTATACTTGCGTGGCGGCACATTCCCCGCCCCACTTTTACATGCTGAATACCGAAAAGAAACTTAGCAATATTCTGAGACGGCACACTGTTGCCTTCGGGCCCGTACTTGATGCGGACCTGAACGGCGAACACGTGTGCCGTCTTGATTTTACGGCAGCTAATCAGCTTTTGCAACAGACTAACCTGCGTAACACCGAAGCCTTTAATAAGGCCGTGAACCAAATGCTGCAGGAACAGAACGCCACCATCGGGGTAGGCGGTTACCTCGAGAACCGCTTCATCTACCGCCGCAGCCAACACTTTGACGTAGCTGAAGAGAGCCGCGATCTGCACCTAGGTATAGACGTCTGGTTACCAGCTGGCACGGCTGTGTTTGCTCCTCTTGACGGCAAGGTGCACAGCTTCGCTGACAACGCTAACTTCGGTGACTACGGCCCTACCATTATTCTGGAACACGAGTTGGAGGGCGTGACCTTCTATACCTTGTATGGACACCTGAATGCTGCTTGTCTGGAAGGATTGTCAGTTGGCAAGGAATTCCGTAAAGGTGACAAGATTGCCGAAGTAGGTCCCTACCCTGTGAACGGCGACTGGCCGCCGCACCTGCACTTTCAGGTAATGTGCTCGATGGATGGGAAAAATGGCGATTATCCGGGTGTGGCGCGCCTGTCTGAACAAGCTGTATATGAGAGCCTTTGCCCGAACCCAAACCTGATTCTGAAATGCCGCCATTTGGCTTAGTTTTGCCTTTGCTGTAGAAATTAACCAACTTTGAACTCTGGTACCCCGAAAAGGTGCCAGAGTTTTTCTTTTGAACTCAAAACTGACCGGAATGTCTGACCTTTTCAATTTTGATGCTTACAGCGCCACGATTACTAATTTTGTGATGGTTTATGGTTTGCGCCTGGTAGTGGCTGTTATCACTCTGTTAGTTGGCCTTTGGGTCATCAACTGGCTCAACCGCATGATGTTTAATCTGATGGTGAAGAAGGATGTGGATGTATCACTGCGCCCGTTCCTGAAGAGTGTCATGGCCGTTGCCCTGCGCGTGCTACTGATTATTCTGGTAATTGCCCAACTGGGTGTTGAGATGACCTCGTTCATTGCCATACTCGGCTCGGCCGGTCTTGCCATTGGTCTGGCCTTGCAGGGCAGTCTTGCCAACTTTGCAGGCGGCGTGCTGATTCTCACCATCAAGCCTTTCCGCGTGGGCGACTACGTAGAAGCACAGGGACAGGGCGGCACTGTAGACATGATCAATATCTTCAACACGGTGTTGAAAACACCTGATAACAAGACTATTTTTATACCTAATGGTCCGCTGGCCAACAGCGTGGTGGTGAACTATACCATCGAGAAGACCCGCCGTGTGGAATTCAATTTTGCCGTATCGGTAAACAACGACATTGGGAAGGTGCGTCAGCTTTTGCAGAATCTGATACAAGCTGACAACCGTGTGTTGACCGACCCAGCGCCTGCCATTGTGGTAACCAATTTTGCCGAGCACTCCCTCACCCTGAGCGTGAGAGTCTGGGTAGAAAAAGAAAATTATTGGGCCTTTTTCTGGGATATGAATGAACGTGCCAAGGCAGCCTTTGAAGAGCAAGGTATAAAGATGCCGGTGCCAAGAAGGGAGATGATAGGTGGTGCCAGCAATGGCCAGACTCCGAAGGCGGTGCCGCAGGTATAGCTTGTAGATATAGATCTTTGTAAATGGAAACGGCAGCTCAGGTATGGGCTGCCGTATTTGTTTCCTTAAAGATTAGTTCTTTTCCAAATTATTGGCAAGAATACTTTCTTCAGTCTTAGTTCCACATCATTTGGAATAGAGTAATTGCTGGTCATAAAGCTTGTAGCAACAAAATGTTTCCCATTTTTAAGCCTGTACCTCACGAAGTCAAACTCAAATTCATATAGCCCCAATCCTTTGTGCTCATATAATTCAACAATTATTAGCTCATCGAATGTAAGATTAAATAATTCACCATTTCTGGTAATTTCAATAAGTCTCTTATCGGCTTGAATTGTAATCGAAAGCCCCTTGCTAACTATAAAAAATGTAATGAAATCAATAGTGGAATTAAACCCAATACAAGAAACACAACAATAAGAACTATACCTGTTGTATCGATTCCAAAGCGAAACATAAGAAACAAGGCGGCACCGAGCAGGCCTGTACCTGAAAGGGTATTAAAAATCTGTCCCCAACATAAGCGATAACTATACTGATACAAGGGCCCCTCCACTTTCTATAATTTGTATGCTAACTTATGCATATCTCTCCCCTTAATCAAACTTAATCGCCCGTACAGGCTTAATGCGCGCTACCATGGCGGCAGGTATAAGAATGGCGAGCATGGTCATCACTAAAGTAATCACGTTGAGGGCGATGATGATGCCGAAGTTCCAACTGATGGGAACGGTGTCCATGTAGTAGTTTTCGGGGTCGAGCGGGATGACCTGGAAGTAGTACTGGACGACGCAGAAGCCAAGGCCGATGACGTTGCCCCAGAGCATTCCTTTGAGCGTCAGGCTGAGACCGCGGAAGTAGAAGATTTTCCGTATTTGGGCGTCGGTGGCCCCGATGGCTTTAAGAACGCCGATCATGCTGATGCGCTCGATGATCATGATGAACACGGTGGATACCATGTTGAAGGTCGCCACGAAAATGATCAGAACCAGAAAGATGACCACGTTCTTGCGCAACAGCTGCAGCCAGTCGAAAAGCTGGGCATGCCGGTCTGTTATTTTCTCGAGCTGCAGGTCGTAGTTCATCTGGTCAAACACCTGGTCAGCCACCATATCAATCTGCTCGAAATCCTTGAGCAAAATCTCCACGCCACCCACCAGGGTATCGGGCCAGTTGTTGAGTTCACGAATCAGTTGCAGGTCGCCGATTACGAATACTTCGTCAAATTCTTCCAGACCCGTGTTGAACACACCCGCCACTTTTAGTTTTCGGGCTCGCGGCGGATTCTGGATGAAGTAGAAAATCGCCTCGTCGCCTACTTTCAGCCGGAGTTTGTTGGCAATTTTCCGACTTAGCATCACGTCTTTAGAAGAAGCGGTATCCGAGAATGAAACTACTCCGCCTTCGTCTAAGTTGGCCTGCATGGCACTCAGGTCATAGTCTTTATCCACGCCTTTCATCACCACACCCAGTACTTCGTCGTCGGTTTTGATGATGGCCGTTTTGCGGGCAAACGATTGAATGTGCTGTATACCTGCGATCTCCTCGGTGCTGTTTATACCTGTGGCCGTGCTGATGGGAGCACCTTCGAAGGAGTTGTTGGTGTCGTATTTGCTGATTTGCAGGTGTGCCCCGAAGCTGAAGATCTTGTTTCGTATCTCGTCGCGGAAGCCTTCCAGAATCGCAAATGACACAATCATGATGGCAATGCCTGCAGCTATGCTTATAATTGCTATTTTTGTCACAGACGTGGTGAAAGAACCTGCCTGTACTTCGGAAATCTTATCAGATATGAATTTGGATACGTTCACTCGCTTGCGTCTAAACTGCCTTAAAGATAGGTATGAATTTTGACTTCGGGACTGTTAAATTTTCGTATTTGCGAGCGAGTCTCCAAACCCGACCCTGAAAAACCAACACTGATGACACAACCATTTGCTATACTTTGCAGTGCCCTTATGCTTAGCTTTAACAGCTGCGCACCGAAACAGGCACCTGCCACCGCCGCTGAGCAAAATGCTCCGGCCACCGAAGAAACTACCCAAGCACCTGTACAGAAACCGCTGGCTTTGGGTGCCGAACAACTCGACCGGTACCTGAAGCACCTCGAAGGCAAACGGGTAGGTATGGTCGTGAACCAGACGTCGATGATTGGCAAAACCCACCTCGTGGACACCCTGATTAGCCGTGGTGTGGAAGTAACCACCATTTTTGCGCCAGAGCATGGTTTCCGTGGCGAGGCCGACGCTGGTGCGCACATCAAAGACGCAAAAGACACCAAAACGGGTCTGCCGATTATCTCGCTTTACGGCAGCAACAAGAAGCCTTCGAAAGCGCAAATGCAGAACCTCGATGTGCTCGTGTTTGATATTCAGGACGTGGGCACCCGCTTCTATACCTACATCAGCACTATGCACTACGCCATGGAAGCCTGCGCCGAAAATAACAAAAAGATACTCGTGCTGGACCGCCCGAATCCGAATGGGCACTACGTAGATGGCCCGGTGTTGGAGACGGAGCACAAGTCCTTTGTGGGCATGCACCCGATTCCGATTGTGCACGGCCTCACAGTGGGCGAACTGGCCGAGATGATTAACGGCGAAAAATGGCTGGAAGGCGAGAGAAGCTGCGACCTGACCGTGATTAAAATGGAGAACTACGACCACACAATGGCCTATGAGCTGCCTATACGTCCTTCCCCGAACCTGCCAAACCCACAGTCCATTGCGCTATACCCTTCCATCTGTTTCTTTGAGGGAACGAACGTGAGCGTTGGTCGCGGCACGCCTACACCTTTTCAAGTAATTGGCTCCCCATTCTACCAGAAGAAGGACTACACGTTTACACCTGTCAGCACACCAGGAGCCACTGATCCGCCGCATAAAGATGTTAAGTGCTACGGTATGGATTTGACTGACCCTTCGTTTGCGCAGCCGTTTACCCTGAAGTACCTGTTGGAGATGTACAACAACTCGTCGAACAAGGATAAATTCTTCAACAACTTTTTTGAGAAACTGGCAGGCACTTCGGAGTTGCGCAAGCAAGTGATTGCCGGCAAAACAGAGACGGAGATAAGAGCCAGCTGGGAGCCAAACTTGTCGGACTACAAAGTGCTCCGCAAAAACTATTTGCTATACCCTGATTTTGAATAGAACCATGCGCGATTTACGCATCGTGTTTATGGGTACACCGGACTTTGCGGTGCCTACCCTGCAAGCACTCGTCGAACACAACTATAATGTAGTAGCGGTCATCACGGCACCCGATAAACCAGCAGGCCGTGGCCAGAAGCTACAGCAATCACCTGTGAAGGAATATGCTGTGTCGCAAGGTATACCGGTGCTGCAGCCGACCAACCTGAAGTCAGAGGCTTTTCTAGAAGAACTGCGCAGCCACCAGGCGAACCTGCAGATTATCGTAGCTTTCCGGATGCTGCCTGAAGTGGTGTGGGCCATGCCGGAACTGGGTACTTTCAACATACACGGGTCCTTGTTGCCGCAGTACCGCGGCGCGGCGCCTATCAACTGGGCCATCATCAACGGAGAAAAAGAAACAGGCGTTACTTCCTTCTTCCTCAAGCACGAAATCGACACCGGCGACCTGATTTTCCAGGACCGCGTACCGATTTTGGGGGAGGATGATTTCGGCAGCATGTACGAAAAGCTGAAGCACAAAGGCGCTGAGCTGGCCGTTCGAACCGTACAGGCCATCGAGCGTAGCGAAGTACAATCACAGCCGCAGCAAACGTCTGCCGATACGAAGCATGCCCCCAAAATTTTCAAGGAGACCTGCGAAATAAACTGGAATCAGCCTGCTCATCAGGTACGCGACTTTATCCGTGGCCTCTCCCCTTACCCCGCCGCCTGGGCCCGTTTCGATGGGAAGACGTTTAAGATTTTCAAGACGGAAGTGCTGGGAGATACAGCCTATACCTTGGAACCTGGTCAAATCAAGACGGATAATAAGACCTATCTGCACGTACAGACTGCCGCAGGTGCTCTCAATATTCTGGACCTCCAGATGGAAGGCAAAAAGCGCATGCCGATGCAAGATTTACTCAGAGGCTATACCTTTAAAAACGAACAAGCATGATAGCCATTGTCGTCGCCATAGCCGAGAACAACGTCATCGGGAAGGACAACCAATTGATCTGGCACTTGCCTGCTGACCTGCGCCACTTCAAGCAAAAAACAATGGGCCACCCGATGATCATGGGCCGCAAAACGTTCGAGTCCATTGGTAAGCCCCTCCCCGGCCGTACCACCATCATCGTTACACGTCAGGAAGACTACAAAGCGGAAGGTTGTATCGTGGTAAACTCGGTGGAAGAAGGGATTTCAAAGGGCAAAGAACTGGACAGTGAGCAAGTGAGCATTGTAGGCGGTGCTGAAATCTATAAGCAAGCTCTTCCTTTTATCGATACATTATACCTGACGGAGGTGCACCATACCTTTGATGGAGACATTTTTTTTCCTGAGCTGAAGCAAGAGGAATGGCAGGAAGTTAGCGCAGAAAGCCACAAGCCAGACGAGAAGAACAAGTATGCTTATACCTTTAAGGAGCTGAGCCGCAAGGTATAGCCGCAACAAACATGAGTCACCCCAAACTTTAGGATTGGGATTGCTTCAAAGCAAAAGCCTTCTTTTCGTAAGTGATAGTAGTATCAGATCACTTTAGAAAAGGAGGCTTTATGCATTTACTTACCCATACGCAGCCGCCGGCAGAAAGGATAAAGCGGATTAGCTCTGTTTTCCACGACCGGCTCTCGGACTTTCTCTCCCCCCTGCTCGGTATGCTGGACGCGCGGCTGGACCGGCGCCTGGTCCGTACCTTCTCGCTGCTGGTAGCGTCCATCATTCGTTTTCGCCACCGCCAGCACGGGCTGCTGCTAAGCGAGCTGGGCGCCTACCTGCTCACCCCGGCCAAGGCCCCTGCCGGCACCAAGCGCATCAGCAACCTTTTGCGCTCAGACAAGTGGCATTATGGCCTGCTCTCAGACTGGCTGCGCGCGCAGGCCAAAGCCGCCATGCAGCAGTGGTCCCATCAGCCCGTGCTCCTGCACTGGGACGAGAGCGTGGTGGAGAAGCCCGAAAGCATCGGCGCCTAGGGCCTGTGCCCGGTCCGCAGCACCAAGGCTCGCCGGCTGGTGCGCATCCGGCCGGGTTTTTTCAACCCGCCGCTGCAGCGCCCGGTCCATGTGCCGGGCTTTCACTGGCTGGGCCTTTTGCTCATGGGCCTGCACACGGCCCCCCGCCTGTATCTGCAGCAGTGGTGGAGCACCCGCCAGTGGTGGAGCACCCGCCTGGAGGGCGGCAGGGAGGAGGCGGCCACGATCAGGCGGCGGTGCCTGGAGCAGGCGGTGAAAGATTTCGGGCGCCGGGTCATCCACGTCTTTGACCGCGGCTACGCCGGTGCTCCCTGGCTCAAGCAGCTGCTGGCGCGTCGCCAGCACTTTATCCTGCGCTGGAACAAAGCGTATGCGTTGATAGACGAGCAGGGCCGGCAGCTTCCCTGCTGGCAGCTGGCAAGGGGCAAGCGCAGCCTTTCCAAACGCCTGGTCAAGGATACCCCGCGCAGGTGCCAGCGCCACATGGGCCTTTACTTCCAGCCCGTCTTCCACCCCCGTTGGCCCAAAAGGAAGCTCTTTCTCATCATCCTAAGGCCTAGCAAGGGGCATGCCCCGCTCTATATGCTTACCAACCTGCCCGTCACGAATGTGAAAAAGGCCTGGCGTGTGGTCTTCTGCTATGCCAGAGGCTGGCAGGTGGAGGCAGCCTTCCGTTACTCCAAATCCGAGCTTGCCCTGGAAAGCCCCCGGCTCTGGTTCTGGCAAAACCGCCTCAAGCTGATGATGATCCTCTCGGTGGTGTATGCCTTTCTCTTGAGCCTGTTGCAGGCAGAAGAGCTCCAGGAGCTGCTCCGGTGGGGATGCCATAGAACAGGAAAGCGGCACCAGGAAGCCCTGGTGCCGCTTTACCGCGTCCGAACAGCTCTCATGCATGTTTGGACACAATATCAATCCCTAAATTCGGGATGACTCATGGTTGTTATCGGTAAGATTGGGTTATGTTTTATCGAAGAATGTAAATCTTGCCATAACCGTTCACGAAGCCCTTGTCTCCTTTCTTCCAGAAGTGCTTCATCTCCTCGGCTTCTTTCGGCATTACTACACGGTACAAGTATACACCATTAGCCAATTTGTCGCCATAGGTATCAGTACCATCCCAAGCATATTCTGTTTTGTTGTTGCCAATGCGGATCGGCCCAATTTCCTCCCGCATAATCTCCTTCACAATTTTACCCGTCACAGTCATGATCTGGATTTTGAAATCATCAGGGATGACGCCCCCGGTCAGGGTGAAGATAAATTGTGTCTTGGTTGAGAAAGGGTTCGGATATGGATAGAAGTTTGTGATTTTAGACTCGTTTTCTACTTCAAAATTGATTTTATATGAAGAATTACCAGAGTCTTTTCCTGTCGCATCTTTGCCCTTTACTTCTAAGGTATAGATACCGTTTTCTAAACGTTCTGGCTTATATTCAAAACGGAAATCATTTTTCTCATCGGCTGGGAAAACACGCAATTCACTTGCCTTTGCAGATTCTCTTACATCTACTGATATATTTGTAACATTGTTAGTTAAATAAACCTCCATCGCATCCGCATTTTCCAGATAAACATGCTTGTTCTCGTCCTTCATGGTAATGCTGATGAGTGGACTCGGTGCTACCAACTCGCCATCCATGATATGTACCCCATCAAAAGCCACATCCATAATTGGGTGCAACTTTGACTTTACAGCAAAATTCGCTTCATAAATGTTATTCTGGTATTGTTGTTCTGGCTGCAGTTGTGGGTTCACATAAATGCTCAACTTGTAGTTACCATCCAGTTCGAGTGTCGATATAGTATAGTCGAAAATTGCCGTCTTATTACCTTCAAGCGCCCCGATCTTAAACTGCGATACGCGTGGTTCTATACCTTCCCCAGTCAGTGTTACCTCCACCGTAATCGAATCGCGGAAAGCATACGGCGTCACATTCTGAAAAGCCATCGGCATTTCGATACGGCCCCGGTTTGCTTGCTGTGCTATAATATCGTCGCTTACCTCCACTAAGTCTGGACGTATGACCCCTTCAGGAGCGGCTTGGTAGTAAACCATCCACTGTTTAAGCTGTGGAGCAGTTCGGTCTTCTGTGTCGGTCAAATTTGCCGTCAGTTGAAGTTTTGGATATTGATCGGCACTCACGTTGCTTAGGTCGAATGATTTTGATGTTATATTATCATTTAACAAGGCACGGTTACCATCAGGACTTACACCATACAAGCTCAGCTTATAACTATCGTTTCCATTCTTGTACTTTTCTATATTATGATGTAGGCTGCCCCAACTTAGGGCCGGGCCTATTAGGGTAGAGGTGATGGAGCCTTGGGTATTAAATGAACTAATCTGGTGGATGAATCGGAGATCCTGCTCCATTGGAGGCACATTACTTGTTAAGTCAGCTGTAGCTTCCTCAGCAGCGCCGATTGGAGCTCCTTTTTGTCCAACCATTGCAAATGGATAACCTGTTTTAATTTCGTTTATCAGCTTTGAGCCCAGTTTATTAAATGCAGCTTTTAACTCTGGGGTAAACAGTTCAAATGGAACACTATTGGCACTCATTGCAATTACATAGTAATTCTGAGGTACAGCATCTAAAAATCTCTGCACTGTAGCACGTATCGTAGCTGTATTTAAATTTCCAAATTCATAAAGCCCACCCATAAATCTACAAGGTGTAAATCCAGGAACAGATACAACTTCCAATGTAAGGTTATCTAGCACCAGAAAATACATTCTTGGAGCCGCTGAACTCATAAACCCTCCGCAAGCATTATCAACTCGCGTCACATTGTTGATAAAAATTCCAAAATCAGGTGTCCTAAATCTTACATCGCCCCCAATTGTTCGAATTTCTATGTTACTGAACTGAGGAGAGAAATTCCAACCTGAGTTATTATCGACTACAGTCTTATCAAGTACTGACTTCGTAAATTGTCCAGCATGGCTTTGTGACCATCCTCCTGTATTGCCTTTGATATACCTAAAAGAACTGCTTACCCATACCGTATCTTCCCCTTTGGCAAAGTTATCAAACCTAGCACGCCAGAAGTAAACCGTGCTATCAGTATCCAGATTTTGAATTGGCAAAGAAACTTGCCAAGCCGGTAGAGCACCTGGAGCAGCCTGAAAGCTCCTTTTCAGTCCAGAGTTAAATGTATTTATTGTATCTAATTCGAAGTACACCCCCTTGGGTTCGGCACGAAGCTGCGTAGATTGTACCATCAAATTGACAGTAGGTTCACTTACTATGGAATAATCCATTGGTGATAAAATGGAAATGCCTGAACTCGGTAAAAAGTGTTGAGCCTGAATTATGTTATTGTCTTCATTAAGCTCATCAACCTGTTTAATATTATCCAAATTAATTATAAATTTATTCATCCCCGCTCCTTTTGTATCTACATTTGGAACTGCAAGTCTTAGCTGGGCTTTATAAAAAATAGGCTTAGCTTTAACAGAAAATGGTGCTAGCTCATTCCCATCAGGAAGTATACGCTGTATACTGACACTTATTGAATCTGAAATTGCCTTACCTAAATTGATTCCGTTGACATTTATAACAAAATGCTCTGAAACTGAAGTAGCAACTTCTCCATTCAGATCTCTAACCGAAAAACTATTATTTTCAAAAGCATAGTCTGGCTTACTTGGGGCATAAAGCCTAACAGCCGGATCACCTTGCAAAATCATCTGAGTCATGGTAGCTATGCGTACATCATCCAAATTTGAGGAGCTATTGTTAAATCGTCTTATAGTTTCACCATGTATATTACCTATAGTACTTCCATAAAAAGTTGCATCCTCAAAGGCAATCTGATAAAACCTTTCTGAGAAATTATGCAATGGCAAGTCCCCACCTATGTATGACTCTGCCATAAATGACACGGCACCTCTATCTGGAGTTACCAACCAATCTTCTCCGAAAGAATTTTTATTATAGAAAAATGCATCTCCACTGTAGCAGCCATTCATTAATATCACTGGGTACTTTCCTTTGTTTCGATACCCATGCACATTAGAAGAGGCTAAGCCAATCTCAAGATCTGACACTTCTGTAGAGCTATGACCAAAAAACGTTATTAAAGAAAGGCCGGAGTTGACCTCAGAAGATACATTCAGATAATTGCTTGATTCCTGATGCAAGAATTGTGAAGTTACATTTCCACCGAAATGCACGCCCTCAGCTATCTCCTTATAGCTATTTAAATAATTTTTATAAGTAGAGGACTGCAATCCTTCATTCCCTCCACCTAGATGAAGAATATTCTTTCGCCATTCCAAACCATCAGGTAAGCTTTCATGCTCCTTAACTTTGTTTAAGTATGCAATAATATTTTCTGCAGTTGTAGCTGGAAGACGCCCAGTGGGCACGCGGGGTGCATAACGATTGTTCCTAAAATCAGCAGTAAAGAAAACATCAGAGGCAGGTAACATACCGGTGGGAACCAGATCCATTTCATGCACTTTGGGATGTCTGCCATCGACATGATAAAAACTATACTTATTATGGGTGCCTGTCCAATGTGAATCTCGTAAAGATCTGTAATCACCATGAGCATATTTCATGCCCTTGCCTATGATGAACAGGTGTTTAGTTCGTTCTGATGTCAGCATATAGGACATGAATTTTCGAATAGCATTCGATGAAAATTCACCGTAATGAAACTGGTTAACAATCTGATCCATATACACCATCAGAGTATCATAACCGCCTCCTGCTGGCGAAGCCCTATAGGATGCATATTCCAGCGGTGCAGGCCTTTGTGTACCTACAGCTACTTTCATCAGCCTTTTATTCGTAACAATGATATAGTTATGATCTGCGGGTGTTATCTGACGGAAGCGTGATAATTCTGACTTACCAACAGCTTTGAACGCTTTAGCTGTATTTGCAATAAGTACTTTGTGAGAAATACTAGAGCTTGTTGGAATTACAAATCCTTTCCCATTCCCGCTTATATTACCTTCAATTCGAATAGGATTGAAAGGATCTGATATATCATAAGCAAACGCTCCTTCTGTTGCAGTTCCTATTTCAAAATAAGGGTTTACTGCACGTGTAGAATCAGTAAAGAATATAATAGAGTTTGCCGTAAGGGTTGGCCTTTGGGGAAACGTTAATCGTATGTTGGACATACTAACACTACTTTTTTGGACTGAGTTAGGAACCACTTGGAAAGTAACTCTACCATCAGCTAGAACATCAGAAAATTCAATCTGACCATTAATATGCTGGTGTCCATATGCTCCAAACATAAAGGATGATACTTGTTTTGCCCCTCCTGCAGACGGCACCACATTTATTAGTCCTGTCTGCGTCTCACCATTTATACCAATTAAGTTAAATTGAGCAAACGGTTTTGGTCCTGTTGTGACTAAGTTAGTTACAGAAGTAATATTATAGTTCTTTGGACTAGCACTACCAGTTGCAGAATAACCTTCTCCTGTATCCATCCAAGCGAGTTGTGCTTTTGGTGTACCATATATTTTTCCACTATAATACAGATCCACAAAATACTGCGTCACCTTCCTTAACACATAGGGCTCCGGCGTTTTCCCTGCAGGCGAAGGATTCACCTGTTGCATGCGCTTGCCGCCGGCTGGATTCACCGTCAGGAAATAAGCAGCGGTATCCGTATACAGACTATATAACTGATGTGGCTGATGAGCTGGGTTCTTATAAAGATCCTGATCTAACCGCCCATCATTACGCTCACCGAAAAACTCGATGAAGTCTTGCGTGTCCAGACGGCCGTCAGCTTCGCCGGCTACGTGAATGGCGACTTCCTTGCCTCTTCTGAAAAGCTGGAAATGTTGCGGGTTGGTACCAGCCAGCCCAAGGCTATCCAGGAAGCCATGGCTGAGGCGGTGCAGACCTGTGTTAACTACCTTGAGCTTATAATAGGTTTTGTTGTAATCAATCCACTCGTTGCCGTAAGGTGTCGGTGACTGGGCTTGTACTGCTGCCTGCAACCCGAATGAGAGTACGCTAACGAGTAAAAACTGTTGGAAGAGTCTGTTTATTTTCATCGGCTGTAAAACTTGAAACCGTATGTTTTTAATTGAAAGAATAACCTAGCGAAATGATAATGGAGTAAAGACCCGCAGCATTGGCCGTATTACCATCGCTTCCGTTGATGCGTGACATCGCCAAATCGATGTTCAATCCATTGTTCTGGAAGCCTACCCCAAAGTTGGGCTGCACTTTAGCAGACATGCCCCCGTCAAAATTCCGGAATTGCTGGTAGTTGTTCAGCCCGCCACGCACAAATACGGTCTGGGCATAGGCAAGTTCCATCCCCACATGTGGGTCCACGGAGGCAAAGTCGGACTTAAGGAGCACATTGCGTCGGCCATCGAAAGTGAAGTCAATATCAGTGGCCAGTATACCTGTAATTTTATCGGAGAAAGTGAAGTTTTTGGCTGCTCCCAGCACCAAACGAGGAAGCGTGAGTTCAGCTGTACTCTCGGGCAGGTCGTTGCCGGTTTGCTGATAAGTTGCCTCCAGTGCTTCTACGTTGTGGGTCCAGGCGGTGAAGGTGGTTGTTACGTCCTTTGCCATGACGCCAAACTGCCAGGTACCGCGACGCAACTGGGCGCCTGCATCAAAACCGAAACCCCAGGCATTGGCAAACTCCCCCACGTTGCGGTAAATTATCTTGGCATTCACACCCAGTGTTAAGCCATCGATCAAATTGCTCTTGCGGGCATAGGAAAAGAGTACGGCATAGTCGGCTACAGAGAAGAAACGAATGCTGTCGTACTGAATGTAGCCATACTCGTTCTGCAGACGGCGGGTGTCCACAATGTCATCTACCCCGAGGCGGATAACCGAAACGGCCAGTGCACTGCTCGAATCAATGGGCATGGCAAAGCTGCCAAAGTCGTTTTTGGCTATACCTGCGAAAAGCTCGGAGTGCATCAGGGAGATGTTATACCTGTTCTGAAGCTGAACAAGACCGGCTGGATTCCAGAAACCTGCCGTGGCATCGTCTGCAAAGGCTACCTGCACATTGCCCATACCGAGCGCCCGGGCTCCTACGCCAATGTTCAAAAACTCGTTGCTGTATTTCGGCGTGGACACCTGCGCCTGCACAGCCCCACTCACAAAACACAGCACAACTATAAATATAGAAAGGGTAAATCTGTTCATAGGCACAGGTAAACTGTAACTTCAGGGGTCTTAAAAAAAATTTATTCGCTCGGATTAAAAAAAATTTACCGCTCTCCAGGTATGGCAATTTGCCTCCTAACACTTCAGAAACTGAATTAGTTGACTTTATGCGGCATTTTTTTGCATCCAAAAATAATCATTTTTATCCACAATTAGCTGCCACTTAAACTCTTTGAAAAAAGTTTCGTAATTATTTTTAAACAGTACCTTGCGTTACATAGTACCTTTTATTAACTTTGCTTCAACATTAAACGGAATCATCATGAAAGTAGAAAACACACAAGTGCAGATGCGGAAGGGAATTCTGGAATTCTGCATCCTGGAGATTATCGCTCGTGGTGAGGTATATGCATCCGATATGTTGGAGGAGCTGACAGCTGCCAAGATGATAGTAGTGGAGGGAACCCTTTATCCTCTCCTTACTCGCCTCAAGAACGCGGGGCTTCTCGACTACAGTTGGGTCGAATCTACCTCCGGGCCTCCCCGCAAGTATTACACACTGACCGAGACCGGTCGCACTTTTCTGGACCAGCTCCGGGATACATGGGGCGAACTGGTAGCTTCCACCGAATTCATCATGCAAAACAAGAAAGCGCAGCAATTATGAAAAAGAACATAAATATCAACCTGCAAGGCATCATCTTCCACATCGAGGAGGATGGGTATGAGCAACTGAGCCGCTATCTTACCTCTATCCGCCACTACTTTTCGAGCTACGAAGGGCACGAGGAGATTGTAGCTGATATCGAGGCACGTATCGCGGAGATCTTTTCAACGCGTCTTTCTCCTGGCAAACAGGTTATCACAATGGAGGATGTACAGTCTCTTATCGCACAGATGGGTGATGTGACCGACTTCGAGATACTGGAGCCGATGGAAGAGGAAATGTCACACGCCAGAAAAGCATACACCACCAACGCTCCTGAACCTGAGTTTGCCGAAGCCGGAGGTGCAGCGGCAGCCACAGTAGCCAGACCAAGACGCCTTTACCGCGACGTGAGCCGCAAAGTAGTAAGCGGTGTATCGGCAGGTATAGCCAACTACCTGAACGTAGACCCTGTCTGGATTCGCCTGATTTTCGTGTTCCTGGTAATAGGTACGCCACTAACCGAGGGTATCTCTGGTTCTTTCGGCCTGATCCTTTACATCATCCTCTGGATTGCGCTGCCTGTAAACCACTCACTGCCTGAAATTACGGTGAAAAAGCTGTTCCGCGACCCTGACGACAAGAAACTGGCAGGTGTAGCAAGCGGTATCGCCAAGTATTTCGGTGTGGATGTGGCCGTTATCCGCATTTTGTTCCTGGCCCTGATTTTTGCGGGCGGCTTTGGTATACTGGCTTACATTATCCTCTGGGTAGCGGTCCCGGAGGCGGCCAGCCTGACCGAACGTATGCAAATGCAGGGCAACCCGGTTACGCTGGCCAGTATTGAGCACACGCTCAAGGAAAACCTGAACATGAAAGACCAGAACGGAGAGGAAAGTACTGCCGCAAAGGTACTGCTGCTTCCTTTTCGCATCATCTCGCAGGTGATTAACTGGCTCGGTCGCGGTTTGGGACCTATACTTGGTGTCCTGATTACACTGATCAGAGTAGCTGCCGGAATTACCCTATTGGTGATTTCCCTCGGCCTGACCGTGGCGCTTTTCACTTCCCTGTTTGTGTCTTTGGGCATAGTTGATGATCAGGTCTGGATTAGTACAGGTGATTTTCCGGCCTCCATTCTTCTGGAGGGCTTTCCCCGGCTCGGACTGGTGGCTGGTTTTTTTGTAGGACTTATACCTATCCTGTTCCTGATCTTGTTATCCATTGGCCTTTTGGCGAAACGCTTCTTTATGCGTCCTTTGGTAGGTTGGTCTTTGTTCGGAATCTGGCTGATCAGCTTGTTCACCATGATAGCTTTTATTGCGGCGCATGCTGAAAACTTCCGTCGCTCCGGCGAAGTGGTTACTACACAGTCATTCCCGGTGGGCCCATACCCTACTATCACGCTGGATGGGTATAACACGAATTCTTCTTATGAAAATCGCATCTATTTTGATGTGCAGGGTCACACTGGCTCCAACCTGGATGTACAGCAACGCCTGAAAGCCAAAGGAAAAAACGAGGCTGAAGCACAGGAAAATGCCCGTATGGTTACTTACCGCGTGGTACAGACCGACTCTACACTCCGCTTCGACGATAGCTTTGAGTTTGCGTCCGGGGCAGCTTACCGTAGCCAGCGCATGGATGTTACCTTGATGATACCGCAGGACAAGCAACTGCGCCTGACCAACAACTTCCTGCGCATGGTACCAAGCAGCGCTTTTGAAGAAGAGTATAGCCGCGAGAAAACCCTGCGTAACCTCTGGCAGGTAAAGGGCAACCTACTTGCTTGTATCACTTGCGCATCTGACACACTTGACGTAGCAGACAGCGATTTCACATATAATGCCGCCGCTACAATGGGCGCTGGAGGAAGCGTGCTGATGAACGAGTCGGAGTATAGCTCGAACAAACAGACCTACGACTTCAGTGATTTTGATGCGATTACAGTAAACGGTGCCTACCACGTGCAAATCACGCAGGGCAGCACCTACAGTGTAACAGCCAATGGTAACGTCGATGACCTGAAAAAGCTCGAAATCAGAAAAGACGGGAGCGAATTGGTAGTTGAGCACGAAGACCGTACCATCAGACTTTTTGAAAAACAGGAAGCGGTGCTGATTCAGATTACGGTACCTGAGCTGCGCAGCCTCGACCTGAGCGGCGCCATCAAAGCCGATATAGGTCACATCAAGTCAAGTAGTCTGAACCTTGCCCTGACAGGTGCGACACAGGCTTTTGTGGATGTGAATGTGAACAGGCTGAAAGCTGATATTGCAGGTGCTTCTAAAAGTACCTTTACAGGTCGCGCTGATAACGTGGAGATGGATGTTGCAGGCGCCAGTAAGTTAGATGCCACCAGATTAGTTGCCAACACAGTAGAGATAGAAGCCGTAGGTGCGTGTTCAGCCGATGTGCATGCCACCAACACGCTGCGAGCCGATGCTGCAGGTGCCAGCAAAGTGCGCTACAAAGGTAACCCAAGCAACGTGGTAACTGATGTATCAGGCGCCAGCAAGGTGTCTCGCATGTAGTAAGTCTACGAAAAAGGGATAAGCTGTTTTGCTTATCCCTTTCCTATTCCTCTTATACCTGTCCGTTAGAACAACTTAAAACTATGCTGAATAATATAAGCTTTCTTTTTCTGACGATTGCTACGACGGTATTAACCACTTTTACAGGAGCAAAGGCACAGGGTCCGGCTTACACCGACTGCGATAAAAAAGTAATATCCTATCTTGGCTGGAAGGAAACTCCTGCAACACAGTGGTCTCTGCAGCTTACAGCCAAAAGCGGCGGCAGCCTGCAATACATTGGCGTATCCCATACTGATCATATCGCCGATCCACAGTTCCTGGAAATGCGTCAGATATGGGCGCTTCAAAAACCAACGCTAGCTTTTTTTGAGGGGCCGGACCGAGGTATAGCCGATTCTGAGTTGGAAACGATACAGAAATTCGGAGAGCCTGGCTTTGTCAGGTTCATGGCAAAGGCTGCAGGTATAAAAACGCTGTCGCTGGAACCAAGCCCACAAGAAGAGGTAAACTACTTAATTGCCAGGAATGATTTCACTCCTGAACAAATTAAGCTGTTCTACATACTTCGGGAGGCAAGCAGGCTGAGAGAACATAAAGGAATGGATGAATCGCAGATTAAAGCCGCCATTACGCAATTGCTCCAAAAAGCTAACACCCTTATACCTGCCTTTGCCAAAGTATTGCCCGATATCGAGTCGCTGCAACCAGCTTATGAGAAGTACTGGTCAGCGCCGGCCAATTGGTGGGAGGCTCCTTCTGCCTGGTTTACACCTCGTGAAGATGGAGATAAAACCGGCGGCAAGTTCACAAATACCATCAACCGCCACAGCAGCGAGTACCGTAACCTGCACATGTACAGGCTTCTAACCGATGCCGTGCAGCGGGGAGAACGGGTATTTGCCGTAGTCGGGCGCAACCATGTTCCAATGCAGGCGCCAGCCATTCGGTGCGCACTGCAATAAAAAAGGAGAGTAGCTACTCTCCTTTTTTATTTGTTGATAGTCTCTTTGCGACTGTCAGCCCCAACTTCTCTCCTTTTTTGAGAAGAAATGTATATGCCTCTTCAAACTCATTCTTAACAGTTCCCTCCAATATCGCCTCCGTCAGCGCCTCTTTCAGCTCCCCTACCGTTTTGGAAGGTTTCAGATCGAAAGTCTCCATAATAATCTCGCCCGTGATCACTGGCTGGAAATTGCGCAGTTTGTCGCTCTCCTCCACCTCTACCAGTCGCTTCTCCACTTTATCGAAATTCTGCAGGTAGCGCTTCACTTTGCTGTCATTTTTGGAGGTGATGTCGGCGCGGCACAGTTTCATCAGCGCATCAATGTCGTCGCCCGCCTCAAACAGAAGTCTGCGTATAGCTGAGTCTGTGACGGTGTCTTTTACCAACGCAATGGGGCGCAGGTGCAGGCGAACCAACTTCTGTACGAACTTCATGTGTTCGTTCAGGGGTAGCTTCAGGTCTTTGAACAACTTGGGCACCATGCGGGCGCCGCGCTCTTCGTGGCCGTGGAAAGTCCAGCCTACTTTCTCGTGGTATCGCTTGGTATCGGGTTTGGCGATGTCGTGCAAAATGGCCGACCAGCGCAGCCACAGCTCATCCGACACTTCGGCCACATTATCGAGCACCTGCAGGGTATGGTAGAAGTTATCTTTATGGGAATTGCCTTTTACGGTTTCCACACCCTGTAATTCTGCCATTTTCGGGAAGATCAGTTGCAAAAGACCGGAAGTGAAAAGCAATTTGAATCCATAGGAAGGCTTCGGAGAGAGCACGATCTTGTTCAACTCGTCTGTAATACGCTCCTGCGACACAATCTTGATGCGCTCTTTGTTGTCGATAATGGCATCGAAAGTTTCTGGAGCGATATCGAAATTGAGCTGAGAGGCGAAGCGTATAGCACGCATCATGCGCAGCGGGTCGTCAGAAAACGTAATGCCTGGCTCCAGCGGCGTTCGAATGATTTTGCGCTTCATGTCTTTTATCCCATCGAAGCGGTCGATCAGCTGTCCGTACGTGCTCTCGTTCAGACTTATACCTAGGGCATTGATAGTAAAGTCGCGACGCTTCAGGTCATCTTCCAACGTCCCGGTTTCTACATCTGGCTTACGGGAATGCTCTTTATAAGACTCCTTCCGGGCTCCTACAAACTCCACTTCCCACTCACCGGAGCGCAGCATGGCCGTACCAAAGTTCTTAAAAACCGATACTTTTGGCTTATGCGCTAGTTTATGCGATACGCACTCGGCCAGCTCAATGCCATTGCCGACACATACCACATCTATATCTTTAGAAGGCCTTTTGAGGACCAAATCACGCACAAAGCCTCCAATCACATAAGCATCTACGCCTACTTCCGCAGCGGCCGCGGCAACGGTATCAAATATGGGGTGCTCTGGTAATTTTATTGTATCCATTCAGAAAAATCAAAACCTCGGATTATGCAGAACCGCCCCCGAGGCACAAAAATAAAGAGATAAATTCAGAGCGTAGTCAAAATTTGGTAACGGACTTTGGAACAAAGGTATAGCAAGTCTATGCTGATCATGCTATACCTATACCCTACTCCCGAATAACCGTCTGCTTCCCACTTTCATCAATCTTAATAATACGCGACGGTCGCGACTCCACGTCTTCATCCTGTCGCCACTGCACGATATAGTCTACCCGCTCTTTAATGGTGTCAGAAATCTCGGTGAAAGCTTTTGGGGCAGCCTCACCGCTCACATTAGCCGACGTAGACACCAACGGACGACCAATCTGCTGCATCAGGCGGTGGCAGAATTTATCTTTAGCGATGCGTATACCGATGCTGCCGTCTTCGGCGATCAGCTCTTGGGGAAGATTTTGCGCACCAGTCAAGACAAAGGTCGTTGGTCGTTTCTGCAATGCAGCCAGTTCTTCGAAGCCCTCCGGCAAATCGCGCACATAGCGACGCAGCATGGCCACGTCGCTCATCAACACGATCATCGACTTCGACTCTTCTCGCTCCTTTATTTTAAAAATCTTCTTGACTGCTCTGGCATTTTCGGCATCGCAGCCAATTCCCCATACCGTATCTGTGGGGTATAAAATCACGTTGCCAATCAGCAACTCGTCTTCAGCCGCCTGTACCTCCTTCAGAAAGTGTTTCATCGTTTTAGATGGTTAAATTGCTTTATGGTTAAATGGTTGTTCCTCTCGGAGCTTATACTCGAATCGAAACATTAGCTGAATTCAACAATTTAACAATGCAGCCATGAAACCATTTACCGAATCTCCTGCGTCAGTTCAATCAGCACACCGTTAGCGCTTTTGGGGTGCACAAAGCAAACCAGCTTGTTATCGGCGCCTTTTTTGGGCGTTTCGTTCAGTAAAGTGAAGCCTTCACCTCTCAGCCTCTCCATTTCGGCAAGTATATCTTCCACTTCAAAGGCGATGTGGTGTATACCTTCACCGCGCTTTTCGATGAACTTGCTAATGGCGCTATCGGGAGTTGTGCCCTCCAAAAGCTCTATTTTGGTGCCGCCTACCTTGAAGAAAGAGGTGTTTACAGCCTCAGACTCCACAAACTCTGTTTTATAAGGTTCTACGCCCAGCAATTTAAAATACAGGGCATTTGCCTCACTAAAATTTTTAACTGCTATACCTATATGTTCTACGTTTACCATTTTCAATTTGTAATTAGTCTAAGTAACCTTTTTTTGTTAATTTTGCAGGGAATTCAAAACTAATAATTTCTCACAACTGTTAATCAGACAGGATTAAAAGAGATAAAAAAATAGTGATATGCTAACATTTCCGATATACTTAGACAACAACGCCACTACACCGCTTGATCCGCGCGTGCTGGAGGCCATGATGCCGTACTTCACTGGCAAGTTTGGCAATGCCGCTTCCCGTAACCACGCATTCGGCTGGCATGCCGAGGAGGCTGTTGACTATGCCCGTGAGCAAATCGCCTCACTTATCAACTGTTCGCCTAAAGAAATCATCTTCACTTCCGGCGCTACCGAGTCTGACAACCTCGCTATCAAAGGTGTGTTTGAGATGTACGCTTCGAAGGGTAACCACATCATCACGACTACTACCGAGCACAAAGCGGTGTTGGATACCTGCAAGCACATCGAAAAAATCGGTGGCAAGGTAACTTACCTGCCTGTAAACGCTGAGGGTCTGATTGACCTGCAACAACTGGAAGAAGCCATTACAGACAAGACCATCCTGATCTCGATCATGTATGGTAACAACGAAGTGGGTGTAATTCAGCCAATTCGTGAAATCTCTGCCATCGCCAAGAAGCGCGGTGTGCTGTTCTTCACAGACGCTACGCAGGCGGTAGGTAAGATTCCAGTGGACGTAGAAGCTGACGGCATTGACCTGATGGCTTTCTCTGGCCACAAAATGTACGGACCGAAAGGTGTTGGCGCCCTGTACGTACGTCGCAAAAACCCACGTGTAAAAGTAACTGCTCAGATGGACGGTGGCGGACATGAACGCGGCATGCGCTCTGGTACGCTGAACGTACCAGGTATAGTAGGCCTGGGTAAGGCTTGCGAGATTGCAAAACAGGATATGGAGAAAGACACAGCCCGTCTTTCAGCTATGCGCGACAGACTCGAGAAAGAGCTTCTGACAATCGAGGAATCTTATGTAAACGGTTCGCGTGAGCACCGTCTTCCGCACGTAACCAACATTTCCTTTAAGTATGTAGAAGGCGAAGGCTTGATGATGGGCGTAAAAGACATCGCTGTTTCTTCCGGTTCTGCCTGTACATCAGCATCTTTAGAACCTTCTTACGTGCTAAAAGCGTTAGGATTAAGTGACGACCTTGCACACTCTTCGCTGCGTTTCGGTTTGAGCCGCTTTACAACAGAAGAGGAAATTGATTTCGCCATCAATCACGTGAAAGAGGCTGTTGCCAAACTGCGTGAGATGTCGCCATTGTGGGAGATGTTCAAAGAAGGCATCGACCTGAACTCAATTGAGTGGGCAGATCACTAAGGTTTAATTAATAATGGAGAATGAATAATGATTGATTGTTCTCCCCCTTATTATTCATTAATCATTAAAAACTAGTAATTATAAATAGCTATGGCTTATTCAGATAAAGTAATCGACCATTATAACAATCCACGCAACGTTGGTACGCTTGATAAAGCGAAGAACAGCGTGGGTACTGGCCTTGTAGGTGCACCTGAGTGCGGTGACGTAATGCGCCTTCAGATTGAAGTTGACGAAAACCAGATTATCACCGACGCGAAGTTCAAGACGTTCGGTTGTGGTTCTGCGATCGCTTCTTCGTCGCTGGCTACCGAGTGGCTGAAAGGCAAGTCTGTTGACGAAGCCCTTGCCATCGACAACATGGACATCGTGGAAGAACTGGCATTGCCGCCTGTGAAAATCCACTGCTCTGTGCTGGCTGAAGATGCAATTAAATCTGCCATCAACGACTACAGAGTAAAGAACGGCCTTCCTGCTTTGGAAATGCCGAAGTCTCACCACTAAGACCCGGACTCACGCATGGAGTCAACGACAGAGGTGCATGTAGAAAGTGCACGCATTCAAAAGCAGATTGAGAACCACTTAGGCTTAAGCGGTGACAGTCTGCTTTTCGAATTCCGACCGATGAATAACAAAGTGCGTCTGGATCTGATTACGGTAAATCCGCGCCACCTGCAGTCTTTTCTATTTCACACAGAAATAGGATACGATAGAGTGGATGCGCTTCGTAAGATGTGGGAGTATGTGCAGAGTTATAAAGCAAAAGAGAGTCCGTATACCGTGCAGTGGATGGCCCATGGAGATAAAGAGTTGAATACTTCCTACTTCCGGGCCCGTAATATGTACGAGGCACTCGACAAATTATACTTTGGCCGCGACATGAACACGATTACTGTTTTCAGTGTGGTGCTGAATCCGGTATCTTAAAGAAAGAAATGTTATGATAACAGTATCAGATAAAGCAAAAGAGAAAGTATTGAGGCTGAAGCAGGATGCTCAGCTAGACGATACGTTTCGCCTGCGCGCATCTGTGGCCGGAGGCGGTTGTTCCGGTCTCTCCTATAACCTTGACTTCGACGATGAAGTAAAGCCCATGGACCAGGAGTTTGAGGACAAAGGCATTAAGGTAGTGGTAGATATGAAGAGCTTCCTATACTTGGCGGGCACCGAACTTGACTTTTCGGACGGCCTGAACGGCAAGGGCTTCTATTTCAACAACCCGAACGCCTCCCGTACCTGCGGTTGCGGTGACAGCTTCTCCGTTTAACATAAACAGCAACTTATACAGAGCAGAAGGGCCAGCTATTTCTAGCTGGCCCTTCTGCTTTTTTGCATGTGGCAGGTATAGCTATTTTCAGGTATAGCTATCTCTCCAAAAATCGTAGTGCCTGCTTCTCCCCCATTTCATTCAAGAGTACCAAGGTATAGTTCCCGTGCCCCAGTCGGCTGACATCTAACGAGTGGGTAAAGCCCATAAGACTTTGGCGCAGCACCATGCGACCCATTTTATCATACACGGCCGCATCGTAGGTTAAGTGAGCCAGCGGCAGCTCCACTTTTAGCTCCTGTTGTGCGAGCGTAGGGTATAAAGCAGCGGACTTCGCTGCTGATTAGAAACTGCGATTACACTGGTGTAGGTATAAGTCAGGTCTTCGTCAACTTGCTTGAGGCGATAGTAGGAAGTGCCTACTAATGGTTGGCGGTCGTGAAAGGTATAGTTTGTAGATCGGACTTATATCTACTGTTTGAGTTTTATACTAATCTATCTTACTTAATGCTACTTATGTATTGTAATCCAAAGTCTTTATTACGCATTATAAGGATGCATAATCCTGAATTATAGTAAATTTGACTCCTTACGAATATTTATCTTAAATTCGCTCATAAACCTGACAATAGTCGAATCATCTTTACGCCTACAATCTAAATAATGAGACAAAACTTTGCTGTTATCATTCCAATGGCAAATGAGGAGAAAGACTTTCAACCTTTTGTGAATACCCTAGCAGGAGTGTTGAATCAGTTGGAGTGCGGTCAAGTATATTTTATTGTAGATAAGGCATCCAAGGACAGAACATTACAATTATGCCAACACACCTCTTCCATTGATGCAAGATTTGTAACAGTTTGGGCACCGGAAACGAGGAATGTTGTTGACGCTTACATTTGTGGGTATCAGGTTGCAGCTAAGGCAGAACATGATTTTATCATAGAGATGGATGCCGGTCTATCTCACGATCCTAATGCAATCTCACGATTTTTATCTCTATTGCTTAAGGATTATGATTGTGTCTTTGGGAGTCGATTTATTGCTGGGGGGGCTATAGTAGATTCAAATTGGAAGAGGACTTTCTTATCAAGAGTAGGTACTTTACTTTCTAATCTACTATTAGGAACTAAGATGCATGACATGACGTCCGGGTTTCAAGGGTTCAGTCTTGAAATAGTAAGAAAATTCTTATCCTACAACCTGCTATCTGAGGCTCATTTTTACCAAACGGAACTTCGCTACCTTCTTCGTAAAACCCGATTTGTCGAAATACCAATTCAATATAGAGCACCATCACCTAGAGTTTCTGGAAAGGCAATTTTAAACTCTATTTATGTACTACTTTACTATGTAACCAAAAGAGTAGCATTTAGGGCTCCATCAATAAAGTAAGCGTCATGGCTATAACACATATTGGAATTCCTGTATTCTAATTCCTCCATATGAATAAAACTTTCATTGTAATTACATCTATTGCTGATGAGTGTCACCCTGTTCTGACAAAAATAGCTGCGAGAGCGGTCAGTCACCAAGTACCACTGATTGTAATCGGCGACATATCTAGTCCTAAGGAATTCTCTTTAGAAGGCTGTGAATTCTATTCCCTGGAAGATCAAGGCCAACTCCCATTTGATTTAGCTGAAAAACTACCTGTTGGACATTACTCGCGCAAGAACCTTGGTTATTTAAAAGCTATTGAAAGTGGCGCAGAGATTATAGTAGAAACAGATGATGACAATATACCACTAGCAACTTTTTGGGATGAAAGGTTAATTGAGGCTGAGGCTCACCTATTGGAAGATACAGGATGGACAAATGTTTACAGGTATTTCGCCGATACTAATATTTGGCCAAGAGGCTTTGCTCTAGAGCACTTACATGAGGCAATTCCAAAGTTAAGCAAAACTACTCTTGTAAAAAGTCCTATACAGCAGGGCTTAGCTGATGAAAACCCTGATGTAGATGCGATATACAGATTAACCAGGTCGTTACCAGTTTATTTTAAAATGTCTAAGAGTATTGCATTAGGAGCAAATTCCTTTTGTCCCTTCAATAGCCAAAATACGACGTGGTTTAAAGAGGCCTTTCCTTTACTATATCTACCATCTTACTGCAGTTTCAGAATGACGGACATCTGGCGCTCTTTTGTAGCACAACGGATCGCTTGGACTTGCGGATGGCCTATCTTGTTTCACAACTGTACCGTTCGTCAAGAAAGAAACGTTCATAATTTAATGAATGATTTCAAGGATGAGATCCCTGGATATAGGAACAACGATCTAATATTGCAGAGCCTTAAAAACTTAAAGTTACAAGATGGCCTTAAAAACATCCCTGAGAATTTGATTGTGTGCTACACCAAACTAGTTGAGCTTGAAATTATAGATCCTGCAGAACTAGGTTTGCTTGAAACATGGCTTAAAGATATTGCATCACTGCTGCCAGTAAGCCAGATAAGTTAATCAGATGAAAAGAGATCGAATCATTAATGCATTCTACGTTTTATTTGTTCTTGTACTTGTAATTCGACTCTTAGGAAGTATAAAAGCAGGCTATGAAAAAGAAAGCTGGCATATCACAGAGTTTCTTATCAATTATCAGGGTGGATTTGTAAGAAGAGGTTTGTTAGGTGAAATTTTATATCAAATATCTCAACATTTACACCTAAGCCCATACCTTATCATCATTTTATTAAGCCTGATTGCTTATTTGTTCTTAATTTATTTCTTTCTAAAATCTTTTATTGTCAAGGGCTACCCTGTTTTTCTATTTCCTTTTGTATTCTTTCTCGGTAATCCAATCATTAATGACTTTTGGGTAAGAAAAGATGTGATAGAGCTTTTGCTCTTTATTGCAGCTATGTATTTTATAACAAAAGGTGGCAAGTTTGTTATAGCACTAGTTAACCTATTTTTAGTAATAGGAATTTTAATACACGAATCTATTGCATTCTTTGGCTTACCATTTATATTTCTCTTACTATATCATAGAAACCAAAAAGTATACACATCTCAAGCACGCTCATTTGTATACAATATTTCTATTGCTTCGTTGCAATTGCTCCCAGCCTTTATCACCTTCATTAGCATAGCATACTTCAAGGGAACTCTTAAAATTGCCTCCAGCATATGGAGATCTTGGAATAACATCAATTTTCCCATTGAACAAGGGGGAAACGAGGCACCGCCAGCTGCAATTGATGGTATTTCGTGGACACTAGCAGAAGGACTTAGTTATTTTGGCGCCACAATCAAAAATTTTGACTTTGACATCTATGCGCCTTTTGCTTGGGCACTTATCATAAGTTCTATCTACTTTATTCTAATAAATATCAATAACCTCAATTTTAGGATATTAAATTATAAACCCATTTTAAGTTTCAATATAGCACATTTATCAAGTCTCTTAATAATTCAATTATTTGCTGTGGCTCCACTTTTTATATTAGGGTGGGATTACGGACGGTGGGTTTTCTTATGGACTTCCTCGACATTTGCAATTCTCTTAATAGTGCCAAAGCAGACTTTAACCGATATATTGCCTTCAACTTTTGTTTGTATTTCCGCTTATATTAATAGGCAACTCAACAGTAGCTTAAGTAATTCCAAATCATTCCTTACTTTAATGTGCTTGATTGTAGGTGTTCCCTCTTATAATTGGAGTATTATAAAATATGTGGAGACTCTTGCACCTATCCTAATACTTCAATTTTTATCAGACACTTTTTATAAAGTCGTAGTACTAGTTAAGGGGATGTTAAGCTTTAGCTAAATGAAAATTATGAATTAACCAGTTATTCATCCCTCCTTACTTATAATTTCATTAAGGTTTGCTGTTTTGAAATGCTGGTATACCTTCAGCACAATGGCAAGCGCTACGGCAGCTTCGGCAGCGGCGACCAGGATAACGAAAAGCGAGAACAACTGGCCCTGCAGCAGTTGGGGATCGTGACGGCTGAAGGCTACTAAGTTGAGGTTTGCTGCATTGAAGATCAATTCTATACCCATCAGTACCACCACGGCATGGCGCTTGGTAATGACGGCCAGGATGCCAATCGTGAACAAGGCAGCACTCAACAGCAGAATATGTTCTAACGGAATCTCGGTTAACATTATACGTTCTGTTTTTCAGTGGCGATGTAAGCGGCTCCCATAAGCGCAATAAGCAACAATAGAGAGGCTATCTCGAAAGGCAGCACAAAGTCGGTCATCAGTTTTATACCGATAAGTTGCACGGTACTCTTTTGCCCAGCCAAAACGTTGGTATCACCCTGTTGAATCCATGGAAGTGAACTGAAACCTGCCTGCCAGATGGTATAACTTAACCCGATCAGTGTGAGCATAGAGATCGTAACGCCCCATCCTACATTCGTATTTTCTGACATAACCGACTTATCGTGTACCCGGCTGCTGAGCATGATGCCGAAAAGAATCAGCACGAGCACACCGCCTACGTATACCATCAGTTGGGTAACGGCTACAAAATCAGCAAAAAGCAACACATAAATGGCGGCTATACTTAGTAAAGTAAGTAGCAGCGAAAAACCGGCATACAGCAGGTTCCGCGTCAGCACCATGTAGGCTCCCGAAAGTATAGCTAGCGCTGCGAATATGTAGAACAACATACTTATCAGTATCAGTTTACTTAGTCATTTGCTTTAAATCAGCCCTGTTGCTTCCTCGCTGCCAGTGCAGCTGCTTTGGCTGCGGCCATTTCTTCCTGCTGTTTGGCCAATAGCTGCTTTTTCTCTTCTGCCTGCTCGGGTGTCAGATCCGTAAAGTGGTAGATCATATTTTTGATGTCCACTTCAGCGAAATCATACACAGGCGTCATGGTCAGGCAATCGGTTGGGCAGACGGTGGTGCAGAGACCACAGTAGCAGCACTTGGCCATATCAATATCAAAAACAGGAGCGTAAAGGCGTTTTTTGGTACCGTCTGAGGTCATCCCGATTTCCTCTGTTGCCTTCACCGATTCAATGGTGATACAGTTGACTGGGCAGATCTTGGCGCAAAGGTCGCACACGATGCAATCGTCGATCTCGTTGTGGAGGCGGTAGCGGCCGTTTTCCGGAACAGGTATAGCCTCGTAGGGATAGGTAAGCGTCACCAGTCCTTCGGGCTGATTGAAGTAATTCTCGTCCATTACCGGCACAGGAGCACGCCGCTTGTCCGCATTTCGGAAATGCCGCCAGGTCAGTCGCAAGCCACTCAACAGCGACTTTACCACCTCCCAAAAACCTGTTTTATGTTGAACGGACGATTTTTCCATATTAACTATGTGAGAATAAGCTGGAAGCTAATTTGATCCTCCCTAGCGGAAATTAGCAACCCGGTTTTCAACACTCTATATCCTTCCTACTCTTAAACTACTAGACTCTTCAACCCCTAACTCAAACCATCAGCAGCCGCCAAATGCCAGCCAGCAGCACGATGCCTAACGCAACGGGTGTGAGCACTTTCCAGCACAGGTGCATGAGCTGGTCGACACGCAAGCGCGGATAAGTCCAACGGATCTGCAGCTGCAGGAACAGCAATACAAAGGTTTTACTGAGCAGCCAGAAGCCTCCCCACAGTATACCTGACAACTCCCCTACCGTACCTGTTGTCCAGTTAGCAAACTTCAGCGCCGTCAGATTTGGCAGAGGCGTGTTCCAGCTCCCCAAAAAGAGGATAACGGCCACCAGACTTACCAGCACCATCATGCTATACTCTGCCAGAAAAAGCACAGCAAACCGGAAACCCGAGTACTCCACATGAAAACCCGCGACCAGCTCCGATTCCGCTTCTGGTATATCAAACGGCGCACGATTACTCTCAGCCAATGATGCAATGAAATAGATCACAAAAGCTACCAGTAAAATGGGGGCCCTGAAAATGTTCCAGGTCGTGATGCCACCAATATTGGTGGTGTTTATACCTAAGGCTTCGATGCCGAACAGCCAGTTCGTTTCAAACTCAAGTCCGGAGAAACGGTTCAGTAGTATACCTTGCTGGTAGCTGATCTCCTGAAAATCGAGTGACTGGCAGATCATCACAACAGAAAGAATGGCCAACCCCGCTGGTATTTCATACGACACAATCTGAGCCACGGAGCGCATGGCACCCAGCATAGCGTATTTGTTATTGGAGCCCCAGCCAGCCATAAGCAAGCCCACCACGTCGAGTGAAATGATAGCAAGCAGGTAAAAAACGCCGATGCCAATGCCGGCAGGTATAAGATCCGGGGTGAAAGGTATGACTGCAAAGCCTGCAAAAACGGCAGCGAATATCAGAATCGGAGCCAGTTTAAACAGTTTTTTATCGGCTGCTGCGGGCACAATATCCTCTTTCTGCAGCAGCTTCAGCACGTCCAGCACCGATTGTAGCGAACCATACGGACCTGCCTCAGTTGGGCCCATGCGGTCCTGCATAAAAGCAGCCACCTTGCGCTCTGCGTACGCCAACACAATGACGATACCCAGGAGGAGCATAAGTGTCAGCAGAAAAGCAAGCATAAGCAGTCAGGGTTTAGGAACGCGCAAAGGTAGTTTTTAATGTGCTAATGTGCCAAGCACGTCACTCAGTTAAATGCCGTTAGCAGCTGTCAGAATGATCGGCTCTCCGTCTGTGATTAGGATCGTGTGCTCGTGCTGCGCTACGTAAGCGCCCGAATCAGCGAGCAGTGTCCAACCGTCGCCTTTCTCGTGCACATAGCTTCCTTTGGTCGAGATAAAGGTTTCTACGGCCACCACTGTGTTTTTCCGGAACCGGCGTGTCTCGTATTTGTCATAGAAACAGGGAATTTCGTGCGGCTCTTCGTGCAGACTGCGTCCGACGCCATGGCCGACCAGGTTCTTGATTACTTTAAAGCCATTTTTCTTTGCTTCAGTCTCTATGATACGGCCTATCTCAGCTATTTTTTTGCCACCTTTTATTTCCTTTAGCGCCTTGTGCAGGGCAGTACGTGATGTGTCCACTAATTTGCCTAAGCCGTGGATGTCTTCTCCCAGTATAAAAGAACCGCCGTTGTCAGCATAATAGCCATTGAGCTCAGCAGATACATCAATGTTTACCAGGTCACCATCTTTAAGCACTGTTTTATCGGACGGTATACCGTGTGCCGCTTCGTTGTTGATGCTGATGCAGGTATAGCCGGGAAAATCGTAGGTGACTTTCGGTGCCGACTGCGCCTTACAGGACTGCAGTATCTGATAACCGAAGTCGTCCAGTTCCTTTGTAGTCATACCTGGTTTGGCATGCTCTCGCATTTGCTTCAGGGTAAAGGCCACGGCTTCACTCACCCTTTTTATACCTTCCAGATCCTCTTCTGAGTCTATTGACATGGCTATACCATTTAAATTTTAAGAAATATTAACCTTCCACCAGATGCGGCACAAACTGCGAAAGGTTAGTGATGATACCTTTTTCGCGGCGGAAACCAATGGCGGCTCCCTCACCTGACCAGAACACGCCGGCCTGGTACTGATAGCCTTTGCTGTCTTCGGGCAGCTCGCACCAGCGCTGGTATACCTGTTGCTGCTGATCATACTCGCCCCGCACTTTGGTCACACGCCCGCGGTCTACTACCTCTACACTCTGTCCTTCGCGACCAAAGTATGGCTTTTTGATATACTTACCTGTCAATGGCTCAATGTCAGCTTCCAGCAAGAGCGGGTGGTACGGGAAAGCCTTCCAAAGCCAGGCCAGCATGCCTTTGCTCTGAAACATCAAGGTATAGGCAGGGTTGGCAATCGTGATGGTGCGGGAACGGGCAAGCAACGTGAGAGTTTTCAGCAATTCAGGTTCCTCCCAGGCAATCTCCTCCCAGGGCAGGAGCTTGAACAGAAACGAAAAGTGTCGCCACTGATCTTGCTCTATCTGTGCCCATACCCCTTTTTCCTCACCTTCCGCTGTGAAAGTTACATCCTCGATCGGGCACATGTGAGCTTCGAAACCGGCTTCGTTAGCAGCTTGTGTGATAACGGAGCAGTTGGCTTCGTCTTCGGCACTGGCTCCGATATAGGTAACCAGCAAGGCTGGTGGTAAATTCTCATTGCGCTCGCGCCATACCTTGAGTTGCTCCACCAAGGCTTCGTAAAGACCTGAATATTGCAGGGCATCATTTTTTCCGGCAGCGGCCAGACTGGCCCATTGCACCACAGCTGTTTCAGGTATAGAGGTGGCGGTATCGGCGTTAAATTCCAGCATTTTGGGGCCGTCCGGCGTCATGGCCAGGTCAAAGCGGCCATATAAATGCACCTGACGATCGTCGTTCCAGGACAGGCGCGCCAGTTGCCAAAGGTTCTCCGGTATACCCAGCACTTTCAGGAAAGCATCCGGAAGATCTTTCGGGATGGCCTGCATCATCATGTCGTAGAGCGAGCTGGCGGCATCCAACAGTTCCTCGGCTTCGTCTTCCGAGATTACCACCGCTTCACCGGGCACGTAATTGGCGCAGCCATCTTCCACACACCACTCCCAGCCCAGTCCACGCACTGCCTTCTCCACATCGCCGGTATGAGGTTTTATCTGTATGCTCGTCTTCGAAATATCTGACATGAAATAACTTAATCTAATGAGTTGAAATGCGAAAGAAGGTATCGGCACAAGCAAAGCGGCTTATACTGATACCTTCAAAACAAGGTATGGCCCCTTCAAAACACAAAGCTATACCTGTATAAATAAGTAAACTACTGAAGCAGAAAGCCTTGCTTCGGATTAGGCTCCTGCCCCGCCGCTGCGTCCGCGGAAGTAGCCACGCTGGCCTGTACGCGGCGCAGTGGACTGCTGCCGGTAGTTTTGCACATTCTGGCGCCAGGCGGCGGTGTTGTTCATCACGCCGGGGTTAGCATAATAAGCAGGTCTCGGCGACATCATGCGGCCGGCCATAAAACCCATGGCACTCCACCACAACACATTGCCCATACCGAAACCACCCTGGTTGTACTGCTGCTGGTTGTTAGCCAAGTCTTTCATCTGATTTTCGAGCGCCAGCCCTTGGAGCGTATCCACGCGGCCGTCGTTGTACTTCAGGATAGCCATGCTCTGGCCTGGTACCGTGGTTCGCTCGTCCGTGATCTTCCACTGGTCAGGAGCCTCCTCGGTCAGTTCTGTTACAACACCATCCGGCGCTGGCACTTCTGTCCCGGCATTCCATTCATCATTTGTCTGCGTGTTAGAGTCGCAGCTGGTCAATCCCATCGTAGCGGCAGCCGCCACAATAAAGGCGTTGCGCTTAAAGTCGCCAATGGTTAAATATCGCTTTTTCATAAGATTTTCTCGGTTGCAGTATAAAGGTACACTTTTTACGGAATTTCTGGAAGGATGGGGTTTGGGATTGATGGTTGAATTGCTGAGTGTTTAAATTATTAAGCTCTCGATTAACTTGCCCCTACCCCTTTGAGAAGCAGGTTCATTCCGTTCTATTCTATTTGTCATACTGAAAGGATCTTGGAAGCGAATAGCACAGGCTTAACTTCCCATCAGACAAGTTTCTTTACAGAATGACAGTGCGTTTGAGCGTGATTTCTTAGGATGAAATGGCACTTCAAAAAGGAATTCACCTGCATGATGGCAATTGGGTACAAACTTGATCGACATTAAGGTATAAAGCCACTACATCACAACTCGCTAACTCTTAAAATCCCAAACTCACCTTATTCCCACAACGGATAATGCTCTAGTTGCACTTTTCGATTGAAGAAGATGCGGGTGCTTTCTTCGAAAGATCTGGTAAAATCCGACACATAGAAAGCATGATCACCGAGCAGCTCCTCGGATACCAGATCGTTGACTTCCAGAAAGCTTCGGGCGTGTTTGGCTACGATCTGACTGGCGTCGAGCACATCCACTTTGCCCTGGTAGTAGTTTGCGATCTGTTTTTTGATAAGCGGGTAATGGGTACATCCTAATATAAGCGCCTCTATACCTTGCAGTTCCGGAGCCGACAGGTAGGCATGAATCACATTTTCAGAGATAGAATCGTTGAAAAAACCTTCTTCAATCATAGGGGCCAGCAGCGGCGTGGCGTGTGACTTCAACGTAATATTTAGATCCAGCGCATCAACCTTTTTGAGGTATACATTTGAGTTGACGGTTTGCTTTGTTCCGATGAGTCCGATGGTTTTGCCTGCATAGGTTTTGCCAATATACTCCACCACCGGGTCTATCACATTCAGCACAAGCGCCTTGCTGCCCACGTATTCCTTCACCAGCTCATAAGCTGCCGCCGAAGCCGAGTTGCAGGCAATCAAAATCACTTTACAATGTTGCCGGAGCAGCAAATCACATATCTTGACGGCATAAGCCTGTATCGCAGCAGTTGACTTATCGCCATAAGGCAAGTGGGCGGTGTCTCCGAAGTATACCAGCCGCTCCCGGGGCAGTTCCCCCACGATTGCCTGTGCTACGGTAAGTCCGCCTATGCCACTGTCAAAAACCCCGATGGGGGATGCGCTTTTTCTGTCTCTCATACGCTGCGAAGTTATGCTAAAACCTACAGAATTAGCTATTCACTATAATTTTAAGATCATTCACTTATTAAGTAATTTACATTGAATTATTCGAACTTAATTTTGCTTTATGAAGCAGCCGAACAACACAATCACCCCAATTAAATATTATTTTTACAATATATTTTGTTAATAAAGTTTAGTTTATTATATTTAACTACTTTACACAAAGGGAATTGCTATTAAATTTATAAATAGCTGCAAACGATACCCCGTTGGCTTTATCAACAGAGCAGATAAGGCAGATTATCCACCTCTTAGCCTAGCCCTTATGCCTACAGCTATCACCGACTCTGCATTTATTATGTCATCCGCTTCACCAATAGTGAAACGCGCTCCCTTGTATGGTAGTTTTATCAGTCGTTTTGTGGCATTCCTCATCGACACGACCATACTGGTGTTCTGGTATTCAATTATAATCTACTCCATGGCCGAATACTCGCTGCAGTTCAATACCTGGAAGCAGGTGGTATCTGAGGGCGGCATCAGCCTGATGGAGTTTGAAGCGGTGTTGCAACTGTTTTTCTATAGTCTGTATTTCCCGATACTGCACTGGCTTTACTATACCCTGCTGGAGGCTTCTCCAAAGCAGGCTACCATCGGCAAGTTCACCTTGGGCCTCAAAGTGACCGACGTACGTGGCAAGCGGATTTCTCTGCTGCAAGCAAATGTGCGCTACTTTTCGCGCCTCCTGTCAGCATTACCCCTACTGTTAGGTTTCCTGCTGATACAGTTCACGCGCCGCAGACAGGCCCTGCACGATTATGTAGCCCGCACACTGGTAATGACTGACCAATAAATTGCACTATTTTATCACTATATATCCAACACCGCTTTTACAGAAACGTATATTATTCCTTGTAGAACAATAAGAAAGGAGGTAATAATGCGTTTTATCCCAACCCGTTTTCACGGAATACTGGACTATTTGTATGGCATTTTGCTCATTGCATCGCCCTGGCTGTTTGACTTCGCCGCCGGAGGTGCCGAGACGTGGGTGCCTGTCGTTTTTGGTGCAATGGTACTCCTGCAGACGATCCTCACAGATTTTGAAATGGGTCTGATTAAAAAGATTCCGATGCAGACTCACCTGATGCTCGACTTTGGTATTGGTGCTATTCTGGCGCTTTCGCCATGGCTGTTTGGTTTTGCAGACCGTGTGTTTACGCCACACCTCATTTTCGGTGTATTTTCAATGCTGGCCTCACTGACAACGCACCGTACGCCAAGCAGAGCTTACAAAACCAATGTAGCCCACGAAGATCCATTACGATAGCCGTACAAACCATGTATAAAGCAACAGGCTGACTCTAACAGGTCGGCCTGTTTTATTTTGCCTGCTGCATAGCGCAGAAATGCCTAAATTTGCTTTATGAATTACCTATCCGCAGAAAATATATCGAAGAGCTTTAGCGAACGCTGGCTTTTCAAAAACCTGAATTTTGGTATCAGCCAGGGGCAGCGTGTAGCGCTTGTGGGCGTAAACGGCTCTGGCAAAACCACCCTGCTGAATGTGCTGGCAGGCAAATTGCCCCCTGACGGTGGCAGCGTGAGTGTGCGCAAAGAAATAACAATTGGTTTCCTGGGCCAGAATCCGGAGTTTGATGAAGAACTTACCGTGCAGCAGACCATTTTTGGCGGACAGGGCGAAGTACTGGACCTGATACGTGACTACGAAGTAGCCATCTCTCACCCCGACACCAGCGCAGAGGTTATGCAGCACCTGATGGAGCGCATGGACGAACTACAGGCATGGGATTTTGAGATCAAAGTAAAGCAGATCCTCTCCAAGCTAGGTATACACAACCTGGAGCAACAGATAAAGCACCTCTCGGGAGGGCAGCGTAAACGGGTAGCCATGGCACGTGTGCTGATCGAAGAACCTACTATGCTGATTCTCGATGAACCTACCAACCACTTGGATCTGGACACTATTGAGTGGCTCGAAGGTTTGCTCTCAACGCAGAATACTACCCTGCTGATGGTGACGCACGACCGTTACTTCCTAGACAAAGTGGCCAACGAAATCGCTGAACTCGATAACGGTGAACTCTATACCTACAAAGGCAACTACAGCTATTTTGTGGAGAAAAAAGCGTCGCGTGAGGAAATGGCCGCCGCCGAAACTGAGAAGGCCCGCAACCTGATGCGCAAAGAACTCGACTGGATCCGACGCCAGCCGAAAGCCCGTGGCACCAAAGCCAAGTATAGAGTAGATGCCTTTGAGGAACTGAAAGAAAAAGCAGCCAAGAAAACAGCGGGGCCGCAACTGGAGCTTTCTGTCAAGACCACCCGTCAGGGCGGCAAGATCATTGAGGTAGACCATATTTCGAAGTCCTTTGGCGCCAAGAAGATCGTTGACGACTTTTCGTATGTGTTCAAGAAGAAAGACCGCATCGGTGTGGTAGGGCCGAACGGCGCTGGAAAGTCTACGTTTCTGAACATGCTCACCGGCAAACTGCAACCCGATAGCGGCACCATCGACCCCGGACAGACTACCGTATTTGGTTACTATACCCAGGACGAACTGACTTTCAAGGAAGACCAGCGCGTAATCGATATTGTAAAAGAGATTGCTGAAGTGGTGGAAATGGCCAATGGTGAAGTGATCACGGCAAGTCAGTTTTTGCAGCACTTTCAATTTCCGCCGGCACAGCAGTATACCTTTGTGAGCAAGCTGAGTGGTGGCGAAAAGCGTCGTCTGCAGTTGCTGCGCGTGCTGATTAAGAACCCCAACTTCCTGATCCTCGATGAGCCCACCAACGACCTCGACATCATCACGCTCAACATTCTGGAGGACTTCCTGCTCAACTTTGGCGGCTGTATGCTCATGGTGTCGCACGACCGTTACTTCATGGACCGGCTGGTAGAGCACCTGTTTGTGTTCGAGGGCGAAGGCAAGATCCGTAACTTCCCGGGCAATTACACCGACTACCGCGAGTGGCTGAAAGAGCAGGAGAAAGTCGTGCAGGAAACAAAACCAACGGCTCCCGTTATCGAACAGAAACAGGAAAAAACCGAAGGCAAGCGCAAACCGACTTATCAGGAGAAAAAAGAATTTGAAGAACTGGAGAAGGAAATGCCTCGCTTGGAAACCCGCAGAACAGAACTGATAGAGACCATGAATGCTGGCACTACCACCGACCACGAACAGTTGAACGTCTGGGCCAAAGAACTGGAACAGCTAAACGAGCAACTTGAAGAAATGGAAATGCGTTGGCTTGAGCTATCCGAAATTATGTAAGTTATAGCATAGCCATACCTTCACGTCGCCGGAGCAACCTGTTTGTTCCGGCGATTTCATTTCAGGCCTCTCACGGTCACGTACGCTTTCTCGTTGCGCTCGCCCACTTTCACGATTTCACGCTCAAACTTGCGCGGGTTGTTGATGATGCTGTAAAACTCGTCCAGGTAACCAAGCGTCTTACGCAAGCCTGATTTACTCAAAGACTCACACTGCCTGTATACCGCATAGATCGGGGTGCGGTGGGCGTTGAAAGTATTGACGACTTCCCGATGCACATTTTCCGGAAAACTGTATGCCCGGTACAGACGCTCTTTCACCGATTTTATACCTAGCTCAGGCGGCGGTGCAGCATACGGAGTGCCGACTATACCTGCGTAGTCAAAGTCGAAAGGTACGGGGGTGGGCACCGAAAGTGAGTCAGGTGCCAGCAGGTCGATGTTGTGGCGGTAGGGCACTGACCAGTCCGTATTGCCGATCATGTACTGAAAGAGGGCCAGCCGCGCCATAGCCAGTTGATTGAGGTGCTCCATCCCGATGATTCTTTTGCCAGGTATGAGCTTCAGTTTGGTGCGTTTAGCCATGGCCTTGTCGTCTTCTATCAGAAAGGCATAGCGTACTTCCTCCTTCCGTCTTCCAATGCTGTCCTGGTAGGTAACCTGGCACAAGCGCACCCGATAACTCTCTTCAGACAATAGGTTGTATACCTTATACACGAGGTATTCCCGCAGCACATATTCTTCGCCGACGCAGTGTGTTACCAGCTTTAACTTGTTCTGACCTTCAAAAATGGTTCCTGCGGGCATCTTCTTGCGGATCAGGTTGAGCATGAGCGGCGGGAAACGGCAGACCGTAGCATCCCGGCGGCGGTTGCCGCGCACCATTACCCGGAGCGGCAGAGTCACAACAGTGCCTGAGTTTTCCACATACGAAAGCGTGGCGGTGTGATACTGCCTTTCATCGCCCCGATCTTTCAGCAGCCGCTGGTAGTTAACCACAAGTGTAAACCTGAGCAGCGAGTCTTCTGAAAAAAGGTCTTTAGGTTGAGCTGCCTGCCCGTTTTGCTGAACCTCTAAAGGCTGGCCCTCGGTTGCGTATACCTGCGCCATACCCCGCAGCGGCAGGTATAGCATTGCGGCCCACACAAACAGGTATAGCCCATGTCTAAAACCACCAAAAATCCGGGAAGCTGCCATAGACAGGAAAATAAACGATGCAGCCCGTAGCATTCAAAATCAAAAAAAGCTATACCTGAAATCAGGTATAGGCATCAGGGTATAGGTACGGTACCAGCCGGTAGCCTGCGCAAACTTTTCCGCGTAAACAGCTCTTTCATCACCGCCCCTTCCGATTGAGGAAAAGCTATACCCAACATCGGGGCCACGGTGGCCGAAATATCCACCAGCGTATACTTTGTTTCTACAAATCCGCCTTTCCGGAAGTCAGGTCCCAGTGACAGCAGGCTGATGCGCCGGCAGCCTTCGCAGTCATCGCCGTGCTCTACCCAGCCACCGTCCACTGTATCCAGATGGCGGCCATGGTCGGTGGTAATCAGCAGCGTCGTTTTTTTGCGGTAGTGCATGTCTTTTTGCAGGAAATCCCAGAGTTGTTTTGCATAGCGGTCGCTACGGGAAATGCCGCGCACATAATGCTCCCAGTTGCCTGCGTGAGCATAGCCATCGGGCTCCATAAAGTTGATCAGCATCAGGTTCGGTTGTTGGGTTTGCAGCACCTTGAGCACCTCTATCAGTGTCAGGGAGTCAGCCCGGTAGCCGCTGCCGGGGCCGCTGACGCCGCAGTTGAGCGAGGGCAGCGCCTGGTTTTGCCAGTCCGGATGCAGGGTGTTTCCCAGAATATCGAGCTTGTCTTTACTCGACACGATCCAGGCAGCAGTGGCAGGTTTGCCTGTCTGTTTAAGCCAGAGCTGCAAGAAAGAAGGATTGGCGGGGAGTTCAGTTCCGTAGTTGTCAATAGGTTGGCTTATACCTGTGGTGATGGCGGTATGGCCGGAGTTCGTATAGGTAAAGCCGTCGTTCCGGAAGTTATTGCAAAAGGTACCCTGTGGCATCAGGCGTTGCGACATGTTAGGTATAACCCCCGGCACGGCACCCCAGGTTTCAGAGTAGCGCACCCCGTCTATTACCAGGATGATCACATTTTCAGTACGCAGCCCGCCGGCTCCTCCACCTGTTGCAGCACACGAGCTAAGCAGGGCGGTTGTAGCCACAATCAGCAGCATGTATTGCCAACCAGCCTGTTGTCGCTTCAAAAATCCGGGGAGTGCTCCCATACCTGACACAAATAAAAGAACATAAACTCCTATACCTAGGTATACGAATTCCCCAGAAGTTCAGGCAAGCAGCCAGAAGACGATCAAAATAATCGGAAAAACCCGGCAGAATAATTTGCGTTTACTCCTGATAATTGCTTCATTGCGACCATCTAAAGATAAATGCATACACCAGCAGCCATAGCGACCCTCCCATTGCCATTGCCACTCGGCCATGTGCTGCTGCCTGCTGTTTCCGCTGATTGCTATCGTGCCGCCTATTATTGCTACGGTTATTATTACCGCTGCTCTACTGCGCTCTCTCAGGCAATCAGGCGACTCATAAACCGCAACTAAACAGGAAAAAGAGCCAACAGGCATACCTGAACTGATACAACTGAAGCAGAGCTTTCGCTCTGCTTTTTTCATGTTATACCTATTCCAAAAATTCAAATTCAAATAAGATGACAGACATGAACCTGACACAGCACTACAGCAACTACACGCCAGAGAACCACCAGGTATGGGCCATCCTCTACGACCGCCAGTTGCGCAACCTCCCCGACAAGGCTATACCTGAGTTTATAGAAGGGCTTGACAAAGTCGGCTTCAGCCGCGACCGTATACCTGATTTCCGGGAGATCAATCAAAAACTGAAGCCGCTGACAGGCTTTGAAGTGGTGGCAGCGCCCGGCATTGTCGACGATGCCCTGTTCTTTCAACTAATCGCCAGCAAGCGCTTTCCGGCCACGGTATGGGTGCGCCGCATGGACCAACTCGACTACCTCGAGGAGCCTGATATGTTTCATGATGTGTTTGGCCACGTGCCGTTGCTCACCATACCGGTATACTGCGAGTTTTTGGCCAAGCTATCTGAACTGGCCCTCTCCCACCTCGACCGCCCCGATATCATCGACCGTCTTACGCGCATCTACTGGTATACCATCGAGTTCGGTTTGTTCCGCATGCCGGGCCAGAAAGCGCAGATTTATGGGGCCGGCATCCTGTCATCCGTAGGCGAGAGCAACCTGTCTGTATCCGATGAGAGCGTAAAGTTTGACTTTAATGTGAATCATATTCTGGACACCACCTATATTAAAGAGACTTTCCAGAGCCAGTACTTTTGCATCGAAAGTTTTGAGCAATTGCTCCACAGTCTGCCAGCAATAGAGGCGGCCTTGCAGCAGCTACGCATACAAGAAGTTCAGGCTGCTACCATTTAGCCTTAAAAGCAAATTCCGCCCGCGACAGGTATAAGTTACCTGCTGCGGGCGGAATTATTTGTTAAGCTATACCTGAAAGGTTAGTGTGTGAGCTCGTGACTGACCATAAAGCCCAGTTTACGCGGCCTTGAAAGCTGGGAGTTTTCGAGTTTCTGCTTGTAGGTAATGCGCTCAATATCCGACACATCCTGCCCCATCAGGTCGTTGTTCACAGCCGCGATCATGGCACTTTCCACAATCAGGCGCAGCATGTCGTCGCTGATTACGTTACGGGCGATGCGGTCGTAAGGCAGATCCATTTGCTTGACCCCTTCTATCAAAAAGTGGTTTTCGATGTTGATCAGCATGCGGCCCACCAGGTAACCCGGGTCGTCGAGGCGATTATACTTAATGGTGTCGGCCATGAAGTTATAAGCCATGATGTGCCCAAAAAAGCGGCGCCTGAAATCTTCTTCTACATAATCGTTGCGCATGATCTCGTAATCATCCGGAAAGGTAATAATGTTGGAGTGCATCACAAAAACGAGCAGATCGCCTGAGAACTTGATCTGAAACTCCAGGTCGCTGATGGCTTTGTACTCGATTACCACATCGGCATTGTGCGTCGTGATCCGGCTGGTCAGTTCGTCCACAATCTCCTGCGAGATCTCCTTCATGCGGGTGAAGGTTTGGTGGGTATTGCGGTAAATAGCCTGCTTGGTGGCCGACTTTTGCTGCAGGCCTTGTATTATATCGTCGAGTCTATCTTTCATACTTGCGTTATTTTCGGGTGCTGTATTTTTTACTCTAATCTTTTGTAAATAGTTATTCAGCAGATTTCTGAGACTTTTATCTCACTACGAAGCCATTTATACGCTGCTCAATAGTACTCGCTTTACATTGTAGGGTTTTTAAGCATACCCAGAACCTGGCTCTGGTGCTGTGCAAAGGCCGGTGGAGGCGCTACTTCATCAGTTATCGCACCTTCCATCACAAAAGCTACCTGCCTGATGCCGCTCGGGCCATTGGGTTGGGTAAGTAACATACGCCTTGCCTGCGGCTGTTCAAATACTTCTGACACGCTGTTGACGGCGCCAGCCGGTACATGCAGTCTGTGTAGCTCCTGCAGCAACTCAGCACGCTCCTGCTGACTGATCAGCTTCTTTAATTGTTGGTTTACTTCATCCCGGTGCTGCACTCTGGCACGATTACCGGCAAAGGCAGGCATATCAGCCAGGGCGGCATCTCCCAATGCCTGGCACAGGCGCCTGAACTGTCGGTCGTCGCCAATGGCAAGCACCAGCTGCAGACCGTCTTTACAGGTGAACACACTGCCATAAGGCACAATATTAGGGTGCTCCGATCCCATACGCTGCGGACTATGCCCCGCCACCAGGTAGTTTGTCCCCTGATTAGCCAGCGCTGACACCGCCGCGTCAAACAGCGAAACCTGCACAAAGCTGCCTTTGCCGGTGCGTCCCCGCTGCAGAAGTGCGGTCAGGATACCTTCCTTCAGTTGATGCGCTGCCAGAATATCCATCAGTGCGACAGGCATTTTGGTGGGAGGTCCGTCCGGGGAGCCATTCATGTACATAAACCCGCTCTCCGCCTGGATCACGGCATCGTAACCAGCCCGCTGGTCTTCCAGGCCATAGCCGGTAATGTGTCCGTATACCAGGCCTGGGTTTAGCAGGGCAAGCGTATGGTAATCTACTTGCAGTTTCTCCGCGTCACCGGGCTTGTAGCTAGCAATAACGACATCCGCTTTGGCCGCCAGTTTGTGCACAGCCTCCAGTGCTTGTAGCTCGGTAATATCAAGCCCTAGGGAGAGTTTGCCCCAGTTTGCCGCTGAGAAGTAAGCCGACACATTATTTTGTTCTCCTGCCAGTTTCCAACTGCGTGTTACATCGCCGCCGGTCGCTGCATTTTCCAGCTTCACGACGGTAGCGCCCAACTCTGCAAAAAACTGCCCCACACTCGGGCCCGCCAGCACACTGGCCAGCTCCAGCACCAGCATCTCTTTAAAAACAGGTTCTGCCATTGTAGTCAGGTATAGGTATAGCGCGCATCATTGCCTCAGGAACAAAGCTATCAAAAAGGGGATAAAAAAAGCAGCCCTTCCGAAGAAGAGCTGCCAGTATGTTTTCGCTATGTTTTGTAATTAGGTTCCGATCAGGAGGTGTACTATATCAAGATGAAAATAGCATTGATGATGTTTACACCTAGTAGAAGATAAAAGTTCGGAGATTCTTGTATAGCTTTTTTCATTTTAAATTTAAATAAATCTTTCTTTTATATGTTTTAAGATGATTGTTTATATCACTTTGGGCTTATTTACGCCGCACTTGACTAAATGTTTCGGCCTTAATATAAAAAAATCTATGTAATTAAAACTAAATATTGCTTAAGTTATATAACAGTAATAAGTATTCTTGGTTTTCATTTAAATTTAAAGCCTTCTATCTATATAGCGGTTTTCTAATTCTTTGAACTTTTTAAATACCTAACCAAATTTTTAAATGTATTGTTATATTCTTCACTGATTGACGATGCAATATTAATATAATTTTGAAGATAAATAACATCAACTTTTAAATTTTTCTCGAATAAGGTATAATAATCGTATCTTTACCACAATAAATGCGGTTTAGAGGCCGCTAGGCCATAAAAATAATTTTAAGGAGATAATTTTGGATTTTCGTTCATTTAACCTTCACGAAGACGTGATCACCGGAATTGAGTCGATGGGATACAATACCGCGACCCCGGTACAGCAGATGGCTATACCGCTCATACTTGAGCGAAAAGACGTGATAGCCTGTGCCCAGACCGGTACAGGTAAAACAGCAGCGTATCTATTGCCACTCATCGACCGCATCTCGCATACTAATACTGATTTCACCAGCACACTTATACTTGTACCCACCCGTGAGTTAGCCAAGCAGATTGACGAGCAGGTAGAGGGTTTGGGCTATTATGCCCCGGTAAGCTCTATTGCCATTTATGGTGGCAGCAAAGGCGACGAGTGGGATCAGCAGAAGCGGGCCCTTACCAGCGGAGCCGATATTATTATTGCCACGCCGGGTCGCCTGATGTCGCATATGGCCCTGGGCTATGTAAAGCTAGACCAGTTGCAGCACCTGGTGCTCGATGAGGCCGATAAGATGTTGGACATGGGCTTTATGGATGACATCCTGAAGATTGTGCGAGCCCTGCCAACGGAGCGTCAGACACTCCTCTTCTCGGCTACCATGCCAAAGAAAATTCGTGACCTGGCTCAGCAGATTTTGCAGGAGCCTTCTGAAATTAACCTGGCCATTTCCAAGCCTGCTGAAGGTATAGACCAGCGCCTATACCTGACCTACGACAACCAGAAGCTGCCTTTGCTGGAGCATTTGATTCGGGAGCTGGAAGTGCAGAACATGATCATCTTCACGTCCCGCAAATCGAATGTGAACCAGATTGTGCGCTCGCTGCGCAAAATGGGCTTCGAAGCCGAGGGCATCATGTCGGACCTGACACAAGAAGAGCGCGAGAAGGCGCTGCAAGGCTTTAAGAACAAAAAGTACCAGATTCTGGTGGCCACTGACATCCTCTCCAGAGGTATAGACATCGACAGCCTGAGCCACGTGGTCAACTTTGACATGCCACAGGATGCAGAAGACTATGTGCACCGCGTAGGCCGTACGGCCCGTGCTGCGTCTACAGGTATGGCCATCACGTTTGTGAACGAGAATGACATGTACCGTGTGCACAAAGTGGAGCGACTGATTGAGCGCGACCTGCCAAAGTTACCTCTTCCGGAAGGTTTTGGTGCTGCGCCTGCATACGACCCGACCCGTCGTGATTTCGGGCGTGGAGGCAAAGGCGGTGCACGACCTGGTGGCAGACAAGGTGGCGGTAAACCAGCAGGTGGCCGTGGTAGCGAAGGAGGCAACAAAGACCGCAACAGAAATAAAGGCCCTAAGCCAGCAGCAGCTAACGAAGGTAACGACCGTCCGGTGAAATTAGCCAACCAGACTCCGGCCGCAACAGGCGAAAGAGCTCCGGGTGCAGAAGGTGCGGGAGGCGAGAAGAAACCGCACCGCAACAGAAACCGCAATCGCAATAAAAACAGAGACAAGTCAGACAATCCGCCGGGCAACAGCAGCCAACAGGTGCCCCAAGACAATAACTAAACAAAAAGAGCCGCTCCTGACCGAGCGGCTCTTTTTGTTTAACAGCACCCTGCCCTCTTTCAGCCGCACTTTTATACCCCATGGCTCCTCAGCTTCATCGGCATCAATAGCCTTTTTCATCTATAGAAAAGGAAGTTTTATCTAATATTTACAGATTTATATATATTATTTAATACCTTTCTAATCGTTACTGATTAAGCTCCCTGTATTTACTATCAGTTGAGACTTAAGTAAAGTGCAGAGGCAAGGCTGGTAAAGCCTGTTGGTACCGATTGCGTCATCCAAACAATTCTATAACTAAATGAAACAAACTTTACTGCTGGCACTGCTCTGGTGCCTGGCTTGCATGGCTTATGCCCAATCCCCAACACCGACAGGCACTATTAAAGGTATAGTAGCCGACTCTGCCACTCAAGCCACCCTGGACTATGTAACGGTGGTAGTGCAGGAGACAGGTAAAAATCAAACGATCAAAAGTACTTTCACAAAAGACAACGGCTCCTTTGAACTGACAGGCCTTGAGATGAAGCAGTACCAACTGGTTCTCTCGTATGTGGGCTACAAAACCAAAGTGTTGCCTCTTCCCGCCTTTACCGGCAACACCATCGATTTAGGTAAACTACCGCTTGTATCCTCGGCTAAGCAACTGAAAGAAGTGCAGATCGTGACAGAGAAGCTACTCGTGGAGCAGGACATTGACAAGCTCACCTACAACGTAGATGCCGACCCCGAAAGCCAGACCATGACGGCGCTGGACATGCTGCGCAAAGTGCCTCTACTGAGCCTGGATGCAGAAGACAACATTAAACTGAACGGCAACAGCAACTACCGCGTGCTCGTGAATGGCAAAACCTCATCGCTGTTTGTGCGCAGCCCCAAGGATGTGTTCCGAAGTATGCCGGCCAGCACCATCAAAAGTATCGAGGTGATCACGAATCCGCCTTCAAAGTATGAGGCTGAAGGAGTAGGCGGCATCATCAACATCATCACGCACAAGAAAAACATCGGTGGGTATAATGGCTCTGTGCATGCGCAGGCTTCCAGTCCCAAAGGTGCTAACGTTGGCGGCTACCTGACGGCCAAGGCCGGCAAGGCAGGCTTTTCAGGGTACTTTGGCACAGGCTCTTACTACAGCCCTCCCAATAGCAACAACCTGTACAGAGAAGATAAAATACGCCAGACCATACTAGAGCAAGTGGGTGAAAGCCGCAACGATAACACTTACCAGTACGCCAGCGGCGAGTTCAGCTTTGAAATGGACACACTTAACCTCTTCACCGCCAACTTCAGCATGAACTCGAACACAGGCAATAATTTCCTGACGCAGCGTGTCGATCTTTTTGATGCTAGCGGTGCTCTGTCACAGGCTTATACCCGCCTGAACAACGGCGATTATACCTGGAAAGGCTATGACTTAGGAGCAGATTATCAGCGCACGTTCAAGAAGAGCAAAGACCAGCTGTTTACGCTCTCCTACCGCCTCAACAACAGCATCAACGGAAGCGGTTCGGATTTTATATTAGACCCTGTACTCAATTTCAATGGTCAGGTGAGCCAAACTGACAATGACGGTAGCTCCTTGGAGCACACCATGCAGGCCGATTATGTGCAACCAATCAAGAAGCATACGCTTGAACTCGGTGTGAAGACGATCTTCCGCCTCAACAGCAGCGACTACTTCTACAGCAACCAGAACCCTGAAACTGGCAACTTTGTAATTGACGATAAGCTGACCAATAATTTTGACTACCGGCAAGACATTTATGCGGCCTATACCTCACTTAGCCTTAAAAAAGGCGATTGGGGCCTGAAAACAGGTGCCCGTCTGGAAAAAACTAAGATTGACGCCAACTTTAAGTCATCCGGCACGGTAGCCACACCAGACTATTTTAACCTGATCCCGAACATCACATTGTCGCGTAAGTTAAAGGGAGCCAGCACCATGCGCCTGTCCTATACCCAGCGCATCGAGCGGCCGAGCCTCTACTACCTGAACCCCTACGTAAACCAGATTGACCCACTCAACATCAGTTACGGTAACCCGAAGCTGGACCCGGCTACCAATAATGTATTCAACCTGGCTTACAGCACTTTCGTGAAAGGAACCTCTATTAACGCAAGTATCTTCCACAACTTCACCAACAACTCTATCCAGAGCTTTACCACACTCGGCGCCGACACCGTTGCCCGCACCACTTATGGTAACATAGGCCGTAACCAGACGTATGGCTTCTCGCTGAGCGGCAATACTACCTTTTTTAAGAAGCTGAGCATCAACCTGAATTCCACAACCAATTATGTAAAACTGACCAGCGTGATCGACGGTGTGCCTCAGAATAACGAGGGCTTTACTTACAATGTGTTCGGCTACTCGAGCTACCGCTTTGAGAAAGGCTGGCGTGCGAGCGGCAACATTGGCTACTATTCCTCCCGCATCATGCTGCAGGGCCGCTCAGCCGGCTATGTCTGGAACAGTATTTCGGTGAACAAGCAGTTTCTGAAAGACAATAAAGCGACGATCAGTTTCTCGGTGAACAGTCCGTTTCAGAAAAACCGCCGCTTCCTAAACGAAATCAACGACCAGCGTTTCACCCAGCACCAGGAGAATTACTCTTTGATGCGCCGCTACAGTGTTGGCTTCAACTACCGGTTTGGCAAGCTGAAAGGAGATATTGCCCGTAAGAAACGCGGCATTAAAAACGACGACGTGAAAGCCGGCGAACAGCAAGGCGGAAGCGGCGCGAATTAAGATTTTGTTAGGTCAGTTCCGGGAGCCGCACTGTGATGTTGCTCCCGGTCTTACTTAAAAAAGCCTGTGATGCTGATAAAACTGATTCTGTCGCACTTAGAAATTCTGGAGTCCAGTGTGTGAAATGCCGGCTATACCTTCGCAACAAACCACTCAAGCAACCCATATGAAAACAGTCTTACTAACCCTTGCCCTTCTTAGTCTAGCACTTGTATCAAAAGCCCAGGATGCCAGTGTAGAAAGATCAATATCCGGAATCCAGGTAGGTTTTCTGGGAATCTGGGCGCACAACGAAGCCAGACTATCCAACAAATTAGCCTTAAGAAGCGAAGCCGGTTTCACAAGCGGGATTTTTGGAGGAAGCTTTTACGATAAAACAGGGTTCATCCTGACTCCGATGTTCTTCCTGGAGCCAAAACTCTACTATAATCTGAACAAAAGAAGTCTGAAGTCAAAGGAGATCTCCGGGAACAGCGGCAATTTCATTTCCCTGCGAACCGCCTACATTCCCGACTGGTTTGTCATTTCAAATTACGACAATATCAATGTACTACATCAGGTAACTATTATACCTACCTGGGGGATAAGAAGAAATATCGGAGCCCATTTTAATTACGAAACAGGAGTCGGGCTAGGCTACAGGCATGTTTTTGCCAAAGGAGCAGGCTACTCTGAAAACACCAGAGAGGTCGAATTTGACCTGCGTCTGAGAATCGGATACCGGTTCTAAAAATCAAACTGTTACCACCGGTCATCCGGCCGGCTTTGTGCTTAAGCTGACCTATACCTGGATAGGCCACACTTTAGGCTATAACATGATTTAGTAAACTCAACCCCAAGAGATTCCTTATGGTTGATCAAGGAAATTTTAATTTTAGAAAGCCTTGCAGGTATAACCTGAATCAATGTGCTCTCTCGCTGTGGGCGACCGCAATTCCTTAACCGTTCTCTTGCATATGCTCGTTTAAGTATAAACCAACATTTAAACCGGCACCGCTATGCGCATCCTCTACATTTTCCCGCATCCTGATGATGAATCCTTTGGCCCCGCTCCTGTCATGTGGCAGCAGCTGGAACAGGGCCATGAGGTATACCTGCTAACCCTCACGCGCGGCGGTGCTACCAAGGTGCGGCACGAGTTGGGGCTAAGTGTAGAGGAGATGGGCGAGGTCAGGTATAAGGAGATGCTGGCTGTGGAGCGGGTACTGGGCCTGACAGGTATGACGGTGCTCGACCTGCCCGACAATGGCCTTGCCGAAATGGACCCACGCGAAATCGAGAAAACAGTAGAAGCGCATATCCGGCAGATTAAGCCGCAACTGATTGTGTCGTACCCCGTGCATGGCGTGAGCGGCTTTCACGACCACCTGGTGATGCACGCCGTCATCAAGCGCCTATACCTGGAACTGCGCGACAGTGGCGCTTACTACCTCAAACGACTTGCTTTTCTGACGCTGCCCAACAAAACAGCGCAACCGCTGCAATCCGGTAAATTTTTGATGAAACACAGCGATCCCAGCCTGATTGACTGTGAAGTAAAACCGCGCCCAGCCGATATTGAGATCATGAAAAAAGCATTGAGCTGTTATGATACCTATCAGGACGTGATCAAACAGGCCAATGTGGTGGAATCGATTGGCGACACCGTATACTTTGAGATCTACCAGGAAGACCACAAACCGCCTTTAGCCAACCTGACAGACGAACTCTAGCAATTCTTAGCAAAGGAACTCCTAAGCACCTATAGCTTCTTCCAGAAATTATAAGTTTACGGCTAACTGAAAACAGATTGAGTTCTTGCAAAGGACAATAAAATCCGAATTTCAGGTATAGCCAGCCATTAAAGCAGGTATAGCCACAGGGTGTATGCGAACTGCTGTATTGCAAAACTCAGCCTATACCTATACCTTGTCGCTATACCTGAAAAAAAACGTTATGAAAGTATTGCTTCTGGTCGATATCCAGAATGATTTTATGCCTGGCGGCGCGTTGGCCGTGCCGGAAGGCGACTTGATTATACCTGTTGTAAACAGCCTGCAATCGCAGTTTGATTTGGTAATGGCCACGCAGGACTGGCATCCGGCTTCGCATAAGAGCTTTGCCTCTAATCATGAAGGAAAGAACCCATTTGAAATGACCGAACTGCTCGGGCTCCCGCAAGTGCTATGGCCAGACCATTGTTTGCAAGGCACATCCGGCGCTGACCTGGCCCCTGCTCTCGAAGCAAATAAAATAGAAGCGATTTTCCGCAAAGGCACCAACCCCGATATTGACAGCTACAGCGGTTTTTATGACAACGGTCGACTCAAGTCTACGGGCCTAGCGGACTACCTGCGCGGCAAAGGCGTAATGCAGCTATACCTGGCTGGCCTGGCCGCCGACTACTGTGTGTACTACTCCGCCATAGATGCCCTGCAGGAAGGTTTTGAGACGTTTGTGATAGAAAATGCCATCCGCGCTATTAGCCAGGAAAGCTACGCAGCAGCCCGCAACGACATACAGGAGAAAGGTGGTAAAATCATTCAAAGCAGCGACTTACTGGCCAATTGATTCAGCTCCTCAGCCGGATTTTTTTTAGCTATACCTGTTCCCTTGCTTGTCTACAGTAGTCGGGTAGGTATAGCATCAACAGCAAGAGCCGCTAAAAAAGCGGCTCTTGCTGTTGATGCTATACCTGTGCTTAAGTTTAATAGGCACTCGCTTCGTCCAACTTTTTAATGGTGGCTTGATCCAACTTAAGCCCGGCCGCTTTTACCAAGTCCTCCAGTTGCTCCAGTTTGGTGGCGCTGGCAATCGGTGCTGTAATACTGGGTCGTGCCATTAGCCAGGCAAGCGATATGCTGGCTGCCGTGGTGCTGTACTGCTTGGCCGCTTCGTCCAGCGCCTGCAAAATACGGGACCCGCGATCGTTCAGGTAATCTTTCACGCCGTGGCCCCGTGGACTCTGCCCCAAATCCGCCTCGGAGCGATACTTGCCTGTGAGGAAACCACTAGCCAGCGCATAATAGTTGATCACACCCAAGCCATACCGGGTGCAGACCGGCTCAGTCTCTTTTTCGTAGGCTTCGCGGTCGTAGAGGTTGTATTCCGGCTGAAAGCTCTCGTAACGCGGCAGGTTGTTCTGTTCGCTTGCCTTCAGCGCCTTCTCCAGGCGCTCACCGCTGAAGTTCGACGCCCCGATCGCACGTACTTTTCCTTCCTGTATCAATTTGGAATAAGCTTCCAGCGTTTCTTCGATGGGTGTTTCCGGATCGTCGTAATGCGACTGATACAGGTCAATGTAGTCGGTCTGGAGTCGTTTGAGGGAAGCCTCCACTTGTTGCCGGATGTAGTCTTTGCTCAAGCCACCCTTGCCTTCCAAGTTGGCCCCGACTTTGGTGGCAATGATGATTTGCTCCCGGCCTCCGCGCTGCTTCAGCCAGTTTCCGATGATGGTTTCAGACTCCCCACCCGTATTGCCCGGCACCCAGGAGGAGTACGAATTGGCTGTATCGATGCAGTTAAAACCGGCATCAACAAAGGCATCCAGCAATTTTATAGAGGTTGGCTCATCGGCCGTCCAGCCAAACACATTTCCGCCAAATACCAAGGGCGCTATCTCAAGACCAGAATTTCCAAGCTTGCGTTTTTCCATGTCATCAGAATTAAAAGGTAAGTACCTACTTACGGAAGCAGTGCGCTCAGGGTATGGCAGGTATAGCCACCAGATTAACCTGGTTAGAGCAACTGTCCGATACCGAAGAGCAGTACAAAGAGCATGGTGGTGATGGCCATTTGCTTCAGGTATGGATCGAGCTCGGCGGAAGTCTGCTTTTGCCATACCTTTATACCGTTAACCAAAACGAGCGGTACAGCCAGCAGAAATAAAAACTGCCACACGCTGTAAAAATTGAGCAGAACATAGGCCAGAGCGCTTCCCACACCGCCAGCCAGTAGCAGCAGATGGTAGACACGTGCACGCTTCGGGCCGAGTCGCACAGGTATGGAACGCTTACCTGCCAGCACATCCGACTTGATATCTCGGATATTATTCACGTTGAGTACCGCCATCGAAAAGAAGCCGCAAACCATAGCGGGCAGAATTACGACCGCCGGCAATGACTGCGCCTGCAGAAAAAATGTACCCAGCACGCCTACCAGCCCGAAGAATACGAACACAAAAATATCTCCTAAGCCGGCATAGCCATAAGGCTTAGAGCCCGCCGTGTAGTTGATAGCCGCCCAGATAGAGGCCAGACCAAGCCCCAGAAAGATCAGAAACAGGTAGATGCCCTCCTTCCCGAAAGATACCCACAGCAGCAGCAAGCCCGTCACCAGCGACAGCAGGCTAAACACGGCCATTCCCTTCTTCATGTTCTCCGCTTTGATGTGACCGGCCTGTACGGCACGCTTTGGCCCTTCCCGGTGCACGCTGTCAGCGCCGTGTATGGAGTCGCCGTAGTCGTTAGCCAGGTTCGAGAGTATCTGCAAAAACAGGGTGGTGAGCACACAGAGGCCCACAATGGTAGCGTTGAAGGCACCGTAGGCAGCAGCCATAAAACCGCCCATACCGATGCAGGAAAAAGCCAGTGGCAGTGTGCGTGGCCTAAAAGCCGAAATCCAGGCCTTTACCAAGCCTGGATTCTGCGGAATGTGTTGTGTTGTATTCAATGTATTTCTCTAAAAAAGCAGGTATACCTGAGCGCTATACCTGCCTGCTGTTACTTCTGAATCGCCGCCAGGATTTCTTCGCCCGTCGGCTTTACTTTAGACGGATAAAAAGCGATCACTTTCCCGTTCTCGTCAATCAGGTATTTACTGAAGTTCCAGGCTGGCTCATCGTTGTTCGGGCTGTTTTTGGCCAGCCACTGATAAAGCGGGTGCTGGTCATCGCCTTTCACCGAGACCTTTTCCATCATCTGAAATGTCACGCCGTAATTTTTCTGGCAGAAAGCTGCGATTTCTTCTTCTGAACCTGGTTCCTGACCACCAAAATTGTTTGCCGGAAAGCCCAGCACCACCACTTTGTCGCCATGCGTTTCGTGCAGTTTCTGCAGATCTGCATATTGTGGGGTATAGCCGCACTCTGATGCCGTGTTCACTACGAGTACTTTCTTGCCTTTAAACTTCGACAAATCAATTTCCTGTCCTTCCAGGCTGTTGACCTTGAAAGCATAAAAATCGGTATTCTGTGCAGTTTGAGATGTTTCTGTTGCCATCGTGTCAGTTGTCGTATCTGTTGTCAGATTGCTTGTATTAGAACCACCTGAGCAGGCAGTTACTATACCTAGTACAAGTCCTGCGGTTAAAAGTTGTACGGTGAGCTTCATGTTTTTTGCTTAAGATATACATATATGCGGCTTAACCGGAATGCTTCGTTTTTGTTTTGACTCACTATACCTGTAGTTACATTCGCTCCGGCACTTCTATACCTAGCAGGCTCATGCTTTCGCGCACGAAGCGGGCTACCATGGCAGACAGGGCAATACGGAAGTTACGTGCCTGTTCGTCGGTTTCGTTGAAGATCGAGATCTCCTGGTAGAAACGGTTGTAAGCTTTGGCCAGTTCGTAGGCGTAATTTGCGATCACTGACGGCGCATATAGCTTACCGGCTTCCTGCACCACTTCCGGGTAATTCACCAGCAACGTGATCACGTCCTGCTCTGTTTCGTGCAAGTTTTTGAATTCACCAAATGAAGCTGCGTCTACTGCTATACCTATCTTGCCAGCCTTACGCAGGATGGCCGAAATACGGGCATGTGTATACTGCACAAACGGACCGGTGTTGCCACGGAAGTCAATCGACTCCTGCGGATTGAAGAGCATTCGCTTCTTCGGATCCACTTTGAGCAGGAAGTATTTCAGGGCACCCATGGCCAGGGTATGGTAAAGTTTAGCAGCCTCTTGCGGCGTAAAACCTTCGATCTTGCCTAACTCTTCGGTTTGCTGACGGGCCGTGTCGATCATCTCCTGCACCAGTTCGTCGGCATCCACCACGGTACCTTCTCTCGATTTCATTTTGCCTGATGGCAGGTCCACCATGCCGTAAGACAGGTGATAGATGCCTTCGGCGTATGGTTTGCCCAGTTTCTTGAGCACCGCTTTCAGTACCTGGAAGTGGTAGTTCTGCTCATCAGCCACTACGTAAATAGACTGATCGTATGGAAAGTCGTTGTGCTTAAGCTCGGCCGTGCCCATGTCCTGGGTAATGTACACCGAAGTACCGTCAGATCGGAGCAGCAGCTTCTCGTCCAGTCCTTCGTCAGTCAGGTCTACCCATACCGAGCCATCTGGTTTCTTGAAGAACACACCTTTCTGCAGGCCTTCTTCTACACGCTCTTTGCCCAAGGTATAGGTCTCTGACTCGTAATAGAATTTATCAAAATCAACACCTATGTTGCGGTACGTCGCATCGAAGCCTTCGTATACCCAGCCGTTCATGGTTTTCCAAAGTGACACTACTTCTTCGTCGCCCTGCTCCCATTTCTGCAGCATAGTTTGAGCCTCCAGTATCAAAGGAGCTTTTTTCTTCGCTTCTTCTTTATCCATACCACCAGCTACCAACTCATTGATCTGCTCTTTGTAAGCCTTGTCGAACAGCACATAGTACTTGCCCGCCAGATGGTCGCCTTTGATGCCACTGCTTTGAGGCGTCTCACCATTACCAAACATCTGGTACGCCAGCATTGACTTGCAAATGTGAATACCACGGTCATTCACCAGATTCGCTTTCATCACGTTGTGGCCATTAGCCTTCATGATCTCCGACACGGAATAGCCCAGGAAGTTATTGCGCAGGTGGCCCAGGTGCAGCGGCTTGTTCGTGTTTGGCGAAGAGTATTCCACCATCACTTTCTTGCCCGAATCGGCTGCCTGCCCATGACCTGGGTCGGTCATCAATTCGCGGAATAAGTTCACCCATACCTGCTCTTCGATCTCGAGGTTCAGGAAGCCTTTTACTACATTGTAGTTTTTCACTTCGGCGGCGTGCTCTTTTAAGTATGCACCCAGCGCCCCGCCTATCTGCTCGGGACCTTTGCCGGCCTGCTTGGTATAAGGAAAGGTAACGAACGTGAAGCTGCCGGCAAACTCTTTACGGGTAGGCTGCAGGCTGATGGTAGATGCGTCAACGGTAAGGCCGAACAAAGCCTCCAATGCTTGGCTGATGCTCTGGCTGATGGCGTTTTGAAGTTGCATTAAGTAGATTAATGTATGGCTGTTTTGTTAAATTCTCGGTGTAAAATGGCGTCAGTGGCGGTCTCTAGTATCTCGAAAGCGTTCTCGGCCATAGTATTTTCAGTGTCGAGCGTCGGGTTGATTTCCGTCATCTCGTAGCACACAATACGCCGGTCCTGTAGCAAGTGGTAGTTGAGCAATTTGGCTTCTTCTACATTCAGGCCTACTTCTACCGGCGTACCCGTTCCTTTCGAGAACTTCGAGTCCAGGCTGTCCACGTCAAACGACACGTAAATAATATCACAGTCGTGCAGACGATCCAGCGCCTCGGCGGCTACCTGCTCGGGGCCTTTTTGGCTCAGTTCGGCGTAGGTAAAGTTCTTGATGCCGTGCTTGGCGATTAGGTAATCCTCAGGTTCTTCGGTGTCGCGCACCACAATGTATACCAGGTGCTCCGGCTTCATCTTCGGCCCCGGGTAGCCCAGTTTTTTCAGCGAGTTCCAGAAAAAGATCGTTTCCTGTTCCGGGTCGTTGATCTGGCGCTCCAGGTTGTCGAGATTCAGGGCCATGGCCAGCGGCATACCGTGCACGTTACCCGATGGTGAGGTATAGGGCGAGTGAATGTCAGCGTGCGCATCAACCCAAATCACACCCAGGGTCTTGTCGGGGTAAGCGGCTTTTATACCTGCTATGGTGCCGTGCGCGTTAGAGTGGTCGCCGGAAAGTACCAACGGAAACATATCCAGCTCCAGCGTCTGCTCTACGGCATTGGCAATGTTTTTCTGCACAGTCAGGATGCTGTCGATGCGGTGAGCATTGGGGAACAGGTCCTTATCGAACAGGGTATAGTTGAGGTCGGGTACGCTGACAGAGTTGAAACGCTTGAAGTAATCGCAGCCTTTGTCCCAGCAGGCCACCCGCAACGCATCTATACCCATGCTGGCCCCGCGCGTGCCCGCACCGAGTTCTGAGCGTACTTCTATCAGTTTTATCTTTTTCATAGGTAATAGGTAGTCTGTAGTCGTTCAGTTTTTCTCCTCACAGCAATTCCTCCCTTTGATCTTCACCCTCTGCAACTCCTGAACCAGATCCGGTATCTTCATTTCCAAAGGAAGAATTTCATTCCAAAAACGCACTCCCAATTCTCTGTCATGCTGTTAAAGTGCCTGTCAAAAAACAGGTCAAGCAGCTGCTCCTAGCTACCAGGATCTTTTCAGGATGACAAAAAATTCAAACAAAAAGGCTTTGCCTGGTTCTAAGGGAAAACGTGCGCACACTGCTCTCCGACGCCATTTATCTTCCCGCCCGGAAGAGCGTGATTGACATAAATAACTGAACGTTTCTTATAATTTAAACAAAGTTTTTGCAAAGATGGTAAATAACGAACAATATTGCATGTTTTCTTAAGCCCACAAGCACCAGGATGGATAAATACACCGACCTCATTCACCAGACTTTTGACTTTCCGACAGACGAATTTACTGTGGAGAACAACGAGTTGTACTTCAACGGCATTCCGCTGATGGAGCTGATCAAACAGTACGGTACCCCATTAAAATTAACATACCTGCCCAAGATTAGTTCGCAGATACAAAAGGCGAAAGGGCTTTTCAACGACGCTATTCAGAAGCTTGACTACCAGGGCACCTATACCTATTGCTACTGCACTAAGGCCTCGCATTTCTCTTTTGTAATGGAGGAGGCCCTCAAAAACGACATCCACATCGAAACCTCTTCGGGTTACGATATGCAGATCGTGAAGGCGCTTTACAAGAAGGGCAAAATCAACAAAAACACTTATATCGTTTGCAACGGCTTTAAGCGTGAGCGCTATCGCCAGTGGATCACGGAGTTTATAAACGATGGTTTTGTGAATTGTATGCCGATACTCGACCACATAGGCGAGATTGAGTATTACAAGGAGCACGTAAACGTGAAAACGAAGGTAGGTATGCGCCTGGCGTCGGACGAAGAACCGAAGTTCCAGTTCTATACCTCCCGCCTGGGCGTACGCTACAACGATGTGATTGACCTGTACGAGCAGCAGATTAAGCCAGACGATCGTTTCGAGCTCAAAATGCTCCACTACTTCATCAACACAGGTATAAAGGACACCTCCTATTACTGGTCTGAGTTGAGCCGCTTTGTGCACAAGTACTGCGAGCTTAAGAAGGTATGCCCGGAGCTCGACACGATTGATATTGGTGGCGGCTTCCCGATCAAAACTTCTATACAGGCGGACTACAACTACCAGTACATGACCGAGGAGATTCTGCGCACCATCAAGCGGATCTGCAATGAAGAAGGTGTGCCGGAGCCAAATATTTTCACCGAGTTCGGAATTTTCACGGTAGGTGAAAGCGCTGCCAACATTTATTCCATTCTGGATGAGAAACTCCAGAACGACAAGGAACTATGGTACATGATCGATGGTTCGTTTATCACGAATCTGCCGGATGCCTGGGCGCTTAACCAGCGCTGGCCGCTTTTGGCGATCAACCACTGGGACAAAGAGTACCGCAAAATACAATTGGGCGGCATGACCTGCGACAGCCAGGATTACTATAACTCAGAGATGCACTCGTTCCAGGTGTTCTTGCCGAAGGCGCCGAAGGAAAAGCCGTTATACATCGGATTCTTCCATACGGGAGCCTACCAGGAGCAGCTGAGCGGGTATGGCGGCATCAAGCACTGTCTTATACCTTCGCCACAACACATTTTGGTAGATCGTGATGTAGACGGCAAGCTGAAAAGCTGGCAATTTGCTCCTGAGCAGACATATGAATCGATGCTGAACATCCTGGGATACGAAATTTAAAGCCGTGAGCGTTAAATTTGCGTATACTGTTTTGCATTTATAGTAAAAATTGTATTTTTGGATTACCATCGTTTATTTAAATATTTTACCATGAAGAAATTAGCAGCATTCGGCGCATTCATCCTGGCACTGGGTATGACTTCCTGCAAGACATACTGCCCAGCCTACAACTTTGCCAGCGTTGAGGTGTCCGAGCAGAACGCCCCGGCAACTGACCTTGTGCAGGAAACTGAAGTGATCAAAGGCTAATCCGAGCGGATTACCTCTGGATATAAAAAAACCGGCCTTTAAGCCGGTTTTTTTGTTTGTGCTATACCTTGACATGCAGCTGCATACTATTCCCAAGGAATTGCATTGCTGCTTTCTACCCCGCCCTATTGCAACCTCCAACCGTTTAGCCATTCCTATACCTGCTCAAAAAAAATTGCAGCGCTGTAATAATACGGCGGCCTACGCATCAAATGGATGTAAGAGAACAGTAACCTAAAAAAACACGTCCAGCATGAAAAAGGTAATAATTTTAGCATTGATATGGTGCACAGTAGTGACAGCCTTCGCACAGAATAAGGCATTTGCCGTGGAAGTGATTGGAAAAGGACAACCTATCCTGCTAATCCCAGGCTACAGTTGCAGCGGCGAGGTATGGAAAGAAACCGTTGAACACCTCAAGAACAGGTATGAATGCCATGTACTAACGCTAGCTGGCTATGCCGGAGCCCCAGCCATTGATACTCCCATTCTGGAATCTGTAAAAGATGAGATTATCAGCTACGTGAAGCAAAACAAATTGAAGAAGCCGGTACTGCTGGGGCACAGCCTAGGCGCCTTTATGAGCCTTTGGGTGAGCAGCGAGGCCCCGGACCTGTTTGGCAAGGTGGTTTGTGTAGATGGGGTACCTTTCATATCGGCGATGTCCGACCCGGGCATAACGGTGGAGGCCGTTAAAAAGAGCCCGTACATGAACCCGGAGCAAGTGGTGAAGAATTTCGAGGAAATGCCATCCGAAGGGTTTATAGACCGGGTAGCAGCAGCCATGAAGTACCAGGTAGAAGACAGCCTGCGGGCTCGCCAGATTGCTACCTGGCAGTTCAACAGCAACAGAAAAACCCTGGGTCTTACCCTGGTGGAGATGTCCACTACAGACCTCCGCGACAAGATCTCAAGGATCAAACAACCGGTACTTGTTCTGGGTAGTCTATACGGCACGAAAGAAAACAGCCAGCGGATTTTGGGTGAACAGTACAGCCAGCTGACTAACACGATTATTCGGATAGCCGATAGCAAGCACTTTATCATGTACGACCAGCCGGAGTGGCTGTATGCCGAGCTGGATGCTTTTCTGAATTAAAAGATGACGCAGCAAGAAACATTCACCCGGCTCTACAGGCAGTATGCGCCAGGTATTCGGCAGCTGTGCCGGGGCTACACCGGCTCTGCGACACAGGCAGAGGACCTGCTGCAGGAGTCCTTTTTGGCCGTTTGGAACAACATGCACAAATACAGAGGCGACGCCAGTTGGGGCACCTGGATTTACCGGATTGCAGTTAATACCTGCCTGCTATACCTGCGCAAAGAGAAAACCAAGCCTGAGAAAATAACCGACGACGCCCTTTTAAACCTGGCTGAGGAAGAGTACAATCAGGATGGCGAGGTGCAACTGCTCTACAAGTGTATCAGCAGGTTACCGGAAACCGATCGTCTTATCATCTCAATGGTGCTGGAAGAGCTGCCTTACGAAGACATTGCTTCCATAGCCGGCATCACTGCAAACAACCTGCGGGTAAAAATTCACCGGATAAAAAAACAATTAACTGAAATGTTCAATAGCTATGCAAGAGTTTGAGGAACTGAAACATATCTGGCAGCAGAGCACATCAGCATCGCAGCCTGGCTCCTTGCCTAACGTGAGCAAGGCATCGGCACTAACTAAAACAAAGCTGCAGCGCACGCAGCGCAATGGCGCCATCTGCCTGGTTCTGACCGCTCTTTTCATTGCAGGGCTGGGTTTCTGGGGGGGCTTTAATTTTAAATATTGGTATACCTATGCAGCCATGGCATTGGTTTGTGTCATTTGCCTGGCACAGGCTGGCCTAATGTTTTACATCTACCACAGCATAAAGCAAATCGACGAGACAGCGCCTACTACTGAGCATCTCCTCCAATGGGAAGCCTACTATACCTCCCGGCAACGGCTTATCCGATGGAACGGCCCTTTGTATTTCCTGCTGCTCAGCCTGGCTATGGGGCTATACCTGTGGGAAGTACTGGCACGGGCGTCGGGGCAGTTTCAACTGGTATCCCTTAGTATCTATCTCGGCTGGATGGTGATTGCCTACTTCTACTTGGGCAAAAAGGTACTGAAAAAAGAGGAACAGCGAATTATGGACATAATAGAGCATTTGAAGCAATTAGAAATGCAACTAAAGGAATAACCTGCCTTATCGCCAGTGCGAAAACATGCACGCAGGACGCCCCGGCAACCGACCTTGTGCAGGAAACTGAAGTGATCAAAGGCTAATCCGCTGGGATTAGCCTTTGGATATAAAAAAACGGCTTAGAGGCCGGCTTTTTTGTTTTAGGCACCTTTGTATAGGGTCTTCCCCACCACAAAGTTAATTTTTTGATAGATTTATGAAGAACTGCTGTCTTCCCGTACCTCTTGCCTAATCGCTACACTTGCTGATTAACAAACTATTTTTCAATACAGCTTTCTCCATGCCAGCTCGTAGGTTTTATTTTTTTCTCATGAAATCGAATGCTCCTTTTCGAAGTTGTATACCGTACTCCAGGTAAGCCTTCATACAGGCAAGAAAATTTGCCCAGCCTTCGGTATTCCCTATCAACCATTTCAGGTTTTCTTCATTGTATGGTTTTCCGCCTTCGGTTACGCTTACTACCGTGCTTTGGTCAGGCTGTGCTTCCAATACGATGTTTACTGTGGATTCCTCGTCCCAGTTAAACGAAACCAAACGGTTGGCTTCGGCCTTTATCACTTTCACAGCAAACGCATCAGGGAATTCAGGGAATTGCCAGGTCAGTTCCGCTCCTGTCTCCATTCGTCCACTACTTTCCGAGATGAAATAGTTCGTCATTTTTTCGGGATTCACAATTCCTTCAAAAACTTCATCAACCGGCTTTTGGATTTGAATCGTGGCTTTCGCAATCAGGTCCATCATGAATGTATTATTTAAGCTTCGTCAATAATTTATAAGAAATTCATTTAGCACGCTACGCTCAACAAAAACAGAATCCAGGTATAGCTTCGTCTCATTATTCTTAGTCACATACCACGAGAAGTCTGATTTTCTTCCCGCAACCGCTTCGATCGTATAAACACCGCAAACATTTTTCCCTATCCACTGCCCTCCTTCACTCTCTTGCACGGTGCCACAGCTTTCTCTTTTTATGATTCCTTTTGTCAACCCTTGTCCGCAGTTACACCAATTCAGCATAAACTTATCTGCATCGGTTTGTGGACTTGCATTTACAAACTTAATTTTAAGTGTAGCGGTAGGGCTTAGCGTATGACTGAAATTAGTACTTCCTCCTTTGTTCAAAGTTGAAAGGGATGCGTCTATATAACCGTCAGTATACCCTTCTTTCTTATTATTTTCATTAATGGATATTTCGAGCAATTGGGCTTCCTGAAACACTTTAAGTCTGGCCTTATAATATCCATTTTTATCAGTTGTTGCCTCACCAACCCTTTTGCGTTTCCCATCAGTGATGATCCCCATACCTGACGGCGATTTTATGGCATCGACGCTAATGTGTACTCCTTCAATTGGCTGATTTGAGAGATCATCCCTTATCTGTCCTTCAATAATGAAAATATCAATATCCTCCTTCTCGCAGGAACTGAACATAATCAACAGCGATAACAAGAGCACCGGATAATTAATTGTTTTCATATTGATTGCTCTTAAAGTAAATTTTGAATCAACTTGCTGCGACCAGATCGGCATTCATAAAGGTGGCTCTCAAGTCGTACCTATATACCATAAGGCCGCTTGCTATTCACGCGATAAAATGTGTCCGCAGATTCAATCTACACTAAAAAATCTGTCCGCATTCTTGAAGAATATCTTCTCCTTTTGTTCAAGCGTTAAAAAATCCAGTTCGTTTACCGCATTTATCATTTTATTCAGGTCTCCATTGTCTGAACCAAACATCAACCTGTTTTCGAACCCTGAGTCAATAAGGGCTTTCATATAAGCATGGAAATCCTCGTTGTTGATTATGTCTGGATTTGCCAATACGGAGATGTCTGCATATACCTGGGGGTAATACTTCAAAGTTTCGAGCGTTCCTTTCAGGTATGGGGCTCCCGCGTGCATAATCCATACTTTGAGACCTGGAAATTTATCTAAAGCATCTTTCATGAGTGCGGGGTCACCCATTTTCAGATTATAATTTGGGCAAAGGTGACCAGGGCCTGCCAATCCTGTATGTATTCCAACCGGAATTTTAAATTCTTCGGCTAATGCATAATAGGGGAAAAGTCTACTGTCAGCAGGTGATATACCATAATATTCATTTAGAACTTCTCCGAGAAAATCAATCTTATTGTCGGCTATCTGTTGTTTAACCCAATTTACATCAGGAAACTCGCTGCCATCTGAAAAACATTTTTGTCCGCTATAAGGCACAATACCGTTCGGACACGGAAACATCAAACCAATTAAGAATTCTGTCTCGGTTACCCCTCTGTAATTTTCCTGATTGTCCCAGGAACTACTAACGGCGCCTTTTATAATCTTATGTTTTTTAAAGTCATCAAACTGTGTATCGATGTCCTTTGTAAAATGCACATGCGTATCAAATATCTTTCCCTCATATTTTTCTGATTTCGAACATGAAGAGAAAAATACAACGATCACAATAATATAGATTTTCAATTTCATTCTCTCACAGTCAGATTATTATGGCTTGTTATCTGCTCGCCTATTGCGCCGAACGACTTCTAAAATGTAGGACGAGGCGCAGCCGAATATGGAGCCAGTGCCGTGTTGTGGTTCGTTTTTCTTTTAGTCTCCCAAATTAAATTCAGGTTGTAAAATCTGCTTTTTTCCTTTTATTGAGCTTAGGTCCATTTGAATTGGATTGTCTAAGCTCAATACTTTGTCAATTTCAGTATTCCGAAAGCCTAAGATTTCAACAGAAACTACTTTCTTAAAGCTTGTAATAATCTTGACTTTGGTTTCTGGACAGTAAATCCCTGGTCTATACCTATCCCTTATCCCATTTTCCTTTAGGAAGGCTTCTAATTCTTCAGAGTTACTTACGGCTTCAATTGTCAAGTCGGGAGTTAGTGCAAAAGTCACTTTGAAGACATTGCTATTCTTGTCAAAGTAGTACCAACAGTTAAACTCGTCTGTGTGGGGTTTCCAAATAAAGGAACCTATTCCGACAGTGAATAGAGCCAGAACAGACAAAACGATAAAGCCAACTCTAAATGGCTTCCCAAATCCTTCTTGCCATACTTTATATATTAGAGTAAATAGGGAGAGAGCCAATAAAAGTGGAATCATTACTAAAATCCATCGACCAATATGCTGAAGGTCGTAAAGAATTAAGTAGCTGGTATGCTCAAAGTACCGTAGAAGCCAACCTATAGAGGTAATGAAAATAATAGTCCACCCTGTTTTTCTGTTGGAGAGTGAAACTATAAAACCCGACAGTGTTGCGACAGTCAACAGAAGGGTATAAAAACCAATACCGAACCATATGGTTCCAAAAAAGATTAGAAGCCCTACCAGTAACAGAATGAAGGTTAGTATCGGTATCAGTCTCTTCAATTTCCTTTTTAATTTATTAATTCAAATGCACCACAACTAACTCAAAAGCGCAAACATATGCTTTCCCGACAAACACCTGTCGGCTAAACGTCACACCACTTATGTTAAATATAAGAAATTATATAATACTGAATCTCACTTCCCTTCTTCTCGCAAAATAAGTTGGGCCGCTTCCCACAGATCGTTTACCTGCCAGGTATAGCTATCAGGCGCATACTTATCGCCTACTATGATGGAACGTATACCTACTTTCTGAGCAGCCTCCAGATCGCGGTGGGAGTCGCCTATCATCCAGCTTTGGGTGGGGTCTATGCTATACCTGGCCATGGCCCGCTCGAGCATCAGGCTATTGGGTTTGCGGGAGAGCGATTCGGAATGGTTGGGATGTGAGGGGGCGTAGTAGATCGCATCAATCAATTGACTGCAGCCGTCCTGCAGTTTCTGGTGACAGGCCATTACATCGGCCTTGGTATACAGGCCTTTGGCTATACCTCCCTGGTTTGTAACCACAATCAGCAAATAGCCGTTTTGCTTCAAAAGCGCCAAAGCCTCCGGCACGCCCGGTAGCACTTCAAAATCTTCCAAGGTATAGGTATAGTCTCCTCGTTCGCGGTTAAGTACACCGTCACGGTCCAGGAATACGCACTTTCGCTGCATTGTTTATCTATAGGTTGAGGCGCTAAAATTAGAATTATTACGTTGGATATGCATGCCCCGGCAGCAATACTGCAGCACAAAGGCGCAAATTTAAAGAGCTTACAGGCAAGAAAATATGAGAGTAGCGATAATAGGAGCGGGAATTTCGGGTCTGTCTCTGGCCTATTACCTGCAGCGGCAGGGCATAGCCTACGATCTGTTTGAGGCAGGCAGTGAGGTAGGTGGCAATATGCGTACCTTTCGCAAAAACGGCTATACCTTCGAGCTGGGTCCTAACACCTTACAAATGAACGAGGAGCTCCTGCAACTCATCACAGAGCTTAAACTGGAGACTGAACTGCAGCCACTAACTCCGCGCAATAACAAAAGGTATGTGCTGCATGGCGGCAAGCTACATCCGGTGCCCTCAAGCCCGAAATCTTTTCTGGCCAACGATCTTTTTTCGAAAGAAGACAAGTACAGGATCCTGCAGGAAAGGAAACAGCCAGCTGCCGAGGTCGAAAACGAAACTGTCTCAGACTTTTTTAAGCGCCGCTTCGGAGTGAAGCAAATGGATTTCCTGGCGGCTCCTATGATCAGTGGACTCTATGGTGGTGACCCCAGACAGCTGCTGGTCAACAAAGCGCATCCGGAACTCAAAGAGCTGGAAACGGAATTTGGCTCCGTGCTGGAAGGTATGGTGCAGAAAAAGAAGCGGGGCGTGTTCCAACGGGCCTTCTCTTTCCGAAATGGTATGTCTACGCTGCCCCAGGCCATAGCCGATAAGCTGATCTCGCTGCACCTTGAGCATAAAGTGGAGTTCATTACCCGTATCAAAGGCAAGTACATCATCAGTTGCGCCGCCAACGGCGACCACGACAATGAAGAGTATGACAAACTGGTGCTCGCCCTCCCTGCGCATCAGGCAGCCGAATTGATCGAGTTCACCTACCCAGGTATGTCGGCTGCGCTGCAGAACATCAACTATCCGCCGATGGCCGTGGTGCACACCGTGTACAACCGCGCCGAAGTAGGACACCCGCTGCAAGGTTTTGGGGCACTCCATCCCTGGGAAGAACAGTCTTTCACGTCTGGCTCTATCTGGACGAGCTCTCTTTTTGAGAACCGCTGCCGTTCCCATGAGGTTTTAATCACCTCCTATGTAGGCGGCACACGCTTTGCCGAGCATGCTCAGCTCGACGAGCGCAGCCTGCTCGAGCAGGTTCACCGGGAGCTCTGCCAAACCTACCAGATCAAGGCGCTGGCTCCTGTGTACCAGCACCTGCACCTGTGGCAACATGCCCTGCCTCAGTTCGACCTTTACATCGAAGACGCCCACCACATGGCAGAGGTGCTTGAACAGGACGGCCTGTTTATATCAGCTAACTGGTATGCCGGTGTTTCGGTGCCCGACTGCGTGCGTGAAGCTAAAGCCATTGCCACTAAAATTAATCCCCGCGCCGTTTCCCGCTCAATAGCCGAATAACTATATTTGCGGTATGAATGACTCGCTGGTGATCATACCGACCTACAACGAAAAGGAAAATATTGAGGCTATTATTAGGAAGGTGATGTCACTCCCCCACCCTTTCGATCTGCTGATCGTGGACGACAGCTCTCCGGATGGCACTGCCGATATCGTACGCACCCTGCAGCAGGAGTTTACAGAGCGTCTGCACCTGGAGTCACGTACCGGCAAACTGGGCTTGGGCACCGCCTACATTCACGGTTTCAAGTATGCGCTGCGCCAGGGCTACGAGTACATTTTTGAGATGGATGCCGACTTTTCGCATAACCCTGACGACCTGGTGCGCCTTTACCAGGCATGTGCCGCAGAAGGGCACCACATGTCTATCGGCAGCCGCTATGTGCAGGGTGTAAACGTGGTGAACTGGCCTATGAGTCGTGTGCTGATGTCGTGGTTTGCCAGTTTGTACGTGCGCCTGATCACCGGTATGCCCATTGCCGATACTACCGCTGGTTTTGTGTGCTACCACCGCAAAGTGCTCGAGACCATCCAACTCAACAAGATTCGCTTTGTCGGCTATGCTTTCCAGATTGAGATGAAATTCCTCACTTTTAAGTATGGCTTCAGAATCAAGGAGGTGCCGATCATTTTCACTGACCGCACCAAAGGTCAGTCCAAGATGTCGTCAGGTATATTTAAAGAGGCGGTGCTGGGCGTAATACGAATGAAAGTGAACAGTTTTTTCCGTCATTTCGACCGTTATTAGCTACCGGCTATACCTGGCCGACTGCTCATTTGCCCAAATATATTCTTGTGGTCGATAATGCTTATGCCGTGCTAAATCAGTTATCTTTACAGATGAAGCACAATTGTGTCTACTTATGTTTGTAGGCTAACATGCTCAGCACTTTAACCTATGGATGATATTCTTTTCTGGGTCATATTCAACGCCTTTATCCTACTGCTGCTAGGGCTGGACTTATTTGTGTTCCATCGCAAAGAGCATGTGGTAAAGATCAAAGAGGCGCTGCTCTGGAGCGCTTTCTGGATTGCCCTTTCGCTGCTCTTTAATGTGGGCATTTACTTCTGGAAGGGCTCTGGCCCCGCGATGGAGTTCCTGACAGCCTACCTGATCGAGAAATCGCTGAGCGTTGATAACCTCTTTGTCTTCATCCTGATATTCAGCTTCTTTAAAGTCCCGCAACAGTATCAGCACAAAATTCTGTTCTGGGGTATTATTGGTGCTTTGGTGCTTCGCGGAATCTTCATTCTAGTGGGTGTGGCCCTTATCGCCAAGTTCCACTTCATCATCTACATACTCGGTGCCTTTTTGATCTACACAGGCGCGAAGATGGCCTTTACCAAGCAGGATGATGAGCTTCACCCGGAGCAAAACCCTTTGATTGTGTGGGCAAGCCAGAAGCTGCGCTTCACGAAAACAGCTGTGGGTGGCAAGTTCTTCACCCGAATAGAAGGAAAGCTCCACGCCACACCACTCTTTCTGGTGCTGATTATGGTGGAGAGTACAGACGTGGTGTTCGCAGCCGATTCTATACCTGCTATTCTGGCTATTTCAAAAGATCCGTTCATCGTTTATACCTCCAACGTATTTGCATTGCTTGGCCTGCGAGCGCTTTACTTTGCTTTGGCCGGTATTATGCAACTGTTCCATTACCTGCACTATGGCCTGTCGCTGATCCTCGTTTTCATTGGTGCAAAGCTGCTCCTAAGCGATATTTATCACATGGATATGCGCTATGCCCTGTTGGTAGTAGCTGGTATTCTAACAGTATCGATTGTGGCCTCGCTCCTCTTCCCGAAAAAGGACAATGAGCTGCCGCCACCGCCTGATGCTAACATTCCTTAAAGAAGATTATGTAAGATTTTTAACTAAAATCTAATCTATATATTTGCTTTTGTGATTTTAAATGACTTCAATTGCAGAATAATTAAGAAGAAATGATTTTCGCTAACGCCTATATTTTTACAAATTCTAAGCTGGTGCCTCCAACGGGGCTCCCTGGTAGAACTTTGTGCGTTAGGTAAAACATCAACATACACAAATACCATAGGAGCCCCGCCACAAGCGGGGCTTTTTTGTTTTAAGGCATATTTTAAACTACATATACTCATGAGTACATCAGCACACAGCAGCATGAAGTTAGCAGGGCAGCAGAGCCAATTGGTAAGCAGTAAGCGACCAATGGTAATTGCAGGTCCGTGCAGCGCTGAGAGTGAAGGGCAAATGTTGCAAACCGCCCTTGGCCTGAAAAAGGTAAAAGGAGTGTCGGTATTCAGAGCGGGCATTTGGAAGCCGCGCACCCGCCCGGGTAGCTTTCAGGGAGTAGGCACGATCGGGCTGGAGTGGTTACGCACCGTGAAACAGGAAACCGGATTGCGTACTGCCTGCGAAGTGGCCAACGCCTCACAAACCGGGCAAGCCCTTAGTCACGGCGTAGACATCCTGCTGATTGGAGCCCACACGACGGTAAACCCTTTTCTGGTGCAGGAGATAGCCGATGCGCTAAAAGGCGTGCAGGTAGCTGTACTTGTAAAGAACCCTGTAAACCCTGACATGGCTTTGTGGCTGGGCGCCTTGGAGCGTTTGCACAACAACGGCATCTCGGATCTGGGCGCCCTGCACCGCGGCTTTTCTACCCTGGACAACGCGCCTTACCGCAACCACCCGAAGTGGGAGCATGCACTGGAGCTGCGCCAGCAGGTACCTAACCTGGCCATGTACTGCGATGCCAGCCATATAGCAGGTCGTCGCAGTCTGCTCCGTCCGGTAAGCCAGCGCGCCCTCGACCTGGGTTATGACGGCCTGATGGTGGAGTCACACCACAACCCTGCTGCCGCCCTAAGCGATGCACAGCAGCAGATCATGCCGCAGGAGTTGCACATGCTCCTGCAGGCCTTGAAAAAGCAGCATACACCAACTGAAAAACTGAAGCAAAACGCGCAGTTGGAAAAGCTTCGTAAGGAAATAGAGCACCTCGACGATGAGTTGCTGACCTTATTATCGCGCCGCACCAAAGTAACAGCACAGCTTAGCGATTACAGCAGACCGTCTGACCAGAACACTGAGACGCCGGACCCGGTACGCTGGGATCTGGTACTGGAAAATCTTCTGCACCAAGCCAGCAGCGCAGGTATAGACCAGTCCTTTGTGAAGACCATTTTCCAGGAAGTGCGTTCGCAATATGCCCGTACGCATCTTTACAACTACGGCCTGAGTTCGTAGTCTGGTTTGCGGGCATAACAAAACAGCCTGACAGCTTCTTATTTGAGAGCTGTCAGGCTGTTTTGTTTGTGCAATTGCCAGTAATTGGCTTATCAGTATTTGTGATCTGGTATTATTTATCAGCTTAATATCCGTGTTTGACCTCTGAGATTTTAGTACAATTCAGCGCACATTATTATAATTAAATGGCTTTTATTTAAAAATATTTATATAAATATATTTTAATAATAAAATTATTTATTACAATTTCACCATAACATAAGCACAACCTAAGTCAAACCACAAACCCTTATAAAAATCAAAATGAAAAGATTATCTACTATTACCATCGCGCTACTCATGATAGCCGGAACCTTCACAAGCTGTACCAAAGATTTGGATGAGGTAGGTTTGAATGCATCGAGTATTGATGCGGCTAAGGGAGGCGTGACTGATAACAATAGTGACAAAAAACTAGCCCCTGTAATAACTATTAATTTCTCAGAATCACCGGCTGTGGTTGGTAGACCGGTTACTATATCAATTACAGTAACAGAACCTTCAGCTAGCGAAGAAAAACTGACATCAGGAAACCTTATTTTACAGAGAATGACAGACTTAGGATGGGAATCTGTGGCTCATTCAGATGAGAAAAAGGCTGCACCTACTCTGAGCTATACCTTTACTCCCGATGCCGCTGGTACTATTCAGTGGAATACAAAGTATACTGGTGGTGGTAAGTCCTTTGAAAACACCGATACAAAAGTGGATCTTGAAGTTTTAGATAATTGCCAGAACACCGAATTAAGAGGCGAACTAATTAGCTCAACCAAATACGTGGGCTATACAGAATATACTGTAAAGTATACTTTTAAATCCTGCATAACAATCAATGGAGCCAAAATCCAGGGGGGCTTAACAGCATTTACTGAGCTTGTTTCAGCAATTGACAGTAAGAATGTCGAAGCAAATGAAGAAGACACTGCTATAGGCAATGATAAGAGCAACAGCAAAATTTCATGGCAGTTAGGCAATATAGCTTCCGGTTACAACAATACATTTACCATCACTTTCAAGAACTTTAAAAAGAACCAAGAAGATGAGATTACAGGTGGTTGGTCTGTCGAAGGCACAGATAATGCTGGTGAAAAAGTAAAAGTTGTTGCAGCCCCAATAACTTTAAACTAATAGCATACTCCCCTTCAAGTACAACAGGCTGCCCCACAGGCAGCCTGTTTTCTTTTCTCCTGGCAGCTATACCTGCTGTCTGTCGTAATTTTCTGCATTCCAATGGCACGATTAGGGTTACTCAGCTGTTAAGTGCTAAATTGCAGCAGAACAAAAGCATTAAAATATGAGAACCCCTATTTCAAGACTTCGCACTATCGGCATTTACGAAGGTATCTCTTACCTGCTCCTACTGGGCATTGCGATGCCTATCAAGTACATGGCTGGTATACCTGAGGTGGTGAAGTACACAGGCTGGGCACACGGCGTGCTGTTTGTGCTGTATATGATGTCGGTGTTGGAAGTGACGCTGACGCACAACTGGTCTATCAAGAAAGTAGCAGCTGCCGTAATTGCCTCGCTTCTGCCGTTCGGACCGTTCATACTGGATAAGAAATTATTGAAAGAAGAGGAAACCAGAAAAGAAGAGCCTGTTAAGCAGGTTGCATAGCAACAACACTCAACTATTTAGCCAATAGTATCAAAAAGGGCTGTCCACTTAGGACAGCCCTTTTTTCATGCCTCACTCATTTTTTAAAGACAAGCCAGACCGTCGGGCGATGGATTGCGCAATTGCGCTGGAGGCCAGGAGCTGCAAGGCGTGGTAGATCATAATAGGCAAGAGCATCAATCCCACCATATCAGCGTCAGGGAAAAGCATCTTCGCCATTACCGTGCCATGTACCAGCGACTTTTTGGAGCCACAGAAGATGGCTGTGATCCTGTCAGCAGGACTGAAACCCATCACACGGCTGACCAAATGCACGATGCCGTACACTAAGAAAAACAAACCGATCATGGCCAGGCCGAGCAGCAGCAGGTTTCCGATGCTGTACCCACTAAACATGTCGCGGGCAAAGGACTCGCTGAATGAGGTATAGACGATCAACAAAATGATGATCTGATCAGATAAGCGTAGCTGCTTGCGGTTGCGCTCCGCAAAAGCTCCCCAGTAGCGATGCAGCACAATGCCCAGGGTAACCGGCAGCAGTACCTGCAGTACCAGCTTGCCCATCACCTGCCCCATGTCGAAGTCTCCGGAGCCGGCCGTGAGGTATAGCCCCATCCAGAGCGGCGTGACAAACACACCTACCAAACTCGAAATACTGGCATTGAAAATAGCCGCCGGAATATTGCCCCCCGCGATTGATACCATCACTACCGATGAAGACACCGTAGAGGGCAATGCCGCCAAATAGAATGTCCCAAGCCAGAGCAACTCATACGGAGTGCCTTCAAAGAATCCATGTAGGGGCATGATCAGTAGCGGGAAAAGCAGAAAGGTAGAAGCCTGCACTACCAGATGGAGCCGCCAACTGCCCAGGCCGGCCCGAAGCTTTTCGGGGCTCAGGCGCAGCCCGTAAAAGAAGAAGATCAGGGACACCCCTATACCTGCTACATCACCCAGCGAGATAGGTTTCCGGTCTATACCTCCTTCCGGCCAAAGCCAGGCCAGCACGATCATTACGATCAACGCCAGCAGGAACCAGTCGAACCCGGCACGAACGAGAAGCTCCCGCACACTACGCACCCCAAAGCGAGGCTTGTTTACTTGGCAGTTAGGGTCGTCAGGTAGCGATGTCTGGGGTGTGCTCACAGGTATGTTTTCTTTAGTTGATTGAGAAGGCCAGGTATAGCCAGTCCCAAAACAAAACAACGGCCGGAGCAATTACAAGCGCCGGCCGTTGTTTCAGGTATAGTCAGGACTTAGAAGCCCAGCATATCAATTGTTTCTAGTTCAAATTCAGTGGTATCTTCATAATCGGCATCCGGCGCGGTCACGATCAGGTCGCGCGCACGGCCGTAGAGTCGCACATTTGGTTGCAGGTTTTCGTACTCGGCCTGCGAGATGAGGCCACGCCGCGCCATAATACCCCCGATAAGTCGATAATAACCTGACTTCCAGCTGCGGAGGTTGCCGTAACTGTCAAAAGAAGACCGGTAACGTTTCGGGCTAGGTATAATACTGGTCAAAAAGATGGACTCTGCCAGGTTGAGTTCAGATGGTTGCTTGCCAAAATAAAACCGCGAGGCATCTTTGGCACCGTACACGTCCGGGCCCCACTCAATGATGTTCAGGTATATTTCAAACATCCGGTTCTTCGAAATGATCTCCTCGTTTTCAATCAGCCATACGATGATGGCCTCCTCCACTTTGCGGGATACCGTTTTCTTACGCGTCAGGAACACGTTCTTCACCAGCTGCATCGAAATGGTACTACCACCACGCACAAACTCACGTTTCTTGATGTTGGTAGCAATAGCCTGCCGGAAAGCCTCTTCGTGGAAACCCTTGTGGCTATAGAATCCTGCATCTTCTGCCGTGAGCACGGCATTACGCAGGTATGGCGAAATCTGACTAATTGGTGCATAAAAGGGATTCGACGGCCCTACCATAAACGTGCGGATCGGTTTACCATACTCATACATGGTGTGTACAAAGGGCCCCTTCAGCTTATTCAGGTTTGCCTTGCCCCATTTCACAACCTTAAAGTCATCCGACGCATCCAGGTCAGAGTCAAATACCACACGCTCTACGCTATCGAGGTCGACATGGAATTTCATCTTGTACTGGAGCTTTCCTTCGGCCTGTATACCTTCCAGCGTCTCGAAAAGTCCGGTAGGCAGCGACTCAAAAAAGTCGTTGGCCGGCAACTCTTCTGTGCGCACTTTCAGGTCGATGATCTTGGAATTAGCATTGTTGTAGGAAGCGTAAACGTTGGCGCGGGCCTTGTTTACACGAACCTCTGTCAGGCTGTCCACCACAAATAGGTTCTGGCCCAGCGAAACCACATACTCAACCGCACCTTCGCGCAGAAAGATGGGCTCGTCGGCCAGTTTTTCGTGGTTCACAGTCAAGTTGTTTACCATCGCGCTGCCTTTTACGGTCAGTCTGTCGCGGCGGTAGCGTTTCTCTTTCATGCCCAGATGCAGGGTGTCAAAAGCCACTGTGCCGCTGAATTTCTCCTGGATATAAGGCAGCCTGATGCCCAACGTATCGGAGGCATAGAAACTTGCTTTGATATTGTAGTCGCGAGGGTTGATGGTACCCCTCACAAACATATTGTTGGTGAGAGAATCCGTACGGATGGCTACTTCCGACTCTATATTCCCGTCCTCAATTGTCAGGAACGGCATCCGCACGTCAATCACACGATTGGGCGAGGTATAGGAAACGTTCAGGTTACTGAAATGCACCTGATCAGGCACGTTATCGAAAGCCGTTTCGAGCACGCGGTTGAGCAATTCGCCGTAGTTGCGATCGCCTTTGGCAGCAGTATCGGCAGGCTGTGTGCTGTCTTTTTTTAGAAGAAACGAAAAGTTGTTGCGGTCTCCATCCTTTATAGCCGTAAGATAGCCATTGGCCACATTGAGTTCACGCAGCGCAATCCGCCCTTTAAAAAGAGAACGGAAACCTACCGTAGCATGCACGCTGTCTGTTTTAAAGAGTTGTGGCTGTCCGTGCGGAACAAGGGTTATGTCGCTCAATACCACGGAGGTAAGTCCGGTAAATGAGGCATTTCCAATGTTAAAATCAACAGGGTAGCGGCTCTCTACTTTCTCCACTACACGATTTACAGTATAGCTTAACAGGCTACTTCTAAATGCAAACAGGGAAATAATAAGGATTAGGAAAAGGCCCAGCACAACGCCGGCCCCTATCAGTATTCTTTTTTTCAATCGTTGGTTCAAAATATTAAGATGCGAATTACGCTAATTAGATTGAGTATCAAAATATAGTGCCTCTATAATATAGCACTTCATCACGCATACGTAACAGGCTATAGTTTGTGTTATCTAACCCGCATACGACCGTTGCCGGATTTAGATGTTCTAGTGAACATTTCACAGCACTGCCTCTTGCAAGAACAAGACCAAACATCTAGTTTACAACATTTTATAACAAATAAACAGCACTCGTAGCACTTACGTTCTTTTTGAAGACTGCTGTGTTGAATACATTTATTTGAGCGCTTAATAGTTGCTAAATAGGCACTTGCTCATTTGGCTCACGATGGCTTTAAGCTTATCTTTGACCAACGAAACATTCTCATTGCATGAACCTGACATCTCTAACGGCCATTTCTCCGGTGGACGGTCGCTACCGCCGCAACACAACAGAGTTAGCTGCCTACTTTTCTGAATTCGGACTGATCCGCTACCGCGTTCTGGTAGAAGTGGAATATTTTATTGCCCTGTGCGAGCTGCCATTGCCGCAGTTAACCGATGTGCCTCCTCATCAATTTCAGGAGCTGCGGGCGATTTACGAGCAGTTTTCAGAAGAAGACGCCCTGCGCATCAAGGAAACGGAAAAGACCACGAACCACGATGTGAAGGCGGTTGAATATTTCATCAAAGAAAAATTCGATACGCTGGGGCTCAGTCAATTCAAAGAGTTCATCCACTTTGGCCTGACTTCGCAGGACGTAAATAATACGGCTATACCGCTCTCATTGCGCGAAGCCGATGAAAGTGTGCTGATGCCGCTGTACCAACAGCTACACCAGACGCTGGTGAAGTTGTCGCAATCCTGGAAAGATATCCCGATGCTGGCCCATACCCACGGACAACCAGCCTCTCCTACCCGTTTGGGCAAAGAGATAATGGTGTTTGCAGAGCGCCTCGAAGCGCAAATGGACCAGGTAAACCAGGTGCCTTTTTCGGCTAAGTTTGGCGGTGCGACCGGCAACTTCAATGCCCACCATGTGGCCTACCCGGATGTGAACTGGCCAGGGTTTGGCAATCGCTTTGTGCAGGAAGCACTGGGCCTGCGCCGCAGCCAGTATACTACCCAAATCGAGCACTACGACAACCTGGCCGCTTATTTCGACGGCATCAAGCGCCTCAACACTATTCTGATCGACTTTTCACGCGACGTTTGGCAATATGTGTCGATGGGTTATTTCAAGCAGAAGATTAAGGCAGGGGAAGTAGGTTCTTCGGCCATGCCACACAAAGTCAACCCAATCGATTTTGAGAACGCTGAAGGAAACCTAGGTATAGCCAACGCCGTGCTGGAACATTTGTCAGCCAAGCTGCCTATTTCCCGCCTGCAGCGCGATCTCACCGATTCTACCGTGCTACGCAACATTGGTGTGCCGCTGGCGCATGTGGTCATCGCCCTGAAGTCGCTAGAGCGTGGCATTGGCAAACTGGAACTGAATGAAGCGGCTCTGCGCCACCACCTGGAAGAGAACTGGGCTGTTGTAGCTGAAGGTATACAGACGGTGCTGCGTCGCGAAGGGTACCCGCAGCCATACGAAGCACTGAAAGACCTGACCCGCAAAAACGAAAAGATTACTGAGCAGACGATATCCAGCTTCATCGATACCCTAGAGGTGAGCGATGCCATTAAGGCCGAGCTGAAAAAGATAAGTCCGTATACCTACACCGGTGTGCAATTGCTGTAAGGTATAGTAACTCAACATAAAAAAGCCCCTGCCGGATTATACCAGCGGGGGCTTTTTTATACCTGTGCTAATCGCTTACTGTCTCTGAGCAACTGGTCCGTTTACCTTGATCTGCAGCACCTGATAGCCCGCCTCTCCTGAAGCAGACAGCCCCTGCACGACTACCAGGTAGGTACCCGGCTGATCGGAGGTATAGAAGCTTACCTGCTCGTCTTTTCCAGGGTTCAGTTTGATCTCCGGAGTCCAGTGCAGGAGGTTTCTGAAGTCTGCCAGTCGGCTACGCTTCTGTTCCGGGGTGTCGTAAGTCGGTGCGTAGAACTCGCGTTTCTGCTGAAGTCCTTCGTAGGCCTGCATCAGTGCACGCGCATCCAGGTCAAAGCCTGCCAGATCGCCTCCGTAGGTATGATAGCTCACCAGCCCTTCGTAAGCCATCGGACCATGGAAGAAACGACTGGTAACCACATCCAGCTGCTTGACCTTAAGCGGGTCAAAGGCCATGATCTTGTCGATGTTGAAAACAGGCACGCCATCCAGCAGTACCATCGGGTTTTCGCGGAAGATTGATTTATACGGACGGTTCATGACCATCAAGTTAAAGCTGCGGCCGCGCAAACGAACCTGCACGCCCTGTACATACTCACGCATCACTTCTTCCATTACTTTAAAGCGCTTGTAATCATCGAGGAGGTAGCTCTCCGATGGCTGCCCGTAAAAAGCCGAGCTGTCTATACCTGGCGCCAATTGCCTGTTGCGGTAGGCGCCAAAATAAGCATGCTCCACCTGTACCTGCATGTGTCGATCAGCTATATCTCCTGCACGTGACTCAGTCAGTTGAAGCATGGAAAGTGGCCCGGAGGTATAGCGTGAAGAAAAAGGACTAAGCAATTCAAAGTGGTAAGTACTGTCTTTTGTGAAATCAGACTGCAGTACAAGATCCTTATTGCCATAATAGTCCTTCAGCTCAAACAACAGCTTGCCATCAGCATTACTTTGCGCATTGTAAAAACGGATGGGACGGCCCGGTGATGCCAGGTATGTCATGATACCCGGAGCAGGCTGCCCGGAACTCTTCTGCGTGACTTTCCCGAGGAGCAAGTGGCCATGGTTTTCCGACAAATAGGCATGTTGTGGCGCGTCTTTTTCCAGCACGTCCTCCCACTTAAAGCGGCTCCAGCCGTTGGTAAGCATCAGGTTGTCTACTGCCTGACGATCTGCCCTACCGGTATCTGAAAAATAGTAAGCGGGGTTTTCGATGGTGCCCTTCAGGTCTGATTCGAGCCAAATGTAGCTGTTGATATTCGCTTGTGGCTGCTGCTGCAGCGAGTCCAGTTTATATACCGCCATCGAAAGATTAGCCGGTGTTTGAGAGGATGCCTGCAGGGCAAGGCTCACCTTGTCGCGCAGGTTAAACTGTTGCTGCGGTGCCACCACCTGCAGGGCCAGTTCTTTTGTAGGGTATTTGAAATACAGCCGCTCGCTTACGGGCTGCCCTGCTGTGTTGAATACTGTGAAGTGCGTGATGCCGTCTGCCAGATCGGATTTGCTTACTCTGAACAAACCTTTGCCATTTTGCAGCAGCGATTTCTCAGAGCTGACTATCTGCTGTCGGGTATGACCCAGCAGGTATACCTGCTCATCTGGTTTGCCTACTGAACGCACCGCAATATACAGGTACTGGTCTGTGCTATCAGCCAGTTGTAAGGTATAGCCACGTTCGTATACCTGTGGCAGGGCCTGTTCCTGCGTACTTCCATCAGGCAACTTTAATTTTGCAGTATAGCGTTTGCCCTGCGCTGGCGTAAAGGCAAAACGGCCCATCCCGTACTTGTGTGGTGTGAGCGCTGCAACTGCATTTCCTTCCTGGTCGTGTACCTCTCCCGTTAATGCAGTTCCTTTACCACTCTGGCTTTCTGTTACCTTAAAAGCCACCTGGCTTGCTATACCTGCCAATAGATTCCCACCCTCTGGGAAGAACTGTAAGGTATAGCCTTTAGCTTTGGGGGCTTCCTGCTTCGGGAGTTGCTCAAAGGTGTTGATGATCGTTACCTGCTGCTGGAAATAAAATTCCGGATCGAAATTTTTCATCCAGCTCGTATAGGCCCGCACGGTATAGTTGCCAGTCCGGAGTATGGTGGGTAACTGAAAATAACCACTCCCAGTACCGTCTTTCATAGCTACTTTAGCCTGCAAAGCAGGTTTTTGGTCTGCATCCAGCAACTCGACATAAGTTACCTTACTCATATCGAGCGGACGGTGAAGGCTCCCGTCTACGTTGTATACCTTAAACCACATCTCATCGCCGCAGGCATACACGGGTCTGTCGATGTGCAGGTATAGCTTCTCCTGCAGCGATGCCTGTCGGTGCTTCTGCAGGCTTTTCACAGCCTCGTTATCCTGGCTGGACTGGGCACTTACAGTTCCTATACCTGCTATACCTAAGCCCAGGCAAAGTAAGGTGCGCAGGACATACCTTTTTCTACCAGACTGAGGTTCGTAATGTTGAAAGTTGTTCATCGCTTCGAGTGTTCTTTTCAGGTATAGCATTTATTCCCAAAAGGCTGGTTTAACATTGGTGCCTTGCGTGGTGCAGTCCACACAGTTGCGAGGCGCATAGGTATAACCGATGGGGTACATGGACCCACTCGGGGGGAAAATCTCGCTAACCGGCATCTGATAACCACCTTCAAAATAATCCCTTATGTTTCCCTCACTCAACATAAGTGTATCAGTACCACAACTGGCAAAGTTAGGGCGCCATTCGCTTGGCAATTCGTCCTTATCAATAAATATTCTTTTCTCCTGAACAAAAGCTGCCGAGACAAACCCAATCACTACCTCACCTGGATTTGAAAGACTTTTAATATTGCTGTGTTGTTGCGAAGGTAAGGGGTCGAACAGGGTGCCAATATTTTCAGTGTTTTTCTTTACAATCCCCCAGTATTGGTATGCGTCACGGGTCAAGGTATATTGCCTAACTAAAATACTATTTCTTATACTAATAGATTCGGATCCTGCTGGTATAGAAAAAATATGGTAATCACTGATCACATCAGTTGACAGATTTTCAGAGGAGGCCAATTCGATGGTATTAGAAAAACTTGTTTTCCAGCAGAGATTAATTGGCATATCACGCTGATCGCGGTAACGTATGGTGCCACGTTCGTAGAGTAGCGTGGTTGGTAGCGCTGACCTGAACTGCCAGGTTTGTTCATATTCCCATCGGTAATACTGCGAATTATTCAATGGATCATGGGTATCTATGTATACCTTCACCTCATCCCCTACTGCTCTCCAATGCACGTTATCAATTTCTGGGGTTACTTGCACTTCCACATAGTCGGATGCATATTCGCTGCCTGACCGGGTGCGGATGTACAACCTGTACTTCGAATCGCTACTCATCTGTAGGTTGGGATGCACATAGGTACCAAAATCTGTTTCATGCAGGCCGTAGCGCTCACCATTCTCCGACTCTACAAATACGGTAGCGTTTACCTCAGCAGGAGGAGTTCCGGTTTCATTTAGGTTTTGAGTTCGGAGCAACTGTATGGTGGTGGGTCCGTTGGCGTTAAGGAAGCCATTCACTACCAAGAAGCTACTAGCCGACTCTTTTACTTCGGGGAAGTAAGGTTCAACGCAACCACTGAAAACAAGCATCACAAGCCAGACAATTGGGTTTTTCCAGTTCCGGATCTTCATGGCAATTAAAACTTAAAGTTATAGGTAATAGTAGGAATCGGGTTCCCGAAGATGGACATTTTATAACCTTTGATCTGTCCTCCCTGCGATTTAAAGTAAACAGAGTAAGGGTTCTTGCGACCTGTCAGGTTATAGACAGCCACCGTCCAGGAGCTATGCGCCAGCTTCGCGATCTTATGATTACCCTCTATGTTCAGGGCCAGATCTACGCGGTAGTAATCCGGAATGCGGTACTCGTTGCGGTCGGAGTAAAGGATACGGTTAGAGCTACCATCGTAGTACTTGGCCAGCGGTAGTGTAATCGGGCGACCGGTGCTGTACGTAACGTTAAGCGAGGTGCTGAAACGCTGACTGAAGCGGTAGTTGCTGATCATGGTCAGGTCATGCGGCTTGTCGTAATTACTTGCATACCACTCCCCTCTGTTGATCACCTCTGACACGGTCGGATCGTTGAGGCGTACCATGGTGCGGGAATAGGTATAGCTTATCCAGCCGTTGAGTTTGCCCGATGCTTTTTTGAGCATCAGCTCTACGCCATAAGCCTTGCCGTCAGCATTGGCTACATCCGTTTCGATGTGGTGATTCATGATGATATTAGCACCGCTCCTGTAGTCCAGGAAGTCCTGCATCCACTTGTAGTAAGCCTCCGCAGAAAACTCGATGGTGTTGGCGCGCAGGTTGCGGTAGTATCCTATTGCCACTTGGTCGCCTACCTGGGGCTTGATGTTGCTGTCGCTCAGCTTCCAGGTATCGGTTGGAGCCATGGTAGCTGTGTTGGAAAGCATGTGCACATACTGGCGCAGTCTGTTAAAGCTCACTTTTACGGATGAGTTATCTGAGAGCACATAGCGGGCCGAAAGCCTGAACTCCGGTCCGTGGTAAGTCGCGATGGATTTGCCGCTGCCATAAGAAACCGTGTCCACGATCGTGTTCAGAGTCATAGGCAAACCTGGTGCATATTGCAGCACGTCGCGTTGGCCAAGCGCCGTAAATAAGGAGTAGCGCAGACCAGCTGAAACTGAAAGTTTCTGGCTGATATCGTAGCGATCGGATAGGTATAACGCACTCTCGATGGCTTTTTCCTGCTGTAGTTTATCTGCCTTGATAAGTGACTCGCTATGATTTGGCACCAGACTGCCTGGGTTTACCTCGTAGCGGATGGCACTGGCACCAAAATCGAGTGTGTGTTTCGAGTCAGGGAAGTAGTTGAAGTCCACCTGCATACCAGTCTGGTTGATTCCAAAGTCCATGACAGAGGCATTTACGGCATTCTCTTCGTTTGAAATATTGTACCCGTAGTGGCTGTAAGTGCCTGTTACGACACTATAGAGCTTATTGTGGAAGTTATGCTTCCACTTGATGCTGGCATTTTGGTTCTGGAAGCGGTATAACGTGTCGGCTGCCAGTTTGAAACGGTCTTTGCTAAGATAACCAGTCAGGTATAGGCTGTTCTTATCGTTGATCTCATGGCTGATATGCGTATTGATATCATAAAAGGAAGCCTCGCTGTTGCTGAAAGACTTGTTCGGAATTTTCTTGAGCAGCCAGTCAGAGTAGGTAGAGCGTCCTCCCACCAGAATCGAGGTTTTGTCTTTGATGATCGGTCCTTCCAGCGTCAGGCGGCTTGTCAGCAGACCGATACCACCAGCTCCGCTAAACTGCTTCTTGTTACCTTCTCTTGAGGTCACCTCCAGCACCGATGACAAGCGACCACCATAGCGGGCAGGCACAGCACTTTTGTAAAGCTCCACTGATTTGATCACGTCCGGGTTGAAAGCGGAAAAGAAGCCGAACAAGTGTGATGGGTTATAGATGGTGGCATCATTCAGCAGGATCAGGTTCTGGTCGGTAGAGCCGCCGCGCACGTTCATGCCGGTACTGCCTTCCCCCACAGATTTCACACCTGGCAGCGTCAGCACCACTCTCAGAATGTCAGTTTCACCAAAAGCCGTCGGCACCTGCTTGATTGTGCGGATATCCAGTCGCTCCATACCCATCTGCAGCCCCGTTACATTGCGGTCTTTTTCAGCTTCCACCAATACCTCTTTCAGAGTGCGGATGTCTTCTTCTACTTCAATATCCAGTTTGCCGTCGCTGTGCAGTACAACCTGGCGTTTCGTGTTTTTGAGTCCAACTGCCCGGATGTTCAGCTCGTGTCGTCCCACCGGGAGCGAGAGGGAGTAGTAACCATACTGGTCTGAAGCCGTGCCGATGGAAGGGGACTCAATGTAAATATGGGCTCCAATGATCGGCTCGCCTGTGCCGGCATCGCGCAAGGTGCCCGCCAGATTTGCTCTGCCTGTATTGCTTCTGTTTGGCGTACCTATCTCGTACAGCTTAATTTCTGACTGAATCCTTTTCTTGTTATTCTGCTGTTGCGGCAGGTAGGCTGGCGTGGCAAGTTGACTGCTTCGCCTGGCTTTTTCCTCATCCTTAAAGAAATTGGAGGGCAGACTGGTCATGATCGCGCTCTGCCGGGTAATAAAAATCTGCCGTTGCTCGGTAATAGCAAATTTATAGTCAGTCTCTTTCAGAATTTGGGCTAGCACCAGATTGAGCGGCTCTCCATCCACTTCCAGGTCCACCGTAATGCTATCGCCAACGACCTGCTCAAAGTAAAACTTATAAGGCAGCCGGGTCTCCAGTCGCTGTGCAAAATCCTGAAACGTCATGTTGCGGAACGAGCCGCTTATGAGCGGAGCCTCATCTCGCTGCTGGGCATGCACAGGTAGTGCCGTGATCATACAGCACAGCACTACCAGCAAAAATGCTCTGTAAAAATGGGTCATAAGAAGGGGAAAGAGCTTAAAATGTTTTTTAGATAGATCAGGCATACACCACCTTACTGTTGGAGCGAATCATAATGCTCGGCGGTCTTCACAATCGCGCGTTCCCGCTCTTTGCCGAAGCGCAGTTTATTAGCGTTGGCAAATTTATTCAGGGGCTTCTTCTGGTCTTGCAGCACACGCATAACCGAGCGCTTGTTGCTGATCTGGTGGTAAACGCCGTCTTTCACCAGGTAGAATTTGCTGGCATCTCTATACTCGCCCTCCATACCTTCGGTGCTTGCCCGCTCAAAGAGCGTCTTCTCACGTTTCATCAGCACCTGCACATTACCATCGTAAAGCAGATCATAAAAGCCTGGCTGAAGGGAAAGTCCGGTTGAGCTGTCTGCCTGCAGCCTAATAAAGGTATGGCCATAGAGTTTAAAGGCCTCTACCCTGTTTTTCACCAGTTGCTGTGACTGCCCGCTACCGTGGTTCACAATCAGGAGCTCGTCCTGCATCAGATCATACAACATCGGAACATCCTCGAACCAGGCACCGTCATATTTTACGGTGCCATTCTGGTAGATCTTATCCTGATAGAACTGATGCCCTTCCACATAAGATTTTATTGGCACATAATACTCCGGCCCATTATACAGGTGTGCGTGTACCCCCACCGCAGTGCGGTACTGCTGCAACACATTAGAAACCGCATTGTCAACAAAAGTGGTATCGGCCTGTGCATAGGAGGCAAAAGGCAGGAAAGACATTAAAAAAATCAAAACCAGGTAAGCAGAGCTTTTGCGCATAAATAGAATAGACTGATGTGCAGCGATACAACATTAAATATAAAGTATGTTTGATGTTATGACAAATTTGCCATTAAATTATTTCAGCAAATAGTACCTCATAGCATACTGGAATCAGACAGATCAACTATTTAAAATATCACTTAAGCTTTATCAGGATTATCCTTTTTATTGGCAGGCGGATGAGCGGAAGCTCTAAATCTTAAATAATCCTTAGTCTATACCTACAGGTATGTCTTATAAAGCCTCTATTTCACCAAACGCTAAATCATGGGCTGCACGGCAAATTATGGAGATATTTGCACTTATTCTCTTTACCCTGCTCAGGGTAAATATTTCTTAGCTACCAATTCTGTTCTAAGCGATACAGCAGCAATACTGAAGCTATACCTTCTCCGACAATGCGTAGATTGCTTCCACGAACCGGCTCCAACTGAAGCGTTTCTTATACCTGGAGATGTTTTGAGCAAATATTTCTGCCTTAGCTGAGGTATAGAAATCAAGGATGGCAGCGGCGATTTCCCTTGGCTGCGGCTCTACCACATACCCGACCTCTCCATGGGGCACCAACTCCGACAGACCTCCTACATTGGTTACCACCATCGGTTTATCAAAATGATAGGCGACCTGCGTGACACCGCTTTGAGTGGCATGCTTGTAAGGCTGCACCACCAGATCGGCCGCGCAGAAATAATGACGCACCTCCGCATTTGGTATAAAGTCAGTGCGAAGCACCAGCCGGTCCTGCAGCCTGTATTTTTTGATCAGGTCAAGGTAAGGCTTGGCATCGTCGTAAAACTCTCCGGCGATCAGCAGTTTCAGAGCAGGTATGGCTTGCAGCGCAGGTATAGCCATGGCCTCCAGCAGCAGGTCAAGTCCTTTGTAGGATCGTATGAATCCAAAGAAGAGTAGATAGTTGAAATTGGGGTCCAGCTGCAAGGCAGCACAGGCTTCGGCTTTACTTTCGGCAGGGCCAAAATTATCGTAGAGTGGATGCGGCAGGTATACGTTGGGCTTGTTCGGTTCGAAAAGCTGCAAATCCTGCTGCACGGCCCGCGACATGGTCAGGAATCCGTGGCAGGCACTCAAAAAGTATTTTGTGAAAGGGACATCTCCCGGCCTTTTCTCGTGTGGCACCACATTGTCGGTAACGGCCAATATCCGGCTATACCTGTTGCGCCTGATCAGGCGGGCAATGGTGCCCAAAGCGGGTCCCATAAAAGGTAGCCAGTACCGGAATATAACCAGATCAGGTTTTTGATTGCTAATATAATTTCCGGTACGCACCCAACTGATCGGGTTGACGGAGTTGATCAGCGACTTAATGGTGATGCCCTTTGGAGCAGGTTCGTTGGTAAACTGACTTTTGCCGGGAAAAAGAAAGGAAGGATATTGCAGGCTAAAGGAAACGATCTCTACTTGGTCGCCAGCTTCCTGAAAAGCCACGGCCAGACGCTCGTTGAATGTAGACATGCCCCCACCCCTTAGAGGGTGTGCAGGCCCCACGATCACGACACGCCTCCCTGCCATTATTTCTTGATCAAACCTGCCCGGTCACGGATCAGGTATTCATTCTTTTTGCTGGAAGTCATGGACATCATCTCGGCCAGGAAACCTGCCAGGAAAAGCTGCACTCCCAGAATAACTGCTACCAGTGAAAGATAGAACAGCGGCTGATCCACAACGTCGCGCACACGGCCTTCCGGGTATAGCGAAAACACTTTTTGGATGATCAGCCACAAGGTGATGCCCAGCCCGACCACAAAAGAAAGTGTGCCAAACGTACCAAAAAAGTGCATCGGACGCTTTTTGAAGCGACTCACAAAGGTAATCGAGAGTAAGTCCAGGAAGCCGTAGACAAACCGCTCTAGACCAAATTTGGTGGTACCGTACTTGCGTTCCTGGTGCTGCACCACTTTTTCACCGATACGCGTAAATCCGTGCCATTTGGCGATAACAGGTATGTAGCGGTGCATCTCGCCGTGTACCTCAATACTCTTTACAAGCAACTGCCGATAAGCCTTTAAACCACAATTAAAGTCGTGCAACTGAATACCTGAGAGGCCGCGGGTAGCTGCATTAAATAATTTAGTAGGAATGGTTTTGCTAACCGGGTCAAATCGTTTCTGCTTCCAGCCCGACACCAGATCAAAGCGCTGGTGCTTGATCATGTCATACAGGGCAGGGATTTCCTCAGGACTATCCTGCAGGTCAGCGTCCATGGTGATGACCACTTCGCCGGCGCAACGTTTAAAGCCTTCGTTCAGGGCAGCAGATTTGCCGTAATTGCGGTTAAAGCTGATGCCTTTGACTGTATTGTCTTCGGCACTCAATTCTGTGATCACATCCCAGGAGCGGTCTGTACTGCCGTCGTCTACCAGGATGATCTCATAAGTAAAACTGTGTGCGTGCATCACACGCTTGATCCAACGGACCAGTTCAGGCAGCGATTCCTCTTCATTTAAAAGAGGAACCACTACTGATATATCATAAGGGTATTGCATGCTTTTTATTCAAACTCCGGACGCTTATTCTTCATCACGGCGGCAACTATAAGCGAAATCAGGAAACCAATAACCAGGTAACCGACGATAGACCAAACGATCATCATAACAGGGCTGGAAACAGACTCTCCTACAGCAATTGCCTGCTCAATCTGCTCATCGCTCATACCTCTTTCTTCCAGCTCGATACGCTGCTTGTCCATCATGCTGGAAGTATAATCCGGATCGACAAAAGAGGTATAAATAAACATAAATACACCGCCTAAAACGCCGAAAGCCAACGATACCATTGTACCTATACCTAAGCCCTGGCCATAAGACATAAAGCCGTAATTTTGATTTTTGTATTCCTTCATGGCAATCACCATAAAGGCGATCAGGATAAGATAGCCTAAAGAACCTATCCAGCCGCTTACGTTCACTCCTGTGATAAGCAGGACAGCAGTGAATACGATGGATGCCAAAGCGCCTATAAGGCCATACTTAAGCGCTACAGAAGATACAGAAGGTTGAGTTTCAGTCATGTGGATTTAGGGTTTTAGGGTTATGTAAAGATGAATTATTTTCTAAAAAATACAGCAGCTACCACCGAAAACAACATCCCTACAATCACCCTGCTCAAAAAATCGTGTGTGGCCAGCATACTTGGCGACAAATTGTCCAGTTCCTGATAAGCCTGCTCAAAGTTTGACTCGCCTATCAGTTTTATCTGCGCCTCCCGGCTCTGGTCTAGCAGCGCTCTCAATTCAACTACATGTTGTTGTATGATCTCAGGCCCTACCAGGTATAGCATCAGGTATAGCAGCATGGCTGCACTCAATGCGGTGTAAAAAGTGACAGACATATTCACACGCACCCCTTTCCAGAAACCAACTTCGGCATCGTGAAAGCGCTTGAAGTAGCGCAGCCCCATAAAAATAAAAATAGGAAGAGGCAGATAACTCCATCTTCCGGCTTCTCCCAATGCATTGAATCCCATCAGGTATAGGGCCATAATGATGACAAAAGAAGCCAATCCGCACAGCACGCCATAGCGTACACCCACTCTTACTATCGTTTGATCCAGCATTCGTTATCCGCTTATTTAAGCCAGCCAGGCAGCTAACAGAAATATAGCTATAAATATATTAAAAAGATTGATTAAGTACTATTTGCCCCTTGTTTACTAAGCCAATTACTTTGCCTGTCAGCTCGAGGTCCAGAAATGGAGTGTTCTTGGATTTAGATCGGGTGCTTTCAAGCGTTGGAGTCCACTTCAAGTCCGGATGAAAAAGTGTCAGACAAGCCGGCTCTCCTTCTGCTATTCCGCAGGCAGGCATGCGCAGAATCTGGCGGGGAGTTATGGTCAGCTTTTCAACCAATTGCGCGAGTGGTAGTTTATCGCGCATGGTGGTATTAGCTACAGCAAAGGCCGTTTCGAGGTTAATGATTCCAAACTCAGCCAGATCAAACTCCAGCTTCTTACTTTCAGTGTCCTGAGGTTGGTGCCCCGATGAAATGGCATCGATAGTACCATCGACAAGCCCTTGCAAGATTGCCTCTTTATCGGCTTCGCTTCTGAAAGGAGGAGATACTTTATAGTTTGTGTCGAATGACGCTATGGTATGGTCGGTATAGGCAACCTGGAAACTGGCAACATCGCAGGTAACCTGCAGGCCTTTAGCTTTGGCGGCACGCATGGCTTCTACAGCTGCTGCCGTAGAGATAAGCGAAAAGTGCAGTCGCCCACCTGTATACTCAAGCAATTGCAGATCGCGTGTTACCATTACTTCTTCTGCCAGAGCAGGTATACCTTTCATGCCGAGTTGGGTGCTCACAATTCCTTCGTGCATCTGCCCGTATTCTGCCAGACGAGTGTGCTCCGGCCGGTTCATCAGTACGCCATCAAACGGTTGCAGGTATTGCAATGCCTTTACAATTACTTCGGCTCCCTGCACTGGCTTTGCCCCATCGCTGAAAGCAACTGCGCCAGCACGTTGCAGATCGATCATCTCTGTCAACTCTTTGCCCTGCGTATCTACTGTTACTGCACCAGCCGGCAGCAAATTCACCGGTAAACCTGCCGACTTGGCCTTGATGAAATTAATAGCGCCTTTTGTTTGAACGATAGGCTGTACATTGGGCATGCACAGCACGTCCGTAAAACCACCTGCAGCAGCTGCTTCAGCCAGAGATTCTATATCTTCTTTGTGCTCCAATCCCGGCTCTCCCATCTGTGCATACAGATCAACCCAGCCTGGTGACACACAAAGCCCTTCCAGCTCAATGGTCTGGTCTGCCTGTTGCGCGTCCCCTCCTACTGAGGTGATCGTGCCATGCTCAATAAGTATGTTCTGTTGCTGAAGATGAAAAGCTGATGAAGGATCGTAAATGCGGACTGCTTTGAGAAGAAGTTTCATGTTAGAGGAATCTGATTAGAGCTATTTCTGCCATCAAGAAAATCAGACACAATATTAGGCAATATTTCCAAAGGGTGACGCCAAAAAATCGTTTTTCGAACTCGCTCTTAACCGAGAAAGTATCGCTGTAGTCATAAACATGCACCTGTTGCTGGTCTTTGGACAAGAAACTTCTCAACTCTGCCGGACTGTACTGTTCAAGCAAAGACTCCTGCTTTTCAAAATTAAAGGCGAAGCGACCCACCGTATTTCCCTGAAGTTGTAAGTCGTAAAAACCGGGCTCCTCCAGGTCTGGCGGCACGTTAAACACCAGGCGCCCTCCCCTTATCTGCTGTTCAGGTATAAAAACGGTACTGTCTTTTACCAACTTGTAAATATTTTCACTGCCAGCCTGCTTCTGCACAGGTATAGAAATTGCGCTATTCTGCAAACGATAAGCAATCTGCTGCTCTTGTTTATAGCTACTTATAGCCAGACGGTACATGACCGGAACGAAGAGCGCATGACTCACCAACTCATTTTGCTCAGGCTGTAAGGGCGCAGCCAGCAGGTATACCTTTCCCTGGCCTCTGTCGAAGCGTGACAGGTATGGCGCACCACCTCTGTACTTCAGGATATCTTCAGAGGAACGGGACCAAACCAACTTACGAACAGCAGCAGGCATCTGCATTTTGGGGTCGTAATCTGAGAAAATGGTTTTGAAAAAAGGATTATCACGACTCGGAATAGCAAGTGAAGTTTTAGTGCTACTACCGGTATTCAGATTGGCAGGTATAGCGAGCGCTTGCATTAAAGCTGCATAGGTACTGCTACGCTCAGATAATGGTGGTATAATAGCCAACGTACCACCAGATTTCACAAAGGTCTCAAGCGTTGAAATAAGTGCTGCCGGTATCTCCTCTATACCTTGTAAGACAATAATGTCTGAACTGTTCAAGCGTGCATAGTCAATGTTATCGGGTGAGAAGCGCTGTGTCTGAAACAAAGGCTCATTTTGGTATAGCCGCTGCAATGGACTAGCCTCACTTGAACTGATCTCAGTAATAGCCAGACGGCCGGAAGGTTGAAGGACAAAATAATACAGATTGTCAAATTCAACCGGATAATCTTCTACTTCTACCCAAGCTTGTTTGCTCCCCTCACCTCTGATTGTAAAGTTGATAGTTGTTTCAGTTATTTGCTTTGGCGGCAGGTCAATACTCAAAGCAGCAATCTGCACGTTGTCAATCACCAGCCTGACGGGACAATCAGGTATAGCCTTATTACCAGCATTGTATAGCCTAACATAAAACCTTCCTTCTGTATCAGGACGAACAAATTCATCAGCCAGGTATACAGAGTCTACAAATACATTTGCTATATCCGCCGCTTTTAATGGAACAAGATGATAGACACGGTTACTGTCAACTTTACTAAGCAAAGAAGGCTCAAAGTAAGACTTCTGAAAATCAGAAAAGAGAAACACATGCTCAGCATAGCCCTGATCAGCTTTCATCACCTGCTGACTTACAAAAGGCCTGGTAGAATGCGACAGCTGATCCAATGCACTAACAGCTTCACTTGTACCTATAGTAGCGGCTCTGTTATAATTAGAATTAGTATTTACGCTGATTGCTGTTGTAGACGGAAAAATATCCAATACCCTTTTTGCCTGATCAGCTGCGACAGTCAGTAAAGTCAGATCCTCATCAGCATGTAGGTTTTGCATACTCAGGGAATTATCGAGTGCAATGGTTACTTGCGAAGAATCAGTGGGGCGCTCAGTCTCGGAAGCAGAAATGAAAGGCTGCGCAAAAGCTAATACAAGGAAAATGATGAATAGGATACGGGCTGCAAGAATAAGTAATTCCTTTAGATTACGCTGACTCGCGGTTAGGTCTTTGGAAACCTGTATAAACTTTACATTACTAAATTCTATCCGCTTTGCCCGGCGTAATTGGATGAGGTGTAGTACGATCGGAATCGATATTGCAGCAAGCGCCCATAAGAATGAGGGATAGAGAAAGGCCATGTCAACAAGTTAGATAGGATGTCTGTAATATACAACGTAAAGGTTGAACATTCCCATACGCTGTTGCCCATAATGAGATGGTAGTAACAAGAAATATTAGGCATCGCCATTTACGAGTACCTTACCTGAAAATTTGGGCACTTCTTATTAGCCTCTTTTCCGATACCATTTCATTGGTCGATTTCTTCCCACTTTCAGCTTGCTTCTGCTGTCAAGCGTGTCGGTTATGGCTAATTGATAGGTGCTGATGCGGGCTTAGGTGCTATTGTTAGCGACCCAGCGTGTATCTTACTAGCGGCTTTTGGCAGATTTGCGTCCCTTCTGCATTAGCAAGATTTAGGAACTTGCCGTGTAGGCTGACCTTGTGGATTGTGTAGTGGTCAATATTCTGTGGATAGTCTCTGCTTAGGGCTCTGCTACAGTTAAGCGCTGCAGTCGGCCAGCCACTACCTACAACAGACAGGGTCTATAAACGCAAGACAGCCCCTGCTTCTTTTAGGGAAACAGGGGCTGTTTGTTGTTGGGGTTGGCGGCCACCTACTCTCCCGGGTGTGACCCCAGTACCATCGGCGCAGCCGGGCTTAACTTCTCTGTTCGGGATGGGAAGAGGTGCTCACCGGCGCCA
>NZ_JAHZTC010000014.1 GCF_019599265.1 Pontibacter sp. HSC-14F20 | reverse complement strand
TGCTCACATAATGCTCCAGGTACTCTTTATCTGATTCACTCAATTTTATTTCTATCTTCTCCATGCTTCCTCCTGCTTTTAAGGAAGAAACGCAATCATTACCTACTAAGTTGACTGTGTACTAGAGAGTTTACTGAGCCGCACGAACGTTTACCATACCCTGTCCCTTCTTTGTCGAGAGCCTTTATCTAAAAAGGGTGTTTCGAATATTTCCAGTTTTTCAGGTATAGTTTCGTGGTTTCTGCAATCTAGGACGCTATCTTATTGAACATCCCCCTGCCCCTTCGAAGGGAAAGTTTCACCCCATCCCAACCTTCCCGTAAAAACAGGGGAAGGAGCCTGCCGCTGCCTTTTGACAGGCATAGCTTCGTAGCAAATTCCCCTGGCAGGTATAGCAAGCGTAACTTGTCCCTTGAGCAACGAAGCAGATCGCATTTGCCAGGTGCACTTTTACGACTACCCACTGTTCGAGCGTTTGGGGAGTCTTGACTTTTTAGCCTACTGGGGGTAGGGGCCCTCGATTTTTTTGTCAAGAAAAAAAGTAGGTGCCCGCCGCACAGGCGAAGCTACAAAGCAATGCAAGTTGCTATACCTACGAGAAGCTGCTCTTATACCTATAACAGCCATAGCTATATCTCCAAAACCAATTTTACAACGTCATCCTATGTTTTCCGTAATCATATCGCTTAACTTTGTACTTATATCGTATACAAACCATACTCCTCAAAAACATGAAAAAAATCTTCTTCTACCTGATCGGTTTCCTCATGATCAACTCGCTTTCGTCTTGTGGCTACAACACGATGGTGCAAAAAGACGAAACCGTGGAAACCGCGTGGGCTAACGTGCAGAATGCCTACCAGCGCCGCGCTGACCTGATACCAAACCTGGTGAATACCGTGAAGGGTGCCGCTAACTTCGAGCGCGAAACCCTGGAGAGTGTAATCAACGCACGCGCCAAAGCCACCAGCGTACAACTTAACGCCGATGACCTGACGCCAGAAAACCTACAGCGCTTCCAGGCTGCACAAAACGAGTTGGGAGGCGCCCTGAGCCGCTTACTGGTTTCTGTGGAGCGCTATCCGGAGCTGAAAGCGAATCAGAACTTCCTGGAACTGCAGGCGCAGCTCGAAGGAACAGAAAACCGTATTTCGGTGGAGAGGCGTAAGTTCAACGAGTCCGTACAGGATTATAACACAACAGTCCGGTCCTTCCCCAACAACCTCATGGCTGGCATTTTCGGCTTCGAACGCAAAGGCCACTTCCAGGCCGACCCAGGTGCCGAACGTGCGCCGACTGTGCAGTTTTAGAAAATCAATTGCTAAATGGTTAAATTGTTAAATGGTTGGTCCAAAACGATTTAACAATTTAACCATGCAACCATTTAGCCATCAATGACATGCCTAAAGACATTATAACCGAAGCGGACGAAAAGGTCATCATGGATGCCATACAGGAGGCGGAAAGTAACACCTCCGGCGAAATACGGGTGCACATCGAAAACAACTGCGAAGGCGATGTGCTTGACCGTGCCACCGAGGTATTTGCCCAGTTGCACATGCACCTGACTAAGCAACGCAACGGCGTTCTGTTCTATGTGGCCATCAAAGACCATCAGTTTGCCGTGCTTGGCGATGCCGGCATCAACGCCATCGTGCCCGGCCACTTTTGGGAAGACATCACCGCTGAAGTAATCTCTCACTTCAAGAAACAAGAATATGCAGCCGGCCTCGCCAAAGGCGTGATCAGGGCGGGCGAGCAACTCAAATCGCATTTCCCTTACAACGACAAAGGCGATCTTAACGAACTGAGCGATGATATTTCGTTCGGAAAATAACACACCATGAAGCGATCTATTCTGTTCCTATACCTTGTTTTGTGTAGCACCCTGGCCTTTGCGCAAAGCAATGATTTTCCGCCCAGGCCTAACCCACCGCGCCTGGTAAATGACCTGGCTGGCATCCTGAGCAAAGGAGAAATACAGTCACTGGAACAGAAGCTGGTCAACTATAACGATACCACCTCTACCCAGATCGCCATTGTCACCATTAAATCCATAGGCGACTACGACGCCAACCAATATGCCGCCGAGTTGGGTGAACAGTGGGGCGTAGGGGGCAGCAAAAACGACAACGGCCTTATCATACTGGTCGCGCTGGATGAGCGCAAAGTGGCCATACAGACAGGCTACGGCATGGAGCACATCATACCCGATGCCATTGCCAAACGTATTACCGAGCGCACACTCAAACCGAACTTCCAGCAAGGAGAATTTTACAAAGGACTGAACGAAGCAACCAACCTGATCATTAGTCTGGCGAGTGGCGAGTACCAGGCCGACCCACAGGCCAGCCAGGGAGAAGGCGAAGGGCCTTCGCTGATGGCCATCATCATTATCGTCATTGTGCTGGTATTCATCATGTCACGCTTTAAAGGTGGCGGAGGCAGAGGAGGCCGTGGCGTGCGCACGCTCGGAGGACCAATTTTAGGTCCGGGTTCTTTTGGTACTTTCCGCACGGGCGGTGGCATGTTCGGAGGTGGTGGCGGCTTTGGTGGCGGAGGCGGAGGCTTCGGCGGATTTGGCGGCGGTTCCTTTGGCGGCGGCGGTGCCAGCAGTAGCTGGTAAGCCGCTATACCTGCTGGTTCTCTCCTAAACCCTACCACAACGTAGCCCATTTTCAACCTTTTGCAAGCGTTGTTGCCTTCTGCATATGATTCTGGCTTACTTGTCGTTACAGAAAGTATAGCTCCCCGAAAATCCGTATCTTTGCAAATGGAGGGGAATCTGCGCGTATGAAAATAAACAACGAAAACATTAAATCGAAGGTCGTCATCGGCTTTACGCTGGCGCTTTCGGTGGTGGTTTTTGCCATATACCTAACCTACAACAGTTTCACGCTGTTACTCAGCTCGGTTAACGTGCTGGCAGAACCAAATGCCAAGCTGGCCAAGCTGCAGCATACCCTCGCTGACATCGCTACGGCAGAGAGCGCTATCCGCGCCTATACCCTCACCACCGAGGACAAGCACTTCCGGGAGTACCTCGACAACCTGGGCAACATCAACAGCCAACTCGACTCACTCTGTACTCTGATGCAGGATAACCCCGCTGAACTGGCTCAGATCGACTCGGTTTCTACCCTGCTGCTGGCTCAGAGGAAAAGCCTGGAGGAGCACGTGAACAAGAAAAAGGAGCAGCGCGGCAGTAACGCCTATACCGACAAAGCCCTGAAGCAGATCGCCTCGGCGGCAACCAAACAGCCAGCTACCACCACCATTAACCAGCGCACAAAAACAACCATATCCGACAGGCTGGCTTACAATACAGACACGGTCACGACAAAACCGCCACAAAGCGAGAACAGGAAAGGCCTGCTGAACAAACTCTTTGGCAAACGAAATGAGCCAAAACAGCAAGAAGAGCCGCCGCAGCCTATTGTTGTGCCGCAACTAAATGTAAAACAAGAGTATAGTGCCGATACAAGCAAGGCTGCATCAACCAACATGGCCTCTATTGCCAAGGTGCGCATTGTGCTGAAGGATGTGGAGCGTGAACTGCAAAAGCAGCAGGAAGCTATGGTGGCCAAAGAATTGGCGCTCCTGCAACAGGATAAACAGATCATGGACCAGGTGCGCCGCATGGTCTACGACCTGGAACGCTACGAATTACAACAGGCCAGCCAGAATGCAGCGCAGGCGCAGGAGGTAGCTAAAGAAACGTCTCTTGTGCTTTTACTGGTCGGCGTGTTCGGACTTGCCAGCGGCATCGCCTTCATTCTGATCATCTTGCGCGACCTTAGCCGCAGCAGCAGGTATAAAGCCGAACTGAAGCGCTCCCGCAAAGAGGCCATTCAGCTGGCACGTGCCAAGGAGGCCTTTGTAGCAAATATCAGTCACGAGATTCGTACGCCGCTCAACGTGGTGCTGGGCTTTTCGGAACAGCTGGGCCATACCCAACTGCAGGAGCAGCAACAGGAGCATTTGCAGGCCATACATGGGGCAGGACAACACCTGCTGCACATTGTAAACGACGTGCTGGACCTCTCCAAACTCGAAGCCGGCAAGCTATACCTGCACATGGCCCCTTTCGAGATGAAACAACTCCTGGCAGAAGTGGAACGCACGTTCCGGCTCAAGGCCAGCACCAAAAGCATTGGCTTCAGTTGCGCGATGGATGAACAACTGAACGGTTACCTGTCAGGTGATTCGCTGCGGCTCCGCCAGGTGCTTTTCAACCTGGTAGACAATGCCATCAAGTTCACCCACGACGGCGAAGTGCGTGTATCGTGCAGGCTAAAATCGCAGCGCCGTAATCGTGCCGTGGTGTTGATCGAGGTGTCCGATACAGGTATAGGTATACCCATGGAACAGACCGCCCATGTGTTCGGTGAGTTTAATCAGGCTGATGATTCTATCATCCGGAAGTATGGGGGCACGGGACTGGGACTGTCGATCAGCAAGAAACTGGTGGAGATGCAGGAAGGCTCGCTTACGTTGCGCAGCGTACCAAACGAAGGCACCACCTTCAGCATTGTGCTACCAATGCAGCGGGTAGCGGCACCCGAAACCGAGGCTATACCTCATCCGCAACTTTCGGCCACCAATGTGCTGGCAGGCAAAGCCGTGCTGGTAATTGATGATGACGCCTACAGCCGTACTCTGTGCCAATTGATTCTGGGCCGCAAAGGCATGCAGGTCACGCTGGCTAATGACGGACAGGAGGCACTGCAACTAATCAAAGAAAAGCAGTTTGACATTGTGCTCACCGACATACAGCTGCCAGGTATGAGCGGAAAAGCGGTTGCCAGAGCGATCCGGAAAGAGAACCCTACTATACCTATCATGGCGCTCACGGCCAACATCATGAGCAGTAACAAGCGCTTCTTCGCCAAAACAGGTATATCAGACCACTTGCTTAAGCCTTTCACCGAACAGGACCTATACCTGAAACTCAGCAAAGCACTGTCTACTCAGACTATACCTGAAATGGCACCTGAACCCGCAGCTCCAATTGAAAAAGAAGAGAATGCAGAAACGGCAGGTATAGCAGGCACTCAAGGTATAGCCGAATCTCAAGTTATACCAGAAACGGAAGCCAAAGCCCAGCAAACGAACGAGTCCATACCTGCTAGCTATACCTTGGATGAGCTTCGTGCTTTTGTGGGGGATGACCAAGAGGCGCTTTGGGAAATTGTAGAGGTGCTGGTAACGGATAATCGCCGCTCTCTGGCGCAGTTGGCCGTTGCAGCAGCAGCGTTGGACTGGAATCAGGTGGGCGAGCTAGCGCATAAGATGAGAACTGCTTTCCGCCATCTGCAGGCTTATGCCGTGCTGCCATCCATTGATGCGCTCGAGCAGGTGCTGCACCAACCGGACTTACCAACCGACAATCTGCCTGCTATAGCCAAAGAACTGCAGCACGAGGCAACCCTGGTACTTACAGCACTCGAAACCGAGCTCAGCAAACGTAAAAAAACTGAAGAAGCCGCCGCTTAAGCTTCGATGTTATACTGCCGCATTTTGTTGTAGAGCGTCTTGCGGTCGATGTTGAGCAAACGGGCTGCTTTGGATTTGTTATACTTCACGCGCTCCAGCATTTCGATGATCAGCTCTTTTTCGCTGCGCTCTGTAGCCGTGCGCAGATCCGTGACAGGCATGGCCACCTGCGTGGCATCCGGTTGCGCCACAATAGTGGTCGGCTCAGGTATGTGGTAGGCGATTTCAGGTGGCAAGTCATCGAGCATAATCTCAGTGCCTTTGGCCAGCAGCACAGCACGCTTCACCACATTCTTCAACTCCCGCAAATTTCCCGGCCAGCTATACCTTTCCAGCGCCACCGTCACGGCGGCATCAAAGTCTGACACGCTGCGCTCCAGTTCGTGGTTGGCTACCTGCAGAAAGTGATTGGCAAACTGCAGGATATCTGCCGTGCGGTCGCGAAGCGGGGAAATATTGATCTTAAACTCGTTGAGGCGGTGGTACAGGTCTTCCCGGAACTCACCTTGGCTTACGGCCTGCACCAGGTCTTCGTTGGTAGCCACAATGATGCGCACATCCACATCGAGGTCAGTGTTGCTGCCGATCTTGCGTACTTTGCGCTCCTGTATAGCCCGCAGCAGTTTCACCTGTATTTCATAAGAAAGATTGCCGATTTCATCAAGAAAAAGCGTGCCGCCATTAGCTGCCTCAAATTGCCCTTCTTTGTCACCCATGGCGCCCGTAAACGATCCCTTCACGTGGCCAAACAGCTCGCTACCGGCCAGCTCTTTAGATAAAGCGCCGCAATCAATGGCTACAAAGGGCTTGTCGTGGCGCTTGCTGCGCTTGTGTATCTTGCGGGCCACATACTCTTTTCCGGTACCGCTCTCGCCTTCTATAATCACCGACATGCTGGTGGGCGCTATCAGGGCGATGTACTCTTCCAACTGTGTGGACTGTGGACTGGCTCCCTTCACGAAAGTAAAGCTACCCTGCGCAGGTATAACCGGCTTCGTCGCCACATTGCCTTCGTGCCCATGCGTCAGGGCCTTTCGGATGGTCAGTAGTGTCTCGTCTGGATTGATGGGTTTGGCCAGGTATTCGAATGCACCCATTTTAATGGCTTTCACGGCCGTGCGGATGTCGGCGTAGTGCGTCATCAGAATAACTGGCACTCTGGTGTCCAGCACGCGGATCTGCTCAAGTAATTCCAGCCCGTTTTTGTCGGGCAGCCTGAAGTCAGTCAGGATCAGGTCGAAGGTATCGGCCTTGAGCTGACTGAGCCCTTCGTTGGCCGTATAGGCGGTTTTCACCTCATACTGCTGACGTTTCAGGAACGTGCTCAGCATCAGGCAAAAGGTAGGATCGTCGTCGATTAAGAGAATTTTGGGCATAATCTATTGCAATATACACAACGGCAGGGCAGAGGGGAAATTTTGCCCTGAAATTCATATTCCGGCGTGCATTCCGACTGTTTACCGAAAAGTCGCTGCTAAGGTTAGGTATAAATTCGGTGGAGTAGGTATAAAACAGAAGAGCCCCCGCTTGGCGGAGGCTCGTTCCATGATATTAGGGTCGCTAATATCTAATCTATGTGGCTTATTTTTGGTCGCGGATAATGTTACCTTGTTCATCGATGCGAACTTTAGCGCTTTGCTGCTGCTCGTTGGTGAAGAAGATCTCATACATTGTTTTGGCACCCTGGCCTTGCGCATTTGCCTGTGCGTTAGTATTCTGCGCACTCTGGTTAGCCTGCTCGGCACGGTTTTCCATGCCCTGGGCATTAGCGCCAGCGGCATTCTCGTTAGGTGTTACGCGGAACACCTCTACAATCTGCCAGCTGCTAAATGCCTCGGCAGTAAGTGTTTGCTTTACAGGCTCCGGAAGCTCTTCCTTCGTAAGCGCTTCACGCTTTACGTTTTCTTCCTGTGCCTGAGGCTGAGTTTGTGTCTGCGTCTGTTCTTCAGTAGCTACTTGCGTCTCAGTCTGGGCCTGCTCTTCGTAGTTTACCTGATTTTCAGTTTTGGCCTTCGTTTCAGTTTCTACTTCAGTCGTTTGCTCTACTTTCTGCTTCTTCTTCGACTTCTTTTTGCTCTTGTCAGTCTGCGCGCTGGCGTCAAGTGAGGCAAAGCCTAAGAACGCGATGGCAGCTGCCAGGTAGGATATTTTTTTCATAGTTTTATTCTGTCGCTCAAATTTAATTTTTTCCTAAAGCCTATTAGTCAAAACTGTGCCAGAACTATATATAAGTATAGAAGTCTGATTTACAATATATTATGAAAAACTACTAATATCCCCAACCTGTGGAAGCTGCCGTGTAGTGGGGCGGAAATTCTACACATTGGGGAATCAAAACTGGGTAATCAGGTATAAGCCGTGCTGATGTGGCAGGTAAAATAGCCTGTGCAACTAATGAAGCGACGCCTTGATTATTTTGCGATGGTTGCCTTGATTTTATGTGCTTCACGGAGATCCGTCTCTTTCATTTCCGTATACCTATTCTCTCTGATAAAAATTTATGGTGGCACCATCTCATGCAGCGTATAAAGTCCCGATGAGAAGAAGTTGACACCTTAGCGCTATCAGAAATTTGCAAAGGAAGCCGGCAGCCTATACCTTTATACTATGAGCGAACCACGTAAAAAATTATTCCTGCTTGATGCCATGGCCCTGATCTACCGGGCGCACTTTGCCTTCAGCAAAAACCCACGCATCAACTCCAAAGGCATGAACACAGGGGCAGCACTCGGCTTTACCAATACCCTAGTAGAGGTGCTTCAGAAGGAAAAACCTACCCACATCGGCGTCGCTTTCGACTCGGCAGCCAAGACTTTCCGCCACGACAATTTTGCTGCTTACAAAGCCAACCGACAGGCCATGCCCGAGGATATTTCGCTGGCTATACCTTATTGCAAAAAGATAGTAGAAGCCTTTAATATACCTGTGCTCATCATGGACGGCTACGAAGCCGACGACATCATCGGAACACTGGCCTGCCGCGCTGAGAAAGATAACTTTGATGTGTACATGATGACGCCCGACAAAGACTATTGCCAGCTGGTAACCGAGCACGTCTTCCTGTACAAGCCTGCTTTTCTGGGCAATGCCGTGGAGGTATGGGACGTAGCGCGGGTGCTGGAGAAGTTTGAAATAGAGCGGGTGGAGCAGGTGATTGATATTCTGGGACTGCAGGGCGATGCCGTGGACAACATACCAGGTATACCGGGCATCGGCGAGAAAACCGCCAAGTCTTTGATACAGCGCTTCGGCTCTGTGGAAAATCTGATCGCCAATGCCGACCAACTGAAGGGTAAGCAGAAAGAAAACGTGGTAAACTTTGCCGACCAGGGTATGATGTCGAAAGAGCTGGCCACCATCCACTGCGATGTACCGGTTCCGTTCAGCGCCGAGGCCCTGCACTACGACGGACCTAACGAGGAGCAACTGGCCGAGCTGTTTGCCGAGCTGGAGTTCCGTCAGCTGATGACGCGTGTACTGGGCATTTCCATGGCTGAGGGATCGCCTGCCAAAGTCGCGTCCAGACGTGCCAAGCCAGCCAACCAGCAGCAAACCTCCCTCTTTGATACAGCCGCAGCCACAGATACAGCCATAGCCAGCGACGAAACAGGTATAGCCACTGAGCATGTGCCGTTTCAGCGATTCAGCAACACCATGCAGGACTACCACCTGATCGATACGCCTGCCCTGCGTCAAAGTCTGATTCGCTACCTGCAAAAGCAGCAGGAATTCTCTTTCGATACCGAAACCAGCAGCATCGACCCGATTACGGCCAAGCTAGTGGGGATGTCGTTCAGCTACCTGCCGGGCGAGGCTTATTACGTGCCTGTGCCACCCGATAATGAGGATGAGGCCATGCGCATCGCCGCCGAGTTTAAAGACGTACTCGAGAACCCAAGCATTGCCAAGATCGGCCAGAACATTAAGTACGATATCCTGGTCCTGAAAAACTACGGCATCGAAGTGAGTGGCCCGCTGTTCGACACCATGCTGGCCCACTACCTGCTGGAGCCCGAAATGCGCCACAACATGGATGTACTGGCCGAAACATACCTCAACTACAGTCCTATACCTATCACCGACCTGATTGGGCCGAAAGGAAAGAACCAGATCACGATGGCCGACCTAAAGCCTGAAGAGGTGAAGGACTATGCCTGTGAAGATGCCGATATTACGCTCCGTCTGAAACACTACTTTGAGCCACTTGTGCGGGAACAAGGCCTCATGAAGCTGTTCAATGAAGTGGAGAATCCGCTGGTGCAGGTGCTGGCAGGTATAGAGAAGGAAGGTATATCGATCGACGCAAACGCGCTGGCCGACATTTCGCTGCTGCTTGAGCAGGAGATCAAAGGTATAGAGACGCGTATTTTTGAACTGGCGGATACAGAATTTAACATTGGTTCGCCAAAGCAGCTCGGCGAAGTGCTCTTCGACAGAATGGGACTGCACGGCAAAGCCAAGATCAAGAAAACGAAAACGGGGCAATACGCTACCGGTGAGGAAATCTTGTCAAAACTGGCAGGAGAGCACGAGATTGTGCGCCTGATTCTGGATCACCGCGAACTTTCCAAACTCAAGTCAACGTACGTGGATGCGCTGCCACAACTGGTCTGTGCGCTCGACAACCGTGTGCATACCTCCTTCAACCAGGCTGTAACGGCCACTGGTCGTCTGAGCTCTACCAACCCAAATCTGCAGAACATTCCGATCCGGACGGAGCGGGGACGTGAGATCCGCAAGGCCTTTGTGCCGCGCGACAGCAAGCACCTGATTATTTCGGCTGACTACTCCCAGATTGAACTCCGCATCATGGCCGACTTTAGCGGCGACCCGACCATGAAAGAGGCCTTCCGAAACGGACTCGATATTCACGCTTCTACGGCCAGCAAGGTGTTCCACGTGCCGCTCGACCAGGTGGACAGCGAGATGCGCCGCAAAGCCAAAACGATCAACTTCGGCATCATCTACGGTATTTCTGCTTTCGGTTTGTCTGAGCGGCTAGGTATACCGCGCCGCGAAGCTGCTGATATCATCGAGGCTTACTTTGAAGAATTTCCGGCTGTGAAGGAGTACATGGATAGCGCCATCGAGAAAGCCCGCGAGCATGAGTATGTGGAAACCCTGCTGGGCCGCCGCCGCTACCTCCGCGACATTAATTCACGCAATGCTACTGTACGTGGCTTTGCCGAGCGAAACGCTGTCAACGCGCCTATACAGGGCACCGCAGCCGACATCATCAAAATCGCGATGATCAACATACACGAGTACCTGCGCCACGAAAACCTGAACACCCGCATGATTTTGCAGGTACATGACGAACTCCTCTTCGACGCTCCAAAAGAGGAAGTAGACATCGTAACGCCAAAGATTGTTGAGCTCATGACCAACGCCCTGCCGCTGAGCGTACCAATGGAAGTAGGTTTAGGAGTAGGCAAAAACTGGCTCGAAGCGCATTAAGGTATAGCTCGCTATACCTGACAAAAACAAAAAAGGCGCCTTCCAATGCGGAGGGCGCCTTTTTTGTTTCTTTATGAAGTTAGCTTATGGGAGCAATACAGCTCTGTACTGCGTCTCGTCAACTAATGGGATGTTAGTATTATAGTTGCTGTTAATTACACGAATAAACTCATTCGCTACAATGGCATTACCACGAGGAGTCAAGTGGATACCATCTAAAGAGAATACATTACCTGTAATGAAAGCAGAACTGTAAGGCACACCGTTCTGTACGAAAGGTCTGGCAAATCTTTCTGTAAAGAACTTGTTAACATCAAATACAGGAATCTTATTAGCCGCAGCAACTTCAGCAATTACTTTATTCAGCTCCTGCGTATGTGCTCTAACTTCAGCTACTTCGTCTTTATCAAGCACTTCGCTATCAGTCAGAGGGTTAGCAGGATGGAAACCATGGGGAATAGACACTCCTGGAGCAACCTGATCTACACGTCCTATTGCAGCCTGAGTAGTCAATAAGACTAAATCGCCTTCGCCTAATTCACGAACGCCTGTAGGTCCTTCAGCAACACGAATGTAAACCTTCAGGTCACTCATTCCTGCTGACTTTCTGATTGCATCAAGTGTTACAGTAGTGAAAAAAGGAGTAGCTGCTACGTCCGGAATATTTGCAACAACACCTTCTACTTCCCCGCCTTTGGCTAAAGCTCCAAGTAAAGAAGTATAAATTGCTTTAAAAGTGGCAACAGGCGTTTTGTCACTAAATGGGTTGGTAGGGTTAACTACAGCGCCATTAGTAGCATAAGTTAACACGTCGTTGTTACCAAGCCAAAGTGTAAAGAAGGTCGGTTGAGACTCAGCTACCTTGGCTATGTAGCTCTTTGAGCCTACTTCTGCATCTGCTAATAAACGGTCGAAGTGTGGGTTTACACCGCCATAAATAGGAGTTGCACTGGACAGTACTGACATTCCTGGAACTGCATAGTTATTAACAGGGTCAGTAAATTTAGTAAGCCGAGGTCCGCCCGGTAAAGGAGCTACATCTGTACGAACTGCCAGGTTTGTAGTAACAGGGGTTAGTATTGGAGAAGGAGATGCGCCTGGTGCTGCAGGAGGGTTAAATCCTGTAAGCTTTAAATAACCACTACCGTTTGCCTGTGCTTCTGTAAAAAGGGGCTGAACAAAGCTGCCACCTCCCGCTGTTTCAAACTGCTGTGCCATCAAGGCTGGGAACGAAGAAAGCTGTCCCTCCCGGTACAAGCCACCATCCGCATAGCCAGCTGTGAGTGAGTTGCCTACCGCCACATACTTTGTCAGATTAAGCTCACCGGAACTAGGGTTCGCTACATCAATCTCCGGATCGCAACTCGTTAGGAATATACCAGCCATCAGGGCCAGCACACTCGATTTATAGAAAAACTTTTTCATATACTTAGTTAAAGGGAATTAGAATTTGAAGTTCAGACCGATACCAGGGATATAGGCAACAGATTTATAAGTACCCGCAACACCGCCAGACAGGTTAGCCGCATCCGTTCTTTCTTTTTTGTTGATATAAAGGAAAGACGCGTCGATGCTGATGTTTTCAGAAACTGAATAGCCTATACCTGCAGAAAGACCGCGTGAGTCTGAATCTGGCGTTTCTGGTGTCAGGTAGCCGTCCTGTACAGGAGTTTGATCAAGGTAAGCGCCAGCACGAAGGGCCAGGGCGTCGTTCACCATGTACTCACCACCGATGCGGTAGATGAAAGCATTGTCGTAGTTTCTGGCAGCCTCAGAGAAAGGACTTCCGGCTACGTTCTGGCTAAAGTCGAAGCGCAGTTTCTCGTAAGCATCCCATCCCACATGGCTGATGTCAGCAGCAAGGGTCAGGCGCTCGTTTGGCTTAAAGCCTATACCTACCGAAAGTGTCGATGGCATTGGCAGTTCTGCGTCAAAGTTAGCTCCCTCCGGGAAGTTAGCACGGGCAGCCATCGGGATGTTGCTGAACATCACGTCGCCACCTTCTACTTTCAGGTCTACTCTGGAGCGGTAGTTCACACCGATAGAGAATTTCTCTGTTGGCTGAAAGAAGATACCTGCGTTAAAACCAAATGCCGACTCAGCGCCGCCATCCAGCTCAATACCGCCTTCAGTACCGTCCTGGTTCTGCACAGGCAGCGAACGCTGCAGGTTCACGCTTCCGATTACATATGAAAGACCAACACCTATACCTAGCTTGTCGGTAATAGCATAACTAACAGTAGGTTGTACATAAATGGCCTGCAGTTTCAGCTGATTCAGTCCAAAACGGCCGTTCCATTCGTCGCCCCAATTCACAGTGCTACCAAAAGGAGTATACACACCCAGACCGGCAGAAAATTTCTCATTTATGTTGTACACGCCATACACCTGAAAAGGGGTACCCAGCGGATTATCTGTACGAGCTGTAACACCTCCGGACTCGGGGGCAGAGTAGGCAATTTTGGAGACAAGCGCGCTTCCGCCTATCGTAATGCCGCTGTAGCCTATATGGCTCATGGCACCGGGGTTAAAAAAGATGCTGGAGGTACCAGTCAAAAGACCCGTGCCCGTATGGCCCATACCAATCTGGCGCTGGCTTGCCAGGTTCACCTGGTATCCGCCGGCCATGGCTGTACCTGAAATCAGGGCGCTACCTAATAAGGCTAAGATTTTGCTTTTCATAAAATGCGACTTGTTTAAAAATAGGTGATAATAAGGTAAAACAAATATATAAAAGAATCCTATTTCTCAAAGCACTTTCAACACCTTTTTTCAAATAAAATCTATTTTTAGTCGAAAAAATCCCCAACCTCTCTAAACCCACCTGAACAAAGCCTCTGAAAAGCATTTTTTTGAAACGAAAGCTATCCCCAAAAAGGATTCTGCGTTTATAGAGTCTCAACTGAAATTCCAAATGAAAGAACAATACGATGTGATTATAATAGGCGGAGGCCCCGCAGGCCTGAATGCTGCCATGATACTAGGGCGCTCCCGCCGCAAGGTGCTTTTGTTTGACAGCGGCAAGCCACGCAACCGCTGGTCCACCAGCATGAACGGCTTTTTGTCCAGCGACGGGGTTAAACCAAGCGACTTTATTAAGAAAGGACGGGAAGAGCTTCAGAAGTATCATGTGCAGATTATTGACCGCCTTGTGGAAACTGCCACTTACAGCAAAGGCCAGTATATAATAGACGACCAGGACGGAAATGTTTACCACTCCCGCAAGATGTTGCTGGCTACCGGCCTCAGCGATGCCCTGCCTGAAATAGAAGGTATAGAAGAACTCTATGGTAAAAGCGTGCACCACTGCCCTTACTGCGACGGCTGGGAAAGCCGCGATAAGGCCATTGCTGTGTACGGCAAAGACCGTTCAGGTATAGGACAGGCCCTAGCCATGAAAAACTGGAGTGACGACGTGACCCTCTATACAGACGGCACCCGGAAACTCACCAATAAAGACATTGAGCTGCTTAAGTTAAACGGAGTGAAGGTATGCACCGAGGCCATCGTGCGCGTACAGGGCGATGACGGCATGCTGCAGCACATTGTGTTGCGAAATGGTGAGGCGAAGCCGCAGGAGGCTCTTTTCTTTTCCGGCGAAACCAGCCAGCAGTCAGATATCGGCAGGCAGTTGGGTTGTGAGTTTACCGGTAAGGGCGTCATTAAAACGCGGCGCCTGCAGCAAGCCAATATACCGGGTCTGTATGTGGCCGGCGATGCAGCCCGTGACATGCAGCTTGTGATTGTGGCGGCAGCTGAGGGCGCCAAGGCCGGAGTCGCCATTAATATGGAGTTGCAGCAGGAAGACCGGGTAAAAGCTTAGGCCATGCTGGCAGTAGCATCGCTGGCCTCCTGAGCAGGGCCCGGCAGATGCTGCTCCACTGGCTGAAACAGATGCTCCTCTAAGCAGTAGCGATACCCTTCTACCAGCATGTGCATGATGAGGTGCTCCACGGCAATAGGCTGGTTTTCTGACACCTGCCTTGTGTTGGTGAACCGGATCTTGCTGGCGTCGATGATCGTCACGACACCCGTTCCGAACACTTCTATTTTATTTCCTTCTTTGATGATGATGCCGGTTTCTTCGCTCAGGCCAACACCGACATACGCTGGGTCGTGGGCCACGGCATGGGCCAGTCGCCCGAAGCGGCCGCGCTCCACAAAGTGCGTGTCGATGTACAAATGACTGATGAACCCGAAGCCGATGGTGGTCTTCATCTCTCCTTTAATAAGCGAGTAGTGGCCATAGCCATCGTAAATCATCCGGTCTGACATGATAGCGGCGCCTGCGCTGGTGCCCGCTATAATGATGGGTTCCTGGTGATAGCGGCGGCGCATAATATCCAAAAGCTGTGTACCGTTCAGAAACTCAATCAGGCGGACCTGATCTCCTCCGGTAAAGAAAATCACATCGGCTTGCTGAATGCGGCTGATGTACCCGGGCTGGTCTGCAGCGTGATTTTCATCTATCAGCATGAACTGCACTTTGTTACAGCCCAATTCCTCGAAAGCCTCTTTGTAAGCTAAACCAGATTCCTGCGGCTCGGTAGCCGCCGTTGCAATTACTTCTATATTAGAATGCACCGGGCATATCTCAGATCTGATCAGCTTAATCAAGTCATCATCATATCCGCCACCGAGTGCTATTAAGGTACCTTTGTACATAGGTGCAATTATTTTACTATTCGGGTTCGCTATACAGCAAACACCCCTATACTTTACAATTATGTGTCCGAAATAATTTAAACCAGGCTGGCAGCCAGCCCTTTTCATGTCCGTTTTCGAACAAAAACCTGTACGCTACTGGACGATTTTAGTAGAATAAAAAGCGATTAAATTTCACAACACACTGAAAATCAACATCATACATCAATGGCACATAAAATGTAATATGCTCATCATAAATTAAAAATATTTTAGAAGCGCCAAGCAACCTTTCACCTGACTCTACTATCTATTAAGTACTTACAACATGAAGCTCAGAACCTTATAAATTATACAATTATGAAAATCATCATCTTATTATTCGCTTTAGTACTCGGCTTCGGAGCCACCTGCAAAAAGACAGCTGACGACATTCGCGTAAGTGCCGCCAAGCATGAACTGCAGCAAGAGCAAAGAGAACTCCGCAGCTACCCTAACCTGTTGCCAGAAGTGCTGATCGTAGCACCGAGGGCCTGATCTCCTGAAAGCATATACCAATCACAAATCATCCTAAACTAAACCACTATGAAAATCCTAATTCTTTTATTTGGACTTACAGCAGCCTTTGGCGCCGCAGGCAAAAAAACCGCCAGCGATATAAAAGAGATCAAGCACCGTCAGGAGCTGCGAGAACTCGATCGTTACCCAAATCTACTTCCTGAGGTAGTTATTACTATTTCGCGTGACTCCCTGTTAAAGTAGCATACCTGATTATACCTGTTTCTTAACCTCGCCATTAGTACCAAATAAAACCATGAAAATCATCATGCTTCTGTTAGCACTGGTAGCCGCATTTGGCTTCGCGATGAAGAAAACCATTGACGAGCGTGCGCTGCTGGCTGAACGTATGCAGCAGGAACGTCTTACATTACTGTACAGCACCGAAAATCCTGCTCTCCAGCCTGTGGCTATGCTGTAGCGAACCGCCTTATGGAGGGCCATCTTGCTACATATAACATGCTCCATACCTTGGCCCGGCACTTCTCCAGTTGCTTTTTAACACCAATCTCACGCTCACTTCTAAACTGAGCGACCAGAAAAGACTGCACCTATAAAACAGTAAACGCCCGACCTGAATGGGGTCGGGCGTTTACTGTTAGTTTTCCTTTTTCTTGAATAGCTTGTTGAGGTCGATGCGCTTCTCGGGTTCTGGTTCGGGGGCCGGCACAGGCTCCTCTTTTTTACCGAAAGGCCATAACTTCTTTTTGGGTGGCTCCGGCTCCTTCTTCTTACCAAACGGCCAGCCTGATTTTTCCTCCTGCTGCTGCTTACCAAAGGGCCATAGTTTCTTTTTCTCTTTCTTCTCCGACACAATTACATAGCGTATCGAGATGCCTGTGGCCAGTTTTACCCAGTCTTCGTGATTGAAGTGCAGGGCTGGTTTTACGTCAGCGGAAAGCAAAAAGGGCAGCCCATTTACTTTATATTCTATCCCCACAATAGCATCCAGTCCGGTGAACACGCCCTGGTCTTTGAGGTTGCCAATATGGCCGCCGCCGCCCAGGTAGTAATTGAAGCGCCTGCCCAGCATAGGCCAGTGCCGCTGGTAAAGCAGTGTGCCGCTATACTCCCGCGAGCCGACCAGGGCCATACCTTCCAGGGTGCTTTTTTCTGCAATGCGCTGCTGCACGGTAGCCCCGAACTGGTCGCCACCGAGCCGTATACCTGCTGCTGTTCTGTATTTCTGCGCCTGGCTGGCCGTAGCCGCCCCCGCCACCAATAGTATCGTAATAAAAACCTTCTTCATGTGTTGTTTCGGAGTCTGACTCCTGCCGCTGCAAATATCTTACCTAATCTGCACAAAAGAACCAAATGTCCGACCTAAGCTTTTCTTTGAGAGATGGTGCAGCAAGGTATAGCGGACAGTCTTATCGGAACGTATCGGGAGCAAAGCCTGGTATACCTGCGCTAAAAGTAAGGAGCTATACCTGTATAACTGTTCTGAAAAATGTGCCCAATGGCTTTTCTAATGATGCTATACCTTAATAATCGCCTTTAAAACCACCCCGGCTGGACTTTTTGTCGGATTGGCGGCGCTTGCTTTCGAGGCGTTTGCGGACGGATGCGCGGGTAGGCTTGGTGGCTTTTCGTTTTTTCTGACGGGTAAGTGCCTGCCGGAGCAGCTCATAAAAGCGCGCAATGCATTGTTCTTTGTTCTGCAGCTGACTCCGTTCTGCCTGGCACACCAACTGCAGAAAACCCTCGCTATTGATGCGGCTACCCAATTTTTCCTGCACGAGCGCCTTTTCTTCCTCACTAAGCAGTTGCGAGTCGCCTACATGGAAGCGAAGCTCAACTTTGCTGGCCACCTTATTCACGTTTTGACCGCCGGCCCCGCCACTCCGCGAAGCCTGAAAGCTCATCTCCCGCTCAAAATCACGCTCTCTTATATCTGTCATACCTTCGTTATACCTTCCAAAACAATCTTCAGCTCCTTATACCTGTTCATTTCTAAAATCAGACCTAAATGCGCCTTTTGTGAGAATTATGATTGTGTATACCTTACCTCTAAAAAGCTACTTTATTTATGCATCCGCAACTCAAATGAGCTGTCAGCAAATCGCTTATCTTCCTGCTCGTTGCCATTCAAGTGCTTTTCAACAAGCATACAAAATCCTCCCTGGCGAAGATAAAATAATCAGGACTATATAAGGCCATAACCGTTTGTCCTTTTTTGTGTCTTTGCCTCTTACGAAACCAAAGCGCAAAGTGTCGTCGTATGCCTTACTACTTATACCTAAGCGGCTATACCTATGAACCAGGACAACAATATGCTTCGCATCGGCTACCATGCATCGCACGAACAGTTTAAACCCAGCGAACTCCTAAAATTTGTGCAGCAGGCCGAGCAGGCAGGTTTCAATGCATCTATGTCGTCGGACCACTTTGCTCCCTGGAGCCTCGACCAGGGTGAGAGCGGATTTGCATGGTCCTGGCTCGGAGCGGCCATGCAAGCCACCAATCTGCCTTTCGGTATTGTTAATGCGCCCGGGCAGCGTTACCACCCGGCTATCATTGCGCAGGCTGCTGCCACACTGGCTGAAATGTTTCCGGAACGCTTTTGGGTGGCTATGGGCAGCGGACAGTATATCAACGAGCAAATTACCGGTGATCACTGGCCCGTGAAGCAAGACCGTAACGACCGCCTGAAAGAGTGCGTCGACATCATCCGGGCGCTTTGGGACGGCGAAACTGTTACGCACAAAGGTCTCGTGAAAGTGGAGCAGGCCAAGCTGTACACCCGCGCCAAAGTAGCCCCTAAAATAATCGGAGCAGCCATAACTGAAGAAACAGCAGAGTGGGTGGGTAGTTGGGCCGATGGTCTGATTACGGTTTCGAAGCCTCCGAAAGAGTTAAAGAAAATGGTAGAGGCTTTTCACAGAGGCGGGGGCGAGGGCAAACCCATGTACCTGAAAGTGCAGCTTTCTTATGACAAAGACGATAAAAAGGCGCTTCAGGGAGCCCATGAGCAGTGGCGCTCCAACATCTTCCCAAGTGCTGTACTTTCTGACCTGCGCACAGCCAAACAACTGGAGCAGGCGGCTATGTTTGTACGCGAAGAAGACCTGCGTGCGCACGTGCGCATCTCCTCCGACCCGAACCAGCATGTAGAGTGGCTGCAACAGGACATTGACCTGGGCTTCAGTCAGCTGATTTTGCACAACGTGAACCTGGAGCAGGAACGCTTTATCGAGGTGTTTGGCGACAGGGTGGTGCCACAGCTTTTGGGTTAAGGTATAACGCTGCCACAAAGCCCTGCAACCTTTTAACTTATAGCGTATAAGCACGTTACAGGTATAAGGCGTCACGTATACACACCCTATGAAATGGTCCCTTAACCTTGGCAGCATAGCGGGCATCAAAATTCTGGTGCACTGGACATTCCTGATCCTGATCGGCTGGATCGTGTTTTCGGAAATGCAGCGCGGCTCCGACCTGGCTGCTACACTTCTCTCCGTTGCCTTTGTGCTCACCATTTTTCTGTGTGTGGTGCTGCACGAACTGGGTCACGCTCTCACGGCAAAGCGCTATGGCGTGAACACCAAAATGATTACCCTGCTGCCGATTGGCGGGGTTGCCAGCCTCGAGCGTATACCTGAAAACCCGAAAAAAGAGCTTATGATCGCTATTGCCGGCCCCGCCGTTAATGTGGTCATTGCCTTGGTGCTCTGGTTGATTCTCCCTCCTCTGCGCGAAGTGCCGGACGAGGCGTTCTTCAGTCGCATTACGCCAGCCAACTTTCTATACCTGCTGTTTTTCGTCAACCTGATGCTTGTGGTTTTCAATGCTATACCTGCCTTTCCGATGGACGGTGGGCGTGTGCTGCGGGCTTTGCTGGCTTTTAAACTGGGGCGGGTACGGGCTACTCAAATCGCGGCTAACCTCGGGCAGATGCTGGCTATCTTCTTTGTATTCATCGGTTTTTTCTACAACCCTTTCCTTATCCTGATCGGCATTTTCGTGTTTTTCGGGGCCTGGTCTGAGAACATGATCGTGCAGCACCTCGACTTTTTGCGCGGCCATTTGGTGCGCGAAGGCATGATGACCAATTTCGTGACACTGGCTCCTGCCGAAACAGTGCGCGAAGCCCTGGGCAAACTTCTCAAAGGCTCGGAACACGATTTTGTGGTGGAGCAGGACGGGCAGGTAGTCGGCACGCTTACCCGCATGCAACTGATTCAGGCTGTAAAGGAAGAAAAGATCGAAAGCCCGGTGTCGGATATTATGACAGAGGAAGTAAAAGCCTTTAACGTGCAGGACAAATTAGCTGAGGCATATTCAGAGCTACAAAAGACCAAAGCACCCCTCTACCCGGTGCTCGAAAACGGTCGTCTGGCAGGGGTGATCAACTCCGACAACATCAACGAATTCATCCTGATAAAATCTGCGCTGGCACATTAATGTTCAAAACCGCAGCTCCCAGACAAAAGCTATACCTGATTTACTTCACCGGACACGCAATTTTATTATATTTGGCAGTAAACCGCGCATACCCCGGCACATCCTTTTGCGTACTAGTACGTTATGGCCGCTTTGAAATGCGACACTCAAATTTATCGACAGCAAAAAGATAATCCGCACCAGTCTATGACCACCATACTCCTAACACCTGACCGCCTGGGGTCGCGAAGCATTGCCATATTGTTGGCACTCCTTCTTTCGGTGATTTCCTTTGCAGCCCACGCCTCCGAAGACCTGCACATGGTGCCTGTTCCGCTTGAGGACCGCATTAAAGCAGCCGACATCATTGTGGAAGGCGAAGTAGTCGCCCAGCGGTCCTTTTGGGATGCCAGGCAGGAGCTTATCTATACCGCACATACTGTCCGGCTTTTCAAGGTGTTCAAGGGTGAGTTGAAGGAACGTCAGGTAGAGGTGATCACGGATGGTGGTACGGTAGGACTGGCGATGCACACTGTATCGTCGGCTTTGCAGCTGAAAAAAGGGCAGCAAGGTATGTTTTTCCTGAGCAAAGGCGCTCCCACAGGTATAATAGCCAGCGCAGCCTCAATTATTACGCAGCCATACGCCAGCCGGCAAGGTTTTGTCCGCTATGATGTGGAACGTGGCACGGCCACCGACCCGTTCAACCAATACAAATCGGTGCAGGAGGTATACCAGACTGTTACATCGCGCATGGGGCGGCAATACAGGACTGTGGTAACGAATAGCAGACTGGAGTCAGGTATAAAAGCTCAGTTACAGCAGCAAAGCACACAGGCCACCCAAGCTCCGAATGTAAGTGGCTTTAGCCCCACCCGCACCAGCGCGGGCACTGGTGCTGTACTCACTATCACCGGTACAGGTTTCGGTACCACACGCGGTAATGGCTTTGTGGAGTTCCCCAACGCCGACGATGGCGGCACTACACTGGTACGCCCCTATGCTTCTGACTACATTTCCTGGACCAATACCCAGATCAGGGTATTGGTACCTTCTTATACCCAAACAGGCGGCACAGCCGGAACAGGCCGCATAAAAGTAACGACCAACGATGGGTCTTCAGGCACAAGTGATGGTTCGCTCATCATCGAGTTTGCCTACTCCAACGTGGTAGCCGAGGGTGGCAACACACCTTTTCAGCCCGTCCTGATTGATGCCAACCGGAACGGTGGCTATACCATACAATTCGCTCCCAGCCTGCAAAGCAGGTCAGCCGCTCAGGAAGGCTTCAGACGTGCCATAAACAATTGGGTATGTACTACGAACGTAAACTGGAATGTTGGAGCCACAACTACAACCGAGAGCTCAGCGGACGACGGCCGCAGTGTTATACGCTTCGCATCTCCGGCCGTGACAGGTCAGAGTGTGCTGGCCCGCACTATCAGCAAGTACAGAGGCTGCGTATCCATTAGCGGCACCCAGCGCGACACAATCTTCTGGCTCACCGAGTTCGACATGGAAATCAACAGTACCATTCCCTGGCAGTATGGCCCGGGCGGTCCGGGCGCTAATCAATATGACTTTGAAACCGTGATCCTGCATGAGCTGGGCCACGCGCACCAGCTGGGCCACGTTATTATGCCGAACACCCTGATGCACTACAATATCGGCCGCCAAAAGCAGATCCGTGACCTGACTGCCCCTGACATTGCCGGAGCTAACCTGGTGCTCAATCGTAGCCTGAATCCACCGGTGTGTGGTGGCCAGTCTCCTATGAAACCGAAACTTGACGGCGACTGTAATCTGGCTTCCGAGATCTTTACCTTTGACGCTTCCTTTACAAATGCTGGCGACGTGAATGTGATCTGGACGACCAGTGCAGAACAAGGTATAGCTCGCTTTGTGGTGCAGCGCAGCCAGGATGGGCAGCAGTGGGAAGACGTCGGCGAGGTACCTGCCTCCGGCCAGGCACGTGACTATACCTTTATAGACAATGAACCGCTGCCGCGCCGCAGCTATTACCGTTTGCGCGTGCTTTATACGAACAATTCTGAAGCTTTTTCGGGTAGAGTGCAGGTGGTTAACCCAAGCGACCTTCGGATTTTCAAGGTATACCCTAACCCATTCGGTGTTACTACAAATGCCAACGGCACCTCTGGCGAAACTCTGCGCATAGAATACCTGGTGCGTAGCTCGTCCGATCTGAGCCTGCAGCTATACGATTTGCAGGGCAGGCTTGTGCGCGACCTGGAAGCCACGGTGACTGACGGCACCGAAGTGATCGAGATCAATGTTGCTGACCTGGCATCGGGCACGTATGTGCTCCGCTGGAGCGAGGGTAACAACAGCGGGGCCACCAAGGTGGTTAAAGTGCAATAAACAGAAAAAGGAGGCTGTCGGCCTCCCTTTTCTGTTTAAATCCGGCACCTTACTCAATGCTGACGCGCTTGCGGTTGTTGTTGCTTGTTTGCTCTTGCTTTGGCACTGTTATTTTCAGCACGCCCTCTTCGTAACGCGCCTTTATTTCTTCTGCCTTTACGGCCTCCGGCAGCTTGAATGAACGACTAAAAGAGCTGTAGTTATATTCCCGGCGGGTATAGTTATCTTCCTCTGTAGTGGTGTCCTGCTCTTTCTGACTACTGATCGTCAGCATACCTTCATCTACATCCACTTCAAAATCATCTTTCGCCATACCTGGGGCGGCCAACTCTATGGTGTATTCCCTCTCGTTTTCGCGGATGTTGGTAGCGGGTATGTTCCGCATGATCTGCCGTCCGATCTGTGCAGGCATTCGTAGCAGGTCGTTCTCAAAGAAACGATCTACATCACTGAAAAAATCTGTGAAGAACGACCTGGGAGTGAGACTTTCGCCTCCTGTGCGTTCTTTTTTCATAGGCTTCATAGTGGTACCTCCTTTAGTTTTGGTTAAATATTCTGTATGATCACCCCGGCCAGGATGAAAGAACTCCACTAATTTCTACGCCTTGATTTTTTTATAGTTTAACCCTGAATAAAAATAAAAAAGCAACCAGGAACAAATTTACGTTTCCGGTTGCTTTTCAGGGTAAGGTTTGTTTTCAGATGTCAGGGCATACGCTCCAGGAGCATTGGCGCACACCCGACGCAGGGTTTTGTCAGTAGCTCGCGTGTAGTTTCATAGCTTGGAAAGGGACAGTCTGTTTTCCATTGCTCGGAATAGGCTCGAGTAACTATACAAATGTTGTAAAACATCGGCTGTACGCAAAGGAGACTTTCTCTTAAAAGGTAACTTACTCAATGCACCATATATAACTGAATTTTTAGATCAAAAAGGCCACAACAAGCAGATAAAGCAAAAATAATCCACCTTCAAACACAAAAAAGGTAACATCTCTATAATAAACCATGCGACTGCAATTGCACACTTTTCTTGTCATCCGGAATTACTGGCAAGAGGGGAATGGTAGTTTTATTATAGTGAGTATACTATATTTGACAAGTCAAGCGAACTGCCTGATGCACACCTATGGCGAAGAAAAGACGAAAGTTTGTACAATGCCCTAACTGCGGCCACACCTTTGAGGAGGTAAACAATTACTGTCCCAACTGCGGACAGGAAAATCATGATCTGAATGTGCCGGTGAAGCACCTGGTGGAGGAGTTTTTTGAAAGCACCCTGCACTATGACACAAAATTCTGGCGCACACTCAAGTACCTGATCACCCGCCCCGGTTACCTGACTGAAAAATTCAACCTCGGCCAGCGTGCATCCTACGTTCCACCATTCAGGCTTTATGTGTTTGTAAGTATCTTTTTCTTTACCACCATCGCCTTGTTTGCCTCGAAGGGCCTTGTAATGGGTAACAAGGTCACCATAGAGGAAGGGTTGGAAACTACTGATCCGGAAGTTGCCGCCCGGATCATGCAGGCAGATTCACTGGCCAGCGTCCGGGCAAGGCTGGCTACCAGCGACACCGCCTCTCTCATTATTAATGAGGAGGTAGATAACAAGTTCAAGAGATTCTTGAAAAACGAAGAACAGTCCCGGCAGAAGCTGTTGAAGAATATCTCGTTCATGATGTTTGTGCTCATGCCGTTTTTCGGGTTCATCCTATACCTGTTTCACCGGTCGCAGCGCCGTAATTACGTGGAGCACCTGATGTTCTCTGTTCATTTCCATACCTTTGTCTTTCTGCTGATCATGCTGTCTGTACTCATAGAAGTAGTTTTTAGCAGTATAGACACTAACGTGTGGGTTTTGCTGATCAGCACGGTTTACTTATTCTTCGCGATGCGCTATGTTTACAAGGAATCATACCTGCGTACGGCATTTAAGCTGATACCAATTGGCCTGACTTACCTGATATCGCTGGCCATTTTGTTTGTAGCTACTGTTGGCGTTAGCGTGCTGTTCAGTTAATTTATACCTTGTTACGACATGACTCCATCTACCACTTGGGAACGCTTAATTTCAAAAAAACGCTTCGAAACAACTGACAGCAAGTATAGTTCAGACGAATCCGTGCGCGGCGAGTTTCAGCGCGACTACGACCGTATCGTGTTCTCATCAGCCTTCCGGCGGCTGCAGAACAAGACGCAGGTAATGCCCATGCCCGAGAGCGATTTTGTGCATACGCGCCTCACTCACAGTCTCGAAGCTTCGGTGGTTGGCCGGTCGCTAGGCCGCATCGTGGGCAAAAGCATTTTGGAGCGCCACCCGGAACTGACCGGCGAAAAGAACATACAGGAAGCTGACTTCGGTGATATGGTAGCGGCAGCCTGTCTGGCGCATGACATCGGAAACCCGCCTTTTGGGCACTCCGGCGAAGACGCGATTTCAGCTTATTTTCTGAGCGATGAGGCGCAGCCCTTCCTGCAAAATCTTTCTGAGGCCCAAAAAACCGATCTGCAGCGCTTCGAGGGCAATGCAGCTGGTTTCAGAGTGCTCACCTATACCTATCCGGTACACTGCAAATTACCTGATGGCGTAAGTCACAGCGGTCTGAGCCTCACCTATACCACTCTGGCTACCTTTACCAAATACCCAAAGGAGTCGCTACCGGAAATAAAAGGCACCAAAAGCACCAGCGAAAAGAAATACGGCTTCTTCCAGACTGAAAAAGCCTGGTTCAACACCATTGCGCAGGAACTGGGGCTGCTTCATAAAGGCGCCGACGACCAGGTGTTTTTCCACCGCCACCCGCTTGCCTTTTTAGTAGAGGCTGCTGACGACATCTGCTACCGTGTCATCGATTTTGAAGATGGCCTAAAACTTGGCCTCGTGCCGCATCAGCAAGGTATAGCGCTACTGCGCCAAATTCTGAACGATGCTCCAGGTCGTGTTTCCAGCCTTACTTTTTACGACTGGCGTGAAGAAATTGGCTACCTCCGGGCCCGCATCATCGGGAAGCTGATCGAAGAAACGGCGCAGATTTTTCTGCAGCACGAAGAACCCATACTGGCCGGCAACTACGACAAGCCACTCATCAACGAGCTCGGCTGCAAGCCCGTTTTGGACCAGATCAGAGACTTATCGATTGCCCTGATATACCGCAATCGCCCCGTGTTGGAAATCGAAGCTGCCGGTTTCGAAGTACTTGGCGGCCTGCTGGATGCCTGCATGAAAGCCGCCTTCCGCCAAGAGTCAAAGCACCACCGCAAAATTGCGGATCTCATTCCGCCGCAGTATTTGCGACTCCCCGAAGGCGCCACCGATTACGACCGCATCATCCACATCACCGACTATGTCACCAGCCTCACCGACCAGGCTGCACTCGGGCTGTACCGGAAGATAAAAGGTATTGAATTGCCGAGGATGTATTAAGGGAGTGGGTATGCTTGAAGATAAATTTAAAAGAGCGGACTTATTCTTACTATTACTCTACTTGCTTATAAGTGCAATTATTATCTTTAGAGTTAATGTAGAAGGTACAGGGTATACAACACCTGATTCTGTAGCATATCTAAATGCTGCTCAGAATCTTACAGACGGTTACGGCTTTTATGAAACAGACACAATGGGGAATAAGACCCGGCTTTTCACTAAGTGGCCAGTCGGTTACCCAACATTGATTTTTCTGACTACAAGCATAAGTGGACTCGATGTTTTTTGGGCTTCAAAAACACTCAACCTACTATTGTTGGCTGGCATTTTCTTGTTTTTGCGTTGTATTTGCCACTCTTATTCTTTTGTGCTCGCTTCTATCTGTTGCAGTTACACATTACTGGAAGTCTATAGCTTTACATGGTCCGAAGCTCCGTTCCTTTTACTACTCTTACTACTCGCTCATCTAGTATTGCAAGTCTATAAAGGCATAGCGGTTCATCGTAATGCAACGTTCATCTACCTTGTCTGCCTTGGCTTGTTCTTGCTTCGGTATGCAGGTATTTTCTCTTTGGGTGTGCCTATCATACTGTGCATCTATTTTCGCTTAAACAAAAACCACAAACCAGCTAAAATATTCTTCATTACCTCAATCCTAACTACACTATCAGTTGCAGGCTATTTAATTATCAATCATAAACTAAGCGGATTTGCAACTGGTCTCGACAGAATGGAGACTGAAACTGAATCAGGGGTGCATTTCTTGCTCATGTCCCTCAAAGGCCTCTTCAACGAGTTCCTCATCATCCGCGAATACAGGCCACAAAATCAACCCGATTACTTACTTTATATCACTGCACTCATACAATTGGCTGTGATAACTTTCATTACCTTTAAAGTAAAGCGGCATTATAATTTCTGGCAAGAGTTGAGACAAAATAACTTTTCCATGATATGTATAGGACTTGCCTTGTTATACCTGGCTGCTATTGTGGCAATGCGTCTAGTATCTCATTTCGACGCATTGGACTATAGATTACTGGCGCCCTTCAGCTTTCCGTTTCTTATAGGGCTGGTTTACGCCCTGGTCTCCCTCCCCGACAAACATAAAGACATCATTCAGGCAAAATATGCGCTTTTCACTTTCTTCCTACTGTCGCTTTTCCTTAATCTGCCAAAGAAATTCATTCTGCAGCAGCTGCAGCAAATTCTATAAGCTATACCTGGGCAAGTCAAAAACCTGGCAAACCAAGGTATAGATTCTGCATCTTTTTCATCATCACCTCACCCATTTTATCCGCTATACCTCCCTGTTAGTAGAGCGAACATAGGCATTCGGCTATTTGTGTAAAACTCTTTCAATATTTATACTAATTTTATAGGCTTTATAACATAAGTCGTGTGATAGAGCAAATCTATTCCTAAACCTTTATTCTTTTATGAAACGAAAACTTCTAATTTGCCTTGTATGGGTTGCGTCGGGCTTTGCGGCCTTCGCCCAGACCAAGAGCAATAAGATCGAATTCACAGAGTATACGCTCCCGAACGGACTGCACGTGATTTTGCATCAGGACAAATCCACTCCTAACGTGGCTGTGTCGGTGCTATACCATGTAGGCTCCAAAAACGAAGTAAAAGGCCGCACAGGCTTTGCGCACTTCTTTGAACACCTGATGTTTGAGGGCACCGAGAACATTGAGCGTGGCCAGTACATGAACATGGTGCAGGCTGCCGGCGGCTCCCTCAATGCCAATACCTCGTTTGACCGCACTTATTATTATGAGCTGTTGCCTTCTAACCAGCTGGCCCTTGGTCTGTGGATGGAAGCTGAGCGTATGGTAGGCGCCAAAGTAGACGAAGTTGGTGTGGAAACCCAGCGTAAAGTAGTGCAGGAAGAGAAGCGCATGCGTGTAGACAACCAGCCTTACGGTACTATCCTGGAGAACACCTTCGGCCTTGCCTATACCGAGCACCCGTACAAGATCACGCCGATCGGTACGTTCGAGGACCTAAACAATGCCAAGATCGAGGAATTCCGCGACTTCTATAAAACCTTCTATGTGCCAAATAACGCTACGCTTTCTATCGCAGGCGATATCAACATCGATGAGACGAAGAAGCTGATTGAGCAGTATTTTGCCAAAATCCCGAAAGGCACCAAGGAAATCCCGAGACCAAATGTGGTGGAGCCTGCCCAGACTGAAGAACGTCGCAAAGTGGTGTATGACAACATTCAGCTACCAGCCGTTATACAGGCGTACCACATTCCGGCTCAAGGCACTGAAGACCATTATGCCCTGTCTATGCTGACTACATTGCTTTCAGGTGGCCAGAGTGCCCGTATGCCAAAGGCCATCGTAGACAAGCAGCAGAAAGCGGTTGCCGCCCTTTCTATACCTTTCCCTACCGAAGATCCGGGCTTGTTCCTGACTTATGCCATTGCCAACATGGGCGTGGATGTGAAGGATCTGGAGAGCGCTGTGGACGCAGAGATTGAGCTTGTGAAAAAAGAGTTGATAAGCGAGCGTGAGTTCCAGAAACTGCGCAACCAGATGGAAAGTCAGTTTGTGCAGCAGAACAGCACGGTAGCTGGTCGTGCCGAAAACCTGGCCAACTACCACGTGTACTACGGCGACGCCAACCTGATCAACAACGAGATCGACCGCTACATGAAAGTGACGAAAGAAGACATTCAGCGTGTGGCCAACAAGTACCTCACCAAAAACAACCGCGTGGTGTTGCACTACCTGCCAAAGTCAGCTCAACCAAGCAATTAATTTAGATTATCATGAAGAGAATATATAACATACTCCTACTGATGCTGGCGCTCACTACGGTGGCCACAGCGCAGACAAAACAAACGCCTCCTCCGGCTGGTCCGGCCCCTAAAATTGAGCTGGGCAAGTACGAACACTTCACCCTGAAAAACGGCCTGAAGGTATACGTGGTGGAAAACCACAAGCTGCCGGTAGTTAACATGTCGCTGGTGCTGGATCGTGATCCGGTTCTGGAAGGTGATAAGGCGGGCTACGTGAACATGGCGGGCCAGATGATGCGCACCGGCACAAAAACCCGCAGCAAAGACCAGTTTGACGAGCAAGTGGACTTTATCGGTGCGAACCTTTCGTTCAACTCAACTGGTTTTGGTGCTTCTTCGCTTAAGAAAAACCTGCCTACCCTGCTCGACCTGACAGCTGACGCCCTCCTGAACCCGAACTTCACGCAGGAAGAACTCGACAAGGTAAAAAAGCAGATGCTGGCTAACCTGGCTTCTGAAAAGGACAACCCGGATGCTATTGCCGGCAAGATTCGCAATACCCTGCTCTTCGGCAAGAACCACCCGAATGGCGAGCTGACTACGGAAGAAACAATCAACAACATTACGTTGGCTGATGTGCAGAATTACTACAACACGTACTACCGTCCGAACATCGGCTACCTGGCTGTGGTGGGCGACGTGACGCCAAAGGAAATGAAAAAGCTGCTGAACAAGTCGTTTGGGAAGTGGAAGAAAGCCAATGTACCAACACACAACTATGACCTGCCGAAGCACGATGGCAAAACGCAAGTAGTGATTGTTGACCGTCCAAGCGCAGTGCAAAGTGTGCTTTCATTTACAAACCCTGTAGAAATGAAGCCGGGTGCTGAAGATTATGTGGCAACCCAGGTGATGAACACCATTCTGGGTGGCGGCAGTACAGCCCGTCTGTTTATGAACCTGCGTGAGAAAAATGGCTATACCTACGGTGCTTACTCTACGCTTTCTTCTGACAAAATTCTGGGTCGTTTCAACGCCTCAGCCAGCGTACGCAACGCTGTAACCGACAGTGCCACAGCCGAGTTCATGAAAGAATTCAACGGCATCAGAACAAAGCAGGTAACGGACAAGGAACTGGCTTATGCCAAAGCCTACATCACCGGTAACTTCGCCCGTGGTCTGGAGAACCCAGGTACTGTGGCCATGTACGCCATTTCGACTGCTCGCTACAACCTGCCAGCTGACTATTATGCCAACTATCTGAAGAAAGTTGAGTCAATCACAGCGGCCGATGTGCAGCGTGTGGCACAGAAGTATGTGCGGCCTGACCAGCTTTATATCCTCGCTGTTGGCAATGCCAAGGACATCGCCGACAAACTGGTGGCGTTTGATGAAGATGATAACGCCATTACTTACTTTGACGCCACTGGCGAGAAAGTAGATATGGCGGCCGCCAAAGCAATTCCGACAGATGTGACAGCAGATCAGCTTATCTCTAAGTATATCCAGGCCATTGGTGGCAAAGCGAACATCGAGAAGGTGAAAGACGTGACGGTGACCATGAACGCGAGCGTACAAGGTATGGCCCTTACTTTTAAGCAACAGCAAAAAGGCGCTGATAAAATGCTGATTCAGATCCTGATGAACAACAGCCCGATGCAGCGTGTGATCATCAACGGAGACAAAGGCAAAATGGAAGCCCCTATGCAGGGTGTAAACAAAGACATGACTGCCGAAGAGCTTGCATCTTCTAAAGCTGAGTCTGATATGTTTTCTATGACCCGTTTCGAGAAGTTCGGCATTAAGACGGCTGTAACCGGTCAGGAGAAAGTAGATGGCACTGACGCTTACATCGTGGAAGCAACAGCCTCAAACGGTCAGAAAACGCTTCATTACTTCGATAAGGCAACAGGTTTGCTTTTGAAAGATGTGAAGAACATGCAAACGCCACAGGGCGCTATCACGCAGACCAAGAGCTACAAGAACTACAAAGAGGTAGACGGCGTGAAATACCCGCACGTGATCGAAACTGTTGTTGGTCCTCAGGTGATTAAAGCAGAGGTTCAAAGCGTGGAAGTGAACAAAGGTATCAGCGACGACGCCTTCAAAATCTAATTCCCTTACCCAATAACCCAAAAAAAGCGGCGTGCCTAGTTAGGTAAGCCGCTTTTTTTGTTTAGCTATACCTTGATAGCAAAACTGAGTCAGGTATAGCAGGTATAAAATTCTGGGAGTACAGGTATAGCAAGTTATAGAACCGTGGCATAAGACCAGCAAATCAGGTATACCTGCACTAAAAATATAGGTATGGCAAACACGGCAAGTATAGTACAACTCCTCAAGGGCCAGCATAACGCAATAACTCAAGGTATAGCCTACCACTTTTTACAACAGCAATGAGATGCTTTAAGATAAGCACTTGCTATACCTGCCCTGATACGGCACGCTAAAACAACTCCCCCTGCACGGCCTGCACAAACTTTTTGGGTGGCTTGATGTCGAGCCCACATACCTTGTTTAGTTTCTCGATCAGGTACGTGGCCAGCTCGGGCGAGGTGGTATTGTCAGGTTCGTGCACGAAAAAGTAAAGTTGCTGCAATCCGGCATCGAGCCATACCTTAATTCTGGCTACCCAGTCATCGATGCGGGTATAATCGGTGGGGTGCAGGCCGTTGCCCACAAAACGCACCATAGCCGTTGGGGTGGTCAGGCGCATGTGCAGCACGTCGCGCCGGCCTGACACATCAGTAAGCACGGTGCTCACGCGGTATTTCTCCAGTACTTCAAACAGCTCCAGCGAGGCCACATTGTCCACAAACCAATCAGGATGGCGCAGCTCTACGGCGAGCGGCACACTTTCAGGTATGTACTGCACAAATTTTTCAAGGTCTTTCAGCTGATTAGGGACAAAGTAAGGCGGTAGCTGCAGAAAAGAGCAACCCAACTTATCTTCCAGTCCGGCGATGGCTTCACAAAAAGTGGCAGTCAAATCGAGGGAGCTCACAAGCGGACCTTCGTGGCTGATGAGTTGCGGGAATTTGGGGCAGAAGGTAAATCCCTGTGGCACAGAATTCCGCCACCGCTCAATGGTATCCGGGCCGGGTACGTGGTAGTGCGTGCTGTTGAGCTCAATGGTGTTAAACTGCTTGCCATACCACAATAGCGACTCCTTTTCCTTCATGCCAGCCGGGTAGTATTCGCCCACCCACGGTTTGTTTACCCAAACGGGCAAGCCGATGTATACCTTCGCTTTTTCCTTAACCCCTGTCTTATACCTGTTTAGCAAAGGCAGCGTGTCAGGATGGTCAGGCGGAAGTGTGAAGTCAACGCGGTTGATATCGGAGAGTTTTCCAAAGTCCATGGTACTATGCTTTTATAAAGTATACGCTTTGGCAGAATTTTGGGACCAAACAAAATATACCGTCAAAAGTTCCCGTTTAACATCCAGCTACGACAGAAAAGCAAAATATTTTTCGTCTGTGGCTGATTAATTAATCGCTATAGTAAGATATGAAAATATGCTCATATAAGCTAAAAAAAGGCTTTTTGTCATTACATCACTTATAGCGGCTTTATGAGGCTGCGTGTATCCCCCTATACCTAAAGCTGTGATACAGCGTATAAGACCTTGTTTTCAAAATTTTCCGTAACTTTGCGGATTCACCAACCAAAAACTATATGAAGAACAATAGAAAGTGCTTTATCTTAACAGTAATCATTTTTCTATTTATCGGAGTTAGTCAACCAACTTTCGCACAAAGCAACGACAAAACCCAAATCGGATCTGCCTCCTGGTACGGCAGCAAATATCACGGTAGAAAAACCAGCAGCGGCGAGCGCTACAACAAAAACGACATGACCGCCGCGCACAAAACACTTCCCTTCGGCACGATGGTTAAAGTGACCAATCCCGCCAACGACGAATCTGTTGTACTGCGCATCAACGACCGCGGCCCTTTTGTAGGCAACCGCATTATTGACGTGTCAGAGGCAGCCGCCCGCAAACTAGGTATACACACGGCAGGAGTAGCCAAAGTAAAGGTAGAGGTGCTTGATAAGAGCGAAGTAGCTGCTGCAACAGCAGAAGCCAAACCAAGTGCCTTCACCATTCAAATGGCTGCCAGCCAAAAGCAGGCCGAGGAACTTAGCCGCAAACTCAAAGCTTTTGACAAGCACTTGTCGCTAGATATAGCTAAGGAGCGCGTGAATGGCCGTGAAGTTGTACGGGTAAATGCTGGTAAATTCACCAGCAAAAACGAAGCTGAGGCATTCAATGAGTTACTCAAAGAAGAGGGCCTGGCTGGCAAGGTTAGCGAAGCCTAAACGACTAATAGATTACTGATAAGCAGGAAGCGGAGGACCATAGCGGTCTTCCGCTTTTTTGGTTTTACGGGCTTTGCCTGGCTCCTTATTAAACCTTCTCCATTTCCTCCGTTCTAAAAGCCAGGCCGCTATTTTTATAGAAGGATACACCTGCTTCATCTATAAAAACCTGCTATACGGCTTATAACTTGCACCTGTACTTTGATTTACGATTGTAATTACCTAAACTTAGTTACCTAAAACTATACTTCTCTAAACCTTAACTTAAAAGAACTTGAAAAGACGTCATTTTATCGAGCTATCGGCGCTCGGGTTCGGCGGGCTCATGATGCCCTCCATACCTGTTTTCGGCGATATCATCTCACCCGAGAGAGCGCTGGAACAGGTAGACCCGGCCTTAAAAAAGCGACTGGCAGATGTAGCTTTGAACACAGCCAAGTCAAACGGTGCCTCCTATGCCGACGTGCGTATAGGCCGCTACCTGCAGCAATATGTTTTCACGCGTGAAAAGCAGGTGCAGAACATCGTAAACGCCGAGTCTTATGGTGTGGGTGTTCGGGTGCTGGCCAACGGTACCTGGGGCTTTGCCGCTACTTCGGATGTAACAGACAAAGGTATAGCCCAGGCAGCTCAGCAGGCCGTAGCCATTGCCAAAGCCAACTCCAAGCTGCAGAAAGAGCCGGTAAGGCTCGCGCCAGTGAATAGCTACGGCGAGGTAAGCTGGAAAACGCCGATCGAAAGAAACGCATTTGAGGTTCCGATTAATGAGAAGGCAGACCTGCTTCTGGCCGCCAACGCCAAGGCACTGGAGAACGGGGCCAGCTTTGTGAACTCTGCACTCTTCCAGGTAAACGAACAGAAATACTTCGCTTCCACCGATGGTTCTTATATCGACCAGGACATCCATCGCATCTGGCCAAACTTTACGGTAACGGCCGTAGACAAAGCCAGCGGTAAGTTCAGAACCCGCGAGGCCCTGAGCGCTCCAATGGGCATGGGCTGGGAATACATGGTGCCAAAAGCTGGGGAGAAAATAAAAGGACCGGAAGGCACAGGCCTGACCGGCTACCGCTACGCCTACGACATGCTCGAAGACGCCGCCCTGGCCGCTAAACAAGCCAAAGAAAAGTTAACAGCCAAGTCAGTGGCAGCCGGCAAGTACGACCTTATCCTGGATCCGAACCACCTTGGCCTGACCATTCACGAATCTGTGGGTCATCCGCTGGAGCTCGACCGTGTACTCGGCTACGAAGCCAATTACGCTGGTACCTCCTTCGCCACGCTTGACAAGTGGAAATCCAAAAACTTCAAATACGGCTCCGATAAGGTGCACATCTTCGCTGACAAGACCCAGAAGGGCTCACTTGGCCTGGTTGGTTGGGACGATGAAGGCGTGAAGACCAAGCAGTGGGACCTGATTAAAGACGGTGTGCTGGTGAATTATCAGGCCATCCGTGACCAGGCGCACATCATCAACGAGCCGGAATCGCATGGCTGCTGCTATGCCGATAACTGGAGTTCTGTACAGTTCCAGCGTATGCCAAACGTATCGCTGGCGCCGGGCAAACAGAAGATGAACGTAGACCAGCTTATTTCAGGCGTCGACAAGGGCATTTACATCGCCGGGCGTGGCTCTTACTCCATTGACCAGCAGCGCTACAACTTCCAGTTTGGCGGCACGGCGTTCTACGAGATCAGCAAAGGCAAGATTGTAGGTATGCTGGAGGATGTGGCTTACCAAAGCAACACGCAAGAGTTCTGGAACTCCTGTGCAGGCTCATGCGATGAGAGTGACTACCGTCTGTTTGGTTCGTTCTTCGACGGCAAAGGCCAGCCAAGTCAGGTAAGCGCCGTATCGCACGGCTCTGCCCACACCCGCTTCAATGGTGTGAACGTGATCAATACCGCGCGCAAAATTTAGCGCGAGTAACGAGTTCTGAGTTCTGAGTCTTGAGTTATACCTGAAATATGGCTGAGAGTATAGTTGCTGCCAAGTCTTATAGTTTCGCTTTGCGTGTCATTAAACTATACAAGCACCTTACTCAGGAGCAACGTGAGTTTGTACTCGCAAAGCAAGTTTTAAGAAGCGGGACATCTATTGGAGCTAATGTAGAGGAAGCACTAGGCGGACAAAGCAAAGCTGACTTCAGGCATAAATTAGCGATTGCGCTGAAGGAGGCGCGGGAAACCAGCTATTGGCTGCGCCTACTCAAAGATTCAGAATTCATTAAACCAGATGCCTTCAACAGCATCCATGGCGAATGTCACGAACTAATCAAAATGCTAAGGAGCATCATCCTGACCTCCCAGCAAAAAGAAAGTAACTCGTGACTCAGAACTCGAGACTCAGAACTGAGAAAGTAAAGCAGTTTGAAATTAAAACAAGAAGCTAAAAAAAATGGCAATATATACCAGAGAACAAGCAGAGGCTTTGCTGAAAAAGGCTTTGGCTTACTCAAAAGCCGACGAGTGTGAGATCACGCTGACCGGCTACAATGGCGGCAACATCCGCTATGCTCGAAACGAAGTGTCTACGAGCGGGGCCGAGGAAAATGTGGCTCTGTCGGTAGAGTCACGCTTCGGCAAACGCTCCGGCGTGGCTACGATCAACGAGTTTGACGATGCATCGCTGAAAAAAGTAATTAGTCGTGCCGAGGAAATCGCCCGCATTGCGCCCGAAAGTCCGGAGTATGTGCCCATGCTGGGGCCTCAGAAGTACGTTACAACCAAGGCACACTTCGACTCTACTGCTAAAATTGACCCCGCTTACCGTGCCGATGCAGCTGCCAGGAGTATAAAAGCAGCTGCCGACAAAGGCCTGACCGCAGCGGGTTTCCTGGAGCACTCAAACAGCTTCATGGCTCGCCTCAACTCCAAAGGACTCTTTGCTTATCATCCGTCTACTGTAGTCGACTTCTCGGTAACGATGCGTACCGAAGATGGTACAGGTTCGGGCTACGTGACGCAGGATTTTAGTGATGTGAGCAAACTCGATACAGGCAGTGCCTCTCAGATAGCGGCCAGCAAAGCGGTAAACTCCCGCAACGCCAAAGCCCTGGAGCCGGGCAAGTATACTGTTATTCTGGAGCCGGCTGCTTCCATTGACCTGCTTCAGAACATGTTCCGCAACATGGATCAGCGAAACGCCGAAGAAGGCCGAAGCTTCCTGAGCAAGCCTGACGGCAAGACCAAACTGGGCGAGAAGCTGGTCGACGAGCGCATCACGGTTTACTCTGACCCAGCACACCCTGAAATTCCGTCTGCTCCGTTTGCCGGTGATGGCCGTCCCCGCGAGAAGACCACTTGGGTTGAGAAAGGCGTTATCAAGAACCTGTACAACTCCCGTTTCTGGGCTGAGAAAACCGGTGCCAAATCCGTACCGAGCCCAGGCGGCATGGTGATGGAAGGCGGCAACCAGACGCTCGAAGACATGATCAAGAGCACCAAACGCGGTATCCTGGTAACGCGCCTATGGTATATCCGCTCCGTAGATCCGCAAACGCTACTCTACACCGGCCTTACCCGCGACGGTACCTTCTACATCGAGAACGGCAAAATCCAGTACCCGGTGAAGAACTTCCGTTTCAACGAGAGTCCGATCATCATGCTCAACAACCTGGAGGCTTTAGGTCGTCCGCAGCGTATCAACGGCAACCTCGTACCGCCGATGAAGATCCGCGACTTCACCTTCACCAGCTTGTCTGACGCGGTGTAAGCAATATAACCTATACCTGAATGCCGTATGCAAAAGTGTACGGCATTCATTTTACAAATAACTCGAGACTCATAACTCAGAACTCCAAGTTGCAACCTTTCACCTTCGTCCGACTGCAATACCGCTCCGGCAACTGGGATACTGACCCACGTATGCCGAGCAATCTGTTGCATTCGCTCATCGAGTACACTACGGTGAAGGTGAACGAGCAGGAGAAAATTATACCTTTAGATAGTGCCGAGCTGTTCAACTATCCCTTCAGCTACATGAGTGGCCACCGGCTGGTGCAGTTTAACCAAAAGGAGCGGCAGAATTTCGAGACCTATGTGCGCAACGGCGGCTTTGTGTTTGTAGACGACTGCAACCACGATATCGACGGGCTTTTTGCACGGTCGTTTGAGGAGCAGATGAAGCAGATATTCGGGCAAGCTGCGCTGAAAAAAATTCCCAATAACCATAAGCTCTACCGCAGCTTCTTCACTTTCGACGATGGTCCGCCTACTACGTCATTCGAGCTCAACGGCTGGGGCGACGACCTGGTACACGATTATCTGAAAGCGATTGAAATCAACGGTAGAATTGCGGTACTCTACAGCAACAAAGACTACGGCTGCGAGTGGGATTACGACTTCCGTAACAAGCGCTGGTTGGCAGAGGACAATACCAAGTTTGGAGTGAATATAATAATGTATGCACTGACGAGCTAAACAACAAAGACCTCGCAGAGTTGCTCCTGCAAGCATCTAAAAGACTACCAAAGTCATCACAAAGTAGAAAATGACTGAACAAGACATTAACCAACTCCTCGGCAAGCTGCCACAGCTCAAGCAGGAGATACAGAAAGTGATCGTAGGGCAGGAGGAAGTGCTCGACGAGGTGCTGATCACACTGCTGGCGGGCGGTCATGGCTTGCTCGAAGGTGTGCCAGGACTCGCAAAAACCTTGCTGGTACGCACTTTATCCAACACCATGGACCTGAGTTTCCGCCGCATCCAGTTCACGCCGGACCTTATGCCAACTGACATCCTCGGCACCGAGGTGCTGGAAGAGGACCATGCCACCGGAAAGCGCTTCTTCAAGTTCAACGAGGGACCGATATTCGCTAACATTGTGTTGGCCGACGAGATCAACCGGACGCCGCCCAAAACGCAAGCAGCACTGCTGGAGGCGATGCAGGAGTACGAAGTGACTTACGCAGGAACTACCTATACCTTGCCAAAGCCTTTCTTCCTGCTGGCAACCCAAAACCCAATCGAGCAGGCCGGCACCTACCCGCTTCCTGAAGCGCAGTTAGACCGCTTTCTGCTCTACATCAAAATAAAATACCCTACGGAACTGGAGGAGCTGAACATCCTCACCAGCACCACCGGCACGCGGCAGTCACAGGTATACCCGGCCATTTCGGGGGAGGAAATACTGCAACTGCGGCAACTCGTGCGGGAGGTGAGCATCAGCGATGAACTGCTGACTTACGTGAACCAACTGGTTAGGGCCACACGTCCTGACACGACTTCGAGTGAGCACATCAAAAGCTATGTGCGCTGGGGAGCGGGCCCGCGGGCGGGGCAGGCGCTTATCCTGACATCCAAAGCGAGGGCTTTGCTACAGGGGCGATTTGCTGTAACGGCCGCCGACGTGCAAACCATGGCCTATCCGGTGTTGCGCCACCGCATATTGGTCAACTTTACAGCCGAGGCCGAGCGCATCTCCCCGGACAAAGTGGTAGAAGAGTTGCTCCTCCACATTGCACTACCTAAAGCAGTGCTGGTATAGGTATAGCAGTATTGAGCCTCCTGCTGCCGAAGTAGCACAAACATTGGTTGCGGCTACTCCACCTGGCAAAAGAAACTGAAAACAAATGGAAGAAATAGAAAACGTAAAACTAACAGAGGCAGGCACGCAACTCCTGAAAAGGATTGTAGGAGAGCGAATCTGTTATTTCTTCACTGATAATATAAAAATACAGGCTGTCGGCGGCAAAGTTACCTACTGGGCGTCCGAGTTTGCCATCGGCTTAACCAAAAACAAACAGGATCACCGCTTTATCAACATCAGTGCTGACTACAAGCTGACACCGCACTCATCTACAACGTTTTACGAATTTGAAATAGAAGAAAGCCGGATGCCGCTCCGCTGTGAGAAACTGCTACAATCAGGTCAGCATTCCGAGATACGCGTGCTATCAACCCCGGTATTGTTGATCGAGGTATACCAGGACTGGAACCAGGAGATGGACGAAGCTATTCATTACGACGCAGCCATAGTGCTGTATACTGACACGCAGAAGTACATGCTGAAAGTGCGCAAAGAACTGATCGGCGGTGTGGATATTCTACTGGATGAAGCCACAATAGATGCAGAATTAGTCGATCTGAAACTACGCCAGAGTTTGGTTTAACAGCAGCATTTCATGTCACAAACAGAGCATAAGTTTATCGATCCGAAAGTGCTGGCCACGATCAAGGACCTTCCACTGCTGGCTAAAACGGTGGTGGAAGGATTTCTGAGCGGCCAGAACCAGAGCATCCGGCGGGGAGCAGGACTGGAATTCAGCCAGTACCGCAGCTACCAGCCCGGAGACGACCTGCGCCAACTCGACTGGAAAATGTTTGCCCGCTCCGACCGCTACTATATCCGGGAAGCCGAAGTGGACACCAATATCACCGTGCGCTTTATTGTGGACAGCAGTGCTTCGATGGCGCATGAGGACGAAAACGGGCTCACCAAAATGGACTATGCCCGCTTTCTGGTGGCCTCACTCGCATACCTGGCTACTACACAAGGCGATGCTGTGGGTTTATACGTGCTGCATGAGCAGCAACTGATTAACCTGACGCCCCGCTCCGACAATATGCACCTGCAGCGCTTTTGGCACCAGTTAGCCGAGATCAAACCCAGTGGCCGCTTCCCGGATGCCGATACAGCCACTAATATGTTATCGGGTCGCCCGCAGAAGGAGCTGACTGTGTTTGTGACCGACCTATATGAGCACGAGCATGAGATAACAGACCTGCTTTACAAACTGGGTGCACAGCGGCACGAGTTATTATTATGTCATTTGATGAGCCGCAATGAGTTGGATTTTAAGTTTGAAGGCACACTGACATTCGAGGATCTGGAAACGGGTCAGACCATGCAGGTAGGGACTGCCGAGCAGCGCAAGACATACCTGACCAAGCTGCAGGACTGGCTCCAGCAAACCGAAAAAGCCATGCGCAACCGCCAGATTACTTACGATCGCTTCGTGACCGATGAGCCGCTGGACAAGGTCTTAAGGGCATTCTTAAAGAACAGACTCGTTGTAGGTTAGTTTTGAATGAGAGAATGAGTGATTGTATGCTTATTAAAACAATGAAAGATAACTTTTCCGGACACGCTGCTGACTATGCCAGGTATAGGCCCACGTACCCGCAGGAGCTGATTGCGCATCTGGCAGGTATAGCGCCAGCCCGGCAGCTGGCCTGGGATTGCGCCACGGGTAACGGACAGGTAGCAGCTATGCTCGCACCGCTCTTCAGCCAGGTTATAGCTACTGACATCAGTGAGAATCAGCTGAAGAATGCAGTGCAGTTGCCCAACGTTAGCTATAGAGTAGAGCAGGCGGAGAAGTCCTCGCTTGCTGACCAGTCTGTAGACCTGATCGTGGTGGCGCAGGCGGTGCACTGGTTTGATTTTGATCAATTTTATCAGGAGGTGAAGCGGGTACTCAAGCCAGGCGGTTTGATCGCGGTGATCGGGTATGGCCTGCTTAAAACACATCCTTCACTGGATAAGGTAATAGAACATTTCTACAGCGGTGTACTCGAAGGTTATTGGGATCCGGAGCGCAATTACCTCGACGAAGGCTACCGCACCATTTCTTTTCCTTTTGAGGAGATTATGTTGCCAAAATTCAGCAGCAGCTATACCTGGACATCCGACGACCTGATCGGTTATCTGAATACCTGGTCGGCGGTGAAACACTATGAGAAGCAGCAAGGCCACAACCCGGTGCAGCAGGTAGAGCAGCAACTCCGGGAGGCTTTTGAGGGCGAGACAGCCACTGTTACATTTGAAATTCTAACCAGAGTAGGCAAAATACATCATTCCTAAACTCAAAAATCCGCTCATTCTAAACTCACTTGACTTTCCTTTCCCCATATTGGCTACTGGCAGCGTCGGCGATACTGGTCCCGATCGCGATCCACCTGTGGAACAGGCGGCAGGGGAAGACTGTGAAAGTGGGAAGTCTGCGTTGGCTGGAGCCGTCGGCGAGCAAATGCTGGAGCAGTATTAAGTTGAACGACATCTGGCTTTTGGTGCTGCGTTGCTGCATCCTTTTACTCCTGGCAGGAGCTTTGGCAAAACCGGTATGGGAAGGAAACCCAAACGCTCAGCAGGCCAATAAAGCGGTGTTCATCAGTCAAGAATTGTTGTATAGCGCCTCCCTCCGCGACATTAAACAGACGGTAGATGCCCTACTACAACGCGGTTATACCTTGCACCGCTATACCCCGGACTTTGAGGCTATACCTGTAGAAGCCTGGCAGGCGCTTAGTAGCAACCCGATAGACTCTGTTGTGAGTAGTGGTCATCACTGGGGCTTACTGCCCGCTCTGGCGCAGCGGTATGATCAGCAGCAAGATAGCGTCTGGCTTTTCACCTCCGCCCAACAGCGGCACTTTCAGGGTTCGCCAACCACACTGCAGGAGAACATCCGCTGGGTACCGGTGGCACTGGAAAGCACCACTAACTGGGCACAAGCTGCTTATACCTTAAACCCTGATAGTCTCTTACTTATCTCGGGCCAAAGTAATCGCGAAGGCACTAAATTTAATGCTACCAAAGTAGCTGCTCTTGCCCGGGAGGCAAACATTAACGGCAGTATGGTAAGCTTGGATATGCAGGGAGATTCTCTTACAACACAGTGGGGCAACAGCGTCTCGCAAGCGGTAGCCATACACAAAGAACCTCTCCGCATAGGTATAGCCCACGACGAAGCGCAACAAAAAGAGGTGCAGTATCTTCAGGCAGCCGTGCAGGCGATCAGTCGCTATACAGGTATACCCATTGAAACGCACCTGATCACTTCCGCCGACCAACCCGACACTTCTGCCAACTGGTTATTCTGGCTGAGTAGTGGAGAAGCACCAGACTCTTGGCTAGAGCAGGTGCAGGAAAAAGGCAGCAAACTGTGGGTGCAGCCAGCTTCGGAGCCTGAGCCTATTACTGCGCAGTTGGCTTCGGCAGGTATAGAGAAGATCAGGATAAAGCAGCTCTCTGCAGGTATAGCGAACAGCAAGGCAGGTGTAAATCTAAGCGAAGCGAGTATCGTGTGGCAGACTTCCGTTGGAGAACCCCTGCTTTTTATGGAGCAGTTTGGTTTGGGAAAGGTTTATCATTTCAGAAGCGCATTTGGTCCGGCCTGGAGCCAACTGGGGCAGAGTGCGCAGCTGCCGGAACTTTTGCTGCCTTTGCTTTTGCCACAGCCAGCCGCCAGCCGGTACGATGCCCGGGCTTTGGATGAAACACAACTGAAGTCAACCGTAACCCAGCCGGTCAGCATAAAAGACAAGTCGGAAAAACAACAGTTTAGCCTGATACCTTGGCTGATATTGCTGGCTTTTCTGTTATTTATAGCAGAGCGATTGATCACCAGTAAACGAAAAACCACCTGATGCAGAACAGCCTCCATACCTTGCAGCGTATCCGCCGGGAGTACATCCGGGCGAAGGGTTGGCTGTATACCTTGCAGGCGCTGGCTGTGGCCTTGGTGGGTGCTGCCATCCTGTATAAATGGCGACTGGAGGTGCCTTTGCTGGCTGGTTTGGCTATCCTGACAATTGTAGCCGCTTTGGTATACCTGATTTGGGCATGGCGCAGCGTCCAAAAGACTACCCTGCAGCAGGTGGCCCGCCACCTTAATCGCACCTATCCGCAGCTCGAGGATAGCGCTGGACTTTTGCTTCGTCCTACTCCTGAACTCAACTTACTAGAGCGCCTGCAGCAGCAACGAGTGGCTAGCCAGATGCAGACCGCTATACCTGAAAAGCAGTCGGTTTTTCACCTGCACAAGAGGCCAACTTATGTTGCCTTAGGTATAGCCGTGCTCGTAGCAGCAGGTATAGCCGCACTGCCGGCCACCTCGGTGGCCGACGCCACAACAACCGCTCCTCTGCAACTCGACTTCCCCGACGCACCCGCAGCAGTGGCCGATACCGCTGTTACGATTGAGGAAATAAAGATCACTGTCACGCCGCCTGCCTACACCCGCCGCAAAGCCTATCAGGCCGAGCAGCCTAACCTGCGGGTGGAGCAGGGTGCCCGAGTGACGTGGCGCATCAAGACAAACCGCCCAGCCCGAAGTCTAACACTGGTGCTCAGCGAGGGAAAACCCATGGCGCTCTCCTCGCAAAATAGCGGCTATACCTTGTCGCGTACTTTTACAGAACCGGCGCTCTATCACATTGCTGTTAACGGACAAAAATCTGCTTACTATACCCTGGAGATTATACCTGACGAAGCCCCGACCATCCAGATCACGAAGCCGGAGCAGTACACGGAGATTCTGTTCGGCGACCCGCAACGTGTAACCATCCGGGCAGAATTATCAGACGACTACGGCCTGCGCGATGCGAATATGATTGCTACCGTGGCCAAAGGCTCGGGCGAGGCCGTGAAATTCAGGGAAGAGAAAATGAGCATTGGCTTTAGCGGGCAGCGTCGCAATTTCAGTGTGAACAAAACGATTGACCTGCAAAAGCTGGGCATGACCTACGGCGACGAGCTTTATTTTTATGTGCAGGCCTGGGACAATCACCGCGGATACACCCGCTCCGAGACCTATTTTGTGCAGATCGAGGACACGACCATCGTGGAGAGCATGGATGACCTGACCATGGGCGTGAACCCCGTGCCCGAGTATTTCCGCAGCCAGCGTCAGATCATCATCGACACCGAAAAGCTGATTAAAGAACAAAAGACACTGAGCCGGGCTGTATTTGAAGAGCGAGGCAACAACCTGGGTGTGGACCAGAAGCTTTTGCGGCTGCGCTACGGTAAATTTCTGGGTGAGGAGTTTGAGTCAGGTATAGGTCCGGGTGGCGGCATACCGGAGGGCGAAGAAGGCCACGGAGAAGAAGAGCATTTTACAGGCGACGGCCACGACCACCCCGAGTTCGAAGACGAGACCAGTGTAGAGGCCTTGCTCGACCCATACCTGCACAAGCACGATCAGGAGGAGGCTGCCACTTTCTTTGAGCCTGCCGTGAAAGCCAAATTGAAGGGCGCACTGGCCCAAATGTGGGAAGCTGAGCTGCGGCTGCGCACCCATCGTCCGAAAGAAGCCTTGCCTTACGAGTACAAGGCCCTGCGCATGCTCAAGGAAGTACAACAAAGCACCCGCGCCTACGCTGCCAAAACCGGTTTTGACGCACCGCCACTCAAAGAACCCGAAAAACGCCTGACAGGCGACCTTAGCAAAATAAAAGCTCCGACGGAGCGACGAACGATAGAAGCCGAAACCAAACTTCCTGACACCCGGCAGGCGCTGCAGTGGCTGGAGGAGCAAAAGCAGGGCAACAGGTATAGCCAGCAGGATGTGGCGCTACTGGAGCGGGCCGGGCAGGAACTGGCACAGGAGGCACTGACCAAACCTGGTCGCTACCTCCGCGCCATGCAAGACCTGCGCACTTTGATCGCCGACATCAACGCCAACCGTCCGCTTTGTTCTAATTGTTTGATAACGGTAGAACGGGCGTGGTACGAGCTTTTGCCACCAGCCAAGCCAGCGCCGCAGAAGCAGGGCACGACGAGGAGCAGGCTGGCAAAAAGTTATCTGGAGGAGTTGGAAGATTAATTAACCGGCAAAACTCACACTTAGCAGTAGAACCTGAAACTATAAAATGAGAAAATCTCTAATCACCATTTGCAGTGCGTTTTTCTTTATTTCTGGCTGCAATGATAACAAGCAACTCACCACAGAAAGCGTGGAACAAGCTCCTATTGTTGAAGAGAAGCAGTTATCCATATTAAATTACAAGAATGACTTTAAGTTTTCGGATTTAGACAGCTTCGCCATCGACTCTTTTAACTGGGAAAACCGAATAGGACAGTACAAGGAGCTCGACAGCACCAACTTTAAGCTAGTCTGGCAAAAGAGTGATAGGGTCTTCAATGGTACAGATTACGACCGCGACTATTTCTATTCGTGGCAGAACAGAAACCCAAATCTTATGGAGTTTACAGTTTTAACTCAGGATGAGAGCAGCTACTGTGACCTGCTACACTATCTGATTTATGATAAAAACGGAAAGGCCATTGATAGCTTTGTAGCGGCTGCCGGTTGCGGCGACGGTGGCTGGGGCCTGTACTCTTATGGTAAGTTTATTTCCGAAGACACCTACGAAGAAATAATGGTTGAAACCGAAATGGTAGAGATCGATTCAGTTACTAATACAGAAGTTGTGGAGGGCGACTCCACAGTTACACATTATCTAATCGCAACTGATGGACGAGTAACTAAAAAAGAGATTTCGAAAACCCCTATACGACGAATCTATAACTAGAGCCGCTATCCGTTCGATAGGTCACAGCCAACAATTAACCCCAACATTATCAATCCTGAAATTTTTAAAATCCTGATTCAGACAAATGACACCATACCTCCCATACCTCCTTGCTATTCCAGCTGCGCTTTTGCTCGGCTGGCTGGCGTGGCGTCGGCCTGACCGCAGGCGGCTGGTATGGCGGTTGTTGGCGAGTGCGGTGGCAGGTATAAGTCTGGTGCTGTTGCTTTTTCCGCCCAGCTACGAACGGGCACTCGACCCAGGCACCGCTATTTTGCTGACTGAAGGATATGAGGCTGATACATTGGATGCTTTGCTCGCCAGCATGGAGCCCAAACTGTTGGTCTATACCTATAAAATCAAAGCCCCAAAATCAGCCGCCATACCTGACTTGTATACCTTCTGGCAAGAGCAGCCACAGGTACAAACCGTGCATGTGCTGGGTTATGGTTTAGCGAAGCAGGAACTACAGGCGCTGCAAAACATCACTGTGATTCCGCATCTATCCGGTATTCCCACAGGTATAGCTACTGTCACGTGGCCAGAAATAATTACGCTGGGAGAGCAGGTTACAGTGGCGGGCCAATATACTCAGGTAGCCGATCAAACGACAACGCTATACCTGCAGGCCGCAGGGCAGGCGCAGGATTCTGTTACTTTAAAAGAAGCTGGTCAGCAAACTCTCCAGTTGCGCTATACCCCGAAGCAGGAAGGCCGCTATACCTATACCTTGGTTTCTAAATCAGGTGAGAAAGTGGATACGCTGGGCATGGTGCCGATAAAGGTAGATGCTGCCGCCAAACCTGCCGTGCTGCTCGTCTCGTCATTCCCGCTGTTCGAATTTAAGTTTCTGAAAAACCACCTCGGCCAGTTGCAGCACAAAGTGGCCTTGCGCAGCACCGTTAGCAAGGGGATGTACCAGAGCGAATGGCTCAACATGCCGCAAACTGACCTGAGCCGTATCACGCCCAAATTATTGCAGCAGTTTGATGTAGTGATGATAGAACCGCAGGCTTTGCAGGACCTCAGCAGCGGCGAAAGGGCAACTTTGCAACGGGCTGTTACCGAGGCCGGATTGGGTGTGCTGACCATCGCCGGCGAACAACTGGGCAACCGTACCACCGCCTTCTTCACCAATTTCCAAAACAAGCGCCTCTCGCAGCAGGATACCCGCAGCGCCCGCGCCAACTGGACAAATGGCACCACAGCCGGGGCTATACCTGTATCGCCCTATACCCTGGTGAGCAGCGAGGCCGTAACGGGGCTGATAGAAGAGCAAAGCAACAACCTTTTGGCAGCGGGCAGAAAAGCCGGCTGGGGCACGGTAGCCCTATCGGTGGTGCCGCAAACATTCAGCTGGCAGCTCGAAGGCAAGCAAAGCACCTACGCCAGCTACTGGGCACACTTGCTTTCGTCGGTAGCCAGGCGCGAAGTACAGGATAAATTCTGGCAAATTGCCAACCCGCAAGTGCCGCAGCTTCACCAACCAGTTATACTGAAGCTCACTGACTATACCTTATCAGAAGCTTCTGTTATACCTGTGGCAACTGTTCGTAGTACAGCCGACACAACACAAACAGGTATAGCACTACAGCAAAGCGTTCATCAACCAGAGGTATACGAAGGCACTTTCTGGCCACGCCGTTTGGGTTGGCATGTGGTGGAGTCAGCAGGTATAGAGCCGTTTTATTTTCTGGTGCAGGATACTTCGGCTTGGCGACATCAGGCTGTTCAGGAAAAACGGGAAGCGACTATGCGGTTTGCCTCGCAGCAACGAGACGCGGAAGTAACAAGCGCGACGGCCTATGCACAAGAGCAGATCCAGGCGATCTGGTTTTTCTTGCTCTTCGTGCTCAGCAGCGGGTTTTTGTGGCTGGAGGAGAAGCTGTAAATGCTCTTCTGATCCTGGGTCTTGTGTAAACTGTATTGCTGCAGGCCCTATTGACTATTTATCTTTCGACAGGTATAGCTTTCGCCGCAAAGGCATCCAGCAGCTGAATCAGGTCAGGTATACATTCCAGATTAAGAGTATGACCTACGTGGGGTAAAATTTCCAGTTCACCGTGCGGCAGTGACTGGTACATGGCGCGGCCCATTTCCGGGGTGCAAAGCATGTCTTCTTCGCCGTGCACCACCAGCACGGGCACCTGCACTTTTTTGAGCTCCTCCAAATAGTTGCCGCTCTCTTCGGTGGCACGTACCAGTTTGAGCAATCGGTCCGGGGTAGGACTCTGGCTCGTTTTGCTGTTTTTGAGGTTCTCTATCGTGATGATCGGGTTCAGGAAATAGGTGCGGCCCAGCACAAAAGGCAGCATCACGTCGAGCATCAGCGGGTAGCCGCCTGCCAGCAAAGCCTGTTTCCAGCTGGTACTGATACCGTCGAAATAAGCGTCTTTGAAAGGAAAAGTAGAAAGCAGTACCCCCCGCTGCACCAGTTCCGGATGTTTTACCAGAAAACGCTGCGCCACTGCGCCACCGTAGGATATACCGACCAGTATCGTGTCGGCAGGCAATTGCAAGTTCCTGAGCAGATCGGCCAGATCGGCGGCATGTTCTTCGAAGCTGCGGTGCTCCGGCGCTTCATCTGACTGCCCCTGAAACAGCAAATCTACCAGTACCAGTCTGTATTTTTTTCCCAGCGCATGCACCAGCCCCGCCCAGGCCGCCGTCGACTGCGACAGTCCGTTCAGGAAAACCATTGCCTGTGTGGCGTCAGCTCTTCCGTGCAGTTCGTAGTGTAGTTCCAGTCCGTCGGGTAGGCAATGTCGCATAGGTTATTTTGATTTTAAGGTATAGCGGTGATGGGTAAATCTAACCGAAAATTATGAAAGGCGCCGTTTGAGGTATAGCCAAATCGTATCTCTATCAGGTGCAGGCACAAATTTTCGTGGTCAACTTCTTATGAAAGCTGGTCATCTATACCTAGGCTACTCATCCTGCAGGTATAACTTGTGGGCTTTCTCTAGGCTAGCTGGCAACCGACCTATACCTCATGCTCCCTGGCCATCGCTCTTCCGGATTTCCTAATCCCCGTGCCATATAATGCGGATCACAAATCCTCGACAGTTAGATTTCGGATTGATAAATCCGAAATAGCATTTGGTGCGACGCCAGAGCACAAATGCTAGCAGCCAAATTCCGCCAGACAGTGCACTTTCGAGGTACACGAGAAAGGACTTAACAGATCTCGCCTTCCAACTGCAAAGACTTATCGGTCGCCTGCTCAGGTATAGCCAGCGGCACTGTAAAGTAAAAGCGGCTGCCCTGTCCCAATGCTGTTTCCACCTGTATTTTGCCTCCGTGCCGCTCCACAAAATCGCGGCAAAGCAGCAGCCCCAGGCCTGTTCCTTTTTCGTTTATGGTGCCTTTGGTAGCCATGGCCGGCGTCTCCAGTTTAAAGAGCGTTGCCAGTACGTCCGGACTAACACCGGTTCCCTGGTCTGTCACGGCAATGGTCGCCATGTTGCCGGGACCTTTTTCAGCAGATACTTTAATAAGTCCGCCCGGATACGAGAACTTAATGGCGTTGTGCAACAGGTTACGCACCACGAAGTCGAGCATGTGGGCATCGGCACGAACCTGCAACGTAGGCGCTACCTGCACCTGCCAGGTAATCTGTTTTGTATCGGCTGTGTCACTGAGCAAAGCCACGTTGCGGTTCACCAGTTCCTCCAATGTCAGCACTTCCGGCTCAAAGCGTACATGGTGCCCCGAGGCCGTTTGAGCCGTCGACCACTGCAGCAGGTTTTCGAGCAGGGCCTGCAGATTGCGCACCGATACCTGCGTATGCGTGGCCAGTTTCTGCATCTGGTCCGGCTTCATCTTGTCCGAGAAGTTCACGAGTATGTTCAGGAAAGACTCCAGGGTGGCCAGTGGCGTGCGGATGTCGTGCGAAATAATGGAGAAGAAGCGGTCTTTGAAATAGTTGAGCCGGCGCAGCTTGTGTTCCGAAGCCTTGAGTTTGCGCACCGTATCCTTGAGTTCCTGCGTACGATGCCGGAGAGCTGCCGTGCGGTTAGCCACCATCACCTCCAACTCGTTCTTTTGTTGCTCAATCAGCAGTTTTCGCTCCGTTTCTTTTTCGCGCTCGAGTCGCTCCTTTTCGAGCACCCTGGCGTTGAGCTCGCTTGTTACTGTATTCAGCCTATAGGCCAGACCGAGCGAGAAGAGCACCACCTGCGCAACCATACCTACCTGCGCCGCATACACCGTAACGATATTGTCCGGCACTAAATGGTTCTCTTTCAGGATGAACAGCAAGGCTCCTACCACAAAAAACACATTGGCGATCAGGAAATAAAGGGCCGGCCTATACCCCTGTCGCAGCGATTGGATACTGGTCAGCACCATGGCCACCAGCACCAGCCCACCGATTATCCCGATCAGACTAACGCAGGCCTGCAACAGGTCGAGCGGCGTGAGGTACGACAACAGGCCCATCCCTACCGGCAGCATGTACAGCAGCGCCAGCAACGTAAGCGCCTTGTCCCAGACAGGCATGGTACGTTGGGTATTGAGGTAGTGGCGCGTGAACAGTACCCGGAACAAGCCGTTGAATGTGACAATAAACGGAAAACTGTGCGCATTCCAGAGCGGAGAGTTAGGCCAGAGCAGCTCAATGGCAAAACCGTGGTAGAACATAAAGTACAGTCCCGTGCCCAGCAGCGCCAGCACGTAGTACAGATAACTACGGTCGCGCACCGAGGCAAACAGCACCAGGTTGTAGAGCGTCATCACGAGGATAATGCCAATAAAAATACCCTGCCCAAAAAGCCTGTCGCTGTTAGTGGCGCTCACCTGTTCAGGCGGCAGCAATTGCAACTGCAGCGCCTGCGGCTTGTAAAGATCAATGTCGCCTTGCAGACGCAGGTATAGCGTAGTGGTGCTTTTGGGCAGCAACTCCAGCCGGATGTAAGGTTTGTGAGCAGGTACATCGCGCTCCCCAATAGGCAAAAGCTGGCCTGTGCGCTTTAAGGTATAGCCTGTTTCGTTTTGTTGATAGAGCTCCAGGTGACTCCAGTCACCTGCATAAAGCAGGCGCGTCTGTTCGCGGTTGCCGGGGTTGCGCAACACAAGCCGCACCCAATGCACCGTTTTACCCGACTGCAGCACAGCATTGGTCTTGTTCGATATAAATTGGTGCGTTTGAACCTGGTCAACTGTCAGCGCGGCGCTTGGGTCGTGGTATACCTGTAAAGCTTCTGCTATGCGCTGCTCCGAAGCCGACACATCTACTGTATCGGGTGCCTGCCCACGGGTTTGCAGCGCTACCAACAGGAAAGACAGCAAAGCGAGCAGCCTGAAAAGGCGGCACGAACAGCAGGTATAGCAAGGCGCAAGCATACGTCAATTTACAAAATAATCTCAGCTCAGCTATACTTCGGCGTGTAAGAGATTTCGCCAATGGAAACCTTTTGCTATATTGAGCTGCTATACCTGACCGATTTCACTCACCCCTATACCTATGGCCCGGCTTAAATTACTGATTGCAGAAGATGATGTGGTGATCGCTCAGAACCTGTCGCTTTCGCTGGAGTCGATGGGTTACGAGGTATGCCAGGCGGTGAGTTCAGGTGAGGAACTGCTCCTGCAGGTACACCAGCACCAACCGGATCTGATCATCCTCGACATCACGCTGGATGGCAAACTCGACGGTATCGAAACTGCTGCGCTGCTGGCGAAGGCGACCAAGGTTCCCTTCATTTTTATGACGGCTTTTTCGGATAAGGAGACCATTGACCGCGCCAAGCAAACCAATCCGCATGCTTACCTGGTGAAGCCCTTTGATGCCCGCACCCTGCAAAGCAGCATCGAGCTGGCCATCCACAATGCCGGTACACGGCAGCTGCAGCCGGCACAGGCCACGGCTATACCTGCCCGACCTACCGACACGGTAGAAGCCGACAATTTCCTGTTGCACGACGCCTTGTTTGTAAAAGTGCGCAACCGACTCGAGAAGGTGATGCTCATAAACATCGTCTGGGCCGAAGCGCAGGATATCTATTGCAACATCAAGACCCGCTCGCACTTGCATTTGGTCAGCCAAAGCCTGAAAAACCTGGAGCAGCGTCTGCCCACCAACCAGTTTATGCGTGTGCACCGCTCCTACATCGTGCAGCTCACCGCTATCGAAGCCATCGAAGACAACAACATCCTCATCGGCGGCAAACAGATTCCGATCGGCAACACCCACCGCGACGCTTTGCTGAAGCGACTGCAGATTTTGTAGAACCATTCACTTAATCACTAATTCGCTCATTCAGAATTAACACCTCACCTTGCCCCTCACCAATTTCACCTTGAATAATTCCCGTTTGGCAAGTATAGGCTTCTGGTAATGTTTATTATTAGCTAAATTAATTCAATAATTCTTTAGCAATAATACCATTCACACATGAATAGTCTGGCATCATTGGAGCTTGTAACGGCTGGTTGGGTACTCGTACTCACCTACGCAGGCATTATCCTGTTTTTTGTGATAAGGGGTGCACTGCGCATTCGCTCCATCTCTGATTATGCCCTTGGCAATGTAGCTTTCTCGCCAATTGCCGTAGGTCTGGCGCTGGCTGCCTCCATGACGAGTGCCGCTACCTTCATCATCAATCCGGGGTTTGTAGCACTGTATGGCATCAGTGGGGTTATTTCTATGGCCATTGCCTTGCCTGCAGCTGCACTGTTGTCGCTGGTGGTGCTGACCAAGGGCTTCCGCAAAATGGGCACGGCCGTAAAGGCACAGACCATGGCCCAGTGGATGGGGCTGACCTACAAGAGCCGTGGCTATGCCATGTTCTTCGCATTTTTGTCGCTGCTGCTCATCACATTCATCGTGCTTATCTGCGTAGGGCTCACCAAGGTGCTGGCCAGTGTGCTCAACTTAAATGAGTTGCATGTATGTGTCGGCATCGTGGTGTTTGTGTTCGGCTACATGATGTTCGGGGGCGCCAACTCCATGGTATATACCAACATGATTCAGGCGGTACTGATGCTGATCGTGGCGTTCATACTGTTAGGCTCCGGCTACCAGCATTTCAGTGATGGTGTGCATGGCTTCCTGGACAAGCTGGCGGCCATCGACCCTTTGCTCGTATCTGCCACTAACCCCGAAAGCTTCCTCTTCCGCGATAACTTTGAGATCATCTTCTGCCAGATGATCATCGGGGTGGCCATCGTCTGCCAGCCGCACATCATCACCAAATCGCTGTTGCTCAAGAGCGAAAAGGATGTGAACCTATACCTGTTAACAGGCTTGGTGGCGCAGTGTCTTTTCTTCCTGGTGGTGTTCGCCGGACTCTACGCCCGCCTTTCTTTCCCGGATCTGACAGTAAACGGACAGCCCTTGCCGGTGGATGGCATCATGTCGGCTTATGTAGTACAGGAATTCCCGGTATACATGGGCCTGCTGGTTGTGCTGGGCCTTATCTCAGCGGGACTCTCCACTTTAGAAGGTCTTATTCAGTCGCTCTCTATCACCATTACTTCCGATATTCTGACTCCGATCGTGGGTGAAAGCGTCACCAAAAGAGGCGTGGTGGTGAACCGGCTCGTGATCGTGGTGCTGGCGGCTGTTACCATCTGGCTGACGTTTGATCAGTTGAAAAACCCGAACCTGAGTGTAGGTATTTTTGCGCAAAATGGGGTATACGCTTACTTCTCGGCCGCTTTTGTGCCGGTGCTCTTTGGTATGTTCCTGCGCCGTGTGCCGCTGATTGCCCCGGTAGCTGCCTCAATCACTTCGGTGATTGTACATTTTAGCGTGTACTACGGCGGCCTCACCACTTACATGCAGGCACCGGTGCGCAACCCAGGTATAGCCGCCGCACTGGCTATACTGGCTTCGGTGGCGGTAGGACTCATTTTTTATTATGTCTTCCGGAAACCTGCCTCTGAACCAATTACAGAAGATTCTTCACTTTTAATACAACCGACTTATGAAAGTGAGTTCAAAAACTAAGCTTATACTGGCCTCGCTTGGCTTGCTATACCTGCAGACAGCCTGCCAGTCAGCACAGCCTGCCGCCACCTCAGCAGGTATAGACCAAACTACTGATACCGCAACAGCCAGCACCGAAGCGACTGCCGTTGCACCTGCTACCGACCCTGTGTTCGAAGGGCTCAGCTACAAGCATGCTGTCAAGAAAGTAACGCTACCCAACGGTGTAAACATCGCATATACCGACGAAGGCACAGGACCCGAAACGCTTATTTTCATTCACGGATTGGGCAGCTACCTACCCGCCTGGGATAAGAACGTCGGTGAGCTGAGTCAGTACTACCGCTGCATCGCCATCGACCTGCCCGGCTACGGCAAATCCGACAAAACAGGTATTACGGCAGGTATGGTCAGCTACGCCGCTGATGTGCTGGCCCTGCTGGATGCGCTGAAGATCAAACAAGCCACTTTAGTTGGTCACTCCATGGGCGGGCAGATCGCCATCACAGCCGCCCTGAAACAACCCCAGCGCATCAAACACCTGGTACTGGCCGCTCCCGCAGGTATAGAAACCTTTACTGAGCAGCAGAAGCAACTCTTTAAGATGACCGTGACACCGGAAAGTGTGCAGAAAACTACCCCTGAGCAGGTTGTGACCAATTTAAAAGTGAACTTCCACCAGATGCCCGCCGATGTTCAATACATGATCGACGATCGCCTGAAAATGTCGCAGTCGGCTGAATTTGGAGCTTACAGCAAAGCCGTGGCTGGCAGTGTGGCCGCCATGGTCGACGAGCCGGTGTATGAGCAATTGCCGCAGGTACAGGTGCCGACGCTGATCATTTTCGGCGCGCAGGATGCCCTTATACCTAACCGCTACCTCAATCCAAACCAGACCACCCAGGCCGTAGCCGACACTGCACACGACCGCATCCCCAACAGTCAGCTGGTGATGCTACCTGAGGCAGGGCATTTTTTGCAGTACGAGCAGGCCGGAGCCTTTAACAAAGCCATCCGCGATTTTCTGAAATAGCATCTAAAACTTAACCTTTCATATCTAACCTACATTGTCATGAAAAAAATTTACTCACTCCTGTTTGCACTCCTGGCAGTGACACAGGTGGCACTGGCCCAAAGCAGTAGTGTGCGAGGCCGCGTGCTCGGGGCCGATAACGGGGAGCCCCTGACGGGCGCTACCGTTTTACTTGAAGGCACCACCAAAGGCGCCTCTACCAATGCTGCCGGCGAGTTCAGCATCATGGACGTACCAGCCGGTACCTACAACATGCGCATTTCTTATGTCGGCTATACCTATCCCAGGCAGTCTATAACGGTAACAACCGGCGGCACAACCGACATCGGCACCGTGTCGATGAACACAACCAATGTGTTAGGCGAAGAGATTGTCGTAACAGCATCCCGTCGTCCTGAAAAATTGACCGAAGCCCCTGCTGCCATCAGCGTGATCTCCTCGCGCGATCTGACGGAGTTGCCTTCTTTCAACGTGGGTGAGTTGCTCAACAAGGTACAGGGCGTGGAAGTGGTGCGCTCCGGTGTGGCCGGCATCGGTATCAACGCCCGTGGCTTTAACAATGCCTTCAACGTGAAAATGTTCCAGCTCACCGACGGCCGTAACTCCATGCTACCGGGCGGCACCGGGCTTCCGGCCGGTGTTTATAATACCGTGATCAAGGAAGACGTTGAGCGGGTAGAAGTAATTCTGGGTCCTTCTTCGGCGCTCTACGGCCCGAATGCACACAACGGCATCATCAATACCATTACCAAAGATCCACGTCGTCATCCGGGCACCACTGTTACGATAGGTGCCGGCAACCAAAGCGTTCTCACAGCCCGTGCCCGCCATGCCGGTGTGATCAACAGCAAGTTTGCCTACAAAGTAAATGCGGAGTACACGGAGGGTAAGGACTTCGAATTTATTGATACTGTTTACAACGCCACCTTGGGTGCTTTGCCTGAGTATGATGTCGATTTTGGCTTCAACTTTAAGCGTGCCAGCGCCGCCGTGTATTATAGCCCGACTCAAAACATGGACGTGATCCTGGATTACGGCATCGGACAGGGCTCCAACATCGGTGTGACCAACAACGGCCGCAACCAGATCGATGGCTGGACATTCCAGTACCTGCATGGCCGCATCGTGACGCCGCGCATTTTCGCACAGGTATACAATACCTGGAACGATGCCGGCGATACCTATCAAATTAACGCTCGTACAAATAACTACTATACCTTGCGCGCCCTCGGACAGTCGCAGGACGTGGCACACGAAAAGTCCAAGACAGGTGCTGCCAGTGGCGAGCTATACCCTAACTCTCCAGCCGTTGCTTTTCCAGGCTTCATCGACAAGAGCCATCGCTTGAACGGCGAGGTGCAGTACAACAACAGCTACGCTGGTTTTGATGTGATCACAGGCCTTAGCTTCCAGCGTGACGTGGCTTACAGCCGCCTGACTTACCTCGACGACCGCAACGGTAACATTATCCTGAACCAGTATGGTGGCGTTGCCCAGATCGAGCGCAACCTGAGTGACCGTGTTCGCGCTGTAGTTGGTGGCCGTATCGACCGCCACGACAACTATGGTACACAGTTCAGCCCGAAAGCCGCCCTGACACTTAACGCGCTGGCAGGTACTTTCAGAGCAACTTACGGACGTGCCTATGCGGCTCCTTCTATTCAGTTCCAGGAGTTTTATCTGAACAACGGTGCTCTGGCCATCTTGGGTAGCGGTGCCGGCCTGACAATACAGAATACTGAAACTGGTGCCACCCGTGAGATTCCGAAACTGGAGCCGGAACGTGTGCAGACCTTCGAACTGGGTTACAAAGGCACGCCTACCGACAAGTTCTATGTTGATCTGAGCACCTGGTATTCTATGTCTAAGGATTTTATCTCGCCACTAACAGGCATCACCCCGATTTTGGGCAAAGAAAAAGTGATCCGTAAAGGCACTGAAGACGTAACAGAGGCCGCCTCCAACGCACTCAATTACTACCTTACCTACCTGAACTATGGTAACGTGAACTCGTGGGGTACTGACCTTGGTCTGAACTATTACCTGAACAACAACTTCAGCATCGGCGCCAAGTACTCCTATTTCGACTCCGATATTACAGACCGCGATAACCTGGACAACGACGCCAATGGCGATGGTAAAGTAGTCCCTGCCGAGAGCAGCCTGAACGCACCGAAGCACCGCTATAACTTCAACTTCACGGCCCGCGACCTGTTCAATAACAAGTTCTTTGGCTCGGTAAATGTGCGCATCCTGCCAGAGTATGATTTCTACTCCGGCTCACAGGTAGCAGCCCGCGAAAACCGTGAGCAACGTGTAGCACCGCTCAACTACAACTACGGCCCGCTGGGTGGCTTTACTTCTGTGGATGTGAGCGCCGGCTATCGTTTCACGCAGATGATCACGCTGGGTGCCAGCTTATCCAACCTGTTCGATGCCGAGCAGCGTGAGTTTGTAGGTTCGCCGGTGATTGGTCGTCTGTACTCTGCTGAGTTGCGTTTCGAGTTTGGTGGTCGAAGAAATAAGAGTGATAATAGGTAAATAGATTAAGGTGAAGGCAGGGCGCCCCGCAAGGGCGCTCTGTTTTTTTGTATACAGTATCCAATTCACAGGTTTTTACACATGAAGAATGCAATCATAACAGGTGGCACGAGCGGCATAGGCTTAGGTATAGCCCAACTTTTTGCCGCCCAAGGGTATAATTTGCTACTAAACGGACTGGAAAAAAATGGTCAGCAGATTGCCGATGACCTGGCGCAGGAGCATAATGTGAAGGTTGTGTTTTCCTCAGCTAACATGCAGCAACCAGAGCAGATACGAGAGATGGTGCAGCAGGCGGAACAGGAGTTGGGTCACATCGATGTGCTCATCAACAATGCAGGTATACAGTTTGTTGCTCCCGTGGATGAGTTTCCAGAAGATCGTTGGGATGCTATTATCGCCATCAATATGTCAGCTACTTTCCATGCTTCCAAAGCAGTATGGCCGGGCATGAAAGCCCGCGGATTTGGGCGCATTATCAACATTGCATCGGCCCATGCTTTGCGTGCTTCTGAGTATAAAGTAGCTTATGTGGCGGCCAAGCACGGGGTAGCAGGCATAACGAAGGTGCTGGGTTTGGAAGGAGCGCCGCACGGCATTACCTGCAATGCCATCTGCCCCGGCTACGTGCGCACCCCGCTGGTAGAGGCCCAGATCGCTGATCAGGCGCGTGCCCACCGGATGACAGAAGCTGAGGTCATTGAAAAGGTTATGCTCAAAAAGCAACCTATCAAGCAGTTTGTGGAAGTAGAAGCGCTCGGCAAGCTGGCGCTATACCTGGCCTCCGAGGCATCCGGCCAGTTAACAGGTGCCATGCTCCCTGTGGATGGTGGCTGGTCTGCGCAGTAACTTCCTTAGAGAACGCTATACCTGCTATTGCAATCAGGCATAGCGCATCATAACGGTATTGCTATACCTGACTACAGCGGGCAGGTATACCAATAATAAGTGCCTTTGATAGCAGCTGGAATCAGTAAACTCTCTGCATCAGCTTGGTTTTGTTTACTTCACATTAATTCTGTCTGGCTGCTTTCCAGCATTCCTATACCTTGTCGGAAGCTGCTATACTTAACAAACTTCAGTTGATCATAAAACAAAAGCCCCGGCTCTCTCAGGAGTGCCGGGGCTTTTGTTTTAACCTTAATTTATTACTTGCTGATGATTTTAAATTCGGTACGACGGTTCACCTGGTGATCTTCTTCCGAACATTCTACAAAGTCGGCGCACTTGTTACGCAGCCTGGTCTCGCCGTAACCTTTCGCTACCAGTCGACTGCGCTCTATACCTTTCGACACAATGTAGTCCACTGCTGCCCGGGCTCTGCGCTCCGACAGATCCTGGTTATACTTGCGGGTCTGGCGGCTATCGGTATGCGAGCTCAGCTCGATTCGGATCGTCGGGTTAGCCTTGAGTATACGTACCAATTTGTCAAGCTCGATGGCTGCATCCGGACGAATATCATGCTTGTCAAGGTCGTAGAAGATGTTTTCCAGCACGATTGGCACGTTTGGCGTGTCGCGGTACATGATCATCTCCACCAGCAGCGAGTCTATACTAAACCGGCAGTCAGGTGTAAAGAGGATCGTCTGTGTCAGGTAACCTTTTTTACTACCCCGGATCGTGTACTGCATACCTGCCTCCACTTTGTAATTGAAGTTACCGGAAGAGTCTGAGTGCGTTTCAACCATGGTACCCATGTTTTCTTCAAAAAGCTGAAGCAGCACATTGTCTACCATCACGCGTTTCTTGATGTGTGTGCCGGGCTGATCTACTGTTTCGTATGTCTGGCCTACCAGCGTACATTCCACGTTCACTTCTCTGAACTTATAAATATTGTCGTAGCCTGATTCGCTTGTTCTGCCAGAAGACAACCAGCCCTGGGCTCCCGAACTGTCTACTACTATACCTAAGTCGTCGCGCGAAGTGTTAAGCGGGTACATCAGGTTCTGCACATGTGTCCAGTTGCCGGGTTCTCCCTCTGCTCTGAAGATGTCAAGACCGCCAAGGCCTACGTGCCCGTCAGATGAGAAGTAAAGTTTGCCATCGCCTCCTATACCCGGGAAGCTTTCGCGGCCGCTTGTGTTGATCACTTCGCCCGCGTTTACGGGCTCGCCCCAGTTACCATCCGGCTGTCGCTCACAATAGTAAATGTCGGTTTCTCCTACTCCTCCCGGCATATCCGACACAAAGTAGAGGCGATTGCCATCTGGCGTAATGGCCGGGTGACCAACCGAGTACTCCTGTGGCTTGTTGTACTTAAATGGCTTTACATCAACCCATTCATCACCATTGCGGCGCGCCGTAAATATTTCATGACGGTTAATGTTTCCGGCTCCTTTGCCATTGCCTCTGTTCACCCAGCTGGTAGGGTCTGTGTTTACTTTGCTCTGGCTACGCTTCACACTGTTGGTTCTTGTAAAATAAAGCGTGTTTTCCTTTGGCAGGTAAGCTGCCGGTCCGTTGTGGAAGTCTGTGTTGATTTCTTTGCTAAGCGGGCTCGGCTCGTTCCAGGTAGAGTCTTCGTTCATGCTGGCGTAGTACAGTTGCACGAAGCCGTTGCCGGTCCAGTTAAAGCGCTCTTTTTTCTTGCTATCCTCGTCTGTCGGAATTCTGTCTGAAGAGAACACCATGTCACCGTTTGGCAGTTGAATAGGGCTGAAGTCAACACCGGAGGAGTTCAGCGCTTGCTCAACCGAAATTTCATAAGAGAGCGGCCTGTTTGTCCAGAAGATCGCTGTGTCGCAGGAAGCAGCCTGTTTCATTGCCAGCGTAGCCTGCTCCGGCACACGACGGGCGTAGCTCGTATACAGCTCCTTTGCCTTATCGTAGTTACCGTTGCGCTTGGCTGCCTCGGCATAGTAGTAGATGCTGGATGGTGTAACATTTTCAAAGCCAGCAGCCTGGGCATACCAGAACTCCGCCTCCTTGCTGTTGTTCATCAGGCGGTAGCTGTCGGCAATGCGCTCAAGCAGGTATACATCCGGCTCTTTGTTTTCCATTAGCTTCTTGTAGGCATTGAGCGCCAGGGCATATTCAAAGCTGTTGAAGTACTTATCTGCCTCCTTTATCTCTTTTTTCTGCGCGGCAAGTGGTTGCGCACATACTGTGGCCAGAAGAATCAGTAGGTATAGGAATCGTAATCTCATGTCTGCTTTCTGGATGAATTTAGAAGTAACGTGGAGTCAGCATTCGGTTGTCCTGCTTCTTGAAGAAGGAATAACCCAATGAAATTTCGTGGCTGGCGTGCTGGCGCAGGGCATTCAAACTCACATCGTAAGAGTAGCCCAGGCGTAGCTTAGGCGTAACATACAACTGCGCGATGGCAGCCCAGGCATTGCGGCGGTCCAGCTCGTACTCGTCCGAGTAGTTGCTGTGCACTTTCACGGCCGTGCGGTAAGAGCCTCCTAACCAGATACGCTCACCCAGCAGGAAGAATGCATTCACGTCCAGACTGGTCGGGCTGTTAAAGTCCTCTTTCACCAGGAAGCTCGGCTTGAAAATAAGCGTTGACGAAAGGTCCATCACATAACCTGCCGAAAGGAAGTAATGGCGGTTCGGCATGGTTACCTCCAAGTCATCACCTCCCGTGTTAATCAGGTTGGCGACTGAAAGTCCGGTATAAAAACGCTCCGTGTTAAAAAAAGCGCCAATCCGAAAGTCAGGCATCAGTTCTGAGACTTTGCCTTGATTGAGTGCCTGGTCTGGTCTTGAGTTACCTGTATTCAGCTTAGTGCCATCGAGGGTATACTGCGCCACACCAGCGGCGAAGCCGAGTGCTAGCTTGGAGGTTTCGCTCATCTGCAAGCGCACGGCCAGGTTACCGTGCAGCGCCATCTGTCGCTGAGCTCCTAACTCATCGTTCATAGCATTGAGGCCAAAACCCAGCAGGCCGCTGCGGGAAGCCCCGTCCACGCTGAAAGTCTGTGTGGTGGGTGCACCCTCTATACCTACCCACTGGCTACGGTGCGTCAGGTTGGCATTGATAATCTCTTTGCTCCCTGCATACGCCGGGTTGATGATCAGCTCGTTGAAGATGTACTGTGTATATTGGGGTGCCTGCTGCGCATAGCCTTCCCAGGACAGCAGCAATAACACCAGAAGTACCCCTATTTTTCGCATGGTAATCACTTAATTCGTTTGTTTTCTTATCGGACGATCATCACATAACCTTTGTAGGTCTTCTCAGAGCCATCGCACAGCGTGAGACGAATCAGGTAATAATAAGTCCCCTCCGCTAGTTTGTCTCCGCTCCAGTTGTTCTGATAAGCTTTGCTCTTGTACACTTCATTACCCCAGCGGTTCACTACTACCACTTCGTTATCCGGGTAATTTGCCAGGTTGCCGATCATCCAGGTATCGTTTTCACCGTCGTTATTCGGTGTGAACACGTTTGGCACAATCAGGTTGGCCTCACGCATACTTGGATCTGAAATCATGGTAACCGGGTCGCTCTTACACTCTCCGTTGTCGGCTACTACTGTGATTTCTCCTGTGTTATTTCCCTGCATAACAGTGATCACACTCGTGCCCTGGCCTGATAGGATTTCCCAGCCAGCTGGCACTTCCCAGGTAAACAGGGCGCCTGGACTGTTCGACTCGAGTTCGAAGGTAGCTATGTCAGAACATGCTAGGGTGCGGTCCACTATGCGGCTGATCACGGGAAGTGCTCTTGTTGTTACAGCCAGTTTAGCGGCAGCACTTCTGTCACAGTCATTCACGGCTTCTACACTTACTTCTCCTGAGCTGGTGCCCATCTGCACTGTAATTTCTGTAGTGCCCTGACCTGAAGTAATAGTCCATCCGGCTGGCACTTTCCACGAATAAGAAGAAGCGTTGGCCACTGCGTCAATCGAGTAAGTCGTGATGCGGGTAGCGCAAGTCAGCGTCTCGCCCTTGATTGTGGCAGGTGCAAGTGGTGGAGCTGTAACTACTTCTACCGTCAACTTAACTTCGGCCGTGGTACCACAGGCATTCTGGGCTTTTACTTTCACATCGCCTCTACCTGCTACTTTCACTTTGATGCTGTTGGTGCCTTTACCTGAAAGTATTTCCCAACCGGTTGGCACTGTCCATAGGTATGTTTCGGCGCCGCTGATAGCAGGTATAGAATAGACTGCGTCGGTTCTGCCCACACATGCCAGCTCTGGCCCTCTGATTGCCTCCGGATTCATAAGCGGACGCTGGGGCTCTGTCAGCAGTTTAACACTTTGGCTCTTTCCGCAGGAGTTAACGGCTACTACTGTTATTTCGCCTCCACTCGTACCGGCAGTTGCTTTGATTTCGGTTGTGCCTTGTCCTGAAGTGATAGTCCAGCCTTGCGGCACTACCCATTCGTAGCTAATTGCGGTCGGAACGGCTGCAATCCGGAAAGTAAGCCCGGTTGTATTGCCACAGTAAGTTTCATTACCGCTTATGATAGCGGATGGGGCAGGAGGCACTGAGCCTACTGACTGCACTGTCAGTCCTGTTGCGGTACTTCTGGTGCCGCAGCTGTTAACGGTTGCCACACTTACTTTACCCTGTGTTGCACCGGCTTTCACGGTAACGCGTGTTGTGCCTTGTCCTTCTACAATTACCCAGTCTGCTCCCGGGAAGCTCCAGAAATAAGATTTTGCGCCCTGTACTGGGTCCACAGAATATGTTTGGTTGAGACCGGTACAATACTGAGCGTTTCCGGTTATTGGTCCTGCCTGCGGAGCTGGTACGTCAGCTACAGGCGCAACACGTAATTTGGCAGGTATACTGTTTCCGCAAGGGTTAGAAGCTGTTACGGTAATATCACCGGCCAATGTGCCCACCTTCACCACGATTTTTGTCGTGCCCTGACCGGAAAGGATGGTCCAGCCAGACGGCACGGCCCAGATATACTCCAGGGTATGGTCTACCGGCTCCAGCATGTATGTAACTTCACTCTGTCCTTTACACACTTCATCCGGACCTTTAATGGCGAATGGCGTAGCTGGCACTGTCGGGAATGGTCTTACAGCTTTCGTTGCCGGGCTACTCTGCCCGCACGAATTTGTCGCAATCACGCTCACATTACCTGACTCGCTTCCGATCGTAACTGTGATGCGGGTTGTTCCCTGCCCGCTGTTGATGGTCCAGGTTGGAGGCAGTGTCCAGGTATAGCTTTGCGCTCCCGCAACCGGGTCTATTTCATACACTGTAGTTTTAGCGGTACAGCCAAACTCATCTCCTCTAATTACCAGAGGAGCTGTTGGTGCGCCGGTAGCAGTCGTTACATCTTTGCGTGTAATGCCGCTTGCACCGCAGTCATTAACCGCTTGTACGCGCAGCTGACCACCACTTGCATTGCCGCTCAGCGACACAGTAATTTCGTTTGTGCCCTGGCCTGCAGTAATCGTCCAGCCGTCTGGCACATACCAGGTATAGCTGGTGGCGCCTGGTACCGGGGCTACCGAGTACTTGGTGCCGACACTGTTCTGGCAAACAGGGAATGCACCTGATATGTCACCCGGATTAACTGGTGGGCCAGGGATAGGCACTACGGTGAATGTTCGGGCTGGGCTAATTCCGCAGGCATTTAAGCCTTTTACGGTTACAGTACCACCTACTCCGTTCGGGTTAAATGTAACAGTGTTTGTTCCCTGTCCTTCGATAATCGTCCATGCGGCTGGGTATTCCCATACATATTCCCTCACATCGCCGCTGGCTGTTACGCTGAATGTCACACGATCAGTGGATACGCAGAAAGGCAATGTACCTGATCCGGAGACATTGGATGGCTGGTTCGGTGCTTTCAGGAAAGGTTTTACCTCAAGCTCAGATGCGTTCGGGCTCTCACCACAGACGTTCTTAGCCTTTACGGTTATCTTGCCGGCCGCTTCTCCTACGCTTACAGAAATCTGCGTAGTACCTTGCCCGGACACTATACTCCAGCCTGCCGGCACTGTCCAGATATAAGAGCTGGCATCCTGTACAGGATCTATTGAGTATGTGGCACCATCACCAGCGCAGGCACCTTCGTTAGCCGTAATTGGCCCTGGTGTAGCGGGTGGATCAGGATAGTTGTTTACTTTCAGACGGCTGGGAGGACTGGCGCCGCAACTGTTGTTAACCGATACCTGGATATAAGCATCGTCGTTACGTCCGGTTGCCTCTACTGTGATTTTAGTGGTCCCCTGGCCGCTTGTAATTTTCCAGCCGCTTGGCACGTTCCAGGTATAGCCGGTGGCTCCTACTACTGGCTCGATACTATACTCCCCGACGTTTCCTACGCAAAGCTCAACCGCCCCTGTAATAACCCCTGCATCCGGAAGCACCGCGCAAAAGTTAATGTCAACCGTGTTGTTTTGCTGAATTTCGTCCTCGGCCGCTCCTGAAATTGTACCGCGCACAAAGCCCGGGCCTGTTTCGTTGATGGTGGCTGTAAGTGTAAGCGTATAGGTTTGTCCTACTTTCAGGCTTCCGATATTCCATACCCAATTCCCGCTTACAAGCGAAAAGGTAGCGTTAGGAGCATCGGTTGTAAAGCTATGGTTAGCCCCTGAAAATAGAATTGGAGTTACCCGTACGTTTTCGTCGTCAACCGGACCTTTGTTCGTGACGGTGAAGGTATAGGTGATCGATTGGCCTACAATATAACGGTCAACCCCTGCGTCACCCTGAGTCTTTTCTATTTTGATTTCATGGTCTGTTGGCAGAAAGAAGTTGTTATTGTTCAGCCTCACCTCCCCCTGCAATGAAGCCACTCGCCCCCTCACAATGGAGCCATCTCCCAGCGCTACCTCTTGTCGGGCCAGGTATTGGCCTTTTATCTCGGCACCATTACCTACGGTGAGCGCATTCTCTATTACCCAGAACACATTGCCAATTTTGGCATCCCGCATGAGCTCGATGTCTACTCCGGCCCCAATATTGAGGCTGCCCTTGATAATAAAAATGAAGACCGCGTTAGGGTTATTGTTGCCGTCCAATGAAATATCGGAGGAAACGGTGCCATTGCCATTAAACAGGTATACACCCGGGGTATAGGTACGTCCGCCAAGTTCCGGATTGGTTAGGGTAGTAGTGGGTGTTGCAGCTGCGGCTGTGTTGTAAACGGAAGTGGCTGCGGCAAGCGCATTGTTAGCAGCGGCATTCACGTTTTCTATGCCACGCCATACAGAAACGCTGTTCAAGCCTTGTGCAGGCCTAGTAACAGAAGCTACTTTGGCACGGATGATCGTACTTGTATTGCCTTGGTTGAAAACCCTATCACCACCTACTACGTTATAGTCGTAAAAGGCCCCCAGTGTGGGCGCTTGCTGCGCATTTACGCCAAACGTAACCAGCCATAAGCCCAGCACTAAGAGCAGGGCTCTACTTAAGAAGCTTGTCATGAAATCGATGAGTATAAGTTTGTTATAGAACCTGGCGTTTTAATATTCAACATTTTGCAACTACGAGCAGCCATTCCCGAAGCGCTTTTTCCTTTTATCCTACTCAGCCAAATAAGTTGCAAGTATATACTTTAAAAAGTACATTCAGAAGCTTTAAAAGTATATTGCGTATATCTGGGGCTATAATAAGCTCTAAAATTTAACAAAATTAGTTAAGTAACAAATTTTAAGTTAAAGTTTAAACTTAATTACAACAAAGTCCTATCTTACTTATTTAGCTCTACATCACATCACACCCCGATCCAGCAGGCAGTATTTGCAGATTTATATAGCTATATCACAATAGTATTTTTAGACTTGGGTGCAAAAGTAGGCACAATCGGGTACACTCTGTATCAGTAACATAAAAAAAATATTCCTGCACAGGGCATTCCTGAATTGTACTAAAACTAAAAAGTGGATTTTACCTCACCATACCCATTGCGGGCAGATAATACGGCGATCATTCAGTAGTTTAAAACCAACTACTACCTCGTGGGTTCCGGCGCTTACCCGGTTGAGGCCTGATGTGGTGGCATCGTAAGAATATGAGATGTCAATAAGAGGACTAACGTATACGCCTACCATTCCTACTACGGCATCGTTGTGACGATAGGAGGCGCCTACCCAGAAGCGCTCATTGTAAAGCGCGCGCAGGTTCACATCCACCGAGAGTGGGCTTGGAGCAGCCAATTTGAGCATGACAGATGGGATCAGGTCAATACGTCCTCCAGGCGTAAAGCGATAACTACCTGTCAGAAAATAATGTCGTTGCAGGTCAAGTGCCACGTTGCTTTCCTCTGAGGAGCGGAAAGTGCCGGCATTCTCAAGCAGTTGCGCTCCGGCAAGGCCTATAGAGAAGTTACGGGAGTATACCCACAGCCCCAGCGAAAGATCCAGCACATTCTGATTCACCCGTCCACCACCTATTAGCGGCTCCGCGGGATTAGTAAATTCCAATTCTGAACTGTTGATAGTATTCCGAATAAGGCCTGCCCCTACACCCGCCGACACGTTGATAGTACGCGTAACAGGCAGGTGGTAGGCATAAGTACCTGACACCCCTGTCCGGCGTAACGGACCTGTCTTGTCGGTATGAATGATGATGCCTGCCCCGTGATGCGCCAGCGCCTTGGCATACTTGGTGCTGGTCGCGCCTTTGTTCAGCGGCATATGGGCGGAGGCATAGTAAGTAACGGGCGCCCCGTCGAGCCCCACCCACTGCTGCCGGTTACTGATGCGTATGTCAGCGTAATCCTCTATACCTGACAGGGCGGGGTTGAGCAGAAAATTATTGACCATGTATTGGCTATACTGCGGACGCTGCTGTGCGAAAGCCTGCGTAACAACACCTACCAATACAACCAACAGGAGAGACAGCTTTTTCATAGTCATTATCTAATAATGGTCACATGCCCTGAAATTGGTTTTTCGGAGCTGTTGAGATAAATGATGTAGTAATAGGTGGCTACCGGCAGCGACTCGCCATTATAGGTGCCGTCCCAAGGTGTCGCATAGCCGGTTGAGCTGAAAATCTGGTTACCCCAACGGTTAAAGATCTCAATGCGGGCATCCGGATAATTCTCTATGTTCCCGATCTCCCACACATCATTCACCCGATCCCCATTTGGGGAAAAGGCATTCGGCGCTGTAATGGCAGGTATAACCGTCACAGTCACTTCATCGGTGGCCGTACAGCCTTCTTCAGTGGTGATGGTCACCGTATAGGTGGTTGTCACATCAGGCCTGGCCACCGGATTAGCGACATTGGCATTGCTCAGGCTTTCGGCAGGCTCCCACGCATACGACACCCCACCGGTGGCACGCAGCTCTGCCGGACGCCCCTGAATGATCTCTACATCCGGACCGGCATCTGCTACAGGCTCTACGATAGTTACATTAACTGCCGTGCGGGTCGCGTTGGTGCAGTTGTTACTGTTTCTGGCCTGCACATAGAAAGTGGTATTCTGAGTTAGCTCAGGCGTGACAAAGGTTGTCCCTACAAAGAGCGGTGCCCCGCCAGTTGGAGCATCGTACCACTCAATGGTGTTGCCGTTGGCATTGGCTACGGTTAATGTGGCAGGTTCACCCACACAGGCCCGGGCATCCTGCACCGTCAGAATAGGGGCATTCGGCAATGGCAGCATCGAAATCATTACTGCTTCTGAAGGATTCTCGCAACCTGCCGAAATAGCCACCCGACGGAACCAGGTGTCGCGGGTGAGCACAGGAGGAGTATAGCCTGCTCCCGTATTCTGACCTGCTGCAGGATTGAAGCCCGCAGTTGGTCCGCTAATACTGCTTTCCCAACGATAGGTGAATCCACCGCTGCCACCAGAAGGTGTAGTGCCCGTCAGAGGCGCCGGCTGTGTACCTGAGCAAATCTCCTGCTCTGCTGAAATCGCGTTACCTGTAATGGCAGGACGTATGCGGATCTCCACCACGTTGCTCTCATTAGAGGTACATTGTCCGGACCGCACCACTCGCTGGAAGAAGGTGGTTTGCGTTATAGCGCCCGGGGTATAGCTCTGCTGGTTGTTGGTGCCCGGTGCCGGAACGAAACTGCCGGCCGTACCGGTACTACTAATTAGCCATTCGTAGGTATAGTTGCCGCTGCCACCTGATGGGGCTGTACCCGTAATAGCTCCTGGCGCAGCACCAGAACATTCATCCTGGGTTGGCGCTGTGATAGTGTTGTTGGCGAGGGCCGTGGAAACGGTGATGCGAACAGCCTCTGAGGGAGAGTCGCAGGCCCCTGAGGTTACAATGCGCCTAAACCATGAATCACCGGATAAATTGGTAGGGGGCTCGTAATTTTCACTGTTATTAGCTCCTGGGGCTGCCACAAATCCTGTATTTGGCCCGAGCGTGCTTACTTCCCAGCGGTAGGTATAAGGACCACCTGTCCCGCCGCTTGGCGGTGAGCCAACCAACTGCGCTGGTAAATCTCCCGCACAAATCTCCTGCAACGCTGGTGTAACAACATTCGCACTAGGAGGTACTGGCTCTACGGCCACCACTTCGACCACATTACTGGAGTCAGGGGAGCAGTTGGCAGAACGGACGACACGCCTGAACCAGGTAGTGGCGTTAATCGGCTGTGTTGGGGTATAGTTCTGGTTGTTATTTACCCCAGGAGCTGCTGCGTAGCCCCGATCCGGCCCCGCCGTACTAACCAGCCAGGTATAGCTGTAAGGTGTGGTTTCATCGCCGCCGGAAGGTCTGCTGCCCGTCAGCTCCGCTGACACGCCGCCTACGCACACACTGCCTGTTTCCTGTCCTCCAATATCGATCAGGTTGTTGGTCACGCGTGGGTTTACTTTAACGGTCACCTGCCTGCGCGGGCCTGTGCATAGTATACCTTGTGCTGAGTCACGGGCGGCTACATAAAAGTCATTGCTACCAGCAGGCAGTGGAGGCGTCACAAAGGTGTTGCCTATGAAAATAGGAGTTGCATTCGGATCATCGGTATCGAACCAGGCAAAAGACGGGGCCGTTGAGGTTGGGGTCAGCTCCACAAAATCGCCTTCGCAGACGATGCCCGGGTTGGCTATGGTGGGTTGCCCTGGCTGCTGCAATATAATTACCTCCACTGGTGGCTGTGGTTGTCCCTGGAAAATGGCATTGGAGCTACCGCACTCATTTACTGCCTCCACGGCAATGGTATAGGTGCCGGGCCGATCAAAATCATACGCGTAGCTGAAAGTCTCCGAATTGAAGGTTCTAGTCGTCGGCCCCTTCGGTCCGTTGATGGAGATGGTCACCGTGATTTCCTCGCCGAGGTTCTTGTCGATGAACAGACCACCGCCTCCACCCGGAGCGCCTCCGGGCCCGCTCGCACTCAGGTCGATCCGGGTCGGGCCGCAAAATACGCCACCGGCAGGCGGCTGCACCTGTGGCCACCCCACCACGATACCTTGCGAGGCTGTGTCTGCATCGCAACCGTTGGTTACGATCTGCTCAATGGTATACACACCGGACTGTGTAAAACGGAAAACAGGATTTGCCTCTGTCAAGCTACCCGATTCTAAGACATAGCCCTGATCTGGTGTTACGGACCAGACATAGGTTAACCCTCCACCAGTCGCGGAGTCTTCGGGTGTAACAATGACGGGTACACAAGGCGGCTGCTGGCTTTCATCAGCCCGCTTTTTGCCCAACGAGAACCCGGCTTTGGGCTCCTTGCTCACACTGTATACCTGTGTGAATGGCTCCGTACAGCCATTGCCAGCTACGGCAGAGATTGTAATAGTATAGTCTCCGACTGTGGTAAATGGGTTTGGGTTGGAGATCGGAAAATCAGCCGGGCTGTACTGCACGGGCGCGCTCCCATCGCCCCAGTCCACAAAATAGCTGCGGATGTCACTTAGGGCAGGCTCTTGAGTCGTGTTGGTGATAACGGCAGTTACGCTTATATCGGCATCTGCAATGGTATCAGGCAGACAGGTAAGGAAGCTATTCTCTTCTGTAAAGGAAATTTCAGGTAATCGGCGAATCTGCACCGGCTTTGTAACAGGTGCTGGGGCAGGGCAGCTGGTAATTGTGCTTGTTGCGAGCACTGTCACATCAAAGTCTGCAATACCAGTACCCCGCTCGTTGTAAGTATGTTCAACCCGAGGGCCACGGCCAGTAGTGCCATCGCCAAAAGTCCAGGTGTAGGTCTCATCCGGAGATGCGTTGATGATCTCGAAAACAATCGGTGTTCCTGAACAGGGGGCAGTTGACGGATCAATTGTAAAGTCAGGTAGTGCCGGGCGGCTATTAACTGTTATGGGCACTTCAGAGGAGGTGTTTGTATCACAGGTACTACCTGAAACCTGTACCTTATACCTGCCTGTTTCGGTAACCTGCAACTCTCTGCCTGTTGCTCCTAGCTGAACACCATCTTTGAACCACAGATAAGAAAGGCCAGCGCCCTCCGGAGCTCTTAAAATTGTTGTTTCACCTTCACATAAAACGGTACGCCCATCCACCTGCACGGTGGTGGGGCAAGGTGCTGACCAGACAGGACCACTTAATAGCAATAAAGAAGCAAGCAAACTAAAGAACAGATGCCTGGGTAGCAGTTGGCGCATCGGATCAGGTTTAAAGGGTGAAATTTGGCTGTACTGAAACTATAACGATATAACCTTTCATTATGATTTATCAGAGCATGACTTTAAAGCTAATATTGCCTAAATATAAGTAAAACAATTAAATAACGATATATACACTCTAACCACCAATCAATAAAGTAACTCTCAGAATTGGCTTACAAACTAAGCGCTTTTATGTTTAGGCTTTGCCTCGTTATTTATCATTAGCAGAAGATCCTTCTCTACGAGAAAAGGTATAGTTCTGTTTAAATATAGTAGGAACAATATTAAGAGAGGAATCGAGTGGCGAGTTAGCACCTATTTGAATCGGGCAGAAGGGATAAAAAAAGTAAAAGCCTTGAACCGTTTCCGATTCAAGGCTTTCTTGGGTAGCGGGAACAGGACTCGAACCTGTGACCTTTGGGTTATGAGCCCAACGAGCTACCAACTGCTCCATCCCGCACTGTTATTGTGTTACAAAAGTAGTATAAACATACTTACTACGCAAGCTTTGGTTGCTAAAAACCTCAAAAAAATTGTGAGAATCTAGAATTTACTCGTGATTCCGAAGTGTATCTTCGAGGCTCTCAGCGACATAGGCTGCTGTTCTGATTTTCCGACAGAATACACTAATTGAAAAATTCCTGCGCCGGTGCTGAAGCTGATGCCTCCGCCAACCCCGAGCGGCAGTCCTTCGGCCTTCGATTGTTCCAGGTCGCTGCGGTAATAGCCCTGATCGTAGAAAAGCAGCACATAGGAATCCTCGGCTGTGAACAGGCGATATTCCAGCGTACCGATGCCATAGGTGGAGGCAAAAAAGAAATACTCATCAAAACCTCTTAAGGAAGACAGCCCGCCGATGCGATACATGTCATTGAGGAAAATCTGGTCGTTGAGTAGTGCCTCACCCCGAATCCTGGCCAACAGGGCGCTGTTTTTGCCTATCCTGAAGAAGTTTTCCAACCGCACGCCCAGGCTGAGCTGCGTAGTATTGACCTCCAGGGTGTCGTAAAACTCCTTCTCCAGATTTGGGTTGCGCAGCAGCTTCTTGCGGCCTGCCGCCAACTGCAGTTCCACCAATCGTCCTTTACGAGGAAAATAGAAGTCATCCAGATTGTTCCAAAGGTAGTTCAGGCCGTAGGTGTTCGTGCGGGCGTCAGCCAGGTCGAGGGCCCGGAGGCTTTGCGGACTGGCCGTAGAAAGAATGCGGGAGTTGCGCCACTCTGTAAATACACTGAAGCGTCCGTAACGGATGGTATTATAGGCCAGCTGTACCCGCGGTTGTATAGTAATGAAACTGGAGTCCTGTTTGAGCAGCCCGAAGCGCGTGCCCAGCTCGAAAGGTGTTCCGAAAAGGTTTGGATGCAGGTACTCGCCGTTCAGGATGACAGAGCCTTTGTTCACCCTGCGCCACTGCAGGCCCAACTGCTTACCGCTCCCTTTGATGTTGCGGATGTTCATATTAGCCTCGCCCGTAATAAGTAGCTTGTTGCCGGAGCGACTCGGGTCAGGTAGGAAACCAACCACACCATCTAGCTGGTTTGTCTGTCGGTCTTCTAAAAAGTAAACTACTTTTGCCTTGTCCCGGAGAAACTGTACCTGCGGCGGACGCACCACTTTTAGGTATGACAGCGTGGTGAGCATCCGCTGCGAGGCCTCCACCTGATCCTGGTTATAAGGCTGGCCAGGGTATAGCTGCAGGTAGCGCATCAGGAATTTAGGCTTCGTTTTGCTGCCTCCCATCACTTGCAGCGTATCGTAGATTACCACAAAGGCTTTCTCCACCATCAGGGCAGCCGATATTTTGTTGTCTTTTATCTGAATGGAGTCAAGCCAGACGGAGGCGAAGGGATAACCGTTGCGCTCGGCATAGTCGAGGATGCGCTGCTGCAGCCGGGCATATTCGGCAGGCTTAAAAGGTACGTTGCGGTAAAACTTCTCCCGAAAACCCGACTCCACCAGTATACCTTCGCTTAGGTTGCCATTGCGCAGCTCAGCCCAGTCAAAACGATTGCCGATGTGCAGTTTCACGTGGAGCGTATCGTTGCGCTTGTAAGAGCTGTCGGCAGAGGTCAGCAGGTAGGCGTCCTGATGCAAACGATGTACCAGTGCTGTTACTTCTTTGCGCGCCTCTATGGTGTCGGCCAGTTGCGTGCGGTAGTTGTACTGCCGGAGCACCTGTTGGTCAGAGCCGGCAGCGTATACCCTGAGCGCTGCCATTGGCTGTTTAACCAACTTGGGCGTTGGCGGCTGCACCTGCTGCGGTGGCACAGGCGGCTTGTCCTGCGCCTGCAGCAGGGGCAGGCACATGAATAAGCACCACACTAAGACAGCGATTTTGTACATTTGTACACTAAATGGTTGAATTGTTTACTGGCTAAATTGTTTCTCTATTAACATGAGGCTTTTGCTCAAATTATGCTCGCAAAGGTATAACTGCCCGAACGGATTCCTGCATCATACCTTCACATAATAATTAAGCGAAACAACAATTTAACCATCAGCAATTTAACAATTAAAGATTTGTCCGGCATATACCTTCATATTCCCTTTTGTAAACAGGCCTGCCACTACTGCGACTTCCACTTCAGTACTTCCATGGGGCACAAAGAGGCTACCATACAGGCCATTGCCCGGGAGCTGGAACTGCGTAAAGATTACCTGCAGGGACAGGAAGTGCGTACCATTTATTTCGGTGGTGGCACCCCTTCGCTGCTCACACAGTCGGAGCTATACCTTCTCCTGCAAACCATCAAAGCGCTGTTTATAGTTTCGGAGGGGGCAGAAATAACACTGGAGGCCAACCCGGATGACCTTTCGCCGGAGAAGCTTCAGGAGCTGAAAGCGGCAGGTATAAACCGATTAAGCATTGGGCTGCAATCCTTCCATGAGCCGCACCTGCGCATGATGAACCGCGCTCATAACGCAACGGAGAGCCTGCAATGCGTACGCGACGCACAAGCTGCCGGCTTCGACAACATCACCGTGGATCTGATCTATGGTATACCTGCGCTGGACCACAGCATCTGGCTGGAGGATTTGAAAACACTCTTTTCACTTAATGTGCAGCATGTTTCCTGCTACGCCCTGACCATAGAACCCGACACTGCCCTGGGCCGTTGGAGCAAAAAAGGCACTTTCAAGCCTTCGGAAGACGAGTTTACGGCGCAGCAGTTTGAGATCTTGCTGGAGCAGATGAAGGCGCATGGGTATGTGCAGTACGAGGTGTCCAACTTCAGCAAGCCCGGTTTCGAGTCGAAGCACAACAGCAATTACTGGCGTGGCGTGCATTACCTGGGCGTTGGCCCGAGCGCGCATTCCTTTAACGGCCACAGCCGGCAGTACAATGTAGCCAACAACCGTAAGTATACCGCCGCCCTGGCTGAAAGCGCTATACCTGCCGAGGTGGAAGAACTGACATTGGCCGACCAGGCCAACGACTACCTGCTTACTACACTCCGCACCATCTGGGGTTGCGACCTGAGCGTGATGCGCGACAGGTATAGCTACGACCTGCAGTCACAGCATCGGCTTTACCTGCAACAGCTTAGCGAGAAAGGATTGGCGCGTGTTGAGGCGAATGTGCTATACCTGACCGACCCAGGCAAGCTGCTTGCCGACCAAATAACCCTGGACCTGATGATAGAATAGCACGTGCTGATTATATCAGATTTATTTGTAGATTTGATTTCAGCCGGAAAAAAGCCCCGCGCTACACCACCATGCAGCTATTGGAAACACTTTACCTAAACGACATCAGCCGAATTTCCACAGACCTCCAACACGGCATATTGGCGAACACCTGGCTGCGCCCCGTGGAACACAGCGAGATGCTCCAGACTGCTGAAAAGTTAAGCTTGCTACTGGAGGAGTCTAAGGCTGATAAGCTGCTGCTGAATGCGCTGGTCATTGGCAAACTGCTTCCCCATACCAAAGAGTGGCTGTCTACTACCTTTTACAAATCGCTTTCGGAACTGGGCGTGAAAAAACTGGCTCGTGTGCTGCCCGAAAATGTGTTTAACAGGCTCTCATTTGAGTCTGTGATGACAAGGGCAGAGGCACTTGGGGGAGTGCACTTTGAGGCGAGGAACTTTACGAATGATGCAGACGCCCTGCGCTGGCTGCGCGATTATGAGAGTTAAGTGATGCAGGCCTCCATTACATACCGCGACCAGCCCTATACCTTCGACCCGGCACAGCCGCTGGACATCTCCATGCCGCTGCACGATAAACAGCTGCAACCTGAGTGCTTCTGGGCTGAGCCAGCGAAGTTTGATGTGATCCGGGTGGGAGATTTTGTCGGAAGCGTAGCCCAGGGAGGAAGCACCAATTACAAGCGCATGCACCTGACGCCGCACGGCAACGGCACTCACACCGAATGCTACGGCCACATTTCAGCCGACGAGCACGCCACCATCCACAACTGCCTGAAACGCTTCCTGTTTGCAGCACAGCTCATCACGGTAACTCCACAAAAGCAGGAAAACGGCGATGAAGTGGTACTACTCGAGGATGTGAAAGCCGGACTGCAAGGTATAAAATGCGAAGCGCTCATCATCCGCACCCTGCCGAACTCCGACGAGAAACTCACCCGCCACTATTCCGGCACCAACCCGCCCTACCTGGAGCATGCCATTGGGCAGTATCTGGCTGAGAAAGGTATACAGCACCTGCTACTCGACCTGCCCTCTGTGGACCGTGAGCTGGACGAAGGCAAACTGGTCTGCCACCACGCTTTCTGGCAGTACCCCAAAAACACCCGCTGCGGCGCCACTATCACCGAACTGATCTATGTACCGAACCAGGTAGAAGATGGGCTATACCTGCTCAACATCCAGCTCGCCAGCCTGCAACTCGACGCCAGCCCAAGCAAGCCGGTGCTATACAAGCTGTCGCCTGTTTTCCCGACTTTATAAGGTATAGCTATACCTGCCAGATCTCCCGCGAGTATCTTAGCCAACCGCCTAGCTAAACCTGCGACAGCCCATTTTCTCGATAATCATAGAACTAAAAGATGCTTTAAAGTCGTGCGATAGGTATGGCTATACCTGTTAAAAAGAAAAGCTGAAGCCAAAAGCCCCAGCCTTAAGGTTAGATTTAGTTTAGTTGAGGTTTCTTTAAAACAACTGCTTCGCCACTTTCCGCACCGATTCCGACTTGCCCATGGAGTAGAAATGCAGGCAAGGCACACCAAACTCCATCAGTTCTTTAGACTGCTGAATCGCCCACTCCACACCTACCTGTGCGGCCGCTTTGTTATCGGCACAAGACTCAATAGCATCGGCCAGCGCGCACGGAATCTCGACATGAAACAAGCTGGGTAACAGGGTGAGCTGCGTTTTGGTGGTCATGGGTTTCAGGCCCGGAATGATCGGCACGTTTATACCCTCGGCACGGCAGCGATTCACGAAATCGAAGTACCTCTGGTTTTCAAAGAACATCTGCGTGACGATGTACTCTGCGCCGAGCTCCACTTTCTTTTTGAGCCAGCGCAGGTCTGAGGTTATGTTGGGGGCCTCGAAGTGCTTTTCTGGATAGCCCGCCACGCCAATGCAAAAATCAGTACCGTTGTGGTACGCCTGCTCATCATCGAGGTAACAGCCCTTGTTCATGTTCACGACCTGGCCGATCAACTCTGTTGCATAGGTATGCCCGTCGGGTTCCGGCACGAAGCGCTGCTCACTCTTCACACAATCTCCCCGAAGCGCCAGTACATTATCTATACCCAGGAAGTGCAGGTCAATCAAGGCATTTTCTGTTTCCTCCTTGCTGAAGCCGCCGCATATCAGGTGAGGCACCGTGTCTACCTTGTAATGGTTCTGGATGGCCGCACAAATGCCTACAGTACCCGGGCGCTTGCGCGTGCTGCGCTTTTCCAGCAGGCCGTTCTCGCGCTGCTTGTAGATATACTCTTCGCGGTGGTAGGTCACATCGATAAAGGGCGGCTTGAACTCCATCAGCGGGTCAATGTGGCTGAAGAGGGTTTTCATGTTCTCGCCTTTGAGTGGCGGCAAGATCTCAAAGGTGAACAGCGTATTGCCGTTGGCGTTCTGGAAGTGCTCGGTTACTTTCAAGGTATAGCTGAATTGTTAAATTGCTGTATTGTTAAATGGTTTGAGTACTACACCGCCTGCTGCGCTACCGGCTTTGGCTCGTAGTTCAGGTTTGGAGAGAGCCAGCGCTCCAGTTCCTCTTTGGCCATACCTTTGCGCCGCGCAAGGTCGGCTACCTGGTCTTCGCCGATTTTGCCGAGGCCGAAGTAGCGGGAATCCGGGTGGGAGAAGTACAGCCCGCTTACCGAGGATGCCGGATGCATGGCCAGGTTCTCCGTCAGGATCACACCGGTTTCTTCTGCCTTCAGTAAGTTGAACAGCGTGATCTTCTCGGTGTGGTCGGGGCAGCCCGGGTAGCCAGGGGCAGGGCGTATACCTTTGTATTGCTCTTTGATCAGCCCTTCGTTATCCAGCTGCTCGTCTGCCGCGTAGCCCCACAGTTCTTTTCGCACTTTCAAGTGCATCAGTTCGGCAAAGGCTTCGGCTAATCTATCAGCCAGCGCTTTCACCATGATGGATTTGTAATCGTCGTGCTCGGCTTCGTACTGCTCCAGGAGCCTCTCGATGCCAAAACCAGACGATACGACAAAGCCGCCAATGTAATCGGCTATATCTGTTTCTTTCGGGGCCAAGAAATCGGAGAAGGACAGGTTCGGCACATTCGCTCCTTTCTTGCCCTGCTGTCGTAAGGTATGGAATTCCGTCAGCACGTTTTCACGTGAATCATCGGTATATACCTCGATGGTATCGTCGGCCTCCACGTTGGCGGGGTAGAAGCCCACCACGGCGCGGGCCTCGAGCAATTGCTTGCCTACGATCTCCTGCAGCATGGCCTGTGCGTCGGCAAACAGCTTGGTGGCTTCCACACCCAGCTCCGGATCGTTCAGGATTTTCGGGTACTGCCGCTTGAGCTCCCAGGTATGGAAGAAAGGCGTCCAGTCGATGTAAGGGATGATTTCCTGCAGCGGGTAGTTGGTGTATACCTTGTTGCCGGTAAAGCTTGGCCTGGCAACCTCCGTTGCCGCCCAATCTACTTTATACTTATTGGCGCGGGCCTCTGCTATACTGGCAAAGGCTCGGTCTTTCGTTCGATTCAGGTGGTCTTCGCGCAGCTTTTCGTATTCGGCTCTGATTTCAGCGATATAAGTGTCGCGCTCGCTGCTGAGCAGGATACTCACCACCGTCACACTGCGCGAGGCATCATGCACGTGTATCACCGGGCCGCTGTACTGCGGCGCGATCTTCACAGCTGTGTGCACCCGCGACGTAGTGGCTCCCCCAATCAGGAGCGGGATCTTCATGCCGCGGCGCTCCATCTCCTGCGCTACGTATACCATCTCGTCCAGCGAAGGGGTAATCAGCCCGCTCAGGCCGATGATGTCTACCTGATGCGCTTCGGCTTCTGCCAGGATCTTATCCAGCTGCACCATCACGCCCAGGTCGATCACTTCGTAATTATTGCAGGCCAGCACCACGCCCACGATGTTTTTACCAATGTCGTGGACGTCGCCTTTCACGGTGGCCATCAGTATTGTGCCTGCCGTTGACTTTGAGGTGTCGGACGCCAGCTTTTCTTTTTCCATAAAGGGCAGCAGGTACGCCACGGATTTTTTCATCACGCGGGCACTCTTCACCACCTGCGGCAGAAACATTTTGCCGGCACCAAACAGATCGCCTACCACCGACATACCTGCCATCAAGGGTCCCTCGATCACATCCAGGGTTTTAGTTGCCTGCTGACGCGCCTCTTCGGTGTCTTCGTCGATAAAATCGACGATGCCTTTTACCAGCGCATGTTTCAGACGCTCCTCCACCGGCGCCCCACGCCAGGAGTTATCAGCGGCAGTGGCTGTTTTACCTTTGCCTTTGATGGTTTCCGCGTAGGTCACCAGCTTTTCGGTTGCGTCCGGATGGCGGTTGAAGATCACATCTTCGATCAGGTCGCGCAGTTCAGCCGGAATTTCGCTGTACACGCCCAGCATGCCGGCGTTCACGATGCCCATGTCCATCCCTGCCTGCACGGCGTGGTAGAGGAACACGGTGTGCATGGCCTGGCGCACCAGATCATTGCCACGGAAGGAGAAGGAGAGGTTACTCACGCCCCCGCTTATCTGCGCATGCGGCAGGTTGGCCTTGATCCATTTTACTACTTCAATGTAATCAACCGCATAGTTGTTGTGCTCCTCTATACCTGTGGCGATGGCCAGGATGTTCGGGTCGAAAATAATGTCCTGCGGCGGGAAGCCTACTTCGTCCACCAGGATGCGGTAAGAGCGTTCGCAAATCTCTTTTCTACGCTCCAGCGTATCGGCCTGACCTGTTTCATCAAATGCCATCACCACCACGGCAGCGCCATACTGGCGTACTTTGCGTGCAAGTCTTTTAAAAGCTTCTTCTCCTTCTTTTAAGCTGATAGAGTTAACGATCGATTTACCCTGCACGCATTTCAGCCCCGCCTCTATCACACTCCATTTCGAAGAATCAATCATAATGGGCAGTTTGGCAATGTCGGGTTCGGAGGCGATCAGGTGGAGGAAGTCGGTCATGGCCTGCTCCGAATCAAGCATACCTTCGTCCATGTTCACGTCAATGATCTGGGCACCGCCTTCCACTTGCTGACGGGCAACTGAGAGGGCTTCTTCAAATTTGCCATCAACGATCAGGCGGGAGAATTTTTTGGAGCCGGTGACGTTGGTGCGTTCGCCGACGTTCACGAAAAGGGTATCAGAGGTGATGGTGAGGGGCTCGAGGCCGCTGTAGCGGGGAAGGGGGGCTACGGGAGTGGGAACGTGCGGTTTATACCTGCGCACCAGGTCTGCGATTACTTTAACGTGTACGGGCGTCGTGCCACAACAACCACCCAGTACGTTCACCAGCCCTTCCTTCAGATATTCCTCTACAATAGCGCCCATCTGCTCGGCTGTCTCGTCGTAGCCGCCAAAGGCGTTCGGCAGACCAGCATTCGGGTAGGCGCTGATGTAACAGTCCGAAATGCGGGAGAGCTCCTGAATGTGCGTCTTAAGCTGACGCGCCCCCAGGGCACAGTTAAAGCCCACGCTTAGGATAGGCGCATGCGAGATCGAGTTCCAGAAAGCCTCTACCGTCTGCCCGGATAAGGTACGTCCGCTGGCATCGGTGATGGTACCAGATACCATAATGGGGAGTTCTTTGCCGCCATCATTTACATACTGCTGAATAGCAAAAAGTGCGGCTTTGCAGTTGAGCGTATCAAACACAGTTTCCACCAACAGCAAGTCTGCACCGCCGTCCACCAGGCCGCGTACCTGTTCGTAGTAAGCTTCCACCAACTGGTCAAAAGTGATGGCGCGGAAACCGGGGTTGTTCACATCCGGGGAGAGCGAGGCCGTGCGGTTGGTCGGACCGATGGCGCCGGCTACGAAGCGCTTGTGCGCAGGGTTTTTTGCTTCCGCTTCATTCGCCGCCTCACGGGCTATCTTCGCCGACTCGTAGTTTATCTCATACACCACATGCTCCAAGCCATAATCCGCCATCGCGATGCTAGTACCGCTGAAGGTATTCGTCTCGATGATATCGGCACCGGCCTCCAGATACTCGGTATGAATGGCGCTGATGATATCCGGACGCGTGATGGAGAGCAGGTCGTTGTTGCCCTTCAGGTCAGACGGATGATCCTTAAAACGCTCGCCGCGGAAATCGGCTTCGGAGAGTTGGTAACGCTGGATCATGGTACCCATGGCGCCATCGAGCACGAGCACGCGCTCCTGCAACAAAGTATGGATCGGATGTGATTTGGTCATTTCGGTGTTCCCCTCTTGGTTAAGTCTACATAAGCGCTTATCAAGAAGGACACCCTGAGGTAGGTATACTCTCTTATCTTTTCCCGGCCAAGGTATGGCTGAGAAGGGAATTAGCACCAAGCTGGTACAAGGTTGCTAAGACGTCATAGGGCCCTGTCCCTCGGTCTTTCTTGATAAGAAGCTGTAAAGATACATACTTATCCGAAAACCACGAATTTTTGTTGCCTAAGAATAGGAAGTTATCGGGCAGATGTGGGGGGTGTACTGAACTGTACAAAAGGTATAAAAACAGAAAGGGACACCAGAAGTGTCCCTTTCCTAAAAGAGTTTAATTGTTTTCACTCTATAACTCTTTATATCTAGGTATACGGGCCTTATGCAGGTATGTTGCCGTATACTGAAAAGAATTTTCCCCTGATCAGATGCTTCACCAAGCCCCCTTGCTTCCGCCTCAGGTATAGCCCGATCGTCTGCACATTTAGCCGGTTAGTATAATACTTTATGTTGGTTTAATTAAAGACAATATCTTAAGGACTCAGAGCAGCTTAGCAGGTATATACATGAACTTCAAAACATTCACGCTCAATGGCATCAGCGTTTTCCTGGGGCTTATCTTCTTCACGGCAGGTATGGCGAAGATCTTCTACGAGCACCGGTTCCCTGGCCTGATCGGGCCGGTATGGCTGGAGGAGAAACTGGCGGAGTTCGGCTTAGGGCTCTTCGCCCGCTTCATCGCCTACTCCCAGATTGTGGTAGGGTTTATGCTGTTGACGCTCCGATACCGCACGCTTGGCGCCATCGCCCTGCTCCCCATGTTGCTGAACATCCTGCTGGTTACTATATCGCAGGTCTGGAAAGGCACGCCCTATGTACTGGCCTTTTTCCTTTTGCTGAACCTCGCACTGCTGGCAGCGGAAGCCCCCAAACTTCTGCATCTGCTCGGAGTCAGAACGAATTATGCAACTACAGCCCACTCGCCTATACGCTATGGTTTGATCTGGCTGTCGGGCCTTAGCCTGGTGCTATGCAGCGTACCGCTTTCTTTCCAAAGCCAGACTGCTGCTTATTTACTTTGTGGGGCAGGTATAGCTACCGGGCTCTATACCTACTGGAACGGCGGCCGGGCAGGAAAGCAAACAATAGCGCCCCCGGCTATACCTGAAGCCGAAGCCATACCTACCCCGAGGCAAAAAGTATAGCAAATAAAAAAGGGATGCCGTGGGCACCCCTTTTTTATTCTTCCACCCGCAGGTGGCAGTATAGGCTGTAAAGCTTACGCTTCAGCTTCTACTTTAGGAATTACAGAAACGTAAGAACGGTTCTTAACGCCTTTTTTGAATTGAACTACACCGTCAGTCATAGCGAAGAGTGTGTGGTCTTTGCCCATACCCACGTTGTTACCTGGGTGGTGTGCAGTACCTCTTTGTCTTACAATGATGTTACCTGCGATGATGTCCTGACCACCGTAAATCTTAACACCAAGTCGTTTTGAATGTGACTCGCGGCCGTTATTAGAACTACCAGCTCCTTTTTTGTGTGCCATTTTCTTTTACTATTTAGTTCAGGTCAGTAGTGACTCCAACCCGAAAAGATTTTACGATTAATTTCCTCTTACTGCTTACCCAATGCTCTCGATCAGGACTTTCGTATAATGCTGGCGGTGACCATTCATTTTACGATAGCCTTTTCTTCTCTTCTTTTTGAAAACGATCACTTTGTCGCCTTTCACGTTGCCAAGGATTTTTCCAACCACTTTAACACCGCTAACGAAAGGAGCACCCAAAGTAATAGTGCCGTTATCATCAGTAAGAAGAACATTGGTGAACTCCACGGCGTCACCATCATTGCCGGAAAGCTTGTTAGCGTAGATGAACTTACCGCTCTCTACTTTGGTCTGTTGACCTGCGATTTCTACAATTGCGTACATCAGCTTCAATGTATGATTTAAAAAAATTTAAGTCTGCAAAATTAGCGGACTTAAAGTTAATATGCAAATCATTGTTTTCTAATTCTTTCTGTTTCTGCAGCGCTTATGGGCAACCATGTGGATAACGCTGTTGAAATCTACACTCCGTAATTTTGCACCTTCCAAAAACACGCATAACACATTAGTCCGCAGCGCCTTGACTCATTAGCGCAAGAAACGGGTTTTCCACAGCAGCTTCCAAACCCAAACAAAATTCAGCTTTAAGAAGATAGCTCCTGCAGCTAAATTTGGATTTTGCACCGCCGAAATCAACCCCAACTCCTGAGCAGGCTCCCTTAGGTTGTACTTTTCAGCACTTAACAATGATTTAATATTTAATTAACTATATTTTAACAATCATATATGTTAACGGCATCATGTTAATAAGCCTGTTAATTCCGGCTCAATTTTCAGACAATCAACCACTTAACAAAGTGTTAATAAATTGAACAACTTTAGCCCGCCAATTCAAGTTCTTATCACTATATTTGAAATCCTGTTACCCAAAGGTCATTCCCCGTAGGGTGATCAGACAGGTAGGTTTAACATCTAATAAAACAGTAACGAAGTGTCGCTGTTAATTTAAATAACATTAAAGTTTACGCGCATGGAGCCAATACTACAAGAAAACCCGAATCGCTTTGTTTTATTCCCGATACAGCACGACGAGGTGTGGCAGATGTATAAGAAAGCAGAAGCCAGTTTCTGGACTGCCGAGGAGATCGACCTGTCGCAGGACCAGAAGGACTGGGAAAACCTGAACGACGGCGAACGCCACTTTATCAGCCACGTACTGGCCTTTTTCGCCGCTTCAGATGGCATCGTAAACGAAAACCTGGCGATTAACTTCATGCAGGAAGTGCAGCTTCCGGAGGCACGCTGCTTCTATGGCTTCCAGATCATGATGGAGAACATCCACGCCGAAACCTATTCGCTGCTGATCGACACCTATATAAAGAAGCAGTCTGAGAAAGACTACCTGTTCAATGCGCTAGAGACGGTGCCGTGCGTGAAGAAAAAAGGCGAGTGGGCCCTGAAGTGGATCAACAGCGAGAATTTTACGGAGCGCCTGATTGCTTTTGCGGCTGTGGAAGGTATTTTCTTCTCCGGTTCTTTCTGCTCTATTTTCTGGCTCAAGAAGCGTGGCCTGATGCCGGGTCTTACCTTCTCAAACGAGCTGATCTCCCGCGACGAAGGCCTGCACTGCGACTTCGCCTGCCTGCTCTATTCTATGCTGAACGAAAAACTGCCTGAAAGCCGTGTGCACGAAATTATCCGTGATGCCGTAGAATTTGAGAAGGAATTTGTGACGGACGCACTACCGGTTGACCTGATCGGCATGAACGCCAAGCTGATGAGCCAGTACATTGAGTTTGTGGCCGACCGTCTGCTTGTGTCATTGGGTTGCAGTAAACTTTACAACGCCACCAACCCGTTCGACTTTATGGAGATGATTTCGCTGCAGGGCAAGACCAACTTCTTCGAGAAGCGCGTGGGCGAGTACCAGAAAGCCGGCGTGATGGGCGACAAAGACAAAAACGTTTTTTCGCTCGACGAAGACTTTTAACAATCTGAATTACTTTGTAAGTTTAGGAAATAAAGGGCGCCGGGCCTCGGTCCGGCTGCTTCCCGAATTACCTTACCATCCGGATGCAGGTACAGCCAACCGCGTCGATGCCTGCAAACCGGACTCTATACCTGGCAAAGGTCGCCAGACGGGGCATTCGCCTCCAAACCTGTGAAAGCAATTGGCTTTAGCTTTTAAACTATAGTATTTCAACGGATTACGTATAGTCATGCGTATTTCCCTATGAAAATATTAACATGTATCAACCCGCTGCATCGGTAGCGGCTCTCTTATACCTATACCTTATAAAAAACCCGGGCTTTTGACTCCCGCTAAATGTATACGCTATGTTAGTAGTTAAACGAGACGGCAGACGCGAATCCGTCAAATTCGATAAAATTACCGCACGCATCGAGAAGCTGTGCTATGGTCTGAACATGGACTATGTGTCGCCGATTGAGGTAGCCAAGAAAGTAATTGACGGCATCTACGACGGCGTAACAACCATTGAGCTGGACAACCTGGCGGCTGAAACTGCTGCATCGCTCACCACCAAGCACCCCGACTATGCGGTGCTGGCTGCGCGTGTAGCCATTTCGAGCCTGCATAAGGTAACGAGCAAGTCGTTCTCCAACACCATGAAGCGTCTCTATACCTACGAGGATCCAAAAACGGGTGAAAACGCTTCTCTATTGGCCAAAGATGTGTATGAGATCATCCGCAAGCACGCTGCTACGCTGGACTCGACCATCATCTACGACCGGGACTACAACTACGATTATTTTGGATACAAAACGCTGGAGCGCTCATACCTGCTTCGCCTTGATGGCAAGATCGTGGAGCGCCCCCAGCATATGTTGATGCGTGTGGCCGTGGGTATCCATAAGGAGGACATCGAATCTGCCATCGAGACTTATAATCTCATGTCTGAGAAGTGGTTTACGCACGCCACACCAACATTATTCAATGCCGGCACCCCAAAGCCGCAGCTGTCCTCATGCTTCCTGCTCACCATGCAGGACGACAGCATACCAGGCATCTACGATACGCTGAAGCAATGCGCGCAGATCTCGCAGAGCGCCGGTGGTATCGGCCTTAGCATCCACAACGTGCGTGCAACAGGCTCTTATATCAAAGGCACCAACGGTACAAGCAACGGTATTATACCTATGCTGAAGGTGTTTAACGACACTGCCCGCTACGTGGACCAGGGTGGTGGCAAGCGCAAAGGCGCTTTCGCCATATACCTGGAGCCATGGCATGCCGATATCTTTGAGTTCCTGGACCTGAAAAAGAACCACGGCAAAGAAGAAAACCGCGCCCGCGACCTGTTCTACGCCCTCTGGACGCCAGACCTGTTCATGAAGCGTGTGGAGCAAAACGGAGACTGGAGCCTGTTCTGCCCGAACGAAGCACCTGGCCTGGGCGACACCTGGGGACAGGACTTTGAGCGCCTGTACGAGAAGTACGAGCGCGAAGGCCGTGCCCGCAAGACGGTGAAAGCACAGGATCTGTGGTTTGCCGTACTGGAGTCTCAGATCGAGACAGGTACGCCGTACATGCTCTATAAGGATGCGGCTAACAGCAAGAGCAACCAACAGAACCTGGGTACAATCAAGAGCTCCAACCTCTGCACCGAGATCATGGAGTATACCAGTCAGGATGAAGTAGCGGTGTGTAACCTGGCTTCGCTGGCACTGCCTCGCTACGTGAAAGAGGAGAGTGGCCACAAGGTGTTTGACCACCAGAAGCTGTTTGATGTGACCTACCACGTGACGATGAACCTGAACAAGGTGATCGACATTAATTACTACCCGGTACCTGAAGCCCGCAATTCCAACATGCGCCACCGTCCGATCGGATTGGGTGTGCAGGGACTTGCCGATACCTTCATTGCACTGCGTATGCCGTTTGAAAGCGACGAAGCCAAAGGCCTGAACAAGGATATCTTCGAGACGATCTACTTCGCCGCCATGACGGCTTCTAAAGATCTGGCCAAGAAGAACGGAGCTTACGAGACGTTTAAAGGTTCTCCACTTTCAGAGGGTAAATTCCAGTTTGATATGTGGGGCGTAACACCAGACAGCGGCCGCTGGGATTGGGAAGAGCTGCGTCAGGAAGTAGTGAAGCACGGTGTGCGTAACTCTCTGTTGCTGGCTCCAATGCCTACTGCCTCTACTGCACAGATCCTGGGCAACAACGAATCGTTTGAACCTTATACTTCTAACATCTATGTGCGCCGCGTGCTTTCAGGCGAGTTCATGGTGGTGAACAAGCACCTGCTCAAAGACCTGATTGGCCTGGGTCTGTGGAATGATAAGATGAAGAACGCCATTATCGCAGCCAACGGCTCGGTGCAGGACATCCCCAACATCCCGCAGAACATCAAAGACCTGTATAAGACAGTATGGGAGATCAGCCAGCGTACCGTAATCGATATGAGTGCTGACCGTGGTGCTTACATCTGCCAGAGCCAGTCACTGAACCTGCACGTAATGAACGTGAACTTCGGTAAGCTGACCTCAATGCACTTCCACGCCTGGAAGAAGGGCCTAAAGACAGGTATGTACTACCTGCGCACTAAAGCCGCTGTAGACGCCATCAAGTTCACGGTAGAGAAACAAGCCGCTGAAACCCTGGAGCCAGTTTACAACCAGGACCAGAATCGCAGCGACATGAGCTGCTCACTGGATAACCCAGACGCTTGCGAAGCTTGCGGATCATAAATAACTGAAGAAGGAGGACTTAGTGTCCTCCTTCTTTTTTATTCGATACTCGTTTATCCTATGTTATGAATAAATAAGCATTAATAAACAAATAATGATGTTCACATCCTCACGCTCTAAAGAAAGAAGCAAAGGACTTAAAGAAGCTAACTATATATTAGGGAACAAGGGTGATGTATTTTCAATACATTACTCTTGTGAGTGCTTCAACAGATCTAAAAGCAGTAGGCCAAGAGTAACATCAATTTCTATCTATAACGTAGCAACAAGAGAACAAAACTCTTTCAATATACATGTCGAGGCCCAATTGAAAAGTTACAATTGTAAGAGGCTATCAGAGAATGATCTAGACGCATCTGAGCGATCACTACTACACAGGTTTTATAAGTTTGTAAATAATAATCATGGCTGTATATGGGTTCATTGGAACATGAAGAACTCAAAGTATGGCTTCGATGCATTAAGTATTAGGTATAAATTCCTCACGAAAAGGTCAGCCCCAAAAGTAAGGGCTCAGCAGTGTTATAATTTAGATGTGTTACTTAGGAAACTTTATGGCCATAACTTTGAAGTAGATACCTGTAATAGCAAACTCCTTAATTTAGCAAAACGCAATAATATTCCTTTTAAAGGGATGCTATTGGGTGCTGAAGAAGCTAACGCATTCTCAGCAAAGAATTATCAGGCTATCATGGAATAAAGCCAGAGTAAAGCTGAAGCAATAGGCTTAATAATGAAAGCTGCAGGAGAAAAGAGCCTAAAAGTTAATGCTTCACTTCGGGAGATATATGGCATAAGTCTCTTTAGTATTATTCTATTTGCTGGAGACAATTATGGCAAGATTAAAAAGATTGTAGCTGCAATAGGTGGCTTTTCAATGTTATTGACCACTCTATGGAGACTTGTTGAAAGCTAAACTCTATAAGCAAATTCTAAAATACAAACTGAGGCCTGATTACTCCTTCTAAATTAAGCAACAATAACATCCCACAGATCTCGCGGTGTCTTTACGACCCGCGAGGTCTTTTAAGCCAAATCATATATTGGCATCCCAGACCAAGGTACCATAAGGCGTAGTATCCTCAACCTCAACTAAGCCCCTTTCACCTACATCTCAAAGCTGCTCTCCTTCCAGCTAGATCCAGAAAGGTAGTAATCAGTCACACGACCACCCATTAAAAACAAAAAGCCACTGACAAAGATCAGCGGCTTCACAATAAATTAAGTTTAAAAAAGGACTAACAAGAGCTGGCAGTAGCTGACACCTGAGCAGGCTCCAGCAACCAATCCATGGCCTCATTTTCATCTTCAAAATCCCGGATTTCTAAAGGAACATCAAACGTATATCCTTTGTTAATCATCACCCCTACGGCCTCCCGATTCACTTCAAATTTCGAAGGTATACGAGCTAATCGCTTTAAGTGACTTTTAGCCATTCTCGGGACATGTACCTCTAAGCTCCATTTTAGGTCAGCAGGCGATATGGTGCCCATTAAACGGTCATCAGCCAGCCACCTTACTAATGAAAAGCGGTTGATCAATTCATGGCAAAGCAGATATGCTTCTCTGAGCTCAGCGCCATGCAGGCGACCGCGCCATTCTGCTTTGCCTAGCTTTAGGTGTTTGTCATATGAAAGCTTGACAAAGCTGTTTTGAAAGTAAACTTGCATCAAGAGAATTTCCTCTCAGGTAAATAGTGTTGTAAATAAGATTCGGAGCGGCCGTGGCTTTAAGTGAAAATGTGAGGTCACTAAAGCTAAGCTTTATGCTACACAAGGAATGGTTACTGCAGCGAAGCCTGCCATTTATAAGCCTGGGTATAGCATCCTGCACAAACCTATCCTGATAAGCTTGTCAGATAGCTCTTATTGTGCTTTATCGCCAAGCCAGCACAGTAGTTTATACTCATCCATCTAAATAAGACAAGTTTCCACCGCCTGCCGGGATTCCGAACTATTTAAAAAGCTACTCCAACAGCTGTGTCCATCTGCTGACTTATCATAAGGGATCACTACTATGTCGTCCGAAAATGAGAAATCATCATCAGGCTATCCTTTCATCTGCACCTGTGTTGCAAATATACTTGGTAACTGCATACGAGCAATACTTAGAATTGCACTTTAGCTCTGTATCTGTTTTAAGACATAACCTTTTAAAAAATAATAATATTTAAATTCTGCACATGCCTGGTTGTCTACACTTAGCCGGAGACTTTGGTATACCTTGCCTAGAGTGGTACGTTTTCCTCACAAAATAAAAGAGACCAGCCCTGTGGACCAGCCTCTTTACCAGGTATAGGTATAGCGTTAATTAACGCTTCACGAAACGGAATACTTCTTTTCCTGTACCAGAGATCACTGTCACGAAGTAAACACCTTGCTGCAGTTGCTGCACCGGCAACACTACCTGGCGCTCTGAAGGATTTTGAACTGCCAACAACTGCTTTCCGGCCATATCAGCCACAGCAATTGTTACCTGTCCATCAGAAGGAGCTAATCTTACAGTGATATCACTTGTGGCCAAGGTAGGATAAACAGTAGATGCAGAGGCCAGCGTCAGGTTTACAACTATAGTTTTAGAATACTCAAATGCACCATCAAAGTCAACTTGCTTCAAGCGGTAATAGTTAGTGCCGGCCGCGGACTTTGTATCCAGAAAGCTATAATTCTGCGCGAGTGAAGTAGTACCTACTCTACTTTCCACAAAAGCTATTTTCCTGAAGTTCTTACCATCAGCAGACACTTCTACTTCAAAGCCTTTGTTATCTCGTTCAGAAGCAGTCTTCCAGTTAAGCTGAGTTCCGTCGTTAGTAGATTGGCCTTTGAAAGAAACAAGTTCTACAGGGAGCGAGATAATTTCCTGAGAGGTTACAAAGAGGGATGACTCATGGTAGCATACAGAAGCAATAGGCAGAATTGTAGCCTGAAAATACGTGTCGCCACCAGGCATTGATGCAACTGGGAGTGAGGCAGGAGAAGCTCCGGGTGCCTCTGTAACTCCTAGCTCAGTAATCACTCCGGTAATTACGTTTACTGATTGCCACTTTATGCTCACCGCGTGTCCTCTGTCGATAATGTCGGAGTTAACTTTAATTATGCCCGGTTTACCTGCTTCATAGCTTTGCTTAACAAACTCGGTGTTTGCAATTAGCCCCGTATTTATAGTTGCGGCTGCAGGCACACGTGCACTTTCGCAGCCATTTGCATTTACAGCACTTATGTAATAAGTAGTGGAGGAATATATGATTGGTGATACGAATGTACCGTTGGTCGATTCAGCCAAAAAATTTCCTCCCGTGCTGTTGCCATATAGACGATATTTTCCACCTGCAGGAACTCCTGTAGCAGATATGTTTACAGTACCTGCGCCACAGCGGCTCCCATTAACTACAGCAGGTGCATTAGGAGCAATACATACCTCAGTTATAGACAAGTCATCAATGTATAACTCAGCGTTATTTGATTCAATATCCATTACATGCAAAGCCAGAAACTGATTAGGTATATTTTGCGAAACGGTGAAGCTGATAGTATACAAATTTAAAGTTGTACCAGTATTTATCACACTAACAGAATTTAACGGAGTACTCGAGCCGCTTCCAGCACTTGCCTGACTTCCGCCTCTTACCACAGCTACACTACTTGGGGAGTTGTTATTATTAGAGGAAATTCGGGCTTCAAAGCTCACCATATAAGTGTACCCAGCTCTTAAGTTAAACTGTCGAGCACTGATCACTACATAACCTTCAAAACCTCTGGATTGCTGGTTGCCATTCTCACCAACTGCTCGCAATTGGCTTCCTGTTATAGCGACAGTACCACGTGCTGGAGCAGGCAAAGAAATGCCCGTGTTATCATTAAAATTGTTAGGTCCGTACAGAATCACACTCTGCCCGAAAGCAGAGGCACTTGAAAATAGTAGGGCGAAAATTAAAATGTAAATGTGTTTCATGGCTTAATTGCTTATGCCACTATATATGAAAGAAGTATGCCAGCTTACTTTAAAGCTATTTGTTTTGAGTAGAGTACAAATAATCAAGAAACCCTGTCTTGATCGGTAGCTGCAACAGCATGAAAGACAGCTGCCTACAGAAAACCCAACAAAAGATAAATTTGCGCGAGTACAACTACTAATTTGTCTTATTACCAGAAACAAATCACAGCAATTCCCTGTATGGGAATAATTGCACCGGATTGGGACTAAATTCCCCTTTGATCTTGCTCTTTAATTGTACCAATTATTTACACTTATACTCCTCTTTTACCAAAGCCAATCTTATAATATATCTATAAACTTATATATTAAGGCCATTTTGACATAACCAGGACGCTTTTAATGGAATTTACCAGCCAATTTGACACCAAACTCTGTTGGCACCTGTTTTGCATCATTAATCTTTGAAAACTTAGAGGAGAAAGAGATGAAAATTATAAAAGATAAAGAGTTTTTAAGATCAATTGCTCACCAGATCGATCTATTGAACACAGTAGGTGGTGGAGTTAGTGAGACATATACTGAGATTAGAAAGAAAAAGAAAAGTGCTGTGATTAATGTGTGGGCAGCTGGCGTTAATCCGGAGTCGTTTAAGGTGGTATTGCATCAAAATCAGCTCACAATATTTTCTGTGCTGCAAAGTCATGAAAATCCCCAAATGGCAGTGCCTATGTTTAACCGCATCTTCACGTTGCCACCACAGGTTGATTTAAGCCGTATTGAGGCCATTTACAAGGATGGTGAACTTCGGGTGAAACTACCCTATCATGATGCTGCGCTCCATCCTCGCCAGATTGATATCAAACAGATCTAAGCTTATTATCGGCGTGGATGTTCGTGGCGCCAACCTACCACAGCTGTAATACCCCACACAGCATAAAAAGGGGTGAAAACTGCCGCTAGATATGGGTCTACTGCTACAGTGACGATTACTTGGGCTATAAAAGTTACAATTGCTCCCCAAAAAGCAATTCTGTAATATTTATTCCACTTCCTCATAATATCCTGTAAATAAAAATACCCGGCTTTAGGGCCGGGTATTCATTAATCTGAACGCTTCTGCGCGCGATATCTTTTTTTCTACTATCAGCGGCGGATCATCTTCTTTCGATATTACTAACGTATAGTTATTGTTGTTATCTTGATAATAGATAAGCGTTGTGAGATCTTCATAGCCAATGCTAAAGATCTTACGTGTCTTATCACCGTAGTTAAAATAGTGATTGTTTAATTTAATATTCTTCAATAACCTCATATCCCTACATTCATCTGGTATTTTAACGGGTTTCTCCACTTAAATTGTTTCATATTATTACAGATGTGCAACCATATTCTTTTTATCTTACCATAAATTGCACTAATTAGGCACACGTGCACAATCTGAATCGTAATAATATCTATATATGTGCCTAATAATGAAAAGCAAACAACATGCCAAGGCTCATATATACCTTACTGATAATATAAACGAAGGCCGCTTAGCCTATTAAGTAAGGTATACGAACAGTTCTGAAAAATTATACTTCTGGTGAAAAATCAGCTTCCTATTACTATATTTAAGTGAAGAAGTGTTTACTCAAATTTGAGCACCAAACACGATATAACTTTTATCAGGTTTTGACTCAAGATACTAGCAGGTATATCAAGGCAAGAAATTGGCTTGATGGCTGTTATGAACTACAGTATGATCCGGCAACATGGCAGAGCAAAAACGCAACAGGCTTTATGGTCTGTTTTTCTTTATAGTCTTTGAAGTAGTGGTGTTCTTCCTGCTTCGCTATCTGGTGTCGGGTATGGGTATGGATAACCAGTACCAGGCAGAGAATACGATAGTGCCAAATTGGGTGAAAGCCGTTACTTTTATACTATTGTATATATTATGCGTATTGATAGCCGTTGTATTAGTGAGCAATATTGTGCCCAGTAAGCATAGAGGCCAGCTGATGAGCTGGGTATACCTGGCGCTGGCCGGCATGATCGTGATGCTCGCGGTTATTTTCTGAACCTAAGCCTATTTCTAAATTTAGCTGAAATTACCCTTCTACATGAACAAGACAATCTTTGCACTTTTTGCCTGCTTGCTGCTAAGCTTTGGTCTGCAAGCGCAGGAATACTCTCAGGAAAACTACCAGCCGCAACGCCAGAAGGGCCGTCACTTTATACAGCTGCGCAATGGCCAGGTGGTGTACGGCAACCGGGTACAATACAAGTCACCTCTCTTTAAACAGGATTTCTTTTTAGTAGACGACACCCTAAAGTATGCTCCTGAGCTGGTGGATGTATACCAGAACAACGATGGTTACTTTGCCAGAGTGGCCGCCGGCAAACGTTTCGACTCTTTTGCCAAGCGCATCATGGAGGGTCCGCGTGTTTCCAAGTTCTTCACGACCACCATTGATTATGCTTCCATGGGGTATCACCCATACGGATATGGCATGCCTCGTACCAGCCGACGACGCATTTACTTCTTCTCCAAAGACAACGGCCCACTTATGACTTTCAACCAGCAGAACCTGGAGCAGGCCCTTGCTGACAACGCCTCTAGCATGGTGCTGATCCAGCGTCATAAGCGCGAGAAGACTATCTCGACAGTAGTAGGTATAGCGGGTGCGGGTTTGCTTACGTACGGCCTGCTGTCGTCTTCCCAGAGCTCTACTAACCCGAACTCCGTTAACATATCGCCGGCCGTATACGCCGGGGCCGGACTTATAGTCGTGCCGCTGGTCATCCAGCTTTTCCGCAAAGACAAGCTGACACAGGCGGTTGACGTCTATAACTACCAGGTAAAACAATAAGGTATCTAATGCCCGATCTGCTCCTTCTCCATGGCGCCTTAGGCGCAGCCAGCACCCTGTATCCCCTTCAGCAGTTGCTCGAAGCAGACTTTACCGTGCATACCCTGAGTATTCGGGGACATGGAGGTGGCATATTATCTGAGGAACCCTTCCGTATAGAACGGTTTGCAGAGGATGTGCTTCACTACCTTGACCAGCACCAACTGCAGAAGGTTAATATATTTGGGTATAGCATGGGAGGCTATGTGGCACTATACCTGGCGCTCCGGCACCCGGATAGGGTAGGCCGTATCTTTACATTAGCTACTAAATTTGCCTGGAGCCCCGACACGGCAGCGAAAGAAGTGAAAATGCTGCAACCGGAGAAAGTACAGGAAAAAGTGCCTGCCTTTGCGGCTATATTAGCTGAGCGCCACCAGCCTACCAATTGGCAGGACGTGATGCGCCGAACAGCCGACATGATGCAACACCTGGGCAGTCATCCACCGCTTACAGAAGAAAACCTGTCGCGTATACCTGTGCCTGTCCGCGTTAGTGTCGGCGACCGCGACAATATGGTCAGTCTGCAGGAAACTGCCTGGGCTTATCAGCACTTGCCCAATGCCAGCCTACAAGTGTTTCCTGACACGCACCATCCCCTGGAAAAGGTCAACCTAAGCCAGCTGCAGCACGAGATAAGGCAATTCTTTGGTGAAGCCTCCGTTTAAATTGAAACCATACCTGTACCAGTACTTATGCGCTTACAACACTTCTGTGGCACTTTGCTAATTGCTTTTACCTTATTCAGTGCAGGTGCCTGCACCAGTTCGAAACCAGCCATGGGGCAGCGGGGCTATACCGAGGCAGGAAAGGCATCCTACTACAGCAACAAACTGCATGGCCGTAAGATGGCGAATGGGGAAGCCTATAATCGCAGGAAGCTTACAGCCGCGCACCGCACCCTTCCTTTCGGCACGAAAGTAAAGGTCACCAATCTGCAGACGAAAAAATCAGTTAAGGTAAGTATTACCGACCGGGGGCCTTTTGTGAAGGGACGTGTTATAGATTTGAGTGAGGCGGCAGCCAAACGGCTCGACTACATCAGCGCAGGTATAGTACCAGTTGAGGTGAAAGTCGTGAAACCCGGTCCGACACGCTAACACACGCTATTTAGACACTGACCACCTCCGAAATTGCTTTCACTTTAAATTTCAGACAAGTCTGCAAATATTCCTATTAATTGTTTGGAATGATGCATTTTAAATGATAATTTTGAGCATGCTTAAAAAGTGGAAATCCCTTTCGGTAACGGCTAGTCTGGCAACAATCTTGATGCTTGGTGTAACTACTACACCTAATGCTGCCGATCTGAACAATGGGAACACCACACCGGAAGCAACCACAATTGTAGCGCCCGAGGCTAACACTAATCCATTACCATTAACAGACGAAATAAAGCCTCTTGCTCCTAAAAAGGAGAAATCAGTTTTAGACGCTGATGTGCTCGAGAGCCCGCTTTCCTTCTTTAAAGACTTATCTTCCAGATCAGAGGAGGAAGAGTCATCTGACCTTACAGTGAAATCGAGCACAATCGTATTGGCCCTGAAAGCACTTGCGGCCACGCTGCTTTCCACTATCATGTAATTTCCCTTATTACTTTACTAAAGGCAGGCTGATATAGATCAGCCTTTTTTGTTTTTAGCCGGCTTTATACCTGTTAAAGCTAAATCAGAGGACATTATAACCACTCAGAACAAGGTACAGGCCTGCATTTACTACGGTGCTATACCTGTTACTTAGGCCAGATCTGTGAGCAGCGCCAGTCCCAGCCCGAAAAGAGTTGCCAGCAACTTGTTGCGGTTGAAGCGGTGATCGGGGCTTGTTTCGAAGAGGATGGTGGTGGAAATGTGCAGGAAGTTACCAGCTACTAGGCCCGTAAGCGCAGTAAATACCAACTCACCGCCAATATTATCTTTTATGATGTAGTTGCTTACCAGTATACCTAGTGGCGCGCCGATGGCAAATATGAGGAGCCACAAAAAGGCTTTCCGGAAAGAGCCAATGCGTGACATCAACACAGACATAAGGGCAAAAGCAGCCGGTACGTGGTGTATGGCTATACCTAATAATACCGCATAAAAGTTCTCCCCTGCATGATGATGTCCTCCATGCCGAACGCTGCCTTCTACCAATATACTACCCTCCAGAAAGGAATGAATGAAGAGTGAGCCCAGCAGCAGAAAAGGCATAGAGCCTGCATGCGCGTGCCCCTGATGGCTGGTGTGCATGTGCCCGTGTTCAACACCATGCGAGAAAAGCTCCAGCACCAGCTGCAAAAAGAAGCCAGCCAGCACCCAGTAACCGACACGATGCGGGCTTGTGTTGCCGATGAGCACGTCAGGGAGCAGGTGCACGATTGTAATGGTGAACAGGTATGCCCCACTGAAAGCCAGCGCCATTTTGAGCCAACGGCTATTGTCTGGCGGGAATACCTTTACGAGGAAGCTGGACAGCACCACCGTGAAGAAGAGCACAAGTATAGCTATGATCATACCGCGTTACTTTTTTAGCACGAAAATGATTCGCTCACTTTTTCCCGGATCAAAAGCATGCAGCTTGTAATCCCCGAAAATCTCGACCTCGCGCAACTGAGCGATACGGAAGTACTCCATAAAATTCTCCTGCCGCAATGCCCGCACACGTTCTTCGAAGCAATAATTCCGGCCTTTGTCCTTAAAGCGAATGGTCTTCACAATGAAATCGTTTTCCACTTTTCGGCCGATATCAAATAAAATGCCCTGTACCTCTTTTTGCTCACGCGATACCAAACGCTCAATGGTACGGTCGGTGTTCATAAAGTCGATAACCAGTTTGCCTCCGTGCTTCAGGTTGGCGGCAGCGGCTCTCAGGGCCACCACATTTTCGGTTTCGGTCTCAAAGTAGCCAAAGCTGGTGAACAGATTCAGCACAAAATCGAAGGTTTCAGGCTTGTATACCTCCCGCATATCGTGCACATCAAAACTTAGCCGCTCGTTCTCGTACTGGCGGGCATAGGCAATGCTTTTCTCCGACAGGTCTATACCTGTTACATCGTAGCCAAGCTGGTTCAGGTAGAGGGAGTGGCGGCCTTTGCCGCAGGCAAGGTCCAGGATTTTGTACTGAGGCTTTGGGTGAAGGTAGGCCAGCAGGTTATCCATGAACAGCCGGGCATCACGATCATCGCGGTTGCTGTAAAGGATATGATAATAAGGGGAGTCAAACCAAGTGCTGAACCACTCTTCCTGTTGGGCCATAGGAGTTGCGCAATTGCGATAAGGATGCAAATATACTCTTTTATTTTCGGAACATGGGTATACGCAGTCAGCGTAGACAGGTATAGCAACTCATAAAAAAGCCTGCCGCCACTGCAATGCGCAGCAACGGCAGACTTCATTTTATGAGCTTAAGCAGTGAATTAAAGCTTGTCTGCGCCAGCCTCAGTTGTTACTTCAGATCCACGAACGCTATCGCCCGGCTGAATAGTGTTTCCACCTGTATCGTGGGCAGGCATGATCTTATCAGTTCCGTGTGAAGGACTTTGAGCCGTATGCACTTCGCCGCCCATGTCAGATACATTGTTGGTGCTGCGAGCGCCTGGCTGCACATAGTCAACAGAGGCCTTAGCGCTTGGTCTATCATCTTTCGGCGTGTCACATGAAATCATAAACAAGCCACAAACTGCGGCGAATACTGCAAGTACGTTCTTATTCATCTCTATTTTATAAGTTATAGGTCTTTGTTTTAAAGCACTACTACACAGCGCAGTAGCAAATCCATTATTACGACAGGTATACAGGCCTGGTTTATAAACAATTAAGCGATCAGCTCTTTACGGCGTAGCATCGACTCCAACAGTTTCAGGTCGTTTGGATTGTTGAAGATACGGAAAGGCAGCATCACAAACACCGGCGCCTGGAAGTTTTTGGCCAGCCAGCCTTTCCAGCCGCCCGGCAGCTGGGCAGCCGTAGGAGGCTTCAGCCACAGCAGGTACGACTCTCCTTTACGCTCCGCCGAACCGATCATGTCCCAGGTCAGGGCCATACCTTCACGCTCGTTACGTTTCAGCAGAATCTGGCGGGAGTCGATCTCGTAGCTCAGTTTCTCGAACAGCGGATTGCCCTGCTCCATCTGCGTCACGCCCATTACCTGTGCGGAACGGAGCAGCACAAAGATAAGCGTAACCAAAATGGCACCTGCTACCCACCACCATGAGAAACTAAACACAGCCGGCAGCAGAAACAGCACCAGCGGAATAAGGGCCATCCACCAGTCTTTGCGCCATACCTTGGCCAGAGCTATACCTGTAAAAGTGTTTTTCTCCAGTTGGTACTTTTTGGTGCGAATGGCATTCGGAGCAGCGCTTGACTGCATCCGGTAACGTTGATTTTGTTGCATAAAAAATAGAAAGTAAGCTTCTGCCCGCTATAGGGCAAGTATAAGTTCAATTAATAAGCCTTCAGGCTCAGGTCCATGCTCTTGATAGAGTGCGTGAGGGCACCTACCGAAATAAAATCGACACCACATTTGGCAACTTCTGCAATAGTTGCTTCCGTGATACCACCTGATGCCTCAGTTTCGAAGCGGCCTCCGATAAGGGTTACTGCTTCGCGCATCATCTCCGGCGTCATGTTATCGAGCATGATGCGGTGAATGCCGCCAGTCTCGAGGGCTTGCTTCACTTCCTCCAGGTTACGGGTCTCCACCTCAATGCGCAGGTCTTTGCCTTTCTGCTTGAGGTAGCGTTGTGTGGCTTCTATGGCTTCGCGTATACCTCCGGCATAGTCCACGTGGTTGTCTTTCAGGATGATCATGTCGAACAGGCCAAAGCGATGGTTCACACCGCCGCCAATCAGCACAGCCCATTTCTCCATAATGCGGAAGTTCGGCGTGGTCTTGCGTGTATCCAGCAGCCTGGCTTTGGTGCCGGCAATCAGGGTGTTCAGATAGTGGGTATAGGTCGCGATACCGCTCATACGCTGCATGCAGTTCAGCACCAGTCGCTCAGCCGTCAGGATGGATTGTGCCTTCCCTTTTACGGTGAGGGCTACGTCACCAAATTTCACTTTGGCGCCATCCTGCAACAGTACTTCTACCTGCAGGTCAGTGTCTACTTGCTTAAAGATATAACCAGCCAGCTCCACGCCAGCCAGTATGCCGTCACCCTTCACCAGCAGTCTTGCCTGGTTCTGGGCATCGTTCGGAATAGAAGCCAGCGACGAGTGGTCGCCATCGCCTACATCCTCGGTCAGGGCCTGGGATATAAACTCGGCTATGCTTTTTTCTGTCAGGTATGATGCTTTCACGGTGCAAAAATAAAAAAAGGCCCGGTATATAACCCGAGCCTTGCTAAAAATCTCACTATTATCTTCTTAATCTTTTATAAAATCGATGGAATGGATCAGAAACTTGCCTCCTGCGTCCTTCACACGGATCAAAGTAGTGTAAGAACCGTTGCGATGGGTATAGGTTCCGATCACATAGCGCTTGTCTTTTCTTACAGACTCACTCGGAGTCGGGAAGTTGTAAGCGAAACCGGTAGGAGGGTTTTTGCTGAAGAAGTTCTTCATTACAAACTCTGCCTGGGTCTTGCTGTAGTCCGTAGCTTTCTCGTCGGCAAACGACAGACTTACCTTGCTGTCGAAGTGCTTGGCCAGATCTTTGGCTGAACCTGCCCGCAAAGCTGCCTCCACGCCATTAAACACATCTTTCTGGGCCACGGCCTGATTGGTAGTGAATAATGTGGTGACAAAAGCCAGGAAAAATACGACAGCAATGTTTTTAAAATTCTTCATAAGGTGTGTAAGTAATCTCGTCCTCTCTATCAGCTAAAACTATGCCAACAAAAGTCGTAAGCAAGTACCTAAATATAACAGGAATTATCAATATATGCCGATGTAACGGTGTAAATATACCTGCCGTTACATAAACAACCACTATACCCTGGATCTGAGGCAATAGCATGGGGCTTCGCGAGTTGGCGCGAGGCACCTTTGCCGGCATTTGTTACAATTTAAGCATTTCCGGGCAGGCTTCCCATAACCAAAGCACAAATCAGCTATTTAGGCGGATAAGGCACCACAGATTATCTTATATTTGCACCATGGACAAAAAGGTAATGCTCATGATTCTGGATGGTTGGGGAATTGCCACCAACCCAGAGGTTTCAGCTATTCACAAGGCGCATACGCCCTTCTACGATCATATTGTACAGGCTTACCAGCACACCACACTGCAGGCATCAGGCGAAGCTGTGGGGCTTCCGGAGGGGCAAATGGGCAACTCGGAAGTTGGCCACATGAACCTGGGCGCTGGCCGGGTAGTGTACCAAGACCTGGTGCGCATCAACAAATCCATTGCGGAGCATAAGCTGGCTTCTATGCCGGCGCTGGCAGGGGCCTATAGCTTTGCCAAAGAAAACAAGAAAGACGTGCACCTGATCGGCCTGCTTTCAGATGGTGGCGTTCACTCCCATATCGAGCACCTCAAGGCGCTCTGCACCACTGCCTTCGACTATGGCCTGGACAAGGTATACATACACGCTTTTATGGATGGCCGGGACACGGACCCCAAAGGAGGCGTGAAGTACATCAACGACCTGGAGCAACACCTTGAAAACACAACTGGCACTATTGCTTCGGTGATCGGGCGCTACTACGCCATGGACCGCGACAACCGCTGGGAGCGTGTAAAACTCGCTTACGACCTGCTGGCGCACGGCCAGGGTACGCCATCGCAGAATCTCATCAAATCTGTGCTGGACTCTTATAATGCCGGTGTCACGGACGAGTTCATCCAGCCGATTGTAAAAGTAAACAACGAGCAGCAGCCTATTGCCACGATTAAAGACGGCGATGTGGTGATCTGCTTCAACTTCCGTACCGACCGTGGCCGCGAGATTACGCAGGCGCTTACGCAGCAGGACTTCCCGGAGCAGAACATGCACAAGCTCAACCTTCGATACACTACCCTGACCAATTACGACGATACTTTTGTGGGCGTGGAGGCCATTTTTGATAAAGACAACCTGAATAATACCCTTGGTGAAGTAGTAGCCAAAGCTGGTCGCAGACAGATTCGCATTGCCGAAACGGAGAAATACCCGCACGTAACGTTCTTCTTTTCGGGTGGTCGCGAAGTGCCGTTTGATGGTGAGAAGCGTCTGCTGTGCCCATCACCGAAGGTAGCCACATACGACCTGCAGCCTGAGATGAGCGCCTACGACATCCGTGACGCCATCGTGCCGGAGCTTCAGCAACAAACTGCCGACTTTATCTGCCTCAACTTCGCTAACCCCGACATGGTGGGCCATACCGGCGTATTTGAAGCCGCAGTGAAAGCCTGCGAAGCAGTAGACCGTTGCGCTGAAGCAGTAATACAAACTGCCCTGGAGAGCAATTATGATGTGATCGTGATAGCTGACCATGGCAACGCGGACTACATGATCAATCCGGACGGTACGCCGAACACCGCCCATACCACCAACCTGGTACCCTGCGTACTGGTTAGCAACGACTATATGGGCACCCTGAAGCCAGGTAAGTTGGGCGACATTGCCCCAACTATTCTGGAGCTGATGGGTATAGCGCAGCCGCTGGAGATGACAGGCGAATCACTTCTTCAGAAAGAACAGTAAGTTGAGCAGCTACCGCATCATCGGACTATTTGCCCTGCTGTGGGGACTCACGGCTTGTGAGCGGCCTACTCCGCCACTTGCAGCTGACAAAGCGCCTATCTATGACCTCACTGGCTACCTGCAGGAGCAAACGACCCGCCTGCAACAGGAACAGCCGCCGGTGCTAAAGTCGGTTATCACAAAAGGGCAGCCAACAGAAACCGCGCAGATGGAGGAGCTGGACTGGGAAAAAGAGCTGGCCATTTTTCAGGAAGTGGATTTGAGCCGCCCTGCCCTACGCGACTTTTACATAGAAGAGCGCCATACCTTGCCCAATGGCAGTACAGTAAGTATTTTCACGAAAGATGCCGAAGCGGCCGCCCCTGTTGATCGCCTGCAGCTCACCGTTTCGCCTTCCCAGAAGCTGGAACGCCTCGAAGCGGTAGTGTTGGAAGAGAACCTGCTGTTCTACTCTAAAAGAAACATCAGCCTTAATGCAGACCCGGTCTCAGGAAATTTATCCGGCTATCGGGTGGAGGGCGTGCAAAAGCTTCTATTCGGAGATTCCCTCCGCTACCGCGTTGATGCCAACTTATAAGCGGCCCCCTTATACCTGATTTCTTTTTTAAGGGCGAAAATTGTGTATCTTGCTCTACTAAGCCACTCAAGCCATGCACTTTATCTGTGCTTGTGGGCTTCGATGCCTGTTTGATTTGTGCGTATGCGTGTCTATACCCTGGCCCTTCTTCTAATCTTTTCCTTTGCTCGTTTAGCCTTTGCGCAAACGTCGGAGCAGGGTCGTGGCTGCAGCACGGAAGCATACCTGGAAATTCTAAAGCGACAGGATCCGGGCTTTGAGGAGCGAAGCTTAAAAACACAACAGGCTGTGCAGCAACTCATGCGCCAGCGCCCTGCCGGTCAGGCCATGCAACAGGCAACCATCACTATACCTGTGGTGTTTCATGTAGTTTATAAAACCGGAAGTGAGAACATCTCTGAAGCGCAGGTACGCTCCCAACTCGAAGTGCTGAACCAGGACTTTCGTCGCCTTAATTCTGATACAACCAATACCCCGGATTATTTCCAGCCTCTCGCCGCTGACAGTCGCATAGAGTTTTGCCTGGCCATAGTAGATCCAAACGGCAACCCGACTTCAGGTATCACCCGCACACAAACAGCCAAAGAAAGCTTCAATTACTTTTCTGATCAGATCAAGTCCTCATCCAACGGAGGTGTGGATGCCTGGGACACTAGGCTATACCTGAACATCTGGATAGGCAACCTGGGCACCAGCAGCATCGGCTATGCCTCCTCCCCGGACGCCTCGCCAGAGCGTGATGGCGTGGTGCTGCATTACCGCACGGTGGGAGCAGCGCCGCACAACAACAGCCTGTGGGCCTATAACCAGGGGCGAACGGCTACGCACGAAGTAGGCCACTGGCTGGGCCTGAAGCACATCTGGGGTAACGGAATGACCTGCAACGACTCCGATGACATAGACGATACACCCAACCAACTCACCCAGACGGATGGCTGCCCTGACGGAATAGACGTCTCCTGTGACAATGGCCCTTACGGCAACATGTGGCAAAACTACATGGATTACTCTGACGACGCCTGCATGAGTCTCTTCACCAAGGGGCAGGCGGCCTATATGCAAGGTATACTGCAGTCGGCACGCGGGTACATGTTTGCGTCCACGGCCTGTACCGGCGAGTTGCGATCCCGTTTCAGCACTGCCCAGCCCCAGGACACGTTGTTAGCCCCCGGCGATCAGGTACAGTTTATCGGTTCTTTTGCTGGCTTTAAGCCAACACAGTGGCAGTGGGAATTTGAGGGTGGTACGCCTGCCTCGTCTACTGTTCAAAACCCAACTGTCAGGTATAGCCGCCCAGGCAGGTATAGCGTTACCCTCACCACCTCCAACGGAACTTCCGGCCATACCCTCACCAGAGAGGACTATATCTATGTGACGGCTGATCATGTGAAGGTATACCCGAATCCGGCACAGGCTTATCTCGTTCTGGAACAGGCAGCCCGTCAGCAGATTCAGTTGGTAGAGTTGCTGAACCGCCACGGACAGGTGATGCTGCGCGAGCAGGTGGCCGAAAGAGTGATCAGGCTGGATGTGCAGCACATGCCATCCGGTATTTACCTCCTGCGCACGACCAGCACCAATGGTGTCGCGGTTACCAAAGTAAGTATTGTGAAGTAAGAACTCCTATACCTTAAACGCCTTCTCCCTGCAACGTAACCACCACGGTGCGCTTTGAAGCATGGTTGCGGTGTTCGCACAGGTATACGCCCTGCCAGGTTCCCAAATTAAACTCCCCTTTCGAGATCGGCACCGTCACAGAACTCCCCAGTAAAGCAGCCTTGAGGTGCGCCGGCATATCGTCTGGGCCTTCCATGGTATGGTGGTAATAGGGCGCATTTTCGGGTACCATGTGGTTGAAGTGGCTTTCAAAATCCTGCCGCACGGTTGGGTCTGCATCTTCGTTTATACAAAGGCTAGCAGAGGTATGCTTGATGAAGATGTGCGCCAGGCCAACTTTGTAGTTCTCCAGCTCAGGCAGCTGCGCCGCAAGCAGGTCCGTGATCAAATGAAAACCGCGTTTCACGGCTGGCAAGCGTATCTCTTTCTGAAACCACATGGATTGTTGAGTTAGTGAATTGGTGAATGAGTAAGTTTAAATTGAGTGAGTAAGTGACTGAGTGATTTAGTGATTGATTTTTCTGGATGACTCGACCGTTATGGTTCATACGCGAATACTTCACCGGGGTAAATGTAGATATGAATTGCACGCTTTTTTAAGCATTGCACCATTGATCAACTAACTCGCTTAGTCACTAAATCAGTCTATTAGCCGCTCAAAAGCGCCGATGTCTGGTTTGTCAGGACTGCGGTTTATACCTCTGATGTCTTTGTTTATACCTGGAAGAGGTATAGCCGCACCGCTGGCAGGGGAGAGTGTGTCGAGCTGGAAGTCATGTTTGCGGACGTCTTTGAATTTGGGATCAATGTTGAGCAGGTTGCCGTTTATGTTGAGCGTATTTTTGTAGGCATCCGTGCGAAGTATGTTATGCGCCACCTCAGCTGATAGATCGCCTTCCAGCAGCACCTCGTTTGTATAGTTGGAGCCATCGCTGTACACAATGCTGTTGACCAGACGCAGTTGTGTGGGCTGGTTTCGGATATCGGTACCAGGTATAAAGTCGGCTACGACAAAGGCAGGTGTCTCGCGTTGCAGCTGGTTCTGATAGTTGACGATGGTGGAGTACAGTACCTCGTAATTACCACCGCCCAGGCCACCGAAACCGTACTGCCCGCAGTTGCTGATCAGCGTATTCACCACCTTCACATCCGAGGTGAAAGCCACGATGCCGTCCAGGAAAGCGTATTGTATCGCACAGCCTTCCACTAAAGTGCCTCCCTTGCCCGGATTGCCGATCCTGAGCCCGCGTATGGTGTTGCGGATGTCAGCGTAACGGATGGTGTTGTTCTGGCTAGCTGTTAGAATGCGTATACCTTCCCACTGTCCGGGCGCATTGACATAGGCTGGCTCGCGTCGTATACCTGAAAACGTCACCCGATCCTCCGGCGTACCCTCGACCCGCAGCGTACCATTGACCAGCAGAACGGCTTTATTCGTTGCAAAGATGCGTGCCCCTTTTTCTATGGTCAAGGTCGCTCCTTCGCGCAGCAGCACTGTGTCGAGCAGCACATGCGGCTTGCCAGCTGCCCAGATGGTATTACCGATCACACCTTTTGGATGGAACACCGCATCCTGCCCGTAAGCTACCAGCTTCACATGCTGCTGGTTTCCGTTGGTATGAAACAGAATTGAGTCCGCTACCAGAAAGGGCTGATTCTGATCTGCCGGGTTGATGTTGACGCGCACCAGAATATAAAGGCTGTCCTGCCCCCGCAACTCAAAGTCGTTTGCGATCGGGGTTTCCTGGCCATTAATGATCAGTTTGTAAGGAGAAGCGTTGGCTCCACCCAAGCTGATGCTGCTGATGCGCACGGCCTTTTTTTGGGGGTTGTATACCTTGAGTCGGCGCGTTACGCTGCCCTGCGTCACAAATACCGTATCGAACAGCACTGTATCTGCTGAAAAGCGCAGCATCGCATCCGAGTCATTAGTTACAACCTCGTCTTTGGGTTCACAGCCTACCATCGAAAGCAGGAACAGGAGGGGCAGTATGGCGAGCAGGTATCTCAAAGGGTGATCAATTTTTTTTTGCCTTTTGGATGGGACTTTAGATTTCTCCAACAAGTTAAAAATAAAAAAGGAATGCAGCGCAGCTTCCGGCTGCACTACATTCCTAAATATGTCTTTTCAAAAGCAGGTTAGCTTGTTACGCTGTGGCACCTTCTTTCAGGCGCTCGGCGTTCTCTGCTATACGCAGCTCTTCCACAAAGTCTTCAATACCGCCATCCATCACGTTTGGCAGGTTGTATACGGTATAGCCAATGCGGTGATCGGTTACACGACCTTGCGGGTAGTTGTAGGTACGGATCTTGTCAGAACGGTCGCCGCCGCCTACCATGCTCTTACGCTGGGCGCCTTCAGCTTCGTTTTTCTTGGCCAGCTCTACTTCAAAAATACGCGAGCGGAGTACTGCCAACGCTTTGTCAAAGTTCTTGAGCTGTGATTTCTGGTCCTGGCACTGGGCCACTATACCTGTCGGAAGGTGCGTCAGACGAACGGCTGAGTACGTCGTGTTTACCGACTGACCACCCGGGCCTGAAGAACAGAAAAGATCTTTGCGGATCTCATTCATATCGAGCTCGATGTCGAATTCCTCTGCCTCTGGCAGCACCACTACTGAAGCAACCGAAGTATGGATACGACCCTGCGTTTCGGTAGCCGGTACGCGCTGCACACGGTGTACGCCCGACTCAAACTTGAGTTTGCCATATACATCTTCGCCAGACACGCCTACTATAATTTCTTTGTAGCCGCCGGATGTACCTTCGGTAGCATCCATCAGTTCCATGCGCCAGCCCATTTTCTCAGCAAAACGGCTATACATGCGGTATAAGTCACCGGCAAAGATAGAGGCCTCATCGCCACCAGCTCCTGCACGGATCTCCATAATAATGTCTTTGCTGTCGTTCGGGTCTTTCGGGATAAGTAGCTCTTTCAGGGTATCCTCCATCGCCTCGCGCTGCGGAAGCAGCTCGTCCAGCTCTTCCTTGGCCATTTCACGGAAGTCCTCATCCTTTTCAGTCGCAATTACCTGCTTGGCATTGTCGATGTTGCTCAGGATGTTGAGGTACTTCTTATACTCTACTACTATCTTGTCAAGGTCCTTATACTCTTTATTCAGCGATTTGAATTTCTTCATATCGCTGGCCACATCAGGCTGGATAAGCAGCTGGCTTACCTCTTCAAACCTTTGATTAATGGCTTCTAATTTATCTAACATCGCTCTGTTATGGTTTTAAGCTGCAAAGATACTAAATTGGCGTTTAAGTAATAAAACATAAGTGCTGGTTGCAGCTGTTATATTACTTATTTATCCTACTACAAATTTGTATCGAAAGATGTTCAATGCCCGTTCTTTGCTCGCTACTATAACCCTTGGCACAGTCTTTATAGTTTCAGGCTGCGATGTGAAAGTGAAACCAATAGAAGGAGGGAAGGAAATTGCCCAAGAGTTGGAGCGCCACAAGATCAAGCGCCTGACACAAGAGGACATCCTTAAGGCCGCTCAAAAGCACGGCGACTCCATTGTGGTGGTGGCCCAGCGCCTGCATATCCAGCGTCTGACGGAGCACCTCGCCCAGGGAGGTATTGCAGCCGCTATACCTTATTGTCAGCCCGAAAATTTTGAAGAGGTGGAAGTTTTGCAGGATAAGTTCGGCGCCATTTCGCGCCGCTTCAGCGAGCAGCCACGCAACCCACAAAATCTGGCCAAAGGTAGCACGACCCAGGCGCTGGCCAGGTATAGCAGCGGCCAGGAGCAACAGGCAACAGTAGAAGCGCTGAACCAGAACGAGATCCGCTATACCTCCCCGATCTACCTCCACGACGAAACCTGCCTGAATTGCCACGGCACGGTGGGCCAGGAGCTGAGCGATTCCGACTATCCCCTGATCAAAGAAAAGTACCCGCAGGACCAAGCCACAGGTTATAAGAAAGGCGATCTGATGGGGATGTGGGAGCTCACGTTCGACAAAATGGACCTGGTGGCCTTCCTCAACGACCAACCCAAGAAAAGCCGGCGTCCACGCTAAATATTCTGCTGGCAGGCCTGTATTAGGGCCATACAGCAGGTATTAGGTGACATATGTCACTGCATTTTACGCTCAAAACCTTTAACTTTGCACCTAGTAGATGAGGTATACCTGATCTGATGTTTAATCTTATAAAAAAGAATAACATGGCTGTAATAGTAGCAACCGATAACGATTTCGATAACGTACTGAGCTCAAACCAAAACGTGGTAGTGAAATACTACGCCGACTGGTGCGGCAGTTGCCGTTTGTTTGCGCCCAAGTTCAAGCGCATGTCTGGCGAAGAAGACTTTGCCAATGTAGCTTTTGTGGATGTTAACGCTGAAACAAGCCCGGAAGCCCGCAAAGTGGCTGGCGTAACCAACCTGCCTTTTTTCGCTGTTTTCAAAAATGGCCAACTGGTAGACACCGTGGCTGCCAGCAAAGAAGAAGCCGTACGTGATCTGATCAACAAATTGACTGTTTAAGAAATGAAGATACCAGTAATCAAAAAACTAGTAGAAAACGAGTCGCTGGAGAACCTGATAGCAGCCGAAGAGGCCCTGATGGAAGAGCAGCCGCTTGCCATTGAGGTAGAAGGCGACGATGAGGGCGAACAACTGACGCACGTGATTGCCGCCGCCTGGATTTTGAACTACATGAACGACAATGGTGTGGACTTTAAGGCTGCGCTGCGTGAGTACACCAAGAAGGTGCGTGTTTCTATCAGCTAGTTCAATCTGATAAATATAAAAAGCAGCAGGCCCTGAAGCGTAAAGTTTCGGGGCCTGCTGTTCTTTTGTAGGTATAGCTACTGCTTAAATTTTGTTATTGGCGAAATACTCTTCTGCCAGCTTCCCGCCCATTTCAGTGCAGATGCCGCGGACATAGTACAGGTATACGCTGCGAAAAACGTCGGACAGATCATACTTATCAGGCGGAAAAGACACTGGGTTGAGTATCATGAAAAATTGCTCAATAATGATTTTTGTAACTAACTGCAGGTTGAGGTCTTTGCGGAAGTAACCCTGCAATATGCCTCTGTTCAGGATCTCAGCATTTATGTGTCGGTTGTTGTCAATCACGTTCTGCATGCTCATATGCCAGGCTTCCGGATACTTCTGCAGATCACCAATATAAACCGGATTTACCTGTTTGATAACTTTGATACCATCGAGCAGCAGCGTCATAACTCCTTCTACAGGATTGGAGGCCTTCGAGAGCAGATCCATTTGCCTTCTGTTCTCTACTTCTATATCAAACAGAATTGCCTGCTTCACCATATCCTCGCGACCCGAGAAAAGCTCATGGAAAGTTGACTGACGTATGTCGAGTTTCCTGATCAGATCCGCATCCGAATTCGCCTCTATACCTTCCCGCTTAAAAATCTGCAGGAGCTCGCCTAATATCGTTTCTAAAAAAGTCATTGAATAGGGTACGTCATCAAGCTGCTGAAAAGGATAAGTACCTATACGCAATAACAGGCTTGATGTATTATTAATTTGCTTGTAATGTCTCGTCCGAAACATGCAAATGTAACATAATAAGTTGCGCCCCGCAAACTCCGCTCTACTCGAAAAAAGACAGATTTATAGTAAGGTCCAGATACTTATGAAGAATACTGCCTGCACCAGGTATACATAAGGTGCCAGGCGGTTCTGCTTATAAATGGGCACTTTTTGGAAGTATATTTGAAACAGGAAAGCCAGCCCCAGCCACCCTAGGTAGTTGGACCACGGAATGTACCCGCCCTGCCAGTCCCAGAAGTCGAAAGCCACCGCCACCGGCTCCAGAAAAAAATCGAGCCCGACCATCAACAGGGCCGCCAACACAGCTCTGGCAAGCCAGTGCATGTCTATCATATTCACCAGGTGTCCTGTTGTATACACGAGCATCAGCCAATTAAGCCCGATCAGCAGGGGTACATCCAGCAGTTTTAAACCCAGTGACTCTCCATAGGCATAGTCTCCGAACAGCAGGCCGGTGTGTATACCTATCACTTCCGCAAAAAAACCCATCGTCACTATCACCAGCACGAAAAGCAGAAAGGCCGCATTCCAGCGTTTATGAAAAGAAAAGAGCAGGAAATTAGTCAGGAGCAGGTTCATGGGCGTGAGCTGCTGAAACTTTTCGGGCTCGCCGCTAAACAAGAGTCCCCAGAAACCGACTGCGTGAAAAATTGCCAGCACCCCCAAAGCCACCGCAAAAGCATAGGGTTTGAGGCGCTGCTGTAAAGGTATAGCCGGCTGGTATGGATGTGTTGTATCAGGCATGCTGTTTTGATTGATTAACTGATGTTGCGACAGGCACCAAGTTGCCCACTATACGGGCAGAAAGCAGGCAGAGCGGTATACCTCCGCCAGGGTGCACACTACCGCCGCAAAAGTAAAGCCCTTTTAATTTAGAGCTGAAATTCGGGTGCCGCAGAAAAGCGGCCATGCGGTTGTTGGAACTGCTGCCATAAAGCGCTCCGGCATAAGAAGAAGTTTGCTGTTCAATCAGCAGCGGGTCCAGCACCTGCTCACACACAATCGCCTGCCGGAGATCTGTCTGCAACATGCGGCTCAGTTTATCCGTCACAGCTTGGCGTGTGGTGCTGACCAGTTGCTCCCAGTCCTGGCCCTGGTGGTGCGGCACGTTCACCATTACAAACCAGTTCTCGCAACCTGCCGGCGCATCATTCTTTTCCATCTTGGAGGTGATGTTCACATACACCGTCGGGTCAGAGCTGATGGATTTGTGATGGAAGATGTGCTCGAACTCCTGCTTGTAATCCTGGCTGAAGAAAATGTTGTGCAGGTGCAGTTCCGGGAACTCGCGGGCTATACCCCAATAGTAGATCAATGCCGAGCTGGAGCGCGGCTGCTGGAGCGTTTGCTCCGGCGCAGGCTGGTCGGGCAACAGGCGGCGGTAAGTCGGTACCACATCCATATTGCTCACCACAATAGCGGCGCTATACCTGCCGGAAGTGGTTTCTATACCTGTTGCCGTACCATTTTGCGTGATGATCCGCTCCACCCGCTCGTTATACCTGAACTCCACACCCAGCTCTTCAGCCAGCTTCACCAGACTAGCCGCGATGCTGTAAATGCCTCCTTTCGGATAAAAAGCACCGATGTTATGCTCCAGATGCGGAATCAGGTTGAGCGTACCCGGTGCCTGGTAGGGGTCGGAGCCATTATAAGTGGCAAAGCGGTCGAGCAGCTGCACAAAACGCGGATCATTGAACAGCCGGGCATTGGCGTCGTGCATCGTCGTTGTCAGCCCCAGGTCCGAAAGGCATGCCAGCGCTTTGAGCACATCTGTGCTCAGGTAAGTATCGAGCCGGTGCAATGACTTATGCAAGAAAGTATCAGCTGTACCTTTATAAAGCCGGGCACTTTTGGCCAGCACATCCCGTACATCCTGCGCCTTCACGCCCAATTGCTGCTCCGCCTCAGTAGCAAAAGCTTCGGCATCGGCGTAAGCTTTCAGGCGACTGCCATCGGGCCAGAAGTAATGCGTAATCGGGTCGAGGCGGGTATAGGTGAAGTAGTCGGACGGGTTGCGGCCAGCCAGCGTGAAGAGCTCGTCTACCAGGTGCGGCAGTGTGAACAAGGAGGGACCGGCATCGAAGCGATAGCCCTGCAAATCGAACTGGTGCATCTTGCCGCCAAACGAAGCGTTGGCCTCAAACACGGTCACATCATAGCCTTTCACTGCCAGCCTGATGGCCGTAGCTATACCTCCAATACCTGAACCGATGATGGCGGCTTTCGTCATTTCCGAATTTAAGCAGATTATTTCTTTCCTGCACTTAACTGCAAGGATAGGGCAAAGGTTTTGAAGATTTGACACTATATACCTTATCAATGCCTCTTCAGACAGGTATAGGGATAGCGGTACCTGTGTTTCAATAAGGAAGCTATACCTTTCCGAACTGCTTCACTATACCTTACGAAACAGTTTCTTATAAATCGGCTTCCGCATACCGAAGGCCGCCAGCATAAAGGGATATAGCATGGCATCCAGCGCCTTGTACCCAGTGCTGTAGTCAATGATGTCGTGGATGAGAGCGCCGCTACCGTGTTGCGTGACCAAATGCTTATGCCGCCAGCTGCGCAGGGGAGGAGGGACTTCCTGACCTTCGTCTACAAACCAGGCAGCCGTATCTGTTATTTCCCGTTCTGTGATCAGGCTGGTCCACCGGAAGGATTTTATACCTGTCTGCAATTCCACTTCTACCACGTCACCCGGGGCACTGCCATCAAACCGCAACAGCTTCAGCCGCGGGTAGGGCGGCGCCAGTTCTCTGAACAGCTGCTCGTCAAATGCATAAAACACGCTCCGGAAGTCCTGTTCTACCGCTGTCTTTAGGTGAAGGTGCATGTGTGCTTAGTTGTTAAATTGCTGATGGTTCTATTATTGATCCGCAGTTATACCTGCTCATTCTGTATCCGTCAGGTATGCTAAATAACACCTTGTGGCTTTATATAGGTATAGCTAATACACTCAGGTTTTGCCAGGCGTGGCGCAACAATGTAAACTTTTGAAGGTATAACTTTCCCTCTCTATACCTGCCCAGCCTACCTATACCTAAGAGCTCTATCTATTAACCAAACAACAACTATAAGGTTATACCTGCCTTCTTGCTGCAGCCACAAAAAAGCCGCAAGATGCATCATGCTGCGGCTTTGGTATACTACCCGGCTATCGAACCAACAATTTATCTAATCCCTAACTTAACAGATTGTCAATGTCCTCTTTCGTCAGGCTTTTGATGATGTTCTCGTCGGTGCTGATCAGGTCGGTTACGAGTTGGATCTTGCGGTTTTGCAGCGCCAGGATCTTTTCTTCTACGGTGTCTTTGGTGATGAACTTATAGGTAAACACCTTGTTCTGCTGCCCGATGCGGTGGGCTCTATCCACGGCTTGCGCCTCCACGGCTGGGTTCCACCACGGGTCCAGGATAAAAACATAGTCCGCAGCGGTCAGGTTAAGGCCCACGCCACCAGCTTTCATCGAGATCAGGAACACCTGTATGCTCGGGTTGTTCTGGAACAGTTCTACCTGCTGCTGGCGGTTCTTCGTGTTGCCATCCAGATACGCATAGGTAATTTCCTTCTCATCCAGTGCCTGCCTTACAATTTCCAGATGCTTCACAAACTGACTAAAGATAAGCACCTTATGACCTTTGGCTACAATGTTCCTGGTCATGCGCATCACCTCTTTCAGCTTACCCGATTCGCCTTCATAGTTCGGATCCGTCATGAAAGGATGGTTGGCAATCTGGCGGAGCTTCATCAAACCCTGCAAAAGGACAAACTGCGTGTTGCCCGGCCCTTTTTCTTCCAGACTGGTCAAAATCTTGTTGCGGTAATACGACTTGGTTTCTTCGTAGGCTTGCTCCTGCTCTTCTGTCATCCGGCAGAAAGTGGTGTGCTCAATCTTAGGCGGCAGTTCACGAGCTACCTGCGATTTGTGCCTGCGCAGTATAAATGGCTTGATGAGCGCATGCAGCCGGCGTGTCTTGTGCTCGTCTTTCTGTTTCTCAATCGGCTTCAGAAACTCTTTCCGGAAGAAATGCTGATTGCCCAGCAGGCCTGGATTAATGAACGACATCTGCGACCAAAGGTCCATGGTGCTGTTCTCGACCGGCGTACCTGTCAGGATCAGGCGATGGCGTGACTTCAGCGAGCGAACTGCCTTTGAAGTATTGGAATCCGGGTTTTTAATGGCCTGCGACTCGTCCAGTATAATATAGTCAAAGTAGTACGTCTTGAGTAGTTCCGTATCCAGGCGCACAATGCCGTAGGAGGTCAGCACCAGGTCATAATCCTTGAACTGCTCTACATTCTTGTCGCGGTAAGTACCGGTATAGGAGAGGATGCGCAGCTCCGGTGTGAACTTCTGCGCTTCGTTCAGCCAGTTGTAGATAAGCGAGGTCGGCATCACAAGCAACGTCGCCGACTCGGCTCCGTTTTCTTTGCGGTGCTGCAGCATGGCCAGCGTCTGCACGGTTTTACCAAGCCCCATGTCATCGGCCAGGCAGCCGCCAAACTTAAAGTCTTTTACAAAATGCAGCCAGTTGTAACCCGCTTTCTGGTAGGGACGCAACTCCCCCAGGAAGCCTGCCGGCATTGGTTTGTCTTCTATGGCATCAAACTCGCGCAGTTTTTCCAGCTTTCGCGTCATCGTTACCTGGGCCAGGTTGCCGTTTTGCAGGTCGTTAACGAGCGCCATGTGGTGTTTGCGCAGCGTCAGCTGTTGCTCCCCCTCCGAGAAGGCAAACAGTTCGATGTACTGCGTGAACCACTCTTCAGGTATAATAGCTACCTGCCCGTTCGGTAACAGATATTCGTTGTTGCGCGTCAGGATGTGGTTTCTTAGCCTGATGAACGGCACTTCGAACTCACCGAAGCGCACAGTGCCATAGATGTCGAACCAGTCGTTGTTTTCAGTTATACCTACGTTTACAGAAATATCGCCAATGAAGTAGTGCTTGCCACTTTTCTCGGATTGTTCCACCGTAAAGCCCAGTTCCTCCAGTGCCTGCAGGTTATTGTTGAGCCACGAAAAAGCAGCGCTTTTGTCCAGCACGGCCTGTCCGTTCTTTACCTCCAGTTCGCGCTTGGCCAGCTCTTTTACATACTGCTTTTCATACACCGCATCGCGCAATAGCTTATGGAAAATGTAGGAATCCTCCGTTTTTTCCATGCTCACACTAATCCGCTTGGCATCCTGCGCCTCCACCAGGTGGTCGCCATACCTGAAGGACAGGTTGAACAGGATCTTATCGGCTGCGGCAGCCTTATCTACTCTGCTGGCCTCACTACCCCCGTTGCTCAGCAACGCAGATACTTCGGCCGACTTGATTTCGGAGAAGTTGAGGTGCGGCCTGGGTTTGAACACCTGTGGCTTTATCTCGAACCCATTCGGTTTCACGTCGAAGGACTCTACCAGCGAGGTCACAAACTTGCGGTAGTAGTTTTCCTCAACTGAACGCGGAATCAGGATAAACTTTTTATTCAGGAAGGGCTGCAGCTTTTTACCGTCAATGCCGCTTTCGAAACTGTATATAACACCGTCCACCATCAGCCAGGCTGGTTCGTAGCAGATCAGGGCCGCATTCCGATACTGGAAATTAAGCTTATCTCCTTTATACTTGACAGTGGGGTAATAATGAGTATTGTCCGGGTTGCGGTGCAGGTGAAAGCGCACAGTTGCTTTATCGGCTGCTACCTGAATTTCTTTCCAAGTAGGGTCGCCATCTTTGCCAATGATGAAGGTGCGGCGGTCCTGGAGCATTTCCAGAATCTTGTTCATGCGCACCTGTATGTAATGGCCGATCGCTTCCTGCATGTTTTTATCGCCCTTTTCAGGGTCGTATACCTTCAGGAAAAAATCAATAGGAGAGAGTTTCTTTGAAGAGAACTTCTTCAGTACCGCGTCCTGCTGAGTCTGATCGATCAGGTCGATCAGTTTAAAATCTTTAGCATCGAGACGGGAGGAGAATTCGTCGGCGTTTTTGGCAGAAATATTCTGGTGCTGTAAAGTCAGCTGCCCCTTAGTATTAATCTGCACCACAAAAGATTCGAACAGATATCCCAGGTACTCATGCTCGAACAGAGAATAGATTACCTGAAACGGCTGCGTGGTGTATACTTTCATACAGGTACAATTTTAGGACTCCAAATTTAACCCTAAAACTGCTAATTTCCTATCTGAAACGCCCATAATCGCAGCCATAAATCAGAATATTTTCATATTCGCAGCATTAAATCACACGCTGTAACACATTAAAGTCTTTTAATCTCAATATATAGCGACTGTCATATGCTTGCTGCTAATTTAAAGCCCTCCCGATAACTTTAGTTCGGTTCTGTTCACCTCTGACTTATCTACTTTTAGCAAACTAATGGCACTATCCTGAAACAGGAAGACATTCTCCTCCGTCCACTCCCAGGCAGCATTCATGGGTAGGTTTACGCCGCTTGCCCTGAACCATACTTTAATCGTATCACTCTGGGTAGTCAGGTATAGCTCATCGAATGTTTGCTGGCTTGAGGCGGTAAAGGGCACTCGGGGACAAGAGGCCAGGCGAGCCAGTACTTCGTGGTCGTTCCGAAACCAGTTTTGCAGGAAGCCTAGGTGCTGATCGGAGCACTGATAACCCAGGTTTAATGCCGTAAGGGTTTTGCATTTCAGATTACTGAATTCCTCATTCGCCCTTCCATCCCAGTCGCACTCGCTGCCTATAAAAGTAACGACATAGCCCACAGCCGCTCGTTCGGCATCCGTCAGCTTATCAGCTAATGCCTGATCGATCATAATTGTGCTCAAGGAGTCCTCCAGGTCAGCATCGTATACCTGCTCACGCCACAGGAAACGGATTTTGCTGTTAGCGGAGGTATAGGTTTCTGTTTCGGTGGGTGCTATACCTGTAGCAGCTTCTTCTGCTGTATCTGTCTCAGTTGTGGAGCAGCCGGACATGAGAAGGAGAAGAATCAGAAGAACGGCTTTCATGATAGTAGGTGAGGTGTAATGGAAAAAAGGCGGCTATACCTTACAGGTTGTCGCGCACGGACATGGCAGCCGCTTTACGGGCAGGACGTATAGACACCAGCATGGTGATGATGACAATGGCAGCACCCGTCAATACAAAGTCCATCAACTCGAGCTTTACAGGGTAAGAGTCGACAACCGAAGTAGCCATCCCCATCGAGACAATGCCAAAGGTCTGTTGCAGGTTGGCAATCAGCATGCCCAGTGACAAGCCATAAGATGCCCCGATAAAGGCAACCAGCGCGCCCTCAAACAAAAATATGTTGCGGATCTGCTCTTTTGTGGCACCCATCGAGGCCAACACAGCAATATCCTTTTTCTTATCGATCACCAGCATGGAGAGGGAGAAAAAGATATTTAGTGAAGCTATGAGCAGAATAAAAGTAAAGGTAATGAACACAAAAAGCTTCTCAACCTTTACGGCACGTAGCAGACTAGTGTGTTGCTCGTCGCTGTTTTGTACCAGAAAGGACTCGCCCAACACCTTTTGCAAAGAGCGTTTCACGGTTTCGATACGATGTCCTTCTTCTACCTTAATCTCAATGGCCGTACGCCGCCGGCCGTATTCCATGAGCTCTTCCGCAAACTGTATGGGCACAAACACATAGGCGTCGTCGTACTGCCGCTCAATGGCAAACACGCCACCAGGTGTTATCTGTAGTGATTTGAAAGCTCCTTCGGGATTGAGTGGATTGAATTTGGTGTTGCGCGGGTACAGGAACTGCATATACGTGAACTCATTGCTCGTCCTGACAGATAGCTGATACTGTACTCCCCGCCCGAGCAATGCATAGTAATTATCGTTGGCATACAGATTATAGTGCCCCTCCACCACCGAAGAGCCAATCCTGTTCTGCTCAAAGAAATTTTCGCTGACGCCTTTAACTTTTACCACCATCTGACGGTCGTTGTAACGCAGCAGCGCATTGTCCTCTATTACCTCGGTTACCAGCGCCACCCCGGGCGTATTGCGTATCCGGTTCATGAACTCCGTATCCGTCTCAAATGACTTGCCTTCTGCCGCCGATATCTTCAGGTTAGGGTCAAAGCTGGTATAGATGGTACGGATGAGGTCTTCGAGACCGTTGAACACTGACAGCACGATAATGAGCGCCGCCGTGCCCACCGCCACCCCGATCATGGCAATATTGGAAATAAGGCTAATGATGTTCCTCTTCTTCTTAGAGAAAAAATAACGCTTCGCTATGAGATAAGGGACGTTCATTTAGCAGTTATGGGTGCCTAGGCTAAAGTTTCAACTTAATCATTGTGTTGAGTCAACAATTTAACAATTAAGCCATCAACAAATTAATTTATTTCCAGGCTTTCACAATCAGGCCTGTGCCCGAGGCGTGCTTGCCGTTTACATCAAGCCAGTTCAATACTAAGCTTATCGGGAAAGTAACCAGGTAATAGAATGGCAGCAGGATAAAGAATGCTTTGGATGTGTTGAGCATCAGGAGCGGGTACTTCATGGACAGGCGCCACGAAATTTGCCCTGGCTTGCCGTATGAATAACGCGCCTCTACCTTGCTGAAGCCAGCAGAGAAGAGCTTATCCTGAATTTCCTGGATGTTATAACCATCGCGCACGTGCTCTTCTATAAACGAGGTTTCATCATCGCCATGCACATCCGAGCCGCCTTGGTCAGACGGAGTGGAGATGACCAGTATACCTCCCGGCACCAGCGATGCCTGAAAGTTGCGGAACACTTCCACATCTTCCAGAATATGCTCCATCACGTCCACCGACAAGATCAGGTCGTAGGTGTTTTCCTCGCGGTACTTTACCAGATCGCCAATACGAAACAGCACATTTTGCCGCCCGATTGCCCTGAAAAATCGGTTGCTGTCCGATATCTGTTCATCTTTCACGTCGACGGCCAGTATGCTCCACCTGCTGCTCTGGCTCGAGAGCCAGTAGGTATACTGCCCAAAGCCGGAACCGGCATCGAGTATGTGCTGCTCTTCGTTTTTGCGGTTGGCGGCCCACTGGCGCAACTCCTTGTGCACGTGCCAGGCACGCAGCAGGAGCAGGTCCAGCAGGTTATAAAATATGCGGCGCAGGAATGGGGTCTTGTTGAACACATCGCCCAGCACACGCTTAATCGGGTCGTACTGCATAAGGGTGTTGCTGCTTCTTAGCGGGTATAGGTGTCGTCGTCCTCGTCCTCCTCAGGAGCGGGCGGAATGTCCAGGTTAGAGAATAATTTGTCTATCTTGGCAGAGTACTCAGCGGTGTCGTCCAGGAAGAACACGAGTTCGGGTATAACGCGCACCTGTTTCTTGATGCGCTGGGCCAGCTGGTGACGGATCGTTTTGGTATTCACCCGCAGCTCCTGCAGGAGCATCTCGTTACCGTCCTTGGCGTTCATCACGCTCAGGTATACACGCGCCAGGCCCAGGTCAGGCGACATGCGCACTACACTGACGGATATATAGGCGCCACCGAACAAGTGTGGCACTTCCCGCTGGAAGACCTCTGCCAACTCCTTCTGAATAAGGCGCGAAAATTTCTGTTGTCTTTTACTTTCCATATTGAAGATGCAAATATCATATTAATTTCGCATTTTTACCCCAATTGTACCGTACTCATTTCGGTTCAGGCTGGTGTATAGTTCCTTCTAACTCCGTCTTCCTTTGATTAGTTACTTCCGAAGCATACTGCCTTCCCGCTTATTTTTGCTGGTATTACTGTTCCTGGCGATCCGGTTGCCTCTTATCTTTTTAGGTATACCTGCTACTGCATCCGAGCTGCTGCATATGCTGGTAGGAGAGCGGATGGCAGACGGTTTTGCCATGTACCGCGATATTTACGACACCACGGCGCCGCTCTCGGCATTCGTGTACTGGACCATAGATGTGATTGCAGGACGCTCATACCTGAGTTACCGGATCGCGGCCACTTTCCTGCTTCTCTTCCAGGCGGTTATGTTTAATGTAACGCTCAACCGGCATCAGGTATACGCTGGCAAGGGTTACATTCCTGCCTTGCTATACCTGCTCATAGGTAGCCTTACCTTTGAGTTTGATATGCTGACGCCACTGCTGATCGGCAATACGTTTGTTATTCTGTCGCTACCTTATATTATCACCATTTCACGGGAAGGGTTTGAAAACAACCGTTTGTTTGTGGGCGGCTTTATGGTGGGGCTTGCGGCGCTTAGTTATCTGCCATTAGCCCAGTTTCTGCTGGTAGCGGCATTTGGAGTTGTACTCTTCGCTTCCAATACCTTCAGAAGTTTCCTGTTGATGCTATGTGGCTTTGCCTTTCCGTATGCCGTGTTGGTAACCTATTACCTGTACACCAATACGACCTCCCAATTTGTTGAAATGCACCTGCTGCAGCCCTGGCAATTTGGCATCAATTCACTGGTACCTCCGTCGCAACTGGCATTGGCACTAGCCCTGCCTGCAACCATTTTATTCCTTTCGCTCATCAGCACTACTTCACTGCCGCAGCGCTTGGTGTTTCAAGGAAAGTTTCAGCAACTCATGACGGTATGGCTCGTTGTGAGCATCCTGGTCTTGATAACCCGTCATGAACTATCAGTCGGATCGTTTGTCGTCATACTGCCGCCCATTGCTTATTTCGGTGAGTTTTTGTTTACAAGCCGCATAAGGAAATGGATTCTGAATCTGATGTTCTTTATCCTGCTTGGCGGGGTGCTTCTGATCCGTTACCGGCAGCCGCTGGGGATTGCCTCCTTTGTGAAGATAGATGATTCGCAGTTGCTGCTTCCGGCCGGTGGTGCAAGCGGCAATGTTAAAGGCAGCTCTGTTTTGGTGCTGGGTGATGACATGAGCTATTACGAGCACAACAAACTGGCAACACCATACCTGAACTGGCAACTGTCACAGCGTTACTTTAGTCGTCTCGACGAGTACCAGTCCGTGTACGATCTCTACCAGAACTTCCGTCTGGAAACCCCCGAATACATTGTAGACCAGGTAGGGCTTATGCCGCAGCTTAAACACAAACTGCCGTCCGTTTTCGAAGGCTATGCACCCACGCAAACAGCGGCAGTTTATAAGAGAGTCCGTTAACCGGCTATACCTGACTTAGCAAACCGGAATTTTATCTACCCGATTTTGGTGGCGTCCACCTTCAAATTCTGTTTCCAGAAATACACGTGTCATATCAGCTGCTACGTCCTGCGACACAAAGCGGGCAGGTATACAGAGGATGTTGGCGTTGTTATGCTCCCGTGAGAGCTTGGCCAGTTCTGTCTGCCAGCAAAGGGCCGCTCTTATTTCCTGATACTTATTGGCTGTCATAGCCACACCGTTTCCGCTACCACAGATCAGGACACCAAAGTCAGCTTCTTTGTTCACGACAGCTTTGGCAAGCGGGTGCACATGATCCGGATAGTCCACTGATGCGTCGGAGCCCGGACCGAAATCTGTTACTTCATGCCCTGCCGCTGTAAGCTGTTCTTTTAACAGACTTTTGTAAGTAAAACCGGCATGGTCGCCACCGATAGCTATTTTATATCCCATAGTTTTAAGCGTTATTTTCATTCAATCTCTTCAAATCGCGTTTGATAATTCTTCCCGACACACCTATACTTACTTCATACAGGACGATGAGTGGAAAGGCTATGAGGAGTTGGCTGATCACATCAGGAGGTGTGATAACGGCAGACAAAATCAGAATTACGATAATGGCGTGCCTTCGGTACACCTTCATCAACTCCGGCGAGAGCAAGCCTGCTTTGGTAAAGAAATACACAATAACGGGCAGTTCAAACATAAGGGCACACGCCAGACAAAGTGTCGTGAGCGTGGAAATGTAGGAAGACAGGTCGAACTCATTAATGATGGAGGGGTCTACCTGATAACCTGCCAGAAAATTGATAGAAATAGGGGAAACTACATAGTAGCCAAACAGCAAACCCATTGCAAACAGCACCGATACCCAGAAAACCGCTCCCCGCGAGCTTTTCTGCTCTTGTGGGTACAGGCCCGGCCTCACAAAACGCCAGATTTCCCAGAAGGCATACGGGAAAGCCATAGCCAGGCCGAGTACCAACGATACCATGATGTGCATGGAGAACTGGCCGCTCATCTGCCGGCTCTGTATCGTAAAGCCTAAGTCTTCTATACAGAATGCTGCCGATCCGAAGTACGTACTGATCTCGCACATCATTTTGTAACTCAGGAAATCGGTGCGCGACGGGGCCAGTATAATATCATGGAACACGAAGCCTTTGGCAAGAAACGCTGCAGTGGCAAATACCAGAATGGACCCCACTGAACGAATAATGTGCCACCTTAACTCCTCCAAATGGTCCACAAAGGACATCTCCTGCTGCTGTTCAGCTCCCTCGAGGTGTGGTTGGTCCATTAATTATGGCTTATAAATAAATTTCCTACGATTGAATTAATAAGCAAAAAGCGGGTAGTTTTTCATCCAGCTGTTCACTTCTTTGCGCGCAGCTTCTATTTTGCTTTCGTTGTCATTGTGTGTCAGTACATCATCGATCAATTCCACGATGCGGGCCATGTCGGCTTCTTTGAGACCACGCGTGGTTATTGCAGCGGTTCCTATACGCATACCTGAGGTCACGAACGGCGACTTGTCATCAAAAGGTACCATGTTCTTGTTGATGGTGATATCCGCCTTAACCAATGTATTTTCGGCGAGCTTGCCTGTTATACCTTTGGTGCGCAGGTCGATCAGCATCATGTGATTGTCTGTGCCGCCAGAAATGATGTTATAGCCACGCTCCACAAAAGCGGTTGCCATGGCCTGCGCGTTTTGCTGCACTTGCTTGATATAGCCCATGTAGTCGTCAGACAAAGCTTCATAGTAAGCCACTGCTTTCGCCGCGATCACATGCTCCAGCGGGCCGCCCTGCGTACCCGGGAAAACAGCGCCGTCCAGCAAAGAAGACATCATGCGGATTTCTCCTTTCGGAGTCTTGAGTCCAAATGGGTTTTCAAAGTCCTTGCCCATCATGATCATGCCGCCTCTTGGTCCACGCAGTGTTTTGTGCGTCGTAGTGGTAATGATATGGCAGTGCTCAAATGGATTGTTCAAAAGACCTTTGGCAATCAGGCCAGAAGGGTGGGAGATATCTGCCATCAGCAAAGCGCCTACCTCATCGGCAGCGGCACGTAGTTTTTTATAATCCCAATCGCGGCTGTAAGCAGATGCACCGCATATAATCAGCTTCGGCTTCTCACGACGAGCTGTTTCCACTACTTTATCAAAATCGATCAGACCCGTTTCCTGCTCCACGCCATAGAAGCTAGGCTGGTAGAGTTTGCCAGAGAAGTTAACAGGAGAACCATGCGTCAGGTGACCACCATGCGACAGGTCAAAGCCCAGGATCTTGTCGCCCGGCTGTAATACTGCGAGCATCACAGCGGCATTGGCCTGCGCACCGGAGTGAGGCTGCACATTGGCCCAGCTTGCTCCAAACAGCTCCTTTGCACGATCGATTGCCAACTGCTCTGACTGATCCACAATTTCGCAGCCACCATAGTAGCGCTTGCCCGGCAGGCCTTCGGCGTACTTGTTGGTCATCACGCTACCCATCGCCTCCATTACCTGATCCGAAACAAAGTTCTCGGACGCGATCAGTTCGATGCCGTGGGTCTGGCGTGCTTTTTCTTTTGCAATCAGGTCAAATATAGCTGTGTCTTTCTGCATGGCTTCTTTGGTTTTATATTCCTTCAAAATTAAAGCTTGTGCTTGAATAAACCAATGTTTCAAATGTTTATATCAGGAAGGCACAAGGTATAGCGGCGGCTATACCTGCACATTGTCTTGTCTATTGGATTTTGCTATAGCTGCATAGGTTGGCTATACCTGTTTAGGATTTGTTATACCTGGACAAAAAAAGAAGGCCCGCCAAGTTGGCGGGCCTTCTGCTATAAGTTAAGCTTTGGTTCTACTGCTTCATGAGCTTCACCTGCTCCATCTTACCGTTGAACTCTGTCATCAGGATATAGATACCTGTTGGCAGGTTGTTGTTCAGGTTCAGAAGGATGGTGTTCTCACCTTCCTCAATGTCGTAGCTTAGGCTCTGTACGGCTGAGCCATTCATGTTCACGATACGCACATTCAACTTACCTGCTCTGTCGGCGTTGTATACCAGCTTAGATTCAGCGTTGATTGGGTTAGGATACACTCTTGGACCAACTGCCAGGTTCACACCGTTAGACGATACGGCCACCACTTTGCTGTAATCAGATGTGCCATCTAGGTCCACTTGCTTTAGTCTGTAGTAACGTGTACCGTTGAAGTTACCCTTGTGGTTGAACTGATAGTCCTGACGAAGCGAAGTCGTATTCACTTTGCTCTTCACTTTGCCTACTGCCTTAAACTCACCTTTCAGGTCTTCCGTCATCTGTACCTCGAAGTAGTCGTTGTCCAGCTCAGAAGCTGTTGCCCATGTCAGTTGAACACCGTTGCCTTCTTTTCTAGCGTTGAAGGAGATGAGCTCTACTGGGAGTGGAATAATTTCGGCTTGCAGAGTGACCGTACGAGTGGTTGCTTCCAATGAAGAATGATTAGCAAGTACTGTCTGTCTACTGCTCTCATCATTCGCAACTGCTGTGCTATTATTTCTAGCATAAACAACCTGTGTCAAGTTACCGTTTTCGCCTGCTGAAAGCGTCATACCTGTCGTCCAAGCATCTTCTGCAGTTGAGTTTGGATCAAGTGAAAGCAAATATGGCATGTTCTCACTTAATGAGATAAGTAAGGTTTGCCCCACTGCCAGGTTAGTAGCTGTTACAGTGTAGCTTTTCACATCGTATGTTGTTACTTCTTCACTTTCAACTGCAGCTTTAAAGCTTAGCACTGTTGGGTCAACTGTTATGTCCGGTTTTATGATTTCCAGCATTTCTTCGCTTGCATCAGAACCCACTCCAGTTATAACATTTACTATTTCTCTGTCTGCTGTTCTAGGCACAATCATCTCCAGGGTATGCTGGTTATCTTCATAGTAGCCAAATACGTTTGTACTACCAATTCGCAGCCTTTGCACACCTACCAAATTATAGCCTTTCACAATTACTGTCTCTAGCAGACGTGCATGATTACCTACAGCAATTCTGCTTCCATTCGTTTTTTCGAATCTAATAACCACTGGACTAGTGACTGTGTAGACATCAACATTAGTATCTCTTGCTTCGGCAGTAGTAACTGTACCAACTTCGTTAGCTAATGTAATGACACCTGTAATCGCATTCACTGGCACTCTTACTGCAATCGTACGAGCAGTTACTAAATCTTCTGCAGTCACTGTGGCGTTTAGTTCAGCTTGGTCTACTAACTCAGCAGGTATAATCTCACCGCCATGACCTTTGAAAGATACTTTGATTCTACCATCAACAGCTATCAGGTTTTCACCTGTGATAGTTACAATTGAGCCAGAAGGGCCAGTCTTCGTATTGAAGTCATACACAATTGGTGCTTTTACTACCCTGAAGATATCTTCACTTATTACCGTAGTTCCTACTCCACCATTGAAAGGGGTTGTTACAGCTATTTTACCGATTTTAGCCGCCACTGGCACTGTAACAAGTAGTTCAGTAGTTGAAGTTCTTTCGAAAACTGCATCCACTTCATCAGCCTCTCCTTCGATACCCAGGAAAGTCACCTTAGATGCATCATCGAAGAAAGTACCGGTGATAGTGAATTTGTCTCCCACTAAACCAACTGCTTTACTTAAGCTAACGATGGTTGGAGTACCAAGAACAGTGATTGTACCAGCTGGGCCAGATGACTGACCTGCTCCACTTCTACTAGTTACCCTTACGAAGTAGTCTCCTGCAGGTATAGTAGTTGGAATAGTAGCAACAATCTCGTCTACACCCTCCTCATTTTCACCTGCATTGAAAGTGAAGCCTATTATCTCTATCGGGGTGGCTGTTGTACTATTAGTTCTAACAAGTGACATAGTTGGAGTAGCTGTTGTTACTGCTCCATTCCAGTACTCATCAAAGCGTGTACCTTTAATTGTTATAGTATTTACACCAGCATAAATTCTTCTGTCTGCAAGGCTTTCTTTGCCAGTTTCAAATACATTGGAAATTACTGGTCTGTAAATAGTAAATTCTCTACTGCCTGTACCACTTGTTGAAGTTACAGACAAAGTATTAGTTGTATTGTGGTCGATTACTGGTGCCACAAAAGTAATGGTACCTGTACCTTTCACCGAATCAGTTAACACAATGTTATACCCTGTAATCGGAATGTTCCCATAGGACATACCTGTTACATTGATAAAGTTCGTACCAGAGATGGTTACTGATTGGCTTGCATAAACTGCTGTAGGCGACAAAGAAGACAACACAGGGGCAAGTACGTTAAATTGTACTGGCTCACTTTCACCACTACCTGACACTACAGTTACACTACCTGTTCTGGCAGAACCTGGTACTGTCACAGTAATGCTAGTACCATTTGCCGTATAGGTTGTGGCCTCAATCTGTGCTCCGTTGAACTTAACTATTGGCGCTTTAACGTCTTCTTCGCCGCCGTTCAGTGTTTCATTCCAGTATTGCGTAAACAGCTCACCTGTGATGGTTAAAACTGTTTGAGCTGCATAACCTTCGGTAGCACTAATGCTTGCTATCTTTGGCTCTATGACAGTATAGTCATCAGCACTTATACCTGAGCCGGCAGGAGTAGTTACAGTGATTTTACCTTTGCCAGCATCAAACGGTGCTTTAACTGTAATCAGCTGGAAGCGCTCAGGGTTGGTGCTATCTTCACCTTCAGCATCTACTACAGTTATACCTGTAGTGATCTTTTTACCATTGAAGTCCACTTCAGTTGCACCCGTGAAATACTGACCTCTGATGGTTACTGACTGGTTAGCATAGCTCACAAATGGAGTTGTGGTGTTATTGGTAAATGTGATAGCAGCAGGGGTTGGAACAACGAAGTCCTCGAAATTCGCTGTACCTGCTTCTGTCGTTACCACTAAGTCGCCTGTTTTAGCACCTGTTGGAACTGTCACGGTAAGCACATCGAATGTTTCGTTAACTTCAATGTTCTCCCCTTCAACCACAACTTCATTACCTCCATTGAATGTAACAGACGTTACTTCAATAAAGTTAGTACCTGTGATAGTTACGACTGTACCTTCAACCCCTCTATCAGGGCTAACTACTATAATAGTTGGTGCAAGTATAACCGTGAAGATTTCATTTTCTGCTGTTGTAAACACTGAGTTTTCACCTTCGAACAGAGATAGTCTGCCAGTCGTTGCACCATCTGGCACCTTTACTTTAATTGTATCGCCATCTGCACTTGGCGTTACTGCAGTTCTTACTCCATTAAAGGCAACCTCTGTTACGTTCTGCATTAACCAACCTGTAATTACTACATCATCACCTACTTTACCTGAAGTAGGGGTAAAGCTGAAGATTTCTGGTTTAGTCGCTACGATGTAATCAGTTTCACTTGGCTCACTTGGCCCAGCAACATTCGTTACTGTCAAGTTACCTGTAATAGCACCTGTAGGAACTGTAACTTTCAACTGAGTTGGTGTAATGTCTCTAGCTGGCGCAACTACGCGGCCCTCTGCTCCTGCAAATGAAACTGTGATGTTTTCGCCGTAGAAATTTGTACCTGTGATAACTACTTCACTGCCTATGATGCCTCTTTCCGCTACAAATGAATCAATAGTAGGCGTTTTGATAACCGTAAAGTTTACAGGCTCGCTGTCACCAAATCCGTTTGTAATAATGATAGGCGAAATAACAGCAGCCTCAGCTGGAACTGTTACTGTGATCAGCTTATCTGAATCAATTGTAAAGCCTTCTGTACTTTGAGTCGCTGCTGGTATTACTACACCGCCGAAGCTAAGTGATGTTGCATTCTCAAAATTGTAACCTTCAATTTTTACAGTAGAAGCAATCACGCCCATAGTTGGCGTAATAGACTGAGCTACTGGATGAAGAATCACTTCAAAGTCCTCTGCCGAAACAGCGGCGTCAACAGAGTTTCTCACGAGCAGTTTACCTGAACCAGCTGGTGTACCTGTTGGAACGTTAAATACCAGTTGTGTCTCGCTGTCGTTAGGTGCTGTTAACGTTACTCTCGTATCTGATTCTTCTTCAGTATTGTTGTCTCCTAGGAAAACAACTTCTGTTACATACTTTAGGTTTGTACCTGTCAGTGTGATCTCCTGGCCAATAGGGCCTTCAGCGGGCGTAAAGGCTGTGATAGCTGGTGCAAGCACCACATCAAATGTTCCGTTCCAAACGCCAGTGCCACCCAAGAGTGTTGTTACAGACACAGTGCCTGTTGTCGCGTCTGTAGGTATAGACAATGTTATGACCGTGCCCTCAGCGTTAACTTCAAAGTCAGCTGCAAGCACTGTTCCGTCACCAATCTTTACAGAATCAGCCTCCTGGAAGTTAGTACCTGTTATGGTAATTTCCGTTTCTACTTCACCATAGATTGGTGTAACGGTAGCGATAGAAGGAGCTGGCACAAATTCAAAAATTTGTGAGCTATTCGCTATTTTATTACCGGGAGCAATTAACTGCAGAGTGCCGTTGGCAGCGCCTGCTGGTACAGTTACTGTCAACGCGGTGTCAGTAGTTGCAACCAGGTTAGTCCCATCAGCACCCTCGCCTTCGGCTGCAGCAAATACCACGCGGCTTACACTTGCCAGGTTCTCACCGTAGATCGTAATTGTCTTGCCTGCGCCTGTTCTAGCAGGATCAAACTCCAGATTAAGTTCTCCTATCGTTTTAGCAACAAATTTTGGTGCTGGCACTTCAAACGGTGTTTCGCTTGTACCAGTTCCCGCTGGACTTGTTACAGTAATAGGACCTGTGCTGGCGCCAAGTGGCACGTTTACTGTAATCTCATCATTAGTTTGATTGACTGTAAAACCCGTTGCGGTTACACCGTTGAACTTAACATCAGTAACACCATTGAAGTATTCACCTGAAATAGTAATCTCTGTTCCTGGACCTTCGCTTGCTGCCGGAGCAAATGATGAAACAACTGGGCCTGGTACCGTGAATGATACGCTATTTACGCTACCTGCTGGAGTTGTTACCGTTATCGGACCTGAACTAGCCAGGGCAGGAATGGTAGCAGTGATCTGACCATTATGGTCTACTGTAAATGCCGCTGCCACTCCGTTGAAAAGCACAGCACTTGCATCGATGAAATTGTTACCTTTCAGTAATACAGTCTCGCCCGCTATACCTGATGCCCGGGAGAAAGGTGTGGTCGCATCAAACTCAGGAGCAGGAACTGTAAAATCTACCGGGGCTGTAGTACCATAGGTAGTATTCACTGTAATAGGAGAGTTTGCTATTGCTCCGTATGGCACATACGCTATAATCTCTGTACCTGTCGCATTTATAGTAACTCCATTAACTGTGCTTTCTACACCAGCAGCATCTTTAATAGTCAACTCAGCTGGCACTACAATTTCCCCAAACTTTACAGTTGCGTTGTTCAGGCGGTTGCCTGTAATGGTTATAGCTGTGCCAGGCACACCACTAGCTGGCGTTGCAGTCAGTACTTCTGGTGTCTGTACCAACTCTATGGCATCCAGCAAAACGTATGCTTCAGAAACAGAGTTAAGTGTGAAGCGGATATTGGTTGTTGCTGCTGGAAGTAAATCTGTCAGTCGCTGTGCAGTTCTTGCAGGCGTTATGGCATCAGCACTTGCAGTTGGTGTGTAACTAGTACCACCATCGGTTGAGTAACTTACTGTGAAGCTCGCGCTATACCCAGATCTTGTCGTTATTGCTTGTAGGCTATACCTTAATCTAAAATCAGTAGTGCTTGCGTTTGCAATACTAATTCCGATGGTAGCGCTCGCACCTCTGAACTGTGCTGAACCTTGGCTACCGCCTTCTAAGTCCTGACCTGTAATAATAGTACCAGTCTTTGACCAGCCTTGTGGAAGTTCATCTCCCCACGGACCATCATAATTGATTGGTAAGGTGGCCTGCGCCACACCAGTGGAGACGATTCCCAGCATAATCATGCACTGCAGGAGCAGAGTGCGTATAAGCCGGCCTAATGGGGGATTGTAGAGTTGTGCCATAGCTAAAAGTTAAGAGTTAATAAATTTTTGTGCAGTTTTAATGCTAAGTTAATTATCACAAAATAAGATAATTTATCTTTCACTATTGCAATATTATCCCCTATTTTTTTGTCTGATTTTAACTCTCTCTTGTCAAGTCGCGTTTTTGATGCATTAAAGCCTATTTTTAAAAAGTGCCTTGATTAAGTTATTTGAAAACTTTTCAAGTTTATTTTTTACTACTAGAACTATACTATGTTGTTAATTGATTATTTTATCATTGTATAAAAATATTATATATAGCGTTTAGATATTATTTCATTTCTATCCGTAGTGCAATTTACTAAATTTATAGTACTGGAAAACTATGCAATTACTTTACTTGTAGAGGGGAATGGATTGACTTAAGAAAATTTAACTTCAATCAAGTTATCTACTTTAAACTTACGCGTATATCTACTGTTATCTGGATAATCCGGACCATGTTGACCCCACCTTCCGGTAGTACATTAAGGCTGGATTAGCTGTTGCTGACGAAAGCAACCTCTGACATTCCGGCGGATGCTGACCCCTCTGATAGCAGTATAAGGCACTAAATATTCCGGAGCATGTTGACCCCTCGGGTAAATTCCGGAGCATATTGACCCCACCTGCTATTTCTTTATCGATAGGTTTTGGTTCTTTGGTGCTATCACCAAAGAAGAGCGCACCGATGGCCGGAAAACCAAAACCTATGAGCCAGATAAAACAACTCCTCCAACTCCACCAGCAGGGCAAGGGCATCAAGT
>NZ_JAHZTC010000013.1 GCF_019599265.1 Pontibacter sp. HSC-14F20 | reverse complement strand
TGGTTGACACGCTGGGCCTGTTGATCGTGCTCATCGTCCACCGGGCAGACGTTGCCGAGCGGCAGGGAGCCCAGTGGCTGCTGCGCAGGGCGGCAGCTAAGATGGCGGATTTCGGCCGTCTGAGGCTCTTTTTTGCCGACCAGGGCTACGGCGGGCTTGCCATGTGGGAGTGGGTGAAAAACACTTTCCGCCACCTGAACTGGAGGCTGGAGATAGTGAAGAAGATCCACAAGAAAGCCTTTGAAGCTTTACCGAAGCGATGGATAGTGGAGCGGACCTTCGGCTGGCTCAACCTTTACCGCAGGCTCTCCAAGGACTATGAGTACTCCACCAAATCGTCTGAGACGATGATAAAAGTGGCCATGATTCACATTATGCTTAACAAACTAAATAAAGGAAATTAAAACAGCCTCTTAGTATCAAAGTTTCCATTGATATATGTCCTGTACCCACTCTCATTGGTATAAATCATCACATCTTCCTTTACCACTTTTTCTACTTCGTCAATGAAATGCTGAAGTTCTGCCACTACTGTCTCTCTTTTGATGCCTCCAGGATTTCCCCACTCCTCTACGTCCAGCACCAAAGGTATGTCAAACTTCTTTCCTTTGATATGCTTTAAAAAATGCTTTGCCTGGTCCTTGCCACTCTTGTTAAACCTGAAAAAGTGATAAGCACCTATAGGGATCTCAGCACGGCGGGCATTGCTATAGTTTCGCTCGAAGCTCTGGTCTATAAAATTAGAGCCTTCCGTAGCCTTTACAAACACAAAGTCCACTCCTTGGTCTTTAATCTGAGTGAAGTCAATCTTGCCGGTGTGGTTAGAGACATCTATTCCTGTCACAGGGTACTTCGTCTTATCTATCGTAACTTCTGCTGTATTAGTTAAGAACAAGTAAGCAATAACTACAGCGGCGCACACAAATAAGAGTAAGCACAGTAGTATCCATTTATAAACCTTCTTCATTTTAATTTACAATTGTGCTGTAAGGTATAGGGTGAGCTTAAATCACCACCTATACCGAAAGAACTCCTTAGATGACTGTGATATGCAGCGTACCATTCCGTTCATACTTCACATAACACTTTCCTACTCTGCGCAACTGATAAAGGGCAGAACTAAAAGCTTTTAGTTGTGGCTTGTTGTCACCGAAAGCTGTATAGCTCACATCAAAGGTTTTTCCTTTTAAGTGGCTGCTGTTTTTAATGGAGTTGCTATTTTGGGTCATTAACTTTCCAACTGAAGCAACAGAGCGGGTGCCGCTTGAAATGGTGAAAGGGAAGTATGCTAACTCTCTTGCCTGGCATTCAATACTGTAAGTATAAGCTAGAGTATCAATAAATACCTGTGCCTTCGGCAACAAGTAAGGCTTAGAATAATTGAAGTCCCTAACAATGTAATATTGACTTGATCGGAGTTTTACTAAGGTTTCATTAGTTAAAAGCACTTCCAAACCAGTATCACTCGCTTGTGGCTGAATCCCTTCAGTTTGATACGCTTGCTCATGAACTGCAACATTATCATCAAACAGCATAGCACAATTTTTACAACTGCTATCGGAACCAATAAATCTACTTATGAACTTGGTCGCTACAAAGCTTATTTTCCTTTTAATCTGGAAACGGAATGGGAAAGCCAATAGGCTTGCGATAACAACAGCAAGGATAGTGAGTGAAAAAAATACCTGTACTTCCTCATATCTAAAGCTTTAGAGCTGTTACAGGGTGAAATTTCTCTACAAATTCCCCGCTGCCATCTTCATAGGTGCGCAAAACCTCAATTGTGGAGGCATCCTTTACAAGGATTTCCTTTGTCTTATCGCCAAAGTCACGATACTTCAACTTATACTGCTCCAGCAGGGTCTCGCTAGCCAAGTCAATGTTATAAAGGGTACCATTAACTGCTGCTAACATGTGATTATTTGTCAGCTTGTGAATAAACTTGTAGTCATATTCCCCTCCTGTTTGTAGTTCTAATTTTGTGGTAAGACCTTTTGAAGGATCAAGAAAGACTAAAAGCGTTTCTCCAGGTGCTTCCGCCCCGTAAGCCAGCTTCAGCACAACTTTGTTGTCTAGTTTCATCCACGATGGCTCGCAGTAAAAGTAATTTACCTCTTTTCCCGACTTTTGACGCATTCCCAAGTCATACTGCTTGCCACGGAAGGTTACCGTTTCACAAGCGCTATCCAGCACTAAGTTTTCTTTTTGTACTTCGTAGATGCTTTTGGTTTCACTGAAAGGAATGTCTTTGAATTCAGGAGTTGTAGCTTCCACAGCGCTAACTTGTTTTTCATTTGATTTATCAGTCGCACAGCCTGTTAGCAGTAGGAGTAGCAGCGATAGGAGGAATAAAGATTTCGATCTCATAAAAGGTGAAAAATATAGTAAATGAATAGTGTATTGATGTTATGAGTAACAAGTTGTTACAAGCTTAAAACAGACTTCCCTGTTCCGGCACCTGCTTTATTAAACTAGCGGACTTATTGGAAACAGAATTGACAAGTGCAGACACGGCATAACTTTTCATTTCTTTTGCCGGAAAAGGCAGCAAGAATTGCTGTAACATATTGTTACCTTTTGTTACACCCAACCAAACCGCTTCCTTTTCCGGAGTAAGCATCACCGGCATACGGTCGTGCGTTGGCTTAACCAGCTCATTTGCTTCCGTCGTAATAATGGTAAAAGTCCGCTGCAGCTCGCCTGTTTCCGTATCCGCCCATTCATCCCAGAGTCCGGCAAAAGTGAAGAGTTCTTCACATTTTAACAGGAAGCGGTAGGGTACTTTTCCGGAAGCTGTTTTCCGCCATTCATAAAACCCGTCTGCCGGAACCAGGCAGTGCCTGCGGCTGACTAGTTCACGAAAGCTAGGCTTTTCCAGCAGCGTTTCCGCACGGGCATTCGATGGGTTTATTTCCATGCTTACTGTCTTTTGACCAATGCGGTAGTAAGCCCCAGGAAAAGAGTTGTATCTTGTCCGGCTCATCTGCTGTTACAACAGGTAACAACTGCGAAGGAGCGGCGTTGTACTGTGCTTCTAGCTTATACTCCTCTAGCAGTCGGGATACCCGGGAAGCTTTGTTGTTTTTATCTTTTACCGTAATGGCTACGGAATACCTGCCGCACATCTATCTTAATTATTTGTTACGTTTTGTTACAAGTTGTAACACTCCTTATATTTATTCCGCTACTTAGTAAGTTGAGATCTTCAAGGCTACGCGTATTCCGTCTTCATGAAAGCTGATCGTATACCAACTAAAACCTGTATCATCATGTGAAAAGGAAGCGGAAAAGTCCGCCGCCTTTACTTTTCCGGCCAGTACTGTTCTGCTAAAATCCGGTGCAGCATTATCTTTTGAAAATTCCGGGTCTACACTGATTTGAGTTAGCAACTGCTGATACTCCGCTTTTGGCAGACGTATCAAACAATAGGCATCAAACTCATTTTCAACACCGCCTCCCTGTACTGTTTCATCATTTACTAGAAACCTGGCTGAGGGCGGAAAAGGTGACCGAGTATGATTTTCAAATTCCGCTTTATAGTAAGCGGTGTTCAAAGTGTTAGTGTGTCCTTTTGTGAGCATACTAAATGAAGCCAACAAGGAAACTAAAATAACTCCGATATAAGTAGCCAGTAAGGGAAATACCAGGGCAGCTACCGCTTTTACCAATTGCCTGGAATAAAGTAGATAGAGAACGGAAACTAGGATCAGTACAGCGGCTGCAAGTAACACATACCAATTGTAGCTGAGGCTAACTCCGGCAATCTCTAGTGCGACCAGGACAACAGTAACCCAAATGAAGAGAAGCTGCGGAATCCACCACTTGTGTATTAGTTTCATGTGGGTGTTGGTATTAAGTGAATGGAGAAGGCGGAAATAAATTAAGCATTCCGGTTACCTGTTACAAATTGTTACAGCCATACCTGGTGCTATAAATATAGCAAAACATTAATTTATTTGCACTACTTCTTACTCTCCGCATTCGAAAGTTTCCGCATAATTTCCGCAGTATTAACGGATAAATTTTCCGTCATCCGGTTTAATAATTTGTGCCTGTTATGTTATCAGAAGACCGGTAAAGAAAAAGTGCGTCACCTACTACGGAAAAGGCTGTTACAAAAGGTTACAGGCATATGAGCAGTGTAGAGAAATCCTTATCATACCGAAACCAATATCCGCACCCTAATCACGTAACTCCTATAGCGGGATATTCATGTGCAATACGATATGTGACCTAAACCAAATCATTGTTTAGCCCCTCTTTGTACCGAGACATAATGTTACATCCCAGTAAGTTGTCTTCATTGGGCACAAACACAATTTCAATACGAAACTAAGGCTGATTGGGCATGCTCATTTTGTAAAGTAATGCATCTGCTTTCAGATTAAAATTGGAAATAATGTTGAGTAAAGCCACAATGGCTCATTGTTGGATATAGACTCTTCACTGCTGAGGGTAGGAAAATCATATCTACAATATATCTTCAGGTATTACTTAGTTTAGTGAAATCCATACAAGAGACTGGGGTGCAGCATTTATGTTTCTGTAAAGAAGGCACGCAGCTACAACATAAATGGTAGTGCTATATTTTACAGATGTCCTAAATACATCATTTAGTTTGATCCTTATTTATCGGACCTGCTACTTTTTGTAGCTGTTGTTTATACAGGCACCTTAAATAGGTTGTAGCATCTTATAGCTATAGCTTTTAGAATATAGCTAAAATATGATTTAACTTTTTATTAGCTTAAATATTTCATTATCTTCAGCATTGATCTTCTTTGGCTCCTGCATCTGTCCAGGACTAAACAAACAACCTATAACTGTAACAAATGGAAACAACGCGCGATTTAAATACAGAGGAACCTGTATTGGAATCAAAAGAAATTCGATACTTCCAGAGAATCGTGTTGCTGGAAAATGAATTAAAGCGACTTCAAGCAAAAGGTCAGCCCTACCTAAATGAAATCGGCATACTACAGTCTGAACTGGATGAACAGAAATACCTCAACGGTGTTTTAACCAAATCGAAAGAGGAACTAAGGAAAGAGAACCTCCAATTGCGTCTAGATAATCAGAAACAAAAAGATATTGTCGAAAAACTACGCGAAAAGCTGGCTGCATCAAATGCCCTTCGTCAAGCAATTCTAGTAGACATGCGGCAATCTAGTGAGTGGCAACAGATGAATGCTAGCTTAAATCGTGCGCGGGAACAAATGGAGGCACAAAGAGAATCGATCAATACTTTACTAAGTCAGCTAAACAAATACCGTCAACTCTAATCAGCTCTAAAACAAGAACAGGATGCCGCTTAGCATCCTGTTCTTGTTTTAGCATGAGTGGGGACTATTGAATTAAAGGTGTTTTCTTTCGGAGTGGCTCTTGCTTCAACGTATTGTAGAGTAGCAAGCCTAAAACAAGTAGGGCTACAAAGCCGAGAAACAAAGTCAATCCAGAAAACCCAGTTTCACTCACTTCGAGAGGTTCAAACTCAACGTCTGCTAGCGTGAGTTCTATATCAAATTCTTCCATGGTCAGTTTCGTTTCTTGATCATAACATGTGACTTCTTTTCATCGGTATAGGCCCAGCCATAAGTGCCTGTCAGATGAAAAACTTTGTCTCCTTCCCTGCCACCTGTTAAGAAAATACCCGGGTAGAAGTTGTGAGCATTCCGCATTTCCGTTGGGAATGGAGTTTCAGAATAAGTTGTATAAAGCGCTGCTAGCACCTTGTCGTTGTGCAGTAGCTTTTGTAGAAAAGAAGCGAACGGTTCCTGTTTCCAGATGGCTCCAATCTCATCCTTTACTTGCTGTTGCAACGTTTCCAACTGCTGGGTTAGCTCAACCAAGCGCTCCTGCATCTTTTGGGAGGTCTTGCCTCTTAAGTTTCTGGTAAGCACATGAGCAACGTATTGTGACCTACTCATCTCCATGGAGGCCGCTCCTCTAAGTAACTGGGCATTGGTATAAGTATCAATGCGGCTGGCGATGGGTATAGTAGGGTCTGCTTTCTTTTTCATGGCACATAAATTTTAGGTCCTGTTACGAGCTCTATCTTCTTTAGCAACCGGCGATTGGGTCCACCTTCTGGAAAACTGATGATGTTATAGTGGGCAAGACGGGAATAGGATCGATCCCCATAATCCGGTAGTACCTGTTCTGGCGGATTGTTAGAAACCAGGATCGTTCTGATACTATACTGGTTGAAAGCTTTTTCCCTGTGGCAAAACATTTCGTCCATTACTTCTATCACTGTTCCTTTATGATTGACGGTCGGCTCCCATCCAACATCATCAATAAACAATTCTGGGGGAAGCCCATTCGTGTTGTGCATGCCTATGCCTAAACCATATTGATAGAGAGGTGTAAAGCCTGACTCCACCACCTTACCAGCTAGTATCTTTGCTTCTAGTTTTGTGAAGTTTCTAAACCTCCATAACTTGTCCATTATAGAGCTTTTACCACATCCCGTGGGTCCATGTAGGTAAAGATTCTTACCTGCATCAATTCCCATTTTTTCCATGGCCGCCACATCTCCTGAAAAGTAGGCTGCCAGCTGTTGAATAGGCGTGCGATTCCATTTATCTAACTGTATTCCATTAATAAGGTAAAAGTACAGCTGATTGGGATCTACCCAAGGGTATGGTTTAACCGCGCCCACCGACCCGCAGATGCGCCATGCGCCCTCGGCCAGCAGCGACGCCAGGTTGGTTGTGTCTGTTGTCATTTTTTTCGAATTGATCTATTTTAGAAATCCAGTTTTTGACACCAGCGCGCCAATCTTCCATTTTAGAACTTCCCATTTTCCAGCCTTTGGCAGAATAATAGTTGTGAAACTTTAGGGCTACATCTGCAGGTCGTATTGTTGGTGTAGTTTCTGAAAACAAGGAGGAAATGTAGTCTTTAACTTCTTCCACACTAGGCGTAGCCATTTTAGAAAATGAAGAAGAATTATCTACCACCACCGAGCGAGAGTTTAACTTCCTTTCTCTCTCTTCATTTCTGTTATCATTACTTTTATCATTCTTATTATATAGAGGAGGACACTTTTGTCCTTCCCCCGGAGCAGAATTGTCTCCCCCCTCTCCCACATTTGTCCCGGGTAGAGACAAAAAATAGATGTCTCTCCGATCACACTGCAAACGGTTGAACTCGATGCGGATAAAGCCTAGTTTTTCCAGCTTCTTAAGCCAGCGAGATATAGTCTTTGGACACCTGTTAAAGAGTTCGGCAAAGTACCGGTTCTTTGGCCAGCAGTGACCGTTACGCCCACACAGTAGTTTGATTTCTGCCAGTAGCAGCTTTTCATTTGCATTCAGAAGCTTATTAAATCGGAAAGAATAAGGAACGACTGAATTGTTTTTAGGAAGTTTTACCATTACCATTTCCCGCCTTTCTTGTTTACACGAAGGGTGGCTTCCTGATTAATCTCGTCCAGCGTACGTACGGTGTTCTGAGACATGTACGCATCACAAGCCGCGCGTTTGATGTAGATCCGCTTGCCATTGGGTTTACTGTGACGTAGCTTACGAGCAGAAATGAGTTTGTAAATTGCGTCTTCCGAGAGGTCTGTATAAAGCGCCGCTTCCGGGACAGTAAAATACTCCTTGTTGTACATCCCCTGCGACAGCAGGATGCACTTGATAGCAAGGAGCTCTTGTAATAGATTTTCCATAAAAGTACAATTTTAAAGGGTTAGAAAATAGGTTTACATAATTGATTCCGCAGAGAGAGAGGTAGTGGCCAGGGACACGTTCTTCCCACATCGTGATTGTCTAGCATTCGCCTTAAGAATAGAAAGCTTGCTTTTACAACAACATGCCCTGGGAAGTCCCTTTCTGAACAATTCAAAGGTATGTGAAAGCTTTTTCAAAACAGCGCCTTCCAATGCGCGTGAGCAGCATTGAGCAACATTGAGCAGCATTGAGCAACATTGAGCAACATCTCTTAAATATTGCCGCTTAAGTATCACTTACTTTTTCAAAATACTTCCCCTAGTCACAAACTTATTTATATCCTATTTTAACACATCCTGACTTAGCCTAGCCTGCTGTATGCCTGAAAATAAAAAAAGCCTAACCGAAGTATCGGTTAGGCTCACAAGTCAATGAGAAAAATAGCTGTTCTTTAAAACACAATCTCAGGCAGGTTATCTACTGCTTTTTCTTTCAGGGACTCTACCAGTCTGACATACTTTTGCGTTTCAACAAGGCTTGAGTGCCCAAGAAGGCCCGAAACAGAGCGCACATCCGCCCCCGTAATCAGCAGGTTGGTGCCAAACGAGTGGCGTGCGCAGTGCCAGGTTACTTTCTTATGAATTTCTGCTTTGTCTGCCCAATTTTGTAAATGCTTGCCACATGTGTTGCTTGAGGGAAGGTTAAAGATTTTCTGATTAACCGGACTGGTTTCTTTCACGGGTTCTTTACTGGCGTCTTTTCAAGCTTTTTTGCCTGTCACCTTCACTGTGGGTTTGGGCCGCTCTCCTAACAGCTTCATGGCTGTGGTGTTCAGGTTTACGACCACATCTTTGCTTGTCTTCTGCTGCTTTACCCGCATCACATTGCCCGAGATAGACTTCCATTCCAGCTCGTTCACATCGCAAAACCTAAGGCCTGTCACGCAGCTAAAGAGAAAGGCGCGCTTTACTTCTGGAAGGTAACACTCCACATTAGCCATTTTCTGTATCTCCTGTGTGGTCAGCACCGCTTTCTCAATTCCTTCTACATACCGGTTCTCTACATCTTCAGCCGGGTTCTGCCCGATGATGCCGTCTTTCATGGCTTGCTTTAAGACTTTGCGGAATTTTTTAAAGTAGTTATAGGGCGTAGAGCCTGAGCACGTCTGGTCCAGGTGCATGCGAAAGCGCTGGCATAACCGCACCGTCACATCTGAGAAGGGCAGCAGCTCCGGCTCGCCAATAAACTTTTTGAACTTGGTGGCCATGGCCTTGATCACCCGGGCATCCTTTTTAGGATAGGCTTCTGTGAATTCATCCAGGTACAAAAGAAAGTTAGCTTTGCGCTGCACCGACGCTTTTACGATCAGCGTGTTTTTAGATAGGTCCAATTCCCGCTCGGAGCGCATGCGTTCGGCCAGTAATTGATTATCTTTGTTTTGCTGCCGCTCCAGACTTGTTTTAGGAGTCTCGAGCAGGTGGATACCTAAGAAGTCGTACTTGCGTTTGCCGTTGTGGTTATAATCTAAATAAAGCGATTCGCCACCCGCTGGCAATTGACGGGCACGGAGCTTGACCAGCTTTCCTTTGACAAGCACACGGGTCTTGGAAGCCTTCTCAGGGGCTGTTGCAGTAGAGGGATTTGCCATTGTTATCGTTGGATTATTTTCAGTCTTTTTTGCAGACGATCAAACGTACCAAAAGCAATTGAGAGTAACAAAAAAGTAACAAAATATATTTTAACACCACCTTAAATGACCTAGCAACACCTAACACAAAGTGCATTTAAATGCTCCAGACAAGGTTTTTTAAGTTGTTGTTAGTTGTTTTTAGCATATTGTGTTTCCCTACGGACTACTACAGTAAAAAAGCCGCTTCATATCAGATGGAGCAGCTTTTTTATGTTATGCCAATGCTTAATAAGTTGATTTACGGTAACTTATTTCTTAGTTACTAATACATCGATACGCCGGTTCTGGGCACGGCCCTGCTCTGTGGTATTGTCTGCAACAGGGTGCTGCTCGCCATACCCTTCTGCGTCCAGACGGCTGGCATCTATACCTAATTTCTGAATAGCAGCCATCACAGCCTGTGCTCTTTCCTGCGAAAGTTTGAGGTTAGCCGCTGGTTGGCCTACATTATCAGTATAGCCTCCTATTTTAATGTTAACCTGTGGATAGGCTTTTAGTACCTTCGCGATATTGTCAATCTGCTCCTGCGATTCAGGTTTTATGCGGGCGCTACCGGTGTCAAAGTGCAAGCGATCGAAACTGAACCAGCTTGTTTTATCGGGCGCCTTATTCTCGTCCTCAATAAATGCAACCAGCTTACTTTCGATACCATTTGGAGGAATGTTAAGCACAACACCTCCCGGAATCTCCCTTTCTGTAAATGCAGCGTTCCCATCAACTGCCATGGCAGTATCTTCATCCGTCGTAACAGTTGTTTCTTGTGTGGTTACAGGCTCCGTAGTCACTGTATCAACATTTGTGTCCTTATCATCATCACAATTTCGGAGTCCGAACAAAACCAGCAGCAATGCTCCTATACCTAACAGCAAGGGCAAAAACCAGTTCGTTTTCCTGGCAGGTGCAGCAGCTGCAGGAGGCACTCTTTCGGCAGCAGGTGCCTGTACTGGTCGCTCAAATTTTGGTGCAGCTGCAGCAGCGGCGGCTCCTGCACCTCCTAAGCCCAGAATGCTACCTAAACCAGCAGGAAGCGCACTCATTATACTTGATTTCTGGCTGTTGAGGTAGCTGCTTAACCCGGCTTCGTCTAGTTCTTCATCGTGGGTCTTTTTTCCCAGAAAGCCTAACACTAAAGGAGCCAGATAACCAAGTATGGCAGACACCGATGTAGACTTTATACCAGCAAAATTACTGAGCGTATTGCTGACTCCTCCCAGGTTATTGCCAAATATCTCGGACAGGAACTGGTTACCGGCGGGCATAGTGCTTCCGGGAGCTCCCGGCATAGTGTTGGCAACATTTGATAATAACCCGCTGTCACTCCCCCGGATCAGGTTATAGATAGACCCCATGGCGCCCGGGTCGGACGTGCGGTTGACCAAACCACCTAACAAGGCAGGTAATATACCGCCAAACGCTTTTGCAGTTGCAGGCTCACTCTCGCCTAACTCGCTGCTGGTTCTTGATATGAGGTCCGGGGATATAAATCCGCGCAACGACTCGAGCAAATCTGCCATATATTTTTCATTTAAGTTTTACAAAAAACCAATCATTATATATACCAACTTCATCCTATTTAGTTGCAATACATTCCAAAGGCTACCTATTACAACTAATTCATTACCTGGTAATTAAGACTCAATAACTAATAATTGATCATATGCTGGGCACGGCTATACCTGTAACACAAATCATGTGAAAGTAAACGTCGGGAAAGGTATAGAGACTCCAGACACCCAAGCTATTTAAATGAAGCATTGTACCACTTTAATTCAATTAAGTCTGTTGAAGGAATGATGAGGTGCTTTTGGCAGTTCTTAGCGTGGCAGGTCAATAAATTCCGAGGAAAAAGAAAATCTGATATCACCTCTGCTTAATATTGTATGCGGAAATAGATGTGGAGGATTTTGGCCTTCTGAATATACCTGGCTTTCTCAGCCTATCCATACTTTGGAGTAGCTAACCCGGAGGTTAAGGTTGTTTTGCGGGCCGTCGGCTTACAAGGTTTTCCATTGAAGTCTAATTGCATTTGATATAATCTGAACAGTGATAAACTTATCAAATAAGAAAATACTGATACCGGCTATACCTGCCGTTCTGCTGGCCATGATCAGTGTGCAGGGCGGGGCTTCTATTGCCAAGCACCTGTTTCCGGTTTTAGGCGCCAGTGGTACGGCCTCGTTGCGGATCGGCTTTGCTACACTAATCTTACTGGCTGTCTTTAGAACCAACCTCTTTAAAGTAACCAGGCAGCAATGGTTGTACTGCCTGGCTTACGGCACCTGCCTGGGTGCCATGAACCTGGTTTTCTACTTTGCCATCAAGCGTATACCGCTGGGTCTGGGTGTTACCCTTGAGTTTACAGGTCCCCTTGTACTGGCCTTGCTGGGTTCAAGAAAACTGCTGGATCTGCTTTGGGTGCTGCTGGCAGGTATAGGAATAGCCCTGATTGCTCCCTGGCAAAACAATAATGTGGACTTAATAGGCGCTTTGCTGGCGATAGGAGCCGGAGCACTGTGGGCTGGTTATATTGTACTGGGCGGGAAGGTTTCGAAAGTGATGGAAGGCGGCGATGCGGTAGGTATAGGAATGCTCTTTGCCACCATTTTTGTACTGCCTATCGGTATTTTCAGTGGTGACTTAGCCGCTCTAAACGGGGAGCTGCTCTTAATCGGGCTGGCTGTTGCGCTCCTGACCAGTGCTATACCTTACACGTTGGAAATAAGCGCATTGCGGCAACTTCCTCCCAAAACCTTTGGCATCCTGATGAGTCTGCATCCGGCTTTTGCCGCTCTCTCCGGGTTGTTGTTTCTGGAAGAATACCTGAGCCTGACACAGTGGGCATCTATCAGCTGTGTTATTGCGGCAAGTGTGGGAGCTACTTACTTTTCAAGGAAGGCCTGATAAACCGGCAGCTGCCCAACGATTAATTGGCTGTTCTATACCTTATAAACCTGAACTTGCAGGCTCTGTTTCCTTTTTTCCTCCAGCAACTCCCGGGCTGCATCCGAACTCACCATCAGCCCGGCGGCCATCATAATGATATCTTTAATAACCAGCCTACCCGCGCCTGATAAATAGGGAAAACCATGGTCAGGCCCGCCAAGGTCAGGTACGTATACCTCGGGCGTGGTGATGAGAAAGGAAAGTGTAACGAGCGACATGACAAACGTGAGCAGGCCTCCGATTAAGCCCAGCTTTGCATGGAAGATGCCCAGCAATGTCAGCAACCCAATGCCTACGATCACCGCGCCCAAAGCATAAGAGAAGATATACGTTCCGTTTTCCTGATGCCAGGCAATGTTCCGCCCCACGACTTCTCCTTCCTTGTTTTTGTAGCTTTGGTAATCAGGGGCTGCTTTGGTATAGAAAAAACTCATGACAGGACTGTTTGCAACAAAGGGAACAATGCCGTCAGCTTCGTACTGGAACACTTTTAGTCCTCCTATCCAGGCCATCACAATGAAGATGGAAATCCTTGCAAAATGAATGAAATAGCGCTGTGAACCGGCCAGCAGCTCCAGCACAGGCTGTAGTGTATCTTTCATAGTGCAAAACTATCCTTTCTGTCAGCAGAAGTAAATGGACAGATATTGCTATTCCATGGACAGGTCTGCCACAATTGAGATACCTACCTTCTCCCGGAACGTGGTTGGCGACACGCCCGCGTGCTTCTTGAAAAAACGGCTGAAGTAGTGTTCGTCATCAAACTGCAGGGCGGCGGCAACTTCTTTAATGCTTTTATGGGTAAGATGTAATTGTTTCTTGGCTTCCAGCATCACCCTTTCCTGTATTAGCTGAGAAGGAGGCTTACCAAAATGCGTTTTAATCTTTTTGGTGAAAGCATTCGCCGACACGGCCATTTGGGTGGCGTAAAATGCTGTATCACGGTGTTCCAGGTAGTTCTGTTCCAGTAGCTCCCTGAACTTGTCGAGCGGATGAGGTATGGGGCTGGCTGATATCTGCTGATCCAGCTTTTTGATCTTACTCGAAATAGCCAGCATCAGCTGCAGATAGGTTCTGAGAATCGGTTCTGAATGGGCATCCCATTTTTCAAGCTCACAGTTGAGTTTGTCGAAGATGAAATCCAACTCGTCATCAGGTAAGTAGATGAAAGGCTGCCTGTAGATGTTATTGAACAACAGCCCGTTGCAGGCCACTTCGTTTTTGTGGTACTCGATGCAGTAGAAATCGCCATGGAAAGCCAGTTGCTTTATACTGAAGTCAGAAGTGCTCTCCAGGCTAATGTGCTGGTAAGGGGACGTGAACAAGGCAATCGGGCCATTAAAAGCATATTCAGTAAAATCGATGCTGATCACTCCCTCTCCTTCCAGCAGCATAATATGGTAGCGTTCCGTTGCCTGCCGTTGCCTGAAATGGGTACGACTGAGTATTTGCAACTGAAATAAATCGTGGAATGCTACCATATCTTTCAAAGGTATAACCAAATTTATTAAGGTATGAGCCCATCATCAAAGGATTTCCCAGCACCAGTACTTGTTAGCTTTATAACTTATACTTATGCTTCATCAGCTTAACAAGCGCCTTTTCTTTAGCGATATCAGGCTGATGGGCAGCCAGGTATTTCCAGACGCCATCGATGTGAACCAGCAACAACTCGGCTTCCAGTTCAGGGTTGCTATACCCTAGCACTTTGAAACACTCTGTCAGCCTGAGCTGGCAGGGCCGCATAAAGTTGTCGTGGTAGCGTGACGAAATGGGGTTGAGCGCTATGATCTTGTACTGCATGCGCCAGAAATCAGGGTTGGAGCGTGTGAGTTGTATCGGCAACTCAATCATGCTGCTGATATAGGCGCTCTCTGAGAGGCCTTTCAGGTATAGACTGGTCTCGGAAACGGCTGTCTGGTATGCTTTTTTAATGATGGTCTCCAGCAAATGGTCTTTTGTGCCATAGTGCTTAAAGATCAGCGCTTCAGATGTGTTGGCTTCTGAAGCGATTGATTTGGTGGAAGTGGCCCGAACCCCATTCTCCGTGAAAAGCTTCAGAGCCGCATCCAGTATTGCTTCTTTCTTGCTCATCTCTTCAGTCTAAAAAACAGCAGAGCAGCACTATACTCTTTCCAGAATAACCGCATAGCCCTGCCCTACTCCAACGCACATGGTAGCCAGCGCATAGCGCTTCTGCTGTCTTTTCAGGGAAAGAGCGGCACTATACACGATGCGCGTCCCTGACATACCCAGCGGATGGCCCAGGGCAACGGCGCCCCCATTCACGTTTACGCGGGCATCGTCATCAGCCAGCCCCAGGGCTCTTGTGCAGGCCAGGCTTTGCGCGGCAAAGGCTTCGTTCAGTTCAATGATGTCCATGTCCTCGAGTCGGAGACCGGCTTTCTGTAAGGCCTTTTCGGTGGCGGGCACAGGGCCGATGCCCATGATGCGGGGCTCTACGCCAACTACCGCCGAACTTACAATACGGGCCAGAGGTGTCAGGTTATACTTTTCCAGGGCTTCTCCGGAAACCACGTAAGTAGCGGCCGCACCGTCGTTTAAGCCAGAAGCATTGCCTGCTGTTACGGTGCCCCCTGCTTTAAAAGCCGGCTTCAGTTTAGCCAGTGTTTCCAGGGTCGTATTGGGCCGCACAAATTCATCTTTCGACACAACCACCGGTTCGCCTTTGCGCTGTGGAATCGTGACGGGTATGATCTCTTCTGCTAGTATTCCTTTTTCCTGCGCTTTTGTGGCCTTCATTTGTGAGTGATAAGAGAATTTATCCTGGTCTTCACGGGAAATCTGGTACATCTCAGCCAGGTTCTCCGCCGTGATGCCCATCGGATCTACGCCGTATATTTCCTTCATTTTAGGATTGACGAAGCGCCAGCCAAAACTCGAATCATGCATCTGGGAATCGGTGCCGAAGGCTTTGCTGGGTTTGGAAACGACCAGCGGACCACGCGTCATGTGCTCTACTCCACCGGCAATAAACACATCACCATCGCCTGCCCTGATAGCCCGGGCCGCATGCATAATAGCCGACATACCTGAAGAACACAAGCGGTTTACCGTTTCGCCGGGCACCGTAACCGGCAGACCAGCCAACAGACCAGCCATGCGGGCCACATTGCGGTTGTCTTCGCCGGCCTGGTTATGGCAACCGAGTATCACATCATCCACAGCGTTTTTCGGTATACCTGGATTTCGGGAAATCAACTCTTTAATGACCAGCGCCGCCAGGTCATCGGTACGGACAGGCGAAAGTGCCCCGCCTAGGTTCCCGATTGGCGTTCTGATCCCATCTATGATATAGGCTTCTTTGCTCATGACTTTAGTAAGTTTTACTTATTTTCTTTCTTCTCAGCTTCGTCAGGTAAATCGAGTCGCGGAAGTAGCTATTTTGCTGTAAGCGCTTCTTTGAATTTTGCGGTTGTCTTTGCCCGCACCTCTTCCAAAGTCGCCCCCGGCATCAGCTCTGTCAATGTCAGTTGCCCGTCGATAAACCGGAACACTGCCAGGTCTGTGATGATCATATCCACCGCTTTCAGGGCAGTTAGTGGCAAAGCACAGGTCGGAACAACTTTTGCCGAGCCGTCTTTGTTTGTGTGGGTCATTGTAATGATGAGCGTTTTGGCACCTGATGCCAGGTCCATGGCACCACCTACGCCCAGTAAAGGCTGACCTGGCACAGCCCAGTTCGCCAGATTGGCCTGTTCGTCTACTTCCAGACCACCCATCACGGCAATGTCCACGTGTTTGCCACGAATCATGGCAAAGGAATCGGCACTGTCGAAGTAACTGGAGCCCGGAAGCGCCGTAACCGGAATTTTTCCCGCATTCACCGGGTAATCCATCGCGCCACCACCATCTTTTGGCGACGGACCAACGCCCAGCATGCCATTTTCGGTGTGCATCACAATCCCGTCTTCCGGTGTTATCAAATCGGCCACCAAAGTAGGTATACCTATACCTAAGTTCACCACGTCCCCTTTTTTGAGTTCCTGCAAGGCGCGTTTGGCCATGTTCATGCGTGTCTCGCTTACCTTCCGCGAAGATGAGACTGAGGCCGAGGAACCCAGGTCTTCTGTGGTCAACGTTGCCTGTACAAGGTAATTTACATAAGAGCCCGGTGTGTGCACATGCTCTGGCGCAATCTCGCCTACCGGCACAATTTCTTCCACTTCCGCTATCACGATATCGGCCGCAGTTGCCATGGCACGGTTAAAGTTCTGCTCTGTCATGCGGTAGCTCAGGTTACCGGCCATATCGGCTTTCCAGGCACGCACAAAGGCCACATTACCCCGGATACCCTCCACGTATACCTGTTCTTTACCCTGTATCACTTTTGTTTCCCGGCCTTTTGCCAGTTCGGTACCGGCCGAGGTTGGCGTATAGAAACCGCCTATACCTGCGCCGCCAGCGCGAATGGCTTCGGCCAGTGTGCCTTGCGGCAGTAATTCGTATTCTACCTGACCATCCTGTGCCGCTTTCACCGCTTCCGGATTACTGGTAAAGAAAGAGCCGATCATCTTCTTGATTTGCCCGTTACGCAGCAATTTGCCACCGCCTATACCTGCCTCGCCAACATTGTTGCCAATGAAAGTCAAGTCTTTTGTTCCGGTTTCGGCCAGTGCGTGCATCAGGTGCACCGGATTACCCGTCATCCCGAAGCCGCCCTGCAGCAATATATCCCCGTCCTTAACCAAAGCAACCGCTTCTTCAAGGCTAATCTGTGGTACCGATTTCATATTGTATCATTGGTAAATTCTTAAATAAAAGTCGCCTTCGTTCTTGACGGCGTACAGCACGTTTTTGGCAAACTCAGCTGGCAATTCTACGCTGGAAAGGTGATTGGCCTCTAATTGCACATGCCGGGAGCGCGGAATGCCGGCCGCCAGAAATTCGCCATCTACGGGTGTGGTCACTTCGTCGATGGTGCCACTAATCACCAGCGTTGGCACTTTCAGTTTCGACAGCTCTTTCCGGAAATCCGCGTCGCGCACGGCGGTGCAGTTGGCGATGTAGCCCTGCAGGGCGGTATGGCCGAATTTTTCCAGCACATCACGAACTACATCCGGATGCGCCTGCCTGAAGGCTGGCGTAAACCAGCGTTGAGCCGTACCATCGAGTAAACTTTGCAATCCGCGTTCTTTCACCTGTGCGATGCGCGTGTTCCAGCCTTCGGCCGTTCCAATCTTCGCAGCCGTGTTGGCAATGATGATTTTCTTGAACCGATCCGGATGATTTATACCTAACCACTGCCCAATCAGACCGCCCATCGACAAACCGCAGAAGTATACCTTACCTATACCTAGATGGTCCAGCAAGCCGATAACATCCTGGCCCAATTCCGCTACTGTGACTGTATCAGCACTGATAGAACTCTGGCCGTGTCCGCGGGTATCGTAGCGTAGAATATTGAGGTGCTTCCGCAGGATATGCACAACTTTATCCCACATGGTCAGGTCGGTACCCAGCGAGTTGGAGAAAACGATGGTATTATCGTGCCCCAGGTTTTCATAGGTATAGAAGCAGTCGTTTCCGGCAATTTTTAAAGTAGGCATCTGGTTCGGGCTTAGGTTTTTAGCGTGGTCCGTGGGTGCGTTCAATCTCTGCCGCAAATATTCCTTCGCGCTCTTTGTGTACCTCAAAATCAAAATCAATGGAAGCAAAAGGCTCTTCGATGTTGAATTTCTCTTTCGCTTCGGCAGCAGAATAGCGTGTGATGTGCGGCACCAGTTCTTCGCGTGAAGCAAAGGCAAAGTCATCCCAGATCAGCGGATCGCCTTCAATATTGATTTGCGTGGTGAGTTTGCGATGCCCTGGCGCTGTCACAAAAAAGTGGATGTGGGCAGGACGGCTACCGTGGCGGCCAATCGCTTTGAGCAGCTGGTCAGTCGCGCCGCCCGGAGGACAACTGTAGCCGACCGGCATGATGCTCTTGAACTTATACCTGCCACTTTCGTCGGTGATGATGGCGCGGCGCAGGTTGAATGGCGGCTGCGATGAGTCGAATATAGAATACATACCTCTCAGGTTGCAATGCCATACCTCCACTTTAGCATTCGGCACCGGATTTCCGCTTTCATCGCGCACCTGGCCTTGCATATAGAGTCGCTCGCCCCCTACTTCTGCCTCTGTTTCGAGCTCGGCATAGCCTACTGATTCCGGTGAACCGGGTACGTACAGCGGACCTTCGATTGTTCTTGGGGTGCCGCCTGTTATACCTGCTTTGGCTTCGGCTTCGTCCATACGCAGGTCCAGGAAATGCTCCAGCCCGATACCGGCTACGACCAAACCCCATTCGTTGTTCCGGCCGGTGGTGGTCAGCCAATCTACTGCCTTCCAGATCTCTTCCGGCTGAATGTCCAGGTCTTCGATAGCGTAAAAAAGGTCGGTGGTGAGGCGGTTTACAATCTCTTTGATGCGTTCTGTGCCTTGTCCGGGTGCTTCTGTTGATTTGATTTTCTCAACAACAGCGTCTATTTGATGTCTTTCCATGGTTAGTTTATGCTAAGGTTTAGGTTGATTTGCTTTTTAAGGTATAAGGCGGGTTTTTAGTGGGCTTCCTCCTCGTTTTTGACAGAAGAGTAGTGCTGGCAGAGGGCCGTTACTTCCACCTGCATGAACGGGTATAGCGGGAGCGACATTAGGATGTCGTGCAGTTCACCGGCGCTGGCCACATTAAAAATGCTGATGTTGGCATACTGTCCGGCAATACGCCAGATGTGGGTCCATTTGCCCTGCCGCTGCAGATCCTGCGCGAGCGCTTTCTCTTTTGCCTTTAAATCCTCTACATAGACTTTATCTAAATCCAGCGGGATGTTCACTATCATGTGCACGTGAAATAGCATAGCTTATTTTCTTTTGAATTTTTCTACCTGATTCATATCCAGTTCTATACCTAGCCCCGGGCCCTGGGGAATTTCCATGATGGTGTTGCGGTAAGTCACTCTGGTTTTAACAATATCTTCGGTGAGCAGCAGCGGACCGAAGAGTTCGGTGCCCCAGTCGAGATGCGGCAGTGTGCTGAAAACCTGCGCCGAAGCCACCGTGCCCACCGTACCTTCCAGCATAGTGCCGCCATACAGGCTTATACCTGCTGACTGAGCAATAGCTGCCTGTTTCTGGATGTTGATGAGGCCACCGGCTTTTGAGATTTTCAAGGCAAAGACACTACCTCCGCCGATCTTGGCAAGTTTAAAAGCATCAGACACCGTGCCTGCTGCTTCGTCGGCCATAATCGGCACCTTAAAGTATTGTGTCAGGCGGGCGAGTCCGTCGAAATTGATTTTAATAATGGGCTGCTCGATCAAATCGATGCCTACCTCCTGCAGGAGCGCTATACCTTGTTTGGCGACACTTTCCGTCCAGGCCTGGTTGATGTCGACAGTCACTTTCACATCCGGACCCACCGCTTGTTTGATCGCACTCACATGACGAACATCAGTTTTCCAGTCGTGGCGCCCGATTTTGAGCTTGAACGTGTTGTGTCGCCCGTCTTCCAACAGCGCATGGGCCTCCTCTATATCCTTTTCGGTATCGCCGCTGGCCAGCGTCCAGAGCACGGGCAGGGTATTGGTTACAGCGCCGCCCAACAAAGTGGCTACCGAAACGCCGAGTCGTTTGCCTTGGGCGTCCAGGAGCGCGGTTTCAATAGCAGACTTCACAAAGTTGTTTCCTTTGATGTTGTAGTCCAGCAGGGCCATAATGGCATTGATGCTCAGGGCTGAATTTCCTTGTAGCAAGGGGGCAATGTAGGTGTCCAGCGTCAGCTTCATACCTTCCGGCGACTCATCCCCATAGCTCAGGCCGCCGATCGTGGTTGCCTCGCCTATACCTTCGATGCCGTCGCTGCAAAACAGGCGCACGATTACCATGGCCTGGTTGCGCATCACGGCCATCGACAAGTGGTGCGGGCGGATGGTTGGCAAGTCCACGATGACGGACTCGATGCGTTCTATCTGTATGTCTTTCATTTAGTTAAGTGTACGAGTATACCTTAAAATAAGCGTGTACTTACTTCGGCAAGTAACCACTCACTAAGCAATACAAATGTACTCGTACCCAGGCCGCGCGGATAGGACTAATGCGCTATAAACAAGACAAATCGAACAGATGGGGCTTAGCGCTTCTTCACGCCAATCATTTTGCGGAATTCGAGCGGGGTTTGGCCGGTTTTCTTTTTGAAAAGTCGGGCAAAATAGGCGGGATCGTCAAAACCGAGTGTGTAGGAGATATCGGAAATGTTGCTGTCTACATCCGAGAGCGCCAGCTGGGCTTTGGTGATGAAATAATCTATCAGGATGTCTTTGGGTGATTGACCGGCAATACTTCTGCAAATCCGGCTCAGGTGGCCGGTGGAGATAAACAGGTCGCGGGCGTACGCTTCGACACTCTTTTTGTAGGAGTCCTCTACCCGTATGAGTTGCTGAAACCGCCGAAAGTATACCTTGCTGATGTTGGAAGACGAAAAAAATGCTTGCTTGCCACCCAGCGAAATGCGGTAGAGTTGCACCAGCATCTGCCCGACGAGGTACTGCAGCATTAAGAGCCGCCCGGGAAACTGGCCGTTGAATTCATCTACGCACTTTTGCATGATGCCGAATACTTCGGTAGTAGCCGGCACTTCTGCAGTAACAGACACAATATGGATTTCCTCCATGCCAAAGATCACGTCGGCTTCGCGTTGCAACATATGCTCCAGCACCGTGTCAGCCAGGTTGATGATCCAGCCGGAAACATCTGTCTGATGCACAAAACCGTGCTCCATGTTTTTTGGAACAACGATAAAAGCAGGGGCTTGCACGAGCACTTTTTCCGTTCCATAGTGAAACTCAGTCTGGCCATCCTGCACGAGAAAAACCTGCAGAAAATTATTGTGCACATGCAGTTTTACCTGTCCAAGGTGCTGTTTCCCGATTTCCCCAAAAGGATACACATGAATCAGCCCTTTCGCAAATTCGATGGTGTTGGTGCCGTAAAGTCCTTTGTAAAATCGTTTTCCCTGCATATTTTAAGTTGGCATATTTCGCGACAGGAAGCAACTTAAAGATGAATTTAAGTCGGGCCGTTCAGATTTTGTTTAGATTACGTAATTTATACCTTGTGTGAGACAGTTGAAATCTGAACTATGGAAATCGGAATAACCACCTTCGTCGAGAATACCCCGGACCCTGCCACCGGAAAACTGCTTCACCCTTACGAAAGGATGCATAACCTGATGGAAGAAATAGAATTGGCAGATCAGGTTGGTTTGGATGTTTTTGCCATTGGAGAGCATCACCGGTCTGATTATATTGTTTCTTCTCCGGCCGTTGTATTAGCGGCAGCCGCTGTTAAAACCAAAAATATAAAGTTATCGAGCGCTGTCACGGTGTTAAGTTCGGATGATCCTGTTCGCGTTTTTCAGGATTTTGCGCATGTGGATCTATTGTCCAAAGGCCGGGCGGAGATCATGGCTGGCCGCGGCTCTTTTATCGAGTCTTTTCCGCTTTTTGGCAACAACCTGAAAGATTACGACACCTTGTTTTCAGAGAAGCTGGAGCTGCTGATCGCACTTAACAAAAGCGAGAAAATAACCTGGGAAGGCAAACACCGGCCGTCTATTGATAACCGAGGCGTTTACCCAAGGCCGTACCAGCAAGAACTGCCCATCTGGGTGGCGGTTGGTGGCACCCCGCAATCTGTGATTCGGGCTGCTACGCATGGCCTGCCCATGGCGCTGGCCATTATCGGTGGCGAGCCGGAACGCTTTGTTCCCTTCACTAACTTGTACAAGGAGACCTACAAAAAAGCCGGACACGACCCTGCTAAACTTCAACTGGCCATCAATTCGCATGGATTTATTGCGGACGATGCGCAAAAGGCTGCTGACAATTATTATGGCCCTTATGCCTATGTCATGAGTAAACTCGGGCGCGAGCGGGGCTGGTCAGATATGAACAGGGAGCATTATGAAGCGATGCGCGGTCCCACTGGCTCTTTGCTGGTAGGCAGCCCGCAGCAAGTGATCGATAAGATTTTGTATGAGTATGAGTTGTTCGGCAATACACGTTTCCTGTTGCATATCAGCGTGGGCACGTTACCGCACGCCAGCGTGATGCGAGCCGTAGAATTGCTTGGAACGGTGGTGGCACCGACTGTTAAAAAGGCTGTGGCAAAGGCAACGTCATAACCTCGTTTCGGGGAGGACCGCGGTATCCTTTTTTTTCATAGGGCTTTCCGGTCAGTTTCACTTCATAAGGTGTGCTGACACCCTTCAGATTCAGGCAATCGCAGCCAACTGCATAAAGTGGATTTTTAAGCAAACGATAAGTTACGCCTGAAATCAGGAAGTTGTTGTTCAGTTCTTTGGTGGCAGCCTGTATCCGTGCGGCTATGTTAACCGGAAATCAATCTCCGTGAGGTTGTGGCTCAACCCTATACCTACATTTCCTACCACCTCCTTTCCCACATACACACCTATTCCAATTTCAAAGGTATGATTGACGTAAGGATGTAAGTAGGTGTTGTAAGATTCTCAGATCTGCCAGAATTTTTAAGCCGGTCAGCACCACCGAATCGGCTGCTTGCCTTATTTTACTGTTCAGCCCAAAAACAGCATACAGCCCCATCTCCGGCTGTGTCTATCATCTCACCATCGTACTGGGCAATGGCATTTTTGAAAAGCGCCAGTTTAAAATGCATCCTTCATTATGACTATCAAGCAGAAAGGCCACCCTACTCTTTGGCGAATGTGCGGGTGCTTCTGGTTGTATCGATCGGACGGACCAACTTTTCGATTGTCTCGCGCTTGGGCTCCAGGAACGGCGGCAGGGACAGCTTCTCCCCCAGTGTTTCATAAGGTTCATCGCCCATAAAACCAGGTCCATCGGTGGCGAATTCAAATAAAATCTCCTGGGTTACCCTAACATATAATGACTCGAAGAAGTGACGGTTGACATAACCCGAAGTAGCGAATCCGAAGGCGTCCATGCGGGCAATCCACTCCTCGAGCGCTGTGCGGTCCGCCACCCGGAAAGCGACATGGTGCACCGTGCCATAACCCTGCCGGGCATCAGCCATTTTGGTATTGTGCTCTACCATAACGGATGCGCCGTTTCCGCCCTCTCCTACCTCAAACAAATGAAATGCACCCTCCTGCCCGGTCTCTTTGAACAACAACACTTTTTCGAGCATTTCCTTAAAGTAGTCGAAGTCCGCCACCCGGATAAAGATTGGCCCCAGGCCCGTAATGGCGTACTCCAGCGGAACGGGCCCATGTTGCCAGGGCGTGCCTGCTGCTATACCTGTATTGTTTTCATCTGAGATTAACTGGTAATGCTGCTCGTCGAAATCAACGAAGGAAAGCGTATACCTGTCAAATTGCTTCTGGATGCCAGCGTGTTTTACTTTTAGCCGATCAAAGCGCTTTTCCCAGTACGCCAGGGCCGCATCATTAGGTACCCGGAAAGAGGTTTTGGCAATCTCATTTGTCCCATGCACACCTTTCGGAATACCCGGAAAATCAAAGAAAGTCATATCGGTGCCTGCGCTGCCTTTGTCATCGGCAAAAAACAAATGGTAGGTCTGAATATCATCCTGGTTTACTGTTTTCTTCACCAAGCGCATGCCCAGTACATTGGTGAAGAAATCATAAATTTTCTCGGCACTGCTGGCTATTGCTGTGACATGATGTATTCCTTTCAGCTGGTTCATGCTGCTTGCTCTTAATTGATACTGAGACAGGTATAAGTTATATACGTATACCTATACGTTTATAACCAGGCTAACAGGTATACCCATTGAAATCAAGTCTGCAACGGAAGCCATGCATTTGATATCCGGTTTAGCGAGTGAGTATACCTTCAGGCAAATCTGAAAACCGCCATACCTTGTCAATAACTTTTTGCTGCCGTATCGTTTAACAAATGAAGGTCGCACGTCTTGCTCCTATACCTGTAAAAGCTAAGCTTGCCTGCATGTAAAACAACAGGCAGTGCTTCCAAAATTTAAAACAAAGGACTGACATGGAAAAGCAAAAACATAGTAGTCGTGAGCACACCAGTTTTCTGATTTTCTCCGCTTCGCTGCGTAATGGTTCCCTTAATACCAGGCTGGCAAAACTAGCCGCTACGGTTATTGAAAAACACGGTGGCACCGTGGACTTTGCCGACATGGCCGACTTTGACTGCCCAACGTTTAATCAGGACCTGGAAGTAGATAATTATCATCCTGAAGGTGCTGAAGAATTCCGGAAACGTATTCTGGCAAACGATGCCTTTATAATTTCCTCGCCGGAATACAACGGATCCATGCCCGGCTATCTGAAGAATATCATTGACTGGACCTCCCGTTTCCGGCCACAGCCTTTCCACCAGCACCATGCTTTGCTGCTATCCGCTTCTCCGTCCATGGCGGGCGGCAACCGGGGACTTTGGGCTCTGCGGGTACCTTTTGAGCACCTCGGCACCAGGGTATATCCGGATATGTTTTCCCTGGCTGCAGCCCATGAAGCTTTTAATGAGGATGGCAGTCTGAAGAATGAGACGCTGGCCAAAAGGTTTGAAGACAACTTGGTTGCCTTTATGAATTTGGTGGAAGCATCTAAACACTATCCGTGTATCAAAAAAGCGTGGGTGGAATTTCTTGGCGAAAAACCGACGAAGGAAACCGAGCGGGTGGAATAAAACTGCTAACTTGGATACAAGTATGAGCTCCGACCCAGTAATTACACTTGGAGCAGTCTTTTTACCCGATTACAAGCTTATCCTAATATAAGAGAGGATGTACAACTTATTCTTTCAGCATTTTAACAGCAAAGTCCAGCTAACAGAAGATGAACAGGCGCACATCAAAGCCTACCTTACTCTAAAAAAAATCAGGAAGAAGCAGTACCTGCTGCAGGAGGGTGATGTTTGTAAAATGATTGCCTTTGTGGAGAAAGGGGCTTTGCGCGCCTACTCTGTCGACGAAAACAGCAACGAGCACATCATCCAGTTCGGTTTGGAGGGGTGGACGATCTCAGACCTGTTCAGCTTCCTGACAGGCGAGCCCGCCACCTACAACATCGATGCCCTGGAAGACTCGGAACTGGTAATCATCAGCAAATCTGCACACGAGGAGCTATTGCAGACGATGCCCAAGTATGAAACCTTCACCCGACTCAATATTACGGGCGCCTATCTGGCCATGCAGCGCCGTCTGACTTCCATTATCAGTGCCTCTGTAGAGGAGCGCTACCAGGATTTCATTGCCCTCTACCCGCACATCGCTCAGCGTGTTCCCCAGCACATGATCGCCTCCTACATGGGCCTCACCCCCGAGACTCTGAGCCGTATCAGGAAACGGATCTCCAGCAAATAATAACCTGTCTCATTTCCTGAAAGCATTGATTTAGATCAATGCTTTTTCTTGACCGCACGCAATGCAGCGAGGCCTGGCGTGGTCGTACCTTTGTATTGTCAATTAGTAAGAACGATGAAGACAATGCAAACCATAGCGATCATAGGAGCCTCCGGAAGCATGGGGTCTGCTTTATCCAAAAGTCTGGCGAAGGGCAATTACCGATTGCTGCTTTGCGCCAATGACCTGGATAAAGTGAAGGCTGTAGCAGCGGACATCAAAAAAAGTTACCCTACTGCAGAGGTGGAGGCGATTGATTGCACCAGAGAAGCCTGCTGGGAGGCAGATATCATCATAGCAGCAATTCCTTTCGGAGCAGAGCAGGAAATGGCCGATAAAATCAGGGAAGTTGCCACGCAGAAGATCGTCATCAGCATTGCCAATCCGCTTAACGACACATACGATGGTTTGGTAACAGCACCCGATACCAGCGCGGCAGAGGAACTGCAAAAACTGCTACCCAATTCCAAAGTGGTAAAAGCTTTCAACACCACATTTGCCGCCGACTTTGCCACACCGGTGATCGATGGCAAACGAGCTGACGCGTTCATCGCAGGCAATGACGGGGAAGCGTTGCAGACCGTTTCTGAACTGGTAGAAACTGCCGGTTTCAATCCAGTTGTAGCAGGCGGCCTTACTGTGAGCAGAACTTTGGAAAGTATGCAGCAGTGCTGATTCAATTAAACATGAGGCACAGGTATAATTGGCTGGCAGGCTGGAAAATCCTGCATCAATAAGCACAACACTATAATTCTTATAACTATTTTAAATCACTTATTATGAAAAGAATATCCCTTATTTTATTCGCATTCCTGTCACTTACGGCATTCACAAACCTGAACGCTATCTGGACGAACGATGACGCGCACTCACAACTTGGCTTTACGGTAACCCACCTGGGCATTGCCGATGTATCGGGCACATTCAATGACTTCGATGTGAAAATCACTTCCACGAAGCCGGATTTCAGCGACGCAGTAGTAGAGTTGACCGCCAAAACAGCTTCTATTAACACAAGAGTAACGGACAGAGACAATCACCTGAAGAGCCCGGACTTTTTCAATGTTGAGAAATTCCCGACCATGAATTTTAAGAGCACCTCTATCAAGCAAGCAGGTAAAAATAACTACAAGCTGACCGGTAACCTGACCCTGAACGGCGTGACCAAGCCAGTGACCATGGATATGAAATACAACGGTACAGTAGAAAACGCGATGAACAAAAAGCAGACAGCAGGTTTCCAGGTAACGGGCACCATCAAGCGTTCTGACTTTAACCTAGGCAGCGGTTTCCCGGCTCCGATGATCAGCGACGAAGTGCGCATCAAAGCAGACGGTGAGTTTATCCAATAATAAATTAAGTACGAATCAGCTATGAGAAAGCTATTAAACGTGTACCAAAGCGCAAACAGCATTGATGTGGCGCTTCTGATAACCCGGGTAAGTATAGCCACCCTGATGCTCGGACACGGATGGCCAAAGCTGCAAATGCTTTTATCAGGAGGTCCGGTTCAGTTCCCTGCCCTGTTCGGGTTGAGCGCTACAGCCGTACTGATACTGGCTGTATTCGCCGAAGTGATTTGTTCGCTGCTGATCCTGATCGGTTTGGGCACCAGACTGGCTACCCTCCCCCTGATTATTACCATGCTGGTAGCGGTGTTCCTGGTACACAGTGCCGATCCGTTTGCCAAGCAGGAACTGGGGCTGCTATACCTGATGCCTTATATTGCATTACTGCTTGCAGGCAGCGGCAGGTATTCTCTGGATTACCTGCTGCTGCAAAGGGTACTGAAACCGGCCTACGTCAAAAGATTTTCGGTACAGTAAGTTAAATTTTGACGGGTGCTTCCTGGGTACTATTTCCCGGAAGCACCTTTAAATTAATCAAGCTGCCATGCAACTGAAACATTTTATTAAAACACTTTTAACAGGAGTAGCAGGTATGACGACATTATCCGCATTCAATAGATTTACAGACAACCTGAGTGAGCAGGAGCTGCTGATGCCGGTTCTTTTTATCGGCCACGGCTCTCCCATGAATGGCATTCTGGACAATGAATTCAGCCAGAAATGGACGCATCTGGCTAAAGCAGTACCCACACCTAAAGCTGTGCTGGTAGTATCGGCCCATTGGCTGAGCAAAGGTACCCGTATTACGGCCATGGATTTTCCTAAAACTATTCATGATTTTGGGGGGTTCCCGCAGGAGTTGTTTGATGTACAGTATAAAGCACCAGGTAGTCCGGAATTAGCAAAGGAAACGGCTTCCATTATCCAATCCACAGAAGTGGAACTGGACCACGACTGGGGGCTCGACCATGGCGCCTGGACCATTATCCGGCACATGTACCCCGAGGCTAACATACCTGTACTACAGCTCAGTATTGACTATACCAAAGGACCGCAGTATCATTATGAGCTATCAAAAGAGCTAACCAGCCTGCGTAAAAAAGGCGTGTTGATTGTGGGCAGCGGTAACATGGTACACAACCTGCGCATGGTGGCCTGGGATAAAATAAATGAGCCGGAGTTTGGCTTTGACTGGGCGGTACAGATGAACACCACTTTTAAAGACCTCATCCGAAACGGGCAGCACGACAAGCTGATCAGGTATGAGCAGCTGGGTCGGGAAGCCATGCTGGCTATACCTACGCCGGAACACTACTGGCCACTCCTCTATACCCTGGGCCTGAAAGGCAGCAAGGACGACGTTTCCTTTTTTAACGACAAAGTGGTAGGCGGCTCCCTGACCATGACCTCGGTGATGATCGGGTAATTCAGTAGAGCGAAGGTATAGCAGATAGCACCCGCTCGCTCTACTGAATTAAGCTTTTTAAATCGCTTTTAGCGCATCCTTTACAGCGACAGAAAGTGGCGTTGTAGGTCGCCCGATCAGTTTAGAGAGTTGGTGGCTCTCATCATACAAATCGTCCTGCGCTACTGAAACGTCCCAGTTGGCAATTGCTTTTGCCATACCTTCGGGTATACCGAAACCTGTGAGCGCGGCCGCATAATCAGATTCAGGTAAATTCCTGTAAGGGATTTCTTTACCTGTCTGCCGCGATATTTCTGCTGCCAGTTCGCTGAGGGTATAGGCTTCATCGCCAGCCAGTTCATAAACTTTTTCATCATGCCCTTCGGTGGTCAGAACGGCTACTGCCGCCTCGGCAAAATCGGCACGTGTGGCAGAAGAAATTCTACCCTCTCCTGCGCTACCAATAAAGGCACCGCCAGCAAGGGCACCCGGTATAGAGCCGGTATAGTTTTCGGTATACCAGCCGTTGCGCAGGATGGTATGCGGAATTCCGGAATCCTTCAGGGCCTTTTCTGTAGCGCGATGTTCGACACCTAAACTTACCGAAGTAGTATCGGCATGTAGCAGACTGGTATAAACGATACGCCTGACGCCACTTGCTTTAGCCGCCTCAATAATGTGCCCGTGTTGCGTGGCGCGCTTCCCTACTTCACTTCCCGATATCAGCAGCAGGGTATCTATACCTTGCAAAGCACTTTTCAGAGTTTCGGGCTCGTCATAATGGGCCTCACGTGCTTCTATACCCAGATCAGCTGCTTTTTGTGGGGAGCGTACCAGTGCAACCAGATCTTCGGGTGCTACTTTCTCTTTCAATTTTGATACAATAAGGCGGCCGAGCTGCCCGGTAGCTCCGGTTATTCCAATTTTCATGCTGATAGCTTTTTAGTTTTATTTCTGTTGTACGCAGAATCCAAAATTCAGAAAGTGTACTTGCTATAAATATTGATTAACAGGTTTTTACCTGATACAGGCTCTACCTCATTGCCAATCTTTCAACAGCATCCGGTTGCCTCATTTGCCGTACATAGGCAATTGCCAGGAGACCCTGATATAAAGCGATGTAGGTATAAAGTGTCAGATGCTGCTGGCAAGAGCGTTTAAACTTAGACATTTAACTAACATGGAGTTACTTCAAATAAATCTGGCTGAACTCTTCAGAACAGAAACCCCTGTGCTTGAACTTGTGTTGAGAGCTTCGGTCCTATACCTGGGCATTCTGTTGCTGCTGCGCATCGTGCCACGCAGGACCGGGGGAGAGCTCGCCACTATTGACCTGCTTTTTGTCGTGCTCATTGCAGAGGCCACAACGCACTCGCTCGGAGGCTATTCCTCCATCACAGAAGGCTTCCTTGTGATTCTGACATTAATGGCCCTGAACTATAGTATTAACCTGCTGAGCTACCACTCTTCACTCGTAGAAAAACTCATCTCTTACCCCCCGCTGCTCGTGGTAAAGGATGGCAAACTGCTGCGCCGCAACATGCGCCGTGAGTTTCTGACAGAAGAAGAACTGTTGGAGCATCTGCGAAGAGAAGGTATAGAAGATGTAAAAGAAGTTAAGGCAGCGCATGTTGAATCAGATGGGCATATCAGCTTTATCAAATCCGAGCGTTAACAAGATGACCATGTTGAAGCTACTTTTCAGTGTCCGGGTTGCCTTTTCATTGCAAAAGCGTATACCTGAACCAACCAGCTAACAGAATGATTTCCTGCTCAAAAACAGACGATAATTCCATTTCAGCCCACGGAAGCCAGTGAAATGTAGTATCTTTGTATTAACCTGATTGTGTGGTTTAAAAGGAAGCAAACCATACATTTCCGCTGAAACGGAAGGCTACATACCTGAATAACTATGAGTGCTAGCAGAAAATGTCCGAACTGCGGTCAGTGGTCACACTGGAACCAGAACCCTACCGACCGCTGCGAGCATTGCCAGAGCGTGCTTGACCCGGTGGCCGTTGCCCGCCAGCAAGAGCGGGAGGAGCGCCGGCAAGAGGAAGAAGAGCGTTTCTCCATTAAATTCATCGAATTAAACCCCGACGATCCCTGGTATACCCAGTTTTTTAAGCGGATCGGCTTGGGCTTCCAGATCGCCTTTGTATCCATTGTCTCCTTCCTTTTATGGCTGATCGCGTTGCTGGCCGGATAAGCTGGCGCACCCTCAGTCCATTGTTCTGGCTTTTGGCAGGGGTATACCTGTTGCATCTGGTGTGGCGCTGGCTCGAACTGCCCAGGCTGTGGTGGGTGCAGCATTACCTGGACGATTTGCTTTGCCTGCCGCTGGTGCTCACTGTCACTTTGTTTGTAATTCGCTTTTTCTACGGTCAGCAGCTGCGCCTCGCCTGGTACCATGTTGTTTTCACGGTTGTTTATTTTTCGCTTGCCTTCGAGGTGTTTTTCCCGAAATTCATGCCCCGCTATACCTCTGACTGGGTAGATGCCGCCCTCTACGCAGCAGGCGGTTTAATTTTCTACCGGTTTCTGAATAAATAAGCAGGGCGGTGCTGCTCTACCTTATTTACGCTGTACCGACTCTGTAAGCAAGAAGCGAAAAGCAAGCATTATACCTGTACTGCTTTTGCCGCACTCCGTTCACTAGCTTGCAACTTTTCATACTTTCTTCCAAAATACACCATCGAAAATGCAGTCAGCACAATGCCGATGGCAGACAGTCCGATCACGCTGTTGGAGAAAAACGTGACCCAGTTCAGCTGTACCTTAAAAATCTCTTTGCTGAACAGCACCCCCACGCTCCCCACATACCCAAACGAATCGGCTAGGTAAATCAGGAAACCGACGTTTCCGGTATACCTGAAAGCGGAGATCAACCGGTCGAAGAAGACGGCATTGAACGGGATGTACACCATGTACAAGCCCAGGCCCACCAACATCATCCACCACACCGGATCCATAGACTGAGCGGCAAAAAGCGCGGTTGAAATGCCGGCAATCGCGAAGCCAATTAGGATAAAAACGTGCGCTGTCTGCAGGGCCTTATAATTGTTTTTGATGAGCACCATGCTGCCGATCAGAACCAAGATGATGAGGGTGATAGGAGTTTCTGTTTTTGAGAAAATGGCTGGCTGATCGAAAAAGCCCAGCTCTTTCCACATTTCTGCCCCAAAATTATCGCGTATGTCCCGGAAGATAGTTGCAAAACAGTAGATGAGGACGCAGGCCACAATGCCGGCGAAAAACTCCTTCACAAAACGTTTCCGGTCTTCTTCGGTCATAGGGGCCCGCTCTGTTCGTAGCTGGATGTCTTCTTCGCTGGGTGGCGGAATCCTTTCCATCAGGAAAATAAAGAGCAGCAGCGGCAATGCGAAGACCAGACCGGTATAGAACGGCACCCAAAACTCCGACACGCCAAACTGCACCATCAGCCAGGCCCCCACCGACTTGACAAAGCCGGAGGCGAAGATGAAACTTACTGCTAATGTGGCCCCAATAAAATCAGTACTTCGCCTGCCCTCTACATAAGAGAAAACAACGCCCCAGAGCATGCCCAGCGGAAAACCGTTAACAAACAGAAAAGCAATGTTGTAAGGAGGCGGCACGAGGGCGAAAAACAGCCAGCTCAGCCAGGCTATACCTGTCAGGAGCAGAATAACGCCGCCCCGGCCCGTTCGTTTAAGCTCCGCTATATACTTGATGCCGTAGAATTTTGCCAGCAGATAACCCAGCACCTGACTGATCACCAGGATCGTCTTATAGCTATACCCGGCAATTTCCATTCCGTCGAAAGTGGCCACTGTGAAAGATTTCCGGAAGCCGAAGATCATGGTATAGGCAAAGAAAACCACCACGGCGGCGTAAAGTCCTACTTTAATCTGGCTGCTGTTTTTGTTGAAGAGTGCTGGCATTGACTTGAAGTATCCTGTTGAGGTTCTGCTTTCTTCCTAGAAATGTAGTGATTCTCGATGAGATTTCCCTAGTGAGCCCAGCCCTAATTTTACTAACTTGCCAGCTAGTTTGACAAAGCAAAAAAACAGTTTGAACAACCAGATCAGAAATCAGATAAAAGCCCTTGCGCTTTACCAGATCATCGGCGGCATTTTAGGTATAGCCCTCACCCTGTGGGTGATGTTCAGCGGCGAAATGTTTATTGACCAGACAGCACTGCGCATCGGTCTTTTCGCCGGCGGACTTTACATTTTTTCCATTCTTTGCGGACGCATGCTCTTCCGTAACCACAAACGCGGCCTCGTGCTCTCGCTCATCAACCAGCTGCTGCAGGTAGTGTACTTCTCGTTTGGAGCCTATGGCTTTCAGTATGTAGCAGGCTTGCGCATTGGTTTTGGCGTGGATATGGTCGAAGGCTGGATCTTTAAGTTCAGGCTGGCCCTCTCCTCTTTTCACTTCAGCATCGGCACCGACCTCGGCCAGAAGTTCATCGGAATCAACCTTGTTGCGCTGTTTTTGATTTTCTGGATCGAGCGTCTGATGGAGAAAACTCCCAGGTAGCGTGCCTGACAAAAAAAGAAATGAGCCCTGCGCTAAGTTACTCCAGGTATAGGTATAGCACGATCTCAAGCTTGATTCAAAAGCAAAAGCCCCGACCAAACGGCCGGGGCTTTTCATTTATACCTAGACAAGAGTCATTTGTCCTTAGACAAAGCTCTCCTTAAGCCTCAGGGTTCACATAAGCGGGATCACTGCCATGGTTGTCCGGCAGGTCACCGCCTTTGGCACGCAGCTCGGCCAGGCCCTTTTTACCATAGGCAATCCGGGTAATGACCACATACAATACCGGCACCACAAAGATTGCCAGGAAGGTAGCGGCCAGCATGCCACCAATCACAACCCAACCAATCGTCTGGCGCGATACGGCACCAGCACCGGAAGAAAGCGCCAGCGGCACCACACCCAAAATGAAGGCCAGCGAGGTCATGATGATCGGACGCAGACGAAGCTTTACGGCCTCAATTGTTGCCTCAATCAGTTCCATGCCCCGGTCCACGCGTTCCTTGGCAAACTCCACAATCAGAATGGCGTTTTTGGCTGCCAGACCGATCAGCGTCACCATACCGATCTGGGCGTACACGTTGTTGTCCAGCTTAGGCAGAAACGTCAGGGCCAGAATAGCGCCAAACATACCCAGCGGAATCGCGAACAGGATAGAGAACGGCACCGACCAGCTCTCGTAGAGCGCCGCCAGCAACAGAAGCACGAGCAGGATCGAAAGCGAGAAGATGTAGATCGTACTCGAACCTGCTGCACGTTCCTCACGGCTCAGCCCGGTAAACTCGTAGCCATAGCCGGCAGGCAGTACCTGCGCCGCCACTTCCTCCAGCGCATCCAGCGCCTGACCACTACTGTAGCCCGGGGCAGCACTGCCATTGATGTCCACAGAGCGGAAAAGGTTGTAGTGCGAAATCACAGCCGCATTCTCTACTACCCGCGAAGTAACCAAGGCACTCAGCGGCACGGATTCTCCCTGTCTGTTCATCACATAAAACTGCTTCAGGCTTTCGATGTCCATGCGGTAGGCGGTGTCGGCCTGTGCCACCACTCTAAAATTACGGCCGTAGCGCGTAAAGTCGTTCACGTAGCGGCTACCCATGTAGGTGGACATAGTGGAATAAATATCGGCAATGTTCACGCCCAGTCGCTTGGCCTTTTCGCGGTCCACGTCAATGTGGTATCCCGGTGTTTTGGCTGTAAAGAAACTGTACGCCATACCTATCTCAGGACGAGCATTGGCTGCTCCCAGGAACTGCCCCATCACCTGTTCCAACTCACGCACATCGCCGGCGGTGCGCTGCTGCAGCACAAACGAGAAACCACCCGAAGCGCCCAGACCAGGTATAGCCGGAGGCGCTACCAATCGCACGTTAGCCTCTTTGATGCCCGCTATTTTTTGCTGCACCTCGGCCATCACACCGTTCAGATGCGATGCCTCGTCTGTTCGCTGATCCCAGGGCTCCAGCTGCACGAAAAAAGTACCGCTGTTTGACTTAAATGAGAAGTTGATCGCGTTCAGACCAGCAATGGAGGTATAGTTCCGGATCGATTCCACGGAGCCCAGCTGGTTGCCAATCTCCTCCAGAATTTCAGAGGTTCTGCTCATAGAAGCGCCTTCCGGCAGCTCCACCGATACGAACATACGGCCTTCGTCCTCAGTCGGTATAAAGCCAGTTGGCTTAGTAGCGAATAGTCCGAAGGTGCCCACATAAATACAGATCAGGACGATGAGCACCAGCGGCGTTGCTTTGATACTCTTGCGTACGCCAACCGAGTACCGCTCTGTCGTGCGTGCAAACCAATTGTTAAAGTTATAGAAGAACTTGTTGATGCCGCGCGAGTCCTTATTCACGTTCATCGGCTTGAGCATGATCGAGCACAGTGCCGGCGTGAGGGTCAGTGCCACAAAAGCTGAAATCAACACAGAAATTGCAATCGTGATCGCGAATTGCTGGTATAGCCTACCCACAATGCCCGGTATAAAGCCCACAGGTATAAATACGGCTGCTAGAATAAGCGCAATGGCAATAACCGGTGCTGTGATATCTTTCATGGCCCTGCGTGTGGCTTCTCTCGCCGAGAGCTTCTCATGGTCGATGTAGTGCTGCACGGCTTCCACCACCACAATGGCATCATCCACCACAATACCAATTGAGAGCACGAAACCGAAGAGCGTGAGTGTGTTGATGGTAAAGCCCAGCGGAATAAAGAAGACGAATGTACCGATGATAGAAACAGGTATAGCCAGGATTGGAATGAGTGTGGCGCGCCAGCTCTGCAGGAACAGGAACACCACCAGGATCACCAGGATCAGGGCTTCTATCAGCGTCATGACAACCTCATTGATTGACACCTGCACCACCGATACCGTCTCAAAAGAAACGACATAATCCACATCGGCCGGGAAAGATGCTTTCAGCTCGTCCAGCGCGGCGTAGATGCCTTCGGCTGTTTCGAGGGCGTTGCTTCCAGGTGCCTGGTACAGGAGCATCATGGTAGCCGGGTTGCCGTTTATCTTCGACTGACGGCCATAATCAAAGCGACCAAACTCGATACGGGCTACATCGCGCAGGTATACCACCGAGCCATCGGCAGGGTTAGTGCGCACAATAATATCACCAAACTCCTCCTGCGTCTGCAATCGGCCGGTTACCGTGATCGGGTACTGAAAAGCCTGCGTGTTGTACTGCGGCGCACCGCCTACCGTACCGGCGGCTACCTGCAGGTTCTGCTCCTGTATCGCGGCCGTAATCTCACTTGCACCAATGCCATATTGCGCCAGTTTGTCGGGCTGCAGCCAGAGGCGCATACTGAAATCCTGGCCGATAGAAGTGATGTCCCCCACCCCGCTTACACGCATCAGGGCATCTTTGATGTAGATGTTGGTGTAGTTATCGAGGAACTGGATGTCGTGCGTGCGCTTTGGCGAGAAAATACCGATCACCATCATGATACTCGGGTTACGCTTACGCACCGTCACACCCAGTCGCCGTACCTCTTCCGGCAGCGTCGGCTGCGCAATGCTGGCGCGGTTCTGCACATCGAGCGTGGCAATGTCAATATCGGTCCCGATCTCAAACGTTACCGCCATGTTCATCTGGCCGGTACTCGTGTTGGTAGAGGTGATGTAGGCCATACCTGGCGTACCGTTGATCTGCGTCTCCACCGGTGTTGCCACCGATTGCTCCACCGTCAGGGCGTCAGAGCCGGTATAATTGGCCGATACTGAAACGGTGGGCGGCGAAATATCCGGATACTGCGTGACAGGCAAATTCATCATGGCCAGCGCACCCACCAGTACGATCACAATCGAGATCACCATAGCGGTGACGGGCCTTCTTATAAATACTTCTGAAATCATATTATCTGTTAATCTTCTGAAAGACCTATCTCCATTTATTTGCCGGCTCCTGCCTGTGGCTGTCCTTGCTCAGGACCACCTACTTGTACTTTAGCTCCCTGGCGCAGACGCTGTATACCTTCGGTCACGATCTGCTGCCCTTCTTTCAGGCCTTCGCGCACCACAATGTCAGCGCTCACCCGGGTACCCAGCTGCACGTTCTGCTGCACTACCGAATCACCCTGCACCACATATACATAGTACTCGCCCAGCTGTTCGGTCACCGACTTGTAAGGGATCACGATCTGATCACCCAGGTCCTGGTTCAGCACATTCAGGCTCACCGTCATACCTGGTATCAGCCTTTCGTCAGGGTTAGGGAACTGCACACGCACGGTTGTGGTACCAGAGCGGCGGCCGATGGCCCTGTCGATGGCGACCAGCTTGCCATTGTGCTCGTATTGCTGGCCATTGTTGAAGCGAATGGTGAAAAGTGAGTCAGGTTGCTTGCCCTGCTGCAGGTTGCTGAAACGACCAAGCTCTCCTTCGTTGATCACAATATCAACTGCAATCGGGTCGGAGGAAGAAATGGTGTTGAGTAAAGGCTGCCCCGGCGATACCTGCGCTCCTACCCGTACCTGCGAAATACCGATCACACCGCTAAAAGGCGCACTGATCACGGAATAACTCAGGTCGGTGGAGGCGCTACTCACCTGCGCCTGTGCGGCCGAAACCTGCGCGCGGGCGGTCTGTACGTCGGTGCGGGCATAGTCTACCTGCTGTCGTGCAATGGCATCGCGCTCGGCTAGGCGCTCGTAACGCTCCAGGTCCTTCTCGGCGCGAGCCAGGTTGGCTTTTGCGCTTTGCAAACTTGCCTGTGCCTGCTGTATACCTGCCTGGTATTTGTTCTGATCTATTTCGTAGAGCTTCTGCCCCTTTTTAACACGCTGCCCGTCCTGCACGAAGATGTTGGTGATATAACCGGATACCTGCGGACGCAATTCTACTTCCTGCAGCGGCACCACCGTAGCCGGATAGGTGTCGCGGCCGGTCACGCTTTGCTGCTTTACCTGAATCGTATTGACCGGAACGGCCATGGCCGCGGGGTTCATCTGTTGCTGTCCGGCATCGTCACCGCCGCAAGACACAAGTATAGTTGGGCTGATGATGGCTGCAAACAGCCAGGTGTACTTATTTTTCATTCTCCTGATTTTCTGATGTTATCGGTTGATGTCTATATTTCCAAGGGCGCGCTGCAGGTCCAGTTTGCTGGAGAGCACACTGTAAAGGGCATTGTAGTAGTTCAGTTGGGTGGTGCGCAGCTCGGTCTCGGCCACGATCAGGTCCACGTAGGCTTTCACGCCCTCGTCGTACTGTAGCTTGATGATCTCGTACACCTCTTCGGCCATTACCAGATTCTGCTGCACTGTGCGCCACTCCATATAATCGCCTTTGTAGTTAGCCAGCGCAGTCTGGTACTCGGTGTTAATAGCACGGCGCGTGTCTTCGATCTGCACATCCAGGCGGTCTTCCTGCAACTGCGCGATCTTCAGGTTCTGTAGCCTTCTGGTGCCTTGAAAGATCGGGAGAGAGGCCTGTATACCTACCGATGAGTTCGGGAAGTGCTGGTTGTAGAGGTTGGCGAACTCGTTATTGAAGTATAGCAGGTTGTAATTGGCAAAAGCCGAAACAGTCGGCAGGAAGCTCCATCGGTTGTAGGCCGTGTTCAGCTTCAGCAAGTCGCGTTGGGTTTGCAATTGCTGCAGCTCTACCCTTTTATCGAACGCGATCAGCTCGGTGGTATCCACCTGTACCTCCTGCTCCATGCGTCCATAGCTATAAGTCAGTCTCAGGTCCTGCTCCACCGGGTAGCCCATCAGCTGCTTCAGGTAAGCTAGGCTGGCTTTTATACTTTCCTGCACCCGCTTGCGGTCTGACCTGATGTTGGCCAGCGTAATAGCGGCTCGCTGGTAGTCAGTCTTGTCTACCAAACCTACCTCGTATCGACTGCGGGCGTCGTTGTACTGCTTTTCCTGACGCGAAATATTCTGATCCAGGATGCGGAGTTGTTCCTGCGTGAGCAGCACGTTGTAAAAAGCCTTACTCACCTCTACCACCGTGTTGATGCGGGTGTCAGTCACTTCTTGCTCCAGGAGTACTCTTCTGGAACGGGAGGCCTTGGATGCGAGGAGAAGGTTATTATCAAAAATGTTCTGAGTGGCCTGCAGTGCCAGGTTAGAATTGTACTTCTGTCCGAAGGTAATGATCTCTCCTCCGATCGGCTGCTGCTGCCTTTTGATGTTGTAAGTGCCCCCGAAATTGGCATTGACCTGCGGAAACCAACCAGACAGGCTGGCCCTGATCTCCCTGTCGCCAATCTGTTCGTCGATCAGCGCCTGTTCCATGGCCGCGGTGTTCTCCAGCGCATAGTTCACGACCTGTTCCAGCGTCAGACTGTCATTCGCTGCCACGCCCCTGGTGTCCTGCGCCAACAGGGCACCCGGGAACAGCAGGCAGCCTGCCAGCAAGTGTTTACAATATTTCTTTAATTTCATGTATGGTTTTAGTGTTCAGCTTTTAGGTTGAGTATTAAACGTGCAGGTATAGTATATGATGGTGGTGCATTGATCTTAATTCATTTCAGGTTTCATTTTGTGCTCTTATTTTATTGTTTAAACATTAGTAAGTTTACAATTTTTGGCGTTGCAGCAGTTGCTAGCGACCAAGGGCAATTCCATCCCAAAGCAGTTGCTGTATCTGCTGTAGCTCCTTTTTGTTGAAGCGTAGTCTGCCGCTGGCCGCCATTTTAGCCATGGAGAGGATACTGCTGTGAGCAAGCGTTCCCACAATTTTTGGACTGACATCCTTTAGTTCACCCTCCCGGATGCCACGTTCAAAAAAAGCGAACAGCAAGGTATAGAATTTGTCCTCCTCGAGCGGCGGCATGGTGGTGCGGAAAGGCGAATTCACAAATTGCTCAAAGAATCGGAGCATATCCTGGTTGTCGCGGTAAAAGGTATAGAGTCCCATCCACAGCTTAAAAAAGCTTTCCTTGAAAGGTATAGTAGCCACAGTCTCCTGCTCTACCACCGCAATAGCCTGCTGCTGTGCATAATTAAACAGTTCGCAGAGCAAATGTTCTTTGCTTTCGAAATAGTGGTAGATGGTGCCTGCTGCCACTCCGGCATGCTTGGCAACCAGGCTCATAGGTGTGCCATGAAAGCCGTTTTCTCTGACCAGCTCCATCGTACTCTTAAAAATAGCCCTCTTCTTATCCGATATCTGCTCCATAGCTTCCACCCTCAATTGAACGTTCATTCGGTTTGCAAAGCTACAGTTGTAGCTACAATTGTAAAAGCTATTCCGGCAAAAAGCTGAATTTTTTGGCCAAACGACCAGATAAACATTGCAGATAAACGGGATACTGCCCGTGAACGTAAATATAGATATAGCGCATTTGTTCAATTAATCCCGATACGTATGGTACTCGCACATGAACTCCGCCACACCCGCCGCATCAACAGCGCCAACAATCCGGTCTGGATGGACGCACTGAGAATCCTTCTCGGATTGTTCCTGTTCACCAAAGGCATGTTCTTTCTGGAGCATGTCACGGATATCTTCAACCTCTTTAACTCCAGCCAGGGAGTACTATACACCGGCAAATCTCACGTTCTCCCCAGCATGGTGCACATGGTGGGCGGCCTGATGATCGCTTTTGGGATGCTCACGCGTCTTGCCCTGCTTTGCCAGATCCCTATTCTGATAGGTGCGCTGCTGATCGTAAACCCGTTGCGTGATGGTGCCCAGGCAAGTTATGCTGAAGTGATTCCGTCGCTGTTTATCACAGCTCTCATCCTATTCTTTATGATCAAGGGTCCCGGCCGCTATTCCATCGACAACAAAGTATTGCGGCAAAGACAGCCGAAGGAAGAATAAGTTCACTAGGATAAGTTTCTGCTACTCAGTGCTGAAAAGCCACTCCAGCGCATCACCTGTTGAAAGAAAATCGCGGGATTCGCAGGGTAAGGGAGTCCTGAAAGCTATTTCGTAGATGGTTTCGATCGAGATCTGCTGAAAGATATCACTGCCCATTACATTGGCGACGCGGCTGAGTTTGCTGTGCTGCAGTATATCGGCTGCGTTCCTGGCAATCCAGGTCTGATCCTGCAAAGAAGGTGGTAGCATGAAGGTAAAGTCTGCAAGTATCAGTTCTACCTCGTGTGTGATAGTAAAATCGCAGGCAAAGATCATGGCTTCCCGGAGCGGTCCGGACGATATGTTGCCCCGCCACTGATTCCATATCATTTTATCTTCAGGGTTATGACGTATCGTAACGCAGTCCCGCTCCAGCGACTTTTCAAAGAGTTGTAGATTCATGCTCCATATCAGCTTTTCTTGTGTGCACTTTACCCTTCTTGGTATACGCTCTAAGCTGGAATAATATCATGTAATAATACAAAAGATTATACTACTTGAGGTAAAAAGGCGAAGCTAAGCCATGATCATGTTACTGGCAGTGTAAAACTTACATACCTGGTCATACCTTTGCAACAACAATAAACTCTGCCTCCATAAGGTATAGCCAGATGAGCAGGCTTTTCTATTCCAGCTTATCGACAAAGATCCGAAGCTCCTGGTATACTTGGGCCAGCTTTGGGGGCGGGAAATGTGCGTTCAGACCACTGGGATTGGGTAGCACCCACAGTTTGGTGTTCCCGATAGCCTGCTCCTGAATTCCTATACCTGCCTTTGCATTTCCGAAGGCTACGCGGTAGGCAGATATACCCAGCAAAGCCAGCACCTGAGGCTGGTACGCAGCCACTTTCTCCACCAGTTTGGCACCTCCTTCTACCAGCTCCGCAGCCGACAATTCAGCAGCATTGGCAGTGGCCCTGTCCACGATATTGGAAATCCCGAGCTCAAGGTCCAGCAGCTTACTTTCTTCTTCAGGCAGGTATAGCCGGGGCGTGAAACCCGACGCATGTAGGGTCGGCCAGAAGCGGTTGCCCGGACGTGCAAAGTGATGCCCAACCACAGCCGTGTAAAGCCCTGGGTTGATGCCGCAGAAAAGTACCTTGAGATTCGGAGCAATGATATCAGACACTGTTTTTCCGTTAGCTGCTGCCAGCTCTTCTTTGGTAGGTCTTCTTTTTTGAGGTTGCATATCTGTTGTTTACTGAAGCTTGGTGATTGCAGTTATATCTTTAGCTGCCTATACCATGGGCTGTGTGAAAAAAATTGGGTTGATGTGGGGTGAAGCTGCAGGAAGGTGAATTCGCTTTGCTGAAGAATATATGTTATTCCGTTTATCTGTTATATTTGGAGTATAGCACCAAGCAATAAGAATAAAAGTATGTCATGGTTACCAATGTATTTGGCGAAACAAGATGTCAAGCTACTTAACAACTGGCTAAATCAAGAAGAAGAACTGGCATTCCTGATTTCAAACGGAAACAGTAAATGGATTTCAAAAAAAGAACACGTCATCATTGAAGATTTAAGCAATCAAGAATCAGGAGTAGGTTTCGTAGAGTATAATTTGTGGCATGTACCATCTGGATCACTACCTCTTTTGGGCTTGAATTCGGTAGTGAGTGCTCAAATAACAGACCCTTGGACGGGATGGACAGAGGTAAGACCTGGAGCCAATCCTACCATTCCCTATTTTGGTGCGGGGCATCCTGGTGTAATTAATCTTGAAATTAAGATTGCCGGCGCGGGAGAAATTCCAATTTCTAACTTCGGATGGATAGGCAACCACTACAGGATTATTGGGAATGGGGCAGACAGGACGACGGAGAAGTTTTGGAATAAACTAAAACGCATGGCCAAAAAGGAAGCTACGCAGATTCCAAGGTGTAATGACCCCATTGGTAAAAAAGAAATTTATGCTTTCCCAGCAGCTTATAAAGAGATAGGGAACGGTCGTCTTTGCTCACTAAACTAAAAAGCCTTTACTGCTAATAAAGTGCATAATTTAGGCTCGGCTACGCTTCCCCACATTATAACGCGAGTAAAGTTGGCAAAAATTCATAATATAATTCCGCCCATACTTACACTAACATGAAGCATCTTTTCTTATTCTTACTACTGTTGTGTTTTTGCGGCACGAGCTATGCACAATTAAATTACCATATTGAAGTCTCATTTGCCGACCCCTATAACAACGCAGGCAGTGTGAAGGATGGCGATGTGGTGAAGTTGGAGCACTCGTTTGACGACGTTAAAAAGGAAGCGGTTGTAAAAGAGGGAAGGGCAGTATTCACGGGCACAGTGGCCGAACCCACCGTGGCAATGTTTAACTACAAACGCGGCGGGGTGAAATTACTGCTCGACGGAAGTAGCTATCGCCTGGCTTTGACAGTGAAAAAGGAAGGAGACAGCTTTACCTATGATGCTAAGATAGAGACAAGTTCTGCCTTTCATAACTTGTGGAGCGAGTTTTATATAAATAGGGGGAAGCAGAATAACCGCAAGCGTGAGCTGCTCGACAAGGTTGACAGCAGCCCGGATGAACAGCAGGCAAAAGCATTGCGCAGAGAACTCGCGCTGCTTGATTTAGAGATCTTAGAAAGCTTCAAGACCGTGACGCTTAAAAATCCGGATAACCATGCGGTGGCTTACTTCATGGGCGACGCCCCGGACTTCTCCTACAAAAACTACATCGGCATCTACAACGCGCTAGATGACGATGTGAAGCAGAGTTATTTAGGCCAAAGGCTGCTTGGCAAATTAAAGGCGGTAAAAAGCATGTCGGAAGCAGAGGAGGCCCCTACAAGTTCAGTTGGCAGGGAATATATCGGACAAAAGGTGCCTGAGATTGGTGGTATGGATGTTACTGGTAAAAGCGTGACGCTGGGTCCAAAGAGTCTAACCAGTAACTATACGCTTATCGAGTTCTGGGCCAGCTGGTGTGGTCCCTGTCGCAAGATTAACATCGACATGCGGGCGAAATACCCGGAGTACAGGAAGAAAGGCCTGGAGATTGTCGGTTTCTCACTTGACGCTGACGCGGAAAATTGGAAGAAAGCCGTGGAGAAAGATAACACAGGCTGGTTGCAAATCTCAGATCTGAAGGCAGGCCACTCTCCCGTGGCCCAGTTCTTCAATCTCAATGCACTGCCTGCCAATGTGGTAGTGGACCAAAATGGCATTATCGTGGCCATGGACGTGTACGGTGAGGCGCTGGAAAGACTTTTGCAATAAACCACAGGTCATACAGTTGGACTCTAGGTGGCACTCAAGGCAACCATCGCTCGAGGAAAGCAGCTGGCCTAGACACTGCGCATTCATGTAGACTATCTGAGCTTATGATAAGTGTTTCGTGTAAATATAGTTTTACAAAAAAACGAATCAAATGGATTATATTTCTACTTGCCCGCGGATGGTCGTTGCCCGGAATATCCCCTACTCTTCTCAAAAAAATATCCTTAATTTGGCCGAAAATTGGCTTACAGGGAAATTTACATTAAATGAGCGGCATTCAGGAGGCTCTTCGCTCCATACCACTTTCTCGCTTAGTGCATACCCACAATCAGCACTGGCCATACAATTACAATAGAAATGCTGCTAATCTTGACCCTTTCCTTCCCATTTATCTAAATTTGAACCGTATCTTTGCGTATAGAAAAATAACTAAGCATGCTTCACTTCTTTTTTAGTCAGCCCGATACAGTTTACGCCGTACAAACCGAGCGGGAACTAAACGCTACAGACATCCAAAAACTGGAATGGTTATTTGGCAACGCCACTCGAAAGCAGGAAACTGTGCTGAGTGGCTTTTTTGTTGGTCCTCGTGCCGCTATGATCACCCCATGGAGTACCAACGCAGTGGAGATCACGCAGAACATGGGCATCGAGGGGATTATCCGGATCGAAGAGTTTAAAACAGTTGCGGAAGATTTCACGGATTTCGATCCGATGCTTTCCCAAAGGTATAAGAACCTGGATCAGGAAATCTACACCATCAACATACAGCCAGAGCCTGTGCAGCCTGTAGAGGATATCGCAGCCTACAACAAGCAGGAAGGTCTTTCGCTGAGTGAGGAAGAGGTTGATTACCTAAATAAACTTTCTGAAAGAGTAGGCAGACCATTGACTGATTCTGAAGTATTCGGCTTCTCGCAGGTTAACTCTGAGCACTGCCGCCATAAGATCTTCAACGGCAAGTTCGTGATTGATGGTAAAGAGAAAGAAAGCTCACTCTTTAAACTGATCCGCAAAACTTCCGAAACACACCCGAACGATATCGTTTCGGCTTACAAAGATAACGTGGCCTTCGTAAAAGGGCCCGTAGTGCAGCAATTCGCACCAAAACGTGCTGATGTGCCAGACTATTATCAGGTAACTGACTTCGAATCGGTTATCTCCATCAAAGCTGAAACACACAACTTCCCGACCACGGTAGAGCCTTTCAACGGCGCTGCAACCGGCTCCGGAGGTGAGATCCGTGACCGACTGGCTGGTGGACAGGGATCACTCCCTCTTGCCGGCACAGCCGTGTACATGACTGCTTTATCACGCCTGGAGAAAGACCGTCCGTGGGAGCAGGCCACGCAGGAAAGAAAGTGGTTGTACCAAACGCCAATGGACATCCTGATCAAAGCCTCTAACGGTGCCACTGATTTTGGCAACAAGTTCGGACAGCCGTTGATCACAGGTTCGGTGCTGACTTTCGAGCACGACGAAAAAGCAGATCAGCTGGAAACGCCACGTAAACTGGGTTACGATAAAGTGATTATGCTGGCTGGTGGCGTGGGTTATGGCAAAGCGAGCCAAGCACAAAAAAGGCACCCGAAAACAGGTGATAAGATCGTGATTCTGGGTGGTGAGAACTACCGCATCGGTATGGGGGGCGCTGCCGTTTCCTCGGCCGATACTGGCGAGCATGGCACAGGCATAGAACTGAATGCGATCCAGCGCTCAAACCCTGAAATGCAGAAACGCGCCGCCAACGCTATACGCGGCTTGGTGGAAAGCGAGCACAACCCGATTGTGTCGATCCACGACCACGGTGCCGGCGGTCACTTAAACTGTCTTTCGGAGCTGGTAGAAGAAACGGGTGGCAAAATTGACCTCGACAAACTGCCGGTTGGCGACCCGACCCTTTCTGCCAAAGAGATTATTGGGAACGAATCGCAGGAGCGTATGGGCCTTGTGATTGGTGAAAAAGATATTGAGACGCTTCAGAAGATAGCGGAACGCGAACGCGCCCCGATGTATACCGTAGGCGACGTGACCGGCGACCACCGCTTTACTTTCGAGTCAGGGTCTACCGGCGAAAAACCGATGGACCTGGAGCTGAGTGACATGTTTGGCAGCTCGCCAAAAGTGGTGATGAACGATAGGACAGTTGCCAGAGAATACCAGCCAGTTACTTATGATCAAAGTCAGCTGCATACCTATTTGGAGCAAGTACTGCAACTGGAAGCCGTGGCCTGCAAAGACTGGCTCACCAACAAAGTAGACCGTTGCGTAGGTGGACGTGTGGCGAAGCAGCAGTGTGCTGGTCCGCTGCAATTGCCGCTGAACAATTGCGGCGTGATGGCGCTGGACTTCCAGGGCAAAGAGGGTGTTGCCACTTCCATTGGACACTCCCCTATCTCGGCGCTGATCGATCCGGCAGCGGGTAGCCGCAATGCCATTGGCGAATCACTCTCCAACATCGTGTGGGCTCCTATGAAAGACGGCTTGCAAAGCGTGTCGCTTTCAGCTAACTGGATGTGGGCCGCCAAAAACGAGGGTGAAGACGCCCGTCTCTACAAAGCCGTAGAAGCCTGTTCTGAATTCGCGATTGCCCTGGGCATTAACATCCCGACAGGCAAGGACTCGCTTTCGATGAAGCAGAAGTACAAGGACGAGGACGTAATTGCGCCGGGTACGGTCATCATTTCGGCAGCTGGCAATTGCAGCAACGTGCGCCAGGTGGTGGAGCCGGTGTTGCAGCACAATGGCGGTAATATCTATTACATCAACCTGTCCAACGACGCCTTTAAGCTAGGCGGTTCTTCTTTTGCGCAGGTCCTGAACAAGATCGGCAACGAAACACCGGATATTACAGACGCTTCTCTGTTCAAGAATGCGTTCAACACACTTCAACAGCTCATCAAAGAAGGCAGGATTGCCGCAGGTCATGACATCGGCAGCGGTGGTCTGATCACGACCCTGCTGGAGATGTGCTTTGCCGATAACAACCTGGGCGCTTCCATCGATTTGACTTCACTGGGCGAAGCGGATAGCGTGAAGGTGCTCTTCGCTGAAAACATCGGCGTCGTGTTCCAGGCTTCAGCAGAGGTTGAAGAAACGCTGAATGCGAACCAGGTGCCTTTCTATAAAATAGGTATAGCAACCTCTTCTGCCACGCTGGAACTGAAGAACGGAAACGATGCCTATACCTTTGATATCGCGCAGCTGCGGGATACCTGGTTTAAGACTTCCTATCTGCTCGATATCAAGCAAAGCGGTCCGCACAGCGCCAGAGAGCGTTATGAGAACTACAAGAAGCACGAACTCACCTATACCTTCCCGGCAGGATTTGACGGTAAAAAGCCAGCGATCGACAGCTCCAAGCCAAGAATCAAGGCGGCCATTATCCGGGAAAAAGGAAGTAACTCCGAGCGTGAAATGGCCAATGCCATGTACCTGGCCGGCTTCGACGTGAAGGACGTGCACATGACCGACCTGATCTCCGGAAGAGAAACGCTGGAAGATATCCGCTTCATCGGCGCGGTGGGTGGTTTCTCTAACTCTGACGTACTGGGTTCAGCCAAAGGATGGGCAGGTGCTTTTATGTACAACGAGAAAGCAAAGAATGCTATCGAGAACTTCTTCAAGCGCGAAGACACCTTATCGGTAGGTATATGCAACGGCTGTCAATTGTTCGTCGAGCTTGGCTTCATCACGATGGGCCATGACCAGAAGGCGAGAATGCTGCACAACGTAAGCCAGAAGCACGAGAGTATCTTTACCTCCCTGACCATACAGGAAAACAAATCAGTGATGCTTTCGAGCCTGGCCGGCAGCACATTGGGGGTTTGGGTATCGCATGGTGAGGGCCGCTTTAGTCTGCCGCATACCGAGGATAAGTACCAGATCGTTTCGAAGTACGCCTACGAGACGTATCCTGCCTGCCCGAACGGCTCTGACTACAACACGGCCATGATCTGCGATGAAACGGGTCGCCATCTGGTGATGATGCCGCACATCGAGCGTTCGCTCCTGCAGTGGCAGTGGGCGCACTACCCGAAAGGCCGCCACGACGAGGTATCGCCTTGGATGGAAGCTTTCGTAAATGCCAGAAAATGGCTGGAAGCGAACCAATAGGTATAAGGCTTTAAATAAATAAAAAGGCGCTCCGGTTAATTCCGGAGCGCCTTTTTTGTCCTCTGCCTTACTAAATCAAATACCCTGCAGCTGCTGCATGTAGGAAGCCCCGACTGGCACTTCATTTCCTTTGATGCATACCTGGTGGCGCTCTATTTTATCGATTTGCTTTTTGGCCACGATGTAGGACCGGTGCACCCGGACAAAACTGTCGGCAGGCAGTTGCTCGCTCAGTTCCTGTATGGTCATGCGCGAAAGGAGCTTTTTGCCTTCCAGCACAAAAGTCACATAATTACCTGCCGCCTCCAGGTATAGAATCTCGTCATAAAGTACCTTCACCTGCTCGTACCCTGTTTTCAGAAATAGGTAATCCTTTACCGGAGCCGTCGTGCCGCGCAGTTGCAGGAGTTCCTGGGCTTTGTTACAGGCCTTCACAAACCTTGGCAGCGAAAAAGGCTTCAGGAGATAGTCAACTGCATCTAGCTCAAAACTTGTAACAGCATGTTCAGAATAAGCAGTCGTGAAGATAACCATTGGCTTTTTCTGCAGGCTCGTCACAAACTCCAGCCCGGAAATATCCGGCATTTTAATATCCAGAAACAGCAAGTCGACTTGTTCGTTTTGCAGGAATTCAAGCGCTAAAAAGGCATCTGTAAAGCAACCCACCAGCTCCAGGTAGGGCACTTTGGCAGCATGTGCCCGTACCACTTCCAGCGCCATTGGTTCGTCGTCTATCGCTATTGCTTTCATACCTGTTGCTATACCTGTTCTGAAATCAAATATACTTACAATTGGAGTGTGAGGTGCACAAAGAATTCTTCTGGCGTATCGCGTATGATCAGTTCCTGTTTGCCCGCATACAAATGCTCAAGGCGCTGCTTCACGTTTTTCAGCCCTATACCTGATTTATCTTTTTCGGGATCCTGCTCCGACTTATTTTGCTTGCTGTTGTATACGTCAAAATACAGCTTATCCTGGTCCATATGCAAAGTTATTCTGATCCAGGATCTGTGTTGCAGGCTGATGCCGTGCTTAAAGGCATTCTCAATGAAAGGTATAAGCAGCATCGGGGCAATGTACTTGTCTCCTACCACGTCTTCTATCTTGGTCTCGATCGAAATGTTTGGAGAGGCAGAAGTACGCAGCAGCTGCAGATCAATGTAATTGCGCATGTACTCAATCTCGCGCGAAAGTAGTATTTTCTGCTGGTGATTCTCGTGCAGCATAAAGCGCATCATGTCGCCGAGCATCTGTATACCTTGCGCGGTGCGCTCGCTGTTTTCCTGCAGGGCTGTGCCGTAAAGGGTATTCAGGGCGTTAAACAAAAAGTGCGGGTTTATCTGGGAGCGCAGAAAGTCAAGGTTGGCAGTGGAGTTGCCCAGCTCTTTTTTGAGAACAAACATTTCTTCCTTACCGGCCAGCTGGCGTTTGAAAATCAGCCAGGTGATAGGGCCGGTTACCAGGAACTGGAACAGGGAGTTAAAAAAGCTGATTTCGAAAGCAGCGTCTTCACTATGCACGGCAACCATCAGTAACAGGGAAACAGGCACAAACGCCAAGACCTGTATCAACAGCACCCGGGCTTGGTAAGCCAGAAATTGTCGCTTTGCCTTGCGGGCTGCAGGTATCAGGTAACGAAACGAACCAAAATACAGGACTATCGCATTTAGGGAAATGATCGCCCACAAGGCTGTCTCATTATCACCGATGTTGAACACCACCATGATGAACACAGTTACCAACCAAACTATCGCCACCGTTATCAGTTCCTGGGTTACGAGGTGATACCGGGACTGAATGGCTGTGGCATTTTCAAGGAGATAGTGTGCCACATACTTGATGAAGGTATAAAAGCCGAACACCAGTAACAGCCACAGGGTGTTCTGAAAACTGCCCTGAAAAATATCTGTCCAAAACGCCTCTGCTGAATAGTAGATGAAGAGTTGGTGGCCTTTGTAATAGGTATCGGTGATGCCCGTCAGGAGACCAACCCCCACAAAGGTGAGCACCAGCAACAACGTGTGCCACCACACGGCCTCTTTGCGCATCAGGCGCGGCACTACTTTAAAGTTGAGCAGCAAAAACGCCAGGTAGATACAGGTATAGCGCACGAGCTGGGGCCAGAAAAAATGCTCGTAGTAATTATACAATACACCGGCCTGCATAAACTCATACTCATTCGGACTGTACTCGATGAAAAGCGAAAACAGGGAGGAAACAAAGATGGCGGTGGCGGCCCAAAATTCTACTTTAACCGTCTGGACAGGTTTTGCAATGTGCGTATCTAGTGTCATGTCATTCATAAAACAATGATAAATGAAAGGGTTGAGTATAAACAATAAATGTGATGAAAGCGGATGATTTTGTGACGGATGGTGCTAGAACATGGTGTCCAGCATAAAATGCATCCGTTTTGCCGACTGTTGCACATACAGTGCCTTCGTAGGAGCAGCAGGTTTCTGAATCGTCACGGGCCTGACATTGTCCATCATCTCCAGATCGATCAGCAGGTTGCGGGGATCTATACCTGCGTGGGCGGGTTTGGAAGGAACGGTGAGCTGCATCTGCTGTTCCTCTGCCTGCAACCTGTGCTTCTCCAGGTATAGCAACTTTCCTAACTGACCTTCCTGACCAGCGGCATACACCCCTACTTCGACCAGATCATGTACAGGTATAGCTGTTTCTCTGCCTAAGGTATCCACCACCGACTTCTGCGCCCGTACATCCAGCGTCACCTGCCATTGTCCATCCGCAGTCGGAACAGCTACCGCCTGTTTTGTCTCCAGATTCCAGTAGGTGTTTCTTTTAAACAGATCGGCCAATAGGTATTGCAGGGAATCAGGGGTAACGGCCTGGAGTTCGTGGTACAGGTGCAGGGAAGTGGGCAGGGGCGGCTCGCCTGAACCGTACTTTTGCAGCAGCTTGCGCAGTGCCTGGTTCACCTGCTCTTCTCCCAGGTATTCTTTTAGGATATACATTGCAAAAGGACCTTTTCTGTAACCCAGGAAGGGATCGCTGGCTCTCAGCAGCGGCACATCGGCTTTGGATCGGGGCGTGAGGTAGGACTGGCGCATCACCCACAGGAGTCTCTCCAGATGCCCGGCACCGTACGTGGCCTCTACAACCCCCAACGCGCTATACCAGGCCAGACTCTCGGTAAGCAGGGCCGCTCCTTCCATGGCAGCCGGCACCAACTGATGCGCCCACCATTGGTGCGCTATTTCATGTGCCCCTACTGCGAAAACGAGGTCTATATCCCGCCAATCTTCGGCAGGGTTCAGCATCGAGAAGTTCTCCGTCAGGGCAATAGTGCCCGGATAGGCCGATGCCCCACTTCCGGCCCCGGGATACTCCACCAGCCGGAGTTGGCGGTGCGGATAAGGTCCAAAATGTTGGGTATAGTATTTCAGCGATGCTTCCGCACTCTTAAGCAGCCGATCCGCCTGATGGGCATGTGTCGGGTGGTGGAGCACCTGAATCAGGATGTCCTGCCACTCGGTTTCGCGCAGGTCATAAGCAGCAGAGTAGAAAGTATAAAGGTTGCGGATGGGCGCGTCTGCCACGTAGTAAAAGTAGCGTCTTCCCTTATCCATCCAGGTAGATTGCAGGGAGCCGCTTGTGACAGCTGTCTGATCTGTTGAAGTGCCGACCACCGCCTCAAAGCGGATTCGCGCCTGATCTGCGTTCTGCTGTTGCACATTTCCTTCCTGCAGTGGCTGAACGGCCGGTTTTGGAGGAAGCTGATGCGCCTGTCGGTCGCGTGCAAGGTGCAATTCCCGGTTTGCCTGGTAGCCAATGGCAGGCAGCCACTCCTGGTTTATAAAGTAGCTTCCATTCGCTGTTACTGCATGGTCTGAACCTTCCCTGGCAAAGCCTTTGGGTTTATATTGTAAGTCAAAACTCAGCTCCAGTGAGTCGCCTGTTTGCAGGGCCTTTTCAAGGACGAAAATGGAATGGTGATGCTCTACATCCTCGAGCACAGTTCTGGCTGCCTGGTCGAAACGCATATACTTGGTATCTACACCAAAAGCTGTGGCTACATGGATGCTGTCAATGGCTACCTGACTTCTGTTCTGCAGGGTATACACTCCGCTCACCCACGCTTCCCCCTGATCCGGGAAAAATTCTACGTGCAGACTGGTGGCTGTCAGTGTGGGCTGGGGCATGTCCTTATGCTTTCCATAGAGGTGCTCGTAGGTGGCCCGACGCTCTATCAACTCCTCTTTCGACAGTTGCTCATGCAGTACATCTGTCTGGTAGAACACAAAAGCACCCAGGGTAAAGATCGCCAGCAATCCGCTAGCGGCCACCAGCACCAGTGATTTTGCCGGGTGCAATACCGCACGGCGCATTCGCTGCCCTATACCTGTTACCCGGCCTCTCACCCAAAACCTGAAAGCAAGCAGCGCCAGCAGCAGGGCCCAGACTGCCCAGTATAATTTAAACCAAAACCAGGGTGCTAACTGCGACCCGAAACCACGCATATCCGAGTAAGACCAGCCCAAGTCTGCACCGTAAACCAATAGCCTGTTGCCCACACCCAGTTCTGAGGCGAACACTCCGAAAAGAAAGGCAACAAAAGTGATGATGTGCGCCAGGTATTTATGATTCACCAGCACATGCACGGCCATCGCCAGCACAGCCAACAATAAATAGTCCACCAACTGCAGGCCGAAGAGTATACGCAGGTATACACCGATCTCCAGCGTTTTATACCCCTGCGATAGCTGCGTGGCTATACCTGCCAGCAGGAAAACTGTTTGCAGGGTGAGCAGCAGCAGCACCAGACTACTCAACTTACTCAGCAGTAAAACCCAATCAGGCACAGGGACCGTGTCTGCTATATCGCTGATACGGGCGTCCCGTTCACGCCAGACGAGTTGACCGGCGTATACGATCATGACCGCTACTACGATCATTCGTAACATGAACAGGTTGTAAATGGCTGTCATGCGGCCAGTTGTGGGAAGCGTCGGAACACCGAGCGAGCCCTCTAGCCACTCTGGCAAAAGCATCAGTAGCAATCCCGCTATACCTGACAAAGCAATCCAGCCCCAGCTTGTTATGTTCTCCCGATAGGTCTGTAAAGCGATGGCAGCCGTCTGATGCAGGCGGGAGTTCAGCCCGAAGTGCTTTTGTACCTGTGGAACGGCAATGGGGACATCATCTACAATCGGTGCCTCCACGGATTTACGCTTCATGATCCGGCTCCACCAACCTGAACTGGCATGGTGTGCAAACCGAAAGCGAACAAAGGCGATTGCCATAAAGCCTAAGGCGATCAGTAGCCAGAGTACCCGGTTCCAGAGCAGCCAGCCGTCCAGTGGCACTAATTGGGTGTTGATGTGGAGGGGAGTCTGTATTTTCCGGAACTCGCTTACGATCGTGAAGCCGGAGAAATCCAGCTGCTTGGCCAATTGCCAGAGCCCCAGATGGTCTGCCAGCATCTCCTTGCTCACTAGCGCCACCATAAACAGCAGTCCGCCACCCAAAAAGCTCAGCATGGCATGGCGACCCAGCAAGGCCAGCGAAAACAGGATAACTGTGGCCACAAAGGCAGCAGGAAGTGCTATCATGAGGTAGGAACTCAGGTAGGGTGAGAACTGGAAAGGACCGAAAAGCGCAGTGTCTATACCTGGCACCACCAGCGTCAGCAACAGGCCCAGTGGCAGCGCCAGCAACACCAGTGCGACTACAGCAAAGGCACCCATCAGTTTACCGCCCAGGTAGGCAAACTTACTAATAGGCGTTGTATACAGCAGCGGATCAATCCTGGTCCTTAAGTCGTGGGTCGCTGCTTCGCCGGCCACGGCTGCTATTACCAGCAGTGCCAGCAAACTGGCGATGGCTGAAATGGCCGCGATCACAACCGGGGCATTCAGGAAATAATCACCGCTGTACACATTGTCGGTAAAGCTCAGCACCATGGCAAAAGTCAGCAGCAGGAAAATGCCGAAGTAGATCCAGGTGGAAATGCGGCGCAGCAGGTAGCGCAACTCAAACCGGAACATTGCCCAGAACATCATAGCATCACCTCCTTTCGGACCTGCACCTGCCGTTTTCCGTTAAACCTGGCCATGGTGCTAAAATAAACATCCTCCAGCGATGCTTCTACAGACTCAAACCCATTGCCTGGCAAACTGCTGCTGTAGACGCGCACCACAAACTTCCCGGCCTGCAATCTGGTCGAGATCACAACATGCGCACGTTCTATTTCAGGGAGCTCCTCTTTCCGGATTACCTTACGCCATACCTGTCCCTGCATAGCGTCTATTGCCTGCATCGGCTCTGCTTCCAGGAGTATTTCGCCCTTGTTGATAATGGCCATGTGCGTGCACAGCTCCGATACATCATCCACGATGTGCGTTGAAAGTATCACGATGCTGTTCTCACCCAGCTCGCAAAGGAGGTTCAGAAACCGGACGCGCTCGGAAGGGTCCAGCCCGGCGGTAGGCTCATCCACAATCAGCAGTTTTGGGTTGCCAAGCAAGGCCACTGCCACACCAAAGCGCTGCCGCATACCGCCTGAGTAGCCGCCCAGTTTCTGTTTGCGCACATCCCAGAGGTTAGTTTGCCGCAAAAGTTGCTGCACCACATCCGTGCGGTCGGTACGGCTCGTGATACCCTTCAGAATGGCAAAATGAGAGAGCAGTTGCTCGGCCGTCACGTTGCGGTACACGCCAAACTCCTGCGGCAGATAGCCAAGTGTTTCGCGCACTTTCGCTTTTTGCCGCACCACGTCGATGCCTCCAAACAAGATCTGCCCTTCGTCCGGCTCCTGCAGCGTGGCCAGTATACGCATCAGTGTGGATTTTCCGGCACCATTCGGTCCAAGCAATCCATACATACCTGCTGGAATTGTCAGATTGGCGTTGTGCAGGGCCTGTACCCCATTCGGATAGGTTTTGGAGATATTTCTGATCGTTAATTCCATCGTTTCTTTTGTCTAGTCTTGTTCCTGTTGCACCTGGCCAGTTGATTACCAAGCCTTTAACAGGTATAAGAATAGAAAACAGGAAACAGGACTTCAACTAAATGTGATGAAACTCCGAAAAGATGTGCTAAACGAAATGTTGGAGCAGTCTTACCCTTCTCTTTGGGGTTTCTCAGCCGTACTTGGAGGCTTACTGTGCTGCTTTTACAGGAGGAACCTAGCCAATAGTGCATAAAAAAACGCTCAGGCTATGCGAGAGCGTTATTTCAAAGACAAATAATTAGCGCTATGCCTGATGCGCTGGACAGACCAGAGCAGGTATCCGATGAAGTCAGTTTAAGATTCTCAAATAAGTATGAAACGAATCGTGGTACTCAGCTTTACTCAGCATGTTATCGCGGTTTCGGTCCCAACTCTCAAAAATGCCCAGGATAAACTCGTCTTCTTTTACCATACGATCGTTGTTTAAATCCCAGTTGTTGAACAATTCAAGCCTGTCCAAGCCCTTTTCGAACTCTTCGCTAACCACATCACCGCTACCATCTTCATCCCAGGTGGCCCAGGTCTGCTTCTCGAACCGGAAGTCTTTCACAAATTTCTCCCATTGGTCTTTATTTATGGAGTATTCCTGGCTCATCATCAAGAACACGCCATTACTGAATTGTGCCTCATTAAATTCAACCCCATTCGTAAAATCAACCCCGTACCAGCCCCAGTCGATATAGTGATAAAAGCTGCCATTTTTGAAAGCATTGGCAAATGCTGCGCTGTTAATGTCGGGTGCATGAACATTGATCGAAATCGAATCTTTCGCCACATTATTTTGCCTGTCTTTTATTTCTAAGACCAGCTTATAAGTACCTGATTCTATATCGCGTGGGAAAAATGAGGCTCCGAAATCTAAAAATTTCAGCACATCAGTAAAAATAAACGGTTCTATCACTTCATGCTTTTGCCCGTCAGCAGCAACTAACCAAAATTTTAAGCTTCCCAAAGCCATGTTATCTGAAAGTCTGCCATCTATCCGAACCATGTCAATGACCAGATAAGTTGAGTTGGTTTCCGGACTTAAGATTTTAACCTTTGGACTCTCCGTGTCAGGTGGGTTATTATTTGTGTTGGGGCTTGGATCATCGTCATCGCCGCAGGATACCAGCACACACAAAAGGAGCATCAAGAAAAGTTTATAATTTTTTGCCATAGTCATAAGTTTCTAAAGGAAATAATAGACAAGCAGCACAAAATCTGCCTATAGGATAGACTGTAGTGGAATATAAAGAGAGGGAGGGCAATATGATCTTCCTGTGGGTAAGAAGAGCGATGTATTCAGGTCAGGTATCCGAAGCGGATATGAATTTTGAGTGACTCAAAATTAAGATAATTGCCGTGTAATTCAGACCTGCCCTGTTACGAAAGGTATAGCCTGTTTTACTTTAGCTCCAGGTATACCCAAGCCAGGTATAAGCAGGACTGGTGTATACCTTATGGTATACGCAAGCAGCTTTTTTCCAGCAGATGCCGGACTGATGTGCGGGGAGTTATTACGTAGATGCGCTTATTATACCTTCAAAAAGGATCCAAACGAGGGTAGATTCAGGACAGAGGATTCGGACATAATTATCGCATGCTATACCTTGTCTACCCTGACCCATTGCATGCCCGCAGCTTCTGCAGCCTGCACGCCAGGCTCTCCGTCTTCAAACACAAGGCAACGTTCGGGTGCTACGCCCAGCTTTTCTGCAGCTAGCAAAAACGGGTCTGGAAAAGGTTTGCCTTTTGCTGTGTCGCCGGCACATACCAGCACTTCCACCAGGTGATCTATCTGAAGTACTTCCAGCGTTTTCCGGATCATATGCTTTGCCCCTCCTGATACCACACCGATCTTTACCTTACCGGCATGGGCCACCAGGTGGTCTACCACAAACTGCACGGGCTTTGTCTCGGCTATGAACTCGTGGTAAAACAGCTCCGATTTTGATCTTTCGAAAGCCAGCGGATCAAAGCTGCTGCCGTAGCGTTTGTTAATCTCCACAACGACAGCAGGTATAGGCAGTCCGGCAAACTCGTCTATAATGGCAGGGTCAATGACCAGGCCCTGTCCTTGGGCCACCTTCACATAAGTATCTTTGTGCGCCTGCATGTTATCAGCCAGCGTACCGTCGCAGTCATACAAAAAGGCCTGGTAGTCCCCTGCTGTTAGCTTAAGTAGTTCCTCGTAGAGGCGCTTGTTCTGTATCGCGAAGTGATCTTGTGTCATGTTGTGGAGATTAAATTTTGCCCGGATGCAGGCATTGTTAGCGGATGGCGGCTACAAATTGCCCGATGGCTCTGCTTACAGCACCTTTTCTGGCAACCAGCCAGTTGAACAACAGGATGCCACATGCGGCGCAGATTATACCTGCCAGTACATCGAGTACATAATGGTGCGAGGTATAGACGGCCGCAAACCAGATGCCCACCGTGATGATGGTGAAAAGCACTTTCGCAACTATATCTAACTTGTTTTTCAGGGCATAGTAAAGCACGATGAGCGGATAAGCGGAGTGCAGCGAAGGCATGGCGGCAAACACATTGGAGCCCTTGGCATACAGCGAATGAAAGACCGTAATACCGAAAAACTCATCGAAGCGCACCAGACCTGCTGTGTTGCCGGGCGTAGATGCAATGAACTCGAAACCATGCAGCTGCACGTACCAAGGCGGCGCAGCCGGGTATAGGTAGTAGACTACAAAGCCCAGCAGGTTGACGAGCAGAAACGTGAGCGAGAAGTAGATAAACTGCTGTCGGTTCCAGAAGAACAGAAAGCCGGCGAAGGCCAGCGGCACCGGCACCCAACTGAGGTAAAAAATACCGCTCAGCACGTCCAGGAAGGTATAGCTGTGCAGCTGCCAGTACTCGTTGGGAGTAAGTATAACGCCACCATCACGTAGCCCGAACACTGCTTTCTCGGCGTTATACAGGTCCTCGATGTGCACGGCGTTGAACCAAAAGTTCGGGAAGGCCTTCATGTAATCGTACAGCACCCAGAACACTATAAAAATCGAAAAGCCGGTGATGAATTTGCGGGTGATGGGAGTGGCAAAATACAAGGCGTTCGCCAGGCCAATCAAAAACAGCTGATCTGTCTTAAAGCCTACCAGCAGGTACGACAGCAGCAGATACCCAACAGATAAAGCAGCCAGCACCAGTATTTCCCTGCGCGATACGCGCTTCTTCTCCCCTGCTGCCGCAGTAGTTGTACTCATGTTATTTTTTCTCAAAATCAGATCCGAAAACTTTGTTTCACAGCGCTGAGCTTAGTCTTTAGTAACAATGGAGGAGTGATGCAGTACTCCGACAAAGCAGCTAGTGAAATGCTTTGTCATCTGCAAACTAGGGTTTAAAACGACCCGTCACTGCCTTTCCGGTAGCGGCATCGTACCCGCTCAACTCAACATACAGCACATTGGGCACCCAGAATGTTCCGCCTTCGATGCGCACAAACACACGGTCCAGTATCGCTTCTTTCTTGTTGATGGTGGTGTACACGTTATACCTGCCTTCCGTGTCTTTGCGCAGGTAAAGCGCCAGTTTGCCGTAACTCACAAATTTGAGCTCGTAGTTGTCTTTACCCAGTTTTTTAGTGTTGACGCCGTAGGCAAATTTACGCTGCACATAGTTGAGTTCCCTGCGTTCTCCCCCATCGGCATACCGGATCCAGAACGGATGGATTGGCTCCGTCTCGTTCAGCGCTCCCTGCGCCGACCGGTTCAGTTCGTAGACCACGGTGTTGGCATTCGGGTCGCGCTGCACGTAAAACAGCAGCTCTTTCACACCCTTGGGTACCGGCAGCGTATCAGCTTTTGCTTCGGCTATACCTGCCGGACTGTTACCGCTGGCACTGCCTATACCTGTGTAAAGCAGCAGAAGTGCCAGGTAAATAAATTTCCTCACGTTGTTGTGCTTTTTTAGCGTGTTGCCATCTCTTTCTGCTCCATGGCTTTTTTGGAGTCCATGAGCCTGTTATAAGCCGTGATGTTCGTCATTACCGCCATCACGGTAATAGGCAGCGTGAAGACAGACATGGTTTCGAACACATGGAAAGGGATGCCCGGTACGTATACCTTGTAATCGGCCCCCACAAAATAATGGGTGATGCCGCAGGCAATAGCCGACACCCCGATCAGCACGATCCGCTCCGGTCGCTGCATCAGACCTCCCTTGCATTCCACGCCCAGCCCTTCAGCGCGCGCGCGGGTATAGCTCACCATCATCGAGCCGATCAGGGCCACAAATGCGAAAAGCGAACTGAGCAGGTAGTGGTGCGAGATCAGGTAGTAGCAGATGCCCATGAACATGATCATCTCGCTGTAGCGATCCAGTACCGAGTCGTACATAGCCCCGAAGGTAGACTTCATGTTGCCCAGCCGTGCCACCTGCCCATCGAGCATGTCGAATACGCCCGCAAAAAGCACCAGCGCTCCGGCCCAGCCCACATACCCGAGTTCTCCCCTGTTGCTGGTTTCTCCGCCCCAGATAAAGATACCCGCCACCCCGATGTTGAGGATAAGACCCGTGGTAGTGACGGCATTGGGCGTAAAGCCGAACCTGATCAGTAGCCTCACAAAAGGGTTGATTACCGTGTAGATCCCCTGCTGCAGCGCGTCGCGTAATTTTTCCATGCTCATGCGTTATCTGTTGATTGCTTAAAAATCAAACTTAAACCTGCCCCTTATACCTAATTCCGACACATTTGGATGATCCAGGTAGGTCAGGCGCTTCACCAGGTCAATTCTGAAGAAGTTAAAGATGTTGCCTATACCTACGCTCGCTTCCATATAAGGCTTGTTTTCCAGGGTATACGTGATCGGCAACCCGTTTGCATCAGTCGGGAAGCGCAATAGGTCAGGATTTTCGTTTGGCATGTTTTCTTCGCGCACTTTGCCATACAGGGCCTTAAAGGTAACAAACTCCCGCAATTTGGTTTTCTTGATCAAGGGGAGCTTGTTAAAGATGAAACCGTTGAAGCTGTGGTCGATGTGCACGCTGGCATACTGGTCGCTCACAAATTCCAGGAAGTTCATCAGGTTATAAGACTGCAACTGGTATGAGTAGCTCTGGTTGGCACGATGGATCGTCAGCAGCGGGAACGGCACCAGCCCGAAGGTATAGCCGCCTTCCGTCACGACATCCGAATAACCCAGCTGCGACAGATAAAAGCGCTTGCTCATGTTCAGGGCCACTTTCTGGTATTCAAACTGCCCTCCTAATGTCCCTTTCAGACCAGCCGCTGCCCGCAGCGTAAACACCGGGTATCGGTTAGCGACAGGTGTACGGTAAATCTTGCCCTGCAAAAACTGCTCGTTCGGTGCCCAGCGCAGTTCCAGCGAGGCCTCTGTTGTGGTCAGGTGTTTCAGTGCCAGTGTCTCGTCATCGCCGCCTCCATCTCCTACAGGTATATAGTGCAGCGAACCGGCTGGTGTCTGTTTCCAGTTTCGGAAACCGATACGGTAGGACATGTGGTTCTTGAACTCCCGCAGGTAATCGATGTTGTAGGTTTCGTTGTAAAGCCATTTATCGTTGTCGCCGCGCTTAAAGGAAAGCAGGAAATTGTCTTCCTGCACAAACTGCAGTTCCTGACCCGGTATGTTAGTATCCTTCTGGTAGCTCACACGGATAGCCCGCACCGGAAATTCCCAGATGGAGCGGTCGGTGAGCGAGTAAGTGCCGCCCAGGTAATACTTCCACTTTTCGTCCTTGAAACCATAGGCCGTGTAGGTCTCCAGCATCACTTTCTTGCTGAAGTTGTTGGTTGTGCGTCCGCCTAAGCGCAGCCGGAAGCCCTCTACAGGGTTGAAGCTATAAAAGGTGTTGATCGGACCAATCTCGACAGTAGAACCCGCCCGCTTATACCCTGCAATCAGGGCAGTGGCCCAGTCCATGGTGCGTCTGAAAGATCTCATGTTCACCAGGCTGTCGATGTTGGTATAGGTGTTGACCTCCACAGACGAGAGCGAGTCGTGCCGGCTGGCCTGCCAGAAATCCTCGTCCATACCTGCTGTTTGCTGTAACCGCACCAGCGCCTCGCCTTCGTAGCGCGAGGCAGGCTGCGCTTCATTTATTTTGTAGTCTTTAAAGGAAACCACACGCTCCCCGTAAAAGCCCATGTCGCTGTTCTGCGTCAGGCCGAAGTCTGCTTTAAGACCGCTTCTGCTCAGGTGGTAGCGTCCGTCCGGGTTCTGCTCAAAGTCCAGTTTGATTTTGAGGTCGCGCACCCAGTTGATGCTCACACCCTCGCTCACCTCCATGTCCACACTTTGCACCGCGTAAGTGCCATCGAGCGTTACATATAGACTACCGGTGAACATAAAGGCTGATGGGTTGCGCGGCTCAAACTGGAGTCTGGCCAGTTGCTGTCCCTCATCGGTTCTCACCGTGTCCTTGAGGTAGAACTTGTAGAACGTAGGCGCCATGTCGGCGATTGGGCTGAGGAACTGGTTGGTCAGGATGGTGATGTTGTTCTCGTAAATGTCGACGTCCTGGTACATGTGCTGCATGTAGGCCATGATGCCCTGGTTGTCGACAAACTCTCCGAAATCAACTTTCTTCTCAGCCTTCACCACAGTCTTGCGCGTTTGCGGCGACTTGCGGAAATAGTGCTCTGTCAGCTCCTCCTGTATGAAGAAAGGCAGCACTGCTCTGCCCGGGAGCACGGTTGTATCGATGTTGCTGGTGATGAAGTCATACTTGCGCAGCAGGAGATTGCGCTTCAGCTTCTCAGCCGTATTCACCAGCGACATCTGCGTTTTCTCGTACTGCTCGTACTGCACGTAGTCGTAGTTTTCCGGTCTGTTCTTCGGCTTGTTGGCCACAATTTCGCGGATCAGGTCAACGGCAGGGTTATTTTTGTTGCTGTAGTGCACCTTGCGCTTTTTGCCTACCACGACCACTTCATTCAGCTGCCTGGCGTCCGTCTCGAGGCGCACGTTCAGGGTCTGCTCTTCGCCCGGTTTGATGGTAAACGTCGCCGTTCTGTAACCCAGGTATGAGAGTTGTATTTTATCTTGTTGTTGGTTTGTCCTGATTTGAAAATTACCCTCGTAGTCGGTGCTGGTACCGATGCTGGTGCCAGGTATAAAAACCGAAACACCGATCAGGGCTTCTTTGGTGGTGGCATCAGTTACGGTCCCTTTCACGGTCGTAATCCCAATCTGGGCCATCACAGTGCCTGCATTTAATCCCGATAACAGTAGCACCAGAAAGCAAAGCGTAAAATGGATATATACCTTATATATACCCTTAGCGGAATACATATTTTTTTTGAATAATGTAGTTATAAGAAAATCCGACGAACAGCGAAACCAGCACTTTGGAGAAGATGTAGTTCACCCCGCCATATTGCGTCACCATATACACACCCGATGCATTCAGTACCAGGCTGCCGTTCCAGACCATAAAATATTTGAGAAATTGTGTAGGTATGGTTTTGTCTGAGGCTTTAAAAACCCATGTTCTGCCCAGGGAAAAATGTGTGATTCCGCCTGAAACAGTGCCCATTACAGTGCCTGTCACGTACCATAAACCAACCAGCTCCACGGCCAGGATCGTCATCACGAAGTCGACACCAGAGGCTATAAGCGAAGCGGCCTGTGCCCTTAGGAAGGTGAGCATCTAAAGAATGTTGAAGTAGAAAAGTAGCTGTAAAATGATATTTGCGTAAACGCCCGCCACTACGTCGTCCAGCATTACGCCCAGTCCTCCCCTCACTTTCTCCAGTTTTCGAATATACAGCGGCTTCACAATATCAAAGAAGCGAAACAGTACCAGGCCAACTAGCAGTGTGCTGAGTGTGACAGGTATAAACAGCATGGTAATCAGCATACCTGCTACCTCGTCTATCACTACTTTCTTATCGTCTTTGCCCCAGTATGGCTCCACTTCGTTGGCTGACCAGACCCCCAACACCGTGAGCAGCAGGGTGATGACAGGAAGCCAGTTAACAAGCTGGCTCCCGCCAGCCGGCTGCGCGGCATACAGGCACAGACAGGTAGCCACAGCTGCTACTGTGCCGCCTCCCTTGCCCATGTAGCCGATGCCCAGGCTGGTGGAAACTAGTTTGTGTACTCTTATCATTTGATCAGACTAGAGCGATTCTACCAGGTCCTGATAATAATCCAGGCCCAGGTGCGTGATCAGGTCTTCGCCCATGATGTGGCGCAGCGTGTTCTGCAGCTTGATCAACTGTTTGAAGATGTCATGCTCCGGACGCAGGCCTTCGGCAGTTTGCGGCGACTTGTAGTAGAACGACAGCCACTCCTGTATACCGCTCATACCTGCGCGCTGTGCCAGGTCCGTAAACAGGGCCAGGTCCAGCACGATAGGCGCTGCCAAAATGGAATCGCGGCACAGGAAGTTGATTTTGATCTGCATCTTGTAACCCAGCCAGCCGAAAATGTCGATGTTATCCCAGCTCTCTTTGTTGTCGCCGTGAGGTGGGTAATAGTTGATGCGTACCTTGTGGTACAGATCGCCGTACAGTTCCGGGTTGTCCTCCGGGTGCAGAATGTCTTCGAGCACACCCAGTTTCGATACTTCTTTTGTCTTGAAGTTATCCGGATCGTCGAGCACCAAACCATCGCGGTTACCCAGGATGTTAGAAGAGAACCAGCCATTGATACCCAGCGCTCTTGCCTGCAGACCAGGTGCTACGATGGTCTTCATCAGCGTCTGACCTGTTTTGAAGTCTTTACCGGAAATAGCCACGCCATTCTCTTTCGCCAGCTCCACCAGCGCAGGTATATCCACTGTCAGGTTAGGGGCACCGTTTGCGTAAGGCACACCCATTTTGAGCGCGGCGTACGCATAGATCATGCTTGGCGCGATGCGCGGGTCGTTGTTGCGCAGGCCTTCTTCAAAGGCAGCTACTGTCATGTGCACGTCGCTTACCTCGGTGTATACCTCCGTAGAACCACACCAAACGATTACCAGGCGATCACAGCCATTCACCTCTTTGAAAGTACGCATGTCTTCCATCAGTGCTTCAGCCAGTTCATACTTGGTGGCGGCTTCTTTCACGTTAGTGCCGTCCAGGTTGCGGGCATAGGCTTTGTCAAACACGGCTTTCATCGGCTTGATCGACTCCAGTTCCGCCTTAATAGAGTGCAGCAGCATCGGCTCCAGCACCTGCGCGTTTACAGCAGCTTCAAAAACGTTGTCTTCGTACACATCCCAGCCACCAAAAACGATGTCGTTCAGGTTTGCCAATGGCACAAAGTCTTTGATCAGCGGGTTGCGGTTATCTGTACGCTTGCCCAGGCGGATGTTGCCCATCTGAGAAAGTGAACCTACCGGCTTAGAGAAACCTTTTTTGATTGCCTCTACCCCTGCAATGAATGTGGTCGCAACTGCTCCCAGACCCGGAAGCAGGATACCCAAGCGCCCTTCGGCTGGTTTTACTTGATATTCCATCTTATTCACTTAAAGTCTAAAACTGTTTTAAAATTACTACTTATAGCCAATTGTTTTCTTTATACCATTTCAATGTTTGCGCCAGCCCCTTCTCCAGGTCATATTCCGGCACAAAACCCAGGTCCTGCCTAATGCGCTCAATACTGCAGTTCCAGTTTTCGGCAGCCAGCTCGTTGAGCTTCTCCTGGTTGAGTGCCGGCATCTTACTGCTGCTTGCATAGGCCGCCTCCAGTAGCCGGGCCATCACATTCACCACCCCCATCGGCACATGAAACCGGATGGACTTCTTCCCCAGAATGCGCTTGGTAATAGTAGCCAGGGCATATCGGTCGTAACTGTTGCCGTCGGACACGTTGTAAGCCGCATGATTTATACCTGCGCCGAGTGACTGTATCACCGCTTTGGTCAGATCTTTTACATACACAAAGCTCAGCCACTGCGGCTTGTTGCTGATGTAGGGTTCCAGTCCCAGGTTCAGGGTTTTGAGGATGATGAAAATATCCTTCTCCCGCGGGCCGTATACTGCCGTCGGGCGCAGCACCACCAGAGGCAGGTCTTTTATCTCGGCCAGGTATTGCTCAGCCAGCAGTTTGCTCTTGCCATAGGCTGTGACCGGTTGGGGCTTATTCTGTTCATGTATCGGAGTCGCCTCGTTGTACACCACCGGCCCCAGCGCCGCCAGACTGCTGATAAAGACAAACTTCCGCAGCGGTATAGCGGCTTTTGTGGCAGCCAGAGCCAGCTTTTGGGTGTAGCCGGCGTTTACCTGAATATACTCCTGCTCAGTCTTGGCTTTGGTGATGCCTGCCGCATGAATAATGTAGTGGTACTGCTTCTCCTCCAGTTCTTTCACCAATGCTTCGGTGTTGCTGAAGTCGAGCGAGGTATAGCGGATACCGAAAGGCTCCAGGTGTGCCACGTCGCTGGAAGGTCGCACGGCGGCGTATACCTCCAGTCCGGCCTGCACAGCAGCCTCCACCAGGTGATGGCCTACAAATCCGCTTGCCCCCGTTATCAGTACCCGTTCTTTCATAGCGCTTTCTCGAAAATCCTGTACTTTTTATAAGGCTTGGCACCCATTTTTATCAGCCCCTGGTTCATCAGCAGATTGTTTTCCAGTATCCAGGAGGCTTCTGCTGAATGCATTTTCTTTTCCCGGTGCTTCTGCATGGCAGCGCCATAAAAACAGGCTTCTATCCCCATTTTCCTATACCCTTCGATCACACCCAGCGCCAGAATACGAACGGCAGTTATCTTTTTGCGCAGCAGAAGCAATTTAAAAATACCAGTCGGTAACAAACGCCCTTTTCTGATCTTTTTCAGGATCTGGTTGATATCAGGTATAGCCAGTGAAAAACCTACTACTTTTCCGTTGTGCTCGGCAATCAGACAGAAATCCGGGTCCACGATCATTTTCAGGTCTTTGGCCATGTAGTCAAATTCCTTTGGCGTCATCGGCACAAAGCCCATGTTTTTATCCCAGGCTGAGTTGTAGATCCCGCGCAGACTTTCCGCTTCCTGCTTATAGTTTTTCAGATTGATCGGACGGATAATAATGCCTTTCTGCTCTAAGCGCTCGCGAAGCGCCGTTGCCATGCGGGCAGCTTTGTCGTTGTAACCTTCAGCCAGGAACTGGTAAGCCAGCAGGTCCACCTTTTTCTGAAAGCCCAGTTCTTCCAGCAACTGTATGTAGTAGCTGTAGTTATAGGGCATCATGGCCACAGGCGAACTGTCGAAGCCCTCCACCAGCATGCCGCAGGTTTCGTTGGTCGAGAAGTTCACCGGCCCGATCATGGTCGCTACCTGCTTTGTTAACAGCCACTGCTGCGCCTCCTGTATCAGCATGCCGGCCACTTCCCCATCATTCACGCAGTCAAAAAAACCGAAGAAACCGTCCCGGCTGTTGTTGAAAGCATTGTGGTTGTTGTTGAGGATAGCCGCAATCCGCCCCACCACCTGCTCATCCTGGTATGCCAGGTATAGCTGCAGGGTAGAGTGCTCATAAAAAGGGTGTTTACCCGGCGTCAACAAATCCTTCTGCGCAACATAAAGCTCGGGCACATAATGTGGGTCGTCTTTATACAGCGCATGCGGAAAGTCAATGAAGGCTTTCAACTGCTGCTTGGTCTTAACAGGCAGTACGCGCTTCATAAGGTGTGTTTCGGGAGTTAATGCCTAGCAATTTAAATGCATCAGCCATTTTAGTTACTGCCTCTTCAATCTGTCCGAAGGTATGTGTAGCCATAATAGAGAGGCGCAGCAAGGTGGAATCAGCAGGGACTGCCGGCGCCACCACCGGGTTCACGAAAATGCCATTGTCCTGCAGCACTTTGGTCACCTGAAAGGTCAGGTCGTTGTCGCGTACAAACACAGGTATAATCGGCGTCTCGGTCGGCCCCAGTTCCAGACCGGCGGCATTCAGGAGTTCTATGGCATAATTGGTGTTTTGCCACAGTTGCTCACGGCGCTCCGGCTCTGACTGAATGATGTCGAGGGCGGCGAGTGTGCTGGCCACCGAAGCAGGCGACATACTCGCGCTAAAAATGAGGGAACGGGCATGGTGCTTCAGGTACTGGATCGTATCGAAATCGCTCGCAATAAAGCCACCCAGCGAGGCGAGTGATTTACTGAACGTTCCCATGATCAGGTCCACCTGGTCTGTCAGCCCAAAATGAGAAGCCGTGCCAGCACCCTGTTCACCGATCACACCCAATGCGTGGGCATCATCTACCATAATGCTGCCACCGTAGCGTTCGGACAGGGCCACCAGTTCCGGCAATTTTACAATATCGCCTTCCATACTGAAAACCCCGTCCACTACGATCAGCTTAATGGCATCTGCAGGCAGGCGGCTCAGCTTGCTTTCCAGGTCCTGCATGTCGTTGTGCTTATACTTGATCACCTTGGAAAAAGAGAGCCTGCTTCCGTCGATGATGGAGGCGTGGTTGTACTCATCCAGCAGCATGTAATCGTTGCGCCCGGTGAGGCTGGAAATCACGCCCAGGTTTACCTGAAAGCCGGTGCTGAACACCAGGGCATCCTCTTTGCCAACATAGGCGGCCAGCCTTCTCTCCAACTCCATGTGGATGTCGAGCGTGCCGTTCAGGAAGCGCGAACCCGCGCAGCCACTGCCATATTTCATTATGGCATCGATGGCCGCCTCCTTCACCTTCGGATGGTTGGTAAGCCCCAAATAAGCGTTTGACCCAAACATCAGCACCTTCTGGCCATTGATGATCACTTCCGTATCCTGAGCAGACTCTATTGATCTGAAATAAGGATAGGCTCCCTGCGCCATCGCCCGTTCAGCTGCATGGTATGCAGCGCTCTTCTCACGGGCGAGGATTTTCTCACGAAGTAAATTGCCCATCTACAATACTTTAAATATTATTTGCATTTAATTAACTGGCACTAACCCAATTACGTCATTAGCCTGATTAAAGCTGAGTATAAAGCTTATCGGGTTCTCTTGGTTCATAAATTATAGAACTACTTATACCTAATATTGTTGCCTAGTATTAAAATTATTATTTTTTTAGGAATATTTTAGGATTATTCTTTAGAAAGATCAGAATTCTTTGTTTTCAGGCCCCGCATCAAAATATCATTGATCAGATCCATCCTGCCCTCCAGCGCAGCAAATTTATTCTCGACCAGCAAACCAACCTCCAGACCCCGAAAAGCACATACCATGGCGAATGCGATGGAGTCGATATCATCTGCTGCATACTGAGCAAATTCTTTGCGCTCAAGCCCAAACCGGAGGATGTTTCGGACCAGGCTGATTTCTCTTAACTCGTAGCGCCTGTGCAGATCCCTCAGACGCGGAATATTTGCTTCTATGTCGCCTCTGATCACATTGTAAAGGTTTGCCTTCTCTTTGAGGATATTGAACCTGGTCAGGCACAGCGTTCTCATTTTGTCTTCAGCAGTCTGCACTTTGTTCACCTCCTCCTGCAGCTTCCGGAAAACCTCATCCATTTCGCGCGTCAGGACTTCATCAAAGATCTCGTCTTTACTTTTATAGTAGTAATAGAGGGTGCTCTTTCCTTTCCCGGCTGCTTTGGCAATGTCCTCCATGGTAGTTTTGGACCAACCGAAATGCCTGAAGAGTTTTTGAGCCTCGTCGAGAATCTCTTTTCTTACAAGTTCATCCTTCTCGTTCATACCCGTTAGACCAAAATCGTTTTTCGGTCCAAAGGTAAATGAAAGTTAATTATCAAACTACTTTTGGAGAGTCAATATTTTTGAAATTTGTGTAGAGCGGGTTACCTCTACCTGCCTGGAAGCAACGCTATACCTGCTATACCTTAAGAAAGTGCCTGCGGTGCTGGTCCGCCGGCGGGCTTCGAACGGTCAGCGGGTAGCGGCACAAATTCCAGGTTATCGGTAGGCGGCAACAGGATGCGTCCTTCTTTCCAGTCGGCTTTCGCCTGTTCTATCCTTTCTTTGCGCGACGATACAAAATTCCACCAGATATAGCGTTCGCCAAGCGGTTCCCCGCCCAGTAGCATCAGTGTACTTGGTTCTTTTGCCAGTATGAGCGGATCCGCACCTTTGTTAAATACCAGCATCTGCCCGACAGTATACGTCCTGTGCGCAACTTCTATACTGCCTTTCGCCACGTAAATACCACGCTCCATGTGCTCTTTTGGCAAACCAAAGCGGGTGCCTTTTTCCAGCACAACATGCAAATAAAACAGGGGTGAATGAGTTTTTACATCGTTCCGGAGTCCGTAAGCATCTCCGGCTATCAGGCGCATCCATACGCCGGTTTCTGTAAAAATGGGTAACTGTTCAGGCTTGTAATTCTCAAAAGCAGGAGCTGCTTCTTCGTCTTTCTCGGGCAGGGCTACCCAGGTCTGTATCATTTCCAGTTCGCCGCCTGCCAGGGTGGCCGGGTCTTCGAACCGCTCGGAGTGCGCAATGCCGCTTCCAGCTGTCATCCAGTTCACTTCTCCCGGCCGGATGATCTGCTCAACGCCCAGGCTGTCGCGGTGCGTTACTTGTCCGCCAAACAGGTAGCTGACTGTAGAAAGACCGATGTGCGGGTGCGGCAGCACGTCCATGTCGTGGGTAAGCGGTGGCTGCACGTCCACAGGACCGGCATGGTCCATGAAGATGAAGGGACCAACCATACGGCGCAACCGAAAAGGCAGAATGCGTCGCACATCCATCCCGGGGGCGAGCGAAGCTTTGCGTGCTTCAATAACAATATCCAGCATAAATAAGCATTTAGATCAATCTTATACCTGATGTAAAAGCACCCGCTTCTTTAGCTAACAATGTTCGGAGTGCTGCCAGCTCTATTTATTGAAGTATACGCTGAAGGTCGTTCCCACGCCTATCTCGCTCTCCACTTCTATCCTGCCGCCGGCATTTTCCACTATCCTTTTCACCATATACAAACCCACGCCCGTGCCTTCTACGTGGTCGTGAAAGCGCTTGAACATGGTAAAGAGTTTGGCCTGTTGCGCAGGCCGTAAGCCTAAACCATTATCCCGAACCTGAAGCACCTGAAAACCATTTTCGTGGCTGCAACTCACTTTTAGACGAGGTTTTCTTTCCGGGTGACTGTATTTAATGCCGTTCGACAGCAGATTGTAGAGGATGCTGCGGAGGTTTTTCTCTGAAAAAGCCATGGTCGAGCAATCAGCAATATCCGTCTCGATGCGGGCGTCTTTTTCGGCGATCTTTTTCCCGAGATCAAGCTCCACTTCCCTTACTACGTCTGCCACCACCACGAGCTCCTCCTTATTCAGCTCCTCTTTCTGAATCTTGGAGATATCCGTCAGACTGGAGATCGTTTTCTTGAACCTGGACACAGAGCCCTGAATCATGCTGAGAATCCGTTTCACATCTGGTTTGTCAAGGCTATCTTCCGAAAGTTCGAGTAGTAACTCCCCTATGAGCATTTCGATGTTGGAAATCGGAGCCTTTAAATCGTGCGAAGCCGTGTAGATAAAGTTATCGAGGTCTTTGTTGATGTAGACGAGCTGCTGATTGGCAATATTGAATTCTTTGTTAGCTTTCTGCAGACGTTCTTCGCTTGCTTCTACCGCCATGCGGGACTGCACCTGCTCCGTTACCTCCAAGGCAAACACTACCACCCCGTCGATCTGGTTTTGCTCATTGTAGCGGGCCTGCTGTATGTAGCGGAAGTACCTGTCTTCCATTGTACCATCGAGCCGGGCAAACGGAATGTACATTTCTTTCTCCTCGTGGGTGCGCCCTGTCTCGTATACCTCCCGAAACGTTTTGTAAACTGTATTGCCTTCTATTTCAGGCAGCGCCTCCAGTATGGGCTTGCCGAGCAGCTCCCGTTCAGGAAACAGCGCGGCATATGCCGGGTTAACCAGCTCGTACACCAGGTCGGGCCCGCTTAAAATACAGATGGCGGCAGGGGCTCCCATAAACAGGCCTTGCAGGCGTTTGCTTTGGCGCTCCGCTTCTGCCTGCGCCTGCTCCAGCTCAAAAGTGCGGCGATTGATCACCTCTTCCAGCCCGAGGTTCATGGTTTGCAGTGAGGCAGCATTCGATTCCACCTGCTGGCGCGCTACTACAAAGTCCGTCACATCCAGCGCGAAAATCAAAATGCCGTTTACCTGGCCATCGGCATCCAGAAGAGCCTGGTATATAAAATTCCAATAGATGTCTTCGGTTGGCTGCCCTTCGTAGCGGGCCACTGGCACCAGCACTTCTTTCCCCTTGTAAGTCTCGCCGGTTCTGTATACCTCTTGCATGATCTCATAAACTGCCTGGTCTCTTAGTTCTGGCAAAGCCTCAAACAGGGGCAGGTTTAACATCTCGCGGCCCGGAAAAAGCTGTTGATAAGCTGTGTTGATCACCCTGTAGATGAAAGTGGGCCCTTCGAGCATGGCACAGGCCGCCGGTGCGTGATCAAAAAGGCGCTCCATACGCAGGCGCTGTTGCTCTGCCTGGGCCAGTGCCATCTGTTCTTTTTCACGACTTTCGCGCAGCTGAGCTTTCGTTTTCAGGTCATCTGAAATATTTTTTGTTTCATGCAGGATGCAGACCAGTTTGTTCTCACTGTTGTAGATGGGGGTGTTTGTAGTACTCCAGAAACGCTCAATGAATTCTCCAGGTTTGCCGGGGGCCTGGATGTCGTAGCGAATGACATCTATTTTGTCGGTTTGACGGGTAGCGACCGCACGCTCGATCGATGCACGAATAGTTGCCGAAGGAGAGTTTTCGGGGGTATGCGGGTTGTCTGTAAAGACAGTGAATAGCTGCTTGCCCATGATGTGCTCACGGCTTACAAGTGTTTCACGTAAATAAGCATCTGAGGCACCCATCACTGTCAGGTCAGGTGAAATGAGTAGTATTAACCCACTCTGTACTTCCAATAAGCGTTGAAATGGAATGGATTGACCAGGCTGATTCTCCTGAGCATTGGCTGCACTACGTAGCATGGGAGGCTTCATTAAATAACACTGATTACGTGTAGGTATAAACGATGTTACCAGGCTTTTGGGCAGAGCTGCCACTGAGCCATCTAACCAGACTATACCTCTACTCTAAAAATAGGGGAAGTTTTCTTGTCTTACTAAGGAATTTTCCGGAGCCTGTCTATACCTGAGTGTCAGGTATAGACAGGCTCCCCATTTAGCAAATTTTTGTTTGACGGAAGCTCACAATAAACCTGGAGCCTACTCCCTCTTCACTCTTCACAGCGATGCTGTCGCCGGCATTGTCGAGGATGCGCTTCACCAGGTACAGCCCTATACCTGAACCCTCCACATGGTCGTGGGCGCGCTTAAAAAGTGAGAAAATCTTACCGATCTGACTCGGGGCAAGCCCTAAGCCGTTGTCCTGCACGGAGAGCTCGTGTATACCTTCTTTGGTGATAACCGTGCTGATATTGACAATTGGTGTGCGATTGGGATCCGAGTATTTGATGGCATTGGATACCAAATTGAACAGAATGCTCCGAAGATTTTTGCGGGCATAGCGCAGCGTTCCGAATTCCATGCTGTTACATTGCACCACGGCACCGGTGTGTTCTATATAAGGCTGCAGACTGATCTTGATGTCTTCCAGCATATCCTTGATCTGCACGTCCTCAGGCGATTCCTGCTCATGCTTCAGTTTGGTGACATCTGACAAATCGGCGATCACATTTTTAAGCGTGCCGAGCGCACTCCCCATGTAATTTAACAGCACTTCATGCTGCTCCATGTCATTTCCCAGGTCTTCTTTCAGTGCCTGCAGCAGGCCTTCGAGGTTAGTGATGGGTGCCTTCAGGTCGTGCGAGGCGGCGTACACAAAATTGTCAAGCTCATTGTTGATCTTGATCAGCTCACTGTTTTTGTGCATCAGCTCCTCGTTGCGCCGCCGCTCGGTCAGGTCGCGGGTCACTTTGGAGTAGCCCAGCAGGCGTTTTTTGCTGTTATAGATCGGCGTAATCACCACGTTGGCCCAGAAAGCGGTGCCGTCTTTGCGAATACGCCAGCCTTCGTCCTCAAAACGACCCATCTCCTGCGCCTTCCTGAGTTCGTATTGCGGGAACCCCTTCGCGATAGATTCCCTATTGTAAAAAGTAGAGAAGTGGCGGCCAATGATCTCTTTAGGTTTGTAGCCCTTGATGCGCTCGGCGCCTTCGTTCCAGCTCATGACGATTCCCTCCGGATTCAGCATCAGGATGGCATAATCCTTCACGCTGTCAATCATGAGCCGACTTTTTTCTTCGCTTTCGCGCAGCTCTTCATTGATCTGGAAAAGCTGTTGTTCCATTTTCAGTCTTTCCGTAAGATCGCGGGTGATCTTTGAAAAACCGATCAGCTCCTTTTGGGAATTGTATATAGCCGTGATCACCGTATTGGCCCAGAAAGCCGAACCGTCTTTCCGGTAGCGCCAGCCATTATCCTCGAAGCGGCCGTGCTCTTTTGCCTGCCTGAGTTCATAATCCGGGAAGCTTTGTGCGATCAACTCCTGGCTGTAGAACCTGGAAAAATACTTCCCGATGATCTCGTGCGCTTCATAGCCATTCATACGGTGGGCACCGTGGTTCCAGGTAGCTACATTGCCATCCGGGTCCAGCATAAAAATGGCATAATCGGTAACCCCCTCGATCAGCAGGCGAAAGCGCTCTTCGCTCTCTTTCAGCTCCTCGAAGGCCCGGTACAGGTCATCTTCAGCTTTTTTGCGTTCAGACAGGTCGCGGGTTATTTTAGAGAAAGCGATCAGCTGCCCGGCATCGTTATACACGGGCGTGATGACCACATTGGCCCAGAAAGCAGAGCCATCTTTTTTGACACGCCAGCCCTCCTCTTCATACTTACCCTCGGCAATCGCTTTGGTCAGTTCCTGTGCCGGGTAGTTATCATCAATATCCTTTTGCGTGTAAAAGATCGAAAAGTGCTTCCCGATGATCTCCTCGGCATCGTAGCCCTTGATCTGCTTCGCACCGGTGTTCCAGGTGATGATATACCCTTCAGTATTGAGCAGGAAAATAGCATAGTCCGTGATGCTGTCAATAAGAATCCGGTACTGCTCCACGCCGTTGGTGTCTATACCTGCTGCGGTGGCAGTAGCTGGTTTTAAGTTTATATCCATTCCAAAAAGCTGCTTAGGCAAGGTGAGTAAGGTGTGTAGTGTCCAGCCTTTGCTGTATAAAAACTGCTGGTATTGGGCTAATATAAGCGAAAAAATCGGTTAAAAATGGTCTGGCTTTTAAAAATGGACGGGCTATACCTCCTGCGGCTGCAGGTCAGTGTTTCGCTCAGTTGGCATGGCAGGTTGGTCCAGTCGCCTGATGACGCGGGCGGGATTTCCTACGGCGACGCAGTTATCGGGAATGTCCTTTACTACGACCGAGCCCGCGCCAATACGCACATTGTTGCCGACACGCACCTCCCCGATGATGCACACGTTAGAGCCTAACTCCACATTGTTACCGATGATGGGGGAACCTGTGTAACTGCCGTCCTCGCGGCGTATATTACCCAAGGTAGTAGAATGGCGGAAAAAGCAGTTTTCACCGATCACGGAGCAGCCGTTGACGACCAGGGCCTGTCCGTGACCCAGGAAAAAATTCTTCCCCACGGTAGTCCAGTGCGGCAGCTCTATACCTAAAATCCATTCGACAAAGATCTTGTAGAAAGCCAGGTAAGGCAACCAGATGATACGGAAAAAGGTGTTGATGGAAGCAGGGCGGCCCAGTCGGAAAAGCACCATCACAAGGCGCCCTTTCAGGTTTCCTTTGTTGGCTTTCCAGTCCTGGAACACATAAGACAAAAACATAGGCGTGAGTAAATTATATTCCGCATACGCTATGTTGCGGCCCGGCGTTGCAACTTTTAGCCCAGGTTTTTATCCTCTCCGGGTTTCTGTTTGAGGGCTCCATAGAGCACAGGGCTGAAAAAACGCAGGTTTTCCAGTACACAGGCCATACCGAAAAATTTTTCAGGGTCAATCTCTGGTTCCTCTGCCATGGTGGCCAGCAGCATGTCCAGGGTATAGGTAAATGTGGCATCGAACTCTTCTTCTGTCATTTTTTGCGCTATTTTGGTGTAAGCTATACCTGAAACAAACTGGCAGGCATTTAATTTCAAAAGGCGACCATGTTTTGCATCCGGACACTATACACCCAACATGCGCCGCCTGCGACCGTACCTTATTAAAGTATAATCAATTTCCCGATAAAACAACGTACAACTATGACGACCAAACTTAAACCATTAAAAGACCAGGTGATGGTAATTACCGGCGCATCGAGTGGTATCGGACTGGCAACAGCATTTGCCGCCGCCGAAAAAGGCGCTCGCCTGGTGCTGGCAGCCCGCAATGAGCAGGCCCTGCAGGAAATTGCCCAGGAAATAAATGACAACGGTGGCCAGGCCATTGCCGTGCGGGCAGATGTAGGCCGGCAGCAGGATGTGCAGCGCATCGCAGATGCGGCCCTCTCCCATTTTGGAGGCTTCGATACGTGGGTGAATGATGCGGGTGTTTCCATTTACGGCCGCCTGCTCGAGGTGAGCGACGAAGACAACCGCCGCCTCTTCGACACCAACTTCTGGGGACTGGTATATGGTTCGCAAATGGCAGCCATGCACCTGCGCAACCGGGGCGGTGCCATCATCAACATCGGCAGTGTGCTCTCGGATGTAGCCATACCTATGCAAGGTATGTACGGCGCCACCAAACATGCCGTGAAGGGCTTTACAGATGCCCTGCGCATCGAACTGGAGGAGGAAGGTGCTCCTATTTCGGTTACACTGATCAAGCCGGCCGCTATCAACACACCCTACCCGGACCATGCCAAAAACTACACGAACCACAAACTGACCCTCCCACCACCAGTATATGAACCGGAAGAAGTAGCCAATGCCATCTTATACGCAGCGACACATCAGAAACGCGACATTATGGTGGGCGGCGGAGGCAAGCTCATGAGCCTGACCAACAAACTGGCACCGGGCCTGATGGACCTCTCCGGTGAAAAATTGATGACCGATCAGCAGTTGCTCGATGAGCCGGCGCAGCACCGCGAGGGCGCTTTGCATCAGCCAGGTGAGGGCGGTCGTATACATGGTCGCATCAAAGACACGATGCCAACCAGCCTCTATACCCGCGCTGTCACGAATCCGATGGTAGCAGGCGCAGTTGTGGCCGCCGCTGGTGCCGCCGCTCTGGCATTGATGGGCAAAAAGCGCACAAACAGTAAGAACAGCTATAAACAGGCGAATACCAGACCTGAGATGGTGGAGGTTGTAGAGATTGTCGAAGAAGTACACGTTACCCCGCGTCCTCCACAGCGACCTATCTAAAACGCAGTTACAGATTCGTACCTTTTTGTGCGGATCTTCACTATAAATAACTTCAAAACAGGTGCGAAGGCCAGAACTTTTGCACCTGTTTTTGTTTTACAAAAGAAACCGATGCATTTAAATTATTTCACAAAATTAGTATAATACAATTAAAACAAATATTAAGACTTATTCACCCTGCTTTCAAGCATGCTATACCTTGTGCTAAAACATGGCTTTAGATCCCATAAAAACTACATTCCAGATCTTAAACCCTACAGATACGTCTGATATTATATTTATAATTTGCAAATCACTATATCAAAAAACTACTAAATTACGTTGAATTATATTGTAAGACACGCTGTTAGAGGTACTGTGTCTGGTTAATGGATCCCCTTGAAACGGAGGTAGTTAAACTATTTTCAGGTATAGCAACCTGCACTGATGTATAACCACAGATTTTGCCGTTATATTTGCAGACTTTTGACCAATAGCATCGCTTATTTATAATCTCAATATGTTCGAAACGCTTCTTTATACCTTTCTTTTGAGTATCTCCCCTTTTGGAGAAGCGCGGGCAGGCATACCGTACGCCATTTTGAATAATGTGCATTTTATACTGGCCTTCCTGGTTGGTACTATCGCCAATACGCTGGTTTTCCCACTTTTCATGTGGCTGATCGATACCTTCAGTCAACGGTTCTGGCCATTCAGGATGTACAAAAGAGGAGTGGTGTTCTTATCAAAAAGGGCCAAAAAAATGGCAGGTAAGGATTTGCAGAAGCATGGCTTCTGGGGCCTGATGGTGTTTGTGATGATCCCGCTGCCAGGTACGGGTGCCTACATGGGCACAATTGCTGCCAGCATTTTCAAGATTGAGCGCAAACGGGCTTTCCTGGCGATCAGCATCGGTGTGCTGATTTCCTCGATCTTTATGGCCCTGGCAACGCACTTTGGTCACATGGGCGTTACGCAGCTTTCTTCTAATTAACGCAACTTTGCGTCTATACGCACAAGCCCTGTTTGCCATGCCGGTCCGGCCGAAAGCAAACAGGGCTTTTTGTTTGCCCGCCTTCCCCGCCTAGCAAAAGAATGTGTAATTTTGGCCCATGACGCTCAAAAGAATCACGTCCTACTTTTTGCTTTCGCTCCTGTTGCTGCTAAGTGTGGCCGGATGCAGTTTTATGCACCTCTCCCCGCAGTTTGGTGCTGAGGCCAAAGGCGAACGGCTACAGCTGATGCAGACTTCTTCCAATTACGAAGACGGTATCTTTCACAACCCGGTGCCTACCAGCATGGAGATTGGCTTTAAAGGCTACATCAAGATGATCAACTCGCGCCTCTTCGATAAAATAGAGAACCAGGCGCCTGACTGGCCTATACCTATAGAGAAACTGGATCCGGGTAAACTCGAAAACATCCAGGACACCGCCACGGTGCTCACCTGGTTCGGGCACTCCACTTTTCTGATTGAACTGGAGGGCAAGCGCCTGCTCGTAGACCCCATGCTGGGCGACAGGGCTTCTCCACTCAGCTTCCTGGGCCCGAAGCGTTTTTCCGACGAACTACCCATTACCGTAGAAGATCTCCCCTTTATTGATGCCGTGCTCATCTCGCACGACCACTACGACCACCTCGATTATGGCTCCATCAAAAAGCTGGCAGCAAAGACCGGACACTTTTACGTGGCCCTGGGCGTAGGCGCACACCTGGAGCGCTGGGACATTCCGGCCGAAAAGATCACAGAACTGGACTGGTGGGACGAGGCTGAACTGGCAGGTATAAAATTTGTGGCCACACCGGCACGGCACTTCTCCGGCCGCGGTATCTCCGACCGCATGAAAACCCTCTGGACCTCCTGGGTGATACAGGGCAAAAACGACAGGATCTTCTTCAGCGGCGACACGGGTTATTTTGAAGGTTTCAGGGAAATCGGCGAACGCTATGGTCCCTTCGACATCACGTTATTGGAATGCGGACAGTATAACGAACTCTGGTCCGGCATACACATGATGCCGGAGGAGACGGTGCAGGCTAACCTCGACCTGAAAGGAAAATTGATGATGCCGATCCACTGGGGTGGCTTTGCCCTGGCCATGCACAGCTGGACCGACCCGATTGAGCGCGTAACAAAAAAAGCAAAGGAACTGAACGTGCCCATGACCACGCCCCGCATCGGCGAACCCATCATCCTGAAGCGACAGATACCACAGTCAAAGTGGTGGGAATAGGGACAGGTATAGCCCTTTCGGAAACACAGCAAGGCCCGGCACAGTAATGGAGTATAGGTATAAATTTGAAGGCAGGAATTCGTGAAAAATAACGCAAACACAACACAGGCAGCAAAGCCCAAACGCCTGTTTGATTGCATTGACTGGCAACTGAAAAACTTTCCGCTGGAAGATATGCTGGCCGCCAAGGAAGACGGCGAGTGGCTCAGGTATAGCACGCGCGATGTGCAGGACAAGGTGAACCGCATCAGCGCTGCCCTGCTCGGCCTGGGCCTTACCAAAGGCGATGGCAGCCCCGAGGGCAGAGACAAAATCGCGATCATCAGCCCTAACTGCCCCGAGTGGATACTGGTGGACATGGCCATTCAGCAGATCGGTGCTATTTCGGTGCCCATCTACCCGACCATCAGCGACAACGAGCTGGAGTTTATTCTGCAGGATGCCGCCGTGAAACTGGCCTTTGTCGGCAATGAGGTGCTTTATCGAAAGATTCTGGGAATGCAGGACGCGCTTGCTGCGCTGGAAACTGTCTATACCTTCAAGTCAGTGAAGGATGCTCCTTCCTGGAAAGAGCTTTTAGCGGAGCCTTCTGCCTATACCTTGCAACAACTGGACTTGCTGCGCGATGCCGTGGATGAGCACGAACTGGCAACCATTCTCTATACCTCCGGCACCACCGGCACACCCAAGGGCGTAATGCTCTCGCACTACAACCTCCTGAACAATATGTTTGACAGTGCGCTCATCATCCAGGAAGTGGGCGTGTTCCGCAAAAAAGCCATTAGCTTCCTGCCGCTCAACCACGCCTTCGAGCGCATGGCCACCTACTGTTATTTCTACTGCGGCGTGTCGATCTACTATGCCGAAGGGATGGAAACCATTGCCGCCAACCTGCGCGAAGTCAAGCCGACTATGTTCACCACCGTGCCGCGCCTGCTCGAGAAGGTATACGAAGGCATTGTGGCTAAAGGATCTGAACTCACTGGTAACAAAAAGAAGCTCTTTTTCTGGGCACTGGAACTGGCCGAGCGCTTTGAAATCAACAAACCACTGCCGCTCACTTACCGGCTGCAACTGGCCATTGCCGACCGCCTGGTGTTCAGCAAGTGGCGACAGGCGCTGGGTGGCGAAGTGAAATCGATCATCACGGGGGCCGCTGCCTGCCAGGTGCGCCTGCTCCGCATTTTCACGGCTGCCGGCATTGTGATACAGGAAGGCTACGGCCTGACCGAGGCCTCTCCGATCATCAGTGGCAACCGCTATCCGGAGGAGAACCGTATGTTCGGCACCGTGGGTCCGCTGCTCAAAAGCGTGGAAGTGAAAATTGCCGCAGACGGGGAAATACTCTGCAAAGGCCCGAACGTGATGATGGGCTATTACAAACGTCCGGACCTGACTGCTGAAGTAATTGACCAGGACGGCTGGCTCCATACCGGCGACATCGGCACCATGATCGACGGCAAATTCCTGAAAATAACCGACCGCAAGAAAGAACTCTTCAAGACCAGCGGCGGCAAGTATGTAGCCCCGCAGCCGATTGAGAACAAGATGGTGGAAAGCAACTGGATTGAACAAATCATGGTGGTGGGCGAAACGCAGAAGTTTGTGGGAGCGCTCATTGTGCCGGCTTTCAACAAGCTGCGGGAGTGGTACGACACACAGGGCAAATCCTACCCGGGTAACCGGGAGGTGCTGGAAGACAAAGAGGTATGGACGCTGATCAAGCAGGCAGTGAACCACTATAACCGGGAGTTTAACCCGGTGGAACAGGTCAAGAAGTTCGCGCTTATACCTGGCGAGTGGTCCATCGAAAACGGGGAACTTACCCCTACCCTCAAGCTCAAGCGCCGGGTAATCCTGGAAAGGTATAAAGATCTTGTAAACTCGCTGTACGTATAGCCCGGCTCCCGGCCAAACAATGCCAGTTACCGGAGCAAACCGGAAAACCAACTGCTTTACGGAACAGTATGTACAGGTATGATTAACGAAGAAGAAACGCTGGAAGAAACCGGTACCGTATTGCCCGACCCACAGACGCTTGTACCAACTACGCTGAACAAATCGAATGTTTTGTTTATCGGGGCTGTGGAGAATGGCTATTTTAATCCGGTGCCGGATATGAAGCACAGTCCTCCCCGCTGGGAACCGGGCACCTACAGCCTTGCAGCGGGCAAGTGGCCCTCGCCTAACCTCACCGCCGACCTGCTCGACCTTACGCCCTACAATGGGCAGTCCATCATGGTCATTGCCTCTGACTGGAACGAGGAAGTGATCAGTGAAGCACGGATATTCGGTGTGCTGGATAAAGTCGCCTGTGATGTGATCCAGAAGTTCGCCTACGAGCACATGCAGGACAAAGAGGAAGAAATCGCCTCCTACATTTCAGGTATAAGCAATTAATACAAGTTGTAACTGTAAGAAACTACTTACAGGACTAATAAGGTATTAGTGCCGCCGTATTCATTGGGTGCCTCACCGTCAGCATCCGGGTCGTTGCGCCAATCCGCACCGTCTACCAGGTACTTAAACTCGTGCTGGCTGTTCTTGGGCAGTGTTTGCACACATTCAAATACGCCCTTCTTTTTCTTGCTCATTTTGATCGGGGTGTTCCAATCGTTGTTGAGGCCCAGTATTTCCACCTTATCTGCATTTTCTGTGCTGACTGAGAACTTGACCTTGCACTGGTCTTTCGTCTTCATGTAGGTTTTCTGAATCATTTCTTCGTGTTTTCTATGACGTAAGGTTACTTAAGCGAATCAGTGTTGGAAGGTATTGCATTTCCCTGCCCACAATAACATGTACTATTTCCTGACAAGTTTTGTTAATATATTGGGTTTCAGTCAGGCTACCCCCAAGCACCTGTGGAGGTACAGCTCCTCCTTACAGAGCCCCGATCATATTAGCATTGAGATTGACAAGGCTAATCAGACCCTCAGCTTTGCTGATTAATCTGTTCTGCATGAAAAATGACTGAATTTTAAAATAGCACCCTTTCAAAAGAAAGAATAAACGTATCTAAAGGCTTTACTTTTTAGCAACTTGCGACTTTATTTTAACGCAATGCATTCTATCACCACGAACCGGCTTTCGCTTAGTCTTTTTTTCCTTCTTTCCGGCTTCAACTTTTCAAGCTGGGCATCCCGCATCCCCACCATCGTTTCCAAGCTTCACCTGAATGAGGCCGAACTGGGCAGTATCCTGCTGACCATGCCGGTGAGCTCGCTGATCGGCTTGCCTTTATCGAGCTGGCTTGTCACCAGGTTCGACAGCCGGTTTCCCCTGATTGTGGCCATGGTCCTAAATGCTGCTTCGCTCTTGCTGATCGGGATCGCCGCCACACCATTTGCCCTGGTAGTGGCCTTATTCCTGTTTTCGCTGAGCATGCGTGTGTTCAACATCGCGATCAATACCCAGGCCATTACGCTGCAGAAACTCTACGACCGCAAAATAAACGGCGCCTTCCACGGTCTCTGGAGCACAGGCGGTATTGTGGGCGTGGGCGTTACCACACTGCTGGTTTCGCTTGGCATATCCATTGTGCCACACCTGGTAGCGGTCTCTATCATCACCACACTGATTGTGCTGGGCGCCTTCCCATACCTGCTGCGTAACGACCGCTCCACGACGGGCAATAAGCTCACGCTTGGCAAGCCCGATCCGTACATCCTATACCTGGGGCTGCTTGTGTTCTTTGCAGCCGTTTGCGAAGGTGGCATGTTCGACTGGAGTGGCATTTACTTCCAGCAGGTGGTGGGCGAAGAGGTCTTTACCGCAGGCTATCTCATTTTCATGTCGTTTATGGCGCTTTCGCGGTTCGTTTCAGATCGTATCATCGAGAAGATCGGGATGGAAAGAACCTACGTGCTCAGTGCCAGCCTTATTTTCTCAGGTATAGCACTGGCCATTCTGTTCCCAAGTTTCTGGCCTGCCATGATTGGCTTCTCACTGGTAGGCTTCGGCACCGCCTCGGTTATACCGATGACGTACACGCTTGCGGGCGCCTCCAAAAAGTACTCGCCTGGCATCGCCATCTCCATGATCGTAACATTCGGCATTGTGGGGATGCTCATGGGGCCGCCGCTTATCGGCTACCTGGCCCACGCCTTCAATCTGAAGGTATCATTCATGCTCTTCGCTTTCGCAGGTATCATGCTGATCCCTATCTCCAGAAAGTTCTTCCGGTTGGAGCGGTAAGTGAGTGTTTTAGGGATATCTGTTATCTATACCCGTTGTATGGTCTGTTAATCCGTATTTTTTTATTACCAGAAGGGAATCTCGGCTAAGGCTGAGGTGCCCTTTTTCAATGGCTATGCAACTCAACATGAGCAATTTATTACACACTTATACGCAGCAATTCTTTTTCAAACCTGCCTGCGCCACTTAGAATAACCCGGAATAAAGCCGTGACTTATTAAATTTTCTTCTTAATTTAAAATTCTGAAAAACGCTGGTTTTTACAATAACAGGCTGCTAACCTATACTTTACAATATTTTTATCCTGCCATCAACTTATGGAAAACATTATCAGTTCGGTGAACGACATCGTCTGGAGCAATGCACTTATCGTACTTTGCCTAGGGGCAGGTGTATACTTCTCCTTCGCTACCAAATTTCTGCAGATCCGCTATATCGGCGAAATGCTGCGCCTGCTCTTTAAGGGGGAATCCTCGAACAAAGGCATCAGTTCTTTTCAGGCTTTTACAGTAGCCATTGCCGGGCGAGTAGGCACGGGTAACATTGCCGGTGTTGCCACGGCCATTGCGATGGGCGGACCAGGTGCCGTCTTCTGGATGTGGGTGATCGCCTTCCTGGGCAGTTCGTCTGCCTTTATAGAGGCCACGCTGGGCCAGATCTACAAGCAGGTAAAAGATGGCCAGTACAGAGGCGGCCCGGCCTACTACATCGAAAAAGGACTTGGCGTAAAGTGGTATGCCGTGCTCTTTGCTGTCGCTACCATTATCAGTATGGCCCTGTTCCTGCCGGGTGTGCAGAGTAACAGCATCGCATCAGGTATAAGCAATGCTTTTGAGATACCGGTGGCATATACGGGTGGTGCCGTTACCCTGCTGCTTGCGCTTATCATTATTGGTGGTGTTAAGCGCATTGGTAACGTGGCACAGATTGTCGTACCGTTTATGGCGGGTGCTTATATCCTGATGGCGGTGGTCATCATTCTGATGAACATTTCGGAGGTTCCGGCCATCTTTGGCCTCATCTTCCGTTCTGCATTTGACCTGGAGCCTGCTTTTGCCGGTGTGTTTGGCATGGCCATCGCGTGGGGCGTGAAGCGAGGCATCTACTCAAACGAAGCAGGACAGGGTACTGCCCCGCATGCTGCTGCGGCCGCCGAAGTAAGCCATCCTGCCAAGCAGGGTTTGGTACAGGCCTTTTCTGTTTACGTCGATACGCTTTTCGTTTGTTCAGCTACAGCCTTCATGATCCTGTTTACAGGGCAGTATAATGTGGCAAACCCGGAAGGGGGCTTCCTGGTGGAGAACCTGCCGGGTATACCCTACGGGCCAGAGTATACGCAGCTAGCTGTTAGCACGCACTTCCCTGCCCTGGGTAGCGGCTTTGTCGCTATTTCGCTGTTCTTCTTCGCCTTTACCACTATCATGGCGTACTACTACATTGCTGAAACCAATCTGAGCTACCTGAACACCAAAAACAGAAAATGGATGCTTTGGGCGCTTCGCCTGCTGATACTTGCCGCCACCTTCTACGGCTCGGTGAAGACGGCAGAATCGGCCTGGACACTGGGTGATATTGGGGTGGGCATTATGGCGTGGCTGAACATAGTGGCCATTTTCCTGCTACGCAAGCCCGCCTTACGCACCCTGCAGGACTACCTGGCGCAGCGCAAAGCCGGCCTCGACCCGACATTTGACCCGGAGAAACTAGGTATAAAGAACGCCGGAGACTGGAACAAAGCCATAGGTGTTGACGAGCAGGAAGCACCAGATCAAAAAGAACTGAAAGCAGTTTAGCTGCGCAGTTAAGGGTTATAAACAAGAAAAGAGACGCTGGTGCAGCGTCTCTTTTCTTGTTATAGTAATGCCGTTTCGTGCTCAGAGATTATCTCCTTGAGAGGATTATAGGGGTGTAATCGTTAGCAGGCACTTTCGATTTTTTTATTGGCCACTACCCCTCTCCCAATTCACTTCCGGAAACACCACTTCCAGCTGCCGTTTGATCACCCGGTAATTCCCTTTCCAGAAGCTCGCCAGGTCCGACACGGTGGTGATCGGCTTTAGCTCCGGGGTAAGCAAAGCCAGTTCTACGGTCATTTCGCCTTCGTCTACCATCGGGCTCTCCTCCCAGCCCAGCACGTCCTGCAGCTGGATCTCCAGCTTTGGCTGAGAACCATCCGCTTTATACGATAGCTCTATACCTGAACCATCCGGCAAAATTAATTTTGCAGGAGCCAATACCTCCAACCTTGCCAGCTGCTCTTCGTTCAGGAACTGCTTTTCCAGGATTGGTAGCAGTTCCAGCTCCATCAATTCATCCGGGTGCTCGATGTCGAAGAGGTAAGGCTTCAGCCAATCCCAGTTCGTTAGCAGCAAGGTACTGGTACTCACATCAGGCCAGAACTCGGAGGGGCGCCATTTTCTTAAACTCAGCACACGGTTTTGCCATTGCGTTAACTCGTGGTTGAAGTCCAGCAGGTGCTCGCCTTCTACTTTGATGGCCTCGGAAATGGCCGGTACACGGTGCTTCTCGTTGGGTGGTGGCAGCGGTTTGCTTTGCAGCACGATGCTTCCAATGCGGGTGTCTAGTGAAGCGGTAAGCTCGCCGTCGTTTAGGTCCCAGTGGTAACTTTCCTGCTGCTTCAACAGCGGAGACAGGTCGCGGGGATTGAGCGGCGAGGCCAGGAAAATACGGCCCGGGTTATCACCGGAGCCGGCATGCATGTGCGCTACGGCCAGCCAGGACTCGTGAGCCAGGTCATCGCGGTGGCCGGCGGCGGCGTATTGGCCGCTGGCCAGTTGAAACTGCGCGTTGTTGCCGGGGCGGGCGTAGGCAATGCGCTCGGGGTAGCAATGCGCCAGCAGCACACCGGTTTCATAGTCGTCGAAGCTGCCGTTGTCCGGCTCAACCACGAACAAAGAGCGGTACGAACGGGCGATCTTCTCGATCTTGGCAAAACGCTTCCCCTGTCCCTGTTCTTTTCTATACCTACGGAGGGCTTCCACTCTTAAATTAATGTCGATGCCGGCGTTTCGGTCCAGCGGGTCGCGTTCTTCCAGCACAGCGGCTATGTCGGAGGCCAGTGGCACCTGTTCTGTTTCCTCAGCTTTGAGCAGCATATGCGCAATGCGTGGGTGACAGGGCAGCGTGTGCATACGCTTGCCGTGCTCTGTAATGCGGCCATGCTCCAGCGCCTGCAGCTGGTGCAACATCTCGGTGGCATATTGCAGGGCGGCACGCGGCGGCGGGTTCAGCCAGGTCAGGCCCCGGATATCCGTGATGCCCCACTGCGCCATGTCGAGCACTAGGTTCGACAAATCGGCTTCCATGATCTCGGGAGTTCGGTGCGGGGCCATGCGCTCCTGCGTGGTTTTGCTCCACATGCGGTAGGCGGTGCCGGGCCCCAAACGACCGGCACGACCGGCACGCTGGTCGGCGGCGTCTTTGGAGATGCGCACCGTTTCGAGGCGGGACAAGCCGGACTTCGGATCGAAGCGGGAGGTTTTGCCAAAGCCCGTATCCACCACTACCGAAATGCCTTCTATCGTCAAACTGGTCTCGGCGATGCTGGTCGCCAGCACTACTTTGCGCCTGCCTTCGCGGTCAGGCATAATGGCGGCGTACTGTTTACCGAAAGGCAGCATCCCGAACAGCGGGTGAATTCTGAATTCGCGCAGCTGCCTGCGCAGGAGTTCTTCTACTTTGCGGATGTCGTTTTCGCCGGGCAGGAACACGAGGATATCCCCATCCTGCTCCTTTGCCGCCTGCACCACTACTTTGGCCGTCATCTCAGGTAGCATGCGGTCGTCGGCGTCACCGGTGTAAAAGGTTTCGATGGGGTATTGCCGCCCCATGCTTTGCGCCACCGGGGCCTTGAGCAGACTCGTGAGCTGTGGCATGTCCAGCGTGGCCGACATCACCATAATGCGCAAATCCGGACGAAGTGCCTGCTGCGCCTCGCGGCTCAGCGCCATGGCCACATCGGCATGAATGCTACGCTCATGAAATTCATCGAAGATCACGATGCCTATACCTGTGAGGGAGCGGTCGCTGTGGATCATGCGGGTGAGGATGCCTTCGGTCACGACCTCGATGCGGGTCTTGTCGGAAATGCGCGTCTCGAAGCGGATGCGATAACCGACGGTCTGGCCTACCTCCTCGCCCAGCAGCTGCGCCAGGCGCTCGGCAATGGTTTTGGCCGCCAGGCGCCGGGGCTCCAGCATGATGATCTTCTGATCTTTCAGCCAGGGCTCGTCTAGTATCGCCAGCGGCAGCAAGGTGCTTTTACCGGCTCCCGGAGGGGCATTTACAATCAAAGTGTTCTGCGCCGACAGATGCTCTCTTACGGCAGGTATGATTTCCCGAACGGGTAAGTCTATGGTAAATGGGTCGAAAGGCAAGAGAATTTAAATGTTAATGGGTTTAGGAGTACTTATTTTCTATACTTACGGAATTTTTGACCGGCCATTCCCTTATGAGGAAAGGAGTTTATACCTGCCAATTCCTCCAGCATGAGGTATAGACGGCTTTTCATCGAGGCTATAAAAGCTTAAAATTACGAGAAAGAAGCTAATTTTCCATTTTGGAGGTGTACACGGGAGGGCTTCCAATACTCATTTAGCTAAAGGCACCAGGATGGGCACTGCGCTTCGCTCCCTTTACTTTTTAAAATCATAGGGGATGTAATTTTCCCATTGCCAGGGCGTGAAGGTATCGCCAATCGTTTTTTCGAGTAATTCCTTAATGATGCGCTCCCCGTTATCGCTGTTTGTCAGGATCAGAATTCCGGTGCCTGTTTCCGGGAAAATAATGGAATAGTGCTGGTAGCCTTCTGAATGTCCTTCTTTGAAAGCGCCCACACCATGAGGTGATTTCAGCACGCTCCATCCCAAGCCGTAGCCTAAGTCGATGTTCCTGTTTTCGTCTGTTTCAATTTGTGCCAGAGGTCCGAACTGGCGCTTGCTCCTGATCGCTACCTGTTGTGTAAAGAGCTCCCGCATAGACTCTTTTTTCAGCAATTTCTGGTTCAGGATAGCAGCTAGAAATTTCGTGTAATCTGCCTGTGTAGTGCCCATACTGCCTGCTGCACCGGCATCATCTACCTCGTCTTTGGGGAGTACGTGCTGTTTGTTGTCATGCGCGTAGGCGTATTGCTTTTCCTGCCCCGGCTGCCACACATAAATGTAACTGGTCCCGCTCATGCCAAGCGGTTTAAAAATGCGTTCCTGCGCCATTTCTTCCAGGCCCTGCCCGCTAAGTTGCTCCAGCACAAACTGAAGCAGGCTCATTCCTTCTCCGGAGTAACTGTAGCGGGTTCCGGGTTCAAACTGAAAATACAGCTTCCCCTTCGCGTCGTAGCCCTTCTCTGTTAAAAAACGCCAGTTCGGAAAACCAGTGGTATGCGCCAGGCACATGCGAGCCGTGATGGCCTTATACCTGGTGTCGCCTTTCAGGTCGTGGTAGCCACGCCAGCTTTTGGTAAAGGTATAGTCCGGAAGCGGCTTTGGGAGGTAATGCTGGAGCGGGGTATCGAGCTCGATCACGCCTTCTTCTACCAACTGCATCACCAGCACAGCGAAAACAGCTTTGCTCAGCGAAGCGCCGTAAAAAATGGTGTTGCTGCTGAGGGTGTCTTTTGTGTCGTAGTTGCTGAACCCAAAAGCCTTCTGGTATACGCTTTGGCCTTCATTCAGAATCGAGATCGCCAATCCTGTCACATTTGCTGTGTCCATCAATCGCTCCGCCACCTTATCTATTTCCCGGGCCGAAATGTAGCTGCCATCCAGCTGCTGAATTTTTCTGGCCTGCCCAAACAGCGCAGTGCTGCCAATAAGTAAGGTCGGTAGTAAGAGCAGGATTGATTTTAACATGCCGCTTTCCATTTTAGGCGTGATGAAGTATAGAGCCAAAGCTAGGGTAGTAAATCAGGACATCCTGTGACACCCTCCTGTCATTTACGTGACATCTGGGGTTTAGCTTTCACCTGACCCGGAAGGGGCATATAGGATCAGGATTTTCTGCGCCTAAAGCTGCTCTCCGACGGCAGGTATAATTAGTACACTACTGCCCTAAGCCGCTTTTCCCTCAGATCAGCTTAAGCTGGTAAGTAAACCCGAAAGGTGGTCCCAACGTTTTGTTTGCTCTCCACTTCTATCCTTCCGTCTGTATTTTCCACTATCTTCTTGACCATATAAAGCCCGATGCCAGTGCCTTCCACATGGTCGTGAAAACGTTTGAACATAGTAAAAAGGCCTTTTCGCTGACCGGGAGTCATGCCGAGCCCGTTATCGGCAAAAGTCAGCACATGGAACTGGTCTTCTGTATGGCAACTGATCTGAACCCGGGGGATTCGATCAGCAGCGCGGTACTTGATGGCATTGGAGAGCAGGTTGTATACCACGCTCCGCATGTTCTTGCCGGAGATGTGGATAGCCGTGTGCGGCGCTACATTCGTTTCCAGCACAGCCTGGGTGGATTTTATCTGGGGCGCCAGGTCCAGGGTCACTTCTTTGATCACCTCCGCCACATCCACTAACTCGACATTGATTTCGTTCTGCTGCTGAAGCTTGGCCACCTCCGTCAGGCTGTCGATGGTTTTCTTGAAGCGCTCCACAGAGCCCTTCATCATGTCCAGAATCAACTGTGTGTCACTGTTCTGATCGCCTATGGCGGTGTACCCTTCAGGTAGGAGCGCCAGCAGACCTTCGATATTGAGGATGGGAGCCTTCAGATCGTGGGAGGCGGTATAAATAAAATTATCCAGGTCGTTGTTGATGCTGATCAGGTGTCTGTTGTTTACTTCCAATGCCTCCTGTTGTTCCTTCCGCTCGTGCACATCGGTGGCCGTTCCGAACCATGCTGTCACTTTGCCCTCACTGTCGCGTTGAGGAAGTGCGCGGCTCAGGTGCCAGCGATAACTGCCGTCCCGCACCCGCAACCTGTGCTCAATCTCATAAGGCATACCCGTCTGCACAGCCTTCTTCCAGGCCTCTACCGTTGACTGCTCATCCTCTCCAATAAGAATGCTCTCCCAGTGCCATACACCGTTCGGCAGTTGCCTGGCCCCCGAAAACTCAGATACTCTGTCGTTGTAGTAGGTCACTGTCCCTTTTGGTTCGGCGATCCAGACGAGCTGCGGCATGGCGTTGGCCAGATTCTGCAGGTCCCGGGCGCTTTGTTCAATTTTTTTTCTGGCCTGTACCTGTTCTGTTACATCAAGCGCTACATGTATTACGCCGGTCACTTCGCCTTCTTCCATCAGCGGTGTGTAAGACAGATTCAAATAGTGCGGTTCCACTTTCCCGTTTTTCAACAAATGGACCAACACTTCGTTCCCGGTTCTGGTCTTTCCTGTTTGCAGCACTTCACGTACAATTTCCAGCACCGACTGGTCCTTCACCTCTGGCAGCGCCTCCACTAATTTCTTCCCGTTCACTTCGTCTGCCGACTCTCTGCCCATAATATGCAGCATGGGCGCGTTTACGTTCTCAAACACCATGTCGCAGCCCCATGTTAAAGCGATGGCGACGGGTGACTGCTTGATCATATTCCGGAAACGTGACTCGCTTTCCGCTAATCGCTTTTGGACCAGTACCTCTTCTGTGACATCCACGGCTGTGTGGTGGATACCGTAAACTTCGCCTTCTTTGTTAAAAAGCGGTTTATAGGTATAGTTGAAGTAAGCAGTCTGTAAGCGGCCATCTATTTCCAGTTCCGCTCTTTCTTTAGCACCAACATAGGTTTGCCCGGTCCTGAAAACGGTCTCCAATAAGTCGGAGAACGGCTGGCCCTCTAACTCCGGCAATGCCTGGCGAAGTGTTTTCCCAACTACAGCGCTGTCTTTTCCCCAATAATCCAGCATGATTTTGTTGGCATACTGTATTTTTATATCCTTGTCCAGATAAAGTGCGGTGGCAATCGGTGCTTCCTCGATCAGGGTGCGATAACGGGATTCGCTTTCTGCCGCTCTTTCGTGGGCTTGGTTGAGTTCTGTCACATCCGCCCCTGTGTTGATGACACCGTATACCTCGCCGGCTGCGTTAAACAGGGGCGTAAAGCTAAGATCAAAAAAATGCGTCCGCAGCACTCCGCCCACCTCCAAGTTCAGTTTGTGATTTTTGGCTTGGAAAGGTACGCCTGTTGTATAAACTGTTTCAAGCTGGTCGAACACCTGCTGGTTCTCCAACTCTGGCAACACCTCTTTGTAGAGCTTGCCCACAATGTCATTGCCTTTGCCCAGACCGTTTTTGAGCGCCTGGTTGGCAAACTGTATCCGCATCTCACTGCCCATGTATACACCTATGGGGTGGTGCGAGCTTTCTATAAAGGATCGTAGCTGCTGTTCGCTCTCCTCTACCTTTCTGCGGGCCAGCACCTGCTCCGTGACGTCATGCGCCACACTAAACACTCCGGCAGCTGCCGTATCGCCTGCGTTGGCATAGTATGGCTGGTATACAAAATTGTAGTAGCAGAGAACTTCCTCCCCATTCTTAATTAGTTTGACAGGAAACTCTGTCGCATAAAAAGGCACGCCTGTATTACGTACCTGGTCCAGCAATTCCGGGAGACCTTGCGATGTGATTTCCGGAATGGATTCAAATAATGGCTTGCCAATGATATCGGATGTTCTTCCCAGTATGGTGAGTATTTCCTCGTTGGCGAGCTCTACCATATTCTCAGGCCCGGTTACAATGCAGACTGCTACTGGAGCCTGCATAAACAGACTGTACTTTTTTTCAATCTCCCGCATGGCAGTAGCCTTTCTTTCTGCCATCACCTGCTCCGTGATCTCAGATGGAGCATGCAAAATATACAGCACGTTGCCCTTCGCATCCAGCACCGGCTTATTACTTGTTTTCCAATACCGCTCTTCAAATATGCCTGCAGCGTTTACCAGATCATAACGCAGCACCGGCATCTGATCGCTCACTTTGTCTTCCAGTACTTTCGCAAGCGAAACGCTTAAGTTGGAGGGACCCGTTGAGGAGGCATCTTCCGGGTTCTCAGGGTATGCCTCAAAGACATTCTTCCCAACTAATTCTTCCCTGTTCTGCCCTGTCAGTTGCAGCTGTTCGTCGCTCACGGCCAGTATGGTAAACAGGGGTGGATTGGGTTGCAGCAACAAAAAATTGCCTGATAAGGTGTTAAAAACTACCTGAAAGTCTGTTGCCGGAACATGCCCTCCGGCAAAAATAGCTTGCTGCATGCAGTGTGTAATAAATGATGTTGTAAGATACACAATTACGCAGCAAGATTAATTCCGCTGCGCTGCAATGTCAGTGTTAAGCCAGAAAATTTTATAACAGACAAACTACCCGGAAATGCCTATACCTCGGCCCCAGCCACCTATACCTATTAGCTGACCCACAACGGACTGGCCGGCCGGAAAGAAAACAGAAAGGTGCTGGATGCGAATAAAAAGGACAGTACCTCCGTCACGGTTCAGGATTAAGCGACAAAGGCATTATGGTTTCGCTTGTTAGGGTCGAGAACGGGGCCATACCTGGCCGGGCAGTGCACCCTTTAGCATTGGCTACCCTTTGGGCAACACGACCTCAGACATCAATGAAATGAAGTGGAACACTTTCAACAAAAACAGGAAGCGCTAAGGTATAGCAGTTGCAGCAAATCTAAAGAATCACTTTACTTTTAAAACAAAGCAGTCTTGGGAGATTAGTACCGGGACTGCTTAGTCTTTGATGAGAGCTGATCTATAGATTAATACTACACTTTTTTCATAGCCTTAATGTATTGTTTTAAGATTAAGTTAATAGATTTTTGTATATTTTAAAGAATATATAAGAAACTTAAACTATATGGATTCAATTTTTGCTTATGTAAAGTATGAAGGGGAATCAGTTGAGGATGGCTATCTAGATGCAAGAAAAGCAGGTGAGGCATTAATTGGTATTGAAGTAGCTCTAAGATACTTCATTAATCATGAAAATCCAGAGTTACAGAAAATAGAATACGAAACCCTGTTAGAGTTCGCAAAGGAAGCTGGGAAGCCATCTTTCAGGAAAATTTTGACAAACTTATAATTAATGCAGGATTACGTTGGGCAGCTAAACAATATGTTGGGCCTGCTCTTAACAAAATGGCTAAAAACAATTTTAAGGATGTTGGATTTAAGAATATATTCAAAAATGCATTTAAGGCCATGACTTGGGTTATAAAATTGGCAACCCATCTTGGTACATTAAAAAAGAAGCGTTTTGATAATGTAGTCTTTTCAGATCATAACAAACTTGTAGGAGTAAGAAACCCAGATGGCAAATTATTATGGATTCCTGTTGAATACTTAGAGCAATTCGCAAATTGTCCTGATTCATTTTTCAATAATTTAGCTAAAGTTATCGACAATGAAAGGGTGCTTGTTGTTGGCTACGCTGAAAATAACACGGATAATAAAAAAGTTGAGGCTAGAGTTAACTTAAAAAATAAATTAATTTTCTTGCAAGAAGAAAATTCTGAAGAAGACCTATTTCCAGAATTAAAACATAATGACTTTGTAGAATTATATGGATACATCACCAGGGGTAATGAAAAAGCCAATAACCTTGGTTTTTTATATAATGGACACATTATTACTTGCTATCCAAATGAAGGTTATATTAAAAATTACAGACAAGCCCTCTTCAATAACTGCCTAATTAGGGGATTTGTAGAGAGAATTGATATAAATGGACATGCGCAAAAAAGACCATCGATTAAATTTAGTAATATCTCAATAAATGATCCAGGAGGAAACCAACTGAGATTATTCTAGAAGCCTACTCCCCGCTGGCGCGAGTTCGTAGTTCGTGCCTTTTCTATCCATAAAGCCAAACCTGCAGCACGAGTTATAAGCCACTAGTGATACACACTAAGGCATGCAATTAATTTTAACCTTTGCGCGGTGATAAGAAGGGCAGTCATTTACCCGCGGGAAGAAGACTTACCTAATCAGTATTCATTATACCTACGAGACCAATAAACCCTCTTTATCACTATCTTGCAAGGAAACTTTCAGCACCTATACCCAACCAAAACCTTGCGCTACTTCTTTCATATCGGCTATAGCGGTACACACTATAAAGGTTGGCAGCGACACCCCTCTGGTGTAGGCGTGCAGCAGGTGATAGAGGAATGTCTGAAGAAGATTCTGAAGCAGCCCGTAGCGATTGTGGGTTGTGGCAGAACGGATGCCGGGGTACATGCGAGCCAGTTCTTTTTTCACCTGGATGTAGCGCAGCCCTGGGAGTTTGACATGCTTTTCCGTCTGAACAAAGTGTTACCGCCCGCTATCGCCGTGTTCGATATCCTACCGGTAGAGGGCTTGCCCCACGCCCGCTTCGATGCCAGCAAAAGAAGCTACGACTACTTTATCCATACCTACAAAGATCCGTTTCTGCACGATGTAAGCGCCCTGTACCCGGTCCGGAACCTGAACCTGGATGCCATGCAAGCGGCTACTGCCCTGCTCCCCCTTTACACCGATTACCGAAACCTGTGCCTGACGCCGGCAGAGCATGACAGCACCATCTGCCATGTAACAGCAGCCTGCTGGTTGATGGACCAGCAGGGTGACAGGCTGCGTTTTCAGATATCGGCAAACAGGTTTCTAAGCCGCATGATCCGCATTATTGTGGGCAAGCTACTGCAGATCGGAACCAACGCACTCAGCATGCCCGAGTTCGAAAGTTACCTGGCGCTTGAGAAAGCACCCAAGCACCTTTCACCAGCCTATCCGCAGGGGCTATACCTGTCCAAAGTGACCTACCCTTTCCTGGACATCGCGCCCCGTCCTGCCTTCTCTCCTGCCACAGATGCCGGCTGGCAGGCACCCTGAGATGAGCATTAAACTAAAAAAACGGAGTTTTCAGGTGATGCACCAGCCCCGCTTTTAGGTATGTTCTTAAAAATGATTTTTTTTCTGCCGCCTACAGACCTTAGGCCTCCTGTTTCTGGGCAGCCAGTAAGGCATCAAGCCCTTCCATTGCTGCTGTCAGGCCTTCTTTAAAGCCCATCTGGATCGTGGTTTCGAGTTGTGCCAGGTCATCGAAAGTGATTTGGTTTTCTACCAAAGTCACCTCATCTTTGGGTGTAAAGCTTACCTCCCACTTCGATTGCGGCATTTCTGTGTTTACCACTCCTTCTGCATCGGCAAAACCATCGAGTGCGGCAAAGCGCTTTTTAGGATCAATGGTCTTGTAATTGGCCAAGGCCCAATGCTCTTCCCCTTCCGGTCCGACCATGGCATAGTGCCAGTGGCCGCCTTCTCTGAAATCCATCGTTTTGGTGCGGGATTTCCATGGTTTAGGCGCCCACCATTGGTCCAAAATCTCGCTTTTTGTGTACGCATCCCACACAAGCGGGAGCGCTGCGGCAAACTCTCTTTTAACAGTGATCGTTTTGTTTTCTTTGTTCACATTAAACTCAAATTTCAGGTCGTGTTTCATGGCTTATTGGTTTTTAGGTTTGATAATACGTTGTCAAGTTCGCTGAAACGGTCTTCCCAGATCTTCCGGAACTGTTCCAGCCATTTGTCGATTTCTTTCATTTTTGCAACTTCCAACTGATAGTAAATCTCGCGCCCCTGCTGCTCCTGTTTCACAAGCTGGCACTCTGTCAGAATCTGCAAGTGCTTTGAAACAGCTTGTCTGCTGGTGTCAAAATGTTCAGCAATAGCATTTGGCGTCATAGCCTGCAGGGCAATTAAACCAATAATGGCTCTTCGGGTGGGGTCTGCTATCGCCTGGAAAACGTCTCTTCTCATGTGTCAGTCTAAATATGCAACCGTTTGTTTGCTAATATACGTGCAACTAATCGGTTGCGTTATTTTTTTCAGATATTTTTTTATCTAACCTGCTGAAAAAGGGCCTGTTAAGTCAAAGTCGTTTCATACTAAGAAAGCACGCTAAAACCCTATTGTCACCCTGTAAAGAAACCTGGTTGAAATAGAAGGCCCCTACCCCCGGGAGGTTAAGCAGATGCTACTGACGGTGTAAGACCCGTCTTCACCAAGATCCTTTCAGGATGACAAAAAAGCAAAATGAAACGACCTTACCTTTTAAAGAGTGAATGTGATGCAGTCTTTGTGTCAGAACCCCTTTCAGTACACGAAGCCAGCTACCGGGCTAAACTCCATGAAATAACAACTGTGAGTACGTATAAGAAATTTACAGATGCTGTTCCAGCAATTTTCTGAAGTTGGCTCTGCTGCCTGAAAGGCCGATCACACTTTGGTAGTATGCCTCCTGCACCGGCACAAAAGTTCTGGCTTCATGGGCTTCGGTCCAGGCACGTTTTAGCTGCAAGATGGCTTCCGGATTTTTGTCGTGGGCCTGCAGCAGCACCTTCAACAGCTTTTTCTGCTGGCAGGCAGGCATAGTGGCTTTGCACACCACCGGCCCCTGCGGAATATTCTCCGACTGCCACAGCAGCGTGACATCCCCTTCTTTCAGTTTCCCGCTCGCCAGTAGTTTTTCGTATTCGCCGGTGCCAAGCGCGGCCACATCAGAAGTGCCGTCTATTACCTCCTGCAGCGCCAGGGCATGGCTGTTCAGGAAATCCACCTCCTTCAACTGCTTCTCCGGGTCCATAATGCCCAGCGAGCCCAGGTATAGCCTCGGAATCAGATTGCCTGAAGTCGAGTGCCTGCCGGCGAATACCAGCGAATATGCTTTTGGGTTATTCCGCAGGTCTTCCACAGAACGGATGCCGGAATTTTTACTGGCGATCAGACAGGAGGTATAGGTATGGGGGGCATCTGCCGGAACCTCTAAAGCCGCAAGGGACACAATAGCTGGTTCAGGGTCTGTTTGCAGTAACAGGTAACCAAAGGTATTCATGACTGCTACGTCGGCCTCTCCGTTTCGTATGCCAGCTACCAGCTCGCCTACCGTGGGATAGCTTTTGAGGTATAGCGTTGCCCCCAGGGCTTTGGCCATATCCCGGGCGATGGGCTGAATGTTGCCTAAGCGGTCGTTGTCGCCATAGGTATAGGTCGCCACGACTAACTGTTTCTTTTGCTTCGGATGAAAAGGGAATGCGCCTACGGCCGATGCAGTCAGCAGGTATAACAGGCAGATCAGGGAAAGGTATTTATTCATTTCAGGTATGGAACAGAGATTTAGGTATAACAGCAAAGATAAGCACTTAAACCATCGCTACTCCCCTATCCACAGCACATCTGCCTCCACATCATTTTCCCCGACAGTACGATCATCCGTCGGGCTGTCGAATACTACCAGCACCCGCTGGTCATCCAGTATGGCAAGCCCTTCGGCTTTGTCTTTCCCGGTGTTCTCGCCTGTGCCATGTGGCACCTCGCCCAGCCGCTCCAGCTCGTTGTTGTGCACCACCTGCTCACCCTGCTTGCTGAGTGCATTAGGCCAGCGGTAGATGGCAATCACGCCGTCCAGGTCCATGGTGGGACCGGCCAGCAGGTATATATCATCTCCGTGAATGCGCAGCTCACGTATACCTTTGCCCCGCAGGTTCAGAAAATGCTTCCGGTAGGGTTTCTCTTTTGTCAGCTGCTTCAGGTGCAAAATGCCGGCCTTACCCTCCTCCGGCTCCACTTCCAGCACCATCGCCCAGCCTCTCAGCACTGGTCCGCGCAGCCCGATAAAAATGCGGCTGCCATGCACGGCCAGTCCTTCTATATCAAAGCCGTTATCTTTACCAGGGATGCTCATGAAAGGTGCTATATGCGGGTCCTGCTCCATCAACTCGGTTAGCAGATTGCTGGCATTGTCGCCCCGCAACTGCCCCGCCCGCAGCATTTTCCCAGGCTGGTCCGGATCTTCCACTTCTTTGTACAAGGTATAGTCCCCTGTTTTCGGGTCCTGCAGCATCGGGATGCGCGCCAGGATGTAGCGGTTGGGGTCGCTTTTGATTTGAGCCAGTCGCTTGATCTGTTTGGCGATAGAATCATGCCGCTTTGGCTTCTTGCGCTTCAGGCTGTGGGAGCCGATCAGCCAGAGGTAGTGATCAGCCATACCCATTCCCTCGATGTCAATCTCGCTGAAATCCTTTGCCGGGAGGTCCAGGTAATCATGGATATCAAAAGATCGGTGGTCACCGAATGAGCCGTCGGGTAAACGGGTGAGGCGCTCCACGGTGGTGCGCTCGTCACAACTCAGCCATAAGTTATCGCCCAGGAGAAGGGCTGTAGAAAGGCCATCGCGCACATGTTTGCCTTTGGCATTCTGGCTCAGTTCCGGGGAAAAGGAAAGCTTTATTTTATCGCGCATGTAGTGGTTTCGGTTTAGGCCATACCTGTTAAGATGTACGCAGGTTCAGGTGTACAGACTGTGGCTATAAAACGAACCATGCAACAAATAGTATGTCCTCCGCCGGCGCGAGCGTCCTTGCCTTATCATGTCCCATAAGTTTTCTGTAACGCGAGTTGATAGCCCCGGCACCTGCTCGAGCAGATATTCCATCCTCTCCCAATGATTTTCTCTCCTGGCAACGGCTGCTTTTTGGAAGGCGTAAAGCCAGCCCGTGCAGCTATGGCGCCTAAGGCTCCTTTTACTGTCAGCGTCTTCTTGCCTGTCTGCTGCTCGAGTACTTGCAGCTGAAGCGGCTCAAAAACATGCGCTGCGCTGCCAGTTCCGGGGCCTGCGCTGCCAGTTTCTTGAGCCAAAGCAGCTGCCAGGCCACAAGGGAGAGCAGGGCAATGGCATTGGAAAGGCGCTGGAAACTGTCAACCTGCAGCCGCTCCACTTTCACGCCGCCCTTGAGCACCAGGTGCCACCGCTCCATGACCCAGCGCCTGTGGTAATTGACTCAGCGCCTGCGGTCATAGTCGAGCATGAGCAGGGCGGTGACTTCATCTTCCGCCTGGATGGTGTTCATGTTTGTGCTATACCTGCCGGTCGGCGTGCTGGTTTATCCGGTAGCGGCTCTGGTCATCTTTGCGCTGGCTGCGCTGGCCTGCCTGTTGGCGATCCGACCCGAAAACAAGCAGTATTTCACCCGGCCGTTGCAGGAGCTGCAGGCTTTTCTGGATGATTTCAAAAGCGAACGATAACAGTCACCTTTCTGCCACTTAGTCCGGAAATTATTACCTTAACCCCATGCACCCATCCGTTCACAAGGTAATCCAGTAAGTAATTCCGATAGTGATGGAGTTGAGGTAAATTAGGTATACTGTTCGCAAACTGATTCCTACCACCTTAAACCTTAACACTATGAAAATCTTTCTATTTATCTCATCCCTGTTACTCTTCTCCTTGCTGCTGTTCTCCATGCCATACTTGCCACATCAGCCTGGAGAAAGCATGAAACTGGCCGGCGCTGGCAGTGCACTGCAGACAGATCAGGAACAGCTCAAACTCGGGGAGCACCTGGTGATCACTTCCGGTTGCCATGATTGCCATACTCCCAAAAAAATGACCGACAAGGGCCCCGTGCTGGACTACGCACGCGCCTTATCCGGACATCCGGCCAATATGCCGCCCCCTGACGTGAACCGCAAGGAAATGGAACAGAAAGGCTTGATTGTAACCAATACACTGACTGCCTGGGTCGGGCCCTGGGGAATTTCGTATGCAGCCAATTTAACCTCTGATGCAACCGGCATTGGCAATTGGACGGAAAAACAGTTCTTTACGGCCATCCGGAAGGGCAAGTATAAGGGCCTGGAAAACAACCGAAACCTATTGCCCCCTATGCCCTGGGACATGTATATGAACATGACTGACAAAGAGTTGAGCGCCATTTTTGCCTACCTCAAATCTACCAAGCCGATCAATAACGTTGTTCCGGCTCCTGATCCTCCGGTAACTGCCACGCCCGGCAAGTAGTGTTCTACTTTGTTTTGATCCATCAATCAGCAATATCCGCTTGCCAGATCAGGCTAATACCGGTTAGTGTGCGCTTGCAGCACGTACTTTCAGCCCGGGTAGCATCACGAACAGCTAGCCCGCAATAGCAGTAGATTTCGTTCTGATGAATCAAACTATTCTTCCTGATAAACATCATAACCTCCGCCTTGTTTAAAGAGTAAACAGTTAGAAAAAAAGCGTTTACACTGCATGAACCCACAGCATTCACCTGAAGAAATCAACTCTTATTTTATTGAGCAGGTTAAAGATTACGCCATATTCGCGATGGATACCGAGGGTATCATCACCACCTGGAACCAGGGAGTAGAGCAACTGAAGGGATACAAAGAAGATGAATTTATTGGTGAATTTTATGGCATGCTGTTTCCGGATGAATACCAGCAGGCAGGCAAACCCCTGACAGAACTGAAATCTGCCCTGGAGGAAGGCGTGTATGAAGCGCAGGACTGGCGCAAGCGAAAAGACGGTTCGCTGTTCTGGGCCAATATCAAACTTACCCCCATTTATTCAGACGGCAAACACATTGGTTTCACAAAGATAACGGGCGACAGAACCGAGCAGAAAGAGCTGCGGGATAAGCTGGCTGCCCGCCAGCAAAGCGCACTCGAGCACAAGAATACCGAACTGGAGCGCATCAACCTCGACCTGGATACCTTCATTTACACAGCCTCCCACGATCTCCGGTCTCCGATCATGAACATAGAAGGGCTGATGGTTATCCTGAAAAAGGAATTGCAGACTTCTGATGCCCTGAACAGCACCACCGAAGAGATTTTGCAGCATGTAGTGGATTCTGTTGGTCGGTTTAAACGGACCATAGCAGACCTGACCGAGATCAGCAGGATGCAGAAAGGTTTCAGCGAAAGTGCTTCGAATGAGGTGATCAATATCAAGGAAGTGTACGATGAGATCATGGCCGACCTGAACAAACCAGCCAATCTGAAGGACTGCTTCATCCATACCGACCTGCAGGTATATCAGCTGATGTTCTCACGGAAAAACTTCAGGAGTATTTTGTACAACCTGATCAGCAATGCCATCAAGTTTCAGTCGCCGGACCGTGATTGCCTTATCACGCTAAGCACACGCCTGGAAGAACCCTGGGTGTTATTATGCCTAAAAGACAATGGCCTGGGTATAAACGCTCGCCAGCAGCCACAGATGTTCACGATGTTCAAGCGATTTCATGACCATGTGGAAGGTACCGGCATCGGGCTATACATGGTGAAACGCATCCTGGAGAACGCCGGCGGCAAAATAGAAGTAACAAGCGAGGAAGATGCCGGTACAGAATTCAGGCTTTATTTTCCGGCAGCCGTTTAAGATTTTCTTCGGATTTGTGGTGATCTAATAAGCCAGCAGGCGGCCGCAGGTAATCACCATCACCCACACTACGATAGAGCACACCGCCACAGTTTTTGCGGCGGCGGGTGTGTTGCTATACCGCCAATCGGGTAATGAAGAAGCGATAAAACGATGAAAAAACCCGGCATTTAAACCGCCCACTACCAGCAGAATTAGCTTAAGGTGAAAGACAGTGTCGCTTGCCAGTGCTACCGCATTCGTACAGAACAGCAGCAAACCCGAAGGCACGATCAGGTATAGCCCCCTTCTGGACCAGGGCAACAAATGGCGGGCCAGGTCCGGGACGGGCAGGTTTTTAGAAAAACCCAGCAGGCGCAGATCGAAGAGGAAGGCAGCGCCCACCAACAACACGATGCCCAGGATGTGCACAATCTCCAGAAATGGGTATAGCCACGTAGAAGCCCGGATGGCACCAGCCGGTGCGGAGTCCTCCAGTCCTTGCAGCAGCCCTGCCAACGCACCAGTCACTGCTAGCGTAGTTCTATCTTTTTATCTCCCACATAGATCCGCTCTGCACGCATCTCATCTTCCACTTCTTTATGCGGATACCCCACAACACGCACCGAGTCTCCCGGCTGAATCATGTCTTTTGTCAGGCCCCGGGAGTTCATTCTGCTGGGCGGTGCCAGTACGACCGTCCAGGTCTTGCCCTCGTGCTCTAACTGTAGCATGCCATGCGGATTCTCGTAGGTCAGTTCTTCTACCAGGCCGGTGTAGTCCAGCCTTTTGGTTTGGTCGTAGTTAGCCCATCCATGGTGCAAAACGGTAATAGCGGCAGAGAAAGGCAGAAAAATAATCAGAAGTATTTTGGCAGCTAAGATCATAGGTATAAGCAAGTTAGTATTACACTTATGTTAAAACGAGGGAAAATGGAAAAGGTGCAGGTGTAGAACACTCTTTGTAACACCGGCTACTCTGCTCTGAAGAAGGCCAGAAGATTATGGTTATACCTGCCGCTTTGCAGGGTTCCGGTTGGGTTGCCGGATGCAGCTGCTATTTAGCCTAAAGGCTTCACAAGCCATTGTACAACTTTTGACTCTGCCTTCACCACGCTTGCTTTTCTTTTGCTATCATGTTTTTATACAACACCTGCAACAATCTCATCCAGCTATATCAATAACAACCTGTGTTTTAACATCAGTATCCTATTTTTATATCTTACTATAAGCATATCCAAATATTAAAATTTACGTATTGTTTCCCTATAGCAAAATTCACTTGCAACTACCTTAAAACTAACTTTCACCTCAAACTGTCTTATGAAAAAAATTTACATTGCCTGTACATTGCTCGCGGCGCTGCTGGCCGGGCAGGTAGCACCACTGCGGGCGCAGGAGCTGACCGCGCCTCAACTCACCTCCGCTACCCCGCCTACAGGCTCCCAGAGTCTGGAAAAGCCTTATCACGACGATAAGATCTTTGTGAAATTCCGCTCCGAAACGACCGGTGCTGCCCTTGCCTTCAACGATAAGAAGGCCCGCGGACAGAAGTTGAAGCAGGACAAGCTCAGTAAGGCGCTGCTCAAAGCGGATGCCCGTATGATGCGGCAGGCTGCCGGCAAGGCTATGGGCCGCAACGTGGACCGTATCTTCCAGGTAGAGCTCGACGGCTCCAAAGGAACAGTAGACCAGCTGCTCACGGAGCTGAACGCCATGCAGGAAGTAGAGTATGCCGAGCGCGTGCCGATCTACTACATCCACACCTCACCCAACGATCCGTTGCTGACAAACAATCAGTATTCCCTTCATATCACCAAGGCGATTCAGGCTTTCTCCTCCTTCAACAACCCGGACAGCAAGCCTGTCAAGCTCGCCATTGTGGACGATGCCGTGCTGATCAGCCACAGCGACCTGAAGGCAAACATCTGGACCAATCCGGGTGAAACAGGACTTGATGCCAATGGTAACGACAAGGCTACCAACGGCATCGATGATGATGGCAACGGTTACATCGATGACGTGAACGGCTGGGATGCGGCCGACAAGGACAATAACCCGAGCCCACCGTTGGTGCCTTCTGCCAATGGCAACCTTGCCAGCCCGACGGTATTCTCACATGGCACGCACTGCGCAGGTATAGCGGGTGCGGTTACCGGCAATGGCGTTGGCGTAGCCGCTGTCAGTAACAACAAGGTGCAGATCGTACCTGTGAAGTCTACCCTCGACAATACAACTAGCACTACCGCCATCAATGCTTCTTTCGACGGCCTGGCCTATGCCGTGCGTGGTGCCAAGGCGGATGTGGTTTCCATGTCCTTCGGAGGCGGTGGTTATTCCCAGGCTTTTCAGGATCTGATCAACGAAGGCGCTGCAATGGGGATGATCTTCATCGCCTCTGCCGGCAACAATGGTAACGACGTTGAGCAGTACCCGGCTAATTACCAGAACGTGATCTCGGTTGCCAACTCGGATGCTGCTGATAAAAAAAGCAGCTCCTCCACTTACGGCAAATGGGTAACTATTACTGCACCAGGCAACGCTATTGTGAGCACCGTGCCTGGAACAGCACCAAATATTGCTGCTGGTGCTTATGGGGCTAAGTCTGGCACCTCCATGTCTACGCCAATGGTAGCCGGTCTGGTAGGAATGATGAAATCTCAGAACCCATCACTTACCCCGGAGCGGGTGAAGCAGATTCTCACTTCTACTGCCGATAACATCGATCTGGTAAACCCAGGCTACGAGGGGCAGTTGGGTGCCGGACGCATAAACGCTTATGAGGCTATACGTGCTGCAGGCGGCACCAGCCTGCAAGCAGCAGCTGCCTTTATCCTGAGCAAGTCTGAGATCGTTATAGGCGAGAAAGTGACCTTCGTGAACCGCTCGATTGGAGAAAGCAGCTTCGCCTGGACTTTTGAAAATGCCGACAAAGCCACTTCCACTGAAATAAATCCGACCGTTGCCTTCACACAAGCAGGTACGCATACCGTTACCCTCACGGTGAACGGCAGCGCCACCAAAACCATGCAGGTGAACGTTACCGGCTTTTCCCAAACTGACATCCTGGGCTTGCCGCTAGCCGGTCCTGTGGGGGCATCTGGGGTGAACGGGCATAGCACCAACAACATCCCGGCTTTTGCCAACTTCTACAAGTACAGCGACAGCCACCAGATCGCTGGTGTGAACATCTCCTTCCGACTGGCAACCGCTGGATCCCCGAACGGTCATATCCGGGTAAAGGTATGGGAAGCAGACAAAGGTCTTCCGGGCCGCGTACTGCACAGCCAAATTGTTAAAATCACTGACCTTGTAGCCAATGGCTTACCAGGTACCCTCAGCCCGAACTACATCTACTTCGACAAACCGGTGCAGATCCCGGCCGACAAGAGCTTTTACATCGGTTTTGAAATTGACTACGGTACTGGCGATAACATCTCCATTCACCACTACACCTCTGCTGCCAGTGGTTCGAATGCGGCAATGTATTTTAGCAACAGGTGGCAAATAGCCGGACAAATCGGTGCCGCCTGGACGCTGGCCATCTTCCCGGTTGTGGCTGAAAAATCCCTGTTCCCAAGCGGCACCATGTCGGCAAAAGCCGAGGTTTGCATGGGCAGCCCGCGGGCATTCAGCGCATCAGGTATAGCCAACGCAGATGCTTACAGCTGGAATTTCGGCAATGGCAGCACTTCTACTGAGGCCACAGCTTCTGCCACTTACACCTCAGCAGGTGTTTACCAAGCCAGCCTGGCAGCACGCCGCAACATCACGATCACTGAGGGCAGTGTAAATTATCCGGTGCAGCTCCGCAACACTTTCCTGCAGCAGGTGAGTGTAGCTGATTGCAGCAAAGCGCCTGTAGCCGCTTTCGAGGTGTCTGCTCAGACAGCCAATGCAGGTATGCCTGTACGGTTTGTGAACAAAGCCGAGAATGCTACCAGCTACGAATGGCTGATCGTGCAGGGGGGGCAGCGCATCACCTCCACAGAAATCAACCCGGAGATCACCTTCACGCAGAAAGGGAAATACGATGTGACCCTGATCGCCAAAAATCCGAATGGTGTAAAGGCGGAAGCCTACAAGAAACAGTATGTTGAGATCCTGAATGCTGGCCAGGACTGCAACACCGTCGACTTGCCGTTTCCTCGCCTGACAGCCTACGGTACAGCAGCAGGTGGCGCTTTCTCAGGCCACAACGGCTATGGTATAGCAGACTATGCCAAACTGTTTGAACTGAGCGCAGGCCAGGCACTGACCAAGGCTACTCTGAATGTATATGCAGCAGTTGCCCCGAATCCGGCTAATTCCACAATTCTGGTGAAGGTATGGGACGCGACTGGCCCGGACGGCAGACCAGGTCAGGTGATCAGCTCGACAACCGTAAAGTATAGCAGCCTGATCCAGGCCGTAAATACAAACAGCGGTAACATCGACGTGGTGCTGGACCAGCCTGTATTGGCACCTGCCAATGGCAAGGTATATGTGGGCTTCTCAATTAACTACGCTCCACAAGAAACCTTCTACCTGTCCACCAGCACGGCTGGCGCGAACATGGGTACCCGCTCCATGGCTAATTACTCTGGCACCTGGCTCAACATGGTAGAACTGGTGTCGCTGTATTCAGATCTGGCCATTGCCATCCACACTATTGATAATGCAGACAAACTGCCTGTTGCAGCCTTTTCAGCTTCTGCCACCAAAGTTAATGTAGGTGAAGCTATCCAGCTGAACGCGGGTCAGAGCAAGAAAGCGCTTATCTATAACTGGAATGTGAGCGGAGGTGCCATCAGCTTTGCTCCGACCAAGGGGCAGCGTGCCGCTCATGACATGACCAACGCAACTGTTACCTTCGGCAAGCCGGGCATCTATACCATCACCCTGACTGTGCTAGGCGACTGCGATGCCAAGGTTTCGACCAAGAGCATACAGGTAGAAGTGACCGATAATGCACTGGCGGCACAAAGCGAGTCTGCCATCATGGGCGCTTCGAGCGACATGGTATACCCGAACCCGACCAACGGCGATTTCAACCTGGTAGTGAATGGTGCGGCGCATGAGCAGTTCCAGATCAGCGTGTGGGATGTAAACGGCAAACTGGTGCAGCAGCGCAACCTGACTCTGGAAAGTGCTACACAGACCCAACAGCTGAACCTCGAAGACCAACCAAAGGGGCTATACCTGATCCAAGTGACGAACGGCAGCAAGGTGCAGACGCACAAGCTGGTGAAAGAATAAAGCTACTTTTTAACCTACAAAAAAGCCTGGCTCTACGCTGGGCTTTTTTGTAGGTACTAGTTTCATCCGAGCCTGACAGGCATGGCAGCAGCTCTACACAGGTAGAGGCCTTCAGTAGCTAAAGCACAAAAGGTTACCAATGTTACCAGTTTTTGGCTATAATACTGGTCGATGGGCTTACAGGTAATGCGCGCAGTTCGTACTTCTTATGATGGGAAATACGTATAGGGCTTAGCCGCTTTACAGGTGCCTGCGGCTGGCTGACAGAAGTTTAGAGAAGGATAAAAGGCATGGCAACAGAAATAATGTACGACCATAACAGTATCCTGATCGTGGCGGTGTTGTTTGTGCTGATACTGGTCGCCCAAGAGATTGGCTACCGGATCGGACATCGCTACCAGCGCAAAACTGATAAAGACGTTAAAACGCAAACCAATACCATACAGGCTGGCACCCTGGGCTTGCTGGCACTGATACTTGGGTTCACCTTCAACATGGGCCTGCATCGCTACGACAGCCGCAGTGAGGCGGTCATAAACGAAGCCAATGCCATCGGCACCGCCCTGGTGCGGACACATTTGCTCCCGACCCCCTACGACTCGCTATCGCAAGCGCTGTTGCAACAATACATTGACCTGCGGCTGGCAGTCAGCAACACGGATTATGCCATGGTAACGGAGCAGGAGGCACTCGCCAAAGAAACCAAAGACCTGCAGCGCAATATCTGGGAGCACGCTGTCAAGGCAGCCCGTATCGATCCGCGCACGGTAACCACAGGCTTCTTCATTAATTCGCTCAACAACATGATTGAATCCCACGGCATCCGGAATGCGCTATTGGCCGCGCATATACCTGAGGTGATTCTGTTTCTGCTCTTTATTGTATTCATCATGTCAGGTGCCTTGATCGGGTATGGCAGTGGACTGGGTAACCAACGTGCCATCCTGCCATCAGCGCTGATGAGTTTTCTGATCTGCCTGGTGGTGTTCATTATCATCGACCTCGACCGGCCAAAGCGTGGGATCATCAAAATAGATCAGCGCAGTATGGAGCAACTCAAATCCGCCGAAGTATCTGAGTAAGTATTCATTTGTAGTACTTTTGTTTGTGATACCCCCACTGATCCGACGCAGGGACTCCTTTGGGAAATATACCCGAATAAGACGTTGACAATGGATTAAAATACGTATCTTAGAGTATGTTAAAAAATACATTCCCTATCCGATCTGAAGTGTTCACAAAAGTGAATCCGGATCTAAAATTAATCATCAGACTATACCTGAAGCACATCTACTACTGCATCGTCAATGGTAACCTTTCTCAAAAGGACATGGTGTACTTCGGGCGCGAACTGATGCCGGTACGAGTTAAATAAAAATAAAGCCTCTGCTTTTAGCAGAGGCTTTTTAAATGGGTAATAATTCTTCTATTTAACTACTTTCTGCCCCGGCTTATACCTGGCTTTGGCTCTTTTCTCCACATCCTCGCGGTAGTAGGCCACATCCTTAAACTGCACATCGGCATAGCGCTGGGCCTGGTCGTTAAAGTGCGGTGATTTTGGGTCGCCGCTTTGACCACCTGCCAGGATGGTCTTGGCTTTTACCTTGTCGCCAAACTCCACCATCGCTACAAAGCTGTTGCCGGAAGTACCGTACAGACGCTTGGTGTCGTAACGGTTGGCGCCATAGGAAGCCAGGGCTCCCCAGTTGCCCGAGGCCATACCTACCGGTATACTTGGTGCCGCATCATTAAAGGGCTGCTTGATGTCGCCGGTCAGGCGCTGGAAACGATTGATCTCCCCCCAGGGTGTGTTCCACTTCCCGAAATCCTGCTCCAGTTCAGCGATAGTCTTGCTGAAAATCTCCAGGCGCTCCGATGCAGGGGCTGTGTCGGCATAGTAGTCGAAACGCTCCATGATGTGTCCCTTTGGTGCGCTGCCGTCGCGCAGCAGGTTGGTGGCATAGAAATGCGCCAGCGACATCGCCACCGACTCTTCCGAAACGGCATAGTCCCAGTTGCGCATCACGTCGATCGCTGCTTTTAGTTTCGGGTCGGTTGGCTTTTGGGCATCATAGGCTTTCACGAGTCCAGGTATGAGCACTTCAAAGCCCGGCAGGTATGGGTCGTAGGCCAGGTCTATGAGTTTGTCGAGTGTCAGGTTCTCTGCTTTTTTGAGCAGTCGGATGGCGTGCACGCCCCGGTAGTTTTCAGGCGAAGGCGCCATGTATACCGGGTAATCCTCTTTCTTCGGGCTGTACTCAGCAGCGGCTGTGAAAGGTGTGGAGTTACAGTTTTGGATCCAGCCGTTTGGCGGGTTCACAAGGCGGATCGTTTCGTCCAGGGTATGCAGACCGTTCCAGTCAGTTTTTGGGTTGCTGCCATCTACGGGCTTGGAGTAGTCGAAGGAAGTGTCGCGCTTGGGGAAGAAGTTGCCGTGGTAGTAGGCGATGTTGCCGTCGGCATCGGCATACACGGTGGCGTTAGATGAGTTAGTGCGCATCTGCATCATCTCGTCGAATTCCTTCAGGTTGCTTTTCTTGGTGCGGGTATAGGACTGAATCAGGGCATCAGCTGGCTTCCACATCAGCGCCGTGGCCACCCATTTGTCGCCGTTCATATGCGTGATCGGTCCGTGGTGGGTGCGGTAGGTCGTGAAAGTCTTCTTCTTCAGTTCATCGCCGGCCTTGTAGGCTAAGGTTACTTCCTGTGTTTCTACCGGGCGCAGTTCCTCCCCATACCTGTAGAACAACTTGCCGTCCTGCTTCACAATCGTCTCTTCAAACTCGTCGATCACATCGGCATAAGCGGAAGTGTGCATCCAGCCGGTCTTCTCGTTAAAGCCTTGGTAAATGAAAAACTGCCCCCAGGTCACGGCACCGTAGGCGTTCAGCCCCTCTTCACTTACGGCATGCACCTCGCCCCTAAAGAAAAAAGAGGTATGCGGATTGATCAGCAGCATGGCGTCGCCGGAGGCCGTGTGCTTACCTGAAATGGCAAAGCCGTTCGAACCCTTCGGCTCTTCCAGCAAAGCCGGCTGCACCAGACCGTGGCCGTGGCTGTTTAGCCCAAGCGACCGGTCTTCTTCATAAAAAGCTTTGATGCCCTTGGTGGAAACACTTTCGATGTCGCCGCCAATAGAGCCTTCGCTGAAGTACATCGGCATCCAGGGCTCAAAGCGGGTGAGCAGTTTCGGCTTCACCTCCGGGTGCGAGTGCAAGTAGTAGTTGATGCCGTCGGCAAAGGCCTGGCAAAGCTCCTTCAGCCACTCCGGACTTCTCTCATATTCAGCTTTCGCCTCTTCTTCGGTCATGTACAACTTCGCACGCAGGTCGCTGTAGATCATTTCCTCTCCTTCTGCCTCTGCTAGTCTTCCGATGGCCCACATGTAGTTGCGTTCTACGCGGTTAAAATCATCTTCGCACTGGGCGTACAGCAGTCCGAATACAGCATCGGCATCGGTCTTGCCATAGACGTGCGGCACGCCAAAATCATCGCGCATGATGGTGACGCGGGCGGCTTGCTCTTCCCACTTCGCCAGCTCAGTTGCAGTGTCAGTTTTGCCGTTGGTGGCGCAGGAAGAAAGGTAGACGAATAAAAGCAGCAGGAGCGCCTTGGACTTGAAAAGGTATTTCATGGGTTTTAGGTAGATAAGCTGAAATTCGATTTACCAATTTAAGCAATATTCTGAAAAACACAGAAATGATGTATAACGGGCGCACGCTATACCTAAGGCATTCATAACAGCTTCAGGTATAGAGCCCCGCTCCAAGAGCTTTTTCGGATTTGTAATCCGCATAGCAAAGGCAGCAGCTACTGACCGGTAAACGGATTGCAAATCCGCAAAGCGAGTGGTTCCTGATCGCAAATCCGGAACAGAAATAAATGGCAAATGCGAAATAGCAAAAGCAGGACAACTGCCTACAAATTCAAACCAGCTATAACCTCAAATTCGGGCCTGATAGGTATAGAGTTGATAATAACGTCCCTGCTTCTCCAGCAGTTCTTCATGGCGCCCCTGCTCGGCAATGCGGCCCTGCTCGATCACCAGAATCTGGTCGGCCTGCCGGATCGTGCTAAGGCGGTGGGCGATCACGAAGGTGGTGCGACCCTGCATTAGGGTTTTGAGGCTGGCCTGAATGAGGCTCTCGCTTTCGGTGTCGAGGTTGGAAGTGGCTTCGTCCAGGATGAGGATGCGCGGATCGGCCAGTATAGCACGGGCAATGGCAATGCGTTGTCGCTGTCCACCTGACAGTTTCACACCCCGCTCTCCGATCAGCGTGTCCAAGCCCTCCGGGAAACGGTCAGTGAACTCCTGCACATGCGCGGCCTGTACTGCCTGCATCAGTTGTTCCTCGGTGGCATGAGGGCGCGGGAAAAGGATGTTCTGGCGGATGCTGCCCTCGAACAGGAAATCATCCTGCAGCACCACGCCCAGCTGACTGCGGTAGCTCTGCAAACTGATGCTTTGCAGGTCGTGACCATCTACGGTGATGGTACCACTGTCAGGATTAAGAAAAGAGGCGGCCAGTCCGGCGATGGTCGTTTTGCCGGAGCCCGAAGTGCCTACCAGTGCCGTGACAGAACCTGCAGGTGCCCGAAAGCTGATCTCCTTCACCACATCTTTACCGGTTTCATAAGCAAAAGCCACGTGGTCGAACACGATGTCGCCGTGAATCTGATCGAGCTTCAGGGTGCGGGTTCCGTGAGCATCCTCCAGCGGTGTGTTCAGGATCTCCTGGGTTCGGTCGAGGCCGGCGAAGGCTTCCGTGAACTGGCTTCCGATATTGCTCATTTGCAGGATCGGCGCGATCATAAAACCAAGGTATAGCGTGAAAGCCAGAAAGTCGCCAAAGGTCATTTCGCCTTTCATGATCAGGTAACCGCCAATGCCCATGATGCCCGCCGAGGCAATACCCAGCAGCAAGGTAGCGGCAGAGGTCACCATACTGGTGGTGGTCAGGCTCTGTTTCACGTTCAGGAAAAGTCGCGTCACGCCATCCTCAAATGTCTTGATCTCCTGCTCCTCTGCATTAAAACCCTTTATCACGCGCACACCACCCAGCGTTTCGGTCAGGCGGCCAGTTACCTCGGCATTGATCACGCCGCGCTCCCGGAAGATCGGCCTGATCTTACCGAATGCCTTAAGGGAGATCACTCCAAAAATAGCTACCGGAATGAGTGCAAAACCTGTCATGAGTGGACTGATGTAGATGAGCAGCACCAGGCAGATGAGCGAGGTCAGTACGCCGCCTATCATCTGCGCAAAGCCGGTGCCCACAAGGTTTCGCACCCCTTCCACATCGGTCATGATGCGCGAGACCAGTTCGCCGGTTTTGGTATTGTCGAAAAAGCGGATGGGCAACTGCATGATGTGGCGCTGCACTTTGGCGCGCAGTTGCGATATGAGGTGCTGGGCCTCCACACTCAGTATTTGGGTGAGCGCAAAAGAAGTAACCGACTGAATGACAATAGCCACCAGCACGGCCCCGATCAGCCATTTGAGCATGGTGCTGTCACCGGTCGGGATCACATCATCGATAAGAAACTTACTGGCACCCGGCAGCACCAAACCAGCCAGGCGACTAATAACGATAAGCACCAACCCGACCCCGAGGTACTTGCGCCGCGGCCAGATAATAGTCCTGAATACTTCTGCAATCGTAACGTTCTGTAGTTTTTTTGATTTTGGCATGGGTGAAGATACGACAAAAAAATGCTCACGACAGGTATACCTGCTGTGAGCATTTTAAAAAAAGGGACGTGCTATACCTTAAGAAGGAATGCTGCGCCGCCAGTTGTTCCACTGCTGAAGCTGAGTCGGGTTCAGCGCAGTTTCAATGTCCTGCATCAGGCGGGCGCGGTGCTGGCGCAGCACCTGCATATGCGGTTGTTTCTTTTCATCTTCTCTGAGTTCTGCCGTCACACGATCGAGGAGGGTGACCAGTTTCTCGTCCAGTTGCGCTTTTGTGATTTTCTTTTCATAGAAGGCGTTCATATGGGCGTCGCGCTTGGCGTTGGCCCGCATCAGAATCTGTTGGTGGATCATGCTGATGCTACCCCGGACGGTCACCGTAGACTGCTGGTGATTGCGTGCAAAATCGCGGATCGTGGCGGCCTGGTTGGTCTGCAGGCCCAACGCAGGCAGGATGTATGAAAGTGTTTGCCGGTCAGTTCTGGATGTGGCTGCGGTATGGATGTTAAACGCTTTATCATTGCATCCATCGCGCAGCTGCGGTTTTGCCAGCGCATCCAGGTCATCGAGCAAAAACTCAGACGATGAGAATGAGAGATCAACAGCAGAATCAGCGCCGTCTCTTTCCTCGCAGGCCGACAGGCTCAGAAAGGAGATGATGGCCATCAGCCCCCAGATGCGTAAATTTATTTTCATAGCGAAGTATTTTATAATAAGTAATTTATATATACGAAGCCAGCATTAAAAGGAAGATAACTTTGCTTGGGAAGCAGGTGTGTTCACCATGTTTAACCGCCCTTATCAGAAGCCTTCCCGAAACTCCCGCAGATGGGCATAACAAACCGGACTACTGTAATCGGCTGTTTGGTCTTCTGAGGAATAGCTGCGTATGTCAGCAGGGGAAGACCGGAGGTATAAGCGCACCAACTGCACGGGCTCCTGCATACACGTGCAGCTGCTTGTCAGAGGCTTGTTTGAGCGCTTCGGTCCGGTATTGGTTTTTCTGGGCATAAGCAGATGCAGTTTACTTTTGAGCAGAAGATTGGCGTTGGGGCTGTATGAGCTTTTCCAAGGTATAGCGCAGTATTTCGTCTTCCTCGTCGAGCAGATGGTCGCGCACCAGGTGGTCAGGTATAAGGCCGGCCAGTTTTTCATCGCCGTTCGGACGCACAATGTAGCCTTTGGGCACTTTGAGTTCTACGCTCGTGCGTGGCAGCTTAAAACTGAACTGCGCAGCATACAGGGTCGGTGTGTCACCGGTCTCCTCTCCCACGATCTCGCCAAAACCATAGTCCTGTATCAGGGCGCCGCTCACGGCCGCCATGGAATAGGATTGGCGGTTGACGAGCACGTATACCTTGCCCTTAAAACGCCGGTCCTCCGGCATGGGCTGCTGCATGGTTTGCGCGTAGGCGAAGGTAGTGCCATCCGGGTTTTCCAGTATCTGCCGGGTATAGTCGTCAGGTATAGCATCGGGGTACTGCTTCCGGGTTTGCTTCTTGAGTACCTCACTGGTTTTTACGGTGAAGTCAGAAAACCAGCGGAAAGGCTTGTCTGCAAAATAGGCGATCAGGTGGTCGCTGAAAGTGTTGTGCCCGCCGGCGTTGTTGCGCAGGTCCAGGATCAGGTATGGCGCTTGCTGGGCGTTGATGTCTGCAAATGCACTGTCTACGAAGGCCTTGAACTGCGCCTCCCCTTCAGGCTCGGGCGAACTGAAGGGACCGGGATGCAGGTAAGCAACATCCTCCATATAACTGAAAGAGCGCTCGTTATTGAGTATCTCCCCTCCCCGGCTGGCCTCGTATCCCATCACGGTGATAGCGTCTAAGCTATGGGTGCTGCGCTTGCCGCTTGCCTGTTTTACTTTCACTTTAAAGGAATCCTGCTGCCCGAACACGGCCCAGTAATAACGTGGAAAAGACCAGAACTCGAGTTTGGCATCTTTGAAATAAGGGCGCTCCGCCGACAGGTAGGGATGGATGGCGGCCTGTATTTTTTTGATGGCTTTGCCATTGAGCTGCAGCAGTTGGTCGCCTGCCTTGATGCTGGAATCCGGCACATAACTTTTGCGCACAAAAGCCTTGCCGTCTTCAAAGGCCAGCTCGAGCGGAAACACGGTGCCGCCCTGCGTCGCGTAGGTAATGTAAGACCCCGCCGGGAAATCCACTTCGCAATGCCCCACATTGCCAACCGCCAGCAGCTTTTGCATCAGCATGGTTGCTTCGAGCATGCTCAGTGAGTCTTTTTGGATCGAGTTCAGCAGGTTGTTGTAGGCCGCATCGTAGTCGCGCTTGCTCACATAAGCGAACAGGTTGAAATGCGCTTTTTGCAGGGTTTCGTAGGCATAGGCCATATCAGCTTTCACATCCGTAGCGGCAAATTTGATTTGCTTGTGCTGTGCGGCTATAAGTCCAGGCGTTGCCAGAAACAAGAACAACAGTAGCTGAATAGGTTTTAAAGACAAGGTGCTTTTCATGCTGTCGCTTTTCAGGGGTTTGTGCGCTGCCATTTGCTCCGGTCTTACATCAGCACCAAACGGTACAACAAGATAAGCACACTGACGAAAACAATCGTGGTATAGATCTCTTTATTATACCTGGCCAGCCAGTTAGGCAGAAAAATGTCAAAATTGTCGCGGGTAGAATTTGAGTAGCGCCGGGCCACTACCGTGATCGGACACATTTTATTGAACACCAGCAACACCAGTCCTTCCAGCATAATCAGGCCCAGACAGATCCAAACCCAATGATCGATCCGGTTGGTTAGCACGGCATAGAGCAGGTAAAAGATCACGACATTATAAAACACCCACAACACGGTATGCACCACTTTGATGAGCAGTAATTTCCGCTTCTGAAGAAGTTGCTCATGTTCCTGGCGCTGTTCCATCTTCACTTACATTTTTTTAATTTTACGAGCACCAGCGCTGTGTGGAACAAAGGCTCCTTCCCCATACCTTCCTTCCCTTGTTGCGTATAGTTTTTTATCTTTCATCCTCAAAGGCATCGGCTATGCGTATGAGCACTTCCTTACTGCAACTCTATTTTTGATCGGCCGCTTCGGTAGCGCCAAAGCCGGGCACCTGTTGTGCATCGGCTGTATCACAATGCCCTGTACCTTCGCTTCATTTCCTAACCAGGTATAGGTGCCTTTTTTTAAATTATACCGAAATAGATCAACATCATGAAGGAAGTAAAAGATAATCCCCTCACAGAAACAGAACTGGTAGCCCTTGCCCAACAGCATGGATTGCGGCTGCAATCAGAAACATTCAACTACAACGAAACCGGCCTCGACTTTCAGGTGATTCAGGCACTGGACGAAAAGCAACAGCCCTGGATCCTGCGTCTGCCCCGGCGACCGGATGTGTTGCCCCGGGCCAAAAATGAGCACCGTGTGCTTCAACTGCTGCAGGGCAAACTTCCGGCAGACCTCCCTGACTGGCAGATTTTCGACCCGAAGCTGATCGCCTACCCAAGACTGGCCGGTATACCTGTCGCCAACATCGACATGGAAAATATGTGCTACGTCTGGAATTTGGACCTGGAAAAGCTGCCGCAGACATTTGTGCAGTCGCTGGGACAAACCATTGCCGCGCTGCATGCGCAGGACACAGCAGCCGCTGCAAAAGCGGGCATCAAAGTGTTGCAGCCGGAGCAGTTGCGCGAGCACCTGAGCGGGCAAATGCAACGCGTAAAGGAAGCCATTGGAGTAGCAGAACAGGTATGGGATCGCTGGCAAGCCTGGCTGCAGGACGACAGCTACTGGCCCCGCTATACCTGCCTGGTGCACGGCGACCTGCAGGCAGCTCACATCCTCACTGACGAAAACGGCAAAGTGAACGGCCTCCTCGACTGGACCGAAGCTGAAGTAAGCGATCCGGCCATTGACTTTGTGGCACTGCTGGCCGCCTTCGGAGAGGATTTTCTGAAACGTGTGCTCACAGCTTATGAACAGGCCGGCGGACAGATATGGCCCCGTATGCTGGAGCATGTGCAGCAACGGCACGGCGCCTATGGTGTGAACATTGGTTTGTTTGTGCTGGAGTCAGGCACGGATGATTATCTGCAAATGGCAAAGGATGCGCTGGGATTAAGTACCCCAAAATAAACTTGACTGAAAATAAAAGCGTCGGCTATACCTTGAAAGCAGGTATGGCCGCCGCTTTTATTTTGCCATTATGAGATTCTATACCTGCTCCTACAGCCTGGCACCCAGCAAACGACGAAGCACCACGATCTGACCCAGGTGATAGGCATTATGCTCGGCTATCAGCATGGCTTCGCGCAGGAGTGTCTGGCCGTTTCCATGAGGTATAGGCGCAAAGAGATCATTTTCAGTATCCTGCACCAACTTCACCATCGCATCCAGGTCCTGCTTAACAGTTTGCAAAGTCTGGTCCAGAGCTGCCTGATCGGACGGTGATTCTGCTGACGGCCAGTAGTCGTCTGGCCAGGCGGGTTCCTGGTAGTTGGAGTTGCGGCAGAAGTCAAGGATGTCGTGCTGAGTGAAGCGAAGGTGCTCGAGCAGTTGCCAGATAGTATAAGGCAGGTCCTTTACCCGCCCGCCAGCTTCCTGCACACTTATTCCCTGCAGCAGTTCCCCGACCGGACGAAAGGCCTGCCCCATCCGCATCAGCTTCTCCAAATGATCACGCAATTCCTGGTCTTCTTTCATGACTTAGATTTTTAATTGATCATACTCCTGATGTGGCAAAAAGGTCGACCCTACAGTTAAAATTGATGCCCTCTCACATAAAAAGCCAAACTATCCGGACTGTCTTTTTCCTGTATCTTTAACGATGGCTATACCTTAGTTTTTCATTTGTCTATGCGCATTACCAAAACAGCGCAGCCGCTACCTGAGTGGTAACGGCTGCGCTGCTTTTATTCTGTTAGTTATCATACTAGTAACGGTCGTTGCGGTTGTAGCCGCCTTGTGAGCTATAGCCCCCGTAGTTGCCCGACGAAATGCGGCTGCTCCGATCGCGGTCAAAGTCAACGCCATAGTCATCTTCCAGGCTGCTGGTGATGCCCGCATTCGGAACGCCCCTGTTGGAGTGGATGTCTGACTGTCGCATACGACCGTAGTCCGAAATGCCATAACCTTCGCGCATACGGCCCTCCTGGTTTAAGCGGTTCGCACGTCCCTGCTCCATCCGGCTGCTGCGATCCTGGTTGCTAAACCGGTCCTGACTACGCATGTCCCGGCCACGGTCAAAATCATCTGAGCGCTGGCTATACCTGCCTGATGTGTTGTAACGGTCCGCATCAGACCAGTTCTGGCTGCGGTTGCGGTTTTCGCCCCAGTTATTGTTGTTGCGCTCCCCATAATGCATTTCAGAGCCGGAATTACGGCCTGCGGTGCCTCTTCCTTCGAGCCTGCGCTCATAAGCATCACCCCTATTGCCCTCGTGATAGCTCTGCCGCATGTTGCTACTGTTGCGGTTAAAGCGGTCGTCGTCCCTGTCCCGGTGATGGCTGCGGTATTCCTGTTCAAACTCATTTGTCAGGTTGCGGGCACTGTGATAGTGCTCATCGTTTCGGTTATAGCCGGCACCTTCGCTGTAGTCCCGGTCATAGTTGTCGTAATCGTAGCGATCTCTGTCTCGTCTGTTCATAGTGTTAAATCAGGTTTAAAATGATACTCCTTTTATAAACGAGGGCAGCCGCTTACGGTTATATTGCCAGTGACTCAGGTCTCTTTGATGCGGGAGGCCAGCACCCGGAACAGGATGTAAAGGAAAGCGAAAACAGCCATGGCAATCAGTGTCCAGAATTTCTGCTCATTCTTTTCCTGCCAGTAGTCGCGCTCGCCTTCAGTGGACTGTAATCTTTTGCGGAAGGCCTGATTCGCCAGTTGTTCTATCTGAAGTTCACGGTGCAGGGAATCCAGTTGCAGGGTGTCGGTCAGGTATAACGTTTGGGTGATCACGCGGGGCTTTAAGTTAGAGAAAGGCATAGCGTAGCTGTCAGTTGGCCGGTAGGTATGAGAGGCTGCTTCTCCCCTGCTGGCTGCGGTACTGAGTTCGGACCGGTCGACCCCGATGCTGGGCCTGGCGTAAATGGCAGGGGCGTACAGCTTCGGCACCTTCGCGGGAGCGGACGGCGTAGCCTCTTCGGACCCGGCACGACGCTGGGAGACGCAGGCGCTGAGCAGCAGCAATAGTACAAGGGTCCATCTCATGCAGGCAGGATTGTCACAGGTTATAGGCGCTCTAACTGTCGCCTATACGCATGCAGCCGCCATGTGGGTATAGAAATGCCGGCCCGGTGTAGAAAATCTGTCTGTACTTATGATCCTGACTAAATTTATAGGGCGATGTTCCGCTTGTGACGCAGTGCCTCTATACCTGCAAAGAACAAGTATGAGATGCCAGAGATCAGGGCAAACTCAAGACCGCTGAAGGTGATGAACAAGAAAGTGCCAAAGGGACGTAAATTGCGTTAATTTGCATATCAAAGCCGCTCCCTTTTATGCCGACAAAACGATTTTTGCCACGCGACAAAGCCGCCGAACTGCTGCAGGTCATCCGTACATCCGATATCAGCACCGAGTACGATCCCGAAAAGCACCGCCTGACAATCCTTGATGAGGCAGGTATAGCGCAGGTCCAGTTCCGGCTGCCGCTCCCGGTGCCTTATGCTGAAGCCGGTGCAGGTATAGCCGAAGCCAGGCAGGTAAACTACGTGATGCTGCTGATTCAGGCGGGTAACTGCGCCGTAGGTTATTTTGAGAATGGTCGCTGCCTCAATCACAAGGTGTTCCGCTCATACATGGTGCGCAAAAAGCAGGGCAAAAGCCAGATTAAATACCTCAAGACCAAAGGCAAATCAAGGGCAGGCTCACGGGTAAGACTGGGCGAAACCACTGAGTTTTTTGAGAACATCAACAGCCGCCTGCAGGAGTATTTTCAGCAGCACCGCATCGACCGCATCGCCATCAGCTGTTCTAAAACCCTGCTGCCTTACCTGTATACCTCTGCTATACCTACGCCCTTCGACAAGCGTGATCCGAGGCTCTTCAAAATACCCAAACACATCCACACTCCCATCTATGACGTGCTGCTCGACGCCAACCGCTTTCTGCAGCGGGGTGAACTGACAGACCTCCACGATACCGGGTTTGCCGCTACACCTGTGCTACACGATTTTTTGCTCCAACATGCAAGCCAAAGTGATGCAGCAGAAGCAGAGGACATAGCCCATGAACTGGCAGACGAGGTATACGTGGAAGACGAATGGGATGAATCGGATGAGGATGCAGATTTCTACAGCGAGGAAGATGAGGATGACGACATAATTGACTGGGACTAGAGCAGTCATGACACGCATTACGGGCTCTTTCATTCCGACTTCCAAAGGTAACTTTACGTAAGTAGAGCTATCAGAAAATCGAAAACTATGGAAGATCAGATCAACAGAGACATGGCAGCGTTTGAGCAGGTATGCGAAGTAAATGAACTGGACCCGCAGGCAATTGAAGAAGAAGCGCAGAGCCGGTTTCCGGATAAGTTCAGAACTGGAAAAGATCCGGAGCGCCTCATCTGGTCAGCACTTGACTTCCGGGCCAAGGCACTTATCAGTCAGGTGGTTCAGGAAACAAACCATGATGCTGAACAGCTAACAGATAAGGTCTACACCATTGATGGCGACCCGGCTGCTCCCGCTTTTGTTATAAACGAAGACGCGATCCGTAGCCAGTACAGTCCAGACAAAGCAGCAGAGATTATTGATGTGCTCGGACAGGTAAAGCTTCCGATTACAGGCTAAAACAGGAAAGGCAGCCACCCTGCGGTAGCTGCCTTTCTGACAGGCTAGTGTTAAATCCTTCAGCTGTTTTTCTTTCGTGTAAGCAGCACAACGGCAGCAGTCGTAACCAGTGCCAGCACGCCTATTTTCTGGATCAGGCCGCTGCGATTATGTTCCCAGTCAGCTTTCCAGCCCTTCTCGGCAAAGATGTTCGGCACAGTACCTTTGGCAAAATCATCGATCACGCCCTCTACCACGTTCACGCGGTCTGCCATGAGCAAAGGCAGCCAGTGCAGGTAGCTGTTTTCGCTGTGCTTAAAAGCAAAGCGCCGGATCATACCGCTTAGTCCGCTCGGTGGCATAGAGGTACCGAAAACGGCAGATACGTTGGGGCGTTCGTTTGAGTGCAGCACTTCGATGTTGATGTCCTGCTGCGTCGGCCGCTCCCAGTTATAGCCCTCCTGCTCGGCGTCGGTGCGGTGCTTCATGGGGTAAGTCGGGTCGTTTTTCGGATCGGCGTCTATACCCCAGCCTTTTATATGCGAATAGTCTTTTGGTGTCTTATTTTCCATGGTCTTTCTCCTTTCTATCTGGCTGATGGCGGAATCAGGACAGGCTTGATACAGTTGTCCAGCTTCTCTGAAAAAATGTGGTAAGCGTCGGCGACATCTTCGAGCGGCACACGGTGCGTGATCAGTGCTTTCGGATTCAGGATGCCGTTTTGCACATGCTCGATCAACCTTGGCAGCAGACGTTTTACGGAGGCCTGATTTGCACGTATCGTAATACCTTTATTCACCACATTACCGAGCGGGAAGAGGTTGTCAGTTGGTCCGTATACACCCACGATCGACACAATACCGCCTTTCTTGACAGAGTTGACTGCCCAATGCGCCGCCGTAGCCGAGCCTGCCTGCAGCAACAGTTTGCGTCCTGTAATGGTCTGCATCAGGTTACCGGTTGCTTCGGCACCTACCGCATCAATCACCACATCGGCCCCCATCCAGTCGGTCGTTTTCTTCACAAACACCACCGGGTCATCCATCTCCTCGTAGTTGTAGGCTTCGCAATTAGCATAGTTTCTTACAAACTCTAATCGGTATTCTATCTTATCGATCACGATGACGCGGCCCGCTCCAAAGAGCCAGGAGCAGCGTGCCGCCATAATACCGATCGGTCCGGCACCGAAAATCACAACGGTATCGCCTTTCTGTATACCCCCCATCTCTGCGGCCTGGTAGCCGGTTGGCACCACATCTGTGAGCAGCACGGCATCATCCGGGTCCATCCCCTCCGGTATAACTGTTGGCCCTACATCAGCATAAGGTACACGCACATACTCGGCCTGTCCGCCATCATACCCACCGGCCGTATGCGAGTAGCCGAAAATGCCACCGACTGCCGTTGCCTGCGAGTTGGATTCGTGGCAGTTGCCAAACAAACCCTGCTTACAGAAATGGCATTTACCACAGGCGATGTTGAAAGGCACGATCACCATGTCGCCCACTTTCAGCTTCTGCACTTCAGGTCCGATCTCTGTTACTTCGCCTATAAATTCGTGTCCAAAGGTCATGCCCACGCGGGTGTCGGGTACGTTGCCATTGTAGAGGTGGAGGTCAGAGCCGCAGATGCAGGAGCGTGTCACACGCACAATTGCATCCTGGGGATGCAGAAGCTTGGGCTCTGGTTTTTCGTCAATGCGGACCCGCTGCGGCCCGCGATAGTTCATTGCCAGCATAAGTTAGTTTTCAGTTTATCGCTAATAAGTATTTTCTTCCACCCGATGCAGGCTTCCGAATTGTGTTTCAATAAATACTATTCTATACCTTAATGGTTACGATAATTGTATTTTTAAAAGAAATACCTATATACTTATGCTGTTATATTTACGATGAAAGAGCAAAGACAATAAGCTATTCTCCTGACACAAAAATGGTACAAGCCAGCGCCTGTGCCATACTAAAAATGTAACGTTTCTACTGCGTAAAAGACTAGCTTCTGCCGTCGTCCCTGATCTTGGTTTTGATCTGCTCGGCCACTTCAGGTGTCACATCCACGTGGTGCACATCATGTGCATGTTTTCCGGCCTGTACCATTACTTCCTGTTCGCTGTTAGCCCTTATCTAGGCATCGCAATCAAAGCCGGCATCCCTGCATTTTAATGTTTTCATGATTTAGCTGGTTTAGTGTTTGAATTGGAGATGGCCCATCAGGATTAAGTGGTTCCAACTTATTTATACCTTGTTGTTTTACAAGAAGGTATACCTCACCCTTAATTATCTCGACTAGCTCATTTAAGAACCTAAGGAGTAGCTATACCTTACCATGAAGCGCTATGATGCGTACACTCAACAATTTTCATTTGCGACAGGATGCTATACCTTCGTAACAACGCAGTTTACACGACAACATCATATGGCGATACCAGAAAAAGATCAGACATCAACCGGGCAGTTCAGTGGGTTTGTAGAAGTACGTGGGGCGCGGGAGCATAACCTCAAAAACATCAGCCTCACTATACCTCGCGATGCACTCGTTGTGTTTACAGGCGTGTCTGGTTCAGGAAAATCGAGCCTGGCTTTTGGAACGCTCTACGCGGAGGCGCAACGCCGCTACCTGGAGTCGGTATCGCCTTACGCCCGCCGCCTTTTTCACCAGATGGCGGTGCCCGAAGTGGACGCCATTAACGGACTTCCTCCCGCTGTGGCTCTGCAGCAGCAGCGCGGCACACCCACTACCCGATCGTCGGTAGGCAGTGTCACCACACTTTCCAACCTGCTGCGCATGCTCTACTCCCGCGCCGGCGATTACCCGGAGGGGCAGTCCATCATCTATGCCGAAGCTTTCTCGCCTAACACTGCAGAAGGTGCCTGCCCTACCTGCCACGGTTTGGGGCGTATGTACGATGTCACTGAAAAATCAATGGTGCCAGACGACTCGCTTACCATACGGGAGCGCGCCATTGCGGCCTGGCCCATGGCTTGGGGCGGGCAAAACCAACGCGATATTCTGGTGACGATGGGGTTTGATGTGGACATACCCTGGCGCGACCTGGCGCAGAAAGACCGCGACTGGATTCTCTTTACCGACGAGCAGCCTGTCGTGCCGGTATACCCTGGCTATACCCCGGAAGAAACGCAACGCGCTCTGAAGCGTAAAGAGGAGCCCAACTACATGGGGACTTTCAGCAGCGCCCGCCGCCACGTGTTCCATACCTTTGCCAATACCAACAGCCCGCTCATGAAAAAGCGGGTGATGCAGTACATGCTCAGCACCGACTGTCCCACCTGCCAGGGCAAGCGCCTTCGCCCGGAGTCGCTTTCTGTCAAGTTTGCCGGCTACGATATCACAGAGTTTTCGCGGCTGCCTTTGAAACGAGCACAAGCTGTTTTGAAACCGTTTGCCCAAGGCAACGAGTCAGGACATTCCCGCACAGAAGCCAAACATCCGGAGCAGGCGATCGTGGCCAAACGCATTGCAGAAGATTTGTGTGCCCGCATCGATGTGCTGCTCGACCTCGGCCTGGGCTATTTGTCACTGGAGCGCAGCACGCCTACCCTTTCTCCGGGCGAACTACAGCGCCTGCGCCTGGCCACGCAGCTTTACTCGCATCTGTTCGGGGTGGTGTATGTGCTTGACGAGCCTTCCGCCGGCCTGCACCCTGCCGACAAAATTGCCCTGCTTCGGGCACTCGACGGACTCAAGAAAGCGGGCAATTCGCTCTTCGTTGTAGAGCATGACCTGGAGGTGATCCGGCACGCAGACTGGATCGTGGATGTGGGCCCGGCTGCTGGTGAGAAAGGTGGGGAGATTCTGTTCAGCGGTCCTCCTGAAGGATTAAGCCAAGTCGCTGCCTCCCGCACAGGTGAGTACCTGTTTGGCAAGGCAAAAGGTTTTAATCCGACTCCAAGAGCTCCAAAAGGATGGCTTAAACTAAGCGATGTCAGCCGAAACAACCTGCATAACCTGTCTGCTGAGTTTCCGCTGGGCGTGTTTACCGCGGTAACAGGTGTATCAGGATCAGGTAAATCCAGCCTGGTGAGTCAGGTGCTGGTAGAATTGGTGGCGACGCATCTGGGGCATCAACTGCCCGCCGAAGAAGAGGAAGGCGATGAACTGGAGCGTGATATACCTGTCACGACCGGAGGCCATATTACAGCAGGTATAGAGCAGATCAAACGGCTGGTGCGCGTAGACCAGAAACCGATCGGTAGAACGCCCCGCTCCAATATGGCCACCTATACCGGGTTGTTTGACCACGTGCGTAAGCTCTTTGCTAGCACGCCACTTGCAAAAAAACGGCGATACGATGCCGGTCGGTTTTCCTTTAATGTTACCAAAGGCCGCTGCGAAAATTGCCAGGGAGAAGGATTTGTGATGGTAGAGCTGCTCTTTCTGCCGAGCGTATACGCCCCCTGCCCCGTGTGTCACGGCGCACGCTATAATGCCAAGACGCTGGAAGTGACCTACCGTGACAAGAACATCGCCGAGGTACTCGATATGACAGTGGACGCAGCCTGGGAGTTTTTTGACGAGGAACCGGCCGTCCATCGCGCCCTTACCATGCTCCGCGAAGTTGGCCTGGGCTACCTGCGACTCGGGCAGCCCGCCACAGAGCTCTCGGGTGGTGAAGCGCAGCGCATTAAACTCGCCACCGAATTGCAGCGCTCCCAACGCGGCAATACCCTGTACATTTTAGACGAGCCGACTACCGGTCTGCACCCTGCAGATGTCGACAAGCTCAAGACCCAGCTTCACCATTTGGTAGATGCCGGCAATACAGTTCTTGTAGTAGAGCACGACATGCGCGTAGTGGCTGCCAGTGACTGGGTGATCGATATCGGTCCGGGTGCCGGCGAAGAGGGTGGGCAGATAGTTGCGGCAGGCCCACCTAAGAAAATTGCCGGATCCAAAGAAAGCAAAACAGCGCCCTTTCTGAGAGCGTTGTCTTAGGTAAAACTACCTGAGACTATACAGGTATAAGAAATTCTGTAACGGGATCAACTCAAAGAGGCGAGCTATGCCTTGCGTGATGTGCCACTCCGCACTGGCTTGTACCTTGTAGCACTTGTTTTAAAATTCTCTAGTGCGACGGGCAACTGCATGAAAGTGAGGTATTTCGTGGTTCGCAGTCCACAGTTAGAACTAAAGCCTATAAGATCCACGTGGGGAAGCACATTCACTCTGAAAGTAGAAGGTACCGGCTTTGTCAATAATGTTTAGCTGCGCTACTTCCGGGTGGTTTACTTAGTGCATCACTATAAATAAAGCTCTGCTAACAGTAGTAGTCAGCGCTGAATTCTGCCTGTCGGCTTTTAACCCTTAAGGTCTGATGTGCTTATCCTAGAAGTAGTTCAAAACGAAAAGCTCCAATTGGAAAAAGGGAACAATTAAAAATTGTAATTTTATTTAAACAACACTACAAGTACTTAACAAAGTGATATTTATAGTATTGTTTGCATAGTAATAATATGTTTATATTTGTAAAATACCATCTTTTTACTTTGTCGATGGAATACAGATTCGTACATCACTGGAATTACGCGCTTCGGGAGGACGAGCACCGTATTCTGGAATCCGCCATCTCGCTGATCGCTCAACCGCGCGACGAGTCGTTCCTGCGACGGGCTGCTGAGTTCATCGCAACGCACGCGCAGGTACAGTATGTGCTGATCGGCAATTTGAGTGATGATGGCCTGAATGTCGTCACGAAAGTATTTCTAAAAAACGGAGCGCCTTTACCCAATTTCTCCTACCCCCTGCACTATACCCCCTGCGACTCTGTTCTCACCCAACGCTTCTGCTACTACCCCAACAACGTACAACGTTATTTCCCGCGCGACATTGAGCTGCAGGATTTGAATATCGAAAGCTACCTGGGCAGCATCTTCCTGAAAGAGGACGGCGAACCGGTCGGACTGATCTCTTTGATGAGTGACAAGCAACTCGAAAATGCCGCCTTTGCCGAACACCTGGTGCTCGTCCTGAGCCCCGCCATCGAAGAAGAACTCATCCATATCAGCCACAAGGACGCTAAACCTTAATCCGGCAAACTGATTTTCCCCATCCTCACAGCAGGTATACCACTTGCTCCCAAATCAATCTGATTTCCTGCCAGGCATTCATTCGCCAAGGTTGCAAACAGTACTGCTTCTTTTGCATCTGGCAATATCCCCAGGGCTTCAGTATTCTGTATAGTAGCATCCGGTAACAGTTCCTGCAGGTTTTGCAGCAGCAACGGATTATGCATACCGCCCCCACTCAGGTATAGAGCAAGCTGGCTGGCCTGCACCGTGTCCTGCACGGCTCTGGCTATACCTGTCGCCGTAAAACGGTTCAGGCTGGCCATGACATCAGCAGGTGAAAGTGATGTTGTGCCGGAGGCTTGCTGGGCTCTCTCCAGGTAAGCAAGGTTGAAAAGCTCCGGTCCGGTGGTTTTAGGTATAGCCTGCCCGAAAAACGGATGCTCTAACAGGGCGCTGACAAGCGCGGCGTTATACCTGCCCTGCAAGGCGATGGCTGCGTTGTCATCGTAAGTTTTGCCCGGGAAGTTGGCCTGCACAAAGGCATCCATCAGGGTATTGCCCGGCCCCACATCCGTCGAAAAAATACGTCCGGACTGCAGGTCACCCGGCAGGAAAGTGAAATTGGAAATGCCGCCAATGTTAAGTAAAATCCGGTTTTCACTTTTTTCAGAAAACAGCAGATAGTCGCCGTAGACCGCCAGGGGTGCCCCTTCGCCGCCAGCTGCCACATGTTTCTGCCTGAAATCGCTGAGGGTGATGATGCCGGTTTTGACTGCTATATGGTCGCCGTCGCCGATCTGCAACGTGGCGTTTGGCATAGCTGCTATACCGTGCAAAGAGGCTGGCGCATGGTAAATCGTCTGCCCATGGCTGGCAATCACGTCCACCTCCTCCGCCTTCACGCCCCAGTTATCCAGACATGCATTGATCAGCTCTGCATGGTAACTTCCGATGTAGGCATTCATCAGGCAAACCTGTTCCAGATCGACCTGACGCTTCGAAAAGATCGCCTTCACGCCAGCCCGAAAATCATCCTGATAAGGTATAGAGTTGAAATGGACAACACTTGCTTTGGTGGCTGTGCCGTGTCCGGATAAGCGACAAAGGGCCACATCCAGGCCATCCAGCGAAGTGCCCGACATCAGGCCGATAATGGTGCGCGTTTCTTTTTCAGCAAGCTGGGCAAGCCTCAGGATACTTTGGTTCATAGAATTCTGGTTTTTAATAAATTATAGCGGAACGGTTTATTGTCTGATGATCCGGCCATCCTCCATTTCGATGATGCGGTGGCTGTTTTCGGCAAATTCTGTATCGTGTGTAACTATGAGCAGCGTCTGGTTGTGTACTTCGGTGAGCTCTTTGAAAATATTGAATACAATATCGCTGTTGCGCTTGTCGAGGTTACCGGTAGGCTCGTCTCCCATGATAATATGCGGATCGTTGACAAGTGCCCGGGCGATGGCGACTCGCTGCTTTTCACCACCTGAAATGCGGTAAGCCGACTGTTTGGCCAGATGGTCTATACCTAGCATTTTAAGTCGCTCCATGGCGCGGTGCTCTACTTCCTGCTCGCTATACCTGCCCAGTTTCAGGCCGGGCAGCATCACATTACGCAGCACCGTGAACTCGTTGAGCAGGTAGTGAAACTGAAACACAAACCCGATCTTCTCGTTGCGGATGCGGGCCAGCTCCGGGTCCGGTCGACCTGACATCAGTTCTGCGTCGATGTATAGCTCACCGGTATAGTCAGTGTCCATGGTGGAAAGGATGTAGAGCAATGTGGACTTGCCACAACCCGATTTCCCGATCACCGACACAAACTCCCCTTTGTTCACAGTGAATGTAATATCGCGGAGCACCTGCACTGTCACGGGGTCGTGAAACGATTTATTGATCCCCCTTGCTTCGAGTATGACTTCCTGCATCTTTTCTTCGCTGCCTTCCATATCGATACCTATTTGCCCCTGATGATTTCGACCGGATCTACCTTGCTTGCCTTTCGGGCCGGGAAAAAACCGGCAAAGTACGTGGTGACCAGCGAGAAGACCCCACCAATAAAATAGTACATCGGATCGTAGTTAACCGGATACGTCGTAATGGTAGGCAAGGCAGAGGTGTTAAAAGGAATATTGTCGATTACCAGCGAGAACAGAAATCCGAACACCAGCCCCAGCATACCCCCGAAAAGACCTATGCTCATGGCGATCACCACAAAGACCAGGTTCACGTCACGTCCCGAGAAACCGGTAGCTTTGAGGATGGCGATGGAGTCCATTTTCTCGTAGATCATCATGTTGAGAATGTTGAAAATACCGAAGCCCGCCACGATCAGCAGCGTAATACCCACGGCATAAGATATAAGCGATCGCACACTGCTACCCGTCTCAAACTGGGCATTGGCCGTCTGTATGTCCTCAGCGTCGATCTGAAACAACTGTGCATACTCGCGGGCAACGGCCGGTGCCTGCTCCAGGTCGTAGAGTTTAACCTGAATATCGGTCATGTAATTGGCTGGTTTGCCGAGCAGCTTTTGGGTAGTCGCGATGGAGGCGTAGCTCTGCACCTTGTCGATCTCCTGTATACCTGACTGAAAATACCCCACCACTTTCAGCGGAAAACGCTCGCCCTGCGCCGTCGTTACCTGCACCACATCGCCTATATCGGCCACCAGTATTTCTGCCAGCGCCTTGCCCAGAATAATGCTGTTGGCCACGTTCTTGGCATCGATAGGGTTGCCCGACGTCACGTAGTCCTGGAAGTTAAACAACCGACTCTCCTCCTCCACATCCACGCCATTGATTACACCTGTGATTTCGATGGTGCCTTCGTTGTAAAAGACCTGTGCAAGCAGCTTAGGTGTGGCACCCAGCACCCGCTCATCGTCCTTTACGGCCTGCAGAATAGGGCCGCTGTTATAAATCTCCTGACGGGAGATGCCGGCTTTCACGGAGCTAATGAAATTGTAGGAATCCTTGTACTGCCCCGATACATTTACCGGCTGGTTTTCGCTGGGCTTGATTTCGTTATAGAGTCGCACATGCGGCGTGCGGTTTAGGATGAGGCCATCGAGCAGATCGTTGAGGCCGTTCATGAAACCGAGCAACGTGATGAACATAGCGATGCTGAAGGTTACCCCAACGGCAGCCACCAGCGTTTGCCGCCAGCGTGCCAGCAGCATGGATTTCGCTATGCTGAATATCAGTTTAAAATTCATCGCTAAGGCTTCACGATCACATCTTCTTTCGACAGACCCTCCACTATTTCCACTTTCTGGTAGTCCTTCAGCCCGGTTTTCACAGGTATGCGTTCTTCATTTTCATTTAGCACAAAGGCACCATCCACCAGGTACTCGCGGGGTATGGTCAGGGCGTCCTTTTTGGCCTGAATAATGATGTTCGCCTCTGTGGTCAGGTTGGGGTAAAGCGCATCGGGCTGGGTTACAAAAGCAGCTTCCACGGTAAAAGAGCGGGTGCGCTCATTCATGGCCGGGTTGATCTTGGTGATGCGCCCTTCAAATACCCGCCCTTTGTAACTGTCCAGGTTGAGCAGTACCTGCTGGCCTGGCTGTATGCGGGCTATGTCATACTCGTCTACCTGCAGCTCCAGTATAAATTCATTTGCATCGCCTACCACCGCAATCGGCACCTGCGGACTCACGAGTTCTCCTTTTTCCCGCAGCACACTGTATACCTTGCCATTGGTTTCGCTTTTCACGGTATAGTCATCGCGCATGGTCCGGCTGATCTGCAGGTTTTTCTGCGACTGGCGGGCGGCAAAATCGAGTTGTTTTTTGAGATCACTGTAGCGCAGGCGGGCTGAACGGTAGGTAGTTTGGGAGTTTTTGTAGGCCAGTTCGCGCTGTTCCAGTTCCACCCGGGTACCGATCTGGTTGGCCCACAGGTTGCGCTGCCGCTCCAGCAGCAGCGAGTCGTTGCGCATGCGACTGCGGGCCATTTCAATGGACTCCTGCAGCTCGGACAGCTTTTCGGCATTAGCACCAACGCGGGCATACTCTGCAGCCAGGCGGGCATTTTCCGTGTTCAGTTGGGCGGCATCGTTGTTGATCCGGACCAGCGTTTCGCCCTGCTGCACGGTGTCACCCTCAGTTACCAGTATTTCCTCTATAATACCGCTCACGACCGGGTATACCTGGTACTGGTTGCGGCTCTTCACGAGACCGGAAGCGTATACGGCTTCCGAAATATCTTCCACGGTTGGGTTTGTGGTTTCCTGTTGGCCTCCGCAGGAAGTGAAAACGAGGACTAGCAGAAGCAGTTGTAAATAGTGTTTCATTGACATGATAGCTCAAATGTAAAGTACACTATGCAGCAGGATTTTCTCCCGGGGCCGGTTATACTACCTGCCATCAGCAAAACTGAAAAAAATGTGCTGCGCTTCAAATGTACTACATTCAGAACATGATTTCATTATTTTAAGTAAACCAAGAAGCATATTGGGAGCATTACTGAGAAATGCTTTTTTCAAAAATGATCCAGGTCATAAAACGGCCCTGCCGGTCTTTCGAAATTTGTCTGAAAGTAAACTCCTATACCTGCACGAATAAAATTTATGAACGCCATGACTCAGGATCAAACAAAACTATTCCAAAATAAAGTGGCCCTCGTGACCGGAGGCTCATCCGGCATCGGCAAATCTGCTGCGCTGCTGTACGCCCGCGAAGGCGCCAGCGTTGTCGTGTCCGATATAGACGAAAAGTCCGGTCTGCAGGTCGTGCGGGAAATTGAGCAACTCGGGAGCCAGGCTGTTTTTGTGCAGGCCGATGTGTCAAAACCGGAGGACTGCGAGCGCATGGTGCAGCAGGCCGTCGAAAAATTTGGCCGGCTGGATGTTGCCTTTAACAATGCAGGTATAGGCGGTGAATCCAATCTGATTGGCGACATGAGCATCGAGGGCTGGAACAAAGTAATCAGCATTAACCTGAGCAGTGTGTTTTACTGCATGCACTTCCAGATACGGCAGATGTTGCAGAACGGCGGCGGTGCCATTGTCAATAATTCCTCTATACTCGGACAGGTGGGCTTTGCCAACTCAGCCGCATATGTGGCAGCCAAACACGGTGTGGTGGGCCTGACCAAAAACGGGGGCATAGAGTATGCTAATCAAGGTATACGCGTCAACGCCGTTGGGCCGGCCTTTATCAAAACCCCCTTGCTAGACAGCATGGACGAGGAAACACTGCAGTACCTGACATCCAAGCATCCGATCGGCCGGTTGGGAGCACCGGAAGAAGTGGCGGAGCTGGTTATATGGCTCAGTTCTGACAAGGCTTCGTTCGTGACAGGCGCTTACTACGCCGTGGATGGGGCTTACCTGGCGCAGTAAATATTCGTACTACTTACAGAATACCACCTGCTTTCATAATTCAGATACTCACCTTGTATAAGGATTATAAAGGTCTGCACGAGCATTTCACTGCCTCCGCAGGTATAGACGTTAAGCTAATATGAGTGTAACAGAAAAGAAACGAACTGATAATATTATCCTATCACCAGATAAGCCCCGGCACTGGCATAACCTGGACCCACAGGAGGCACTCGAACTACTGCAGGTTGACCAGCAAAAGGGATTAACAGACGAAGAAGTCGCCAGCCGCCAGGAAACATACGGCCTCAACGTCATGACGCAGAAACAGCAGCAGAGTGCGCTCGTGCTGTTTTTGCTTCAGTTCCACCAACCGCTCATCTACATCCTCCTGATCGCCACTGTTGTATCATTTCTGCTCGGCGAGCACATCGATTCGGGTGTTATCTTCGCGGTTGTCCTGATCAACTCCATCATCGGCTATATTCAGGAGTCAAAAGCGCTGGCAGCCATCGACGCCCTGTCCAAAAGTATGTCCGCTAAAGCCAGTGTGCTGCGCGGTGGCAACAAGCAACAAATCGACGCTTCGGAGTTAGTGCCCGGTGACATCGTACTGCTGCATTCCGGCGACAAGTTTCCGGCTGATGTGCGGCTAGTACAGGCCCGCGACCTGAAAGTGGACGAATCGGCATTAACGGGTGAGTCGGTGGCGGTGGAGAAACACACTGATCCCGTGGCCGAAGACGATGTGCTAGGCGACCGCTTTTCGATGGGATTCGCCTCCACGGTGGTCACCTACGGGCAGGCGACCGGTCTGGTAGTGGCCACCGGCGACAAAACCGAAGTAGGCAAAATACAGGAATCCATTTCGGGCGCGCAGGAGCTGGACACGCCTCTTACCATCAAAATAAAAGAATTCAGCCGCTTGCTGCTGTGGGTAATTCTGGCGCTTTCGGCTGTTGTTTTTCTGGTAGAATACCTGCGCGGCGCAGATGCGTCCGATACCTTTATGCTGGCGGTGGCCCTGGCGGTGGGCGCTATACCTGAAGGTCTGCCTGTGGCTGTTACCATTATGCTGGCGCTGGGCGTCTCTAAAATGGCCAGGCGGCGCGCCATCATCCGCAAGCTGGTGGCCGTCGAAACCTTGGGCAGCACCAACGTCATCTGCTCTGATAAAACCGGAACACTCACCGAAAACCAGATGACCGTGCAGCAGATCGTGGCGGGTGGCGAGCAGTATACGATTAGCGGACTGGGCTACCGGCCGGAGGGTGAAATTCAGCAAGAAGAAAAACAGGCAGACCTGAGCAACAACAAAGCGCTGGAAGAATGCCTGAAAGCGGGCTTGCTGTGCAACGACAGCTCCTTGAAGGAAAAGGAGGGGCAGTGGTTGATTGAAGGCGACCCAACCGAAGGAGCGTTGGAAGTCGCCGCCCGAAAAGCCGGCTTCGGGAAAAGAGAACTGGAGGAACAACAGCCCCGCAAAGATGCTATACCTTTCGAATCGGAAAACCAGTACATGGCCACGCTGCACGGCGGCGAGCGCCCGGTTATATACCTGAAAGGCTCTGTAGAAGCCGTGATGGAGCGCAGCAGCAAAGCCCTCCTGCCAAACGGTGAGTTGGGTGAATTAGACCAAGAGCGCATTGAAAAGAATGTGGAGCAAATGGCGAGTGAGGGACTGCGAGTACTGGCTTTTGCCATGCTGGACGCAACAGACGGACTGCCACGGCTAGACCATGAACACACCAACTCAGACCTAGTTTTCCTCGGCCTGCAGGGCATGATCGATCCCCCCCGCAAAGAAGCGATGGAAGCCGTGGGCCTGTGCCAGCGTGCAGGTATAGATGTAAAAATGATCACCGGCGACCATGCTGTAACAGCCGCTGCCATTGCCAGCCAGATCGGTTTGAAAGGCCATCAGGAAAACGGAAAGCTTGTCGCCGTGACTGGCAAGGAACTGCAGCGGATCGGCGATCAGGAACTGCCTGACCTCGTGGAGAAAACCGCTGTATTTGCCCGCGTGGCACCAGAACAGAAATTAAGGTTGGTCAAAGCACTGCAGTCGCGCGGCCGGGTGGTGGCCATGACCGGCGACGGCGTGAACGACGGGCCGGCCCTCAAGCAAGCCAACATAGGTATAGCCATGGGCATCACCGGAACCGACGTAGCCAAAGACGCCTCGGACATGGTGCTCACCGATGACAATTTTTCGTCGATAGAAGGTGCTGTGGAAGAAGGCCGCGGCGTATTCGATAACCTGACCAAGTTTATTGTCTGGACGCTGCCTACTAATCTGGGTGAGGCGCTGGTGGTGTTGCTGGCTATTGCGCTCAGTTCCCAACTTCCCATCCAACCCGTGCAGCTGCTCTGGATAAACATGACCACTTCGGTGCTGCTGGGCCTCACTTTGGTTTTCGAGCCCAAAGAACCCGGCATCATGGACCGCCCGCCTCGTCCTTCGGACCAACCGCTGCTTACTACCAAGCTGATCCTGCGTACGCTGCTGGTGGGTGTGCTCATGCTCATAGCCGCATACGGCCTTTTTCTGTACGAAACGGAGCAGGGCGCAACACTAACAGAGGCCCAAACAGTGGTAACGACGGTGTTTGTGGTGGTAGAATCCTTTTACCTGCTTAGCTGCCGCTCGCTGGTGAGGCCAAACAGCCAGATTGGCTGGTTCACAAACAAGTGGGTATACATTGGTATTGCCGTTATGTTTCTGGCTCAGGCGCTCTTCATCTACACCCCGTTCATGAACATGCTCTTTGGCTCTGGTCCGCTCAATGTCATGCAGCTGCTGCGCATTTTTGGAGCAGGCGCGGTCGTGTTTACGATCGTATCAATTGAGAAGCAGATCCGCTTCCGCCTGGTTGCTAAAAGGCTGAAAGCCGCTGAAAAGGAAGATCCGCAATCCTAAGCTATACCTTGGTGAAGCAGGTACTCAAGGCGGCGGTTTTAGTTTGTATCCTATACCTTTTGATGATGGGTTTTATTTCATTTCAGCAGGAGAAACTGATTTTCTTTCCGGAGAAACTTCCGGCAGACTACACATTCAGGTTCGACCGGAATGCAGAGGAAATAACTATACCTGCAGCTGATGGTGTACTGCTGCATGGCTTGCTTTTTAAGGCGGATGCGACAAAGGGGCTGGTATTTTACCTGCACGGCAACGCGGGTTCAGTGGCGAGTTGGGGTTGGGTGCACCAGGCCTATACCGCCCTGGGCTATGATGTGTTTGTGCTCGACTACCGAGGCTATGGCAAAAGCCAGGGCAAGATAAGCAGCGAGCGCCAGTTTTACGACGATGCTGAGGCAGCCTTTCTGGAAGTGGCGGGCAGGTATAGCGGCCAGCAGATCATTGTCGCCGGCTACTCCATCGGAACGGCTGCAGCAGCGCGGCTATCTTCTCTGCATACACCCACTTTACTGCTGCTGCAGGCGCCTTATTATAGTCTCAGCGATTTAATGCAAAGCCTGTATCCTTTGGTGCCGGGTTTTCTGCTTCGTTACAAATTCGAGACGTATACCTTTGTGGCGCAAACCAAATCGCCCATCGCTATTTTTCATGGTGAGCTGGACGAGATCATTTATCCGGGCTCCTCCGAAAAGCTGAAGGCACATTTAAAACCGTCGGACCAGGTCATATTGCTCAAAGGCCAGGGCCATAACGGCATGAACGAGAACCCGGCTTTCCGGCGCAAACTGGCAAAAGTGCTCAGCAAGCTGTCACCTGCAGCGCCCTGAACTTATACCTGATCATGCATGGTGCTACACCTAAAAAAGGCACTGTGGCAATAAAAATTAAAACACGAAAAAAGAAGAAAACATGGAAGGCGTTTTTAACACAACCGGTCGGACAAACATACCTGACTCCTATACCTACACCCCACAAAACGAACAGGAAGCCTGGATTGCCATAATGCACGCCTGCGTGGCCGTAGACGACGATGTGGCCGACGAAGAACTGGACGAAATGGCGCAGACCATGGCCGATCGGGCACTGTTCGAAGGACACGATATTATGGCCTACAGCCGGAATGTGTTCTACGCCCACGTGCAGCTCGGCAGCAAATTACTGATCGATAACTCAGTAGACCTGATCTCGGAGGAGAACCGCCCTACCCTGTTTGCCCATACCATCCAACTGGTGCTGTCAGATTCTGTGGTTAGCGAAAAGGAGGAAGAGTTGATACGGTACCTAAGCTCGGCTTTGGATATGGACGAGAAAGAAGCGCACGAAATCGTCCGGGATGTACTGAACTCTAACAAAGACAAAATGCATCCCTAAATTCCAATAGCTGTAACCTCAGGTATGCCTGCTTCGACTATTAGGTTGTGAACCCCGCCCCGTGGCCCCGTCGATACTCCAGATGCCGGAACCGCGTGCAGCCATGTACAGGAAAAGAAAACAGTACAACAAGGCTTTTTCCCCGTTGTTGAGCAGCGGATTCCAGCCTTCGGGCATGTGTGCCATAAAAAAAGCCGCCGCCATCTGACCACTGGCAATAAAGGCTGCCCAACCCGTCAGAAAACCAAAGGCAATCATGAGTCCTGTGACCAGTTCTACTATACCTGCAAAGCCCATCAGCGAGGCTATTTCTACGGTGTTGCCGTCGCCGGGCCAGCCGAAGAGCTTTTGGGTACCATGCATGGCAAACATCAATCCGGCCACAATGCGCAGGATGGCATACAGTTGCGGGCTGTAGGGCCCCAGAAATCTATCCATAGTTTCAGAGATTTATACCTGATCAGTTAGCAGGCTGTCATACAAGCGATTACATACGAAAAATAACGATTTTTCGGCTTATAATGTTGACCTAATCTGATCGGCCAACTGCTGCGCGAAAAGGCAATTTTGGTTACTACTTCAAGTTAAGTAGCCGGGCTATTTGATTTCGGTGAAAGCCGTATCGATCTGGTATTGTTCCAACACATCCTGAAATTCATTGCGCAGCACAAGCGAAATGCCTTCTCTTTCCCGGCGGTTGCTGAGTTTCACTTTGTATTTGTCCTGCTCGCGCACCAGCAGCAGGTGCTGTCTGTTTTCGCTCTTGTTCAGCGACAGCGAATCTTCCTGTATCTGCTCAATGCGGCGCTGGTTGTTGCCGAAGAGGATGTTGAAAATGTTGATATCAATACTCAGGCTGGCCTCCCCTCGCATGGTATAGGAGCCCCGGAGGTCGAAAGACGACAGGTTGTTATGCATACTGAAACTAGGCGCGACAAACTTATTCTTATAGAGCACAAAATCAGCATTTACATCCTCAAAGAAAAGATGCTCGGTACGCTCCTTCCGCATGAAACCCAGAGCTTCCTGTATAGGCTTGATATCGATCAGCTCCATAGACCGGAAAGTGGCCTGGGTATAGGCAACCGTACGGTCGAAGCTCGGAGCAAAGGTCCCGTCCAGCTTGGTATGGACAGCTATGTTGCAGTCTGCTTTGCCTTTTATATTCCTGCTTCCCAGCATATCCAGTTCCATCTGCTCGGCTACCGCAAACAGTTGCTCCAGATCGACATCCTGTACCTGCGCTTTCAGCCGGACGGGAATGGTGTCAGAGGGCTCATTCAGGTACATCATGCCGTTTGAAAAAATCTTTCCGCCAAAGGCGTGCAGGTATAGCTTGTCGAGCTGCGCCTGCTCGCGGTTCATGCGGGCCTTTATCTCCAGGTTGCTTCCCTTCAGGTAGTCGTACTTCAATTCCTGCGCTTCTACATGCAGCCCCAGATCGTATACCTTCTCCCGCAGCTTTGTGCTTATCCCGTCTTCGGTTTTCTTTTCCGCCAGATCTTGTGGCTGTTCGGTAGGCAGCAGTGTTTTTAGCGCTGCGAAATTCTGCATAAAGGCCTGCAGGTCCAGAAAATCATATTGCAGGTTCACGTTCAGGTATGGCCGGGTCAATTTTGAACTGATCAGGTAGAAGCCGCCCTCAGCAGAGGCCACACCGCCTTTCGAAGTCTTGAAACGCATCGATTGCATCGTCACATGGCTCTTGTTTTTATGCAGGCGAACGGACAGATGCTGCAGGTCTTCCTCCCCGGGCAGGTCGATATGCTTTACACGCAGCAACAGGTCCACCTTCTGCAGTGGTGTCAGGAAAGCCATACCTTCGGCTTTGTCAGCCGTCGTTGTTTTTTTACCGCCCCCAGCCGAGCCGGCAATCGCATTCACCTGCTGCAGGCTGTTCAGATCCAGGGTGTCCATCTGCGCTGCCAGTTGTATGTTAGCGGCATGTAATTTCCGGTTGTCGTTTGGCGCTGTTACGTTTCCTGTCACCGTAATCCCCTGCGAGGTCAAACCAATATCGGAGAGCGTAAGGCGCTTGCCATTACTTTTGAGCCTGGTCTGCATGTTATGCACGGAGGCTTCCTCAAGGTTGAGCTGTTCACACACCAGCCGCATATTCAGTCTCAGGAATTCAGGTAGGATCGTTGTAGTTACCACTGCTGAATTTGTCGATGCTACTTGCTGCCCATTGATTTTAGGATCAGACTTCAGCTTGAGCCAGGCGGTATTTACCTGCTTCAGTTTGATGGCCCCGTTTATCGTCACCGTTTGCTGCTGCCCCATAAGGTAATTCATCACATCGCGCATAGATCCTTCTACCGAAAAAGACTGTCCGCCCATTTTGCCCCCCATACCTTGCAGCCGCAGCTCGTTACCTGCCAGCTTCGCCTCCCCGTTCAGGTCGGTGAAGGGTACCGTGAGTTTTGCCGGCTGAAAACCAACTCCCTGCAGGCTTATAGCCCCCTGCCATTGTAAGTCCTGCTCCCGCTGCCGGTCCTCGGTGGCGTACAGATTCCCCCTGATGGTCACGTCGCCGGCCAGCGTACCGCGCGGCAAGGAGAGGTAATCCGGTGGCATCAGGTCCGCCAGGCTATCCAGGGTATAGCTCCCGCTGATACGTGCCTCTACGTAGGGTTTGGTAAAATCTGTAATCTTCGCTTTGAGTTGCAGGCTGTCGTTGCCGGTACGAACCGACAGGCGCTGCAAGGTAAATGTACTCGACTCTGATGAATGCTTCGGCCCGTTGTCCAATAGTCCGGCTACCTGTATATGCGATAGCGTGATGCGGCTGGTGGGCCAGTGTAGTTTACCATCCTGCAAAGCAAAGTGCAGCTTGTTTCTGGGACGTTCTGTTGGCCCGGAGTGGCCGGCAATGTGGTAGTGCAGCATCACGCGTCCATCGCTCTCCACCTGCCGGAGCAAAGGTATAGACCGGACGGAATTCATCTGGTTGAGCAGAAAGAAAAAAGGTTGCTCTCCTTTAAAGTGCAGGTCCAGTTCTGAGCCCGGCCCATTATCCATCTTTTGGTGCGTTCCCGAGATCAGCACTTCATTTTCGTTGAGGACAGCCCTGCTCTCTTCAATTCTTCCCAGCTTGTTTTGTAGGTCGTAGGTATAGCGCGCATCGGCCGTAAAGTTTCTGTCCTCGAAAAGGCGCAGGTCACGGCTGCTGATGTAGTTGATCTTCCCCTCCAGTTTGCCTTTTATTTTGAGGCTATTATCGCTTAGCTCTGCTGCCAGGTCAGAGTCGAGTAGTTGTATCGAAAAAGCGCTCTCCTTGTAGTGGTTTTCGCTCAAAAACCGGGCATTGCTTATCCTGATCTGCGGAATGTTCAACGTGAAACTGCCTGAATCGTCGTCCTGCTTTTCTTCTTTGCCAAAGCTGAGGCTGCGCTTATGGCCTGTCGAATCTACCTGCTGATGAAACGTGAGGCCATCGAGGTATAGCTTGCTGATCCGGAGCTTACTAAAGGGCCACTGCAGCACCGGCACCAGCACCTGAGCATGCCTGACGGCCAATACTTCTACGGGCTGGGCACCGCTCGTGTCCTTCAGTGAAATATTATCGAGTGTGAGGGTCAGGTAAGGGAAATTTTTCCAGTTGGAGATATCGGACTGAAAAGGCGCCAGCACCAGATTGGGATCTTTGGTGAGTGTTGTTCTGATGAAAACCGGCAGTTTCTCCTGATAGAGCGGTGCCAAGAGAAACTGAGCAGCCAGCACTAGCATGAGCAATAGTCCGGCTACCAGCAGAAAAATTTTAACGAAGGAGCGCGTTTTCATAACAGATTGCATTGCCTGACCGAAGCTTAGTTTCCGGTTTGCTTCTACTTAAACTCTCTTTTCAAGAGAAAGTTTGATTGGCCCGCTCCTGCCCGAACCTCCTGTGTTATATAGTTTTATACTATATAAAGCCCGCCTCTTGGCTTGGTTTCCTATTCTATTATTTGTAGTAGCTTCAGGTCCGGTCCTGGCCAAATATTTTTAACCTAAACCCAGCTGGGGACCGTACAACTAACCAACTCTGGGGTTAAGTACAGGGTTAACCATTATGTTCTACCTAAAAGAAAACAAACCATGAGCGACAACAATAGAAATATCCCTGAAGATCCGAATTCAAGAAAAGGTGAAGGCGTAAGTGGTCTGGGCAAAGGCAAGCAGACCGGCCCGGTGGCAGGCGGCGCTGACAACACCCGTGGCGAGAACAAGCCAAGTCGTGAGGGAAGCAGCGGTGGTGCCAAGCACGGCAAGGACAATCCGAGGGAACAGAAAAGTCCGCAGGGCTCTAATGCTAACCCCACCACAACCACCCGTGGCGCTGACGGCACCGACAAGGAGTTCCGCAACAACCAGCCGAACCCGAGCACAATTACGGACCCGGATATGAAAAACAAGGAAAGAAATAACTAAGGCAATGCCTAAAAAGAAAAAGCCCCGGCAGTAGTCGGGGCTTTTTCTTTATACCTGTTGTAGTAGTTATACCTTACTTTAGTTCATCCAGCACCACATACATTTTTTTCACAAGTGATGAGGCCGAGCCATTGTAGTTATTCACCACGAAAGAGAAAAGGTATTCCCGGCCGTCTTTGGCTTTGTGGTAACCGGTATAGCCTTTTACGCCGCGTATGGTACCACTCTTCATTTTCATGCCATTGAAAGTGGGCAGTGATTCATGTAAACCTAGGCACCAGTTCTGCTGACGGGCATGCAGCAGCATTTGCACCTGGGCATGGGTCGTCACGCGGTTGAGCGGAGAAAGTCCGGAGCCGTCTACCATCGCCAGTTCAGATTCGGCAATCCCTTTGCTTTTCCAGTGCTGCCGGATCTTGTTCAGGCCCTGGCGGGTGTCGCTGCTGCTGCCATCGGCAAATGCAATTGTTTTGGCCAGTGCTTCGCCATACAGGTTAATGCTCTTACGGTTGAACCAGTACACGATACTATCGAGTGGCGGGGAGGTAACGGTATGGAAGAAGGTATAGCCTTGCTGCGGTATACCCTCGTGCTGTAAAACGGCCTGCTGCGGCATGCTGATGCCGATTGTACGGAGTGTATCGGCCAGCATGCTTACGAACTGATTCGCGCCCGAAGGAAGTGCGCCCGAAATCTTGAAACTGCTTTCGTTAACAGGTATAGTACCCCGGATGGCGGCTGTAGAATTGCCCACCGGGAAGTAAATATAGGCATTATCGCCAGTACCCGCAGCGGCGGAAGTCAGCTCGGAGCGCAAGCCATAGCCGTTTAGGTTCGGTACCGTCTTCACAATCGAAACAGGCTCACCAATCTGCTTGCCCGACTTAAGGATGACATCGTACTGGTTTTCGCGCCAGTTGAGCTTGGCTGCGCCTGCTCCGTAGTAGTTGGCAATATCCTGCCACATCCACCCGTCAGGCACGGTCTCTTCGTTCCAGCCCTCGTTACTCACTATCACTTCGCTTACCGTTTTTATACCTGCACGCTGCATCGCACGCACGATATCTTTCAGCACAACGCCTTCTTTTGTTACAGGCCAGCGCCAGCTCCCCAACGTTGGGTCACCGCTGGGTATGATGAGGAGCGACGTTTGCTTTCCGTTTTTACGAAGGGCAAATTTCGTTTCGTAGCGGAAGTCTTTCCCAAGCAGTTCGTAGGCGCTGATGCTCGTGATGAGTTTCATGGTAGAGGCCGGGGCCAGCCCGATTTTGCTGTTGCGATCGTATACGACCTCCCCTGTTATAGCGTCCACCACATATAGCGAGGCGATGCCATTCTGCAGCTGCGAATCAGCTTCGAATTTCTGGAAAGCGGTAGTAATTTTAGAGGCTACCGACTGCGCCCAGGTATGCTGTAGTGTCAGCAAACAGGCAACAAAGAAGGTGAATGAGGTAATGCGGGTTTTCATAACCAAAAATTACGCATTTCTGCCGGTTATCCCCAAACCTAAAATCAAAACGGCCACTTATTCCTGCGAATAAGCGGCCGTTCTCCTTATTAAATCCTATTTCTACCAGTTCTGGTTATCGCGGTATCTGTTACGATCGTCATTGCCACGCTCGTCCTCGGACCGGCGCTGCTGGTTGTGGCCCCAGTTGTTGTAGGCGCTGCGCTCCCGGTCTTCGTCGCGGTTGTTATACCTGGTGGAGCCGTAGCCTGTGTCGCGGAACTCGTCGAAGCTGCGGTTGTAGCCTCTGTTGCCTCTGTCCTCGTTCCGGTAGCCGGACCTTGACTGATTGCTGTCTATGTAGCCCGTACCACGATACCCTCTACCCGATTCATCGTTCATGCGGCCACTATAGTTAGAGCCTCCGGAATGGCCATAATTCTGACGGCTGTGCTCGTTGTGGTCGTAGTAGTTGCGGTCGCCGCCCATGTGGCTTGGTCTTTCCCGACCTGACATCCCATAGTTCGATGGTCCGTAGGCAGAGCCGCCGCCATAAGTGCTGCCCCCTTCGCCGTAGCGTGTTCCGCCACTGAAGTCACCATAAGCGCGTGTACCATGGGACATCCTGCCGCGCTCGTAGCGGTCGCGATCACTCCTGCGCTGGCTGCTTTCAGGGTTGAAGCGTGAGAGGCTGTTGGTGTTACCGGTGCGGGCATTGCCGTGTTCATCGAAGTCGGCGTAATGGTTCTTGCGGGGGCGATCGTTATACGCGTTGTTTCTGTTCATAGCTATATTATTTAGGTTAATACACTCCCCCTCATAACGCAGCAAACTGGAGCATGTTTACATATCTCTCGCTATTTGCGCAGCATATAGTAATTCCACATTGGCTTTTATACTGACTATAATATTTTAGAGGTATAGCAAAAGAACATCAGAAGTTCATTCATACAATTTATAAAAATACCAATCATAATTATCCCTTTTTAAATACATATTAACAAAGTCACAACATTTTGCTTACCTCCTATTTTATGCCATTCACCCTCATATTAGCTCTATTCACTATTCATAAGTAAATAAGTTAAAATTTTTATTGATAGAATTATAACACATCCGTACTCATTAATTAAAATAGTTTAACAACTAATTCTTTAAATCCTATTTAAACGCTCATTCCCTTAACTAATCATTAGCCATTTGTTTCAAAATCAGTTTAGACTATCAATTGTATTATTTTTTCACAAAACCACAAAAAATTATGAATGACAATCTTTACACCCGGACCCGGGATGGAAGGGCTTTTAGTTTTGAGTCCCTGCAAGGTAAAGGGCGCCTGCCAGTTAGCAGAGGCCAAGTCACCTTGCTTCCCCAGGAATCAAGAACAAAATTCTTAATTCCACTCTTCCTGTTTCTATTATCATCTATCTTTTTACAACCGGCTACCGGACTTGCTCAAACAATTTCCGGCCCTTCGCCGCTGTGCCTGGGTACCACACCTGTCACTTATTCCATTCCTGTACAGACAGGTGATGTAACCAATTATGTGTGGATTTTGAGTTCAACAAGCACAGACTCTTACATAGTCGGTGGCACGGACTCTATAAACTCAGTTGGTCAGCGTATGAGTGTTATAGTAGGTCCTACGGTAACTACTATCAGCATAGTGCCGGGAATGAAGGGTGGTCAGTTTTCATTAACTGGGAGAACTGAGTTTGGAAACGGAACAGCAAAAGGTTTCTCATTAAGGAATATTACAATACCTTATGCTGAAGCAGGAGATCCAAAAGAGTTATCCTGTGCCACTCCCAGCGTGACCATAGGTAACCCTGCTTTTCAGAATGGTGTGCTTTTCAAATGGACTGGTCCGAATGGCTACACCAGTAGTGTCAAAAACCCGGTTGTTACCGTACCGGGAACATATGTACTTACTGTAACCAGTGGCTCATGTACCATTACGGACGAGGTAGAAGTTACTTCTACCATAACGCCTGGACAAGCCTGTGCACCGGTAATGAAGCCGGTTCCTAATAGAAATCTTGTAGAGATGGTAGCACTGACTCTTCCTGCTGCTACTTTTGATGCTACCGATGGCGATACTCCCGCAGGCAACCTGGTATACACCATGGAAGACTTACCTACAGGTGCAGCCTTTAACTCCAGCACCAAGACATTCACCTGGACACCCACAGAAGAGCAGGGCCCAGGCGTTTATTTGTTAACTGCCAGGGTATCGGATGGGACATCAGATGATACTGTTCAATTTAAGATAAATGTTACGGAAGCAAATCGCCCACCTGTAGTAGATCAGCCTGCTCCGCAGATTGTGGCAGTAGGCCAGGAACTCACTTTCACAGCAACGGCTACTGATCCAGACCTACCGGCTCAGCAGTTGTTCTTCTCACTTTCAAATTACTCAAGCACGCAGGTTGTGCCTCCGGGTGCCACAGTCACACCAGAGGGCCATTTCTCCTGGACTCCAACCAATGCAACTGTTGGTAGATTTAATTTTAACATGGGAGTGCGGGATGAGAGGAATGCCGGCCATATCAAAGTGTTTAATACGACTGTAAATGCCGCGCCTGTATTAAACCCGATTGGAAATAAAACTGCAGCAGTAGGGGAAGCGCTGGTTTTCGCGCTTTCTGGTTCCGACATCAATAACGAAGGGCAAGGTTCACAACCTATGAAACAAGCCAGAGTTTTTTCTTTAATTGATGCGCCTACAGATAAAGGACCTATAAGTGTTACAACTTCACCAGGGGGAGATTATACTGGAGCTGAAAACGTTTTTACAAGAAGCACGAGTAATATAAATGGTTTTTTTAGCTGGACGCCCTCCGAAACTGGTACTTATAAATTTAAAATCAGGTTAGCTGATAACGGGGCTGTTCCGCAGTATGACGAAGAAGAAATCACCATAGTAGTAAGCGATGCTTACACCCTTACGATTACTCCTCCCACAAATGGAACCATTAGTGCCAATCCAGCACCTGACCAGAACGGCAAGTATACTAGTGGCACCGTGGTAACACTGACGGCCACGGCGGCCGATGGCTTCCGATTCGTTGGCTGGACGGGAGACGCTGAGGGCTCCGAGACCCCGTTGCAGCTGACCATGGACGCTAGTAAGACAGTCTCGGCTACGTTTGAACCGATTCCTTCCTATACGTTGACAATCACAGAGCCAAGTAACGGCACGATCAGTACGAATCCGGCACCAAACGAGGATGGTAAGTATAGAGACGGTACCAATGTGATTTTGACAGCTACACCAGAGGCTGGCTATCGCTTCGTAGGTTGGGGCGGTGCGGTTTCGGGTAACTCTGTTACTACAGTCGTAACTATGGACGGCGACAAAACCGTCTCGGCCACCTTCGAGATCATTCCGCCAACGATGTACTCCCTGACGCTCACCCAACCTCAGAACGGCTCTATCGCAGCTGAGCCGTCTGCGGCCACCCACGTAGCAGGTACCGTGGTGACACTAACAGCTACAGCAGAAGACGGTTATCGCTTTACCGGTTGGACAGGCGATGCCTCTGGCACTACCAATCCGCTGCAGCTGTCCATGAATTCGGATAAGACAATTTCGGCCACCTTCGAGCTGATACCAACTTACACACTGACAATCACAGAACCGAGCAATGGCACGGTTACCGCAGATCCAGCACCAGATCAGGCAGGTATATACCGCGAAGGCACGGTGGTCACGCTCACGGCTATACCTGCCGACGGCTTCCTTTTCTCAGGCTGGAGCGGTGATGCGTCTGGCAGCGAGCTCACTGCGACCGTGACCATGAACGGCAACAGAACAGTAACAGCGACCTTTGAGGCCCTCCCGCCAACCATGTACACGCTGACGTTGAACCAACCTGAAAACGGTTCGATCAGCCATGAGCCAGCTGGTGATACCTACGAAGCTGGCACCGTAGTAACGCTTACGGCTAACTCATCACCTGGCTTCCGCTTTTCAGGCTGGACAGGCGACGCCACAGGCACTACAAATCCGCTTGCCCTGACCATGAACGGTAACAAGACCGTCTCAGCAACTTTCGAAGCCATCCCAACCTATACACTGACAATCACAAATCCCGACAACGGCTCCGGCACGATCAGCTATACTCCGGAGGCAGATCAGGATGGCAAATACACTGAAGGCACGCAGGTAACGCTAACTGCTATCCCAGCCGCTGGCTACCAGTTTACTGGCTGGATGGGAGCTGCGTCCGGTATCGTAAACCCGCTGCAGCTAGTTATGGACGCTGACAAGAACGTTTCGGCTACGTTTGAGCTCATCCCGCCGACCACGTACACGTTGACACTCAATGATCCTGAAAATGGTTCTATCGAGGCTGATCCAGAGGCTGTTACGTACGTGGCCGGCACGGAGGTCACACTAAGAGCCATACCGGACGATGGTTTCCGCTTCACTGGATGGTCAGGAGACGCCTCCGGAACGGATCTCACTACGTCTGTGACTATGAACGCTGATAAGACTGTCTCGGCCACATTTGAACCAATTCCAACCTATACGCTGACAATCACAGAACCAATAAACGGAACTATCGGCATTAATCCGACTGCAGACCAGGATGGCAAGTACAGTGAAGGCACTGTGGTGACGCTAGTGGCTATACCGGCAAGCGGCTATCGCTTTGTGAATTGGTCAAGTGATGCGTCTGGCTCAGAGTCTACTGTGATGGTGACCATGGACGCTGACAAGACTGTCTCTGCCAATTTTGAAGTTATTCCACCGACCATGTATGCCCTGACGTTGAACCAACCTGAAAACGGTTCTATCTCCGCTGCCCCATCCGCAGCTACCTACGTGGCCGGCACCGTGGTCACACTCACAGCTACACCAGCCGACGGCTACCAGTTCGTGGGCTGGACTGGAGACGCTTCTGGCAGTGAGCTCACTGTGAGTATAACTATGGATGCTGACAAAGCTGTCTCAGCTACGTTCGAAGTCATACCGCCAACCATGTATGCCCTTACGCTGAACCAGCCTGAAAACGGCACTATCAGCGCTGATCCAAGCGCCCCTTCTTATGAAGCCGGCACGGTGGTAACGTTGACAGCAACCCCAGCTAGTGGTTACCGCTTTACGGGGTGGACGGGCGATGCGTCTGGCAATGTGCTTACTGCGACCGTGACGATGGATGCAGACAAGCAAGTCTCGGCTACGTTTGAGCTCATCCCGCCGACCATGTACGCTCTGACTATCACGCAGCCTGCTAACGGCTCTATTACTGCCCAGCCCGCTGCGGCCACCTACGTAGCAGGTACCGTGGTGACACTCACAGCCACGCCAGCCGACGGCTTCCGTTTTGTGAGTTGGGGCGGAGCTGCTACAGGCACCGAGCCCAATACGACAGTAACCATGGACCAGGATAAGACTGTTTCAGCCACCATTGAGGCCCTGCCAACCGGCCCACTGGTGACTAGTTTCACGCTGGTCAACTCCCACACCGAGCAGGATCACTTCCAGCTTGAAAACGGAGCGGTGATCGCCCTCTCTGAGCTCTCCAGCACCAAGCTCAACATCCGGGCCAACACTGCGCCGGGCACAGTGGGCAGCGTCAAGCTGGAGCTGAGCGGCACCCAGTCGAGGACCTACACTGACAACGCCGCCCCCTACGCCTTGCACGGCGATGACGGACGCGGTAACTACTACTTCGGCAACTGGAACCCGCCGGCAACAGGCACCTATACCCTGACGGCCACCCCGTATGCCGGCGCCAACGGAACCGGTGCGGCCGGAACCCCGCTCACCATCTCCTTCAATGTGGTGGATCAGCCCGAAACTCCGACCGACCGTTATAACCTAACGCTAACTACGATAGGCAGCGGCACGGTGAGCCGTAATCCGGAGCAGAGCACGTATACGGCCGGCACCGTGGTCACGCTCACGGCTACCCCTGCAGCTGGCTTCCAGTTTGCCGGCTGGAGCGGTAATGCCTCTGGCTCCCAGAACCCGCTACAGCTGACCATGGACGGCAATAAGAGTGTGACAGCTACCTTTACGGCCTCCACCACTCAACAGCAGGTGACTAGCTTCACGCTGGTCAACTCCCACACCGAGCAGGATCACTTCCAGCTTGAAAACGGAGCGGTGATCGCCCTCTCTGAGCTCTCCAGCACCAAGCTCAACATCCGGGCCAACACTGCGCCGGGCACAGTGG
>NZ_JAHZTC010000012.1 GCF_019599265.1 Pontibacter sp. HSC-14F20 | reverse complement strand
CCGCCAACCCCAACAACAAACAGCCCCTGTTTCCCCAAAGAAGCAGGGGCTGTCTTGCTTATAATCTAGCTTAGGGAAGGCAGGGAACGCTGGCACATAGACATAAGCCGATAGCTGCGCGGGCAACAGCAGATGCTAAGCTCGCTACCTGCACGATACAACAATTAATTTAGGAGGGCGCCAATTTTGCAGTTCACAGAAGTAGATTTATGGGTGGACTAGATGGGGGTAGCGGACGAAACCATTCGGCGTATCAAAGCCTTGAAAGGACTCAGATAATCATATTGAGATAACTTTATACCCTAATAACGCGCTCATTTACACAATCAACTAGTCAAAATCATTTTGAATTTGCTGCCTTTACGCCTGCGTAGAATCTTGCACATATTCATATTCAGTTGTTGATTCAGCCAGGTATCGAAGCGTTTTTATGTATGTTTCCATGTGGGCCTTCGGTTAATAACTCAACATACTCATGACTTTGAATAAATAATCTTAAACACAGAAGGCTGCCCATATTGGGCAGCCTTCTGTGTTTAGCTAGTACATGTCATTGATAAATTAAGGAGTCCCTCAGTCCGGTCTCTTACCCGCGATAGCAGTCTTTAAACCCTCAGTTGCCAGATATTGGTTTGCCAGGTCTTTTAATTCTTCAGCTGTCACACCTCTGATCGTACTGATATAATTATTGTAATGCTCGTATGGGAGCTTGTGAAGTATAATTCGTTTATACCTGTCACATTGCTCGAAGATGGTGGCTATGTCGTTGAGGAATTTACCAAGCATATAACTCTTTACAGTTTGCAACTCCTCTTCCGTTACCAACTCTTTCTGCAGCAGCTTAATCTCCTTATGAATTTCTGCAAGCGTTTTCTCTGTTACCTGGTAGTTTACATCCGTACCAATGAAAAAAAGACTATCCTGTTCCTTTGGTGATATGGCTGAGTATATGCCGTAGGTATAACCTTTGTCTTCCCGGATGTTGCGCATTAATCTGGAACCAAAGTATCCACCCAGTATTTCATTTAACACGACAAGCTTGTGATAATCCTCGTGGCCTATTAATGGAAACTGCTTACCTAGGCGGATGGATGATTGTAGACTTTCCGGCATCGAGACAAAATCTTCATCCTGACCCTCTACCTTTGATATTGACGGCGCACTAGGTGCTCCTGTTAATTGCAATGTGGCAATTTCTTTCTCCAAGAGTTTTTCCAGCTCTTCGCTAATGTCTCCACAAGCAAATACCTCGAGCTGGTCTGTGCTATACCTGTGCTTATAAAAGTTCGCCAACTCTACTTTAGCAGTATTATCCAGCGCATGTTCATCGAGACCAAATACGTAAGGATGCGTCTTCCCATAAACCAGTTTTGTAAAGCTGTGCGTTGCCAGGTAGCTATTCTTCTGGCGCTGTACCTTTAGGTTTTGCTGATTACGTTTGCGTAGAAGCTCAAATTCCTCTGTTGGAAAAACAGGGTTTTGTAAAACGTCAAGTACTAAAGGAAGCAGCTCAGGAACATATTTGCTGAGACAGTATAGGGTAAACTCTGACCGGTCGTAGCCATGGTTATTCTCAAAAGAGGCTCCGTAGAAAGCTACTTTTTCAGCGATCTGCTTGGCGGTATAATTCATACTGCCTTCAAAGAGCATTTTTCCTGTCAGGTCGGCTACGCCAGCGTGTTCTTCGAACCACTTACCCGCCTTAAAAACAAAATCCAGCCTGATTACAGGCTGGGTTTCGCTTTTTATATAATGCAGTCTGGCTCCGTTGCTTAAGTGGCTTACTTCAGCTATCTGTAGCGTGACTGCTTCTATTTCATGTATTTCTGGTGCTTTTGTTCTATCAAGCATTCTGTAATTAGTTTTTAATCTAAGTTAAGCGACAAGCTAAAACGAATTGTTTCAGCAAGTGGATTGCCTCTTTCGCTCGGTATCAGGTAAGCTGCGTCTATCCCGAATTTCTGGTAACGCAACCCTACACCTGTTGAAATGTACTTTCTGTTGCCCTTATCCGGGTTTTCATAAAAATAACCAAGACGCGCGGCGAACAGATTATTATACCAATATTCTATACCTCCGGAGAAATTGATCTCTTTTAGTTCTTCGCTAAAGCCATCTGGTGCGTCGCCAAATGAAGAAAAGATGCCACTGATCACAGTTTGTGTGCTGTCAGCACCCGGCGAAGGAACTAGTAGCTTATTGGCATCGAGCACAAAAGTCAGTGAGTTGTACTGGTCAAGGTTATACGTAATCGCTGTGCCTAGTTTCAGGTTTGTAGGCAGAAAATCCTTTTGGTCGCCGTTGGTATAAGCAATCTTACCACCGATATTTGAAATGTTGGCACCCAAGCCAAGATTCAGATTTTGAGTGAGATCACGGTTGTAGTAAACACCCACGTCAACAGCAGCTGTGTTACCTGGCTTTGACTCGAATGGGCTGGCGCCACCGCCAATTGTCACGTTACCGGCCAGGTTGGAGCGGATAAAGCGGGCTCCTATACCTAAACTGAAGTACTCGCTCAACGCTTGTCCGTAAGCAATCGACAGGGCATACTCTTTAGGGGAGAATTCTGTGATATCGTTGCCGTTGGCGTCGATGAACTGAATATCACCCAAATCGAAATATAAAAGCGAGGCAGAGATGGCAGAAGTCTCAGAAAGTTTTTTGTAGCCGGATAGGTAGCTAAGCGACATATCATCTACGATGTTGCGTAGCCAAGGAGAATAAGAAAAGCTCACACTCATATCATTCTGCACGAAGCCTAGCTTGGCTGGATTCCAGTGTGGTGCGTTCGCATCCGGGCTGAGGGCAACACCGGCATCGCCCAAACCAGCAGAGCGTGCATCAGGAGCTACAGTCAGGATCGGAACGGCGGTCGTAACGGTGCGCGAGTCCTGCCCAATTGTAGAAGTTTGTGCCGATGCAAGGTGCACTGAAAAGAATGCAGCCACAAATGCAGTGGCTTTTACAAGTAAATTTTTCTTATACATATAGCGTGTATTGATGCAAAATCAAATATAGAAATATTATAGGATTTTACTAATTCAAGAGCACAAGTTTCTCAATTCTTGTAGCTGTTGCTCCATCATACTGAGAACGTACAATGATTCGGTAAACGTATACGCCGCGGGCTAATGTGCCGTTTAATTCATCCCGACCATTCCAGTTGATCCCGGTCAAGTGTGAATTGCTGCCATAACTGGTGCCTTGCAGCGTCTTTACCAGTTTCCCTGATACGTTAAATATGTGTATATGGATATCTAAATTTTCACCTGCCCTGTTATGGTCAAAATGAAAAGTCGTGTTTGTTGAGAAAGGGTTTGGGACATTCCGCAACTGCGTTATTGTCAGCTTTTCGTTGTTGGACACAATGAATTCAATTTGCTCTTCAGCAGAATTGTTGTGCGTATCCCAAGCTTTAAGCAACAAGGTATAGGAGCCTTCTTCCAGATCTTTAAACGGATAACGAATGGTGCCGGATTGGTAGCTGTCACGTTCAGCGTTATAGTAGTCGTTCAACACAATGGCCTGGCCTGTTTCCGAATTCAGTATGGCCATCATCTCGCGGCCCGATCCTATACCTGCCGTGTTCAGCCCATTCTCGTCGGATAGCTTTGCCAGCAGTACCGGGTTCTGGCTTGTCGAGCCACCGGATACGAAGGACTCATCATCCATGAACAGCTTAACCTGAGGCGGCGTATTATCCAGGGCTATACCTGAGGCAGTGCCTCCGATCACCATTGTGGTGTCAGCGCCCAGTGCGTCGTGAGTAGTGCTGCTGGCATAAAGGCTGATTTTGCCTGTGCCTAAGCGGTAGTCGATGTCTTTGGGAACAACGAAGTTTAACTCAAAAGCACCTGATCTGACTGAGGCTTGCCCATCAAACACAATGTTCTCGCGCAACTGCACAGGTATAGGTTGACTGCCTCCAGGTATAGCAGGTTCGCCTGTGCGCTCCGGTGTGTTGTCGCCGAGGGTGCGAAGGGTACTCGGTTTTTCAAAAATGGTAATGTGCAGGATGCCGTTAAAATCAGTGGCAATGCTCCCGTCTGCAGCTGTTATGACACCTTGCATGTTCACCTTGCCCAGTGCTTTTAAAGTGTCAGAAGCGGCTGGTTGGTCATTAGTTTGGGTGATGCGGGCTTGCAGATGCGGATAAGCGAGCTGTTGGGAAGGATCGGCCAGCAACGTGAAGTTTCGGTTATTCACGCCCCGCGCGCCACCCGTCTGGTCTGTCAGGCTGCTGTTTTTAGTGATCCGCATAACATCCCCTAAGCGAGGCATGCGGCCATTAATTGGGCTGAGAGCTGCTTTATAGAAATTGCGGTTGAGCACACGGTTATCGCTCGAAAAAACAGGACGTGTAGTCGTGAGCAGGCCAATGGCACCGCCTTGCGGATTTAACAAAGCTAGTTCAGCACCGGATGAGCGTCTTGGGTCGTCGTAGCGACCAAATTCGCAGGTGGCGGTAAGCAGAAAGGTCAGCCGGTCTTTGTTGCGCCAGTTGTTGATCTGAGGTGCTGTCAGTATTTGCTCCCAGGCCCAACTGACTTCATTGCCGTGCCCGGTATAGTTTATGATCAGAGAGCCCTGCTCCACAGCCTTATCGATGGCAGCAGCGGCTTCAGGGGCACGTTGCCGGTTGGCTTCGGCTTCCTGCGGGTACAGGTCCAGGTATACCTTGTTTGGGTTGTAATTAGCGTGCTCGCGCTCCAGGTAGCTGTTCAAAAACTCGGCGTCGTTCAGGTGCTCGTTGTAGTCACCGTCATCTGCCACAAACGTTACCTGGCTACGCCACTTTCCAAAATGCCCCGGACTGTCATAAGCGATGATTTTGTCAACCATCGTGGCAGCCTCAGTTAATGTTTTCACGGGCAGGCGTCCTATACCTATGTCGAGCAAGTGGTTGCCAGCGCTATTTTCTGCCCATTCTCCTTCGTCCTCATCCAGAAAGCCATAATAGTCCTCGGAAGAATAGCTGCTGATCGGGTGGAGCGACTGCCGGGACTGGTACACAGGCACAAAATTCGTGTTGTTGGGTAGCCTGTTTTTGTAATCATAAGACGCATCGCCAAAGAGGAGCAGGTGTAGCACATCGTCGACCTGCTTGCTGCTGCGGTTGTAGAGCATGCGCATGTAGTCGCGGATGGCTGTCACGTCTTGGGCGCCCGACGAAAACTCGTTGTATACCTGTGTAGTTGTAACGACTGCAACTTGCATGTTGCTGTGCTGTTGGCGGTGCGCTGCCAGCCGGTTCGCCTCCTGTAGAAAACGTGGATGGGTCAGGATAACGAGATCAAGCCGACCATCGAGATTGTGGCTGTGTAGATCCTGGTTGGCCAACTTGCCCAAAGCTTTCGGTTTAAGGCCGGTGTTGTTCCTGATAGCGACAAATTCTCTGAGTATTTCAGTTGGAGCGCTAAAAATCAGATCAGAGCCAGAAGCGTTTGTTTGCTGCACAACAGGTCGTTGCGGATCTGTTACATCCCATACCTGTGTAGTAGCGGGCGTGCCTGCCAACCGGAAAGCGCTCACCGGACTAGCCATACTGGCTACGGAGCGAAAATTGGTCTGGTCGCCGTAGAGCCTGAGCTGACGCTCGTAGTTGACTGTCAGGTAATTCAGAAAGCCAAGGGCGGAAGCGTTGCTGCCTGTGCTGAAGCTGATGCCTACCTTTAATTCTTTAGGTTGCCCGAGTTGCTGCTGGGTTAAGGTATAGGTGCTGCTACTGTTGATGCCTTCCGGATGGTAAGGAAAAGTGCCACGCCCGCTGATCGTTTGTGTGCCCAGGGTATGGCCGTTGAGTCGCAAGGTATAGGAACTCTCCGCCGAGGAGTTGGCCATCAGGAAAGCCGTCAGTTGAACCTCAGAACCCGGCACCAGGTCCGATGCAGGCAAGCTGATTTCGCGGGAGGTCGTAAAAGCGCTGAAATCCTCGCCATACCATTCCCGGCCGGAGTATACCATGTTCTTCAGGTCACGCTCATGGTAGAGCCGCTCGTTGTAGCTGCTGACAGTTTGGCCTGAACCGCTTGCCTGGCCGCGCTCGCTTACCCGTAAGCCTTGGCCTGCCCCGACGCGAATAAAGTAATAAGCTGTATCGGAGTAGATGTTGTGGCTGTGCCGAAAAGCTGGGTTATCTCCCGTGTGCTGCCAGGTATGAGGACCTTGCGCATAAAACAACGCATAATCTGCCTCGTCGAAGCGTCCATCGGTTTCACCTGCCACCCAAATGGCATTTTCCAAAAGATCATCAGGGCGAGGTGCATTGTTTGGTTGTGGGAGCATACCACCTCCGTTCCCGAACAGCTGCAGCGTGCGCGGGTCAAGCTGCTGGGTATTGATGCCCAGCGACTGCAGTAGCGCCCGGTCGATGCGGTGTATACCTGACTCGGTTATGCCGATTTTATACCAGTTGCCTGTGCTGAGCACCGATGAAGTGACAAATCTGCTGGGAGTATTTTCTGTGCTCTGGGTAGATTGAGATGGCTGCGCAGCACTTTGCTGTGTGGCTGTTATGCCTTCCTGTGCCCTTGCATGAAGGGCTATGCAGCCAATTAGCAGACAGGTATACAGCAGAGGAAAAATCCGCATGGCAGGCGCAGGTAAATGAAAGAATAATACGCTTTCTAAATTTACAGAAGATTCTCCTTTCAGCTAAATAAATCGGCGATAATTGCAGTTACGGAGCAGGCGGGTATGTGGCTGTCAGCCAGCAGTTACGAAGCGTATACCTTACCTGCTATACCTGCTTCTATCTTAAGTTGATCCTTGTCCCGAGCAAAGCATACCTTTACTCCAGTGGAGAGTTTGAAGGGACTGGTGTTTTTCTGAAGATCGACAAGACAACGTAAAGCACGATGATCAAAGGGATGGCGGCGAACTTAGCGAGTGCCAACAAGATAACGGACAGACCAAGGAAAATGAAGCGGATAGCGTTGTCTTTCCAGGTCAGGTTCTTGAATTTAAGCGCAAACAAGGGCAGTTCCGCCACCAGCAGGTATGAGAAAATGACTGTTACCGCCAGCAGAAAATAAGGGTTCAGGATGATGTTGTCGTACAGGTTGCCGGAGGTGGCCAGTATAAGCGGCAGCGAACCAATGAACATAGAACAGGCCGGCGTCGGCACCCCGATAAAGGACTCGGCCTGCCGCGTATCAATGTTGAATTTGGCCAGGCGCAGTGCCGAGAAGATCGTGATCACAAAGCCGAAGAAAGGCAAAGCGTCAGCCGGTATACCTAATACAGACGCTTCAGCCTGCGATAACAGCCCAAACATAATAGCACCCGGTGCGGCTCCAAACGAAACCATGTCCGCCAGCGAGTCAAGTTGCTTTCCAATCTCGGAGTAAGCATTCAGCACACGGGCTATCATACCGTCCATAAAGTCGAAAATAGCTGCTATACCTATGAGGTAGGCTGCATATTCCAACCGGAGGTTAAAGGCAAAATATAGGGCCAGGCAACCGCAAAACAGATTGATGCACGTGATGGCGTTAGGTATGTGTTTTTTCATCCGGAGGGCTAGCGCAGAAATGGGTTATACTTCTTTTCGTACGCAATGGTAGTTTCAGGTCCGTGACCCGGGTATACCACGGTGTCATCCGGCAGCGTAAATAGTTTGGTTCTGATGCTGTTGATCAAGGTATCGAAGTCACCGCCAGGCAGGTCGGTGCGGCCAATGCTGCCCTTAAAGAGCACATCGCCGCCGATGCATACTTTGTCAGTCTCGCTGTAGAACACCACATGGCCGGGTGCGTGTCCGGGGGCAAATAGAATCTGAAGCTCGGAATTGCCAAACTTTATGGTATCGCCTTCCTTCAGGTAATTGGTAGAGGCTTCTATACCGCTGTACATCTGAAAGCCATAATTCGGGGCGTATACCGGTACTGAACGAAGCGTCTGCAGTTCATCTTCGTGTATCTCCAGTTCCACCTTGTAGGTATCGGCCACAAACCTGTTGCCCAACACATGGTCGATGTGGCAATGGGTGTTAAGCAGGCGTACTACTTTCAGATCGTTCGATTCAATGTAGCGCTTTAATTCTTGCTGTTCTGTTAGCTCATAGCAACCAGGGTCTACCACCACGCACTCCTTGGTATCGTCGTACAGCAGGTATGTGTTTTCCTGGAAGGGGTTAAAGGTAAGGCAGGTAACTTTCATGTTCTTCTCGTTCACAGGGCGCGGGCCCACAAATTCGGCTTCTAAGTTACGAACTTCAGGCGTAAGTCGTAAATTGCCTGTATGAATTATGACTACATAGTCGTGGGGCATGGTATTGCCGGCGCCACACTTGCCTATACCTTGCGCAAACATGGCCAGCGGGTGCTGGTGATCGACGAGCCCAAAGCCAACTCCGCCTCCCGTGTAGCGGCCGGACTTGTGAACCCGGTGGCGGGCAAGCGTTTCGCCAAGTCCTGGCTCGTGGACACGCTGCTGCCTTATGCCGACAACTTTTACGACGAACTGGAGGATCGATTCGAGCAGCAGCTTTTCATCCACAAACCAGTTTACAAAATATTCTCTACCATAGAGGAGCAAAACAACTGGATGGCCAAAAGCGCCGAAGGCAACTGGAGCGAGTATATGGGCGCGACCTATACCCAAAGCACCGGTCAAGACGCTTCTATACAGGACCCATTCGGCGGCATCATGATCAGCAAGGGTGGTTATCTGCGCATTGCCGATACGCTGGACCTCTTACTACAAGACTTACAACAGGCCAATGCGCTGCTGCCGGAGCGTTTTGAGATGGATCAACTGCAACTGACCGAGCAAGGTATAGCTTACAAAAACATAACAGCAAGGCAGCTGGTTTTCTGTGAAGGCTGGCAGGCGGTGCACAATCCGTACTTTAGCTGGTTGCCGCTGCAGCCTACCAAAGGCGAGGTGCTGGAAGTGCAAACACAGGATTTTAACCCGGAGTGCATCTATAATAAAGCCGTTTACGTTGTTCCGGTAGGAGAGGGCCGCTTTAAGATAGGGGCCACCTACAACTGGCGCCAACCCGACGAGCTACCAACTCCCGAAGGCAAGGAAGAACTGAGCGAGCGCTTTGAGCAGATTACCACACAAACTTACCAGGTGAGCAGGCACTGGGCCGGTATAAGGCCTGCCGTGCGCGACCGCCGTCCGCTTATGGGCCAGCACCCTGAACATGCACAACTGAGCGTGTTCAACGGTATGGGATCCAAAGGAGTGCTGATGGCGCCATACCTGGCTGATGTGTTTGCCAAAGCATTGATTGGAGGGGGAGAAATACTGCCGGACGTACACATTTCGAGATATTATTCGTTATATTACGACTACATAAAACACCATAACCCTGAACTCTAAGCGCATGCGTTTTCCTATAAGGTTATTGTTACTGTTCCTGTGCTGCGTTACTGCAGGCGAAGTGGCTATGGCCCAGCCTAATGTGCAGACTTTTGGCAGGAGCCGAATTCAGTATAAGAACTTCGATTGGAAGCTCTACAGCACCCAGAATTTTAACATATACTTCTACAAAGGCGGTGACCAGTCGGCCCGTAACGCAGCCGAGCATGCCGAGCGCGAACTCAAGCGCATCACCAGTTTTATCGGCTATTATCCTTACTCCAAGATCACGCTCATCGTCTACAACTCGATGACGGACCTGAAGCAAAGCAACATTGGTATGCAGCGCGACCAGTTCCAGACCGGTGGCGAAACGCTCTTTCTCAAAAACAAACTGGAACTGGCCTACGACGGCACCCAAACCGATTTCAAGCGTGACCTGAGCTATCAGCTTACCGAGCTTCTGCTCAACGATATGATGTATGGCGGCAGCCTGAAAGAAGCCTTGCAGAGCAGCTACCTGCTGCGTCTTCCGGATTGGTTCATCGGCGGTGTGGCGGCTTATACTGCAGAGGGTTGGAGCCTGCGCATGGACAATTATGTGCGCGATATGCTCGTGGTGAATAATAAGGCCCGCATGGAAGATGTGCTGGCCCGCAACCAGGAGTTGGGCGGCCAGGCCATCTGGAATTATATAGCTGAGCGATACGGCTATACCTCTATTCAGAATATTCTCAACCTGACCCGCATTACCCGCGATACCGAGGTGGGCATTACGAGCAGCCTGAACATCCCGTACAAGCGTTTTCTGCAGGATTGCCACAACTACTACATGCAGATCAACACCCGCGGTGAGAACCCGCTGGTTACCCTGCCAGCCGCGAATAAAGTTTTCCAGAAGAACAAAAAAGACATCCACTATACCCAGCCTGTGCTGAACCCGGCCGGTACGCTGATGGCCTATGCCGAAAACGAAAACGGCAGCTACCAGATCATCGTGAAAGAAGTAGGCAGCAACCGCAGCCGCGTGGTATGGAAGAGCGGCTATAGAACAGTGGACCAGCGCATCGATTACAAACTGCCTGTGCTGGCCTGGCGTACCAATACCCAGCTGGGTTTTGTGGAGGCAAGGCGTGGCCAGATGGTGCTGCGGCAGATCAACTCCACTCGTCGCCGTTCCCGTATACCTGTGTTTGATGACATCCGCACCACAGCCGTTACGCTGAGCCAGTTCTCGCAGGTACGTGACATGAGTTATTCTGAAGACGGCAATACCCTGCTGATAAGTGCGGTGCGCGATGGACAGACGGACCTATACCTACTCTCCAGTGGCGGGCGTATGCAGCAGCAACTCACCAATGATATTTACGACGACATTCAGCCGGTTTTCCTGAAAGGGGGCAGTAGCAACATTGCTTTTAGTTCCAACCGCTTTATAGACACAACTGGCCAGACGGCAACAGGCAGTTTCTCGGGTGTGGTCAATAACTACGATATTTTCCTGATGCCGCGCGACGGAGGCAGTGCGCGTCAGATCACCTTTTCGATTGCGAGCGAGTTGCGTCCGCGTGCTACAGCAGACGGCAACCTGGTATACCTGAGTGAAGAAACCGGGGTGCGCAGTCTGTATCAGTACAATGTTGCCACAGGCGCTCGCCAACCTATAACCAACTTCCTGCAGGACATTGAAAGCTACGATCTGGGAGGCGATGCAAATGCCCTGGTGTTGACGGCAAACGACAATGCCCGCAGCTTTGTCTATGCTTTCCCGGCTTTCAGTCCAACTGCTCAGGACTCGCTGCCAAGAACTTCCCGCCAGATCATACTGGAAACCCGTGCCCGTAGCGCTGCTGCAACCACAGCCACTACCCGCAAGATTGTGGAAGGTGCTACACCTAAGAGAATGCAGCGACAAGGGGAGGTAGACATTGAGAATTATCAGTTTGAGAGTGACGCAAAAGAACAGGAGCAAGCCGAAACAGAGGCCAAAACGCAAGCTGCAGTGCCACAGCGTGCCCGCACCACCGAGGGCGGTGTACCAATTGCCGGCCCTGTAGACTATGACTTGCGCTTTAGCGTGCAGGAGGTGATCACTTCCGTATATGCTGATCCGCAACTGGGCTTCGGTATTGTGGGCGGTGTCAATATGAGCGACTTGTTTGAGAATCACCACATCCGGGGTAACGCTTTTGTTCGCACCGACCTGGAGACCAGCCGCATGTTTGCAGAATACATGAACCTGAAAAATCGTTTCGACATCGGGTTGCAGTACCGACGCGATGTGATTGTGGGCCAGGCACCGGAGTTCCCGGGTTCTGTGGTGCGCTTTGGTAAACACGAGTTCTCTCCCTTGTTGGTATACCCGCTAAGCTATAGCACCAGCATCCGCATGCAGCCCCGTTTTGTAAACACGCGCTTCACCTACATCAACAGCTTCGTGACGCCAGACAGGACCGACTATTTTGGTGGCGGCAGCGTGGAACTGGTGTATGATAACTCTGTGGTGCGCGGTGTGAACATGCTGGAAGGAACGCGTATGAAAGCAGGGATCATGAGCCTGAAAAACTTCGAACACAGCTCGGAGAACTTCAGCAAGTTTTACCTGGATCTGCGTCATTACCAGAAAATACACCGACAGATTATATTGGCCGGACGGATCAACTATGGTACGTTCTTCGGTAACGCACCTAAAAACTTCCTGATCGGAGGTATGGATAACTGGCTTTTTGCATCGGAGGATGACGGAACTTCAACCCGCGACGACGTGGTGGTAAGCACACCAGCTGACCTCTTTTACCTCGATTACACAACTCCGCTGCGTGGCTTCAATTTCAATGCTCGTCGCGGGTCTAAGGTGCTGTTGGCCAATCTGGAGCTGCGGGTGCCTATCGTTCAGTATCTTTATGACGGACCTATACCTTCAGGCTTCTTCCGCAACCTGCAGTTTACTGCCTTTGGCGACGCAGGGTCGGCCTACAACGGTACCAACCCGTTCACGGGCAACAACTCCATCAATACCCGTGTGATCGGTGGTCGTATTGACCAGACCAACACAAGTCCGTTTGAGATCACGGTGATCAACTACCGCAATCCATTCTTGCTGGGCTATGGGGTAGGCGCACGCACCACCTTATTTGGTGTGTATGGCAAGGTCGACATGGCCTGGAGTGAGGAGGACGATGCACGAAAAGGGCCTAAGTTTTACATCACTTTAGGCTACGACTTCTAAAAGAGGCATGAACCGGAAAACCAAACGATTTGGTATTGGCTTTATTCTGGTACTCGGGCTGGCAGCCGCCTGGCTGCATATGGCCGACAAAAACTATGTGTACAAGGCGCTATACCATAACTTCGCAGATATTGACGACAACCTGATCTTTCATCAGCGCAAGATAGCGGCAGCCGATACACCCCAGCCCTGGCCGCTTGCCAGCAGGTATAACCAGCTTTCCCTCCCGCAGGAATTACAGCAACTCCACGAACAATTGGAGTCTGTTGCCTTCGTGGTAGTGCACCGCGACTCGTTGCTGCATGAGCAGTACTGGGATGGCTACTCTGAAGAGTCGTTGAGTAATTCGTTTTCGGTGGCAAAGAGCATTGTGAGCATTCTGGTAGGTGTAGCCCTGCAGGAAGGAGCGATTCAAAGTATAGACCAGCCGGTTGGGGACTTTTTGCCCGAATTCAGAGAAGGAGCCAAGGCAAAGATCACACTCCGGCACCTGCTCTGGATGAGCTCCGGCCTGAACTGGGATGAATCGTATGGCAACCCGCTTTCCGTTACCACAGAAGCCTACTACGGGTCTGACCTGAAGAAAGTAGTCCGGAAACTGGAGGCGGTGGAGGAGCCGGGGCAGGCTTTTTCTTATAAGAGTGGCGATACCCAGATACTGGCATTTGTGCTGGAAGCGGCCACCGGGCAAAACCTGGCTGACTATGCTGAACAAAAACTATGGCGACCGCTGGGAGCCGAGCGAAAAGCAGAGTGGAGCATCGATCATCCGCTTGGTAACGAAAAAGCCTATTGCTGCTTCTTTTCCAATGCCCGCGATTTCGCCCGTATCGGGCAGCTATACCTGCAGAAAGGGATCTGGAAGGGCGACACCCTGGTCTCAGCGGATTTCGTGCAGGCCTCGCTTACACCTAGCGGTCTGACGGATGCGAACACCGGGAACCCAACCACACACTATGGCTACCAGTGGTGGCTGCTGCCAGATTACAAAGACCAATCTATCTTCTATGCACGCGGCATACTGGGGCAGTATGTCATTGTTATACCTGAGAAAGAGCTTGTGATTGTGCGGCTCGGCAGGAAACGCGGCGAACGCATCGACGGTCATCCCGCAGAGGTGACGGCGATGATCGATGCAGTTAACAAGATGGTGCCCTAGGTATAAAATGATCAGCGAAGCTGAAGGCGCACTACCTGGATCGCTCTGTAATAACAGGGAGCAACTCTTCTAATCCGTTTTGAGCTTTTGATGTTCCGGCTACGTATAAGTGAGGAATTATAGCTAATTTGCCGGAACATCATTCTTTAAAGTGCTTATGTTGCAGTCCATGACAGGCTATGGCAGTGCCCGCCTCGATACTGACCAGTATTCTATTAACGTCGAAATAAGATCGCTCAATTCCAAAAGTATGGACCTGACCGTGCGTCTGCCACGGTTTCTGTCAGAGCGTGAGTACGAGATACGCACCATGCTGACAAAAGCGCTTGTGCGCGGCAAAGTGAGCATCTGTGTTGACTATACCAAAAACAAAGCGCAGCGAGCCAAGAGCAATATCAACAAGGAGTTGCTAAAGGCTTATTACGAGGAGCTGAATACGGCCGCGGACATGGTGGGCGGGTCTAAAAACGATCTTTTTCGGCTGGCTCTGCACATGCCGGATGTGCTGCAGCAAGACCAGGCCGAAGACGAGGAAGGCGAAGCGGACTGGAACACCGTACAACCACTTGTAGAGCAGGCGCTTGAGAACATCAACTCATTCCGGGCTGACGAAGGAAAGGCACTGACCACCGAGATTATGTCTTACATCGATCGTATCCGGATACTGCTGTCTGAGGTGGAGAAGCAGGACCCGGTGCGCATGGAGCATATCCGCAACCGCATCAAAAACCATATCATCGAAGTTTCTTCCTCCGAACACTATGACCAGAACCGCTACGAGCAGGAGATGATCTATTATATGGAGAAGCTCGACATTGCAGAGGAAAAGGTTCGCCTGGTTAACCACCTGCACTACTTCACCGAAACGGTATACCTGCCGGAGCCTACTGGCAAAAAGCTGGGTTTCATTTCGCAGGAGATTGGCCGTGAAATCAACACGATCGGCTCAAAAGCCAACGATGCGGCCATACAACACCATGTGGTGGAAATGAAAGAAGAACTGGAGAAGATAAAAGAACAGATCAACAATATTCTGTAGCAGAAACCGCTACTTTTATGAAAGCAGCTGCCCACCCGGGCAGCTGCTTTTTTTGTATGTCATCTGGTGAGCCAACGGTTTTGAGTTAGTGTTTAAACACCCGTATATAGATCAGCCAACTTGCATAAATTTTTATTATTTTTTTGAAATTTTTTTCAGCTGCGGACGCGCTTTGTTATTGCAACCCAGTTTCAGAAGTATACTTAAATTCTTATATAAATTATATTTAATGTTTGTTAATAGCGAAACCTTTTTGCAGGTATGGAAACACTGTTAAAACGCTGATTTTCAGTAGATTTGAGGTGTTGTTTGGTGTGTTGTTTTCTTCTATATTTCATCATGTTTAACTAAAAAAATATATTTTAATGAAAACAACACGCTTACTTTCGCTCCTGGCCCTGGCGGCCCTGTTTGGTTTCTCCTCTTGCCAGAAAGAAGAGGCCGATGTAACAGCCAATGAGATCTCACCCCTCACCATGGCTAAAATTTCAGAGATGGGTTTCAACACTGACAATGTGCAGCGCACCGAGGGTGGCTACATTGTAGAGGGTGACATCTTCTTCTCTGAAAGCGATTTGCAGTCTTCTCCTGAAACCACCGCCCTGCGCGTGGGTGAAGAGGAGCAGTACCGCACCAACAACCTGGTAAGCGTAGGCTCCAGCCGCACCATCAATGTGGCCATCACCACCAGCCTGCCATCTTCCTATGTAACGGCACTGGACGAGGCTATCCGCCGCTTCAATGCCGAGAACCTGCGCCTCAAGTTCCGCCGCGTATCTTCCGGCTACAACATCCTGGTATCGAAGGCACCGACTGGCTCTTCTTACCTGGCCTCTGCCGGCTTCCCGTCTGGTGGCAATCCCTACAACTCTGTAAAGGTGAACTCAGCCTACCTGGGCACCAACCCGGGCACCAACTACCTGGCCACCATCCTGGCACACGAGATCGGGCACACCATCGGCTTCCGCCACACCGATTACATGAACAGAGCGTATAGCTGCGGTGGTTCTTATTACAACGAGGGGGCCTCTAGTGTAGGTGCTGTGCACATCCCGGGCACACCAACCGGTGCCGATCCGAACTCCTGGATGCTGGCCTGCATCGGCAATGGCTCCAACCGCTACTTCAACTCCAATGACAGAACAGCTTTAAGATACCTCTACCAGTAGTCCAGTCCTTAATGCTATAAAAGGCACAGTCCCGCAAGAGGGGCTGTGCCTTTTTTTGTGCGCTTGAACTACGCCAGCAAGGTATACCACACATGTCATCGCAACAGAAACCGTGCAGCCGCAACTCGTTGCTTCGGGTTTAATAAACTTCAGGAAGCCTAAGAGCACAAAAAGATAAGGCATTGCAGTTTGAATCCTAAAAGGATAAACCTATGATGGAGCAAAGGCGGTTTAGAATGGCTATTTACTGCAGAATCACCTTACGCGACAGGACGGTACCTTTTTCAGTGGTTAGCCGGAGTATGTAAAGCCCTGGCGGAAGGCCTTTGGTCTGCACTTCCTTCAGCATGCCGGTTTCCTGCGATACACGCCTGAGTCTTCCCAAGCGGTCGAATACCTGTACCTGTGCAGTCTCGCCTTCCATAGCTACATAAACGGGTTCTCCGGCCGCTACCGGATTCGGGTATACCTGTACAAAGTTTTCCGGGGTATGGATTACTGTTTCTTCCTGGCTGTAAATCGTTTTGCCATCGGCAGTGGTCGCACTGGCTCTGTATACATTCCGGCCAGGTATAGGAGACTCGTCCATGAGTTGGTATTGCAAGCTGGATGAAGGCGTACCGGTATGTAAAGCTTTAAAGTTGCCGTTTTCTAAACGCTCCAGACGCAGGTATGTCAACTGGTGCGTGGTGCTGAGGTTTAGGGAGAAGCGGGCAATGTCTGGCGTCACCAACTCTAGCGGCTGGAAGCTACTAATGTAGCAAGGTGAAGCTTCTGCCTGTACAGGTATACTGCGACTGTAGGCTGCCTGGTTGCCCTGAATAATGGGTGCCACTGCCAGGTAATTGCCCTGCAACAAGCTTCTGTCGATAATAGCAAGTGTGTCGGAAGTCTGCAGGAGAGGCTCCAGGTGTGTGTCACCCAACTGAAACAACTTATATTCCTGCGCATTAGGATGTCTGGACCAGTGCAACATCACCTGCTCCTCACAATTAAAGCCGATTCGTAAATCCGCAGGCTGGGCCAGGATGAACGCTTCTGTTGGCAAAGCTATACCTTTATGAGACAGGCGCAGTTGGGCTAATGCTGCCGTATCAGGTGTTTGCCAGGTATAGCTGCCCTGGCTCAGGTCTATACCTTCAGCTATAGTATACCACGTATCGGAATTGTGCAGACGGTATTGCAGGTCGGCCGCACCCGTCACAGCACCGGACTGCCAGGCAAGGCGGTTAGGCTGTCCGGCTGCCAGTGTAGACGTAGCAACAGGGTATAGCCATTCCATGCCTTGCTCCAGTTCATACACCAGGCTGTATTCCTGAGGCTCTCCTGTTACCTGATAACCCGTTACCTGCAAGGTATAGGTGCCGGCTGCCGGGGCTTCCAGCGTGATCTGTTCTATGTTGTTCAGGCGGTCCAACCGACGGCGGGCGGGCTGTTGCAGGGAATCGGGGTGAGGGTAAGTGCTCAGCACCCAAGGCAGCCAGTTCTTGCCAGAAGTGGCATGCCGCAGTACCAGATCCAGGTCATTGACAAGCGCTTTTTCGGAGTTGGGCTCCGCTTCAGGGTCATGCCAAACCAAGGTTGCCTTTAACCGGCGCACTCCTTTGGGTACGTTCAATTGGAAAGTTCGCGTCTGACCTTTTGCTACTGCATCCAGTTTGAACTGTTGCGCTTGTATAGTTCGAAGTGCTCCGAGGGCATCAGCATTGCCGAAACCTGCAGTGAAATCGGGTCCTGGACTGCCTGTATCTTCTGCACTGTTGATCAAGGCTGCTTTTACCAGCGAAGCGGGCGGCAGATTGCCGTGTTGTGCTTTATAGAGCTGTTGTACCAGCAAGGCTATACCTGAAACCACTGCCGCCGATTCTGAAGTGCCCGCAGCGCCCTGTGCCACCAGTTCCGGTTTGATGCGGCCGTCGTAGGCGGGGCCTCTGGAGCTGCGTATACCTACCTGCCCATCCGGACCCAGTGCGCCTACACTCAGCGTGTTTTTAGAAGTTTTGAACTGACCGGTCAGGTTGGCTATACCTGGCAGGTTGGCATAGGTACCACTTTTTTCAGCTTGGTCGCCGCTGTTGCCAGACGAAAACACATGCAGCAACTCTGGGTGCTGGTAACTCTGCTGGTCATAGGCCTGTGCTTCCAGACCGTAGTAATTTTCTATACCCACACCGTAAGAGTGGTTCTGTACACTTATACCCTGGCTCAACAGGGCTTCGCTGTCGTCAGGAAACAACTCTTCGAAACTGGAGTGGGCGATAAGAGTATGCTGCGTGACACCTCTGCCATTCGGGCCTGTGTTGCCGGCTCCTGCTATCAGGGTGGCCATGGTAGTGGCATGCGAACTGGGTTTTTCCTCTATTGACTGGGGGCTAATAACACGGCCCTGCAGGTCGAGGTCAGCTGGGTCGAAGGCAGCCTCTTTTACGGACACTGCCATACCTTGTCCGGCAATATCCCGGAAGGCCGCCTGCACTGCATAGATGTTGTTCACCACGAAATCAGTATCCCGCAGCTCCAGTTCCTCCACAGCCCGGCGGTTGGGCTTATCCACATAAAGCACCTCCGGCGAAGCGGCCAGCCGCAGTAGTTGCGCAGGTTTGATGCCTGTTATCACCAGGGTATTGGTATGTGAGCCAGACTCTTTTACAGTGGCGTTGAGTTGTTGCTGTTGCAGCCAGGTATAGAAGCGCTTTTTGTCAGATACTTTGATGCGGTAAGAGGCTGCCGGATGATCTCCGTTGAATTGCTGCAGGTGAGGCGCCAGCTTGCGGGCCACCTGTTTGGGAAGTGGAGAAGCTACTTGTTGTGACTGGCTTTGGAGTGGGAGCAATGCCAATAGACACAGCAAAGGCACCCAAAGTGTTTGTTTAAGTTTGTGGCGTGGTGGCATAGAGCAGACGTAAGAGTAAAGCTCAGTTTCTATTTTGATAAAATAGCACTAAAGCTAATCAATAGCCACCATATAGGCAATAGTTAATCAAGCCTGATCTGCTGAAAATCAAGTCTATACCAGTGTGTGAACCAGAAGTATTGTTGACGGGATTTTTGGGTGGGCTACATTCTGTAGATCCACTTAAAGAGCAGGATGCCGAGTATACAGCCAATTGTGTTGCTGAGCACATCAATCATATCGCCCTGGCGGCCGGGTACAAAAAAATGCTGCAGCAGTTCGATCGCGATGCCAAACATAGAGCTCACAAAAAATGCGGCGCGGATGGCGTAGTGCTTCAGCTGGAGATAGGTATACTGTTTCTTCAGGCCCACCACCATCAGGTATGTGAGCACGGCAAACATAAAAGCGTGGGCAAACGAATCAAAAGAGAAAATCTCCCAGATGGAAAGGGAGGGCATAGAAGAGGAGGGCAGCAGCGTCAAAACCATGATCACTGCTGCCCAAATGATGGTAAAGAAATTATACCGTAGGATCAAACCTGCTTCTATACTTGCAAAATTACTGACCGATTACTTCGCGGTAACCTTCAGCCGTCAACAGGCCTTCGATTTCGCTTGCGTCGCTGATAGACAATTTGATGATCCAGCCGTCTCCGTAAGGATCTGAGTTTACCAGTTCCGGGCTGCCGTCCAGCTTCTCGTTGAACTCCTGCACGGTACCGCTCAGTGGGCTGAACAGGTCAGACACAGTCTTCACGGCTTCTACTGTACCAAACACATCGTTCTGGCTGATTTCTTTGTCCACAGTGTCGATGTCAACATACACGATGTCGCCCAGCTCGCTCTGTGCAAAGTCTGTGATGCCAATGTAGGCTACGTCACCTTCTATGCGCACCCACTCGTGGTCTTTGGTATACTTTAGGTTGTCAGGTAAATTCATATCTATTGCTTTGGGTTAAATGATATCCAAAAATACGCTCTTTTTTGCAATGCTAAAAATTATTGCAGACTAACACGTAGCTGTACTCCCCCTTCTGACACACTGTTACGGAAAGAGGTCGAAATTTTAGGGTCAGACACCGTGCGCAGCAGGTAGAACTGTATGTTCACGCGCTGGCTCAGCACATAGTCTACAGTTGGGCGCAACTGCAGCTGACGCGTGCCATTGGTGATCTGGTTCTGGCTGATTTCGTTGCCCTGGTCGTCCTGCGCAATGGCCCGCTGCACGGTCTGGTTATCGCGCACCGACATGTCCATACGCAAAGTTAGTTCATTCTCCAGCGTGCGTTTCTCCCCGCCTATCCGGAAAGGTATACGGAAGTTTGTCGTGCTATACCCGAAGCCGAAGGTATAGTCCTTCACGTTGGTTTCGGTTACCTGCGCGTTGGTCAGGTTCAGCGACAGGTTGCGCTCTATCCTGTACCCTAAACGACCGGTCAGGTTGGTGTTCGTCCGGAAGTTTACGCCCAACAGTTCCAGTCGCTCCTGCACCGTCAGTTGGTTCACGATGTAGTACGGAATCAGCTGCCCAAACTCATTGGTGCGGGTCGGGTAGTCGCCTGGGCTGTTCTCGTAAGCCAGCGAGGTTGTAAAGCTTGTTACGTTGTAAGTCGAGTTATAGGAGTGCGTGAGGTTTACCTGGCTGAACCAGCGTTTAAAGAACTCCAACTGCGACAGGCCATTGTAGTCGATGCGCCAGTTAGGTATAGGCAGTCGCTTGAACGGATTGCCACCACTTGCCTTAAAGCCACTCGCATTGCGCCCTTGGTAAGCATACAAAAACGACTGCAGGAGCACATCCTGCGAGTTTAAGGTATAGCCTGAGTCACCGGCTGCTGCATTGGCATTGGTGAGGCGCTCCCGTATCTCGTGGCGGTTACGGATAAAGTTATCGAAAGCGGCCGAAGTTCCGTCTGCAGTAGGCTCAAAAATAGTACCCAGTGCAAAGAAGGATGTGCTGAATGAGCCGGTGTTGATCGGGTTCTGGCGCTCATTTACAGTGCCAATATTCCCGAAGTCATCGAACTGCTTGCGGTAAAACACTTCCTGTATCTCCGACATGTTGCGGCGGGCGTCGAGCTGCAGGTTAAAGTTACGGAACGGCTCCATGTTGGCCCTGGCCGTAAAAGTCTCTGTTTCAATTCCACTGAATGGCGTGTTCAGGTACTGGCTGCTGTCAGTATACCAACCGTTGGTAAAGGCGCGGTTATAAAGGTCATCCAGGTCATACTGACGGCCTAATATAAACGGCAGGCCCGGCGCATCGAAGCCATCGTCAAAGCCAAGCATTTTGGTGCGCGGCAGGTAGCCCGGCATCATGGTACCCCGGTTTTGCAGGTAAGTAAAGTTCACCGAGCGGGTCATCATCAGGAAGCGGGCCAATCCCTTGGCAAGTTTCATTTCAGATCGCTTCTGTACCACGCTGTCGCCTGGGGCAGGCACCGGTGGTCCGGCTTGCGGCTGTGTCGGGCTGTTCACCTCTTTCAGGAACTTCACTTTGTTGTAGAGCTTCACCAGGTCAAATCGGCCATTTACGCTAAACTCGGTACTATTCTCGGCAGTGTTACCCAAGCGGAAAGAGGCATCCTCGTTCAGGGCCGTAGAGCCGGCCGTCCAGATGTAGGTAACGGCATAGCGGGTTTCGGCGCCCAACCAGTCGGTAAGTGGGAATTTGTCAAACGGCACCTTGTAGTTGGCCGCCACCAACTGATTATAGTTTGTGTTACGCCCAAAATTGCGCAGGTTGTCCCAAATTACTTTGTTCTTGTAGCGCAGCGAGTCCACATCGCGGTTAATGCGGTAGTCCGGCTCGTCTACTACAGCACGGTTGGTGGCAGTATAGTCCAGCGACAGGCTCTTGCTGATGTCCCACTTGAGGTCATAAATACGGTTGAAGAAGAAGTACTTCTGGAACGTAGGTTCTATACCTCTGGAGGTGATCAGGCCCGAACCCGGATCGCGGCGCTGCAGGAAAGTCTCGTTATACCTGCGGTCGAGGTCGGCGCGGAAGGCAAAACGGCTTGGCAGCGGCGTAAAGTTCAGATCTTTGATCAGGCGCATGTACGGCGACTTGAGGCGCTCGCTTTTAGCAAACAACTCATAGTTGCGCGGCGTGTTGGTATAGGTATAGGCCACCGCTCCGGTATAGGTGCGGGTAAAGTCGCGGTCGGTCTCGATGTTGGTGAATAGGCGCTCGGCATAGGAGTACGAGAAGGACAGGTTTTCGACGTCATATGGGCGCACCTTGGCCTCCGGATTGGTGCGTTCTTTCCGCACGTTCAGCAAACTCACGCTTTTCCGGGTTTCTCTGGTACTTACTTCACGCCTGTACTCCCGCTGCGTTTCATCTGTCTCATACCTTGTCAGCGACTGCTCCAGTGGCACGTCCTTGTCGAGTGGGTCAAACTGCGGAGCGCTGTTCATGGTGCCATACTGCACCGATACCGGCACTTTTATACCTAGCTTTTCGGGCAGGAACTTATCGGCCACAATGTTGGCGCTTACATCAAATATGGCTGTGTTTTCTCGGGCTCGTTGCGCAATTTTCTGCTGCAGTGATCCAAAACCAATGGTCGTATAGCTGCCTGTTGCTGTGATGTTGGCAAAGTCGGCCAGTTTGGTGTTGAGGCGGGCATTGGCAGCCCAGCCGGAGTTATTCCGGAAGTCTGTTACACGCAGTTCGTTCACCCACACGCAAACCGATTGCGGACGGGCATCTTCGCCCGGTACGGTTGGGTTACGCAGACCAATCATCACACTTTGCACCTCACTGAAATCCGGGTTACCCACCACGCGTATCATCTTGCCACCTTCGAGCATCACCTCAAAAGGACGGCGGTTGTCCCAGCCTCCGGCAGTTTTGTTTCGCTCTACTTTGGCATTTACAAAATCCTCCAGGGCAACGTCCACTTCGTTTTCGGCAAGCCAGATGCCTTCGCGGCTGGTGGTGCCCAGTGGTGTTAGTTTAAGCGGCACCACGTACTCGTAGTAGTTTTGGGTATAGTCTGTACCTATTCTGACAAAAGCCTGCACATCATCGTCGCGGGTGTTCGGGTCGCGGGTTTGGGCATGTAGGAACAGTTTGAGGCGCTTGTAGATCAGCATGTCAATCGACAGGTTCTTGTAAACTGCCTTAGAGAAAGAATCTTTCAGATCCTCGACACACAACTGCATTGCCTGCTCGTTCTGCCGACGGTTATTAGTGGCAGCATAATCGCGCAGACGCTCTATACCTGGAGGCATCACATAAGGGATGATCGTTTCGTCGTTGCCTGTTTCGCTGTTCTCTTCTATGTTCACGGTAGACACGGTAAAAGATCGGGCATCGTCGGTACAGTTCAGGCAAGGGTTGCCGTCGGTGATTGGCTGCAGGAAAGTACGCCACTGGTTGGCCACAAACTGGAACTGCACAAAACGGAGCACCACCGGGTCGGCGAACTCCGTCATATACATACGCATGAAGCGGATCGATTTGAAACCACTGATGTTACCCACATTGCCCGTTGGCTGGCGCACCGGGACCCGGAACTGGTACCAGGTTACGTTGTCACCGGTTTTAGTATCCACGATCTTGTCTACGATGTAGTTTTCGCCCACGCTCATACCGCCTGGCTGCAGTTTGATCTTGTACTCGTAGTACTGCTCCAGGTCACTGATCACGTTGTCGCGGTTCAGGTCTTCTTTGTCAGGGAAAGCATAGTTAGAAAAGCGGCTCTGTTCCGGCGAGTTGCCTTCCATGCCGTTGAAGCGTTTGTAACGCTCCAGGATGCCGGCATTCTGCTGGTCATAAGCCTCATCGAGGTGGTGCAGGAAGTTGTCAGCAGAAGGGTCAGATAGGACGGTTTGCGGTGCTCCGCCAGGTATACGGCCCAGGAAGGTGTTCTGGAAAAACTCACGTTCTGCGTTGTCTCCTAAACCATCCAGACCGATGTCCTGGAAACCGCGGGCGCCCGGTACAGCCGAAAAAGCATCCGTCAGAAACTGCTGCGTGGTGACGCGTCCCCATTCTGTGGTCTGCATATTCTGGTTATCGGTAGCGGAGGTCGGTAAGCCGTTCTCAAATGCGTAGCGGTTGTCTTTTAGGATATCTTCCGACACGTTACCCAGGTTGATCACCAGTTCACCACCATCGTTGCTCGCTATCGGGTTGCCGTTCGAGTCTTTGCGTCCATTTGGTCCGGTCAGGAAAGGGTCCATCAGCCAGAATTCCACATACTCTACGTTGGCATTGTCAAAGTCTGTGTCGAAAGTAATCTCCCGGCTGATACCGCCCCAGTTCTTGCGCGGATCGTTCTGTAGTCTACCCTGTCCATCCAGGTTCGGATTGTAGTTGTACTGCCCGCGCTCCTGCGGGTAGTAGGCCACATCGAAGGTATACTCGTAGGCGTTGGCTATCTCACGATCGCGGCCCGGGAATACCTCATACCGTTGAACAGGTCGTACATAGTGGTTCTTGAGTTCCTCGTCGCCGATGTTGCTCGGGCGCAGGCCTTCGCTGTCGCGGTAGAAAATCTGGTCGATGGTATACCAGGCTACACGGGCACGGTTGTAGGCATATTCCAGGCCTTCTCCCTGCGCTAATGGGGCAGGAGTGGCCGCTAGTCGCCAAGTGGTATTGTTAAAGCCTCCCAGACTAAATGGAGTTTCAGCGCCTTCAAAGTCATCCAGGTATGAGGTGCCATCTTCGTTCACCGGCGACTTGGACGCGGAGGGCACCAAGTGTGCAAACTCGCCGCTGAAAGTCACGCTCGACGGTACTTTTGTCTGAATGAACGGAATCATGTCCGTCATCTTCGTCAGGAAGCGCGACTCCCGGTTAAAATTCACATCCAGCCCGTAAATTGTATTGTTGGTAGGTTCGTCGCCGATGCTCACGCGGTTAATGTACGGCCGCTCGTTAAGGTGCAGCACCGTACCGCCCAGGTTCAGGTCGTTGTTTACGCGGTAGTCGAATCGGGCGCCCAGCATGGTGCGGGGTTGTATGTTAAGCAGTTCGGCCTTTTCGTACGTCACGCGCAGGTCGCTGGCCGAAGCAATGTAACTCGGGTTCAGTATTTTGATGCGACCAAGGTCATAGAATACCTGGTAGTCGGTGCCTTCTTCGAGGCGCGTGCCACCGGAGTATACCGCCACAGAACCTTCGGCAATTCGGAAGCCCGGCAGCATAATTTCATCGGTGGAACTGGCTTGAAAGCGGCCTTTGAGAAAGAACTTTGCTTTCAGTGTGTTCTGCTGCGCGTCTGTTTGAGTTTGTTCGTAGAGTTCTTGGAAAACGTAGCGTTCAATCAGGTCCTGCCGCCCTTCGAATTGATTAGCCAGGTATGAGCCAAAAGGTTCTACTACCGGAAAGATGATGCGCCCTGTTTCAGGGTCAATGGTTATACCTTCCAGGAAGTCGAAGTTACCGTCGCGGGGTTTGTCATTGTTCGTGTTGACATTATCAAGGTTGAGTACTTCGATCAGCGGGATGTTCTGGATCGGGCTCGGCTCTTTTAAGCTGGTGATGTCAACGCCAGTCTCGTCGTCTTTGTAAACGATCTGCAGCTGGAAATTCTGGCGGTTTACCTGTGTCGCGTCCAGACTGTAGACGTTTTTCATCATCAAGTCCCAGGTTGGGTATTCCAGTGCCGGATTGGTCGCCTTCAGCAACTTCATGTGAATCACCTGGTCATCTCGCAGGTTCTGGTAGTCCTCCATCAACTCGCCCACTTTGTAGGTCTGGCCGTTGTAGGTATACTCAAAAGCGACGCCCAGCACCTGGTCGGGCAGCAGGGCGGTGGTCAGGGAAATATAGCCCAACTGCTGGTTGAACTTATACTCACGCGGGTCCAGCCTGCGGGCGCGCACGTGCTCAAAATCAATAGCTTTCTGTAGGCCCAAGCTGTTTAGGTATGTATCTACCTGGTCGTTGTTGCGGGCCTGCGGGTTAGTGTTGATCAGGCTATACAGTGCGTTGGCGTTGTTAGCGGCCGGGGCTAACGGGTTGCGCTCAAACTGATTTCTAAATGGATCGGCTTCGCCTAAGTCCATGTAGGCGACCATGTTGCGCAGGTTTTCGGTGCTGCGGTTGTTGTTGGTTACGTATAGCTCCAGACGGCGAATCACGATGCCGGAGTTTACCAGCGGCAGGTTCTGCAGCGTTTTGTCATACCTACCGCGGAAGAACTGTGACAGGAAGAAGTGGCGGTCGCGGTCGTAACTGTCGGCTCGTATCTCAAAAGGCTTGTTCTGTGCTCCGTTCTGGATCACTACCTCGTCGTTACGGCCACGCACGTTAGCGGCAATCGTCGTCACGCCCAGGCGGCCGAACTGCAATTGTGTTTTTAAACCAAACAGATTCTGTGCGCCCGTGATCAAAGAGTTGTTAAGTGGCAGACTCACATTACCAGCCTCTACCTTACGAATGATTTCCTCCTCGAAGCCAGTATAGTCCAGCTTCATGTTGTTTTCGAACTCGAAGTTGGCGTTGTTGTCCCAGTTAAAGTTGAGGCGCATTTTCTCCCCGATCTTGCCCACCAGGTTGAGCGAAATGTTCTGGTCGAAATCAAAGTCGCCGGTGCGTTGCTGCCGGAGAGGTATAGAAGGGTTTTCGTTGCGGTTGAAACGGGCTCCGAACTTCAGGTTGACGTTACCATTCGGCTGAATATCCACAAAGTTGCCTCCGAACACTCGGTCAAATACCGGGCTGATGTAGATCTTCGGTACCAGGCGGCGTCCACTTACTACGCTTTCGCCATCCAGTCCGGCTGACTTACTGCGCCAGTAGTCGCGGATGGCTTGTTGGCGCTGGTAGCGGGAATATTCTTCCCACGACATGGTAGAGGGAAGTCGATAATCCAACTCACCCATACGCTCGTTGATGTTGTACTGCCGCAGGCTATCGTCGAGTTGTATTTCGAGTTCTATGTTAGAGGGCTGACCAAGCAGCAGGGGAGAAGTGCTCGGGCGGGTGCCGAAAGGGCTTCCAATGCGATCGCTCGGCTTAAATGTCGGGCGACGGCTCGGAATGTAGGGCTGTAAGCGGGCAGAGTCCTGCGGAATGGTATCCTGAACGAAAAAATCTGAAAAAATCAGGGTGCTATACCTGTTGTGCGAACGCACTCCTTCGGCATGCGACCACCATGCCAGCATAGTGATCGCAGCAACCGTTGCAAACAGCAGGCTGTTTTTTTTACTTTTCCAGATCAAGTTGGGCTCTACCGATTAAGAAGACTTTAAGGCAAATTTTATTAGTTCCTCTACGCTCAGGCTTCTGTCTTCCCGCTTGATGATCGCATCAAGCGTTTTCTCTGCCACGTTCTTAGCAAAGCCTAGTGTAACTAAAGCTGATAACGCTTCTGCACGAGACGTATTGTGTGCGGAAACGGGAACTGCTGTGCTACCAGCCAGCATGGTTTCTTTCTTTATTTTATCTTTTAATTCCAATATGATGCGCTGCGCAGTTTTCGCTCCGATTCCCTTCACATGTTGAATGGTACGCACATCTTCCCGCACAATAGCCTGCTGCACTTCATCCACCGACAGCGACGATAAAATCATCAGGCCCGTGTTTGGCCCCACCCCAGAAATTGAGATCAGAAGCAGAAATGTCTCCTTCTCAGCGGCTGTTGTAAAGCCATACAAGGTATGGGCATCCTCTTTGATATGCAGGTAAGTATGCAGCTTGCAGCGCTCCCCCTCAGGCAGTGACGAATACGTGTTGAGGGAAATTTTGATCTGATAACCTATGCCATTGACATCGACAATGACATAGGTAGGATCTTTTAGAGCCAGCTTACCATCAATGTACGCAATCATCTATATATGTTTATTATTATAGTTTTGAGCATCTACGACAGCAATGGAAACCATGTTAACGATTTCGCGGATGGAGCTTCCCAACTGCAGAATATGAACCGGTTTGCGCATACCCATTAGCACAGGGCCAATTGCCTCAGCACCACCTATTTCCTGTAGCAGTTTGTAAGCGATGTTACCCGAAGTAAGTGTCGGGAAAACAAGTGTATTTGCTCCTTTTTCAGCCAGTTCGCTAAATGGATAGTGTTCACGTAGCAGGTTCTTGTTCATGGCCGTGTTCGCCTGCATTTCACCATCAATCATGAGGTCCGGGTAACGCTGCTTCGCCTTGCGCACTGCCTCAGCACCTTTGTTAGGTATATCGCCCTGCACGGAGCCGAAGTTAGAGTATGACAATACAGCCATGCGCGGCTCCGTGTCGAAGAAGCGCACGGCACGGGCGGTCAGGCCAATAATGTCTACCAGTTCGTCGGCAGTAGGGTTTACGTTTACTGTGGTATCAGCGAAGAAATAAGGCTCTTTTTTGCTCAGGATAATGTACATACCTGCCACTTTGTTAATGCCTTCTTCCACCCCGATAATCTGCAGCGAAGGCAGGATCGTTTTGGAGTAGTCACGCGTAAGGCCTGAGATGAGCGCATCTGCTTCGCCTGTTTCGAGCATCATGGCGCCAAAGTAGTTGCGGTCACGCATCTGGCGACGGCTGTCGAACAGGGTGAGCCCCTTGCGCTGACGTTTCTTATATAGCAGTTGGGCAAATTCTTCCCGCTTGGCATCCTCTTCGTACGTGTCAATGATCACGCAGTCATGCAGGTCGAGGTTGGTTTCTTCTATAATAGCGGCAATTCGGGCTTTGTTGCCCAGCAGGATCGGGTTCGCGATGCGCTGTTCTTTTACGATCTGAGCCGCTTTAAGTATCTTATAATGATCTGCTTCCGCAAACACCACCGTCTTCGGATCTTTCTTCGCCTGGTTGGTAATGCGTGTCATCAGCTTCTGATCAATACCGATACGCTCCTGCAGTTCCTGTTCGTAGGCTTCCCAATTGGTGATCGGGTGCTTGGCCACACCACTCTCCATGGCTGCTTTGGCTACTGCCGGCGACACCGTTGTAATCAGGCGCGGATCAAGTGGCTTCGGTATCAGGTAGGTACGGCCAAATGAAATAGTGTTGTCTCCGTAGGCTTTGTGCACCATTTCCGGAACGGGCTCTTTTGCGAGATCAGCCAGGGCACGCACAGCGGCCAGCTTCATCGCTTCGTTGATTTCTGTGGCGCGTACATCCAGGGCTCCTCTGAATATGTAGGGGAAACCAAGCACGTTGTTTACCTGGTTCGGATGGTCTGAGCGGCCGGTTGCCATGATCAGATCATCGCGGGTTTCCATGGCTACCTCATAAGGAATCTCCGGGTCCGGGTTGGCCAGTGCAAAAATGATCGGGTTAGGGGCCATCAGCCTTACCAACTCTGGTGCCAGCACGTTGCCGGCCGAGAGTCCGATGAATACATCAGCGCCTTCCATGGCTTCTGGCAGTGTGTTTATCTTGCGCAGGGTCACAAACTGTGCTCTGTAAATGTCCAGGTCGTTGCGTTCGGGACGGATGATGCCATCCTTGTCGAACATCACGATGTTGTCCAGCTTGGCACCCAGGGCCACATATAGTTTGGTACAGGCGATAGCAGCAGCGCCCGCGCCATTTATTACAATCTGGATATCTTCAATTCTTTTGCCTGCCAGTTCCAGTGCGTTGAGCAGCGCTGCCGAAGAGATAATGGCTGTGCCGTGCTGGTCGTCGTGCATGAGCGGAATGTTCATCTGCTCCTTCAGGGCGTTTTCTATCTTAAAGCTCTCCGGCGCTTTGATGTCTTCCAGGTTGATGCCGCCAAACGTTGGTTCCAGCGACTTTACAATACGGATGAATTCTTCCGGATCGGTGCAGTCGATTTCAATATCAAACACGTCTATACCTGCGAACTTCTTAAAAAGCACGCCTTTCCCTTCCATCACAGGCTTTGAGGCATCCGGGCCGATATTGCCCAGTCCGAGAACGGCTGTGCCGTTGGAGATAACACCTACCAGGTTTCCCTTGGCAGTATACTTATATACATTGTCTTTGTCAGCGGCTATTTCTTTGCAGGGCTCTGCTACTCCAGGAGAGTAAGCCAGAGCCAGGTCATGCTGCGTACTCAGCATTTTGGTCGGCACTACTTCTATTTTGCCGGGTTGCCCCTGCATGTGGTAGTTAAGTGCGTCCTCTTTGTTTACTTTGATCATGGTATGCGTTGTTGTGTTGTCTCGTGTTTAGTTGTTCCCTCGCACTTTGCGGCTCCCGCACCTGGCAGAAGCTTAAAGCCAATTTGATAAGATTTTATGGTTTATCAAAGTCGTAATCGACAAAGATACATTCTGAATAACCTGCATCTAGCAGAATACCCTGTTTTTTATCAGGCTGCTCAGATTCAGGTATGGACTACTGTCTCTTATTGCAATAAATGGATAATCGGGAGGGTATAAACGACGAAACACCCTTCCGTTAGAAGAGTGTTCCGTTTGATTTATACCTGTCTGCCTAGCTCAGAATCAGTTGCTGGCCCGGTTTTATAGCGCTGTTTTTGAGCTTGTTCAGCTTCTTGATCTTTTCGACTGTCACCCCTTCATGTCGCTGGGAAATAGTCCAGAGTGTGTCGCCTGGCTGTACATGATAAATGAAACGATCCTGGGCCTGGCTCTTGGCCGATGACTGCTTTTGTGTTGTATTGGCTTTTGGCTTCTCTGTGGCCATAGCCAGTTTGGCTGTGTTTACTTCCGGAGCAGGTTTCCACACCAGTAGCTTGTCCTGCACTCTGATCGAGGAGCCTTCTAGTTTATTCCACTCCTTCAGGTCTTCTATCGTAACGCCATGCCTGCGGGCAATTGTAAACAGGTTATCGCCGCGGCGTACAATGTAGGTGGCTTGTACCAGGCTGTCTTTGGTCGCTTCCTGCGTGGTGGCAGAGGCCAGCATAACCGGTGCTTCTGCTGGAGTAATCTTTTTGGCCGGAGGAGGCGTAGGGGCAGCGGCGAGCAAAATGCAGCTCTGTTCGGCAGCCAGCAGGTATGCAGCCTGCGCCGGAACGCGCAATTTGTAATTGCGGGTCGTAGCTGGCAGTTTTGCTTGTTTGATCTCCGGGTTCAGAGCCAGCAAAGCCAGCGTGTCTATGTGTAGTTCAGCCGCCAGCTTTTCGAGATCCAGCGCCTGGTTCACATCCAGGTGAGTATAGTCGGCTGCATACAGAATAGAGTCAGAGAAAATATTATGCTCCGGCGCATACTTCATCGCATAGATCACCGCCGTCATAGAAGGTATATAGTTGCGGGTTTCTCTGGGCAGGTATGGGTAAATTTCCCAAAAGGTCTTTTTACCGCCACCTGCTCGCCTGATTGCTTTGTTCACGTTGCCCTGACCGCAGTTGTAGGCAGCCATGGCTAGTTCCCAGTCGCCATACGTGCGGTATAGCCTGCTCAGAAAGCGCATAGCCGCATCCGTGGATTTCTCGATATCCATGCGCTCATCGATGTGCTGGTCCTGGTTCAGGCCGTATTCTTTGCCCGTGGATTTGATGAACTGCCAGGGACCAACTGCACCCGCCCATGAAGCCGCTTTCGGGTTCAGGCCAGACTCTACAATGGAAAGGTACTTGATGTCCTGCGGCATGTTGTACTTCTTCAGGTACTTCTCGTAGATCGGGAAATACACATTTTCACGGGAGATCATGGTGCGCGTATATTTTCTGTTACGGACAGTAAAGTAATCGATGTGATTGCGCACAAATTTATTGAATACCAAAGGGATGTCAGCCTCAATACAGCTCAGCCTGTCTTGAATCACTTCGTCGGGCTCATAGGGGATATACTCCACGAGCAGCGCCAGTTCCTCATCTGAAAGGAAGGTAGTATCTGCCTGTGGTTTTTTTAAGGAATCCTCTTCTATGAGTCTTTCGAACCTGATCGTATAGCCAAAAGCCTGGGCATGGATCGCCCACATACTTCCAACCAGTGCTGCAAGTACTGTAAAGAGTCTAAACTGCGTCATTATAATTTATGCTTCAACGGTTAGCTTGTCCAGTATGTAATTCGAGAAAGCCAGCAGTTGCGGCTCCTCAAATGAGCGGGTCATTAACTGCAACCCGATGGAAAGGCCATTCGCATCGCGACCTGCCGGAATAGAGATGGCAGGAACACCAGCAAGCGAGGCCTGAACCGTAAAGATGTCAGCCAAGTACATAGCCAACGGATTCGCCGTATTCTCCTCTAGCCTGAAGGCCGTAGTAGGAGCAGTAGGCAATATAAGAAAATCATAATGTTGCAGCAACTCATCCGTCTTATCTTTTATGAGACGGCGTACGCGCTGGGCCTTGGTATAGTAGGCGTCATAGTAGTCGGCGCTCAGCACAAAAGTGCCCAGCATAATGCGGCGCTGCACCTCCGGACCGAAGCCCTCGGCACGCGTTTTTTTGTAAAGGGAGGTAAGGTCGGTTGCGTTCTCGCTGCGGTAGCCGTACTTCACGCCGTCAAAACGACCCAGGTTAGAACTGGCTTCGGCAGTCGTGAGAATATAATAAGTCGGCACCATGTAATCCAGGTATGGGAACTCCACGGCTTCTACCTGGTGGCCTGCCTCCTGTAACATGTCTTTCACGCCTAGGATGCTTTCTTTCACCTCGGCGTCCAGACCCTCACTTTCGAAGCAGTCGCGGATATAGCCAATTTTGTATTTCTTGTCTGTCTGCAGCATCTGGCTATAAGCCGGAACCGGGCGGTGACTTACAGTGCTGTCATACTCGTCACTACCAGCCATTACTTCCAGCAGTAGGGCTGCGTCTTCTACGCTCTTCGAAATGATACCGATCTGGTCGAAAGAAGAAGCATAGGCGATCAGGCCGTAGCGGGAAATACGCGAATAAGTAGGCTTAAGACCCACCACACCGCAGAAAGAAGCTGGCTGGCGAACAGAGCCACCTGTGTCGGAACCAATCGAAGCCAGGCACAGGTCAGCCTGTACGGCTACGGCAGATCCTCCGGACGAACCACCCGGTACGCGGGTCGTATCGTCTGCGTTGAGCACGGGACCAAAGGAAGAGTTTTCGTTAGAAGCTCCCATCGCAAACTCGTCACAGTTCTGGCGACCAATGATAATAGCATCTTCAGCAAGCAGGCGCTGTACTGCCGTAGCGGTATAAAGCGACTTAAAACCGTCCAGAATCTGGCTGGATGCCTGCAGGCTATGGCCTTCGTACGCCAGTACATCTTTAAGGCCGATTACCATACCTGCCAGTTTGCCGGCATGGCCTGAGGCGAGTTTCTTGTCTACAGCGTCGGCCTGGGCAAATGCTTCTTCCTCGAATATCTCCAGGAAAGCGTTTAGCTCAGGCTTCTGCTTTATATTATGAAGGTAGTGCTCTACCAGCTGTCTGCACGAAAGTTGCCCGTTGGCAATATCGCTGCGAATGTCACGAAGTGAGTGGTATGATTTCAAACTAGTCAGGCTTTTTTATGTCCTTGATGGAGCGTTCAAGCTCGTTCTGGATTTCGTTTTTGGCATCGTTAAAGCTACGGAGACCGCGACCGGCAGAACGTGCCATGCCTGGGAGTTTATCGGCGCCAAAAAGCAGGAGTACTGCGGTTAGTACAACAAGAATTTCTCCTCCTCCCAGGTCTGCCAGGAAGAGGAGAATTGCACTAGGTATCATAAAGCGTTATGCCGGAAATTACTTTACAGGAGTATCCTTTGTCGACTTTTCCAGATCGTCTTTGATCTCGTTGGTGGCGTCCTTGAACTCACGGATTCCACGGCCCAGACCTCTTGCAAGCTCTGGAATGCGCTTTGCTCCAAAAAGAAGCAGAATCACCACAAGGATCAGGATCAACGAACCGCCCCCAATGTTCTGGATAAATGCTAGTGTGTTGGTAAGTACCATGTTCTTAAAATTTTAAGATGAATTGCTGCAAAAATAAAGCTTATATTTTAATTAAACCCACATTTGGAAACATTAGTTTAGTCACCTGTCATTAACCTTGAGAAATCAGGTATAGGGAACGGTAACATGTGGTTCATCAGTCGTGATTAGGGTACGATGCAAGTGAGTTGCAACTTCATATAGGAAGAGGCGTATAGAGGGGCAAATAAATTTAAGGGTTCTATTACAAACAGAATCTTTTCGAACCGATTTACATCGGTCTTTTTCCCAAAATGAAAATAAAGTTTCCGATATAGGGAAAAATGAATGCTTGTGGATTTGCTTTTATAGCTGATAATAAGCTGTTTAGTGTTTTTATTATTTTTGGCAAGCTACTTGTAATATGCCTTGTACAACAGAATCGCATAGAAACGCCTGGCAGAGGCGGAAAGCAAAATCGCAAGTTAAGAAGAAAATTAAATATTAAGTTTTTTTAATCTTCTGTTTGCAAGTGTGATTAAAAGGTTGTAAATTAATCCTAGAAATTTAACACAGCCCTCCCGAATAGGAGAGAGTGTCTAAATATAATTTTAAGTTTGTTTTCATAGCTTGGAAAGGCACCCTGCTTTGTAGGGTGTTTTTTCTTTATAGGGGGTATAGAAAATTAGCTTACAAGAAATCGAAAGCTAAAAAAGCGCAGCGGGCATCTTATAAGATGGTCCACTGCGCTTTTTTATGTCAGGTATAACAGGAGGTCTACTTTGGCCTGATCCAGCTTTCAGGGTTCAGGTTGGTATTGTTTTTCCAGAGTTGGAACTGCAATTCGGTCGTGCCGTTTGAGTCGGTGTACACCGTGCCGATCACGTCTTTTTGCTTCACATTCTGCCCTTCTTTTACGCTCACGGTGCGCAGTTTTGCATAAACCACAAAGTACTCACCGTGCTGCACCATCACAATATTGTTCATGCCGGGTACACTGGCTACTGTTAATACTTTGCCTTCGAAAATAGCACGTGCAGGCTCTCCCTGACCGGTCTGAATATCAATTCCTCTGTTTTCTATGACTACGCCTTTCAGTACCGGGTGATTGTGCCGGCCAAATTTCTGCGAAATAAAACCACGGTCCACGGGCCAGGCCAGGCGACCGCGATTACCCGCAAAAGATGAGGAGATAAGTGCCGCTTCCGGTGTGAGGGTGATTTTGCTGGAGCTTCCGCTGGTGGCACGACCTTCTTCGCGGGCAGCGCGGGCGGCGCGGGCTATTTCCTCTTTCACAATGTCGGCTATGAGGTTATCCAGCTTTCTGACGGCTTGCTGGCGTTGCGCCACTTCTTTTTTAAGTTGCGACTCCTGCTTGCTGAGCTTTTGGATCATGCCATCCTGCTGGGTGCGCAGCGTTACCAGATTTTTATTTTCCAGCATCTGCTTATCGAGCAGACCACGTTTCTCTTCCCGCTGTGATTCCAGGGTGCGCAGCTGGCCGGTCAGGGCTACCTGTACCTTGTTGATTTGTTCTACCTGTTTCTTGCGGGCCTCAGAATACTGCTGCAGGTAACGTAGTCGGCGTACCATTTGGTTGAAGGAATCAGCAGCGAACACGAACATGAGTTTATTGTAGCTGTTGGCAGTTTTGGAGGCGGCGTAAACCATGGTGGCGTACTCGGCTTTCAGGCTTTCCAGGTCGGCCTGCAGTTCGCCTACTATACCTTCCGTTTCTTTCATACCCGACTCGAGCAGCTTTATTTCCCGGGAGATGGTGCTGATAACGCCTTTCTGTACCGCAATTTTTTCCTGAATGGCGTTGAGCTGGCCAATAGAAGCTTCCTTCTGCACCTTGGTCTGCTGCAGAATGCGATTTGCTTCTTTAATACGGTTTAGATTTTCCTTTTTCTCTTTCTCAAGCTGTGCCTTCGATTTTTGTTTCTGGGCTTGTGTAACCAACGGCAACAGCAGGACGATCAGGAAAAAGGCTGATTTGTAAAGGGCCTTCATCAGAAATAGGGGTATACTACACTTAGCTTACAAATATGGTAAAACTAAATGGCCCGAACCAGAAGCCCGGAAATTTTATTCGACTAAAGGCGCTTGTAACCAGAAGGAACACTGAAAGGAAACTCCAGCACATCCTCAGAAACAGTGACCTTGGTATGGCTTAGATTGAAGTCAGATATCTGACCCGACTGTAGAATCTGAGCCAGCATGTTGTAGGCAAAAGGGACATCGCCCAAGGGCTGAAAACTCTCATATTGCACCACAATGCTATTGCCGGAAAGCTGGTCTTTCACGTTGAGCTGCTGCAGTTTCAGATTTTCAGAGCTGATGAAATACTCGAAGAGGAGGTTTTGGCGCAGTTGCTGCACATGCTGCATCTGTCCCTGGTTGGTGGCTTTTTCAGAGCCGTTGGCCTGGTAGTTTCCAAGCAAAATGGCCTGCACCACCTGAAAGTCGAGCGCTACATTAAAGCGCTTGCTCAGAAAAGCATAATCAGTAACAACATACTCCCGCTGGATACGGTTCATCAGGTATACGGAGTCGGGCGTGAGCTTAATACGGGCAGCTTCTATACCTAAGCCCGGCAGTACCGACACCCAGATCACGCTGTCTTTTTGCATGCGAAGGGCATAACCCGACGAAGTGCTCTGGCCTTTGTCATCGAATTTGAGCTGGCCGCGGGCATTCAGGTAAGTGAATTCAAGATTCTGGACAGTGACGTTGCCAACAGTTTCAGTGGCAGCGGTGGCAGTAGAAGGGATCGTTTCTTTTTTGCAAGCGGAAAACAGGAGTATGCCCAGCAGGCATAGCAGGAGCTGTTTATTCATAGAGTTTCTTTTCTTTTATCTTTCTGTCCAGGAAAGCGGATGCCTCCCCTTTAAGCTTGGCCTTTTCCCACTGTCTGACTGCTTCATCGCGTTTGCCCATCTTAAACAGCACGTCGCCGTAATGTTCCACAATGGTGGCGTCTTCAGAAACAGCGATAGCTTGCTCGAGATATTTTAGGGCGCCCTCGTAATCTTCCATCTTGTACAGCACCCAGGCATAGGTATCCAGGTAAGTGGGGTTGGCAGGATGTTGCTCTACCAGTCGGCCAGCCATGGCTTTGGCTTTGGGCAGTTGCTCGCCACGCAGCGACAAAAAGTAACTGTAGTTATTAAGTACGTGTTCGTTGTCTGGGTCGTGTGAAAGCACCGCCTCATACGCCTCATCCGATTTTTTATACTCTTTTATGGAGTTGTAGGCATCTCCAAGCTGCGCATTAAACTGTGCTACCAGCTCTGGCTCACTTGCCGAAAGTCGTTTGCCATGTTCCAGCGATTTAGCAGCCCGGTCAAAATTCTTCTCAATCAAATGGCCGGTGCCGTTGTAGAACCAGAAAACAGCTTGGTTAGGGAATAACTCCAGTGCTTGCTCTGAGTGCTTCACCAATTCTCCGGACTCCCCCAGTTCAGCATCCAACAGCACGATCTGCTGCCAGATTTTGAAGTGCGAGTCGTCCAGTTTTACAGCTTTGATGTAGTTGACACGGGCCTTGTCTTTTTTGCCGGTAATGGTTTGCAGGTCGCCAGCTACCGCGTAGGCCTTGGCTTCCTCGGGATGGGACGCTATAGTGAGGTCCGCCAACTCCAAGGCTATACCTTCTATAGCGGGGTTAGGCAGCTGCCGGATAAAATCAACCAGAATACGTACTTTGGTGTCGATATCGAGGTCGGTGCTGGCAAATGCGATTTTTACCTGCTTTTCAGATTCCGGTAAATTACCCTTCTGACGTTGCAGGTCCGAGAGCATCAGGTGAGCAAAAGGGTTGTTTGGCTCGATGCGCAGGGCGCGGTTGAGCGTTTCAATGGCAATGTCTGGCTTTTGACTGGCATTGTACAACTCGGCCTGGGCCAGCAGATAGCGAATCTCGGTAGGGTTGGAGGCAATTAGCTTTTCGCCTTCCGCAAGGGCTTTCCCAATATTTTTCTGGCGCAGGTATATCTGCTGACGGTTCATGGAAAGCTGCTCCAGCGCTCCGTACTTTTTCTCGATCCGGTCGTAGGTCTTCAGCGCATCGTCGTACTTGGACTGTGCCAGGTATAGCTCGGCCAAACTGAACAGATATTGCTCCTGATCAGGTATGTTGCGCATCAGGTCGTTGTAAGCCTGAGCAGCCTCGGTATACTGCTTTTGTTCGGCATGCAACTGCGCGAGCAGCAGGTAGTAGTAAGGGTTCTGATTATCGCCGGCGATGGCGGCTTGTGCAAATGTTAGGCCCGCTTTGGGGTTCTCCATCAGCATGTAAGTTTCGGCCAGTTTGTAGTTAAGCGCTGCGTTACTGGGCGTAACAGCATAGGCTTTCTGAAACTGGCTAAGTGCCTGCTTATAATCTTCCAGCATGAAATATTTCATGCCCTCCAGAAACAATGCCTCGCTCAGCAGCTTTTCCTGCTCGCTGGGTTCGGGCTGCGGCACAGGTATGGCTACCTGCTCCGTCTCGCTCTTCTCCTTGCCCTTCTTTTTTTTCTTCTTAGACTGGGCCTGGCTTTCGCCGGTCGCGACCAGTGCAAGGCAGCAAGTAGCGAGCACAATGTTTCTGAATCGGGTCATAAAATGGGTATGCTAATCTTTGAGCGTGTTGTAGTCGCCAATGCTCAGGTCTGACTGGCGGCCTTCATAGGAAACAAAATTACCTACCATTGAGTTTGCTATGTTCCCGTTTTTGATGGTCGACTCCTTCTGAACGATGGAATTGCTCAAAATAGACTCCAGTACGCTGGTGTTGTCTCCAATAGAAACGTGCGGACCTACAACTGAATTGTGGATCACGGCATTCTCTCCGATATACACGGGCGGAATGATGACAGAGTTCTGGATATCAGCCGACGCGGCTACCAGGTCCTTCTCATCCTTGATATACTCTAAATAGCGTTGATTCGTGTAAACAGTTGCATTTTTATTGCCACAATCGAGCCATTCGGAGATAACGGCAGGAATAAATTTCGTGCCTTTGTTTTTCATGTTCTCCAGCGCATTTGTCAGCTGGTACTCGCCCTTGTCTTTGATATCGTTGTCGAGTAGGTACTGCAGTTCGCTGCGCAGGTAGGCACCATCTTTAAAGAAGTAGATGCCAATGATGGCCATGTCCGAAACAAACTCCTGCGGCTTCTCTACAAAGTCGGTGATCTCGTTATTGTTGTTGAGTTTGATCACGCCGTAAGGACGCGGATCCTCTACGCGCTGCACCCAGATGGTACCGTCGGCGTTGGTGTCGAGCTGGAAGTCGGCTTTGAACAGGGTGTCGGCAAAAGCCACGACTACCTTGCCTTCCAGCGAGTCCTGCGCGCACATGATGGCGTGTGCTGTTCCCAGGGCTTCTTCCTGGTAAAAAATGCTGCACTTGGCGCCTACTGACTCGGCGATTGCTTTCAGGTCGCGCTCCACGGCCTCACCAAAGTGACCGATTATGAAAGCCACTTCCTCGATCGGCTCGTGGCATACTTTGGCAATATCTTCTACCAGGCGCTGCACGATCGGCTTGCCTGCAATAGGTATAAGTGGTTTAGGAACAGTAAGTGTGTGTGGGCGCATACGCTTGCCCATACCTGCCATAGGTACAATAATCCTCATAGCTGCTAGTTTATGGATTGAAAAATGTAGCCAGACGAGGAGCCCGGCCACTATTGGTTTTGATTAATACTGTATTTTGAATGTTTGGTTTAAGCCCTTTCCAAAAAGAAGAAAAAGGCTGGCTATACCTTGTATTGATGGTTAAGCTGCGGTTACTTAGTGCCCGTGCTTCCGTAGCCGCCTGCGCCGCGCTCGGTGTCTGTCAACACCTCCGCTTGCGCCCATCCCACACGCTCATAACGTGCTACCACCATTTGGGCGACACGTTCGCCATCCTCTACCACAAAGTCCTGGTCCGACAGGTTAACGAGCAGCACCTTAATCTCACCACGATAGTCGGCATCAATAGTGCCGGGGCTGTTCACAATGGAAATGCCGTGTTTATACGCCAGTCCGCTGCGTGGTCTGATCTGCGCCTCGTGTCCTTCGGGCAGTTCAATGAAAAGACCGGTAGGTATAAGGGCGCGCTGCAGTGGCTTTAGCGTAATGGGTGCTTCCAGGTTGGCACGCAGGTCCATTCCTGCCGAGTGCTCCGTTTGGTAAGAAGGGAGCGCATGCTTTGATTGGTTAATGACTTTAACCGGTAAGTTCGTTGTGTTCATCTATTAAAGATAAAGATTATTTTTTAGTTAGAAAGTACGCCCGCTCCCTGAACCAGACCACCGCCAGGAAGACGCCTGAGAGCGACAGGTGGTATGCATGGCGCAGCCAGAAGTTCTCGACAGGTATAAAAAAGGCTACTGCTACCAATACCGTTGCCAGCGCGATATAGCCTAAAATGGTTTTGACAGGGTATGGGATCGGGTAGTGCACATTGCCCAATAGGTATGTCGCCAGTGCCATACCTGCATAGCAAAAGAGCGTGGCAATGGCTGAGCCCATGTACCCCAACACAGGTATAAGAAGCAAGTTTAAAACAATGGTAACAGCGGCGCCTCCAAAACTGATGTAGGTGCCGAAATGGGTTTTGTCTGTCAGCTTAAACCATACGGTCAGGTTGTAGTAGATTCCTAGGAACAGATTGGCCAGCAACAGCACTGGCACCACCATCAGGCCCTCGTGGTATTCGGGGCCGATTAGCAAGGCGAAGTCTTCCAGATTAGTCGAGATAAAGAGATAAATGAAGGCGCAAGCGATCACAAACCATTTCATCACCAGGGCAAAGGCCTGAGGAGAGTCTTTCTCCTTTGACTGCGAGAAAAAGAAAGGTTCAGCAGCATAACGGAAAGCCTGTATAGTGAGCGTCATGAAGATGGCAAGCTTGTAGCAGGCGCTGTATATACCTACTGCCGCCATGTTGCTGGTGCCCGGATAGAAACCTTCGGGCAGGTAGCGCTCTAAAAGTATCCGGTCGATCACTTCATTGACCATACCTGCCAGGCCCATAAACATGAGTGGCCAAGCATAGCGCAGCATAGGTTTGAGTTGCTCTACATCCAGCCTGAAGCGGAAAATGCGCAGCTCCTTCCACAGCATAGGCAACAGCAGTGCATTGGCCACTAGGTTAATCACAAAGATATAGCCGACTCCAAAATTCGGATTGTACAGGTATGCGGTTAGCGGTTGCAGGCTCTGTAGGTATTGACCTTCATAGATGTGCCGCAACAGTACCAGGAAAAACAAATTGGCACCCACCGTTAACAGAATGTTGGACAGTTTGATGGAGGCAAACTTAATAGCTTTGTTCTGATGCCGGAGCCAGGCAAAAGGTATGGCCACCAGCGCATCGATCGCCAGCACCAGCGCCAGCCAGATAATGTATTCCCGATGCTCCGGGTACCCGATGTAATCTGCAATTTGCTGTGAAAATAGAAGCAGTATACCTGTGAGAATCGTGCTGCTGGCCAGAATGGCGCTCAGCACCCGGTTATAAACCGTTTTGGGGTCTTGCTCAGGTTTATTGGCAAATCGGAAAAAAGCCGTCTCCATGCCGTAGGTATACACCACGTTGAAAAAAGCCACAAAAGCATACAGGTAGGAGACCACCCCATACTCCTCTGGCAGGAACACACGGGTATATACCGGTACGAGCAGGTAGTTGAGGGCGCGGCCCACGATGCTGCTCAGTCCGTAGGCAGCCGTTTGCCCGACCAGTTTTTTGGCAATGCTCATGCGTTTGTTTTAGGGCAGGGAGGTATAGGTATCAGCTGAAAAAGACAGAACGCGCTATACCTGCCTTTTATGATAGGTATAGCGCGTTGCAGGAGGTGTAAAATTAAGCGCCTTTGAATACGGGCTTGCGTTTCTCGAGGAATGCGTTCGTTCCTTCCACAAAATCTTCTGATGAGCAGCAGCGGGCAAACGAATTCGCCTCTGTCTGGTAGCCATCTTCATCCTTATCGTACACGGCATTCACACAGTCGATTACCAGGCCGATGGCCAGTGGCGCCTTGGACAGAATCTTGGTCATGATTTCCATACACTTCGGCATCAACTCTGCGGCTGGCACCACGTGGTTTACCAGACCGAGCGCTTTGGCTTCGTTAGCGCCAATCATATCGGCGGTCATCATCAGTTCCATAGCTTTACCTTTGCCGATAAGTTGGGTCAGGCGCTGTGTGCCGCCATAGCCAGGTATAAGGCCCAGGTTTACTTCGGGCTGACCAAAACGGGCCACTTCGCTGGCAACGCGCATGTGGCAGGCCATGGCAAGTTCGCAACCTCCACCCAATGCAAAACCATTTACTGCAGCAATTACGGGCTTGGTGCAACGTTCGATCATACTGAAAACCTCCTGTCCGCGCTCCGCAAATCCGCGGGCATTCACATTGCTCAGTTCTGAGATCTCCGAAATGTCAGCACCTGCCACAAAGGCTTTCTCACCAGCACCAGTAAATATAGCCCCCTTTACAGCAGGGTCGTCATAGACTTGCTGTATGGCAGCTTTTATCTCCTTGATGGTATCGATGTTGAGGGCATTGAGTTTATCTGCACGGTTTATCGTGATGACCAGAATGCCGTTGTCAAGGTTGAGCAGCAGGTTTTCGTATAAAGACATAGTTTAATGCTGTATGGGTGTTTAGATAACAGCAGCAAATATAGCAGTGATTTGCTTAAATCCCTAAAATGCAATCTGGCAATGGTCCAGTTCAAATGCCAATCCTCCAAAGTTTCATACCTGATTCTTTCCTCCGGTGCTGATTTGTTATATTTGCGCAATTTTTAAACGTATTACGCTCACTTTATACCTTATTTTCATGTTTAAGGCCTCCTTGCGCATTTTTACGCTCTTTTTCTTGCTGACACATTTTACCTTATCCGCCGCTTCCGCCCAAGACACACCGGCTGATACAGCAGCAGTGCAAAATATCTGGAACTTTGGCGGAGCCGGTACAGTCAATTTCAGCCAGGTGAGTCTCAGCAACTGGGCAGCCGGAGGCCAGAGTTCGTTCTCGGTATTGGGTATCCTGAACCTATACGGTAATTATAAAAAAGGCAAAAATACCTGGAACAATACCCTCGATCTGACTTACGGCACTGTAAAACTGCAGGATCAGCGCCTGCGCAAAAGCGACGACCGCCTGGAGCTGAATTTAAAGTATGGACGTCAGGCTTCGAGCAAATGGTTTTATACCGTGCAGCTGAACACCCGCACCCAAATCAGCCCGACCTATACCCCTGAGCGTGATTCGGTGGTTTCCAACTTTATGGCACCCGCTTTTATGCTGGCCTCCATCGGTATGGACTACAAACCCAATCCCAAACTTTCGATCTTCATTTCTCCTTTTACTGGCAAGTTCACGGCAGTGCTCAACCAGCGCATGGCCGACTATGGGGCATTCGGGGTGGAGCCAGCCCAGCGCGACCTAGAGGGGAATCTTATACCTGGTACCGGGGAGCGTTTCCGTGAAGAGTTTGGTGGGTTTGTGAATGTGCGCTTCAAAGATGAGATTTTTAAGAATGTGACCCTGCAATCAAAAGCCGACTTGTTCTCCAATTACCTGCGCAACGCGAAGAATATTGATGTGAGCTGGGAGAATTTGGTAAACTTTAAGGTGAACAAATTTTTGTCAGCCAGTCTCTTCCTGCACATGATCTACGACGATGATATTTTGATCGATATAGACCGCAGCGGAGATGGCACAATGGATGGGAAAGGTCCTCGTTTGCAGCTAAAAGAAACTATGGGAATAGGACTTTCTTACAAATTTGAATAGTAAACTTTTTTCCACCACTTCGTGTTATTCACTAAAAATGTATACTTTAGCGTATAATGTACGTTGTATAGATACATTATCAAAAGTGGATTTATGAAAAAAGCCATATCATTACTGTTTTCTTTAGCTATCCTGCTGTTTGTGTCCGATGCGATGGCACAGACTTCCAGTTCTTCGAGCACTTCGCTGAACGCTGGGAAAGATGAGTACTGGGGTACTGCCAGAGTGCAGGAAAAAGGTACTACTGTTGATGCCGTTGGTACCCGCGCTGCCGGTATGGATGCTCGCTGGAATGCTTATGAAAATTCAAACCGTACCCGCTTCACCAAGGACCGCATCAAGGGAAGCAAACGCATGGAAGCCATTCTGAAAAAAGAGAAAGAGATGCACCGCAAGCACAAGCGCGACAAACGTCGTCTGGCCCGGATGTCATTATAATTAGCTTCTTCTAAAAGCACAAAAAAGCCCTGCCTGTAATTTAACAGGCAGGGCTTTTTTTGTGCTTCTATATGGTGCTGTCAGTATTGGGATAGGTATAGCGCTGTATGAAATTTATACCTCAGGTATAGCCGGATACTTGTGTTTGTATGTGTCCTCAAAGTAGATGCCCGATGCAACTGTACCACAGTAAAAGCAGGCCAATGCAACAGGTATAGCCAGCCACATCAGGTATAGTTTCTCGCTTTTAACTTACTCAAAACAAAAGGCTCCCGCTTTCGCAGGAGCCTTTCTTATGATTCATGAAATCAGTTGTACTACAGCGTACGTTTCACTTCTTTCTCTACGTATGCCTCGATCACGTCTCCGATCTCGATCTCGTTGTATCCTCTCAGGCTGATACCGCACTCGTAGCCCTGGCGAACCTCAGCCACATCGTCTTTGAAACGCTTAAGGGCCAGGATCTCACCATCGTGTACTACGATGCCGTCACGCACGAGACGTACCTTGGAATTACGCTGGATAGAGCCGTCTGTGATCATACAGCCTGCAATCGTACCAACCTTCGTGATTTTGAACACATCGCGCACTTCAGCGTTACCTGTGATCTCCTCTTTCATGGTAGGAGCAAGCATACCTTCCATTGCGTCTTTCACCTCGTTGATCGCATCGTAGATGATAGAGTACAGTCGAACATCAATCTGTTCCTGCTCTGCCAGTCTGCGGGCATTTTGCGAAGGACGTACCTGGAAGCCGATAATGATCGCATCAGATGCCGAAGCAAGCAATACGTCGGATTCTGAAATGGCACCTACACCTTTGTTGATGATATTCACCTGCACTTCGGCAGTTGAAAGCTTCAACAGGGAGTCAGAAAGTGCTTCTACTGAACCGTCCACGTCACCTTTCACAATTACGTTCAGCTCCTTGAATGTACCGATCGCCAGTCGACGGCCAATCTCATCCAAAGTGATGTGCTTACGTGTGCGCAGGCTTTGCTCACGCTGCAGTTGTGCGCGGTTGCTTGCAATCTCACGGGCTTCACGCTCCGACTCCATTACCTGGAATTTGTCACCTGCCTGTGGCGCACCATCAAGACCGAGCAACTGTACCGGTGTAGAAGGCCCGGCCACTTTCATTTTGCGACCGCGGTGATCAGTCATGGCTTTTACTCTACCATAGTGAGAGCCAGCCAGTACCACATCGCCTATGTTCAACGTACCGGTTTGTACCAGCACAGTGGCTACGTAACCGCGGCCTTTGTCAAGTGAGGCTTCAATTACTGTACCCACTGCATTTCTGCTCGGGTTCGCCTTGAGCTCAAGTAACTCTGCTTCAAGCAGTACTTTCTCCAGCAGGTCTGGTATACCTTGACCTGTTTTGGCAGATACTTCCTGCGATTGGTATTTACCACCCCACTCTTCGACCAGAATGTTCATCTGGGCAAGTTCCTCACGCACCTTATCCGGGTTGGCGCTTGGCTTGTCAATTTTGTTGAGTGCAATAATAATTGGTGAACCAGCAGCTTGTGCGTGGTTGATCGCTTCTTTTGTCTGTGGCATTACCGAGTCGTCGGCGGCTACCACAATGATTACAACGTCCGTAACCTTGGCACCACGGGCACGCATGGCTGTAAAGGCTTCGTGACCAGGTGTATCGAGGAAAGTAACCGTACGGCCACCTTCGGTTTTCACGCTGTAGGCACCAATGTGCTGCGTAATACCGCCGGCTTCGCCAGCAGTTACGTTGGCATTTCGGATATAGTCAAGGAGGGACGTTTTACCGTGGTCAACGTGACCCATGATAGTCACAATTGGGGCACGATCCAACAGGTCCTCTTCGTTCTCCTCAAGTGCTTCTTCCAGTGCCTGCTCATCTTCTGATGTGATGAACTCAACTGCATAGCCAAACTCGTCTGCAATGATGGTGATGGCTTCCGCATCAAGGCGTTGGTTAATGGATACGAACATACCCAGCTGCATACATACCTTGATAACATCATTCACGCTCACGTTCATCAGCGAGGCGAGGTCATTGGCGGACACGAATTCTGTTACACGCAGGGTCTTCGACTCTGCCTGCTCCATCAAACGACGTTCTTCTGTTGCATCGGCAATCGCAGAGCGTTTCTCACGACGGTATTTGGCACGGTTACCACCGCCGCCTTTGCCGCCGCTCAGCTTAGCCAGTGTGGCTTTTATCTGCTCCTGGATTTCCTTATCTGTTACTTCCGCTTTTTCTACGCGTGGTCCCGGTGCATTGCGTGGCCCACGGCCGCCTGGTCCGCCAGGACGCTGTCCCGGACGATTACCCTGGTAGCCTCCGCCACCGCCACCTGTGTGCTGTATTGGGCGAGCCTGTGGATTGGCAACACTTTGTCCCTGGTTCTGACCGCCACCCTGTTCCGGGCCGGCCACAATAATGCGCTTGCGCTTTTTCTTCTTACCTGCCTTCTTGTCATCAGAAGACGCTACCGGCTTGGTGCCTTTTCTACGGGAGCTGTCTGGCAATTCAATCTTGCCTAGCACCGTAAGGCCTTTCAGCTGGTCGGCTTTTGCTGTAATTGTTTCTATTTGTTCTGGTCCTTTTTCTTCAGGAGTTGTAGGTGCCGGCTTTTCCGGGGCCTGTGATTCCGCTGCCTGCGCAGGAGCTTGTTCTTTCTCAACTGGTTTTTCAGCTGGTTTCTGTTCCGCAGCAGGGGCAGGAGGCGTTGCCGGCTGCTGTGGTGTTTCAATTTTTGGAGCTTCCACTTTAGGGGCTTCCACTTTTGGTGTTTCGGCTGCAGGAGCGGCAGGTGTTTCCTGCACAGGTGCTGCTGGCTTCTCCACCGGCTTTTCTACCTGAGGGGCAGCAGCAACAGGCTGCTCCGGCGCTTTTGCTTCCGGAACTTTTGGCTGCTCTGCAACAGGCGCCTTTGGCTCTTCTGCTTTAGGGGCGGCTGCCTTTGGTATAGGGCGGCCTTTAGCGTCAAGCTCTATTTTGCCGAGTACTTTTATACCTGGGAGTTTCGATTCAACAGGTGCTGGCTCAGGTGCCGGCTCTGCTTTTGGCTTCGCCTCCGGAGCATCGCCTTTCGGCTGCTGCGCGTTCTTGATCAGAATCTCCTGCTCAGGTTCTGTTGTTTTCTTTGGCTCGTGATGCGGCTCCGATTCCACAACCTGGTTGCTTTGTGGTTTCTTGCCGATGTTGAGTTCTTCTGCCTCAATCTTGTCTTGCATGGAAGAGGCGAACTCCTTAGCCAGCATACCGAACTGCTCTGCCGTGATTTTGGTAGTGGGTTTGTTTTCCACGTCAAAGCCTTTAGCAGAGAGGTAATCCACAATGGTAGCTGTACCAATGTTTAAAGTAGTTGCAACCTGTTTGAGCCTCCTGATTTTGTCTTCTGCCATGTTCTGATATGCTGTCTTTATTTATTCTGTTAATATACTATAGTTGCCTTGCAAGGTATAGAACCGAGCCCCATTGCTGTATTTTTTTCAAAATTACAGCAATGGGGCGCAACTCACAACTATTGATTGTCTTCTTCTTCCAACTCTTCGCGCAGGATAGAGAGCACGCTTTCGATCGTCTCTTCTTCCAGTTCTGTTCTGCGAAGCAGGTCTTCTTTCGAAACAGCCAGTACACTCTTGGCTGTGTCCAGACCGATGCGACGCAATTCTGCAATCACCCAGTCCTCGATTTCGTCTGTAAATTCTTCCAGGCTGATGTCTTCTTCGTATACTTCAGACTCTCTGAATACGTCGATTTCCATGTCAACCAGTTTGCTGGCCAGTTTAATGTTCTGTCCGCCTTTACCGATCGCAAGCGATACCTGGTCTGGCTTCAGGAACACCGATACACGGCCGTTCTCGTTGTCTATTTTCATGCTGGTGATCTTAGCCGGGCTAAGAGCACGCTGTATGTATAGCTCCAGGTTGTCGGTGTAGTTGATCACGTCGATGTTCTCGTTCTCCAGTTCGCGTACGATGCTGTGGATACGGGAACCCTTCATGCCCACGCAGGCACCTACCGGGTCAATGCGATCGTCAAACGATTCTACGGCTACTTTGGCACGCTCGCCGGGCTCACGCACAATTTTTTTAATGGCGATCAAACCGTCATAAATCTCTGGTACCTCGTTCTCGAACAAGCGCTCCAGGAATGCAGGAGATGTACGGGAAAGAATGATTTTCGGATTACCGTTCACGATCTCAACACGCTGTACCACAGCACGCACTACATCACCTTTGCGGTAACGGTCTTTCGGGATCTGCTCACCTTTCGGGATCAGCAGTTCGTTTTCTTCCTGGTCGAGCAGCAACACCTCGCGGTTCCATACCTGGTATACCTCACCGGAAATAATCTCGCCAACAAGGTCCTTGTATTTCTGGAACAGGAGTTCTTTCTCCATGTCCTTGATGCGCTGAATCAGGGTTTGGCGGGCAGTCAAAACAGCACGGCGACCGAAGTCCTCCAACTGTATCTCTTCTGATACCTCTTCACCCACCTCAAAGTCAGGTTCAATCTTCTGTGCCTCTGATAAGGCGATCTTGTCATGATCCCAGATGTCCTCCGAGTTGTCGTCCACAATTTCGCGGTTGCGCCAGATCTCCAGGTCACCCTTCTCCACGTTCAGGATGATGTCAAAGTTCTCGTCGGTGCCCCACTTCTTGCGGATCATGGTACGGAATACATCCTCCAGGATGCGCATCATCGTCGGGCGGTCTATGTTCTTGAATTTCGCAAATTCAGCGAACGACTCGATCAGGACTGAACTGTTCATTATTTTATCATTTAAAAGATATTACAACATTTGCTTTTACAATCTCCCCGAAAGGTATTTGCACAGGCTCATACGTTGCCTTTTTGCCTTTTTGTTTGATTTCTTGTGTCAGGCTTATACCTGTTTCTGTCACCTCTTCCAGCTTGCCGGTTTTCTCGGTGCCATCCTGCATTTTCAGTTTCAGGTTGCGGCCAATGTTTCGCATATACTGCTTTGGCTGCGTGAGCGGAAAATCCACACCCGGTGAGCTCACCTCCAGCACATAAGATATTTCCTCGCCATACTCCTCCGCGATCTTTGAATTGACGCGGCGGCTGATGGTAGCGCATTGGTCAATGGTAATGCCCTGCTCGCCGTCAGCCAGCACGGTTATCTTGGGACGCACCGCCGAATCAGACACTGCCACATCTACGATGAACAGGTCATTTTCCGGTAGGCTGGCCTCAGCCATAGCGCGAATACTTGGTGCCGTTATTGCCATAGTCACTTAAAGAAAATAAAGAAGGGGACCTCGCGTCCCCTCATCTCCTTGGAAATAATGTCACAAATTTACTATAAAAACATTATATAAACAACAATAAGTGTTTAAGTACGCTGTAATTATATGGTTTCTGGAGATTTCGGACGGCTTTTGGATGGCAAATGCGGGCTGCCGGAAGGGCTTCGGTTCTGTAACATTAACCTGCGTGCGAAAAGTTCTGCTTTTTAGAACACTACAGCCCGCACAACTAAATATATTCTGAAGCGAGGCTTGATATTCCTACAAGCATAATTTGTAAGTTTGCCACCGTGGCAGGTACATTCAAACAAATACGCCGGAGAATCTGGCTGATCCTGAATATCCTGGTGGTACTTTGGTTGCTGCTGGGTGTGTTGAGCATGCGCGTGCCTCCCTACGAATTCTGGCCTGCCGGCTTTATGGCCTTCTCGCTGCCCGGTGCTCTTGTCCTCAATTTTTTGTTCTTTGTTTACTGGCTGCTGAAGCGCTCGTGGTATGTTTTTCTGCCGCTTGCCGTGATCGGTCTAGGCTGGAACCATTATGGTCGGCTGTTATCTGTTTCATGGGATAAGGAAGTGCCGATGGGCGCTAAAACCCTCGAGGTGCTCAGCTTCAACGTGCATATCTTTAACGCTTACGAAAAGATTGTGGAGGGCGTGCCGCGTGTGTCGGAAGAGATGGTGGATTGGGTAGCTACGCACCCTGCCGATGTGTTCTGTCTGCAGGAGTTTTATAGCCGGGTCAATTCTACTGAGTTCAATAATTTTAACCGGATCGGGAAGCGATATGACAGGTATGTTTTCTCGTCGACCTACCAGAGTGACCGTATTGTTTCTGACGTTGGGGTCGTGATTTTCTCAAAATATCCTATCATAAGAGGTAATACGCTCTACTTCTCAAATACTTCAAAACGCAGTGCCAACCGGGCCGCCTGGGTTGATATCAATGTGAAAGGAGATACGGTTAGGGTATATGCTGTACACCTGCAGTCGATGAGCATCAGGGCTGCAGATATCGAAAATACCTACTCTGCAATTGGCGATGAAGTGAGCTTTAAGAAAGAAAGCCGCAACCTGGCTCGTCGTTTGCGCATGGGTTTCCGGGCCCGGGCTATGCAGGTACAGCAGTTACTCGACCACGTCAAAACTTCACCCTATCCGGTTATTGTGACGGGCGACTTCAACGATATTCCGTTTAGCTATACCTACAGTCAATTGGTAAGTGAACTGAACAACTCGTTTGAGAAAGCCGGTAACGGAGTGGGGGCCACTTACAACGGTCCGCTGCCATTCCTGCGTATTGATAACCAGTTCTATAGCGAAGGGCTGGAGGCCTACGATTTTAAAACGCATTACGAAATGCCGCTTTCTGACCACTTCCCCATCTCGGCCACCTATGTCATCAAGCCGAAGGAGGAGTAAGGCACTGACGGTATATTTTCTTAATTTTGAACTTTGGTTTGCCAGTGAGGTTAACCGAGAAAATCAAGTATAAACAGAAGGCATGCCCTGTGCGCATGCTGTGCATATCCATACCATGCAACACAAACTGAACCTGTACAATACGCTTACGCGCAAACGAGAACTGTTCGAACCGCTGCACGCTCCCTTTGTGGGTATGTATGTCTGCGGGCCGACAGTATACGGCGAGCCGCACCTGGGCCATGCCCGCAGTGCCGTTACCTTCGATGTGCTGTACCGTTACCTCAAATACCTGGGCTACAAAGTACGCTACGTGCGCAACATCACTGACGTTGGCCATCTGGAAAACGACGCTGACGAAGGCGAAGACAAGATTCAGAAAAGAGCCAAGCTGGAGCACCTCGAGCCGATGGAAGTGGTGCAACATTATACCAATGTATATCAGCAGGACATGGCCACGCTCAACGTGAAGTCGCCGGATATAGAGCCACGTGCTTCCGGTCACATCATTGAGCAGATCCAGATGATACAGGAGATACTCGAAAACGGGATGGCCTACGAGGTGAACGGCTCGGTATACTTTGACGTGCCAGCCTACCATAAGCATAACAACTATGGCAAGCTTTCCGGCCGCATTATCGAGGACCTGCTGAGTAACACCCGCGACACTGAGGGACAGGGCGAGAAGCGTTCTCCAATGGACTTTGCGCTCTGGAAAAAAGCATCGCCGCAGCACATCATGCGCTGGCCTTCGCCCTGGAGCGACGGCTTTCCGGGCTGGCACCTCGAGTGCTCGGCCATGAGTCGCAAGTACCTTGGCGAAACTTTCGATATACATGGTGGCGGACTCGACCTGATGTTCCCACACCATGAATGCGAGATTGCGCAGAGCCAGGCCAGCCACAGCCACTCCGATGCCGCCCGTTACTGGGTGCACAACAACATGATTACGGTGAACGGCCAGAAAATGGGTAAGTCGCTGGGCAACTTCATTAACCTGAGCGAACTCTTCAACGGCAACCACAAAATGCTGGAGCAAGCCTACAGCCCGATGACGATTCGTTTCTTTATCCTGCAGGCACATTACCGCAGCACACTCGACTTTAGCAACGAAGCACTGCAAGCCGCCCAGAAAGGGTATCGGAAGCTGATGAATGGCCTGCGCGTACTCGAGAAACTGGAGTATCCGGAAGAAGGTATAGGTGCACCGGATGAGAAGCTGAACGCAGAACTGATCAAGCTGACAGAAGATTGCTTCCGTGGCCTGAACGACGACCTGAACACGGCCCGTACGATTGCATCGCTCTTTAACCTGCTCAAGAAAATCAACAGCCTATACCTGGGGCAGTTGCAAATCGGGGCGCTGACACGTGGCACTTTCGATGCCATCCGTTCAACCTATACCGAACTGGTAACCGATGTGCTGGGCCTGAAAGATGAGCCGACCGCTGATATGGAAGAAATGCTGGGGCTGGTACTTAGTTTCTACAAAGAGGCCAAGGAGAATAAAGCGTACGATAAGGTAGATGCCATTCGTGCTGAACTGAAGAAGCAGGGCATCGTGATAAAAGACCTGAAAACCGGAATAGACTGGGCTTATGAAGAATAATATGAAGCTACTGGCCATGCTGCTGTTTGGTACGATGGGGCTTAACAGCTGCGACTCTTCTGAGAACGGAAGCAACAGTGAACGCGTTTCAACTGCCGAGGTGGAAGAAGCTATCGTGCACGCACCGGAGTTCAATGCGGACTCTGCTTACTTTTTTGTAGATCATCAGGTGGCTTTCGGGCCGCGTGTACCCAACACGGCAGAGCATTACAAAACAGGGGAGTGGCTGATCGAGACACTAAGAAGCTACGGTGCTGAGGTACAGGTGCAGACATTTCAGGCGCGTGCTTTTGACGGTACTATGCTGAATCTGCGCAACATCATCGGCACCATCAACCCCAACGCAGCCAAGCGGGTACTGCTGGCGGCTCACTGGGACACACGCCCCTTTGCCGACAAAGACGACAAGGATCAGAACAAACCGATTGACGGTGCTAACGACGGTGCCAGCGGTGTAGGTGTACTGCTCGAGATTGCCCGCACCATTCAGGCTGCTGAGCAAAAACCAGGTATAGGCATTGATATCATTTTCTTTGACGGCGAAGACTACGGACGTCCTGACAACAGTGACTACCCTTACATGCAGGACGACTGGTGCCTGGGTTCGCAGCACTGGAGCAAAAACAAGCACACCCCGAATTACAAAGCGAACTATGGCATCCTGCTCGATATGGTGGGCGCCGAGAATGCCAAATTTGCCCGCGAAGGCACCTCCATGCAGTATGCCCGCAACATTGTGGACAAGGTATGGCGTGCCGGCAATAAGATCGGTTACTCCGACTACTTTAAGTATGTGAATGCTCCGGCCATAACCGACGACCATTACTATGTAAATACAATAGCCGGCATCCGTATGATCGACATCATTGAGTACAACATGGCAAATCAGGACGACTACTTCGGGCACTATCATCACCGCCATACTGACTCGATGGACATCATCAGCAAAAACACCCTGAAAGCAGTAGGCCAGACTGTGCTGCACGTGCTGTATAACGAGTAAGGTTATACCTGACTAACATAAAAAAAGGCGCTCCATGGAGCGCCTTTTTTTATTGGCTTACTACAGCGGGAAGCACATTGTCTTCAATCATCTTTTGTATGGTGAGCTCAGCAAATTTACTGGCTGCCTTGCGCAGGCTACGGGGGCTGTGCGACTTGGACTGTGCTGACCATACCAGGCGATCCGTGTTGATGTCGTAGAGGTTTGTTTCGAGGTAGTATACCTTGTCCTCGGTGTAGTAACCCGGGTCATAGAGTGTAGGGTACCAGTAGGTATAGTAGCCCCTGAAACTGCCATACCACATAAATCGCGTCACAGGGCGATACCCCATGTTGCCGGGCACATAGCGGGTTTCAGTTTGCTCGTCTACCAGAGCGGCGGTGAGGATAGCATCGTGTCCGTCTGCTTTAATGCGCTCGATGAGCAGATTAACATCAGGGCTGGCTTTGGCGGTGGCTGAGGGCGGGAACAAATCGATGCTGCGGGTGGCCTGGATGCCGCGCGTTTGCAGCTGCGCCTGCAGGTCATTCTCCACTTCCTGCCGGGCCAGCAGATTATCGGTCAAGGCGGCCACAACCACCCGCCGGTAGTTCTGAGCTTCGATATCAGAGCTCTTCCAGGACCCCATAATTTGTGTAGAAGAAGTACAGCCTGCTATACCTGTCAACAGTAACAGAAGTGGCAGCCAGGCGTTTGTAAGAAGTTTGCGTTTCATATCGAACGTGCATAACATGCTTATACCTACTGCTTTGTATAACGAGTGCAGAATTGAATTAGGTTTAGGTATGATCAGGTATAGACAGACCCGGAATTTAAAGTTTTTTGATCGTCAGGTATAGAGCAACATTTTAATGCGGTATGCGGTATGTTGGGGCAGTATATCTGTGAAGTAATCAGAAGGCATGATAATTTCTGAAGTATACAAAAGCATTATATATTTGTCCTGCAATTCAATACGTCCCTTTATTAAAAACCATTAAAAAAATGTCGTACGATAACATCGTTTCCTTACTGGGTTCTGAAGCGGAGAACCTGCTTCAGTATGAAAGTAAAACAATCTCCAAGGACCTGATCCAGGCACCGGGACCTGACTTCGTAGACCGTGTGTTCTCGCAGTCTAACCGTAACCCGCAGGTATTACGCAGCCTGCAGCAGCTCTTCAATCATGGTCGTCTGGCGGGTACCGGTTACCTGTCCATCCTGCCCGTGGACCAAGGTATAGAGCACACAGCTGGTGCCTCTTTTGCTCCAAATCCGATTTACTTCGATCCTGAGAACATCATCAAATTAGCGATGGAGGGTGGTTGTAACGCGGTGGCCACTACGTTTGGTAACCTGGCGATGATGTCCAGAAAGTACGCCCATAAGATTCCGTTTGTAGTGAAGATCAACCACAACGAACTGATGACTTACCCGAACAAGTTCGACCAGATCATGTTCGGCTCCGTGGACGAAGCCTGGAACCTGGGTGCTACGGCTGTGGGTGCCACCATTTACTTCGGTTCTGAGGAGTCTTCGCGTCAGATCGTAGAAGTGGCAGAAGCCTTCGAAAGAGCGCACCAGTTAGGTATGGCCACTATTCTTTGGTGCTATGCCCGTAACAATGCTTTCAAAAAAGATGGTATAGACTACCACGTAGCAGCTGACCTGACAGCGCAGGCCAACCACCTGGGCGTAACGATTCAGGCCGACATTATCAAGCAGAAATTGCCGGAGAACAACGGCGGTTTCAAGGCGGTTGGTTTTGCCAAGACCCACGAGAAAATGTACTCGGAGCTTTCTTCTGACAACCCGATTGACCTGGCTCGCTACCAGGTGGCAAACTGCTACATGGGCCGTGCCGGTCTGATCAACTCCGGTGGTGAGTCGAAAGGTGAGTCGGATCTGGCGGATGCTGTGCGCACAGCTGTTATTAACAAGCGTGCAGGCGGTATGGGCCTGATCTCTGGCCGTAAGGCATTCCAGAAAGACATGAAAGTTGGCGTGGAGTTGCTGAACGCGATTCAGGACGTATACCTGGCCAACGACATTACACTTGCGTAATCTGTAGCAGAACTGCTGATTATTAACTAATTTTACAGCCTGCTTTGGAATTGCTCTTTTGTGAGTATTCCGGAGCAGGCTATATTTGTGCCCAAATCTGCCCGGTTTGGAAAGAGGAGTATGGCAGAACAACCATTTAATGTGCAGCACGCACGCCCGATACGATTATGATGCCTTGGTTTAAACGAGTAGAAAAAGGAATTATCACACCGACAGAGGAGAAGAAAGAAACTCCGGACGGCTTGTGGTTTAAGTGCCCGGATTGCAAAACAGTGACCAGCATGACCGAGCACCGCAAAAACCTGAAGACCTGCGTGAAGTGCAACTACCACGACCGTATTGGCTCCAAGGAATATTTTGCCATCCTGTTCGACGACAATAAATTCACGGAAATGGATCAGGACATGAGCTCGGGCGACCCGCTGAACTTCACTGACTCCAAGCCATACCCGCAGCGCATTGTCGAAACAGAGCGCAAAACCGGTTTGAAAGATGCCGTGCGCACTGCCTACGGCAAGTCCGGTGGCAAAGACATCACCATCGCCTGTATGGACTTTGCCTACATCGGCGGCTCTATGGGATCTGTGGTGGGTGAAAAGATTGCCCGCGCCATTGACCATGCCCGCAAGACGCGCACCCCTTTCATGATGATCTCAAAATCGGGTGGTGCCCGCATGATGGAGGCAGGCTTCTCGCTGATGCAGATGGCCAAGACCTCTGCTAAACTAGCCCTGCTTTCAGAAGAAAAACTGCCTTATATTTCCCTGCTCACCGACCCGACTACTGGTGGCGTGACTGCGTCTTACGCCATGCTGGGCGATTTTAACATTGCCGAGCCGGGTGCGCTGATTGGTTTTGCCGGCCCTCGTGTTATCAAAGAAACGATTGGCAAAGACCTGCCGAAAGGCTTCCAGAGTGCGGAGTTTGTATTGGAGCACGGCTTCCTTGACTTCATTGTGGATCGCAAAGAACTGAAGCAACGTCTGGTTGACCTGCTGGGTATGATCATGCCTGCCACTGCAGAAAACGCCGGTGCTGCCAAAGTTCAGAAAGCTGCCAAGCCGGCATAGACGGATTGCATTAAAATTTCAGACTAAAAGAGCCTGTTAGTGTCGCTGACAGGCTCTTGTGCTAGTACTCAAACATGACAGAATATAAGCTGAGCGGGTGCAAACAAACTTTTTCAGCAGCTGAAAGTAATAGTTTGGGTAAAGCACAATATTGTGCCTACGTTTGGCATTAGTATTGCGAAAGCACAAAAGCAACACAACTCGTATTAAGTAATACTACTATCAACCAATAACCATTTTTTTAATTTTATCACATGACTATGAAATTAGTAAAACTATCGTTGACATCGATGCTGGCTGTAACTATGCTGTTCACTTCGTGCCAGACAACAGCTCCTACCACTTCTGGTACAGGCGATACGTCAACCACAACAGGTAACAGAACTGATACAAGCACTACCGGTCAGGAAAAGACAGGTATGAATAAAACCACCAAAGGCGGTATTATCGGAGCTGGCTCCGGCGCTGTTGTAGGTGGTATCATCGGTAACCGTATGGGTAACACAGCAGCCGGTGCCATTATAGGTGCTGCTGTAGGTGGTGCCACTGGTGCGGTGATCGGTCGCCGTATGGACAAGCAGGCTGAGGAACTGGAGAAGAGCATGGAAAACGCCAATGTAGAGCGCGTGGGTGAGGCTATCCGCGTTAACTTCGACTCTGGTATCCTGTTCGCTGTGAACTCAGCTGAACTGAGCGCCGCTGCTAAGAAAGATATTGCTAAACTGGCAGAGACGCTGAAGAAGTATGATGGCACCAACATCATCATCGAAGGCCATACTGACAACACGGGTAGCCGTGAGCTGAACCAGGGCTTATCTGAGCGCCGTGCACAGTCGGTAGCTAACTACGCCCGCACACTTGGTGTAGAAGCATCGCGTATGGAGGCCAAAGGATATGCCTTTGATCAGCCTATTGCTGACAACACAACTGCAGAAGGTCGCCAGCAAAACCGCCGTGTGGAGGTTATCATCGTAGCAAACGAGGAGCTGAAAAAAGCTGCCGAAAGCGGTGAAGTAAAATAAGGTATCAGGTATAGCACCTGTACGAAAGCGCCTGTCGGGTATACCTGGCAGGCGCTTTTTTGTGCACCAGATTTTTATTGAAAACCTGCTCTACAGGCTGCAGAAGCCACATTTTAACGGCTTTTGCATATTCTGTAATTAGTTTACGTATATACTTTGTCTAATGCAGAATAACAAGGTTTAGTGGTAATGGGCTGGTTATTAGTAGTTTGAGCGTGATAAGTAGTGCAACTGCTATATGCGGATACAACATTTTAATACATTTTGAGTATTAAGGGCTTAATCTGACAACTATAATTGAAATTTAAAAAGCAAAAACAATGAAACATATTAGAATTTATTTATTAGTCCTGGCCGTATTCGGCTTCTTATTTAGTTCTTGTAATGCCAGTCGTACGGCCAAAGGCGGCGCCATCGGTGCCGGTGGTGGTGCCGTAGTAGGTGGTGTAATTGGTAAAGTAGCCGGTAACACAGCAGCAGGTGCTATTATTGGTGCTGCCGTAGGTGGTACGGCTGGTGCCCTGATTGGCCGCCGAATGGACAAGCAGGCCGAAGAGCTGCGCCGTGACCTCGAAAATGCTAAAGTAGAGCGTGTAGGCGAGGGTATAAAAATTACCTTCGACTCCGGTATCCTGTTCGATGTAAACTCTGCAGAGCTGCGTTCGAATGCACAAACTGACATTCAGCAGCTGGCAACTACGCTGAAGAAGTACGAAGATACAAACGTGATTATTGAGGGCCACACCGACAACACCGGTAGCCGTGATCTAAACCAACGTCTGTCGGAGCGTCGCGCTGAGTCGGTAGCTAACTATACTACACAGCAGGGTGTGGCACGTACCCGCATCACGACACAGGGCTGGGCTTTTGACCACCCGGTAGCCGATAACTCTACAGCAGCTGGCCGTCAGGCTAACCGTCGTGTAGAGATCGCGATCTTTGCAAATGAGAAAATGAAGAAAGCCGCTGAGCGGGGTGATTTGTAGTCATTAAACAGATCTTAAAAAAGCCAGCTATGCCAATCAGGTATAGCTGGCTTTTTTTGTGCTAGCTTTCAGAACCAACGGCTTGCTTGCGCCTGCGGAAGACGATAGCAAACCCAATGGCTATACAAGCCCCTGCAAAGGCCAGCACCATGTCTTTTTGCGCATCCCAAATATCGCCCTGCATCCCCAGGTAGGCCATTCCCTGTTCATCTCCATCATACACAAGGTCCGCCACAACCCACTCTACAATTTCGTACAAGGCGCCCAGCGACAGAACAAGCGACAGTGTGAGTACACTGCTTAAGAAAATGCTCAGGTTAAAGCCACGCCTTGCAATTTCATACAGTGGGTATGTGAGCATTAGTCCGAAGCCAAAGTGCACCAGGCGGTCGTAATGGTTGCGCTGGAAATTAAACGGTCCTTTCATCCATTCTCCAAACGGGTTGTCGGCATACTGGTAGTAGCTGCCGTACACGTGCAACATCATAAACAGGAAAATCAAGGTATAGCTGGGATCGGTGAGGCGGAAGATGTTGTAAAATGCCGCCAAAAGGATCACCACGGAAAGCGTGAGCGAGTTTTCGATGAGCCAGTTGAGCAGGTCTGGTGTGGTAATGCCTGTGTACGCCAGGAAAACCAGGAAAATAGCAGTATAAGCTATGTGTAGCGGCTTGCGAAGGAAAGGTAGTTTGTTCTCAGAGCGAAAAGTCATTGTAAAGGTCATGTGCCAACTGGTTTTGTGCTTTAATACAGCATTAACCTAAAATTGATACACATGTTTTGCGCAATAGGATACATGCTTTCGGTAAAGCGTCAGGCCAGTAGGTCTTTTTGGTAGAACACCAGTCTAATCGGGTTATCCTCCGGATTCTGCGTTGGGTCACAGTGGTAGCCGAACATCTCTACGCCATTCATGTGAGGCAGCAGCTTTTTGTAGAAAGTATGGCCCGTGTTTTCCTGGTTGAAGGTAATGTCGTGATACACGCAAGTAGCCAGTGAAGGCATGCGGCTCAGTCTGTCGAACAGTATGTCAGGCTTGCCGAGGTCACCGGAGTATACGATGCGGTTATCCTCTTCTTCAAAAATGTAAGCAAACGACTGCAGCCCTTCTGAGTGCATACCGTAGGTATTGACGGCCTTTATACCTTCAAAATGCTCCAGAGGCACGAACTCAGCATACTTATCCGGGTTCTTCACCTGTATTTTGAGGAACTCGTATACCTGCGCCTTGAATTGATCGGTCGGGTATAGGATGGTTGGCTTCGGGGCTTTGTCTATCACATGCTTGTGCAGCAACAGATTGGCCAGGCTGCCGCAATGGTCGTTGTGCAGGTGTGTGAGCAGGATGTAGTCTACCCGATGCAACAGATTTTTGTGCACCAGCGTCGGGTATACCGTGAAGCCACAATCTAGCAGGACACATTTTTCCCGTACCGTTACCAGAGCAGCAGAGTTCAGATAATCGATGTCAAAGGCACCTCCTGTCCCTAAAAATTTAATTTGCATTGAGTGAAAATTAATACCGGTTTGGGCTGAGACTACAGGTATAGCGGGAATCGAAATAAATTGTTGTGATATATTACAATTTTTATGAGTAAATGTTCAAGCAATTACAGTCGCTCTTTGCTACTGTAATTGCCGTAAACGCCATTTAAGGAAAACCGTTAATTAAGAACTGGCTAACTTAAATACAATATGGAAGGATATGAGCTACCTGCTGAGGAAAAAATAATGATTACCCACGAGCTGCTGAACCAGGAGTACAAGCCCTTGAAACTTGATCCGCGTCGCAGCCACATGCACGAGCTGATCTCGACCATGCTCTCGCACCGCACCAACCACAAAGACGAAGAAAAGGCCTTTTATACCATGATGGAGCGTTTTGGAGACTGGGAAGGAGTGATGAACGCTCCTTTTGATGATCTGGCCGATGCCATCAGCACGACACGTTACCCGGGGCAGAAAGTGCCCCAAATTCAGGAAACGTTGCGCATCATCAAAGAGGAGCGGGGAGAATTCAGCATCGATTTTTTGGAACAGATGCCGGTAGAGGAGGCGCTGGCCTGGCTGACGCGACTACCGGGTGTAGGGCTCAAAACGGCAACGCTGGTGCTACTGTTCAACTTCAAAAAGCCGGTGCTACCCGTTGATACGCATGTGTTCCGGGTAAGCCAGCGGGTGGGGCTGATCGGAGCCAAAGTCACGGCTAACAAAGCACATGATATCCTGCTGGAGCTGCTGCCTAATGATGCGGTGGTGCTTTTTAATTTTCACAAGCACCTGCTCAAGCACGGGCAGAAGATCTGTACTTGGTCATACCCGAGGTGCGAGAAGTGTGTGTTGAACGGAATTTGCAACTACTACAACGCAGTGCGGGCGAAGGGAATTGATAGAGCTGCCTGACAAACTTAATCCAGCTTATCTTTCAGCTTTTCCCAGTCCTGTCGCTTCAGTTGATAAACAAAGCACAGATCCTCGTTGAACTGTCTTTGCTCCAAGAATCGGAAGCCAAGGCGCTCGTAGAACCGGTGCGCTCTCACATTCGAAGCCAACGGATCAATAAGAACGGCCGTCACCCTGGCGTCTTCGAAGCACCAGCGTCAGGTGCATTATCTGTGTTCCGTAGCCTTTGTTCAGGCAATCTCTTTCACCAATCCAGATATCGACAGCCTTGAGGTTAGGCGGTACATCGCCCCAGTAATGGGACTCTTCCTGTGCCGGGTCAATGATCTGAACAAAGCCAATAGGACGGCCATTGAGTACTGCTACGAGCTGCTTACGCCAGGCTAGGTCGCGCTGCAGTTCTATTGCCCAATCCCAGTCATCGTTTGGGTCAGCGTCTATCACGTGAGGTTCCTCGTCCCATTTTCGAAGAAGCGCCAGATCATCGATCGTTGCTTGCCGCAGTTGGATGGGATGTGATGCAGAGGCCATGGTATACTGGAAAGTGGGTTATAAGATTTTTACGATTAATGTAGAGGGAGTGAGGGAGCTCTTTTTTGCAATCCTATGTAGCTACAGTTGAAGTTTCATCATGATGTCCGTCTGCTCGTCATCACCTAGCTGGAAAACATGCTTGTCAAACTCGACAAAGCCATTCTTTTTATAGAAGTTAATTGCTCTCGGATTTTCTTCCCATACACCTAACCAAACATAGTCTACGTGCTGCTGCCTTGCGATCTGGATGGCGTGTTGATAAAGCGATTGTCCCACGCCTTTTCCGTGATACTCTTTTAGCGCATAAATTCTTTCGATCTCAAGGCTCTGACCATCTTTCAGTTCTGTCTGGGCCTGACCGGTGTTTAGCTTTAAATAACCGACTACTTTATCATCGATTGTAGCGAAGTAGAATTGGGAGTTGCTGTCACGGAGTTCGGCAGTCAGCTTCTCAACAGAAAGCTCTTCCTCCAGATACCTTTTCATATTCTTCTCTGTATTGCCAGCTGAGAATGTCTCAGAAAAAGTTTGTCTGCTGATTTTTTGCAGTTGGTTGATGTCGTCTAGCGTAACTCTTTTTATAGCGACGTTATTCATTGTGTTCTATAGTCTGTTGTTTTTGAGGTTGAAACTAACAGTTTCATGCATAAAGTGAGATATATGTAGCCGCTGCTCCATTTTGTACTGATCTAATAGGTTTTTCTAAGCCTAATCAGTTTCTTTATTTTTAATGAAGTATAGCCTGTAAATTATAGCTACAACAGCGATGAAAAAAGAGACTTTGGCAGCTGTCTTATTAAATTGTATTGCATCGCAAAGATTAGCTCCTGTGACCGTGGATATGCATTGCTCCGGAGAGGTAGTTTCGTATTTGAGGCTTACCATAGAATTCAATACTCCAAATGCAAAGACAAATGAAGTGATAAATAGTGCAGCGATAAAGAGATTAATCCACTTCTTCATACTTATACATTAAACTTGATCTCTTGATAAGAGAAAATGGCTTTCATCAATTAGCCGCAAGCGCCGGACTATCTTATCAACCACTTCTTCCCCCTGAGCCCTATAGATAGTATGAAATCACAGATGGGAGAGCCCCATAGTCCTAGCAGAATTGGGTAAAACTAAAAAGACTCTCCTTGAGTTGTTACAACCACAATGAAAATTAAGAATACCAAAATGATAAAAAATGTTCTATGCGAGGTGTCGTTGTAAACTGTATTTGTTGATAAGCTTGGTTGATTGTTGTAACAGAAGCTGTTACATTTATACCTGTCACTTGTTTTTTCATCCCCATCACCATCAGAGTGCCCATCGAAAAGCTAGGAGTTAAACTGTATTCCTGCCTGCCGATTTTCTCAACTTTAGGTTCTTTAGAAGAGAGTAAAAATCGCTCGAGATCCTGCGCATTTCCGAAAAAGATATATTCTTCATTCAGCTTTAATCTTTTGAAGAGGTTCATAACTCTCCAAAATTAGAAATACTCCAGCCTCACCCCAGTCTCCTCAACCTCCAATTTCGCTCTTCTCCCGCATACCAGCGCCAGGTTATCCGGCTCATGGCCGGTCGGGAAGCCGTAGCAAACAGGGTAGTTATATTTGCCAGTGTGTTCAGCTATGATCTCGTAGGCATCTTTCCCGAAAGGTATAGCATTATCTTTCATATCGCTGAAGTGGCCCACGATGAGACCTGCCAGGTCTTTCAGCTTACCAGCCCGGTCGAGGTGCACCATCATGCGGTCGATGCTGTAGAGGTACTCGTCCACGTCTTCCAGGAACAGGACTTTGCCTTTTGTGCTGAAGTCGGAGCTAGTGCCGGAGACGTTGTGCAGGAGCGCCAGATTGCCACCGATCAGTTCGCCTTCGGCTATACCTGTGCGGTTGAAGGTATGGGGGCCTGTGCTGTAGCTGAGTTCTTCACCGAAGAGCACGCGGCGCAGACTGTCCAGAGCAGCTTCAGTACCTTTCGGGAAAAGCAGGGGCATGATGCCGTGCACGCTCTCTATACCTAAACTGTGAATGTGGCACAGAAGCGAGGTGATGTCGCTGAAGCCAACTATCCACTTTGGATGTTTTTGGAAATGGCTGAAGTCTACCTGATCAAGGATGCGGGTGGTGCCGTAACCGCCACGCGCGCAGATGATCGCTTTGATATCGGGGCGGTCGAGGGCCTGCTGCAGGTCCTGCAAACGCAGCGCATCGTCGCCGGCAAACACACCGTACTGCGCCCCTACCGTCGGGCCGACTTCTACTTCCAGACCCCAGCCTTGCAGTATGTCGATGGCAGTGGCTATTTCTTCGTGGCTAATGAGTCGGGCGGTGGCGATGATGGCGATTTTGTCGGCGGGCTGAAGAGGTGTGATCATAGGTAAAGCAATTTTTGATGATAAACGAAGGTATGGCTTTTTGCTAAAATTTGCGAGGCTGCAAATTTTTGGGCAATTTCGGAACCCGTTTGCTACGGCCTCGCATGCCCGGCACCTATACCTGAACAAACGCTGCGCAGGCGGGAACCTAAAACTAACCCCTTTTTATGACGCAAATTCAGAAAAAAAAGTCAGGGATTGACAAATTCCTGTCGGTGGTGGAACGCATCGGCAACGCCCTGCCGCACCCGGCCACGCTCTTTGCCGGCTTCGCGCTGTTCGTTATCATCTTGTCTTGGGTAGCCAGCATGTTCGACATGGCAGTGGTACACCCGGGCACTGGCCAGACCATAACACCGGTCAACTTGCTCTCGACCGAAGGCCTGCACATGATCCTGACCCGCATGGTGACCAACTTTACCGATTTTGCGCCGCTGGGTACAGTGCTTGTTTCCTTGTTAGGTATAGGTATAGCCGAGGGCACAGGCCTGATTGGTGCGGTGCTGCGCCTGGTAGTGCTGTCATCTCCGAAACGTTTGCTCACTTTCGTGATTGTATTTGCCGGAGTTATCTCCAACACGGCTTCTGAAGTAGGTTACGTGCTGCTGGTGCCGCTGGCAGCAGTTATCTTCCTGGCGGCCGGCCGTAATCCGCTGGCTGGTCTGGCAGCTGCTTTTGCGGGCGTGTCGGGTGGTTACAGCGCCAACCTGTTGTTGGGTACAATTGATCCGCTATTGGCTGGTCTGTCCACAGAGGCGGCCCGTATTATTGATGCCGACTATATTGTGAACCCGGCAGCCAACTATTACTTTATGTTTGTTTCTACTTTCCTGGTGGCCGGTTTGGGTACCTGGGTAACGGAAAGAATAGTGATACCAAGGTTGGGAGAGTATACAGGAGACGAAAAACCGCAGAGTATTGACCGACTGAACAGTCAGGAAAAGCGCGGCCTTCTCTACGCTTCATTGGCTATTCTGGCTTCTATTGCCTTTATTTTAGGTGGCTTATTACCTGAAGACGGTTACCTGCGCAATCCGGAAACCGGTGAGGTACTTAACTCGCCATTCATGTCAGGTATAGTTGCCTTTATTTTCCTGCTTGCTGCTATCGGCGGTATAGCGTATGGCATAGGTGCCAAATCCATCAAAAACGACAGCGACGTAATGCGCGGGATGTCCAAGTCCATGGAGACGTTGGGCTCATACATTGTGCTCGTGTTCTTCGCGGCGCAGTTTGTGGCTTACTTCAACTGGACGAACCTGGGCCTGATTCTGGCTATCAACGGGGCCGATGTACTTCAAACGATGGGTTTGAGCGAGATTCCGCTGATGATCATGTTCATCCTGGTAGCTGCTGTCATTAACCTGGTAATGGGCTCAGCTTCGGCCAAATGGGCCATCATGGCGCCGGTATTCATCCCGATGTTCATGCTGCTGGGTTATACCCCGGAGTTCACGCAGGTGGCCTACCGCATCGGCGACAGCGTGACCAACATTATCTCGCCAATGATGTCGTACTTCGCCCTGATCGTGGCCTTCATCCAGCGCTATGACAAGAACGCAGGTATAGGTACTGTGATTTCAACCATGCTTCCTTACTCAATTGTATTCTTTATTGGCTGGGTACTGCTGCTGATCGTCTGGATACTGATTGGTCTGCCCATTGGTCCGGGAGCCGAAATGTATATGCCGCAGCCATAACAGGTATGCAGTCTACATAAACAAAGCAGCCGATGCAGGTATAAAACTGCATCGGCTGCTTTGTTTATGCGAGTTGAGATCGATTTATACCTAAAACAATTTCAACCCGACACTCACCAGAATCTGCTTATTGGCCAGGTCGTAGTTGCTCTGACTTGTAGGGTTATCATAACCACGGTTAATACGCTCGTATCGAACGTCAAGGGTCAGGCGCTGAATGTCGAGACCTATACCTGCCTGGTAGCCCCAGTCAGAACTTTCCATAAAGCTCTTGATGCTTTGCCCATCCTGTCGCGCACTCAGTAGCGTGGAGGCCACCGGACCGGCCTGCAGCCGCACCACATTGCCAAGGCTTATACCTGCCATAATGGGCACATCGAGGCGATTAAATTTGATGTCGGCTACACGGTTGGCAAGCGTCGCGTTGGGGTTAGACTCTAATCGGCCGCCCGTCTGCGTGAACACCGCCTCGGGCTGAATGAAAAGACCCAGAATATTGATGCGGGCAAAAGCACCGGCATGGTAACTAGTCACAGATTCTTTTTTGGCATACTCGGCGGGGTTGCTGGTGACATCGTGCACGCTCACACTCGAGGAGCCTACGCCAGCTTTAAGTCCACCCGTCAGGAACTGCGCCTGCGCCGCTGTACTCAGGGCGACCAGCGCGAATATAGTTAGCACTAAATTTTTCATAGCTATCAGATTAGTTTTACATGGTTAAGCCTCAGCCAAAGCGGCACAGGTATAACGAAAAATCAATAGCTTTTTAGTACGTTACCTTGTAAATATAGGGTATGTAGTATGGTATTGTGGTATTATTCTGTTATGGAGTATTTCTAATAAGTGGGGCTAACACGAAATCCTGGTTATTCATAAGAGACGACGGTTACTTTGCTTTGCTCCTCCTCCTGCTCTGAGCGTGTATCAGTTAGCTGCGCAGCCTGTGCCTTCTTCCAAAGTGTCCGCAACCGTTTGTGAAAGCGCTGGTCACCTCCCTTGTCGCTTGATACAGGAAAGTTGACGTAGGTGCCGTCAGTCAGTTCCAGAAACAGTTGGCTGTCTTCCAGTAAAGATGGATCAGCCGTGAAACTGATGTTCTGGATAGAGTCGAAAGGCATAAGAAGAGCGGGTTCTTCCCATGTTTTGTTGTAAACAACCACCTTTTTGTCTGTGAAGAAATAGAAGCCCTCTGTGAAGTCGCTGAAGGCATCAGAATACCAGAATTGAATTTGCTCTTCCGGATCTAGCAGGCCTTTGTTTAAAGCAAACTCCACGTATTTTGCTTTAAGCTGTCTTCCGGGGATTACCTCGGTGCCGGGACCATCGGCGCTAATCACGATCAGCCAGATAAACAAACCTACAACCAACACGCCAAAACCGGTTAGTGCATAAAATACAACGCTTCGTTTCTTAGGACCACTTTCCTGTTCGGCAAGGCGCTTGTTATGGGCGTGCAGTTTGAAAGCGGAAATGGTGCCCATCAGGTAAAAGTAGCCGAATAGGAGGGCTCCAAAGCCAAAAGGAAACTGTCCGTCAGAGGCTGCTGCTATAAATTTGGAGAGCACAAAATAAATAAGAAGGCCCAAGGCGCTGAATCTACTTTTCTTGTAGGTGCCGTAAGTGAGGGCCGCGATAAGTGCGGCGTCAAACAAAGTCCATGTGTCAAAACCGGAGCTATACCTGAAATCCTCATTATAGGCCCCTACCAGCGAGACCACGATGGTCATAGCAGTGGAGATAATACCTACAATCCATGCGTTGCGGATATGCTTCTCCGCGCTTTCAATTTCGTGCTGTTCCATTGCCCAAACTGCCTGTAAAAGGTAAAAAGTGAATATGCTATATAATGACAAACTAATATATGAAAATACTCTGTCAATGCATGGCTGGGCAATTAAATTTCAGGCACTTCCACTGGCCGCACCTGATCTCCAAGTAGCTCCCGAATATTTTTTTCGGCTGCAAATCGATGGTTGGCTCCTAACACAAAAATGAGTTTTCTGCCAGGGTTCTTTTTGATCAGCGTTATGATGTTGTGGCCAATGTGCTCGTCGCGGCGACGGTTGAACTGAGCGTAGGCTTCGTAGGGGGTGCCCTGCAGCATAATATCCATTTGCTTGTAAAAAAGCTCTGCTACCAGATCGTAATGGCCCGAATTGTTAAACTCAGCCGGAGAGCTGCTGCTCGCCAGAGCCACCATCTTCTGTGGTAAAACAGCAATTAGCTTAAGCTGTGCACTCAAGCTTGAGTCTGTGTTCAGGTCACGTTCCAGTTGCTTTATCTCGGTGAGTTGCTTGTTTGCACCTTTAAAAACGTTATCAGGGAGGAGCTTCCCTTCCGCTTCTTCGCCATACCAGTCTACGCCGTATACCTTGTTTTGGGGGAAAAGTACTGTGATCTGGCGCATCTCCAGTGGGTATAGCTGCTTCAGGTAGGTGGTATCCTGACCAATATCTTCAGGGCGTATTTCCACACCGATCACGTCGGGGTTATACCTGCGGATAAGTTCATACACATCATTGTAGGTATAGCGGGGGTTACTTTTGTGGAGGCCGTGCAGTGTGGCCAGCAGCATGACCTGGGTGGGAGCAACCTTAGTTCCGGATGAGTTTTGTGCTGGCGGGACAGTGCTGGTGCAGCCGACCAGAAACAAGAAGAGCAGCGCGAACAGCGGTTTATACTTCATCATCAGGTATAGCATTGGGGTTGATTTGATCATCAGTTGCGCTCAGGATGGCCGTGGCCTCTATTTCCACCAGTTGTTCCGGCCTGATCAGCGCACTGACCTGCACCATAGTAGCGGCAGGTTTTATGTCACTGAAAAACTCGCCGTGGGCACGACCGACAGCATCCCACTGGCCGATATCGGTCACGTAAATGCGTGTACGCACTACCTGCTGCATGGTAGCGCCGGCTTCCTGCAGGGCCTTCTCAATCTTCTGGAGGATAAACCGGGTCTGCTCGTAGGCATTGCCTATACCTACAACCTGGTCCCCATCCATGGCCGTGGTGCCTGCCACTTCCACTACATTGCCCACGCGCACAGCACGGCTATACCCTATCGTGTTTTCCCATACAGCACCTGATGAAATATTTTGTCTTATCATAGTTTAGGATTTTGAGAGTTTAGGAGTTAAAAAGTTAAGCCAGTATACCTGTAGGGATAGGTCGCGGCCTGTCCGAATCGTGCATCGGTATACCTTCACGAATCGTGCACGAACAACATTTAACAATTCAACAATTTAACCCCTCAATATACAGATTCTCAGAAGCAATATCGCCTATTTCAGTTTCCTGATTACTTCTATACCTGATACTCCGGTAGAATCCTTAATTTTGAGTAAACAACTGCCCCCGGATGCGCCTGCGATCGAAACCTGTGCTTTGCAACTACTACGTTACCTACCGCTGTAACGCGAAGTGCTCGTTCTGTGATATCTGGGAAAAACCCTCTCCTTACATTACGCTGGAGGACGTGGCCCAAAACCTGCGCGATCTGAAAAAGCTGGGTGTGCAGGTAATCGATTTTACAGGCGGAGAGCCCCTTTTGCACCGGCAGATCGACCAGATGCTGGGTATGGCGCATGAGCTGGGTTTCATCACCACACTCACCACCAACGGCATGCTTTACCCCAAACTAGCCGCGCGACTGAAAGGAAAAGTAGACATGCTGCACTTTTCGCTGGACTCAGCGCACAAAGATGAGCACGATACAGGCCGGGGCGTAGCCTGCTACGATTTTGTGATGGAGTCAATACAAGTGGCCCGAAAACTGGGGGAACGACCGGATATTCTCTTTACCGTGTTTCGTCATAATCTAGACCAACTCGAAGAGGTATACCGCACTATCACTCAGCCTAATAAACTGATGCTGATCATCAACCCGGCTTTTGAATACAACGAAGTTGCGGTAGGGGAGCAGCTTACGGAAACGGAACTAAATTACCTGACAGCTTTTGGAAAGCGCAAAGGCGTATACCTGAACGAGGGCTTTGTGCAGCTTCGCCGGGACGGTGGCAATAAGGTGGCAGACCCGGTTTGCAAGGCCGCCAGCACCACGCTGGTCATCTCGCCTGAAAACGAACTGGTGCTGCCCTGCTACCATTTGGGTACGAAAAGCTTCCCGATACAAAGCAAGCTGAGCGAGCTATACCTGAGTCAGGAGGTGGAGGAACTGAAGCGACTGGAAGGGAGGTTGCCGGCCTGTGAAGGCTGTACCATCAACTGTTACATGCAACCCAGTTTCGCGGTAGAAATGAATAAATACTTCTGGAAAGCGCTGCCAAGTACGCTTAAATACAACCTGAGCAAAGGAACATGGAAGCGGCTTCTGAAAGGTTAAATGGCTGAATTGTTAAATTGTTGCTGGTTGTTCGTGTACTTTTCAGACATTATTTACTGCATGATTGCCAGTACATGATTCGGACAGGTATACCCGCTGAACTCTCAAACTCTTAAATTCTCAAACTCCTAAACTCAAAATATGCCAGTTATATTACCTGTAAAAGGAATAAGTCCGCAGATGGGTGTGGATTGCTTTGTAGCCGAAAACGCCACGATTGTGGGCGATGTCGTGATGGGACGTTCGTGCTCGGTGTGGTTCAATGCCGTGATCCGGGGCGATGTGAACGCGATTCGGATTGGTGACAAGACCAACATTCAGGACGGCGCCGTGATTCACTGCACTTATCAGAAAGCCGCTACCACCATCGGCAGCAATGTTTCCATCGGGCACAACGCCATTGTGCACGGCTGCACGGTAGAGGACAATGTACTGATCGGGATGGGGGCTATTGTGATGGACAATGCGCTGGTGCAGAAAAACTGTATTGTAGCGGCGGGGGCCATCGTGCTCGAAAACACCGTGTGCGAGTCGGGCTATATTTATGCCGGTATACCTGCCAAAAAGGTAAAGCAGCTGAGCCAGGAGCAGATAGATGGTCTGGATAAGGTAGCCAATAACTATGTGATGTACAGTGGCTGGTTTACAAATCCGGAGGTATAGAAATACAGGGAACATGAATCATCCCGGAGTTTGAATCAGGGATAAGTAGAGCAGATTCCATAAGTTGGCCAGTGCCAGGCGGATGCGGTAAAGCGGTGTGGGAGTTTTCCTGCACCGCTTTCCTGTTCTATGGCAGCCCTGCCGGAGCAGGTTGGAGACGGCCTGGCGCAGCTCCTTTTCCAGCAGCGAGAGCAGGAAGGCATACACCAGCGTGACGATCTGCAGCAGCTTCATTCTATTGTCCCAGAACCAGAGCCTGCAGCTCTCCATGCCCATCTCCGACTTGTTGAAGCGGAAGGCCTGCTCGACCTGCCAGCGGCGGGCGTAGGCAAAGACCAACCGCCAGGCGTCCCGATCCGTGTGCACCTCTTCATTGGTGAGCAAATACCAGGGCGGGCGGCCCTTTCGGCCCGGCCGGCAGATGATCAAAGTGAGCGGGCAGTCGGGGTAGTCCGGGTGCAGGCAGCGCTGCCAGAGGAGGCTGCGGCGGTAGGCGAGCTGGCGCACCATGTCGCGCACTACCTTGGAGGAGGTGGCTTTTTTGCCCACCGAAAAGCGGTAGCCATTTTTCAGCAGTCCCTTCACGTCCAGAAGCTTGTAGCGGGAAGGCCAGCGTAAAGGAAAGCGGTCTCCTCGGGCCAAGAGCAGCCCCAGCCACCTAGAGGAGGCGTAGCCGCGGTCAAAGACGTGCAGCACGGCCCTGCCGAAGGCCTGGCGGGCCCACAACAGCAGCCAGAGCCTGACTTGCTCCAGGGAAGTGGCGTTTATCCCCCGGCTGGTCCACCACGTGAAGCGGGCCAGGCGGGGCTGAGCCCACAGGCCGCAGCACAAAAGGCCCACCCAGCGGAAACCCGGCACATGCACCGGCTGACGGGTAGGGGGATCATAATAACCGGGCTTTACGCGCAGCTGCCGCCTGGCCTTCATGCTGCGCACAGCACACAGGCCCTGGCTTTTGAGGCTTTCGGTTTTCTCCTGCACGCTCTCGTCCCAGAGCAAGAGGGGCAGCTCCCGCTCCTGCTCCAGGAGCCTATCCACATACGTTTGGGCTTCACCCGTCAGGTAATCGGTGATGGCTTCGGCCGACCATTTTTTGCTCCTCAACAGGTTGGAGAGGCGCTTGGTGCCGGCCGGCGCCTTGTGGGGGGAGAGCAGCACCCCGCCCAGCTCGCTTAAAAGCAGGCCCGAGGAGCGGCTGCGGTGGCGCACCAGCGCCTGGCACAGGGCCTGGAAGGTCAAAACAAGGCGGTGGTCCAGCAGCCGGTCGAGCTGCACCAGGAAGGGAGCGAGGAAATCCTCCAGGCGGTGGGAGAAAAAACGGGCCTGGGAGAGAACCTCAGCCTGGAAAGATGCGTTTTTAGAAGTAGTAAACATAAAAACCTCCTGTTTTTAAATGGCCTTACAACCACAAAACAGGAGGTTTTCCTTTTTCATCCCATTCCTAAACTCCGGGATGTTTCATGTTTGTGTTAAAGTTCCGGATCTTCTGTTTGCGGCTCTATCTGGGAATGAAAGTCCTCTTTCACTGTAAAGAGCACCCATTCCACGCGGCGATCCGATTTGTCGAGCACCCGTATCTCATACTCGTTAAAATCGGCCGCTTCATTCAGATCGTCAGGTATATGGCCGTAGATCATGGTCACGAAGCCGCCTACCGTTTCATAGTCGTCGCCTTCAGGTATAGGAAAGGGTAGGTAGTCGTTGGCATCTGAAACCGGAGCACCACCGTTTACACGGTATTCAAAATCGCCCAGGCGCTCTACAATAGGCACCTCCTCATCGTATTCGTCCTGAATTTCGCCTACCAGTTCTTCAATAATGTCCTCGATTGTCACGATGCCTGACACACCACCAAACTCATCAGTTACGATGGCCATGTGCATGTGGCGGCGCTGAAACTGCTGCAACAGGCGCGGGATCTTTTTGGTCTCCGGTACAAAATAAGCGGGACGCATCAGCTTATTAATAATAATCTGCTCATTCAGCCGCATCAGGCTCAGGATGTCTTTCACGTAAAGCACGCCCACAATATTATCGATGGAGCCGTCGTATACCGGAAGCCTGGAGTATCCCTCCTCAAAAATAATTTCCATTAGCTCCGGCTCAGGTATATTCACATCGATGGCCACCATGCGGGTGCGGGGCACCATGATCTGTTTGACCATACGCTCGTTAAACTCAAACACATTTTCGAGGAGCTCGTGCTGCGAATCGACGAGTAAACCACCTTCGGCGCTTTGCTCAAAAAGCAGGCGTAGTTCTTCTGGCGAGTGTACCTCGGAGCCATGCACGGGGCGTATACCCATCGAACGCAGCACCAGGTTGGCAAAGCCGTTGAGAATCCAGATAAATGGTCTGAACACGTAGTAAAAGAAGCGGAGCGGCAACGTAATAGCCAGCGTAGTGGCTTCGGAGCGCTGAATAGCGAGTGACTTTGGGGCAAGCTCACCAAACACGATGTGCAGGACCGTAATGATAGCAAAGGAGATCGGAAGCGCTATTTTATGGGCCAGTGCCTCACTTCCCTGGAAGCCAAAGAAATTCATCACATTAATCACGATCTGCGACACCACACTTTCGCCTATCCAGCCCAGGCCAAGCGAGGCCAGCGTGATGCCGAGTTGTGTGGCCGAAAGGTAGGCATCGAGGTGGGTGAGCATGTGCTGGGCCAGTTTGGCCATCGAGCTGCCCGCCTGTGCCCTCAGTTCAATCTGGGAGGAGCGCACCTTCACAATCGCAAACTCTGCCGCCACAAAGAAGCCATTGAGTAGTACCAGAAGTATAGTGAGTAGAATGTTTAGAACCATAGTTTGTTACAGCGCGGTTTGCTTCCGGTGGCGTAAAATTAAACTAAAATACGTGTTTTTACTATATATGTATGTCGTATTAACGAGAAACCGCACCTGCGGTGTAGCAGGGAGATGACAAAAAGGCTTAAATAAGAAAAGGTGCCGCCGGGCACCTTTTCTTATTGATACATCTTCAGGGGGCTAGTATTGAACCAGCATAGCGGGTGCCTGGGCGGTGCTAAACAACTCGCGGGCATTTTCCTGAGAGAGGAGCGGCATAAAAATAACCTTTGCTTCTTCTTCGGAAATTATTTTGTAAACATGCTCTGAAGAGGTATCGAGGAAGGGATTGCAGAAGGAGTAAATAAATTCATCAGAGAAAGTACGGTACACGATATGGAAATTGTGCTTCTCATCGCGCACCAGCTTGATCGCTTTGAAGGTAGAGCCCAGTGCTTTACCGCAAACAGTTTTGATAGAAGTAAATTCCTGTGGCTGAAAGTTTGTATTCATAGTTTTGTAAGCGGGTTTTGTAAATAAACTGATATAAAATATACGTTTAGGGGAGTCGTATAATTCCATACCAGTGCCTGTTATACCTTTTATATCCGTGAACAGTGCTAAAATCAGGGTGAATGACAGCGCTCTGATAATCAGGGTATTGGTAAGTTTTTGGTAGATTTAGACCCGAAGTGTTTAAAAAAAAGGGAAAAGCTATTAGTCTAGCTGGAAACAACCGGCTTCTGCTTTCTGTTATTCATAGCGATAGGAGCGGCATTGGCAGGCAATAGCTTGTTATCTGTCTTCGTGGATAGAACGGTGCTGCCAGACAGATGGGGCTTTCGATCAAAATCAGTACTTTTGTACTGACGTTCTTGAGCGTCTGTGATCTTACTGAATTAACCTGACATACCCTTATGAGAAATAAATTGAGGCCGGCGCTGCGCCTCCCCTGGCTGTTGGTGGTCCTGTTAACCTTTACAACGCAACTGGTGCAGGCACAGGTGCTGAAGCCTGCTTCCTGGAGCTACGATGTTTCCAAAAAGGAAGTCAGAGTGGGGGAGGAAGTTGAGCTCATTTTCAACGTAAAAATAGACAAGGACTGGTATCTCTATTCCTCTGATTTTGACCCGGAACTGGGTCCGATGGTGACGGAGTTTACATTTGCCAAGCATCCATCCTATGAGTTGGTAGGAAAAATAAAGCCGGTTAACCCCAAAAAGAAATATGATGAGCTGTGGGAGGGAGAATATACCTACTTTGTAGGCACCGCTCAGTTCCGGCAAAAAGTAAGAGTACTGCAGCCTAATCTGGTTGTAAAAGGCTCATACGAATACCAGGTATGCACCGACATCGATGGCAAGTGTATCCCGTTTGATGATGACTTTGCCTTCACCAATGCACAAATTAAAGTAACAGCCGCCAGCGGTGCAGCGACACCAACAATCACGCCTACCCAATCACCTGCCCAAAAATTAGAACAAGCGCCTGAGCAGGCTACAACCCAGGCCGCTGCTCCCGATGGCCTTGACACAGCTGTGCCGCCTGCCTTACCACAGGATTCGATGCTGGCCGCTGATGAAACACTGGAGGATGAAGAGGCTGCGGCCGAAACTGTAGCTCCTGCTCTGATCGATTTCTCAAACGAAGATGCATCGTCTGACGGAAACATCTGGGCCTTTATGCTGATCGCCTTTGGGTCGGGGCTAGTGGCGTTGCTCACGCCCTGCGTATTCCCGATGGTCCCTATGACGGTAAGCTTTTTTACGGGCAGCAGCCAGAGCCGGGCACAGGCCATTGGCAAGGCATTGCTATACGGTATCTCCATCATTGCCATCTATACCATCGCCGGTACGGTGGTTGCCAAGCTATTCGGAGCCGACGGCGCTAACTTTCTGAGCACGCACTGGCTACCCAATGTGCTTTTCTTTGCTGTTTTCGTGATTTTCGGTATGTCCTTCCTGGGCCTGTTCGAGATTACGCTGCCAAGCTCCTGGCTGAACAAAGCCGATGCGCAGGCAGATAAAGGTGGTATACTGGGCGTATTTTTCATGGCCTTTACCTTGGTGCTGGTGTCGTTTTCGTGCACGGGGCCAATTGTGGGCAGTATTTTGGTGGCTTCTGCTGGTGGCGAAACGCTTCGGCCGGTTATGGGTATGTTCGGTTTCTCACTCGCATTTGCGCTACCGTTTACCTTATTCGCCATTTTCCCATCGTGGCTGAGTGGCCTGCCCAAGTCCGGTGGCTGGCTCAACTCCGTGAAAGTGGTGCTGGGCTTCCTGGAATTGGCGCTGGCGCTAAAGTTCCTGAGCATCGCCGATCAGGTATACCACTGGGGTATCCTCGATCGTGAAGTATACCTGGCCCTCTGGATCGTGATCTTTACCTTGATGGGCTTCTACCTGCTGGGCAAACTCAAGTTTGCGCACGACTCGGATCTGCCTTACATCAGTGTGCCGCGCATTTTCATGGCCATTGCAACCTTTGGCTTTGTGGTATACCTGATCCCGGGAATGTTCGGAGCGCCGCTCAAGGCCTTGTCAGGTTATCTGCCGCCGCAATCCACCCACGACTTTGATATTAACGCGCTGGTGCGCCAGAGCGGAGGAGGAAGCACGGCACAGTTTACTTCAAACCAACTCTGCGAACCACCTAAATATGCCGACTTCCTGCACCTGCCACATGGCTTGCAGGGTTACTTTGATCTGGAGCAGGCCAAGCGCTGCGCTGCCGAGCAGGGCAAGCCGATCTTCATCGACTTTACGGGCCATGGCTGCGTAAACTGCCGCGAAATGGAGGCCAATGTGTGGTCGCATCCAGAGGTACTGCGCCGCCTGCAGGAAGATTACGTGATAGCCGCCCTGTATGTGGATGATAAAAGCGAACTGCCGGAAAGCGAATGGTATGTGAGCGAGTACGATAGTAAAGAGAAGAAGACTCTCGGCAAGAAGTACGCGGATTACCAGATCACAAAATTCAACGTGAATGCCCAGCCTTACTATGTGCTGATGGATGAGAACGAGAACGTGCTGGTAAAGCCAATCGCTTACGACCTGAGTGTGGAGAACTTTGTGAAGTTTCTGGATGCTGGCGTGGCAGCGTATAAGAACAATCAGCAGGTTGCAAAGAAATAACTAGCTATACCTGTTAAGTAAATAAACAAGAGAGCCCCACCTTTTCAGGCGGGGCTCTCTTGTTTTAAAGGAAATCTGACAGCTTGTGTCTATCTCCCTTTGTTAATTACTTCGCCTCGTTGTAGCGACGGGTTACTTCTTCCCAGTTCACCACGTTCCAGAAAGCGTTCACGTAATCCGGACGACGGTTCTGGTAGTTGAGGTAATACGCGTGCTCCCATACGTCAAGACCAAGGATTGGCTGGCCGCCGCAACCTTCTGCAAATGGCATGAGTGTGTTGTCCTGGTTTGGTGTAGAGCAGATCTCCAGCGTGTCGCCTTTTACGCACAGCCAGGCCCAGCCAGAGCCAAAGCGGGTAGCCGCAGCTGCGTTGAACTTCTCTTTCATCTGCTCAAAAGAACCAAAAGCGGAGTTGATCGCATCAGCAAGTTCACCGGAAGGCTGACCGCCACCGTTTGGCGACAGGATAGTCCAGAACAGGTTGTGGTTGTAGTAGCCACCGCCGTTGTTACGAACTGCTTTGTTATCTTCCTTCACATTTTGCATGATCTCCTCGATGCTCATGTTTTCCATCTCAGTACCCGCAATTGCCTTGTTCAGGTTATCGGTATAGGCCTGGTGGTGCTTTGTATGGTGGATTTCCATGGTGCGCGCATCAATATGTGGTTCCAGCGCGTCGTAGGCGTACGGTAGTTTCGGTAATTCGAAAGCCATAGTTTTATGTGGTTATATATGTGAATAATAGCATGCGTACAGATTTTAGGTGTACGTATGCGTTTGAAATGTGAGTTTCAATTTAGTTATTTTCTTTTAGCTGCAAAAAAAGTAGCCATCAGTTCGGCACACTCCTGGGCCATTATACCGCTCACCATTTCTGTTTTAGGGTGCAGCAGCTTGCCCACTCTCCTATACCCACGCTTGGGCTCAGATGTTCCAAATACCACCCGTTTCAGCTGTGCCCAGTAGCTGGCACCTGCACACATCACGCAGGGCTCCACGGTTACAAACATGGTGCAGTCATTTAGGTATTTGTTGCCCAGGTATTCGGCTGCGGCGGTGAGTGCCAGCATTTCGGCATGGGCGGTTACGTCGTTCAGCTTCTCGGTCTGGTTATAGGCTTTGGCAATGATGCGGTTGTTGCTCACAATTACAGCCCCAATCGGGATTTCTCCTTCCTCGAAGGCATAAGTAGCCTGCCGGTAAGCCTCCTGCATAAAATGGTCGTCGCTGTGTATAGATAGTAAGTCCACAGGTATAGGTATTAGTGTTCGCTTTTGCACAAGATACAAAAAAAAGCCCCTCCAGGAAAGGAGAGGCCTTAATGACTAGGTATAGGGAAGTCTATTTTGTTTTTATTTTCAGGGAGCCCATGACCTCACGGGCAGTATTCTGCCAGTCGTTTTTCATCATGAACGGCATGTGCATCGAGAACACCATCATTTGGTTGCCCTGCACGGTATAAAGCATGATGCTATACTTCTGCACAGGCGCCAAGTGGCTACCGTTGCGCTCATCGGCCATTACCGACACAAACTCATACAGAATATAGTCGCGGCCATTGATGTTGGCTACCTCATCTCTTATAAAATCCACCTTGGTGAAGCGCTCCAGCAGGTTTGCCTTATATATTTCCCGGAGCATATTCAAATCCTGTGCGCGAAACTGAGAGCGCTTTTGGGTCATGCTGAAGTCTACCTGGCCGTTCGGGCTTGAGTAAACAGCAACCGGGCGGTTGGCAGCCGGGTACTTGCTAGCAATACCTTCGTCATGAAGAGGTGTGAAATCGCGGGGCAACATGATACTGACCTCCTTCGTGATCTGTGTCTTCTTTAATTTGGTGTCAGCCAGGGTTGCGCCGGCAATCAGAATAATAACTAAAAAGGCTAAATAGCGCATGTTCATAGGGTTGTTGGGGGCAAAGGTATCAAATAATAAGGACTGCGATAAACTGTAGCAATTATTTTGCCAAAGCCGCTGCAGTACCTGTTTAGTGTGTATACCTGTTGGATTTATATCTTCTGCAGGGGAATGACGTTAAAAATTAAACAGCTAGATGCAACCGTATAATTCCAGCTGTCTGAAAATTAGTATCATGTAAATGTAAAAGCTATGTTAGGAAACATCATCAACAGTGTAAAAGGCCAGCTGACTGGCGAATTGCAAGACAAATTCAAGCTAGACCCGCAGCAAGCTAATCAGTCAGTGGACCTGGCGAAAGAGCATGTGGAGGAAGGTTTGAAAAAGGAAGCTACAGGTGGAGATGCCGGGGGTATTATGAACATGCTGAAAGGCCAGCAGGCACCACAGGACAACCCGGCTATCAACAACATGATTCAGAGATACCTGGGCGACCTGACCTCAAAAGTAGGTATACCGGAGTCGATGGCGCAGCAGGTTGCTCCCTTTGTTGTGTCGTTTCTGATGAATAAAATAAGCGGCAACGTGAATAGCCAGTCAGATTTAATGGGCATGCTGGGTGGCGGACTGACAGACAAGCTGCCGAAAGGTATAGGAGATAAACTCGGTGGTCTTTTTAAATAAGATCACCGGTAGCCTGAAATAAGAGAAGCCATACCTAGCAGGTATGGCTTCTCTTTGGTTGTGTTGTTGTGTTTTTTGGTTGCAAGTCGGCAACTTACTTACATCTCACCTTAAACAAGTATGCCTGTAATTGCCGGAGCGGGGAGCTCCTAAGCAATATCTTTAAATTATTTGTACTGAATTTATAATGCGCGTAGTTTCACGTGGATGATTCTCTAACCATACCAAACACTAAAAAGTTTACAATGCTTTAAGAAAAGCGGCAGTTCCTTAAACTGGCCACCGGATAGGTATTAATTGCGCTACTATCAGGATTGTGGCGCGAAGATAGCATAAATTTCATTAGAAACCCGATCAGTTACCTAATAGTGGCTCGATCGGGCTGCTGCAGTGTTTTACTGATGCTCTACTAAGTAAGGCATTAATATGCATATTTCAAAATGTACTCTGCAAACATCTGCATTTACTCGACCAAAGCGGTAAATACTTCAACAGAATGCGATTTGTCACTGTGTACGAAAGTGCTTAATTTTACCAGTTAATACGTAAGTTAAATCAGTTGTACACATCAACTGCCGGCATGTCCGAAGGTATAGGCGCTTTCTTTCTTAAATTTCTGAAGTTTGGTCTGGTGGGCTTTACAGGGCTCATCATTGATTTCGGCGTTACTTTTCTGGTAAAGGAAAAACTGCGCTGGAACAAGTATGTAGCTAACAGCCTGGGCTTTATTCTGGCCAGTATTAACAACTACGTCCTCAACCGCCTCTGGACCTTCCATAGCCACGACCCCGAAATAGGCTGGCAGTTTTCTAAGTTCCTGCTGGTAGCCGTGGCCGGGCTGGTCATCAACAACCTGATCGTATACCTGCTCACCGAAAAAGCGAAACTCAACTTCTACGTTTCCAAGTTCATCGCCATCGTGCTAGTCTTCATCTGGAACTTCCTGCTCAATTACCTTTATACCTTTACCCGTTAGTTCTGTCCCTGTATGCGGTAAATACGTACATGCTCGTCTTTGTGCACGCGCGGGTTGAGGAAGTGCAGCACTCGGTCGTAGAGCGAAGGCGTGATGGTTTCCTCCAATTCCAGCGCAGGGTATAGGCTGTTGATGCGCTGCATGCGCTCTTCCATGTCTTTCTGACCCACCACTACCACATAGTCTGGTTGGAAGGGGTATAGGCTGAGCTCTGTTTGCAGGCTGTCCAGCGACTTTTCTCCATTCAGGCTGTAGGTCATCGCAAAATTTTGCGGCAGCGGCTTACCGGCCTTATACTCGTCCCAGTCACGCTTTTCGTTGAAGTGGTACTCGTGAAACTCTGCAGCCAGGCGGTTGAGGTAATATAGCGGCGGCTGCTTCATGGATGAGTTGCCAAACTCGAGCAATACGGCGTCCATGTCCTGCTTTTCCGACAGGTATACGAGCGGCGCAATGCGGCTCTTTTTGGTATAGGTAAAGGACATGGCCACTGCTACCACAATGTTGAGAATCCAAAAGAAGGTCCAGCTGGCAGCCAAGAGCTTTTTGCGGCCCTGCCAGAATCTGGAGTTGCGCACAAAATCCTGCCAGCCGATTACACCCAAGACCATGATAAGCGGGAAAAGCGGCAGAATGAAACGCTCTTGCTTGTTCGGGAAAAGTGAGTGCACTACAAAAAACAGCAGTCCGCCCCAGAACAGCATAGGAGCCAGCCTTGCCGTACGACTATAACCCAGCAACAGGTATACGCTGATGGGCGGCACCATAAAACCTAGTATGGTGAGCAGGAATCGATATACCGGTCCGGTGCTGTAGTTGTAGGCGTTATCAGCGTTGTAGAAGAAATAGGTAATAACCGAGTGGAAAGGGTAGTCGAAGAAGATCAGGTCGATTGTCCCCTGAATAAGCGTCGCCATGAGAATAAAGCCCAGCGCCAACCAAAAGATTTCTTTCCACTGACGACGGTATAGCAGTACCATACCTGCGCCTACCGCGAAGAGTACCGCATGGTAACGCAGCACAAAAGCCAGCGCAAACAATGCCCCTGCCCACAGGTAGTGCAGGTTCTTTTTTCGGTCATCCTGCTTCAGCATAAAATAGAAGGCTGCCAGGTATGGCGGAATGCAAACCATTTCGACCAGATTACGCACACTCATAAAGGGCATAAACCACATCAGTGACAGCATCAGGCCCACAATACGGGCATTCGCCTGGTTCGAAAGTCGTTCCGTAATCTTATAGCCATAGTACACAATCAGCAGTGAGTACAGCCCGTGCAACACCCGCACAATGGTCATTTTAGTATCCGCATTCGAGATGCCGATACTCTCCAGCAGGTAAAACAGGCTGTAGTGTATACCTGCGTAAAACATGCTGTGGCGCGGCGGCATCGGTTCGTGCAGCCACGAAGGCAAGCCATAAAGCCAGTGCTGCGCAATCGTGATCACGTCAAAATGGTCGTCGTGAAAAGCAAAGCCCTTCGAAAAGAAAGCCGCCACCATACGGATAACAAAAGCGATCAGCATGATAAGCGACAGCGGTACCATGAGCCGGTTATGGACACCGACTTGATCAGCCGTCGTGAGCTTGTCAGGGGCAGTTTGAGGAGAGAATGACATAAGGCAATATTATGGAATAGGGATTGACCTATGATTTTTTAAGGAAATCCGTTCCAAAGTTAAAAGATATACACTTAAGTTTGTGTATGAATTTGACTGAGCCGAAACAGAAGATCCTATTTTTAAAGCGTAGAAGCACTACCTTACTCGTGGGTATACTCGGTTTAGCGGTGCTCCTGCTGAATGTACACAACATCCTGCAGCCCGAGTCAGGCATTTATTCTCGTCAAATTCTGGTGATGGGCCATGCCGGTTCCGGCTTTTTCTCTCCTCTCAACCCTTATAATCCGCTACCCGCCAACAGCATGGCGTCTATTGCCCAAGCCATGGAAGATGATGGAGCCGACGGAGTAGAGGTGGATGTACATGTGAGCCGGGATGGCGTACCGATTCTCTACCACGACAACACGCTGGAGACGATGAGCGAAGGTTCCGGCATCATCGCAGAACTACCAGCTAGTGAGGTGGTAGGTATAAGGTATAGAGGAGGAGTATTGTATGACCTTTTTCACAGCGAAAAGATCATTTCGATGGAAGCAATGTTGCAGCGCTTCCAGACTTATCCGGAGTTACCATACCTGCACATCGACATCCGGAATCACGACCCAAACCGGAATAGCTTTTATGCTCAATCGGTCTTGGAACTACTTCGTAAATATGACTACCCTATAGAGAAACTGGCCTTTATTTTTAACGATCCGGGTATGCTGCATGGCGTGCATGAACTGGAACCTGAGGCGATGCTGATGCTGGATGCGGGAGAGGACTTTGATCTTGCGGCGCAGCAAGCGCTGGACAACAAACTACACGGTGTAACTGCGAACGGGAAGCACGTGAGCCGGGAGCAATTGCTGCGGGCGAGGGCGCAGGGCTTGCAGGTGGTGCTGTTTGGTGGTAAATCGAAAGGCACTATTGCCAACATGCTAGAGCTGGAACCCGACGCCATACAGGTGAACAACGTAAAGCGGATGCGTTCCCTGATGGGCAGCAAGTAGGCCGAAATTAGCCTACCAGCATCATGAGCAATGCAATCAGGATGATCGCCAGCGCGATGTTCCGGAAAGTGAACAAATTGCGTTTCATAGGGGAGTATCTCGGTTGAGTTAATTCCTTTTCAGGTATAATAACGTGATTGGGATGGCCTGAGATTAACCTGACAAGATTATACCTGCGGAGGCCTCGCTTTTCGAGGCACAACAGCGAAACAATTATTACTTTTGCACCATATCATAACAAAACGACATTTATGCTCCGGACACATACTTGCGGCGAACTAAGAATAGACAATGTAGGCGAAGAGGTTGTACTAACTGGCTGGGTGCAGCGCCTGCGCGACAAGGGCGGCATGCTCTGGATTGACCTGCGCGACCGCTATGGCATTACACAACTTACGTTTGAAGAAGGCATAACGCCTGCTCACCTGTTTGAAGAAGCCCGCAGCCTGGGCCGCGAGTACGTGGTAAAAGTGACCGGCAAAGTAATAGAGCGCTACTCTAAAAACGACAAAATGCCGACAGGCGATATCGAGATCCATGCTTCTAAAATAGAGTTGCTGAATGCAGCCAAACTGCCTCCATTCATGATTGAGGACGAAACCGACGGTGGCGACGACTTGCGCATGAAGTACCGTTACCTTGATCTGCGCCGTACGCCTGTGCGCCGCAACCTGGAGCTGCGCCACCAGATGATGCGTGCCGTACGCTCATACCTGGACGAGCATTATTTCATTGAAGTGGAAACGCCGGTGCTGATCAAATCCACGCCGGAAGGTGCCCGCGATTTTGTGGTACCAAGCCGCATGAACCCAGGTGAGTTCTATGCGCTGCCGCAATCACCGCAGACCTTCAAGCAATTGCTGATGGTATCGGGCTTTGATAAATATTACCAGATCGTAAAATGCTTCCGCGATGAAGACCTTCGTGCCGACCGTCAGCCGGAATTTACCCAGATAGACTGCGAGCTTTCTTTTGTGACCCAGGAAGATATCCTGAACACGTTCGAAGGCCTGATTCGTCACCTGTTCCTGAAAGTAAAAGGTGTGAACATCGAGAAATTGCCACGCATGACCTATGCCGACGCCATGAAGTTCTACGGCTCCGACAAGCCAGATACCCGCTTCGACATGCGTTTCGTGGAGCTGAACCAGCTGGTAAAGAACAAAGGCTTCAAAGTATTTGATGATGCCGAACTGGTCGTAGGTATAAACGCCAAAGGAGCTGCCAGCTATACCCGTAAGCAACTCGACGAACTAACTGATTTCGTGAAGCGTCCGCAGATCGGGGCAACCGGTTTGGTATATGCCCGCGTGCAGGAAGACGGTACCGTAAAGTCATCGGTTGACAAATTCTATACCTTAGAAGACCTGCAGGAATGGGCGAAAGCTTTTAATGCTGCCCCTGGTGACCTGCTACTGGTGTTGGCCGGCGGCAGAGATAAAACCCGTAAGGCCTTGAACGAGCTTCGTCTGGAGATGGGCGAGTGTATGGGATTGCGTGACAAGAACGTATTCTCTCCGCTGTGGGTAGTAGACTTTCCGCTATTGGAGTGGGACGAGGACAGCAACCGCTACCATGCCATGCACCACCCGTTCACATCGCCGAAGCCTGAGGACCTCGAATTGATCGATGACCGTCCGGGTGACATCCGCGCCAATGCTTACGACATGGTGATAAATGGGGTAGAAGTTGGCGGTGGCTCTATCCGTATCCACGACCGGCGTCTACAGGAGCAGATGTTCCGTTTGCTTGGCTTCTCTAACGACGAGGCCAAAGCACAGTTCGGCTTCCTGATGGATGCTTTCGAATACGGAGCACCTCCTCACGGTGGTATCGCCTTCGGTTTCGACCGTTTGTGCTCCCTCTTTGGTGGTTCCGACTCCATCCGCGACTACATCGCCTTCCCGAAAAACAACTCCGGCCGCGATGTAATGATAGACGCACCGTCTCCGATTGCCGATGCGCAGCTGGATGAATTGCATATTAAAATGAAGAACTTGTCGTCGTAAGGCGTAAAACTTACGCTATTGAGATATTGGAAAGGCTGCTTGTAAAGGCAGGTGTGGTCGGAAGATGAAATCTTCCGGCCATTTTTGATTTAGGGGCTATTTTTTCACTTCTCTGACCTCTCTGCTTCTTTTGTTTGTTGTCTTTATAGGCTAACTGATCAAGATGATGTGCCTATTCAAAGACCACCGGATGAGTGTGAGCCAGTTGCTGGCCCTTACCCCCATCAAGGAAAAAGAGTAAGTGCCCGCCGCATAGGCGACGCTATAAAACTACACAACTAGCTATACCTGCAAAAGTAAAAGCTACGCCAACAAGGTATAGGTATAAAAAAAGCGGCTGCCCTTCCACAGAGCAGCCGCTTCCATATCATCAGCTATACCTTACAACACACCACTTAACAAAGCAGGCGCTATACCTAGCAGAATCGTCAGAGCAGAGATGATAATCAGCATGACATTGATAAAGCTGGTGCTCTGGATTGGCGTATGATCTTCCGCAACCGGGTGCAGGTACATGGCAATCACCACACGGAAATAGTAATAGATACCCACAGCAGCCAGAATCACGGCTACTACAATCAGCCACATCATATCAGGATTTTCGATGAGGGCAGAGAACACGAAGAATTTACCGAAGAAGCCGGCTGTGAGTGGTATACCTCCCAAAGACATCATGGCAACTGTTACCGCGAAGGCCATCAATGGATTGGTTTTGCCCAAACCGTTAAAAGCTTCATAGTTCTCGCTGCCACGCTGTTTCGCTACGAGCTGCAGCACACCAAAAGCAGCGATAGAAGCAGTGGAGTAAGCGAAAGAATAGAACAGGATAGCAGAAGTAGAGAGATTGTTAAAGGCAAGGAGCGTCATCAGCAGGTAACCTGCGTGTGAGATACTGGAGTAAGCCAGCATACGCTTCATGCTTTGCTGCACCACCGCGCCTACGTTACCAATCAGGAGCGAGAGTACGATGATGGCCACCAGCGTTGGCATCCAGGCCGGATAAGAAGCGGCGAAAGCAGCGTCCATCAGCTTATAGAATGCCGCAACACCAGCTGTTTTAACTACAGTCGACATGTAAGCTGTCCACACTGTTGGGGTACCTTCGTATACGTCAGGTGTCCAGAAGTGGAAAGGAGCGGCGGAGATTTTGAAAGAGATACCGATTATGATGATCAGCACACCCAGCATGAACATTACATTATTCATACCTTCCGTGCCCATGGCTTCAGCTGAGCCGGCAATTTCTGAGATGTTGAAGGTGCCAGTCGCGCCATATACCATCACAATGCCGAATAGCATAATGCCTGTAAAGAAAGAGCCCATCAGGAAGTACTTCAGGGCAGCTTCCGCGGAGCGCATACTTCTCTTGTCACTACCGGCCAACACGTACATGGCAATCGAGAGAATCTCTATACCTATGAACAGCATCAGCATGTTGTTGTAGCTCACCATCATGATAGCACCAACCAGCGAGAACAGAATCAGGGCATAAAGCTCGCCGATGTTTTCGTCGTTGCGGGTGATGTAGTGCTGCGTGAAAGGAAGAATCAGGAGCGTTGAAAGTACCATGATACCTGTGAAAGCCACCGCGTAATTGTCGATGGTAATCATATTATCGAAGTAGCTCTTGGTATCGTTCCAGTCGAGTAGATTGATGCCGAACACGATCGCCAAAAACAGCAGCGACAGCGGCAACAGAATTCGTTTAGATTTCAGGAAACCTACGAAAAGGTTGATAATCCCAAATCCAGATAGAAGTATAATCGAAATCATGTCGTTTATTATCGTTTCTTTTTGCGGACTATCTATTGATAATGCTCAGCAGCTGTCCAACCGCAGGCTCTGAAATGCTCAGAAAAGTGTTCGGGAACAAACCAATCCAGAAGACCATGATCACCAGTGGAATCAAAACAGCTTTCTCGTGGAAGGTCAGGTCAGCGAAGCCCTCGGTAGCCTCTGACTTCGAGCCAAACATCACGCCCTGGAACATACGCAGCATGTATACCGCTGCCAGAATAATGGTCAGGCCAGCTACAGCACCGAAGTAGTAGTTATACTGGAATACGCCCGACAGCAGCAGGAATTCACCAATGAAGCCGTTAGTTAGCGGAAGTGCCACAGAACCCATCAACAGAATCAGGAACATGATAGAAAGTGCTGGCGTGGTCTGGGTGATACCGCCCAGGCTGGCAATCTCTCGTGTGTTCGTTCTGCGGAAAATGATGTCGATGATGAAGAACAGGCCCACCACGTTGATACCGTGGCTCAGCATTTGAATCATGCCGCCTTGCAGACCTTGCTCGTTCAGGGTAAAGATACCCGCAGCGATTAGGCCAACGTGTGCAATGGACGAGTAAGCGATCAGGCGCTTGAGGTCGTGCTGACGGATGGCGATGATAGAACCGTAGATGATGCCGATGATGGACAGCACCAGCACCGTGTCTGCCCATTCGCTCACGCCAAGTGGCACAACAGGTAGTAACCAGCGCAGCACACCATAGATACCCATTTTCAGCATGATACCAGCCAGCAACATCGTTGCCTGTGTAGGTGACTCGGTATAGGTATCCGGCTGCCAGGTATGGAAAGGGAAAACCGGCATTTTAATGGCGAAGGCAAGGAACAGGAACCAGAAAATCCAGCTCTGCGTCGCGCTGTCCAGCGTCAGTTGGTAGAAAGCGTTCACATTAGAAGAATGCGCCGCCAGCTCTGTACCAGCCGTTTGGAAGTACAGGTATACGAAAGCGGCCAGCATGAAGAGCGAACCGAAAATCGTATACACAAAGAACTTGAACGTAACCGGAATTCTGCGTGCGCCGCCCCAAATGGCTGCGATAAAGTAGATTGGAATCAAGGCCACTTCCCAGAAGAAGTAGAACAGGAACGCGTCCATCGCCACAAATACACCAGTCAGGCCCGTCTGCATAAACAGTACCAGCGCATAGAACACGTGCGGGTTCTTGTAGTCGTGCTTGAAAGAGGAAAGGACGATCAAGGGCACCAGGAAGGCAGTCAGGAGCACCATCAGGAGGCTGATGCCGTCCATACCAATGCTGAAGCCTATACCTGCGCGCTCCACCCACGGTATATCGAGGGCGAATTGTGTAGTGGCATCCGGAACAAAGTTTACAGTTGCAAACAGGGCAATGGCAAACTCAACTAGCGTTGCTATAAAAGCCACTTTCTTGGCACCTTCGCCTTTTATAAGCAGCACCAGCAGTGCAGCTAGGGCAGGCCAGAAAAGTAATAGAGCTGTAATCATCTTCTTAGAACCTTAACCGATAAAGAAGTTTAAAAATAGAATCAGAACGATGCTGGCCACCATCACAAACACATAGAAGCCAGTAACGCCACTCTGTGTCAGGCGCAGCACGCGGCCGCTTACCATCACCAGTTTGCCGAAGCCATTTACAATTCCGTCTACCACTACCACATCCACGAAGCGGTGCAGGGCAGTAGACAGCGCCATGACTGGGCGCACAAACACAGTGTCGTAAATTTCGTCGATGTAGTATTTGTTGTAGATCAGGTTGTGGATAGGAGACAGACGCGTTCCTTCCGGAGCCGGCACTGTTTCTTTCTTCACATACATGATGTAGGCAATGATAATTGCGATAACTGCCACTGCTACCGAAACTGCCATCAGGATGTATTCTGTAGCATGATCAATGTGCGGCGCTTCCATGGCGGCACCGTTAGCACGGCGTGCCAGGTCATAAATAGGAGCCAGGAAGTTACCCAGCGTATGCGTGTCGCTGAAAACAGCTGGCAGACCAATAAAACCACCTATAGTGGAAAGAATGGCTAGTACAATCAGGGGAATGGTCATGGAAGAAGGTGACTCGTGCAGGTGCGAACGCTGTGCTTCCGTGCCACGGAACTTGCCGAAGAATGTCAGGAACAGGAGGCGGAACATGTAGAAAGCCGTCATGAACGAAGCCAGCAGGCCTCCAACCCACATAAGCTTGTTGTGCTCAAATACATGCGCCAGCAATTCGTCTTTCGAGAAGAAACCAGCGAATGGCGGTATACCTGAAATAGCGAGTGTACCAATCAGGAAAGTGATGAACGTAACCGGCAGCCACTTGCGCAGGCCACCCATGTTGCGGATATCCTGTTCGTTGCTCACGGCATGAATCACAGAACCAGCACCCAGGAACAGCAATGCCTTAAAGAAAGCGTGCGTGAGTACGTGGAAGATAGAAGAAGAGAAGGCCATCACACCCAGCGCCAGGAACATAAAGCCCAACTGCGAAACGGTAGAGTAAGCCAACACTTTCTTGATGTCATTTTGTGCCAGACCAATGGTAGCGGCCACCAGGGCCGTTATCAGACCAATGATGGCGATAAACTCCATGGTAGTCGGGGCCATCACATACAGCACGTTCGAACGAATAACCATGTAGATACCTGCCGTCACCATGGTAGCGGCGTGAATCAGGGCAGAAACCGGCGTAGGACCCGCCATTGCATCCGGAAGCCACGTAAAGAGCGGCAACTGAGCACTTTTACCCATCGCGCCTACAAACAGCAGCATGGTAATGGCAATCATCACACCACTGTCAGTCAGGCCCGACATCTGCGAGGCAGACAGGAACACCTCCGGGAAGCTCACGCTGCCGAAAGTGATGAAGATCAGGAAAATAGCCAGCAGAAAGCCCAGGTCACCAATACGGTTCATAATGAAGGCTTTCTTAGCGGCATTGTTGTAATTGTGGTTCTTGTTCCAGAAGCCGATCAGCAGGTAGGAGCAAAGACCAACGCCTTCCCATCCCACGAACATCATCACGTAGTTAGAGCCCATTACGAGTACCAACATCGAGAACATGAACAGGTTGAGGTAGGCGAAAAACTTGCCGTAGCCTTCGTCGTGGCTCATGTAACCGGCCGAGTACACGTGAATCAGGAAACCTATACCTGTCACCATCAGCAACATCAGCAGCGTAAGCTGGTCAATCATGAACGAGAAACCAATCTCGAGGCTGCCTACCGTGAACCAGTTGTAGAGGTCGACGATGTAAGGGCGGCTGCCGTTGGAAGTGAAGTCGATGAACAGGTATACCGAGATCAGGAACGAGGCCAGCACCGTGCCAGAGCCCAGCAGCCCTACAAGGGCCTTGGGCAATTTGCGGTTGCCAAGTCCGTTAATCAGAAAGCCGATGAACGGCAGGAGCGGAACAAGCAAACACAGCAGCGCCATTTCCTGGTTGTTGAAGGGCATTACTACTTCTTGCATTTAGCGTATGATTTAGTTAAGCTATTCAGATTAATTAGGTGTGCGGCTACCACTTCAGGTAGTTCATCAGTTGCACATCCGTCGAGCGGATATTGCGGTAAATCATCACGATGATGGCCAGACCAACTGTAACTTCTGCCGCTGCCACTGCCATGATGAAGAACACGAAGATCTGTCCGTTCGGGTCAGAGCGGTATGACGACAAAGCGACCATTAGTAAGTTCACAGCATTGAGCATCAGCTCTACACACATGAAAATGACAATAGCGTTTCGTCTGGTAAGAACCCCGATCACACCAATGGCGAACAGAGCTGTGCTGAAGTAGAGGTAAAATTCTAGCGGGATGGTTCTGATTACATCAGGCATTTGGTTCATCGTCTGAGTGGCTGAACGTATTACTGGTAAATTACAATTCTGAAATCAAGTCGCAAAGTTATCCCCATTTTTGTAAAATCCATAACATATTTCTAATCTTCTTAAGCAGTTTTACCCAATTGCAGCCTTCCCGAAAGATTTATATTTTTAAAGCTGCAGGACGTTCTATGTTACAGCTTGTTCTATACCTTGCGCATGCTTTTGCGTAGGTATAAATCTCTTGGCAGAATTAGTTTTTTGCCAACTTGCAGGGCTGATGGAGGGCCTATACCTGGTATGTAGTCTACCAAGCCTGTCCGTTGCTATACCTTATTTTGCGTTCAATTTCTATGAATCGTTTTTTAGCTTTCCTATACCTGTCATTTCTCTCATTGTCGTCGCTCTCGTGCCAGCAGTCTGCTGTATTATTAAGCAACGGGCCGGCTATACCTGAAAGCAACATGAAAGCCACTGTTACACGAACGCTGCACTATGATAACCTGCCTTCCGCTTCGGGCCTCGAAATGCTGGGCGACCATTATTATGTCGTCGGAGATGACTCGCCCTACCTGTATCGCCTCGACAAAAATTTTGGGTTAGAGTCGCAGGAAGCTATCTTCGACACGACGGGTTTCGGGAACGGCCGCATTGCCAAAGACAAAAAAGCGGACCTGGAAGGTATGACGCTCCTGCAGCACCAAGGCAAGCCTTACCTTTTGATGATAGGATCCGGTTCAGCGCCTGCGCGCCGCAAAGCTTATTTGTACAACATTTGCGGCGATGACATCTGCCGGGAAGGAGCCGGGGTGCACGGCGCTAAAACTGTTGATCTGGACGAACTTTACCGCCAGCTTGAACAAAAAACAGATACTCTGGGCGGAAGTTCGCTTAACATTGAAGGCGTAGCAGCAGGGCATGGGAAGTTATACCTTTTGCAGCGAGCCATCGGCACAGGCCAGAATGTACTGATTTCTTATCACCTGTCGGAATTCATACCTTACCTCTTAGGAGAGAAAACTGCTGCATCACTGCCCCACCCTGAACTCAGTTATTTTCGACTGCCCGACCTTAACAACCTGCAGGCAGGTTTTTCAGGCGCCTATGTGTATGATGATAAACTCTTCTTCACCGCTTCACTGGAAGATACCAATGACGCCTACGGTGATGGTGAAGTGCTCGGCAGTTACATCGGTTATATCCCATTCTCTTGGGTCGGCAAGCAAAATATGTTACAGGTTCCCGCCACACTTATTTTGCAGGCAGATGGAAATCCCTATACCGGTAAAGCCGAATCGCTGGTTGTGCAGAAGCGTGAGGGCAAGGGCAGGTATAAGTTAGTGGTGGTTTCGGATGATGATAAGGGTGGGTCAGAGTTGCTGGAGGTGGTGTTGAGTGAAGAGTAGTTTCAGGCTATTGCACCTTAAGATTAGGACCTATCTGTACCTTGCTGCCGTAGCGGTGGCTATACCTTAGCGGAACCTACTTTGTTTTATAGCTTCGCCTGTGCGGCGGGCACCTCCTTTTTGTCTTGACACAAAAAGGAGGCAAAAAAGTCAAGGCTCCCCAAATCGAGGGCCCCTACCCCCACTCGCTGAACGCTCTTGACAGGGGGACCCCTTCACCCCCAACAGTGGTTAGTCATTTGGTGCACTTGGCTAAGTCTGTCTGTTTCATAGCTTAAGGGGCAGGTTAGTCTTTCTATACCTGCCAATGGTTTGTGATAGTAACTACAAAAAGTGGCAACGGCGGGAACATCCCCCTTTGAAGGGGCAGGGGGATGTTCATCATGCATGAAGATTCCTCAGTTCTAGTGAAGGTTAGCATAAGGTAACTTATCCTCAAAATCCTTCCTAATCCTAAAAACCTGATTCAGACGAAAAAAGCCAGCACTTCTCAGCGCTGGCTTTTTATATACTTGATTAAGTATACCTCAATTAGAAGTTCTGTTCTCCGGTCTCCCGCTTACCGATCATCACGGCACCTACCATGGATACCAAAAACAGCACCGCTACCAACTGGAACGGCAGCATGTATTTTGTGAAGAGTACTTTGCCCAGGTTTTCCACCATACCTACCTGCGAATTGTACATGGCAGGGTCCGGGTGACCGAGCGTTACATCTTTCAGAGCAGCTACTACTACCGTAAATAACAAACCACCCGCCACTGTACCTGCTATTTTGGCCAGTACATTGCGTTTAATTGTTCCCTCCACGTTTTTGCCTGTGTTAATGAACATCAGTACGAACAGGAAGAGTACCATGATGGCACCTGCATACACGATAATGTTAACTGCCGCCAAAAACTGGGCATTCAGCAGGATGTAATGTGCTGAAATGGTGAAAAATGTTAAAATCAGGAAAATAACGCTGTACACGGGGTTCTTTGAAATCACAACCATGATGGCGCAAAGCAGCGTCAGCGAAGCAAAGAAGAAAAACAGACTTTCTGTCATCAGATTATTTGGTTTCAGTGGTTTTTAACGGTTCTACCAGACGGTCTTTGCCGTAAATAAATTCTTCGCGCTCGTAACGGGCTGGCGCAAGTTTGTCGTCCTGCAGGAAGATCGCCGCCTTCGGGCAAGCCTCTTCGCAAAGTCCGCAGAAGATGCAGCGCAACATGTTTACTTCGTAGGTCACAGCGTACTTTTCCTCACGGTACAGGTGCTCTTCGCCTTTTTTACGCTCCCCAGCTGTCATCGTAATGGCTTCGGCAGGGCAGGCCACGGCACAAAGACCACAGGCCGTGCAACGCTCAGCACCGTTTTCGTCGCGCTTCAGCACGTGCAAGCCGCGCCATACGTCGCTACGCTGTCGTGTTTCCTCCGGGTAGTTTATCGTTGCCTTCTTCTTGAAGAAGTGCTTTATCGTAATGCCCAAACCTTGCGCGATAGCAGGCAGGTACATGCGCTCAGAAAGCGTCATCTCCTTCTGCGTTACGTTCTTTCTTCTATTTGATAATGGTTCCATTGTATCTCGATTATGATTGCTGTCTATATCGTCTGTCTATAACAGGACTTAGCAAGGCAGCATTCAAGTGTCGTTATCCTTTTGTAAAATATTCGTAGAGCAGAATGCCACCGCCCGTAAGCAGGATATTCAGAATTGCCAGCGGGATCAGGATGTTCCAGCCTAGCTTCATCAACTGGTCGTAGCGGAAACGCGGCAATGTCCAGCGTACCCACATGAAGAAGAAGATGAAAGCGAAAATCTTCGCGAACATCACACCAACACCTATAATCGTCACCACGTTATTACCCAAAACAGGGTCGTCAAACGCATTACGCAGGTTCTCCATGAACGGGAAGTTGTAAGCGCCGAAGTACAGCGTCGCCATCACAGCCGACACTACGAAGATATTGATATATTCCGCGAACAGGTACATACCTAGCTTCATCGAGCTATACTCGGTGTGGTAACCGCCAATCAGTTCGGCTTCCGATTCTGGTAAGTCGAATGGCGTTCTGTTCGTCTCAGCAAAGGCACAAATCAGGAAGATCAGGAAGCCCAGTGGCTGGTACCAGATGTTCCAGTTAAAGCCGGTTTGCTGTTCTGCAATTACTTTCAGCGACAAAGAGCCACTCAGCATCAGCACCGCGATCAGTGACAGGCCCATGGCCAGTTCATACGAGATGTTCTGCGACGCGGCACGAATGGCGCCCAGCAGCGAGAACTTGTTGTTTGAAGCCCAGCCACCGATCATCAGACCATACACACCAAGCGACACTACACCAAAAATGTAGAGGATACCGATGTTTACGTCAATGGCAATCAGATCAAACGATGTCTCACCTAAAATTAGTGTGTCACCGAACGGAATAACCGCACTTGTCATTGCTGCCACCAGCATGGCTATACCTGGACCTAAGATGAAGAGTACTTTGTTTGCTTTGGCAGGTATAAATTCTTCTTTGAAGAACAGTTTACCGGCGTCAGCCAGCGGCTGCAGCAAACCCATCGGACCAGCTCTGTTCGGGCCTACACGGTCCTGAATGAAAGCGGCGATTTTACGCTCAAAGTAAGTCGAGTAGGTTGCAATCAGTAACGAAATACCGAAAATGGCCAGAATGTAAATACCCTTGTATATGAGAACTACAGAATCCATGCTTTATTCCGTTGGCATTTTTTTAACAGTAGATTTAGGCAGGTTTGGTACAATCGGCACGTTCACTACAGGCAATTCGTAGTGGTTGGCCGAAATTACAGAACCTCTGTCGATGTGGCGCGGTCCTTCGATGGTCCAGTCGCTCATCTCCTTCTTGTCGAAACGACAGGTGTTGCAGATGAACTCCTCCACTTCCGCGTACTCATCCTTGCGGGCGGTCACGCGAAGTACCGTGTCACCACGTCCCCAAAGCGTTACTTTGCCGCTGCAGGTAGGGCAGTCGCGGTGTGCATTCATCGGCTTCGTGAACCATACGCGGTTCTTAAAGCGCCATGTCTTGTCTGTCAGAGCACCCACCGGGCATACGTCGATCACGTTACCAGAGAAATCGTTGTCGATCACATTCTCGATGTAAGTACCGATTTCAGCTGCGTCGCCACGTCCTAGCACGCCATGCACGCGTTTATCTGTAATCTGGTCGGCAGTATATACACAGCGGTAGCACAGAATGCAGCGCGTCATGTGCAGCTGAATGTAAGGGCCCAGATCTACTTTATCAAAAGTACGGCGTGGCTCCTCGTAACGTGTCGCGCTCACTCCATGCTCGTAGGACAGGTTCTGCAGGTCACACTCACCGGCCTGGTCGCACACAGGGCAATCGAGCGGGTGGTTGATCAGCAGCATCTCCACTATACCTTTGCGGGCGTTCAGTACGTCTTCGTTAGTCGTGTTTTCCACCACCATACCATCCTGAACCGGCGTGATGCATGAAGCCACCAGTTTCGGCATAGGGCGTGGGTCGCGGGCAGAGCCCTGTGTTACCTTTACCAGGCACACGCGGCACTTACCGCCACTGCCTTTCAGCGGGGTATAAAAACACATGGCAGGAGGCACTACATCACCACCGATTTTACGGGCGGCCTGCAGGATGGTGGTTCCATCTTCAACCTCTACCTCGATGCCGTCAAATGTTATTTTAGCCATCTTAATTTTATTCAAAGCTCGCCAACCAAGGTATAGCGTGCAGTTTTTTAACTTTAAATTATACAGTAGTTGCCGCTAACTGTCCTCTGTACACTGCGCCCGGAGCTATTGCTTCTTGCGGGTGCTTGATGTGCCACTCGAACTCCTCACGGAAGTGACGGATCGCGCTGGCTACCGGCCAGGCGGCTGCATCACCCAGTGGGCAAATCGTGTTACCTTCAATCTGCTTGGCTACGCTTACCAACAGGTCGATGTCCTGCTGATGGCCGTGGCCGTGCTCGATGCGGTGCAACACACGCTCCATCCAGCCTGTACCTTCACGGCAAGGGCTGCACTGTCCGCACGACTCGTGGTGATAGAAACGGGCATAGTTCCACGTGTTGCGCACGATGCACTGGTCTTCATCAAACACAATAAACGCACCTGAACCCAGCATAGAGCCGCTTACAAAACCACCGTCAGATAGCGATTCGTAGGTCATCAGGCGGTCTTCGCCTGCAGCTGTTTTCATAATCAGGTTTGCTGGCAGAATCGGGACAGAAGAACCGCCCGGCACTACCGCCTTCAGTTGCTTGCCTTTCCAGATGCCGCCGCAGTATTCGTCAGAGTAGATAAACTCCTCCACCGGAACACCTAGCTCGATTTCGTATACGCCCGGACGGTTGATGTTACCGCTGGCAGAAATCAGTTTGGTACCTGTGCTACGGCCTATACCTATTTTGGCGTACTCGGCACCAGAGTTGTTCACAATCCATGGCACAGACGCGATAGTCTCCACGTTGTTTACTACTGTTGGCGACTGGAACAGACCTTTCACCGCTGGGAATGGCGGCTTGTTACGCGGGTTGCCACGCTTGCCTTCCAATGATTCTAACAGGGCTGTTTCCTCACCGCAGATATACGCTCCACCACCCGGCGCCACATGCAGGTCCAGGTCGTAGCCTGAGCCCAGGATGTTTTTGCCAAGCAAACCAGCTGCATATGCTTCTGCAATTGCCTTCTCCAGAATGCGGAGGATAAACAACAACTCGCCACGGATGTAGATGTAAGATGTGTTCGCACCCAGCGCATAGCTCGATGTAATCATGCCTTCCACAAGAGCATGCGGGTTTTTCTCCATGAACACACGGTCCTTGAAAGTGCCCGGCTCTGATTCGTCGGCATTGCAAACTAAGTAACGCGGAACACCTTCCGGTTTCGCCAAAAAGCTCCATTTCATACCGGCCGGGAAGCCAGCGCCACCACGACCACGTAGGCCCGATGTCTTCACTTCTTCCACTACCTCGTCCGGAGTCATCGTTTTGATGGCTTTTTCTACCGAGCGGTAGCCGCCATGCTTGCGATACACCTCCAGGGTTTCGATACCAGGTACGTTAATATGTTCGGTTAATATCTTGATTCCCATTGTGACAGGATATATAGCTCGGCAGTCGCTGTGTTACGGCAAGCTGCCTGATTTATCAATGAATTACTTCGCCCACTCTGGTGTTTCCACCTCTTTGTTGCGCATCATCTCCAGGAACTGGTCCACAGCTTCTTCGCTATCCAGATTCTCGTAGTAGGTTTCGCGCACCTGCAGCATCGGGCCTGTACCGCACGAAGCAAGGCATTCCACTGGCTTCAGGGTAAACATACCGTCAGCGGTTGTTTCACCTTCCTCGATGTTGAGCTTTTGTTTGAATGTCTCAATCATCTGGTCGGCACCACGCAGGCAGCAAGGGCCTGTACGGCACACTTCCAGCACGTGCTTGCCAACCGGCTTCAGGTTGAACATGGTATAGAAAGTAGCTACTTCGTATACCTCGATTGGCTGTATGTTCAAGATTTCGGCAATCGCGTCCATCGCTTCAGGGCTCACCCAGCCGTTGTTTTCCGCCTGTGCAACGTGCAGGGCTGGCAACAGGGCAGACTTCTGGCGTCCTTCCGGGTAATGGCTGATATAGCGCTGAATTTCAGCTAAGGCCTTATCAGAAAACTTAAATGCGTTTATAGTCTCTGCCATCTTTGTAAATGTCACCGACCAAGAGCCGGTGTTAGATGATATATTATAATGTGTTATGCGTCCAGTTCGCCGGCAATCACGTTCAGGCTACTCAGCGTCAGGATGGCGTCGGCCAGCTGACCGCCTTTGATCATCTCGGTATAAGCCTGGTAATAGATGAAGCAAGGTCTTCTGAAGTGCAAACGGTACGGTGTTCGGCCTCCGTCGCTGACCAGGTAGAAGCCAAGCTCGCCGTTGCCGCCTTCCACACAGTGGTATACCTCGCCCTTCGGAGCGTCAATCTCACCCATCACGATTTTGAAGTGATAAATAAGCGCTTCCATGCTGGTGTATACCTCCTGCTTTGGAGGCAGGTAGTAATGTGGGGCGTCGGCGTGGTAAGATCCTTCTGGTAGGTTTTTATAAGCCTGCTCGATGATCTTCAGGCTCTGCCATACCTCTTCGTTGCGCACCAGGTAGCGGTCGTACGTATCGCCCTTGGCACCAATCGGAATTTCAAACTCGAAATCGTCGTAGGAGGAGTAAGGGTTCATCACGCGCACGTCGTAGTCCACGCCGGTGGCACGCAGGTTAGGACCTGTGAAGCCGTAGCTCAGGGCACGTTCTGCCGTAATGGCGCCCACACCAACTGTACGGTCGATGAAGATACGGTTGCGTGTCAGCATTTTCTCGAACTCGGCCCATACTTTCGGGAAGCGCTTCAGAAATTCACCGATCAGGTGCAGCGCCTTTGGAGAAAGGTCGCGCTCCATGCCTCCGATACGACCCATGTTAGTCGTCAGGCGGGCACCGCATACCTCTTCGTAGATATCGTAAATGTGCTCGCGTTCCTGCATCACGTACAGGAAGCCGGTGAAAGCGCCGGAGTCCACACCCAGGATCGAGTTACAGATCAGGTGGTCGGAAATACGGGCCAGCTCCATCATGATCACGCGAATGTACTGCGCGCGCTTCGGGATCTCTATACCCAGAAGCTTCTCCACTGTCATGTGGTACCCCATGTTGTTGATAGGGGACGAACAGTAGTTCATGCGGTCAGTAAGCGGCGTAATCTGGTAGAACGGTCTGCGTTCGGCAATCTTCTCGAAAGCACGGTGAATGTACCCGATGGTCGGCACGGCGTCCATGATCACTTCCCCGTCCATCTGAAGGATGTTCTGGAAGATACCGTGAGTGGCCGGGTGCGTCGGACCCAGGTTAAGGGTCGTCAGGTTCTCGTTCTTCTTGTCCTGCAGTTTCAGGTCGCGGTTGTCGCGGAATTCCTGTAACTGATCAGTATCAGCTGTTTTATTATCAGTAGCCATAGTGGTTTATCTGGCTTAGCGTCCAAAATACGTATCGATTTTGTCTTCCCTTGTCTGGTCTTCCAACGGATACTGTTTGAGCATCGGGTGGTACTCCATCTCCTCGATGTTGAGGATGCGGATCAGGTTCGGGTGACCGGTAAAGATGAAACCGTAAAAGTCATAGGCCTCACGCTCCATCCAGTTGGCAGCCGCGTAGATGTTGGTCAGCGTCGGCAATACCGGATCTTCTGCAGGTATGAATACCTTAATGCGCAGGCGATAATTGTGACGCAGGCTATGCAACTGGTACATCATGCACAACTCCTTGCCTTTGTGGTCAGGGAAGTGAATGCCTGCCATGGTAGTCAGGAACTGCACCTGCAGGTCCTTGTCGTCATACAGGTATTGGATCAGGGCAATGATGTTCTCACGAGTAGTCGTGAAGGTCATGATTCCGTCCGGGTTATAGGCATCAAAGATGCTCTCTTCACCGAACTGGGCTATCAGTTTACCGAGTACGTTTTCGTTCGTAAGCTCCATGCTGCTTATTTAATGTTGTAAGAAGCCAAAAGTGCCTGGTATTCAGGTGAGTTGCGGCGGCGCAGCGATTCGTTCTTGGCCAAATCCTGCACACGCATCAGTCCGTCCAGAATCTGCTCTGGTCTTGGCGGGCAGCCCGGCACGTACACGTCAACCGGTACCACACGGTCTATACCTTGCAGCACAGAGTAGGAGTCGAAAATACCGCCTGAAGTCGCGCAGGCACCAACGGCTACTACCCAGCGTGGCTCGGCCATCTGCTCGTATACCTGCTTCACAACAGGACCCATCTTTTTGGCAATGGTACCCATCACCAACAGGATGTCGGCCTGACGTGGCGAGAAGCTCGGGCGCTCCGAACCGAAACGAGAAATATCGTAAGTAGCGCCCATGGTCGCCATAAATTCGATACCGCAGCAAGAAGTGGCAAAAGGCAATGGCCAAAGCGAGTTCGCACGTGCCAGACCAATCACTTTCTCAAAGGAAGTAGCAAAGAAACCAGCACCGCTATGGCCTTCTGGCGCCTCTGCCATGTTTATATCTTTATTTAAATCGCTCATGTCTTCTAAATTCTAGGTTTTAATCTGCATTTACCCCTGAAAAAACACCGTTTACCCTATAAAAGTTTAATGGTGCCGAACTACTTGAGAATCCCTTTTTTGATTTCGTAGAAGAAGCCAGTCAGGATAACGCCCAGGAACAACATCATCGGCAGGAAGCCTTCCAGACCGAATTCGCGGAAGTTCACTGCCCAGGGGTACATGAAGATAATTTCAATATCGAACAGCACGAAAAGGATGGCCGTCAGGAAGTACTTGTAAGAGATCGGCGTGCGTGCATCGCCCACTGACTCCACACCACTTTCCCAAGGATTGTCCTTTACCTCGCTTTTTCTCTTCGGGCCCAATAAATGGGTCACGACCAGCGCGAAAATAACAAAGCCGAGCGCTGCCGCAAATTGTATCAAAATAGGGAGGTAATCCGACGGTAGATACTGAGTACCAGTAGTTTCCATATTGCTGTAATGCTTTCTTGAAATTTGGGAGCAAAATTAGGTATAAATAGCCAACAATCAAAAGACTATATCCAATGGAAATAGCGTTTAAAATTGTTCTGAAGTATTATCGGCCGGTATGAATGCAATTCCGGTGGTTTAAGCCGCTTGTAACGCCTGTGTGATTTTGGATTGCGGTGTTCGGTAGGTTAGGTATAAGGTATAGCGGGATAGATGTTTTAACATGGAGTGTAGGTTCGGACAGGTGTAAAAACAGGAAGCTCCACGCCCTTTCGAGCGTGGAGCTTCCTGTTTCAGGTATTGCTATACCTTATTTATTCTCGCCCAGGAACGGGTAGCGGTAGTCTGTTGGCGTTACGAACGTCTCTTTGATAGAGCGGGCGGACACCCAACGCAACAGGTTCAGCATAGAACCGGCCTTGTCGTTGGTACCGGAAGCACGGGCACCACCGAATGGCTGCTGTCCTACCACGGCACCAGTTGGCTTGTCGTTGATGTAGAAGTTACCGGCAGCATTCACCAGCTTCTTCGTGGCAAACTCAGCTGCATAACGGTCGCGGCTGAAGATAGCGCCTGTCAAAGCGTAAGGAGAAGTTGAGTTTACCAGTTCCAGTGTCTCTTCGAAGTTGTTCTCGTCGTACACGTAGATCGAAATAACTGGTCCGAAGATCTCCTCGCACATGGTGATGTACTGCGGGTTGTGCGACAGGAGTACAGTCGGCTCTACGAAGTAACCTTTCGACTTGTCGTAGTTGCCGCCGGCTATGATTTCTACCTCGTTGCTTTCCTTGGCGTTGTCGATGTACCTGGCAATTTTGTCGAATGACTTCTCATCGATCACCGCGTTGATGAAGTTAGAGAAATCATCCGGCGGGCCCATTTTAAAGGTCTTCAGGTCTTCAATCACATATTCCTTAACTTCATCCCACAGGTTGCTTGGCACATAGGCACGCGAAGCGGCAGAGCATTTCTGGCCCTGGTACTCGAATGCGCCACGCACGATACCGGTCGCTACCTGCTTGGCGTCAGCCGAGCTGTGCGCCACGATAAAGTCCTTGCCACCTGTTTCGCCCACAATGCGCGGGTATGTTTTGTATTTGTGGATGTTGTTGCCGATTGTTTTCCAGATGTTCTGGAACACACCTGTGCTGCCTGTGAAGTGAATGCCTGCAAAATCAGCGTGGTTGAAAATCACATCGCCAGCCGTCGGGCCGTCTACATACACCAGGTTGATCACACCATCCGGAAGACCTGCTTCGCGGAACAATTCCATGATCATCTGGGCAGCGTATACCTGTGTGTTGGCAGGCTTCCAAACCACCACGTTGCCCATCATGGCTACGCAGGAAGGCAGGTTGCCGGCAATGGCCGTAAAGTTGAATGGTGTCAATGCGAACACGAAGCCCTCCAGCGGACGGTGCTCCATGCGGTTCCATACGCCCGGCGATGATTCCGGCTGCATGTGGTAGATCTCCGTGGCATACTGCACATTGAAGCGCAGGAAGTCGATCAGTTCGCAGGCCGCGTCGATCTCAGCCTGATAAGCGTTCTTTGACTGACCCAGCATAGTAGCGGCGTTCAGTCTGGCTCTCCATGGACCAGCCAATAGTTCAGCAGCCTTTAAGAAAATGCTCAAGCGGTGCTCCCAGCCCATGGCAGCCCACTCTTCGCGTGCGGCAAGCGCTGCGTTAATGGCCTGTTCCACGTGGGACGCATCGCCTTCGCTAAAGTGACCCAAGATATGCTGGTGGTCGTGCGGCTGAAGCATCGGCTTCTTGTTATCCGTGTATACCTTGTCGCCACCAATGTACATCGGCACGTCGATCTCTTTCGACTTAAGTTCTTTATAAGTGCGCTGCAGTTCCTCGCGTTCCGGCGAGCCCGGTGCGTACGATTTTACAGGTTCGTTTACTGGTGTTGGTACTCTAAAAAATCCTGTTGCCATCTTTTTGATATTTTACAGATTCAGAATAAGACATTCGACAGACAGCACGGGGCAGTCTTCTATACAAAGGTAAGGCGAATTATTTTATTTTCCGGCCTGCAGCAGGTATAGCTTTGCTATAACATGGCCTGCAGTTCGCTCAGGCAGTGGATGTGGTAAGTGGGTTTGGGCGAAAGCTTGCTTTTACTCTTTTCGGGGTTGAAGAAAACCTGATCCATACCTGCAAGCCGGGCTCCGTCGATGTCACACTCCAGGTTGTCACCGATCATCAAACAGTCTTCGGAGCGTACCTGAATACGGTCCAGCGCGTGCTCAAATATGCGCTTGTCGGGCTTCTTATACCCGCAGCACTCCGACGTGACGATCTCCCCAAAGTAATCTGTCAACCTGGAGCCATTCATTTTGATGTACTGCACATCTTTAAACCCGTTGGTGATGATGTGGAGGCCGTACTTCGGTTTCAGGTAGTCGAGCACTTCGAAGGTATGAGGGAACACGGCTGTCTTCTGCGGGCAAAGGTCGGTATAGGCTTCGGATATACCTGCCGGCACCTGGTGCGGCTCTAGCCCGAGCCCGGTCAGGGTTTTGATAAAACGCGCCTCACGTAATTCTTTCTGGTCGATCTTGCCTTTGTTGTAAAGGTCCCAAAGGAGGTGGTTCACGAACTTGTACTTTTTATAAAAGGAGTCGCAATCGAACTTTTCAAAAGAAGCCAGGCCAAACTCGTGGTACAAGGTATAGAGGGTTTCCTCAGAGTTTTTCTCAAAATCCCAAAGGGTGTGGTCGAGGTCAAAAAATATATGTTTGTATGGCTTCATAATCGGGTGTTAGCTATCAAAGAAACGGGTTGGTGGGCGGTATGTTTAAAAAAATATCTGCAAGGGCAACAGGCTGTTGTATACTAAAAGTTCTATATCACTGTTTAAACCAATGAATTAGAAACCTGTCTTACATGTGTTAACTCTCTGTCCAGCGGCGGGTTTGCATGCGATTAATGGCCAGTTCGCGGTTAGAGTACAGGATGCGGTATGTCTCCTGATCTTTTTGCAGCAGCACATCGCGCTCCAGGTATGTGAAAATCTGTTGAACGAAATCAGAGGCTTCTTCCTTTAATGAGTAGTACACCCACTGATCGAGTTTGCGGGGCGTTACGAGGCCCGCATTGCGCAGGTAGGCCAAGTGGCGTGATGTTTTGGTCTGGGTGAAGTCGAGTACATGCTCCAGGTCCGAGGTGCACATCTCCTTGTTGCGCAGGATCAGGTGCAGCATACGCAGCCGAGAGTCGTCTGCCAGCGCCTTTAAAACCTGTTCGCCAAAGGTAAGACTGAAATGTTTGAGCCTCATAATTGAAAGCGTATCGGAACAAAATTAGCCAAAAGCTGCTATAATAAAATTATATGAAGTATTATTGTACTACATGATGCCCGAATTACAAAGACTACTACTTACGAATAAAGGCGCCCTTGGCTTTCTGTTGCCCCTGGCCCTTTTTGCTTTCCTGATGATGGGAACGCCCAACGAGGCGGCAGCCCAGGGCCACAAACGGGTGGTGCAGCTGACTGGCTTCGTTACCATCGGCGACAGCCTTTACGGCGTGGCCGGCGTGAACGTGTTTGTGCCCAAAACCAGCCGCGGCACCCAGACCAATGCCTATGGCTTCTTCTCCGTGCCCGTGCTCACCGGCGACAGCGTGGTGTTCAGTGCCATTGGTTACAAAAAGCAGTACCTGAAAATACCGCAGAACTACCAGAGCCAGAGCTACTCTATCATCATGCAGATGCAGGAAGATCCTACGCAGCTGCCCGAGGTAACCGTGTTCCCGTGGCCTACGGAGCGCGATTTCAAGGAGGCTGTGCTGGCCGTGAAACTACCGGACGATGGTATGGCAATCGCCATGCGCAACCTCGACCCCAAACGGCTGGAGGAGCTCTTCAGCACGACGCCGATGGACGGCGGCGCTAACTTCCGGAACTGGAACATGCAGCAGGTGCAGCGGCAGGAGCAACGCAATATGTTCCCGACGGTCAGCCCCTTTGCAATCATCAAACTGCTGGATATGCTCCGGAATGGGGAGTTTAACAAAAAGAAATAATCAACAATACATTGATAGAAGCCCGGCTCAGGTATAGCTATACCTGAGCCGGGCTTTTTTATGGCCTGCAGGACCTGCTTACTGCCCCGGATTGCACTAAAAGTAACCAACATCAACAGCTTGCGTTAGTCCCCAATATAGAAAGAAACGTATACAGATTGGCCTTGCACCGGCTTTGGCCGCGTATGTTTTCAACATATTAAAAATCACTTTATGCTGGATGTAGATAAATTATCGCTTAATATACCTGACACTACCAAACCCCGTGTCGTGATCATTGGCGCCGGTTTTGGGGGAATAAACGTGGCGCAGAAACTGAAAGGCAAAGACTTTCAGGTCGTGATGATCGACCGCCAGAACTACCATGGTTTCTGGCCACTGCTCTACCAGGTTGCCACCGCTGGTCTCGAACCTGACTCCATTGCCGAGCCCATCCGCAAGATGTTTGGCAGCGACGAGTTCGAGGACTTCCATTTCCGGTTGGTAAAAGTGAATGGCGTAAACCCCATCGCGAAGACCGTCCATACCTTGGTGGGCGATCTGGCTTACGACTATCTGATCATTGCCACCGGTACCAAAACGAACTACTTCGGCAACGAAGAGGTAAAGAAAAATTCCTTCCCGCTGAAGCAGATACCGCACGCCCTGAACCTGCGCAGCCACTTGTTCCAGTGTTTTGAACAGGCCAGTATGACTGCAGATCTTGAATTGCAGCAAAGCCTGCTCAACTTCGTGATTGTAGGAGGTGGGCCAACAGGTGTGGAAACCGCCGGTGCCCTCGCCGAAATGCGCAAGCACATTCTGCCTACCGACTACCCCGGTGTCGACTTCAACAGAATGAACATTTACCTGGTGGAAGGTATGGACCGGGTGCTGCCGCCCATGTCGCCGGAAGCAAGCGAGAAAACGCTCAAGTACCTGCAGGACCTGGGTATAAATGTGAAACTGAATGCATTGGTAGAGGGGTACGACGGGTATGTGGCCACGATAAAAGGCGGTGAGCAGATTCATGCTCAAACCCTTGTGTGGGCTGCCGGTGTGCAGGGCGCGTTAATAGACGGTCTGCCGGCCGAAGCTGTGGAGAGAGGACGCATACTAGTGAACCGCTTCAACCAGGTGCTCGGCTACGATGATATATTCGCGATCGGAGACATTGCTCTGATGAGAACTGATAAGTGGCCGAAAGGTCACCCGGGTGTAGCACAGCCCGCTATACAACAAGGCAAGCTGCTGGCTAAAAACCTGAAGCGCCTCATCAAAGGAGATAAGATGGAGGAATTTGAGTACCTCGACAAAGGCTCATTGGCGATTATCGGTCGCAACAGGGCAGTGGCAGACCTGCCTGGCAACATCCACCTCGGAGGCTTTTTTGCCTGGGTAACCTGGCTGTTTGTACACATCATGTACCTGATCGGCTTCCGGAACAAACTGGTTGTGCTCAGCAACTGGATCTACAAGTTCTTTACCTACGAAAACGGTACGCGCCTCATCATCCGGCCTTTTGTAAGGAAAGGAGATCGGACGAAGCAGGATTTTGTCAATAAGTATAATATGGAGTAATCTTAGAGGCTGTTTTAATTTCCTTTATTTAGTTTGTTAAGCATGATGTGAATCATGGCCACTTTTATCATCGTCTCAGACGATTTGGTGGAGTACTCATAGTCCTTGGAGAGCCTGCGGTAAAGGTTGAGCCAGCCGAAGGTCCGTTCCACTATCCATCGCTTCGGTAAAGCTTCAAAGGCTTTCTTGTGGATCTTCTTCACAATCTCCAGCCTCCAGTTCAGGTGGCGGAACGTGTTTTTCACCCACTCCCACATGGCAAGCCCGCCGTAGCCCTGGTCGGCAAAAAAGAGCCTCACCCGGCCGAAATCCGCCATCTTAGCTGCCGCCCTGCGCAGCAGCCACTGGGCTCCCTGCCGCTCGGCAACGTCTGCCCGGTGGACGATGAGCACGATCAACAGGCCCAGCGTGTCAACCATCAGATGCCGCTTGCGCCCCTTCACCCGCTTGGCCGCGTCATAGCCCCGCTCCCCGCCCTGCTGCACGGTCTTCACGCTCTGCGAGTCGAGGATGCCCACGCTCGGGGAGGCCGCCTTGCCATGGCGGCCCCTGACCTGCTTTGAGAGACAATCGTGGAGCATTTCCCAGCAACCATCCCGCCGCCATTTACGGTAATAGTAGTAGGCCGTCTGCCAGCAGGGCAGGTCTAGCGGCATCATGCGCCACTGAACGCCCCCCTTGACCACGTAGAATATAGCGTCCAGAATGCTGCGAAGCGGCCACTGGCGCTTGCGCTGCAGCATCTGCTCCTCGAATATCTCCGCTATTAAAAGCCATTGGGTGTCGGTTAAACTGCTTGGGTAAGTCATAAGTCTGCTAACTTTTCTTACTCAAACAACCGGCACCTGCTTTTTTATTCATTCAAATCAAAACAGCCTCTTAATTGTTGATTGTTAAATTGTTGGTTTATGGGCTGTACGGACCGTTGCAAGCTTCCGGACTTGTGGCTGTTTGGCGTGAAGCGTTTTTGAACGGCTAACTCAGAGGGGCCAACATATAAATACAAAAGCACAGCCTGTTGGGGCTGTGCTTTTGTATTTATATGTTGGCCCGCACCTTCTGAAAAAACAGCAAATGATACTCCAGCGCATTGCTCCAGTAAGCCCAGCTATGGGCGCCAGGGCGCTCTATATAGTCGTGCGGCACCTTTTCGTAGACCAGGCGGCGGTGTAGTTCGCGGTTGTCTTCCATCAGGAAATCGTCCACACCACAGTCGATGATCAGGTGCACGTCGTTTTGCTTGAGTTGCGGCACCATATGCACGATGGAGTTGGCTTCGTATACCTGCTGATTTTCCGCTTTTGGGCCGAGGGCTGCCTCTATGCTGGGGAGCAGATTCTTGCGGTCTATACCTGCTACGTTAAGCGAACCACTCATACTTCCGGCTGCCAGGTATAGCTCCGGGTTTCGTGCTGACAGGTATAGCGCCCCATGCCCGCCCATGCTTAGGCCGGATATAAAACGGCCGCTGCGTTCAGGTATAGCCTTATACCTGCGCTCAATTTCCTGGCGCAGTTCCCTTGTGATGAATGTTTCGTACTGGCTTGATTTGTCAATTGGGCTGTCGTAGTACCAGCTGCCGTAGCCGCCGTCGGGTGTCACGATGATCAGCTGGTATTTGTCAGCTAAGGTTTGGAGCAGGTTTTTCTGGGGCGGCACCTGGAGCCAGTTGCTGAAATTACCACCATAGCCATGCAATAGGTATAGCACCGGGTAAGGGCCGCTCTTTTTCTTCTGGTAACTTTCAGGTGTCACCACACCGGCCTTCAGTGTCTTCTGCATCGAAGGGCTTTGGATAACCAACGTGTCAACTTTAGCCTGAGCTGTAAAAAGGGTGAGCGTCAGGAGGAGGGCAAAGGTATAGCGTACTAGTATCATCTTTTTGTTCGGGAGGCTTAGGCCTGCAAAATAGGCATTCGGGAGCAAAAAGCTCAAAATTGTCGCTGTTTTCCTGCACCAGCTATACCTGTTTGTAAAGTTACAGCCGAGGGTGCGTATGTATAGGAGGAATCAAAAAGAGGAATGATGCTGGAAATACTACCCGAAACCCGTGACAATATACTGGCCGTGCGGGTGCGCGACAAACTGACTATACCTGATTTTGACCAGTACCGCAACATGGTGCGTGACCTGATGCTCAAAAATAAGGAAACGCACATTTATTACGAAATGGTGGATGTGGACTGGATCAACCCTGTGGCGGCAATTGAGAATGGTATGTTCGACGTCATCCACGGACTCAATTACGGTCGTGTAGCCATGGTGGGAGAGAAGAAGTGGCAGGAGTGGTCTGCCAGGCTGGCCAGCACCGTAAAAAAGCACGGTATCCGCTATTATGACCTGGCCGAAAAAGAGAACGCGATGAAATATGTGCTGGAAGGGGAGGAGTAGCTTTTCTATACCTTGACGAAAGAGCTTTAGGTAATAGACTTAATACTTTTAGTAAGCTACAGGTATAGCTACTCAGATTCAAATGACCATACCTGAAAAATCCTGCGCCATAATTTCTTTACTCTAGTTCCATAATATCCTCATTCCAAAGCTCCGGCTTCTCTTTGATGAAATCCTCCATCATCTCGATGCACTCAGGCAGGTTCAAGTCCACCACCTCCACGCCATGCGACTCCATAAACTCCCGGGCGCCATCAAAAGTCTTGGACTCACCCACGATCACTTTCGGGATTTTGAACTGCACGATGGTGCCTGCGCACATGTAGCAGGGCATCAGGGTAGAGTAGATTACGGTGTTGCGATAGGAACCGATGCGGCCGGCATTGTTGAGGCAGTCCATTTCGCCGTGCAGGATGGGGTTGTTTTCCTGTACCCGTTTGTTGTGCCCGGTGGCGACAACTTTGCCGTCTTTCACCAGCACCGAGCCAATAGGTATTCCACCTTCGCTGCGGCCTTTCTTCGCTTCGTCAATAGCCAGTTGCATGAATTCGTTCATAAGTATAGGAGTTAGGTAAGTTGTTAAAAAGGTTTGTGCTTTGCGTACGGCTGGGCTATATCTGCGGTTCTAAAAACAAAAAGGCCTCCCCAAGCGGGAAGGCCTTTTGCTCAACTAAACTTTAATTTTAATACACAATCAATTTACTTTTCGGTCGGCAATTCGATGTCTACATTGTTGAAACGAATCTGTCCATCGCTTAGTACAGCCTCCACCACAGAATCTTTGTTGATGTGGCCGGCCAATATCTCCTTGGATAATTCGTTGAGCACCTGGCGCTGCAGCACACGCTTCAGCGGACGGGCACCGAACTGCGGATCGTAGCCCTGCTCGCCCAGATAATCGAGCACCTCGTCGGTTGCAATCAGGCGTATACCTGCTTCGTCCAGGCGATCCTGGATGTGCGCAAACTGGATGGTAACGATCTTGCGGATGTCGCCACGGCTCAGCGGACGGAACATTACCAACTCGTCGATGCGGTTGAGGAACTCCGGGCGAACGGATTTTTTCAGTAATTCGAACACTTCGTCCTTGGTCTGCTCCAGCATTTCGTCCTGGTTGAACGGTGTCATCTTCTCGAAATTGGCCTGGATAATCTGCGAACCAATGTTCGAGGTCATGATGATGATCGTATTCTTGAAGTTCACCACACGGCCTTTGCTATCGGTCAGGCGACCATCGTCGAGCACCTGCAGCAGGATGTTGAATACATCCGGGTGCGCTTTCTCAATCTCGTCGAGCAACACCACCGAGTACGGCTTGCGACGCACAGCTTCAGTCAGCTGACCGCCTTCGTCGTAGCCCACATAGCCCGGAGGCGCTCCAATCATACGGCTTACGGCGTGGCGCTCCTGGTACTCACTCATGTCGATGCGCACCATCGCGTTTTCGTCGTTGAAGAGGTAATCAGCCAGCGCCTTGGCCAGCTCGGTTTTTCCTACACCGGTTGTACCCAGGAAAATGAACGAACCGATCGGGCGTTTCGGGTCCTGCAGACCAGCGCGGCTGCGGCGCACAGCATCAGAAATGGCCTGTATAGCTTCTTCCTGACCGGCTACACGCTTGCCGAGTTCGGCTTCGAGGTGCAACAGTTTTTCGCGGTCGCTTTGCAGCATTTTACTCACCGGTATACCTGTCCATTTGGCTACTACTTCGCCAATGTCTTCGGCAGTTACTTCCTCCTGCAGCATCGGGTTTTCGCCCTGCATCTGGTGTACCTGCTCTTGCAACTGCTTCAGATGAGCCTCTGCTTCCTGAATCTTGCCGTAGCGAAGCTCTGCCACACGGCCGTAGTCACCAGCACGCTCTGCCTGCTCCGCTTCCAGCTTATAATTCTCAATGTTTTCCTTGGCTTTCTGGATGCCCTCGATAACCTGCTTCTCGTTCTGCCATTTGGCTTTCAGGTCGTCTCGCTTGGTGGATAGCTCGGCGATTTCCTTGGAAAGCACTGTCTCTTTGTCTTTGTCATTCTCACGTCGTATCGCCTCACGCTCTATTTCAAGTTGCATGATGCGGCGTTGAATCTCGTCCAGTTCCACAGGCAGCGAGTCGATCTCGATACGCAGTTTGGCAGCCGCCTCGTCCATCAGGTCAATGGCCTTGTCGGGCAAAAAGCGGTCGGTGATATACCTGTTCGATAGCTCCACAGCCGCAATAATCGCATCATCTTTGATGCGCACCCCGTGGTGCACCTCATACTTGTCTTTGATACCGCGCAGGATCGAAATGGCATCTGGCACGCTCGGCTCATCCACCATTACCGCCTGGAAGCGACGCTCCAGCGCTTTGTCTTTCTCTATGTATTTCTGATATTCCTTCAGAGTAGTTGCACCAATGGCATGCAGCTCGCCACGTGCAAGAGCTGGTTTAAGCAGGTTGGCTGCGTCCATGGCACTCTCGCCGCCGGCACCCGCCCCGATCAGGGTATGGATCTCGTCGATGAAAAGCACGATCTCGCCCTCGGCATCTACTACTTCTTTGATCACCGCCTTAAGACGCTCCTCAAACTCACCCTTATACTTGGCACCTGCCACGAGCAAGCCCATGTCGAGGCTCATCAAGGTTTTGTTCTTCAGGTTTTCCGGCACATCACCACTCACTATGCGCTGGGCTAGGCCTTCTACAATGGCAGTCTTACCCACACCTGGCTCACCAAGCAGTACCGGGTTGTTTTTGGTGCGGCGGCTCAGGATCTGCAGCACGCGGCGAATCTCTTCGTCACGACCAATTACCGGGTCAATCTTGCCGTTGCGGGCCATTTCGTTCAGATCGCGGGCATAGCGCTTGAGTGAATTATACTTCGCCTCGGCATTCTGGTCGGTTACTTTGGTGCCGCCACGTAGTTCTTTTATCGCTTTTTTGAGGTCTTTTTCATTGAAGCCCACATCTTTCATCAGGCCTGCCACCTTATCGCGACCCGCCATAATGCCCAGCAACATGTGCTCGATGGCTACATACTCATCCCCAAATTCTTTCAGGTATGAAGTAGCTTTTTGCAGCGCCGCTGCTGCATCATTCGCCAGGTATGGACTGCCGCCGCTCACCTTGGGGTAAGCCGCCACTGCCTCATCCAGCTTGGTGTGCAGGATGTTGCCGTTGATGTTGAGTTTCTTCAGCAGAAAGCTGGTGACGTTCTCGTCCGTCTCCAGAATTGCTTTTAAAATATGCCCGGTCTCAATAGCCTGCTGCTGGAAGCCGCCTGCTATTTCAGTGGCCTTCTGAATGGCCTCCTGGGCTTTGATGGTATAGTTATTAAAATTCATATCGCTCTACTATTTTCCTCCTAGTTTTAGTTCTACGAGTTGCACAGCAAAGGATACGCCAATGGGATTTAAAGATGATTTTACTGAAATTATGGCAGGAGTTAAAAAGTGTTTTAAGCGTTTTTCAGTCAGAATGGCAGGTGATATAAACAATAAAAGCTTTGCTGGCCAGCAAAGCTTTTATTGTTTAAGGTTCATTTAATGAATTCTCTCAATGATCGTTTCTTCTAGGTTGCTGGCTTTTTCATCAGGTGAATTTGCCTCGACAGTGCGCTTTACAGTAATAGAAATGGGCCAGGAAGTATTAAGGTCGTAACTGTATGTAGTGATGTCATTTATGGTAACGCTCATCTGAGTAAATGCTTTACTTAGCTCCGCCTTCCTTTGTTCACGCAAGGTTTTATCGGAGATGTTACTGGCCATCTTCTCCAACATTTCCTGCACTAATCTTTTAGAGTCCTCCGGTGTCGGTACTACCTCGTGTATGTAACTACAGGTGAGGTTTTCGAAATCTGCCTCATTGAAATAAAGGCTTGCAATTGCATTAATAGGAGCACCTCCGAAAAAATTAGGGAGTTGATCTTCGTAACGTACAGTGTCTGTAAGGCTATATATGGCGCCATAAGGCGAGTGGATGGAGCGTAGCTCCTTAAACACCACATTTTCCAAGCCTTCCTTTGAACTCATAGCCTGCCGAAATGGGAGAAGAGCCTGCGAAAACGCTTTACGATTATCCCCCTTATAGTTTTTTTCGGTTAGGTCGAACATATCTTTCATCATTCGGCTGGCTTCTTTCCAGTTTTCTATTCCTTCAAAAGCGCCGTACTCATCTGTTCTATACTTAATAGTTAAGTACTGGTACTTGGTGTCAAGCTGTTTGAATTGCGCTGCCATCTCCGGCGCGCTGTCGAAAAGTTTATTCTCGTATTTCCACTCGATTAGGTAGGAGGTGTCTGTAGAGTCTAGAACAGTAAAACTGGAGATATAGCTTTTTAACTCATTCGCTACTTCTTTGCCGTTCTGGATCCTTACCTTCTTTTTAATGATTTTATATTGCTGGGTCTCCCCTTTATGCCAGTAAGCCACGAAGGATACAGTAGAGTCGGGCTGCGCAAACAGGTGGCACGACATAAGGGTGAAGAAAAGGGTGGTAAGGAGGTATAAGTGTCTCATATAGTGGGATAAGGTATAAGCTGCAAAACTAATCTTATCCAGCTGATAGCGAAATACTATAGAATTTTATTTCACCTCACGCTTAAACACCGCCGCATAATGATCCGCCAGCCTGGTTGGCTCCGGTAGTTTATGCTTCACGGCGCACGCCATCGCAATTTCCGTAGCAGAAGCCAGATCCATCAGGTGGCCAGCAGAGACGAAGACGGGCTTTACATTATCCTTGGTGCGCAGCACGTTCCCGACAAGTTCTCCTTTGTGCTCTAATGGTGAAATGGAGCCTTTCAAAACATCGGGTTCCTGATACCTGCCCACCAGCACTTTTTTGGCGACGCCCATGGTCGGTTTGTTTAGTTGCAGACCCAAGTGTGTGGCTATACCTAAGCGGCGGGGGTGGGAGATGCCGTGGCCGTCCACCATGATCAGGTCGGGCTTTTGCTGGAGTTTCTCGTAGGCCTTAAGCAGATTGGGAGCCTCACGGAAAGAAAGGAAACCCGGTACGTAAGGCAGCTCCACTTCACCATAATGCCATACCTTCTCCAGCACCTCTAATTCCGGATATGAGAGTAACACAAAAACCGATAGTATATGGTCCTCCCCCACAAATGAAGAATCGCAGCCGGCAATCAGTTTCAGGTCAAAGTCTGGCTTTTGGATAATGATGCGCGCCTGCATTTCGCGTTGCTGTTCGGTAAGGCGGGCAAGCAAGGCGGGATCGGGAGCAGGCTGATCGAAGCGTCGGTAATAAGCCATTTTTGATTGAGTAAGTTATAGTTGAGTGAGTTCTGAATGAATGAGTGGGTATTTTTTATTGAGGTTACGTTTAGTATATCCGGACGTTTAATTCTTTGTTTTCCTATGCTGTCACTCCGAAGCAACCTCATCAAGCTCTGGAGTTCTGCTTTATTGCTCATTTATCCATTCGCTCATTCCAGAGCTCGCTCAAGCACTGCAAGGGGAGATCAATTTAGCGAAGAGCAAGCGCCACTGGCCGTCTACTGAGCCGAAGTGAAACTCAAAAGAAGTGGTTGTGTGCAAAACTGATTTTTGCAAAAGCGGCAAAGTGGCCTTAATCTGCTTAATCTCTGCATCCGGAAGGCTGGCATAATCCCAGTAACCGCTCTGTTGGAACTTAGCAGGATCTGATACAAAGCAACCGTCTTTGCTGTAGCCCGACTGACCAACGTCGTAGTTCAGGTCCGCGCAGTCAAAAGAAGGCCAGGTCTCCTCACGCAGGTCGCAGGTTTTTACTTCTTCCCGGATGGTGAAGAAAGTTCGGTTCTGAAACTCACGCTTGAAATCCCGAATGTCGGTGACTCGCGTCATCCTGGGCATAGCGCCGGGCTGCTCTATAATCCAAAGTCCGTGGTCCGGATGAATGAACTGGTTGAGTGTGGTGTATCAGAAGCTTGCAAGGCCGCCATGAAGCGTGCGAAAGCCTGTCCAAAAGGTATAGTGTCCTGATTAGAAGCGCTTCCCCTGCGGATATGCTCCTCCTGCACTTCTTCGAGGCGCTGGTGCTCATCGGCTTGCTGTGCTGCCATGCTTTGCTCCGGGTCACCTGCTCCGCAGGATGTTATACCTGAAAAGAGTGTTAGGCAGGTCAGTAAAGTCAAGATGGTGTTGCGCATGCGCCTGGGTTTTAGGTATAGCTTCTATACGTGATTTTGGAAAGTGGGGCTTATACCGATGCGCACCTATACCTGTCGTATTTCAACTATTACTATACCAAGACGTAAATTAATCTTACAGAAACTTAACGGACGAAAACAAACTTGATGACAAATTTCATATTCAACGACAGCCTGCAGTTTAAGGCTGGAAACGCACAGCTGACCGGGGACCTGGCAGTGCCAGCGGATGCTAAGGGACTGGTTATTTTTTCGCATGGCAGTGGGAGCAGTCGCCTCAGCCCGCGCAATCGGTTTGTAGCGGAGCACCTACAGCGTTCCCATTTTGCAACCCTGCTGTTCGACCTGCTCACCGAAGAGGAGGACCAGCGACAAGAAAACCGCTTTGACATAGCCCTGCTCACCACGCGCCTGATCGATGCGGTGACATCGATCCAGCAAAACGACTATACCAAAGACCTGCGCATCGGCCTGTTCGGAGCGAGTACCGGAGCCGCTTCGGCGCTGAGTGCCGCGGCCGCATTGGGCGGTGATATCATTGATGCTGTCGTGAGCCGCGGTGGTCGACCTGACCTGGCCGGTGAGGTGCTCCCCGATGTGCAAAGCCCGACCCTGCTGATTGTAGGTGGCCTGGATGAAGAGGTGCTCGATCTCAACAGGTGGGCACAGGACCGGTTGCAATGCTTAAAAGATCTGGAGCTTGTACCCGACGCCACGCATTTGTTCGAAGAACCAGGAGCGCTGGAAATGGCAGCCCAACTGGCTACAGACTGGTTCCGGAAATACCTGGAACCCAGCAAGCAGCACCCGTTGAGGGAGAGTTAGCGAATGAGTAAGTCGGTGATGGAGTGAATTATTTTGTGTCTCAATAATCAACAATTTAACATTCACTCATCCACCAACTCACTCATTCACACAATAATTTAAAGCCCATGGAAATGATACCTAACCGGCAAGTTGCTGCAGAGATGCTGGCCGATAGGCTGGAGCACTACAAAGGGCAGAAGGGGGTGGTGTTGGCTATACCTAGGGGAGGGGTGCCAGTGGCTGCACCGATTGCCCAGCGGTTGAGTATGCCTTTGGATGTGATCGTTTCAAAAAAAATCGGGCACCCCGCTAACCCGGAGTTTGCGATAGGAGCGGTAAGTCTGGAAGATGTGGAAGTCGATAAACGGGCAGATGTGCCGGCGGCATACATACAGGCAGAAGTAGAGCGGCTAAAGGAGAGTCTGTGCCAACAATACAGGCTCTTTATGGGCAACCGCCAGCCTGTTGACCTGCGTGATCGCATCGTGATCATTGTAGATGATGGCATCGCCACAGGCAAAACACTGCTGTCTACTGTGAACATGGCCAGAAACAAGCAACCCCGCAAGATCATTGTAGCAGTACCTGTTGCCCCGCTGACTGCCATTCAGCAGTTTGAGGCTATTGTAGATGAAGTGGTATACCTGCTGGCGCCTCCCATGTTTCAGGCGGTGGGGCAATTTTACGAGGAATTTGAGCAAGTGAGCGATGCGGAAGTAATACACCTGCTCAGGCAGCGATACGATAGTCAGGTATAGGCGGCTTAACGGTCGATCATGAGGTGGCGGATAAAAGCCCTGCCTGAAAGCGAAGCCCGTACCATATACATACTACCGTTACTTAGCTCGGCTGTGTTGAGCAACTGTATAAAATTGCCCCGGTTGTCGGCTTCTGCTTCAAATTCCTTTATCAGTTTTCCTTCCAGGGTATAGACAGAGATGTTGAACTTCTCCAGGGGCTGCAATGCCTGCATTTGTACCGTAACCGAATTGCTGCTTTTGGTTCGGGTCGGGTATACCCGCATATCTTCGGTCGTGGCCTGCATCAGGCTTACTGCCACTATTGGAGAGTAGCTCGCTGTACCGTCAAAGTCCACCTGGCGCAGGCGGTAGTAGTTGACGCCGTTGCCAGCTTTTTTGTCCTGGTAGGTATAGCTTTGAGGCAAGGAGGTCGTACCTGCACCTTCCACGCGACCAATGGAATCAAACTCGGTAACGGATTGCCCACGTTGTACTTCAAAAAATTCGTTATCCAGTTCCGAAGCTGTTTCCCACTCCAATCGCACCCCGCTTTGAGTAGCTATACCTTTAAAACTGTGCAGCTCCACCGGCAGCGGAATGGTTATTTCGTTCATGATCGCCTCAAACCAAACCTGAGCCATTCTCTCCATACCACTTGAGTCCGGGTGTATACCGTCATAAGTGTCTTTCCCTTCCATTGCAACAAATCCGGTATTTTGATCGACTAATATAATGGGTGGTCCATCGGCAGGTTGTGCGTCTACCAAAGCCTCGATTCGCTGGTTTAATAGTTGGATGTTTCGGGCTTGGTCTGTGCCAACCACCTGTCCATCAGCTGGAATTAGTTTAGCCAGCAATATGGTGACACCAGGCGAGTTGTCGTGAATTGCGGCTATAACGGCTTTTAATTCATCCACCGTGTTGTCTATACCTTGATTCATGAACGTATCGTTTGTGCCGAGATGCATCAAAACAATATCCGGTTTATACGTACCTGCCCACTGTGCTATGTTGGCAAGTATCTGATCTGTGGTCCAGCCCCAGTGGCCTTCGTTTCTGTTGCTAAATGATTGCCCATTGTAGTCCAGGAAAGTAGGGGTACCTCCATTATTTGTTGTGTGAGAACCTACAAACTCAAAGTTGACTTCCGCATCGATCAGTTTTTTCCACAGCGGATACCGGTAGCTGACAAATTCCATATTCCCCTGCGTAATCGAATTACCAAGCGGCATAATTCTGATTGGCTGAGCTTGGGGATATACCTCGAAAATAATGAACAGGGAAAGGAGGAAGGTGTAAGCTTGTTTTCGGTAGCGGGAGAAAGGGGAGAGCATAGAACGGTAAGCTAAGTGATTGGTACTAAGTAGCTCATAAAACGTGCGCAACTCTATTGAGTTGCGCTTAGTTTGGGGCATCAGATGCTATTGTCCTGACTCTCTGCGGTGGCGTTTTGCTGCCAAATTGTACAATGTCTCCTCGTTTGCCCTGATGGCATCATACCAACGCTTTGCAATGAATTTTTCTCCGACAGTGTTCGGGTGCAGTGCGTCGTAGGTATAGGTGGCCGGATTGTAGCCGGAGTTTACATCAACTACAATAATTGGAGATTTTTGAGTTGAAAGGCGGGATGCCAGTGCTGGCAAAAGGGATACAAAATATTGGGTTGAATCAATATTGGCGTACTGTTCAGGTATAGGCGTGATCTTGGCCAGCAGAATTGCGACGTTTTCGTTGTCGGCGCGTAGCTGCCCGATGATCTCTTCTATTCTATTGATGGTACCGTCCGTTGGCTCGCTGTGGATCATATCGTTGGTGCCCAGGTGCATCATCACCACATCCGGGGTATAGCCCTTCAGCCAGTCACTCAACTTGCCTTTGTCGCGCTTGTACTGGGTCGGATTCTCGTAGCCGTTCAGGAGGTCCGTAGTGGCCCAACCCCAGTGTCCTTCGTGTTTGTTCGTGAAAGTCTGCCCTTTGTATGTTTCCCCCATCACCGGAGAGGCCACATCAGCGCCATGCTCCGTATTGGGAGCTTCCCGGTACCAGTTGGTATCCATCGAGCCCACAAACTCAAACTTCAAACCGGCATCTACCAGCATTTTCCAGAGTTCATACCGGTAGCTCGGGTTAACTTCTCCTCCCTGCGTGATCGAATTACCCAAAGGCATAATTCTGAGCGTCACCTCCTCCTGCTGTGGCTCTATCTCTTCCTTGGTCTCACTGTCTGTACAGGCTGTTGAAAATAGAATAAAATAAAGAAATAATAGATATCTAAAGTTGACTGTGTGGTTCAAAAACATAGCAAGTATTACAACATGTTAATAAAGTAGGCACTGTGGCTAGAAACGAGAAGTATAGAATTCGGTTGCATTTAGGCTGTGCGCACGTCCTGATTTTTGTCCAATTTTAAGAAGAAGGAGCATGGCCGTACGGTGCAGACGAAACACTGCAGGAAGGTTTAGCCTTATCAAAAAGACTCTTATATTTGCTTCTTAAACTAGCGTGGGGGAAAAGTGGTTTGCCAGCTGATAAAAGGCGGTAGACCAGAGTCCCTGAAACTAAATTTTAAAAACTGACCTACATGACGACAAAATCATCCAGAATCATCTATACCATTACAGATGAAGCGCCTGCTCTGGCAACGCGCTCTTTCCTGCCAATTGTGCAGGCCTTCACCAAAGCCGCCGACATCGAAGTAGAAACCAGAGACATTTCGCTGGCTGGCCGTATCATTGCGGCTTTCCCGGAGAATCTTTCTGAAGAGCAGAAGCAGTCTGACGACCTCGCATACCTGGGCGACCTGGCCAAAACGCCGGAAGCCAACATCATCAAGTTGCCAAACATCAGCGCTTCTATACCGCAGCTGACAGAAGCGATCAAAGAATTGCAGTCGCAGGGCTACAACATACCTGACTATTCGGCTGAACCTACACGCTATGCAAAAATATTAGGTAGCGCCGTAAACCCGGTGTTGCGCGAAGGTAACTCCGATCGCCGTGTGGCCGATGCCGTGAAGCAATACGCCAAGAAGCACCCGCACTCCATGGGCAAATGGTCCTCCGATTCTAAAACGCATGTAGCCCACATGAACGGCGGCGACTTCTATGGCAGCGAGCAGTCGGTGGTGGTTGACAAAGCAACGGATGTGCGCATCGAGTTTGTAGGCGCCAACGGCGAAACCAGAGTGCTGAAAGACAAAGTTGCCCTGAAGGCCGGTGAGGTAATGGACTCGTCTGTGATGAGCCGCAATGCACTGCGTTCGTTCCTGGAGAAAGAAGTGGCAGAAGCCAAAGAGCAAGGCATCCTACTGTCGCTGCACCTGAAGGCCACCATGATGAAGGTATCTGACCCTATTATGTTTGGCCATGCGGTAACGGTGTTCTTCAAAGATACTTTTGCAAAGCACGCAACTACGTTCAAAGAACTAGGCGTTGACCCGAACAACGGATTGGGCGACGTATACGCTAAAATTCAAAACCTGCCAGAAGCGCAGCGCGCTGAAATAGAAGCTGATTTGAAAGCTGAGATGGCAAACCGTCCGGAACTGGCGATGGTGAACTCTGATAAAGGCATCACCAACCTGCACGTTCCAAGCGACGTGATCATCGACGCCTCTATGCCGGCGGCAATCCGCTCGTCTGGCCAGATGTGGGGAGCTGATGGTAAACTGCACGACACAAAAGCCATTATACCTGACCGCTCGTACGCGCAGATCTACCAGGAAGTAATCCAGTTCTGCAAAGAGAATGGCGCTTTCGACCCGACCACCATGGGCACAGTGCCGAACATCGGTCTGATGGCGCAGAAAGCAGAAGAGTATGGCTCGCACGACAAAACGTTTGAAATGTCAGCTGCTGGTACCATCCGCATTGTTGATGCAGACGGTAACACGCTGATGGAGCAGAAAGTAGAAGAAGGCGATATCTTCAGAGCCTGCCAGACAAAAGACCTGCCTATCCAGGACTGGGTGAAGCTAGCTGTGACAAGAGCCCGCATCACGAACACACCGGCTATTTTCTGGCTGGACCCGCAGCGCGCGCACGACGCCAACCTGATCCAGAAAGTAGAGAAGTACCTGCAGGACCACGATACCAACGGTCTTGAGATAAAAGTTATGTCGCCGGTAGAGGCGATGCGCTATACCTGTGAGCGTGCCAAAGCGGGCAAAGACACCATTTCGGTAACGGGCAACGTACTGCGCGACTACCTGACCGACTTGTTCCCGATCATCGAGCTGGGCACAAGTGCCAAGATGCTTTCAATCGTTCCGTTGCTGGATGGCGGTGGCCTGTTTGAGACTGGTGCCGGTGGATCTGCACCGAAGCACGTGGAGCAGTTTGTAGAAGAAAATTACCTGCGTTGGGATTCACTGGGTGAGTTCTTAGCATTGGCCGTATCGCTGGAAGACCTGGCTTACAAGACCAAGAACGAGAAAGCTGAAGTACTGGCTGAAGCCTTGAACAAAGCGAACGCTGAGTTCCTGGAGAAAGATAAGTCACCGGCCCGTAAAGTAGGTGGCATCGACAACCGTGGCAGCCACTTCTACCTGGCCATGTACTGGGCTCAGGCACTGGCCGAACAGACCAAGAATGAGGAGCTGAAAAACCGTTTCACGAAGCTGGCACAGGAACTGACGGACAACGAGCAAAAGATCGTGGACGAGCAGATCGCCGCACAAGGCAAGCCAGTTGACATCGGCGGTTACTACCATCCGAACGAAGAGAAAACCAGCAAAGCCATGCGTCCGAGTGAGACCTTGAATAATGCTTTGGCTAACTTCTAGTCAGAGGTATAAAGTATAAATGGAAAGGCTGCCTGAGCGATCGGGCAGCCTTTTTTGTTTTAAACCATTAACTTTGAAGTTAGGCATAGCCAACCTTATAAGTACAACGGCTACCTGAGAAGCAATAATGGAAGAGCAATACCCACCGTTCGAACCTTTTGACAACGCAGATGACCCTGGGGCGAATTTTGCTGCATACCTTGCTTCTCAACCACAAATCTCCAAAGCCGCATCCGATACCAGAACTATTGTTGTAATTGGTCGGCACCGCTACTATAATTTGTTTAGTGCCCAATTGGTATCCTGCAACCTGAGCAGCACTGGCGAACTGAAAGCACCATTTACGGTACTAAATCCGCTCGAACAGGTATGGCGAACGGAGCAGCCAGACGAGTTGAAGTTCTACAGCGCTGTTGCCCGCTTCCAGAGTTTCTACGAAAAGTCAGCTACGGATGCAGCCAGTTTTAAAGCGCTGGTGCGCAATCCGCTGCGCTATACCTTCTATCTGCACGACAGCGAAGTATCCGAAAAAATAACGCCGCGCTCCATTACACCTGTTCAGGTCACGCAGCCGCAGATAGATTTTAAAGTACGCATCGGGCTGAACAGCGACGTGTTTAACATCACCAGCGATCTGTTTATAAACGGTACGTACTATCCCCTTAACCGCATCCATGTCAGGTATGAGCATTTCCTGGTGGCCGATGACGCCTGGTATCAGTGTCCTAATCCGCACCTACCTGCCGTTATAGCCTATTTCAAAAAGCACGACCAGGAGCTGCAGTTGTCCCACGATGCCTTCTTCCAGTTTCAGCAGCAGGTGCTGTCCAGGATAGACACGCATGTGCCCGTGGAGTATACCTACCTGAAGCCTGCCACTAAAGCGCAATTGAGGAGCAGGGGCTTTAACCATGAACTGGAGAAGGTGCTATACCTGATCGAGTCAGAGAATTATGTGCTGCTGCACCCTTTTATGCGGTATGGCGAAATCGAAATTCCGCTGCTGTCCAATAAGCTGATTTATGACCAGGATAACATGGGCAGGCCTTTCTTTGTAGCGCGCAACACGGAGGCGGAAGCAGCTTTTACAAAGTTGCTGATACAGCAGCACCCGCACTTCTGGGAGCAGCTCGACAGCATGCTCGACTATTTTTACCTGCACAAAGACAGGTTCCTGGATGAGGCCTGGTTTCTAGATGCCTTCGATAACCTGGCGGCGCACGGAGTGACCATTCTCGGCTTCAACGACCTGCAGGGCAACAAACTCAACCAGCACAAAGCCGCGGTGGCCATTCAGGTAGACAGTGGCCTGAACTGGTTTAATGTAACGGTGCAGGTAAAATTCGGCCGTAAGAAGGCTACGCTCAAGCAGCTGAAAAAATCAGTTGTGAACAAAAGCAAGTACGTGCTGCTCGACGACGGTACCATGGGCATTATGCCTGAGGAGTGGCTCCAGAAGCTAAAAGTCTATTTCGACACAGGTATAGTAGAGGAGGAACAGCTACAGATTCCCAAAACGAACTTTGCTGTGCTCACAGAATTGTTCGAAGATTATATGCTGGATGAGCAAGTGCACAAAGAGCTGTGGTGGTACCAGACACAGTTGAGCAACGTGGAAAACATCACTCCTATACCTGCACCGGCCGGACTACAAACCACTTTGCGGCCTTACCAGTTGCAGGGCTTGAAGTGGCTCAATTTTCTAGACGACCTGCAATTTGGCGGCTGTCTCGCCGACGACATGGGGCTGGGTAAAACAGTGCAAATTATAGCTTTTATGCTAATGCTGCGTGAGAAACGGGAGCGGCAAACGCATCTGCTGGTCGTGCCGACGTCGCTTATACCTAACTGGCAAGCTGAACTGCAAAGGTTCGCCCCATCGCTCCAAGTACACATACACCACGGCCCGAACAGAGCAAAGGCCACAGATGCCTTTCAGGTTTGTGATGTCGTGATTACAACTTACAACACCCTGTTCGCTGACATTGTTTTTCTGAAGAAATATACCTTCGGCTATACCTTCCTGGATGAGTCGCAGAACATCAAGAACCCGAACTCACAGCGCTACAAAGCGGCCTGTTTGCTGCATTCTTATAACAAGGTGGTGCTGACAGGTACGCCGTTTGAGAACAACACCTTCGATATTTATGCGCAGCTTTCCTTTGTCAATCCCGGCCTGTTGGGTACCAGAACTTACTTCCGGAACACCTATGCTATGCCCATCGACAAGTTTAAGGACAGGAGAAGTGCGCAGGCCCTGCAGGAGAAGATTGGTCCGTTTGTGCTGAGAAGAACAAAAGCCGAAGTAGCCAAAGAATTGCCCGACAAAACAGAGATGATTCTGTACTGCGAAATGGGAGAGGAGCAGCGCAAGGTATACGACACCGCCGAGCAGGAGTTCAGGGATTACATTAACGCCAGCGGAGAAGAGGAGCTGACCAAGCACCCGATGCACGTGTTACGCGGCATCACTAAACTGCGCCAAATCTGCAACTCTCCGTTACTTACCTGCGATACCAAACTTTTCTCGGATACTTCTGCCAAGATTCAGGTGCTAATGCAGCAGATCCAGAATGTAACGCATCACCACAAAGTGCTGGTGTTCTCTCAGTTTGTAGGTATGCTCGACCTGATTAAAGCGGAACTGGTAAAGGGAAATATCAAGTACTCATACCTGACCGGCAGCACCCGTAACAGGGGCGAGGTTGTGGATCAGTTTCAGTCGGACGAGGAGATTCGCGTGTTTCTGGTGAGCCTGAAAGCAGGGGGAACAGGCCTTAATTTAACAGCGGCTGATTACGTGTTCATCGTGGACCCGTGGTGGAACCCGGCCGTGGAAAACCAGGCCATCGACCGTAGCTACAGAATAGGTCAGGAGAAGAAAGTGATTGCCGTGCGGCTTATCTGCCCCAATACGGTGGAGGAGAAGATCCAAATTCTGCAGCAGAACAAGTCGAAGTTAGCCACCGATCTGGTAACAGCTGACAACAGTTTCTTTAAGTCACTCACCAAAGACGATTGGCTTAACCTGAGTAACAATAGCAGTCAATAAGGGCAACCAAAAGTGCCTGTATCCCCTGCCTCAACCAAGCCGGGTATCTGGCTTTCATCAATTTTGACTAGATTCGATTTGTAATTACTTCGCCATGCAGCAGCTATTTCATCCCGTTTCTGTAATCCAGGTGTTCAAAAAGAAACTTGTCTATGGCAAGGCTCTTAAAGCGTTCGATAAACGTACCGCAGCTATACCTATAGCTGAAGCGCTGGAGTCGCACAACGGCACCGTGAAAGGGGAACGGCTATACCTGACCAGGGAGGTTGCCGAGGCAAAGCAGTTGGACCAGACAGGCTGCATTCTGCTGCTTGATGAACTGGTGATTAATGCTGAAGGTGTTGAGGAAGGTATAGCCCCGGCTCAAAAGGTTAACTCGAGCTTTATGTTGTTACCTAGTGCCAGGCATTCTTCCAGGTGGGATGTATTCGGATTCAGATATGGGCAGGAAGTGCTGGAGGTCTTTTTTGAGTGGGACTATTTTAAGGTAGGTCAGCCGGAGCGCGCCAACCACAAGCTGTTTGATTTGCAGCAGGGCAAGGCGGTCAGCTTCAAGGTTAATGGAAAAGTGGACGGTACGCTCTCAGCAGGTACCCGCCGTTATTACCAGGAGATAGAATACAGCTTCATGCATTACGACGGGCAGTTTGCCGAATTCGAACTTCAGTCAGGAGTGAGCACAAAGTCCCTCAATATGTCAGTTGATAAAACCGTTAGCCTGCTTAAAACACTGTATTGATGATTGCCGTGTGCTTTCTCAATTAGGGTAAGCAACGGCAATAGCCATCGAAGCCGTAACATTTTACTGTGTCACTTCACCCTTCTTTGCTTTTTGCATTTTAAAATAGCTATACCCTATACCTAGCACACCACCAACCAGCGCCGCATAACCATACCCGATCAGAAAACCATAAGCCCCGCTTTCCGCACCGAGCCAGCGCGAAGCTGCGATAGCCAGAATGCCTGACACAAGGAGTATGATCGCTTTGGTGTAGTTCATCTTGTTTTCCATGTTCTGAGTCATTAAGTGATCACTTGTTTAAAAGCGCTATACCTGTAGGTAACTGCCTGATGCCTATGCTAATATAGCAAATGAAGCAGTGTGGGTTTTTACTTTTATACCAACCAAGCAATAGACCAGACCAATACCCGTTTTTCCCGGAAAACTGATGTGGGCTATACCTGAATTACCAGGCATCTGGAGGTTGAGCCGATTATAAACAAGCTATACCTACCATAAGCCAAAGTAAGTGAGGAGCCAGAAGTAAACATACGTAACGAAGAGGCTGCATACACCGATCACGGAGCCGTTGATGATAAAATCCTTTGAAGTAAGCTCGTTGGTGGAGTAGGCAATCGCGTTGGGTGGGGTGCTGATAGGCAGCGCCATGCTGCTGCCGGCCATCATGGCCAGCCCGAGTGCCATAAACTTCACATTCACGCCCTCTATCTGATGCGCCATTGACATGGCCATAGGTATAAACAGGATGGCCGTTGTGGTGTTGGACATAAACGTACCGACAAGCAGCGTGACAGTGAAGATAATCAGCACAATCCATTCGCTCTCCAGCGGCAGCGAACTGGCGATCACTTTGTCAAGACCGGTGAGGCTCATGCCCTGCCCCAGCGCCAGACCGCCCGCAATCACAAACAGGATGTTCCATTCAATTCTGTTGAATTCTTTCACAGACAGCAAGCCCGTGGCCGTGAACATGATGGCCGGGAACAAGGCCACTACCGCCGACGGGATGCCATGCAGACTATCGGTAAGCCACAGGAGCACCGTGATCGTGAAAACGACGATGACAAAGATGCCTTCTCCGCCAAATGGTTTGGTTTCTACAGGTTTAAGCATCAAGGGCGTTTCGGGTTTATACCTGTGCCAAAGCAGTTGGAATAAGATGAACAGCAAAATGACTACGAGCGGGAACATGATGATCATCCAGGTCAGGAAGTCGATTTGCACGCCCTCGTTTGCCAGTAGCCCGACCGCAATGGCGTTGGGAGGAGAACCGATGGGCGTCATTAGGCCGCCGATGCTGGCCGAGAAGGGTATAGCCAGCGTAAGTCCTTTCCGGAACGAATTGCCTGCCGGCACGAAAGCCAGCAGGGAGCCAGTGAGCGTAATCATCATGGCGGTGGTAGCCGTGTTGCTGATCCACATACCAAAAACAGTGGTGCTCACGATAACGCCGAGCAAAGCGCTTTTGGCAGACAACCCGAAGATGCGCAGCATGGCGCTCGACAGGTATACATCCACGTTCACCTTCACCCCGACTTTGGCCAGTATAAATCCACCCAAAAAGAGATAAATAATGGGGTCCGCCAAAGGGGCCAGAAAGTTCTGGTAAGGTATGGCCGCTATACCTGGCGTCTGCAGAAATCCCCATTCTCCGGGGTTGCCCAGCAGGATAATCTGAGCGCCTATGATGAGCAGGGAAGTCGCAAAGAGCGGGATGATTTCGGTGGCCCAAAGAAAAGCCGCTGTTACCAGAATACCTGTCATGTAGGCTACCTGCGGAGGATAGTTCGTTGTCTCTAAGGTGAGCCAACTCGACAGCACACCAATCAACACGATCCCGAAAAACATTAGCAAGCGTTTGGTTCTGGGGAGTTGCAACTCGTTGGTGATGCGGGCCAGTTGCTTTATTCTTCTATTCATGGTTGTAGCAGGGCAGTTGGATAAAGATATCCAATATCTCCGAAAGATGTAGCCAAATACGGGAGGGTTTGTATTGGAATACTTTTTTGGGTTCTGCTTTAAGTGTAAGCAGTTTATGGGCTCTTGATTTTAGATATCTTTCTGGTAGATATAGCTGCTATACCTGCAAAGCATTTGACACAGTCTTTTACATACTCATGCTCTTTCAGGCACAGATTCCCTAAAGAGCAGTTTAGTTTTTATACCTGAGCAGCCGATCTACAGAGTTTGAAATGCAGTACAATCAACACGCATCCATTAGAGCAAGCTTCATGTGTCATTTCGACCTTTGGAGAAATCTGTCATATTGTGCGCAATGGACTAATCCAGATCTCTCCATACCGTCGAGATGAACTGTGTTCAAAAGCAATGCATTTAATATGTTTTTTCTAAGTAGAACTCCCCTTTGGTGGCCTCGGCAAAGGCCTGGCGCAGGAGCTTGTTTACCACCGCGATCAGAGCCAGTCGCTTGGCCTTCCCCTTTGCCAGCAGCCGCTCATAAAGCTCCCGGCAGGCCTTGTTGGCCTTGATGGCTGACCAGGAACACACGTACAGCACCGCCCTGACCCGGCTCATGCCCATCTTGCAGATCCGACTCCGGCCCTTGACGCTGGTACCCGACTCGTAGATCCTCGGGCTCAGGCCCAGGTAGCTGACCAGCTGCTTGTAGTGGGCAAAGCGGGTGAAGCCCCCGGTGATGACCACCAGCAGCAGGGCGCTCTTTTTGCCCAAACCCGGAATGCTGGTCACCTGTTCAAAGAGCTGCTGGTGGTGCTGTTGGATGAGGGCTAGCATCTGGGCCTCTACCTTCTCGACCTGCTTTTCGATGTAGTGTAGCGACTGCTCCAGGCTCTTTCTGGCCTGTCTATTCACTTGTGGGGCGGCTGTGAGGGCCTCCAGCTGGCGTCGGTACTGGTGCAGGCTCTTCTCCAGTCCTTCGGCCACCATCTGCAGCTGCCGGAGCTCCAGCAGGTGCCCCGCCTCCGGCTCCCACAGGGCCGGCTGCTCGGAGAGGCCGTAGCGGGCAATCATCTGGGCATCCTTCTTGTCTGTCTTGGCCCGGGTGAGGCGCATCTGGCAGAAGCGGCGGATAGAGAGTGGGTTCACTACACTTACTTCTATCCCTTTGGCGTGCAGGTAGGTGGCCAGCTGCAGGTAATAAGGGCCTGAGGCTTCCATTACACAGCAGGCATCCAGCCCCTGTATAGCCTCGAGTAGCTTCCCAAAGCCCTTTAGGCTGTTGCTTAGCTTCAGGTGCCGGTACTTCTCTTGCTGGGGCAGGGCCACATCGAAGTAGTCCTTGGAGATGTCAATGCCCACATAGTGTTTGGCTTTTGCCGTAGATTCCATATCTTTCCTGTAGTTTAAGAGAGTGAAAGAAGAAATCCTGCTCCAAGGGGCTTATCAATCCTACATGCAGGCTCCTAAGGCCTAATGAACTGTTCAAGCTCTGGTGGAGAGGAGGGGGAAAAGGGACCAGCATCTCGAACGGTCTCTTAAGGGACCCATGAATCATCGCTGCCTTGCTCTTTTCCCCTTCTTCTTTTGCTTTAAAACTACCACTTCATCCTACAACTGGCAAGTCCTCTAAATTGTACTCCCTGCCAACGCTTCAAAGATAGGATGACAGTTTGAGTCCGGATTTAAATTGACAGTACAGATCATCGGGGACATAAAAACAAAAGCGGCAGCCCAATCAGGCTGCCGCTTTTGTTTCTAAGGTATAGCACTCGGATTTAGTAACCGAATACCTGCTCCAGTGTCAGTTGCTGTACCTTGCCGTATTTTTCCAGTTCTTTAAAGTTCAGTCGGTCTTTCGAGCCGATCACCAGAATTGCCTGTGGCTTGCCGCTCACGAATTGCTTCTGGAAGGCTTGCAGTTGGTCGAAGGTCAGACTGTTAGCGCTTTCGTACACGTCTTTGCGGATGTCGTAATCCAGGCCAAGGCGCTTGGCACGCTCGTAATCGAACAGGATAGACGACTTGGTGATGCGCTCCGATGATATGCTGTTACGCAGCGACGCCTTCGCCAGGTTGAAGTTCTCATCGGCCAGCGGCATGTTTGTCAGAAGTTCCTGCATACCTGCCATCGCTTCCGGCAACTTGTCTGACTGGGTACCGATGTAGGATTGGATGTAGTTCGAGCGGTCCTTTTTAGAAGCTGTGCTGTAGCTGGAGTACGCTGAGTAGGCCAGGGCCTTCGACTCGCGCAGTTCCTGGAATACAATCGAGCTCATACCTGAACCGAAGTACTGGTTGTACAGACGAATGGTCGGCACCATGGCTTTGTTAAAGGCTTCCGCTTTGGTTAGGAAAATCAGCTCAGCCTGCACCATGTTGTAGTCCACCCAGTAAACTGCTGGCTGCTTGATGTCAAGCTCGGCGTATACCTTCTCGGCCGGAACCGGCTTCAGTTTGGCTGGCACAATATGACCTGCATTGAGTGTCGCTACCAGTTTGTCTGTTTCACGTGGGCCATAGTACAGCACACGGTGCTCGTAAGTCGGGATGCTCTTGATCAGGTTCACCAGTTCCTGCGGCTTCACAGCTTTCAGTTCCTTCTCAGACAATACAGTTGTGAACGGGTTCTTCGGTCCATACTTCGCATAGTTTACCAGCGCCTGGTTCAGAATAACACCTTTGTTCAGCTTGGCATCGTTACGGGCCTTCAGTATACCTTGTACCATGTCGTCGAGGGCTTTCTGGTTAGGCTGCGGGTTCTGCAACACGCTCTCAAACAGGGCCAGCGCCGGCTCAAAGTTTTCTTCGAGGCCGGAAAGCGTTACGTATACCTGATCGCCGGAAGAAGACACGTTAAAGGAAGTGCCCAACTTATAGAACTCTTTCTTCAGTTCTTCGGCCGTATACTTGTCCGTACCCAAAAAGCGCAGGTAGTTCACGGCCATACCTAGTTTCTGGTCGTTGTTAGTGCCCATGTCCAGGATGTAATAAAGCTGGAACAGGCCGTTTTCAGTATTTTTTGTATAGAGAAGGGGAATGTTATTTTTCAGCGTTGCTTCTTTGATATCGGCTTTGTAGTCCACGAATACAGGCGACAGTTCGGAAGCTTCCTTGGCCATAAACGCACTGTAGTAAGCAGACTGCGCATCGCGGTTAACGGGCACTGGTGTGATGCTTGGCTTCTCTACCTTTTCGGCCACGGCATTCTTGTCGTTGCGCTTGTAAACCAGTACATAGTTGTTGCTCAGGTACTTGTTGGCAACTTCCATTACATCCTGCTTAGTAATTTTAGCGAAATCCGCCGGACGCTTCACATAATCTGTCCATGGAATGTCGTAAATAAAGGCGGTTACAAAAGCATCGGCGCGGTTTGAGTTGCTTTCGTAAGCACGCATCAGGCTGATCTTGTTGTCGTTGATGATGGCCGGGATCAGGTCGTCGTCAAACTTGCCCTGCTTCACGAGTTCCACTTGTGTCAACAGCATGTCTTTCACTTCCTCCAGGCTCTGACCCTGACGTGGCGAGCCACCCAGACGGAAAATCGAATAGTCTTTCATCTGGTTGTCGTAGCCGTAAGCCTGCAACACTTTCTGCTGCTGGTTCAGGTTCAGGTCAATCAGGCCGGCCTGTCCGTTGTAGAGGATAGCGCTGATCATGCTCAGCACCTGCGCATCGCGCGAGCTCATGCCCGGGAAACGGTAAGCAAGTGACACATTCTCGGCACTCGGCCCGCTCACCTCCTTCACAATTGGCTGCGCGATAGGTTTCTCCTGGGCTACCGTGAAAGTCGGTGCTGTACTTGGCTTCAGCTTACCAAAATGTTCGTCAATTATGCGGATGGTTTCATCAAAGTCGATGTCGCCGCTCAGCGCTACAGCCATGTTGTTTGGCACATAATATTTATCAAAGTACTTCTGGATCTCGGTGATAGAAGGATTTTTGAGGTGCTCGATGGTGCCGATAGTAGACTGCGTACCGTACTGGTGCGTCGGGAACATGGCAGCATTGAGCGTTTCCATCACTTTCCAGCCATCGTTGTCGAGGGTACGGTTTTTCTCTTCGTATACCGCTTCCAGTTCTGTGTGGAACAGGCGTGGTACCAACTCACCAAAACGATGCGCTTCCAATGCCGCCCAGCGGTCCAGCTGGTTGCTCGGCACGTCGTTGGTATATACTGTCTGCTCGACCGAGGTATAAGCATTGGTTCCTTTGGCTCCGATGGCACCCAGAATCTTATCGTACTCGTTGGCTACCGCATAGCTAGCGGCCACGCCTGAGATAGAGTCAATCTGGTGGTAGATTTGCTTGCGTTGGGCAGGGTCAGTGGTGTTGCGGTGTTTTTCGTAGAGGGCTTCAATCTTGTCGAGCTCAGCTTTTTCTTTCGCCCAGTCCTGCGTACCCAGCTGGCTTGTGCCTTTGAACACCATGTGCTCGAGGTAGTGTGCCAGACCGGTGGCATCAGCCGGATCGTTTTTAGAGCCGGCACGCACAGCAATGTAAGTCTGCACACGCGGCGCATCTTCATAGTCCGACAGGTATACCTTCAGGCCATTGTCCAGGGTATAGACGCGCGCATTGAGCGGGTCGTTTGGAACGGTCTCGTACTTATACTCCTTCTGTGCCGTAGAGGCTGTCGCGTTTTCAGTAGCTGAAGTTGTTTGGTACGTTTCGTTCTTGCATTGCGTGAGCGTGAACGCCGACGCAACCAGTAACAACGATAATCCTTTTTTCATGGGTGTGATGTTAGGTATAGGATAAGGTATAACAAAACAAAAAAGGCCAAGTCAGGAAGCTTCCGTGAAGAAAGCCTCGTGACTCACCTTGTGTTTTAATTAGAACTTTACAAATATAAAATTATTTCTGAATTAGAAATCAGTGTCGAGCCCAAAGCGCTGCTTTAAATCGACGAGCACCGGGTATTTCTCGGCCAGGTAGTTGAATTTATCCTGCGAAGTGTATAGTTTATTTCCTTCCTGCACCTCTATAACCTCGGCTCTCAGTTTGATGCTGCGGTTGCCGGTTTCTTGCTTAAGTTCTCGCAGAATCTCCGGGCGCAGACTCGTGAACTGGTCCATCATCACGTGATTCTCCAGGTGCAGCACAATCTCGTTGCCTTCCCCGATGTGGAACTGGCGGTTGAGCAAGGTATACTCCATCATGTTCTCGCCTTTTTTGCGACGCAGGATGGCGTGCCATACCGTATTCAGGCGGGCCTGGTCGAGTGGGGCGACGGCTCCGTAGGCTGTTTCGTCTTCTTCCTCGGCCACGGCAGTCTCCACCACAACCGCCTGCGGATTTTGCAGGTCTTTCAGGCTGGGCAGCTTACCAAGTTTTTTCTGAGGCGGCACAGGTATAGACGGGCGTTTGGGCACTGGCGCGGGAGCAGGGGTTACCTGTGCCTGCGGAGGCGATAAACGGCCATCGGGTGTCACGTGCTGTGGCTTAGGTGGCTGTTGCAACTCTTCGGAAGGCACATGACCCTGTTGGTGGTGCTGTTGCAAACTTTCTGAAGGTATAGCCGCGCCTTGCTGCTGCATGGCTGCCGATGGTATAAGCGGGGCACCAACTGACTTGGTAGCGGCTGGTGCCGGGGCTGCTACCTTAGCTTTTTTTAATTCAGGTCCTCCCTGCGCGAAACTAAAGGCAGCATTCAGGTGGGCCATTTTCATCAGGCACAGCTCCACATGCAGGCGCTGGTTTTTGCTGCTCTTGTAATTGGTATCACAGGTGCTCACCAGGTTCAGCCCTGATAAAAGAAACGAAACAGAGGACTTCTGAGACTGCTCCGCATACCTGGCTTTGATGTTATCCGACACCTCCAGCAATTGTATTGTCTGCGGGTCTTTGCAGACCAAAAGGCTGCGGAAGTGCTCGCCTATACCTATCAGGAAGTTGTGCGCATCAAAACCATTCTTCAGAATCTCGTCAAACAGCAAAAGCGAGCCCGATAAATTCTGCTCCAGCAAGTGGTCTGTCAGTCGGAAGTAATAGTCGTAGTCCAGGATGTGCAGGTTCTCGACTGTGGCCTTATAGGTCACATTATGGCCTGAGAAGGTCACCATCTGGTCGAAGATCGACAAAGCATCGCGCAGGGCGCCGTCAGCTTTCTGCGAAATCAGGTGCAGGGCATCGGGCTCGGCCTGTATGCTTTCCTTTTGGGCGATGTTGCCCAGGTGGCGCACCATGTCCTCGATCCGGATTCGGTTGAAATCGAAAATCTGGCAGCGCGACAGGATAGTAGGTATAATCTTGTGCCGCTCGGTGGTGGCCAGTATGAAAATGGCATAGGCAGGCGGCTCCTCCAGCGTCTTCAGAAAAGCGTTGAAGGCCTGGTTCGAGAGCATGTGCACCTCATCTATGATGTAGATCTTGTACTTGCCGGTTTGCGGAGCATAGCGCACCTGCTCCACCAGGTTGCGGATGTCCTCCACAGAGTTGTTGGAAGCAGCATCGAGCTCATGGATGTTGAACGAGCTGTTGCTATTGAAGCTGCGGCACGATTCGCACTCGTTACAGGCCTCCACTTCCGGAGTGATGTTCTGGCAGTTAATGGTTTTTGCCAGAATACGGGCACAGGTTGTCTTACCCACACCACGCGGTCCACAGAACAAAAATGCCTGTGCCAAATGGTGGCTGCTGATGGCGTTTTTGAGGGTGTTGGTGATATGGTGCTGCCCCACCACGCTGTCGAACGTGGCCGGACGGTATTTACGCGCTGATACTACAAAATTTTCCATTACTACAAAGATAATCAATCTGTAGCTCAGATGGGAGAGCTTTTTATCCAGTAGTTTTCCCAGGGTTTATCCACAAATTATACTTTATAACACAGGGTGTATTTATAGACGGCAATTTTTGTCTTTTGGAGAAGTTCTGGTCCAATCCATATATATGAATATATAATAGTATGGTCTATAACACTTTGTTTGTCAGTAATTTATGGATAAAAAGTTTTTAATAAAATAAAGTATTATAATATAACTATAAGAATAAACAGGCGTATTTAAGTTCTATCTGTTATTATTTTATTCCTAACTAAACATATTAACTATGACCAGAGCATTACGCGTGTATTTGCAGCTAGTCCTCATTGTGGCTATGCTGTCTGGAACTACCATTTCTTTTGCACAGGGGAAGAGACCGGCGGGTAAAAAGCAGGTTCCTCAGGTAGCACTTGATCACATCAACAAAAACAAGGGGAAGCTAAAAGTAAAAGACAAAGACGTAGCTGATTTGGAGTTAAGCAGTGAATCTGAAAGTAAAAAAAGTGGTGTCAAGCACTACTACATCAAACAGCAGGTTGATGGCATTGAGATTCACGGTGCAATTACAAACATAAGTGTGAACAGCCGCGGCGATGTGGTGACTGTAGGTAATCGATTCCAGGAAGACATTAACCAGAAAGTCAACGGAAAGCAGCCTGCTCTTGATGCAAATGGCGCTGTAGCAGCGGCTGCCCGTCACTTGGGCACAGCTGTTAAAGAATCCTTAACAGTGTTGGAAAGTACCAATGCTAAAAACAAGGAGGTGCTGCTATCCACTGGAGGTATATCGCTGGAGCCTATACCTGCCAAACTTGTGTATCAGCCCATGCTGGATGGTAGCTTGCGTCTAGCCTGGGAGGTATCGATCTATGAACTGGATGCCCAGAACTGGTGGAATTTAAGAATGGATGCCACCACGGGTGAGTTATTAGACAAAGACAACATGGTAGTGCATTGCCAGTTTGAGAATGACGGCGCCGGTGGCAGATTCCTGCACGAAACGCACAGCCACACGGCAACCACACAACTGGAAGAGGCGCTCGATATGACGCCTTACGCACCGCTGGCCGGTCCTGTGAACAATGGAAAAGCCCCTGGCTTGTATGAGGTATACCCCATGCCGGTGGAGAGCCCCAACCACGGCAGCCGCAAGCCTGTGAATGCAGCAGCGGCAGCAGATAGAGTTGCTTCGCCTGTTGGTTGGCACACCACTGACAAAGCCAGTTATACCATTACCAGAGGCAACAACGTGTATTCGTATGAAGACCCGGACAATACAGGTTTTATTGCCAGCAACGCAGACAACGGTGCCGATGTGGTATACGGGTATAGCCCGGACGGCGGCACGCAGCGGGTATTCAAATATGGGTTCGATTTTACAACTGGTCCCGCTGCCTACCGTGATGCCGCTATCACCAACCTGTTCTACTGGAACAACGTCATCCACGACGTATGGTACAAGTATGGGTTTGATGAAGAAAGTGGCAACTTCCAGGCCGCCAACTTTGGCAAAGGAGGACTCGACAATGACTATGTGATGGCCGAGGCGCAGGATGGCAGAAACATCTCCACCACCAGGAACAACGCCAACTTTGCCACACCTGTCGATGGCAAACGCCCCAGAATGCAGATGTACCTCTGGAGCGGTATACCTGACCAGGACATGTTCCAGGTTGTTTCGCCTGCTTCTATTGCAGGCAGCTCGCTGGCGGTACAGGCTGCGTTCGGACCAAGGCTTAACTCCACGCCTGTCACTGGCAAACTTGTATTAGCGGAGGCCTCAAGCGGCAACCCGGTTGAAGGTTGTGATGCACTGACAAATGCTGATGCGATTACCGGGAACATTGCCGTGGTGTACAGAGGAAACTGTGAATTCGGTTTGAAAGTACTGAATGCGCAAAATGCTGGCGCCATCGCCGTGATCGTGATCAACAACGCACCTGGCACACCTACTGTGATGGGGGTTGGTGCTACTAATCAGGCGCTTATTACCATCCCCTCTGTTATGATTACTGATGTCGTTGGTGCTGATATCAGAGCCCTGCTTAATGCAGACCAGGTAGTGACGGTCAGCCTGAAAGACGACGGATCCGGACCAGAGTTTGATGGCGACTTCGACAACGGCATTATCGTGCACGAGTACGGCCATGGCATCTCCAATCGACTAACAGGAGGCCCGAACACCACCTCTTGCCTGCCATCACAAGTAATAACAACAACTGGTCAGATTTTATCGACTGAACAGATGGGAGAGGGCTGGAGCGACTGGTTTGGCCTGATAATGACCATGAAGAAAGGCGATACCCGTGAGAAAATCAGAGGTATAGGTACGTATGCAGGCGGTGAGGGAGTTGAGGGACAAGGCATAAGACCCGCTCCTTACACCACCAACTTCAGCGTGAACAACTATACCTATGGCGCCACCAACAACCCGAGCCTTGCAGCACCGCATGGAGTTGGTTTTGTCTGGGCTTCCATTCTCTGGGAAATGACCTGGGACCTGATTGATGTATACGGCTTTGACGACGACCTCTACAACGGAAAAGGCGGTAACAACATCGCCATGCAACTGGTGATTGACGGTTTGAAGATGCAGCCGTGTATGCCAGGTTTCGTGGACGGACGCGATGCCATACTGCTGGCTGACGAGCTGAACTACGGCGGGACCAACAAAGAGCTCATTTGGAAGGCCTTCGCCAGAAGAGGCCTGGGCTTCAGCGCTGACCAGGGCCTGAGCTACTACCGGTTCGACCAGACGGAAGCTTACGATTTACCGGAAGACCTGACTGTGACAGCCAACCAGTCATTACAGGCTTCTGAGCTGAACGACAGAGAGATTCTGTTGAGCTATCCTAACCCTTTCTCAGAAAGCACCACAATCAGCTTTAAGGCAAAAGAGACGGGCTATACCATCCTGAAGGTATATGACATCACTGGCCGTGAGGTGGAGACATTATTTGAAGGTAATGTACAACAGGGCGAAACCTATAAGCAGACTTTCAATGGGGCCAGCCGTGAGAACGGTATGTACATCTATAGAATTGTAAATGGCGGCAGTACCCGATCAGGGACCATGCTCTTGCTGAAGTAACAATAACTTCTAAGAAAAAAACAGGGCCGGTGAAGCGATTCACCGGCCCTGTTTGCTTTGTGCTATAGCTGTTCTTCTTAAATTGATAGCTTATCAAAGTAATTCGCTTGGCTGATTTAATGAGTCCGGGTCTATTCATTTAAAATTAATGACACGAATTCTTAAGTAAGATATGAATATAATAATACAACTATATAAACTAAATGGTACTGATTCAGAATTGAAACTTGCGCTGCAAAGGCTTATTTCTTGCTTTTATGAAGTTTTATCATTGTTATCTTATAGTTACTTCTGCTCTTAATTATTCCTGTTTTTGATGCTATAAGGTGCTTACTTTTAAGAAGTTAATTACTCCGCTCCAGCAATCCGTGCCTTCCAACCGCGATTGTCAAACTCTTAAAAACATAGCGCATGAAAAAACGTGTACAACTCCACTGGCAGCTCCTGCTGCTGGTCGTATTCCTGTCCGGCACTTTTACCGCCTACGGGCAAGGTAGGTCCGACCAAAGGCCTGTTCCGCAGGCTGCTCAGAACCACATTCAGAAAAACAAAAAGCAGCTCGAATTAGAAGACGATGACGTTGCTGAGCTCGAGCTGGCCAGCGAATCTGAAAGCCCCAAAAGCGGCATGAAGCATATGTACATCAAGCAACTCTACAGAGGGATTGAAGTGCATGGCGCCGTAACCAACATCAGCATGAGCAAAGAGGGCCGAGTGCTCACCATGGGCAACCGCATGCAGAAGCAGGTGGGCAAACGGACAAAATCGAACCAGCCAGGTATGGATGCCGCCGGAGCCGTGGCCGCTGCAGCCCGGCACTTAGGTATAGCCATGAAAGAACCGCTGACGGTACAGGAGCGGGGCAATGGCCGCAACAGAGCCGTTGTCTTCTCGAAAGCCGGCATCTCACTGGAGCCTATACCTGCCAAGCTGGTCTATCAGCCCATGGAAGACGGCAACCTGCGCCTGGCCTGGGAAGTATCGATCTATGAACTGGACGCTCAGAACTGGTGGAACATCCGGCTGGATGCCACTACAGGTGCTGTGCTGGACAAAGACAACATGGTGGTGCACTGCCAGTTTGAGAACGATGGTCCGGGTGGCAAGTTTATGCACGATGACCACAGCCACAGCACCGCATCACCTTATGTAGCGGCACCTCAGGCAAGCATTGTTCGGGTATCCAATGCCTACAATGTATTTGCCATGCCGGTAGAGAGTCCCAGCCATGGCCCGCGTTCTATCGTGAGCACCTCAGCCGCCAATCAACTGGCATCGCCACAAGGCTGGCACACCGAAACCAGAACACGCGGCAACAACGTGTACGCCTACGAAGACCCGAACAATAATAACAATTGGAGCACGAACTACAGCCCCGACGGAGGTTCTGAACTGAGCTTTGACTTCCCGATCGATTTTAACCAGCAACCGGTAACGTATCGCGATGCTGCCATCACCAACCTGTTTTACTGGAACAACGTGGTGCATGATGTATGGTACCAATATGGCTTTGACGAGGCCAGCGGTAACTTCCAGCTCAATAACTATGGCAAAGGCGGATCGCAGGGTGACCCGGTGCTGGCAGAGGCGCAGGACAACCGCAACGGAACTTCCCGCAATAACGCTAACTTCTCTACGCCAGCAGATGGCTTCGCTCCCCGCATGCAGATGTACCTGTGGAGCAGCCCGCCTGATCCGGATATGTTCCGGGTGACGTCACCAGGCAGCATAGCCAACTCCTATCCAGCTATCCAGGCAGGGTTCGGACCAAGACTGACAGCTACTCCTATAACAGGCAAACTGGTGCTGGCCAATGGCGTTGGAGGCACTTCCACCAATCCGGCAGAAGGCTGCGGCGCGCTGACAAATGCAGCCGACATAGCAGGTAACATCGCAGTTTTATACAGAGGCAATTGTGATTTCAGCCTGAAGGTATACAATGCACAGGTTGCTGGCGCAGTCGCAGTAGTTGTTATCAATAACACAACTGGTGATCCGATCACAATGGGAGCTGGTGCCGCAACGCCAAGTCCAATCGTTATACCTTCCCTGATGGTGAGCGACGTAACAGGTGCAGCTATCAGAGAACAATTAACTGCCGGCACTGACGTAGTTGTTGCTCTTAAAGACGAAGGAAGACCAGAACTGGACGGTGATTTCGACAATGGCATTATTGTGCATGAGTATGGTCACGGTATCTCTAACCGGCTGACAGGTGGTCGCACCGTAACGGGTTGCCTTAGCAATGCCGAGCAGATGGGCGAGGGTTGGAGCGACTGGTTCGGCCTGATGATGACCATGAAGCCAGGAGATACAGGTGGCAAAAAGCGCGGCATCGGTACCTATGCACAAGGACAGGCAACAGACGGAAACGGTATTCGCCCTGCACCTTACTCCACTGATTTCGGCATCAACCCCCATACCTATGCTTCCACCAACAATGCGGCCATCAGCCAACCACACGGTATCGGCTTTGTATGGTCTGCCATGCTCTGGGATTTGACCTGGGCCATGATCGATAAATATGGTTTTGATGAAGACCTGTACAATGGCAAAGGAGGCAACAACATGGCCATGCAGCTGGTAATCGACGGTCTGAAACTGCAGGTCTGCCGCCCAGGTTTTGTAGATGGTCGTGATGCGATCCTGCTGGCTGACCGCCAGAACTACGAGGGTGCCAACCAGGAGCTGATCTGGAAGGTGTTTGCCAGAAGAGGCTTGGGCTACAGTGCCAGTCAAGGCTCTAATCTTAATCGCTTTGACCAGGTAGAGGCTAATGATCTGCCGGAAACTTACGCTTGTACTACGCCACTAACCCTGGAGGCAATAACAACTTCTAACGTCTATACAGGTGGTGTAGCCTCTAACCTATACCTGGGTTACGGTCCGCAGAACGTGCGCTTGCAGGCAGGCGGCGATGCTGACAACGACTATACCTGGAGCGGAGCAGAAGGCCTGAGCGCAACGACAGGCGCCAGTGTGATCTTCACGCCAAAAGCGGCCGGTACCTATACCTTCACGGTGCGTGCTGTAAACGGCGATGGCTGTATCAAACATCAGTCGATCACGATTACGGTAGTGGATGTACGCTGCGGCGATGGCAAGAAGAAAAGCAAAGTGCTGGTATGTGTAGACGGGGTGGCAGAGTGCGTAGCTCCGAATGCAGTGCCACACCTGCTGACAGCTGCCAAAGGAACCCTGGGTAACTGCGGACTGGCTGCTACGGCTACTGCAACTGCCAAAGCTGAGATCAGCGCTGAGAAAATGGCTCTGCGTGCTGTTCCTAACCCATTCGGTGCCAGAACGGACATTGGTTTCACGCTGACACAGGATGGAAGCTACAAACTGGAAGTGCTGGATATGCGCGGTACCGTGGTAACTGTGCTGGCACAGGGCAATGGCAGAGCAGGAGAGCATAAAGTTTATCAGTTCGAGAAGGGCAGGCTGTCAAACGGCATGTATATCGCCAGACTGGTGACAGATGAAGGTGTTTCCTTCATCCGAATTGTGATGCAGAAATAATGCGTGTTTAACTATCCTAACGAGGCGGGGCCGGTGATTGATTTCACCGGCCTTTGCTTTTTTTTAGGTATAGCGTATACCTGTTAGCTATACCTAACGCACTGCTTCGTAGCCGCCCGGTATACCTTTTTTGGAAAGCACGAACTGCCACAGCTGGTTGTTGCGTGACCGGAAGGAACCTGCACTGGAAAGCAAATAGTAATTCCACATGCGGTTGAAACGCTCTCCGTATTCCCCCTGCAGTTCGGGCCAGTGCCGGTTGAAATTCTGGTGCCAGGCCATTAGGGTACGGTCATAGTCAGGGCCGAAGTTGTGCAGGTCTTCCACCACAAAAACATGCTCCATGGCAGTAGTGAGCTGCCGCAGCGAAGGGATCAGGCAGTTGGGAAAGATATACTTGTCGATGAAAGGATCAGGGGAGGTTTTGGAAAAGTTGACGCCAATGGTGTGCAGCAGGAACAGGCCGTCGTCTTTAAGGCAGCGGGCAGCCGTTTGCATATAGGTGCGGTGGTTGCGGTAGCCCACATGCTCTGCCATCCCGATCGACACCACATGGTCAAACTGCTCGCGAACGTCTCGGTAGTCCTGCAGCCTGATCACGATGGGCAGGCCTTTGCAAAGCTCACGGGCCAGTGCCGCCTGTTCTTTTGAAACTGTTATACCTACGACCTCAACGCCATACCTTTCAGCTGCATACCTGGCAAAGCTCCCCCAGCCGCAGCCAATGTCGAGCACCCGTTGTCCAGGTTGCAGACGTAGTTTCCGGCACACCAGGTCTAATTTGTGCTCCTGTGCCTGGTCCAGGTTGCCGGCATCTTTCCAGTAGGCGCAGCTATAGACCAGGCGCTTGTCGAGCATGCGCTGGTACAGGCCATTGCCGATGTCGTAGTGGCGCTGGGCGTTGCGGGCCGCTTTGCCTTTGGGTTGCAGATTAATTACTTTAGCCAGGAGCACCTCCAGCACAGTGCGCCACCCGAACCGGGCATTTCTGTACAAGTCTGCCCGTATGGCTTTGTTCGCAAACTCATCTATCCGGTGGCAATCCCACCAGCCATCCATGTACGACTCACCCAGCCCGAGCGAGCCCTGGCTGAGCACACGCTTATAAAAACAGTTGTCATGGACCTGAATATCCCAGGGGTTGGGACCGTTTACATGGATGCCAGCTGTTGCCAACATGTCAGTTACCTGCTGCTCCAGACTATTTTCTGCCATAGCGGTGTGGAGTTTTTAAAGGATAGAAGAAGCACTATATTGGCTTTGTAACGGCTGCTGCTCCGCTAGGTTTTTAGTTCAGGTATAGCGGTAAAATTTTGGTAGTGAGTTGACAGACAGCGGTTAGCATTTCAGAAGGTCAAATCCTGGCTGTATGACTATACCAGCGCTTCTGCAAAAAGAAACTAATCCGTGTGGTTTACGTGTTTTATAGGCATCTAACGGATAGGAATACGCCCGAAAAAGTGTAGATTTGTGGCATACTTCTTGAAGTATAGGATACAAGAATTCGTTCTTTAACTTATGGGGTAGACTGGAATTGACAGCTTGTGCAGATTGCGTGTAAGCATGTCGGGTGATGAACGTACCACCTGTTAAAAATCCGTTCGAACAATAACTGGCGAATATAACTACGCCATGGCTGCTTAATCTAGGTATTAAGCACTAGCCATAGTCTCGTGCAGGTTTCGTGAATCTGCTTGCACATCAGAGGCTTCGACTCGATTGACTAGTCTGTGTAAAGGTGTGGTGCACAGGCGAAATAAAGCATCTAAGGAGTGCGCATAAGTTTGACTTATACTTGCAAGCTCCCGACAATTCGAATAAGTCTAAGCATGTAGAAAGCCCGTCGGTTTCCTTGTCTGGACCAGGGTTCGAATCCCTGCTACTCCACATTTTCATTATTAAAACTTGCAAATAGCCTGTAAATCAATAATTTACGGGCTATTTTTGTTTATGGCATACTAAGATTTAACACCTTTTCATACATTTTAAGTGAGTGATCCGGTGAGTAGCTTAGGCAACATAAATTACTCACCAGTATGATTTTAAAACGTTGATAGTCAATATGTAAAATTAATTTACATCTTGCCTGGAAGTGACTGCAAAGCTATCTTTGTTCAACCTTAAAAGTCACTTTTATGAGCGTTAATTTCAGTCTCCTGTTCTATCTCAAGAAACCCAAAAACTATATCTCCGGGCCTGTTCCGATTTATATCCGAATCACTGTTGCGGGAAAGCGCGCTGAACTTACAACGGGAAGGGAATGCGAACCTGGGCGGTGGAATACTGCCGCAGGTCGTGCCTCTGGCACCAGGGAGGAAATTAAGTCCCTGAACATGTACCTGGATAAACTGCAGGTCAAGGTGTATGAGGCGCACCGGCAGCTGATAGAGGCCGGTGAATCAGTAACGGCAGACAGAATGAAGAGCAAATTTCTGGGCAAGGAGGAAAAGCCCAGAATGCTCATTGAGATTTTTAAGGAGCATAACCGGAAGGTTGAGGCACTTATAGGCTCTGAATATTCAGAGGGTACGTCAAAGCGTTACAAAACCTCACTAAAGCATACGGCTAACTTTCTGCGCTGGAAGTATGGGGTAGATGATATTGATATCCGGAAAGTAGACCATTCCTTTGTCTCTGACTATGACTTCTACCTCAGGAGCGTGCGCAAGTGCAACAACAATTCAGCTGTTAAATACATCAAGAACTTTGGCAAAGTAATCCGTATCTGCCTTTCAAGTGGCTGGTTGGAAGCTGATCCCTTCCGGAATTATAAAGCCAAGACACGGAAGGTGGACAGGGTGTTCCTCACAGAGGAGGAGCTAGAGGCAATGGCGGAAAAGATATTCGTAAGCGAGCGCCTGACACAGGTGCGAGACATCTTCCTGTTCAGCTGCTACACCGGCCTTGCCTACGTGGACGTGCAGCAGTTAAAACGTGCGGATATCCGAATAGGAGTAGACGGGGAGCAGTGGATCTTCAAGAACAGGCAGAAGACAGACACCCCTTCCCGCATACCGCTCTTGCCGAAGGCTCTCACTATTCTGGAGCGTTACCAGGATCACCCACAGTGCCTGTATGAGGACAGGTTGCTGCCTGTGCTCAGCAACCAAAAGATGAACGCCTACCTGAAGGAAATAGCCGATGTGTGCGGGATTGAAAAACCTATCACCTTCCATATTGCCCGCCACACTTTTGCCACCACTGTAACGCTTCTGAACGGAGTGCCAATGGAAAGCGTCTCTAAAATGCTCGGCCACACCAGCCTGAGAACCACCCAGCAGTACGCCAAAATACTGGATGTGAAAGTGGGGGAGGACATGCGCCTGCTCAGAGAGCGACTCAAGCAGTGATCAACGGCAAGGGGATGCTTTGCCAGAGAGGGTGATTTGAAGAATGCCTGTAAAAGAAAAAACCCGGCTTCTTCACCAGCATCATGTATCTGGGAGAGGAAGGACCGGGACTGCATCAGCAAATATGCAAGCAATTCCGGACATGAGCAATATTTGGAGCGATTCTCAAATCGACAGGATGCACAGTTGGCTTAACGCGCATGAAGGAATCATGCTGATGATGGCTGGCTTAATCTTAATTTACCGAAACGGGTTAGTGCAGTCGGCCGTTTCGATGCTGTGCTGCAGGATATAGAGAAAAAGCTAAAATAGCTTAGCAGAATCCCTATATTGTAGGCTGGTTGTAAAGCTCCATGCAGCTTTTGCCGGGTTGCTATGTGGGCTCCGAAGCCAAAGAAGACAACGGTGTTCCGTTTGAAGAGAAAGTAAGCTGCTGACCGTTTAAGTGTAAGGAAAGCGCCCAGCCGGAGGAAGCGGTTTCGGGTGAAACTGGAGGGGCTGTGCTTGGGTTGTAAGCTCAGCTAATTTAAAGTATAGAGAACTTGACACATATCATGAATTCAGGAAAGGAGCTAGTTGAACGGTTGAATACTTCAGATGAAACCTCCCGGATAGAGGCCAAGAAAGGAAGCGCCATTGACCGTTCTATCATGGAAACTGTATGCGCCTTCTCTAACGAGCCTGGTCTGGATGGTGGCTATATTGTATTGGGTGTTGAGCGAGATGAACGTGCGCTCTTTCCTTCCTACGAGGTAACTGGTGTCGCTAACCCTGACAAACTACAATCAGATCTGGCTTCTCAATGTGCGGGGAGCTTTAACCAGGCCATCAGACCAGAGATTATTGTGGAAAGCATTGGTGGATTAAATGTTCTCAAGATTTATGTCCCTGAACTCCCTGCCTCCCAGAAACCGGTTTATTTTAAGCATGAAGGCCTTCCCAGGGGAGCTTTCAGAAGAATAGGCCCAACTGACCAACGTTGCACGGAAGATGACTTGCTGCTCTTCTTTAACCATAACGAGACATTTGACAGTGCTCTGGTTACAGATGCTACCTGGGAAGATGTCGACGAAGATGCAATTAGGGCATACAGGACGCTGAGAGCCAGGGTAAACCCTTATGCCGAGGAACTAACCTTTGCAGATGAGGAGCTGCTGATTTCCTTGGGTTGTATAAAAAAAATGCGGGCACAGCACATCTGACGTATGCCGGATTGCTGGTGTTCGGAAGCAGGATGGCCCAAAGAAGGCTATTGCCTGCTGTCCGTTTGGATTATATCCGCGTGCCTGGTAACGAATGGGTGGCTGACCCTGACAATCGTTTTACCACCATAGACATGCGTGGCCCCTTGCTTATACTACTACAGCGAGCCTACAATGCCATGCCGATGATCTGCCCAAAGGCTTCCTGCTTCCTGAAGGGCAGCTTCAGGCCGAGTCTATCGGATTACCCGGACGCGTACTGCGTGAGGCCCTGGTAAATGCGTTGATGCACCGCTCATACCGAGTAAACCAGCCCACCCAGATTATCAGGTATGGCAATCGTATAGAGATCATCAACCCTGGCTTTTCCCTTAAACCAGAAGATCACCTGGGGGAGCCCGGATCGGAGCAGCGAAACCCTTTTATTGCCGCCATCTTCCATGAAACTAACCTGGCAGAGACAAAGGGAAGCGGCATCAGGACCATGCGGAAATTAATGGATCAAGCTGGGATGGTGCCTCCCACGTATGAGTCCAACCATAGCAGTAACCAATTTACCGCCAGACTGCTTTTGCATCATTTTTTAAGCGAGGAGGATCTTCGCTGGCTGCAGCAGTTCAAACAATTTGATTTAAGTGAAAACCAAAAGAAAGCCTTGATCTTTGTCAGGGAAGTTGGCGCTATAGATAATGCTACCTTTAGGCAACTGGGCGGCCTTGATGGGAACAAGGCAAGTGCAGAACTCAGAGCGCTTAGAGACAACAAGCTGCTTGAACTGAAAGGCAAAGGGCGGGCAACTTATTATATCTCCGGAAATACCCTGCCTGCCAGGCTTAACACACCAGTTAGCGGGCTTAACACACTACCTCAGGACAGTATAGCACCAGTTGGGAATGCCTCCATAAACGAGTTACCAGAAAAGTTGGCAAGGGAGATCAAAGATCTAGGCAGAAGAACGCATACAAAAGAGGCGATCAATAGGCTAATCATTCATCTTTGCCAATGGAAGCCTTTAAACAGTAAAGAGTTGGCTGCAATCCTGAACAGAGATGAAAAACACTTACTAAGAAATTATATTACTCCCTTACGGAAAGCAGGCAGGCTACAGTATACGGAACCAGCTATGCCAAACCACCCGGAGCAGGCTTACAGGGCGGATTAATCATTTGAGAACTCAAAGCTTTGAACAAGGAGATGTATAACTCGCCCCACCCCGGCGAGATACTTTGCGAATACATCTACGGCATTGGCAAAACTGTAACAGAAGTTGCCTGTGGACCCGATACCAGCCGCAAGCACCTGTCACTGATCCTGAACGGGCAATGGGATAGGTCTGTTTCTACAGATTTTGGTTCTTGAGCATTCTCTCTAATAATTCCACTTTCTCACGTTCAGCAAGTAAAATCCGCTCATATAGCTTCTTATTTTCGTCCACCACCTCCATTAATTTATCGAGTGGATTAAAGGAGCATTGATTAAAATTACCCGCTGAAGCATGGTCCTGCATATTTTGAATATGAAAAACTGCACCCTCTTCTGTAAAATTCCTAATGGCTTCTGCCGGTACCCCCAGCACATTCGCAATTTTCTCTAGAGTCGCATCATCCACCTCCTCTTCCTGTTCAATGCGGGAGATGTTCTGTTGGGTTGTGCCCAGTTCACTGGCAAGAGCGGCTTGCTTCACTCCCAAAGCGGTGCGCATTCTGCGGACGTGGTCGCCCAGGTGGATCGGTCGTTTTCTGGCTGCTGTTTCCATATGGTTAATATACGAATATCTTCTTAAAATACCAATTGATAAAATCTTGTTTTTCACAAGCAAAAGATTGTTTATCACAAGTGCACCACCTTACCTGTCGGCGTAATTCAGCTTGACCTCTAACCGATCTGATCTCACAGTATTAAACAACCGCTATAAAGATAGGAGGTATTCAGAGCATATCAAAAAGGCAATCCCTGCCAATCCTCCCTCTTCCAGAAAAGGTGCTTTCAATCTTTCCTTTTTCTGGAAGAGGGAGGCGGTAACTTCCATTCATCCCTCAGGCAGGCATTTTAATACGAGGTGCTAGCCCGTTCCTGGTTCAGGTGCTGGCAAAGCCCAGTTTCATTGCAGTAGCGTTTTCTGTAGGTTCAGAGGCTGCTTCCTCCTTTGCCAGGGGCCTGATGTACACCCGGCTTCTGGAGGCGGGGTCGTGGGAGGGCAGGTAGTAGAGGTAGCCCCATTTGTCCAGCTCCCAGATGCAACGATGGTAGGTGGGGCGGGAGGCGATGCGCGCCCAGGCCATCGCCTCACTCCTGTTTACCCGGAAGGCCCCGCCGCCCTGGCTCTGGACCAGCAGGGCCAGGTAGAGGCTCAGGTGCGGGCGTCTCAGGCGCCCGTCACGGCCCGCTTTCCTGTAAAAGCCCTTCAGGTGCACACTTAGGTTCATGACCGCACCTCCTTTCCGTTGAGCAGCCTGGCGATATCCTCGGCGCGGTAGTAGTGCGTGCCGCCCACCTTGACAGAGGGCAGCGTGCCCTCCACCCGCAGCTTCTGCAGCGTGGAGGGGGAGATGTGCAGCAGGCGCCGCACCTCGGCCGACTTGAGTACTTTTTTCGGCGCCTCGGCCTGCCGCTTGCCGATCAGTTTGGAAAGGTCCTCGAGCAGCTGCCGGTGGAAAGCGAACAGGTCTTGCTTGGTGATGATTTCTACAGCCATTGTCTTGTCTTGTATGGTTGCAGAGCGAATATCCGCTGTTTTCTTTCACCCTTTTCACAAGCTGAACCCAACTTGTGAAAAACAATTTTCCGGGTAAAAAACAAGCAGGATGTCCCACTTCAGGCCCCGCAGCCCATCGGAGTCGCCGTAAACGGACTGTTTTCGCGTCAAGAGCAGCTACCCGGCCTCCCTGGCCCGCCCAGAGCTCCCTGGGTATAATTTCCCCAAGTGGCCCCGCCTTGTGAATACCCCCGGTCTTTGTTCCCCACCTTTGAAAGGAACCCAGCAAGGCAAAAGCCGCCAGCAAAGCCAAAGGACTGCAGGCTTTTGCCACCGGCAAGGATGCTAGTTAAAGTTTACCTGTTTGCCGTCCTATCTGATTTTCAACTATAAATAATCACCTATAATGAAGAACAATCCAAATGCATCGAATGCCCCGAAAGGCAAGGGCGAAAACCCTGAACACGAGGAAAGAGAAACGTATTACTTGTTCCGCGATGAGGCCGGGCGGCTGCACTTCTCGGAACATGTCCCCGAGGCAGGCATGTTCAGCAGCGCAGCAACAACTAAGGCTTCGTTGGGTACGGAGTGCCGACAATGAAGCCGTGGTTGCACTAACCGTGCGACCCGTTATGGGTTTTAAGTCGGAAGAGGCTGGCCCCTGAACTACTTGTTTGGGCTTTCAGGTAGCGGGCTGGCCCAACGGAGGTGAGCCTGGAAGGGTATTGAACGATACTTTCTGCTGTTTCCGGGAGAGGATTGCCGCTCTTTTCAGGGTATTTGCTCTGGTAAGGGCATAGCTGCGCCAGGCC
>NZ_JAHZTC010000011.1 GCF_019599265.1 Pontibacter sp. HSC-14F20 | reverse complement strand
GAGCAGCAGCAGTTGAAACATCACCCGCCCGCTGAGCTTCTTGACCTGGTGGTCCACCCGCGTCCGGGCCGCCAGCTGAGCAAGGTCCTGGTCAGGGATAAATGCCAGTAAATCCTTCGCCTTCATACATGCCTCCTTCCCCATACAATTCCTATCATAGAATACGTACCTTAAAAGGTTTCGAACAGTAGTGGGTAGGGGGCCTCTATTTTTTCTTTATCGAGGAAAAAAGTAAGGCCCGCCCGGCCAGGGCAAGCTATACAACAACCAAGTTGCTATACCTGCAACAAGCCGTAGCTTTACCAATTACAAACCGGCATCATGCATCACCACAAGTCACGCGGACACTAAACTAGCGCTATACCTTATACCTGCTGCACAGGCAACACTATACCTACAATAGCAATACTACCCCTTACAACTTCAATAAATCTCTTTTTCCTACATCTACTACCGCTCTCCGGAATCAATTACCAGCAGGCTATGTTACGAATCTGACTTAATAAAAATTGCATTTATAGATCAACATCTAACCCCTAGGCTTATCAAAACGTTTGGCAGCGCCGTGCAGGGCGTAAACGCCTATACCGTGACAGTGGAAGTGAGTGTGAGCGCCGGCGCAAAGTACTTTCTGGTGGGTCTGCCCGACAACGCCATTAAAGAAGGCGAGCAGCGTATAGAATCGGCGCTGGCGCAGTACGGCTACAAACTCAAGCGCCAGAAAACCATCATCAACATGGCGCCTGCCGACATCCGGAAAGAAGGCGCTGCTTACGACCTCACTATCGCGATGGGCATGCTGGCTGCCGGCGGACAAATGGTGGCTGATAAGTTTTCTCAGTACATGATCATGGGTGAGCTTTCGCTCGATGGCTCGCTGCGCCCTATTAAAGGTGTGCTCCCTATAGCCATTCAGGCGCGTAAAGAAGGATTCAAAGGCATCATATTGCCCGCCAGCAATGCCCGAGAAGCGGCTATCGTGAATAACCTGGACGTGATCGGGGTAGAGAATATTAAAGAAGCAATCGATTTTCTGAACGACGAGCTCGACATTCAACCTGTCAAAATAGACACCCGTGATGTGTTTCAGAACATGGCCAACCAGTATGCTGCCGATTTCTCGGATGTGCAGGGGCAGGAGAATATCAAACGGGCTTTGGAGATCGCTGCAGCCGGCGGCCATAATGTGATCATGATCGGACCTCCGGGCGCGGGTAAAACCATGCTGGCCAAACGACTACCCTCTATACTTCCTCCGCTTTCGATGCACGAAGCCTTGGAAACAACTAAAATACATTCGGTGGCTGGCAATTTCGTCGCTACTTGCTACGCGGCCATACCGGTCGCCGCACCATACCATATCGGATGTGGCATTAGTGGGTGGTGGCGGTATACCACAACCAGGCGAAATCTCACTGGCACACAATGGCGTACTTTTTTTGGACGAACTCCCGGAATTTAAGCGCACTGCACTGGAAGTAATGCGTCAGCCGCTTGAAGAACGCCGTGTTACCATATCAAGGGCCAAAACCACCCTGGATTTCCCGGCTAACTTTATGCTCATTGCGAGCATGAACCCGTGTCCCTGTGGATTTTACAACCACCCTGATAAAGAGTGTGTATGCGCGCCCGGCCTGGTGCAGCGCTACCTCAACAAAGTAAGCGGCCCGCTCCTCGACCGCATCGACCTGCACGTGGAAGTGACACCGGTTACGTTTGATGAAATGACCGCCACCCGCAAGTCGGAAGATAGTGAGATAATACGTGAACGTGTGGTGCGGGCGCGCGCGATTCAGCGGGAACGTTTCAACGAATTTGACGGCATCTATTCCAACGCCATGATGCCCTCACAGATGATAAAAGAGATCTGCCAGATTTCTGATGCCGGGCGCACTTTGCTGAAGACTGCCATGGAGCGCCTCGGACTCTCGGCACGGGCCTATGATCGCATCCTGAAAGTAAGCCGTACCATCGCCGATCTGGCTGATAGCGAAGAGATAAAAATTGAACATTTAGCAGAAGCTATTCAGTACCGCAGTCTGGATAGAGATGGCTGGGCGGGCTAGATCACAAAAGACACAACAAGCTCTATATTAAATAATTATAAAGTTCAACACTTCAATATAGTGTTGAACTTTTGTTTTTAACACCTCATTAATCTGCTTCTGTAATTGCACTACACCTAAAGCAAAATATCTACCTTTTTTAGACTTTTCTTGGAAGGTTACGTAATATGGGACGTCAGGAACCTCGATGAAGAAGATAAATCCTGACCTTTACATACTTAACCCATTTAACCATTTACTACTATGAAAAAAAGGATTTTAATGCTTGTATTAGCCATAACGACAGTGGTTGCAGCACACGCACAAGGCCCACGATTAGGAATTAGAGCTGGTGTTAACTATGCTGGTTTTGGTGGTTCAGATGCAGATAACTTTGATCGAATCTGGGGCGGACACGCTGGTTTAACGGCTAACTTCCCATTGTCTGCAGACAACTTCTTCTCGATTCAACCAGAATTGCTTTACTCGATGAAGGGCGCTGAAAACGACGGGAATACGTGGAAAGTGAAAGTGAATTACTTAGACGTTCCTGTTTTAGGCCGAGTTAATGCGGGTCCATTATACTTTGAAGCTGGTCCGCAGCTATCAGTAAAGATCAGTGATGACAGAGAAGGCTCCGCGCCACCCACTGATGATGTTAAACGCACTGGTCTAGGTTACGCAGCCGGAGTCGGTTTACAGTCTACTCCGCTCGGCCTGAGCATAGGTGTACGTTACAACGGAGATATTTCCAAACTGTATGACAACTCTAATGCCCCTAACTATCGTAATGACGTATTCATGCTGACGTTGGGCTATTCGTTCGGCGCCAGATAAGCGACTCCATTAGTACAGAATAAAACTATTATACTGAAGCCCCGGTTTACGCCGGGGCTTTTTTAGGTATAGCTGCTATACCTGTCCTCCCCTTCTTCCGACTTTTACATGAAGCACCTTCACTAAGTACCTGCAACAAAGCAGCCGTCTGATTGTAATAAGGTATAGTGCGCTTCGACTTCATCGACTTGACGACCAGAAAAGGCAAAAAATAAAGTGCAACTTCATAAAAATTATCAACCTGATAGTCAACTAGATGACAGCATACTTGTAAAAATACCTATCCTATATACTCAATAAAAATATAGTTCTGCACGTATATTGCTCAGATCATACCAAACAACCAATACCCAATTATGAAAAAGCTATTATTTATGTTCGTGTTTGCAGTAGCTACTGCATTTAGTGCTCAGGCGCAAAACGCAAGCTTCGGCGTGAGAGGCGGTGCGAATATTTCTAACCTGTCCGGCGATTTACGTGACGAAGACCGTTTCAACAATAAAGTCGGTTTCCATGCCGGTATTACAGCTAACTTCGGCATCGTCGACAACTTCTTCTCTGTTCAGCCGGAGTTGCTTTACTCTGTGAAGGGTTTTAAGAACGAAGACTCTGAGTTTACTCTTCTCGGTCAGGATTGGAGAAGAGAGGGCAAAGTAAATTACAACTACATTGACCTCCCAGTACTCGCCAGAATTAAAGCCGGTCCTTTATATTTTGAAGCGGGTCCGCAGGCCTCATACCTGGTCAGCGTGAATAACGAGACGAAGACTTACCTGAACAACGAATTACAAAACACCACACGCGACGAGAATAGCAAGGATGGTTTGAAGGAGTTTGAAGTAGGTTACGCAGCGGGTATAGGCTTCACTTCAGCCAACAACGCGATTAGTTTCGGTGTGCGTTACAACGGTTCCATCAGTGACTTTGTAAAAGAAGACGTGAACTTTGGTGGTGACTTAGCCAACGCCCGCCACTCTACTTTTATGGTAACAGTAGGTTTTGCGTTGCCAACGAACCGCTAATTATCCTTACTGATAAAAAGTCGCCGGGTGCTGAGCATCCGGCGACTTTTTTGTTTCTGGCTATACCTGCTATACCTGTGTTTAACTAAATGGTGCCGTCAGGAGTACAAAGAAACAAAGGCAAGCGCCTGACCATGTACTAAACCCGCTACTATGAAAAAGATCATACTCCTGATGGCACTGTTGCTCACCACTTCATTTGCAGCAGACGCCCAGTATTACCGCTACGGTGTAAAAGCCGGTGGCGGTTTCTCCAAAGCAGTTGGCTCCGATGCACCTTCCGACCAGATCAACCACCTGGCAGGTATACACGGCGCATTTGTATTCGCGTACGAGTTTGCCTCCCGTCTGTCGGTGCAACCCGAGCTACACTACAGCCGCAAGGGCTTTACCTACGACAACTATACCCTGGCTACAGCCCCTGAAACAGCGCTCACCGGAGATCTGCGCCTCGATTACATCGAACTTCCGCTCATGATCAAACTACAGAAAGCTGCCCTGTTTGTAGAAGTTGGTCCTTATATGAGCTACCTGCTCAATGTCGGCAATGATGTCAACATCGTCAGCACCAATCCCGGAGCTGATCCGGCTCCTGTCATTGGCCGCGAGAATTTCAGCCGGAATGACTTCAATAGTTTTGATGCTGGCTACGCAGTTGGTGGTGGCTTGATGCTTGAAAGCGGCTTTTTCCTAAATGTACGCCACACCGGTAGCCTCCGTCCATTTCCAAAGCAGGACCTGAGCCAGCGCAACCTCGTCTGGCAACTTTCTATCGGCTATCTGATGCCTTCACGCCGACCCGGCAACTGGTAAAGGCAGACAGCTATACCTAAAAACAAAGCAGCCCTGCTACTTCAGTTAAGTAACAGGGCTGCTCTTTATTAGAGAAGAAGCCTATTTGCTCATCTCGGCATAGAATTTATAAAACTGTGGGATCGTCTCTATACCTTTCATGAAGTTGAAAACGCCGAAGTGCTCGTTAGGTGAGTGTATCGCATCGGTATCCAGACCAAAGCCCATCAGCACCGAGTCCAGACCAAGCACTGACTTAAACATCGCTACAATCGGAATAGAACCACCGCTGCGCACTGGCACCGGCTTCACCCCAAACGTTTCTTCATAAGCTTTGGCTGCTGCCTGGTAAGCGACAGAATCAGTAGGCGTTACAACTGGTTCGCCACCGTGATGCGGACGAACCACTACTTTTATACTCTTCGGCGCAATGCTTTCGAAGTGCTTCTTGAACTTTTCTGTAATCTCATCAGAAGTCTGGTTCGGCACAAGGCGCATCGATATTTTTGCAAAAGCCTGAGAAGGTATAACTGTCTTGGCTCCTTCACCGATATAGCCACCCCAGATTCCGTTCACATCCAGCGTCGGGCGAATGGAGTTGCGTTCCATGGTTACGTACCCTTCCTCACCGTGCACATCTGACAGGTCGAGCGCGTGCTTATATTTGTCCAGGCTGAATGGTGCACGGGCCATTTCGGCACGTTCTTCCTGGCTCAGTTCCTGCACGTTGTCGTAGAAACCAGGTATAGTGATGTGGTTATTCTCGTCGTGCATCGAAGCGATCATCTGGCACAGGATGTTGATCGGGTTCGCCACAGCGCCACCATACAGGCCAGAGTGCAGGTCACGGTTCGGGCCGGTTACTTCTACCTCCACGTAGCTCATACCGCGCAGGCCAGTCGTAATGGAAGGCGTATCGTTGCCCAGCATACCTGTGTCTGAGATCAGAATCACATCAGCCTTTAATTTCTCTTTGTTGTTCTTAACGAAAGTCGCCAGATTAGCTGAGCCCACTTCCTCTTCTCCTTCTATCATGAACTTCACGTTGCAGGTCAGGGCGTTGTTCTGCATCATCACTTCAAAAGCCTTTACGTGCATATACATCTGACCTTTGTCGTCGCAGGCGCCACGGGCGTATATTTTGCCATCTTTAATCACGGGCTCAAAAGGAGGCGAATGCCACAGTTCATAAGGGTCGGCAGGCTGCACATCGTAGTGGCCGTATACCAGCACTGTTGGCAAGGCCGGGTCCACCACCTTCTCGCCATACACGATCGGGTAGCCAGCGGTCTCGCAAAGTTCCACGTTGTCGGCTCCCGCTTCGCGCAGTTTCTGGGCCACGAAATCGGCTGTGCGCATAACATCCTGCTTAAATTTGGGGTCGGCGCTTACAGAAGGTATGCGCAGCATGTCCAGCAGTTCGTTTATAAATCGGTCTTTGTTGTCAGCGATATATTGATTCATAGTATAGATAAATGTCTTGCCTTAAAGATACAAAAAAAGCCACCCTTCGGAAAGAGTGGCTTTTAGAATGCTTATACCTGCGTGCGGCTATACCTACTTGCGGAGCCCCAGCTTAATGTTGGCTTTACTTTCTTCACCGTTTATCAGGCGGTTGATGTTTTTGCGGTGCGTTAACACCACCACAGCAAATACCACAAATCCGAATATAATCAGGATCGGGTTGTCAGGATGAAAACGCGGCAGCAACAAGAGTATCGGAAAGGCAAGCGCCGCAATCATGGATCCCAGCGACACATACTTAGAGGTGAAAAGCACGATCACAAAAATGACCATGCACATCAGCGCCACTTCCAGGTGTATGGCCAGCATCATACCCAGTAGCGTTGCTACTCCTTTTCCGCCTTTAAAACGCTCGTACACCGGAAAAATATGCCCTACTACTGCCAGCGCACCCATCGCCAATTGATAGAAAATCAGATCATCGGCCGGCACTGCGTTGAATATCACTAATAAGGCTGCCAGCGAAGTGGCTACCCAGCCTTTGAAGATATCGATCAGCATCACGATGGTTCCCGGCTTTTTGCCCAGCACCCGAAATGTGTTGGTTGCTCCGGAGTTACCACTGCCATGCTGGCGAATATCAACCCCGTAGTATGCTTTACCAATCCAGACGGCAGTAGAAATAGATCCGATCAGGTATGCTATTATAAATAATGCGGCAATTAAAAGTATGTTCATGACGCGTGTGTCAGCTTTGTTTGCATTAACCGCAATTAACAGAATTAAGTGTGGTTTGCATGAGTTTTAGTATTTGAAAAGATCCCAAATATAGGAACTAGTTAATTTATTATCCAGAAATGAGCTATCTTTCACTATACGGCCGAGATGCAGTTATCGGTTACTGCCAACCTTCTTCCTCTTCTGCATTTCCTTTTTTCTTCTTCTTTTTCTTCTTCGTGTCCTCTTCCTCGTCTTCGGCAACATTAAACCCGCCCTGCTCTGCTACCGGTGCCTGGGTTGCCATTTTGAAAGCATCTTTTCCATTGAGGTAGTCGTGTTTGAACTGGTCGACAAAACGGTTTTTGTCGATGTTTTCGCCCATGTACATACCATACTTGCGGGAACGGCCGCCACTGGCTTTGGAGCGGATGGCTTTGTTCAGGTCAGCATCAGACGATACAATAACCAGCCCGTTTTCGAGATAACTCAGGAACACCCAGGTATAAGGGTCGGCCTGCAGGTATAGGTTCACCACCGGTTCGCCGTTCAGGTCCTGCTTTATTTCCATAAAGCCGTCCATATTAGTGCCTATCTCCTCTTTCAGCACATTAGACAGCCCTAACTTGCCCACGCTATACCAGGCATTTGTTTTGTTTGACCAGCGCAGGTCCACGTTATCAAACACCATGCTGCGCACCAACTTGTTCGACAGCTTTGGCAGTGTGATCGCACTACCCTGATAACGTTGCGCGTCGCGGTTGCCGATAATGTTGCCCAGTTTGTAAAGCATTGTTTCTGCATCGCCCTGATCACCACCGCCTCCGCGAATGGCAGTTTCGTTCAGTTTTTTGCCGAGCGCTGCTATAACCGAGCTGTGCATGTTCATGTCGAAGGCCATCAGCGCATCGATGGCATAATAGCCGCTATCTGTTTTGGCTATACCTGTACCGGCTGACTCTATCCCGAAATCTTTCATGGAGTTCACCAGGTTCAGCTTACCTTCAAAAGATACCGTTTTAGAGCCTTCGTTGTAACGCAGCTCGTTGCCTTCGTAAGATCCGGTAACTGAACGGGCAGCATCGGTGATCTTAAATTCGCTGTTCTCCTTATCGTAAGACAGGTCGCCACTCACCGTGAAGATGTCCAGATCGTCTTCGTACTGTTTTTTCGAAACGAAGGTGTTGTATGGCTTAAACGTGCCGCGCGATAAATGCAGACCGGTATACAGTTGGTTTCCATCCGGCGCCTTCTGCTTCATAATCGGGATACGCACGTTGTCCGGGTTCAGGGAGTCGCGCTTGAATGGGAACCAATCGGAGTCTTCCTCGTTTCCGGTAAAGTTCAGCTTCAGATCGCCATCAAAATCCATGTGCGGACGGTAGGAATACATGGTCACGTTGCCTCTGTAGCGGATGTGCGGGAAGATGTAAAAATTATCCGTCTCGCGCACTAGCGACTGTGCATAAGTTGTATTGATGCTAGACTTCTTCTTCAGCTCGTGCTGCTTGTACAGGAAGTCGGCAAACTGCAACTTAAACGAATCAGAAGCGGCATTCTGGTAATCGTGTATGGCCGTGCCACTGAAAGCGTTGCGGGACAAGACATCAATATTGCCTGAATACAGTTTGTGGAACTGCTGCAGGGAGTCAGCCATAACGCGGGCATTGCGTAAGGTGGTGATGGTAGCACCGGCAGCCACCGCTACCTTGCCGCTGTCAGGTATAATGTGCACATCGCCTACAGGTATATACGGCACACCGCCGGCCAATATTGAGTTCACTTTCAGGTCATACTCGCCGGTTGCGGCGCTGAAGTACAGGCCTTCCTGCTCCGGGTGCTGTGAGTAGAAGTAGTTCTTTCCGCCTGCGCCGTCAGCGGCCAGACTTACCTTTTGCTGCTTCATATCCCAGGTGGCACGACTCATCGAAGTTTTGTACTGCGCTTGCGGGAATTCTATACTGGCTATACCTTTCTGCTCACTACCAAACTCTACAAAGCGCTTGTCCAGGTCGTAGCTAATGGCCATATCCGTCGCTTTCATGGCTGGTTTGCCTTCCACATCTGATTTTACGATCATCTGTGCGTTATTGCCTGACAGGTTGCGCCCTTTAAACGACAACTTCTGTGATACAATATTCGCATCCGCATTGTCTAGTTCGCCATCACCGTACAGACCGCCCGGCGACAACATGGCTGTTCCAGTAAACTTAAATTCCTCTTTGTAAATCTTCATCGGGTCTTCGGCAGCAGCCATCACGTACATCGTGTCCTGCTTTGGTGCCCAGACCATTTCATAGTGTCCCAGGCTGGCTACCGGGAAGTTGGCATCGCCACCTCCTGCTTCTATCTTCGCGCTGGCACCTTTTTGGGTCACTACTTTATCGAGGTAATAAGTATACTCCGGCGCCTCAAAAGTTGACGTCAGGTACTTGAGTGTGCCCCGGCTTTGTATACCTTCAGCACTCATCATAATGGTGTCGTAGGCTATACCTTTGCCGCCGAATGCAGGTAAACCGTTGGGGCCCGGCTGATAATAGAAGCCGAGTGTTTCGTCGGGCATCATGGTCAGCTTGGTTTTGATCGGCGGGAAGATATTGCCCGAATGGAAAGTACCACTGAAGCCGATCATACTTTTGCCCTTGCTCAAACTGTCGAGCTTGTAGGACGGAATGTCAAAATAAACGGTACTGTCGTAGGCGCCCGCCAACACGTCTGGTCTGGCAAAGGCCACCTGCCCACCCATCGGCGAATCGAATTTTGGATATTCCGGGTAGTGCTTGCGACCTGACTTGTTGTTTGGCTTGTTGATATACAGCTTACCAGACATTTTGCCTGACCGGCTGGTCATTACCTGCTCCAGTTCTTTCTTCTTGCCAATTGCACGGCGCTTCTTCGTTACAAAAGCCACGGTATCCAGTTTCTGCATATCGATCATAAACTCATTATAATCAAACTTGAACTGAGAGCCTCTGAAGTTGAGTCGACCGGCATACAGCCTACCACCAAATTCCATGTTTCTGTTGTCGAGCAGGTGCACAATGTTGCTGTCAGGCACGGCGTATACGGTAGATGAGTCATTGTTGAATGCCATCTTTTCCACACCGCGCACGGTCAGGCGGTTGCTGTTCAGGTTAAGGGTTGCATTGCGGCCAGATGGCACCACTGACTTGATCACCAGGTGGTCATAATCGCTCAGGTTTTGCGCTGAGCCCACATAGTGCCAGGCTTTTGGCTTCAGGGAAATAAAATTAGACTGTCCATCATAAGTCAGGTACCCTTCGCGGGCCAGGCTGAGGGCCGCTTCCCGCACTGCTTTCTCGTTCAGTTTCGACGCCTTCGCTACATCGAATGCATAGAAGTCGTTGGTTTTGGCCTTGGCAGCGTACGACACCAGCACCTGCAGCGGATGAAAACTAGCTATACCTACCAACTGCTGAAAACGCATGTTAGAGAAATACTGCGCCGATTCCAGCTGTACAGGTATAAGGGTTTTGGTATTGAGGATCGAGAAATTGACATGCGGCGTACCCAGGTTCCAGGCAACCCGCTCAGCCGTGATCTCGAACTTGTGGTAACTGTCGTAAAATGGCGTTTTGCTGTATACACCCTTATCGCGGGTCAGCACCAGTTCGCGGGTTGGCTTGGAGTAGCGCAACTGCATGGCCGGATGTGTGAGTGAGTCGCGGCGCTGATTCTGGTAAATAGCTACGTAAGCTCTGTTGGCAAATATGATAGAGTCGTTCAGGTTGTAGTTGTGCGCCATGGACCGGAACTTCTTCTTTCCGTCTTCCAGCACTGCCAGCGCAGAAATACTGCCGTCGAGCGGCTTACTGCCAATCAGGTTGCCGGCCAGCGTAAAACCACCGGTATAGACAATGTCCCTGCCCAGGCTTTTTACTTTCGCATCGTTGGTGTAAGAGGCAAAGCGCGGGTAAGATTTCTCTCCGTTAGTACCCGCTTTGGTGCTTCTGAATTCAAACACACCTTCAATTGGCGTGTCGAGTACAGCGTTGTAGGTGATGGTGGCATCGGGCACTTTGAAAGCTGCTGCTGTAATGTCAAAATTAAAGGCTTTGAAAGCTGCTGAAACAGGCTTGCCATCTACCTCCCAAGCAAATGAGCCGCCCTCCCCGACAAACAGATTGCTTGCCAGCATCAGGTGCCCGCTTGTTTTCATGATGGTGGTGGAGTCGTGTATAGTGGCAAAGCTCAGGTTGACATTCTCCAGCTTCAGTACCGGGCCGCTCACCTTCGGCTGGGCAGGTATAAACATCTTTTTGAAGTCGTCGCGGCGCTTCTTCTCAGCTACTTTCGGGTCTATTTTTTTTGCGGCTGGCTTAGGCGTGTCCCAGGCATCACCCCAATCGTCGGCAGTGGCCTCGGTGCTTTCGCCCGCTACCTCATCGTCCCATGAAAAACTATCCCAATCGCTTACCTCCGTAGACTTTTCTTTATCTTTTGGGGCCGCCTTGCCTTCATAGGCAAAACTTACACTCCCCCCGGTGGTGCGCAAGGTATACTGCTTGTTCTGGTACAGTATTCCTGTACTCAGATAGCTGCTGCTGGTCTTAAGGAAACGATCGAGTGCTGCACCCTCATCCTGCTGCACGGCTTTGGCTACCACTTCCAGCATGTTATCGATCTGAGCGCCACGCATGTTGTGATGGTTCACGGCACCTACCAGCATCTCGTAAAAGTTCTCGTAATGCGGATTAACGCGCATTTTCTTGCGGTACATCAGCTGCGAAATATCGATCACCTGCTGTTTCTGCTTTTCGGATAGTCGCTGGTTGCCCCACACACTTTCCAGGGCAGCTCCCAGTGCTTCGGCATTTTTGGCTTTGCCAGTCACCAGCATCGCTTTGGCATCGGTGATATACTGCGCCGGGTCAGTTGCTAACTTGGTCTGGGCTTGTGCCGCGAACACAGCCAGAAAAAACAAAAAGGGTAGAAGTTTATATTTCATAGGTCGGAAGGATAATCAATTACTTGTTCTTGAAAATAGCAGACACCCAGTTATTCTTTGTCCGGTGAGATACATAAGTTAGGCCTAGTTCAGCTGCCCGCTCCTGCAGTGCTGGCAGGTCTTCGGTATAGAAACCGCTCAGCAACAATGTGCCTTCCGGCTTTAGCACCGCCACATACGTCGGCATGTCTTCGAGCAGTACGTTGCGGTTAATGTTAGCCAGGATGATGTCGTAAGGCTGGTCTCCTTCGATCGTCTCTGCTCCGCCTAGTCGCACATCTATGCCTGTGTAGCCGTTCAGCTCCGCATTTTCGCGGGCGTTTTCTACTGTCCAGTCTTCTATTTCTACGGCTACGATCTCAGCAGCGCCCAATTCACCGGCCATAATAGCCAGTATACCTGTACCGCAGCCCATGTCCAGCACGCGCTTGCCCTGGTGATCGAGTGTCAGCTGGTTTTCGATCATGAGCGTGGTGGTTTCGTGGTGGCCCGTGCCAAAGGACATTTTCGGGTTGATCACGATGTCATACTTTGCCTCGGCTGGTTTCTCGTGGAACGATGCTCTGACAGATACCTGCCCGCCAATAAACAGCGGCTCGAAATTGCGCTCCCATTCAGTGTTCCAGTTCTGGCGCTCGATTTTCTGTACCTGATACTCCACAGTTGTATACCCGGCGTAGCGGGCTATCATGTTGTTTAGCTCCTGTTGGCTAAACCTGTCTTCGTCAATGTAAGCGTTAAAACCCTCGGCTGTATCTTCAAAGGCATCAAAACCCAACTCGCCCATTTCAGCAGTGAAGATGTCGGCAAAATCGGGACTTACTTTCAGGGCAACTTCTATAAAATCCATGTGTGATAGTTATGGGCGGCACGCTGCGTAGGAGCGCACGTTGGTAAAGTGTACAGTAAAATCAGCAAAATTCCGGTTATCAGTCACGTAGAGCACGTGGTCGGCAAAAGCTTTCTTGTTGGTGATGTGCCAGATAGCAGTGCCATCGGCAAAAAGCTTGTTGCTTTCGCGGTAGACCACCATGGAGGCAAAGGCTTCTTCATCGCCCAGGTATACCGTATAGGCAGCGGTGTTCTTATACCTGGGGTCGCGCTCCAGGTATACCGATCCATAGACGCGGCAAATGTCTTTGCTGGCTACCGTTACAGGCGAAGAGGCTGCCGGCTGAGGAGCTGCCAGGTATGGGAGCAGCGACAACCAAAAGGATATTATCAGAATCATAAGAGATAATTTAGCCAAATATAACTATATCTGCAATAAAAAAGGCTGGTTACTATATAGTAACCAGCCTTTTTTCCTGTGTTATTTGATTATCAGAACGATTTAACAATGTCGGTAAAGTCGCGTGATTTAAGCGATGCCCCTCCGATCAGGCCACCATCAACGTCTGGCTGAGAGAACAACTCCTTCGCGTTGCCCGGGTTACAGCTGCCTCCGTACAGGATTGAGCAGTTGAAAGCGGCTTCGGCATCAAACATGCGTGAAAGCTGCTCGCGGATGTAAGCGTGCATTTCCTGTGCCTGCTGGCTGCTGGCCGTGCGGCCAGTACCAATGGCCCAGATTGGCTCGTAAGCTACCACTACCTGGTCAAACTCTTCGTTGCTTAGGTAAGAAAGACTGTCGTGCAGTTGCTTGCCCACATAGTCGAAATGGCGGTCTGCGTCACGCTCCTCTAGCGGCTCGCCGCAGCAGAAGATCGGTGTTATACCTTGTGCAATAGCTGCTTTCAATTTCTTGTATAGCGTCTGGGCATCTTCGTGGTGGTACATGCGGCGCTCACTGTGGCCAATAATCACGTACTGCACCCCTACCGACTTTAGCATACCAGCCGATACCTCACCGGTAAAAGCACCACTTTCGTGCTCGCTCACGTTTTGCGCAGCCAGGTGCATCAGGTCGTTGCCTTGGGTAAGCTTTCCCACTCCCTGCAGGAACGGGAAAGGTGGCGCCACGATCACGGTCACATCCCCATTCACTTCGTCCTTCACCATGTTATCGATTTCCGAGACCAGCGAAAGCCCTTCCTCGTAGGTCTTGTTCATTTTCCAGTTACCGGCAACAATTCGTTTTCTCATGTTTTATAGTAGCTATTGATTTTTTTTGATTTTCACCTATACGGCAAGTTAACAAAATATAGTATACCTGCCTTGCTATACCTTAAAAACAAAAGCCGCAGCAAATTCAATTACTGCGGCTTTTATACCTTACGTTACAACCTTCCCTTCAGGAACCTGGCCGTATGATTATCCTCGAGTTTCGCCATCTCCTCCGGCGTACCTTCGAACAGCAGGTGCCCTCCGTTAGTACCTCCTTCAGGACCCAGATCGATGATCCAGTCAGCGGACTTGATGATATCCATGTTGTGCTCAATGATAACAACGGTGTTGCCGTTCTCGATCAGCGCATTGATGGACTGTAGCAGTTTGTTGATGTCGTGGAAGTGCAGGCCCGTACTCGGCTCATCGAAGACAAACAGAATATCCTCCTGATGCGCTTGCACGCCTTTAGTCAGGAACGAAGCCAGCTTCACGCGCTGCGCCTCACCTCCCGACAAAGTATTGCTTGACTGCCCCAACCGAATGTAGCCCAGCCCCACGTTGTTCAACGGTCTCAGTTTCTCTACAATCTTCGACTGGTCGGCAAAGAAGTTGATGCTGTCGGCAATGGTCATATCCAGCACTTCCGAAATGCTCTTCTCTTTATACCTGACATCGAGCACGTCTTGCTTAAAGCGTTGCCCGTTGCAGCTCTCGCAGGTCAGGTAGATGTCCGCCATAAACTGCATCTCGATCTTCACCTGCCCCTCGCCCTGGCATACTTCGCAGCGACCACCCTCGATGTTGAACGAGAAATGCGATGGCTTGAACCCACGCGACTTGGCTAGCGGCTGATCCGCGTATAGGGAACGGATCGCATCGTAAGCCTTCACATAGGTGACCGGGTTAGAGCGCGACGACTTTCCGATCGGGTTCTGGTCCACGAACTCTACGTGCCTTATCTTGTTGTAGTCGCCGGCAAGTTTATCAAATTTACCTGTCGCCTCTGCCGTGTTGCCGTGCAGCTTCATCATGGCCGGAGCCAGTATCTTTTTAATCAGGGTAGACTTGCCCGAACCGCTCACGCCGGTTACGACGGTCATCACACCCAGTGGCACTTTCACGTTCAGGTTTTTGAGGTTATTCTCACGGGCTCCCTGTATTTCAATAGCATTGCGCCATTTACGTCGCTGCGCCGGCACCGACACTTCCATCTCGCCGCTCAGGTATTTGGCAGTATAAGTGTCGGCTGTTTGGGTCATTTCTTCCAGCGTACCCTGAAACATCAGGTTGCCACCACCAGAACCCGCTTCCGGACCAATATCAATTAACTGATCAGCGGCGCGCATCATTTCTTCCTCGTGCTCCACCACAATTACGGTGTTGCCCATTTTTTGCAAAGAGCGCAACACACCGATCAGTTGTTCGGAGTCCTTCGGGTGCAGCCCGATACTTGGTTCATCGAGAATGTACATGGATCCTACCAAGGCACTTCCCAGCGAAGTCGCCAGGTTGATACGCTGACTTTCACCGCCGGATAAGGTGTTGGAAAGTCGGTTGAGCGTCAGGTAGCCCAAACCCACCCGCACCAGGTAGCCCAGACGGTTGGTCACTTCGGTTACCAGTCGCTCGGCTACATTGCGCTCGTGCTCGGTCAGTTGCATGTTCTCAAAAAATGCCAGCGACTGTGTGATCGGCATCAGTACCAGATCGGTGATGCTCTTGTCATTGATCTTCACATAACTAGCATCTTTGCGCAAGCGGGAGCCTTTGCAGTCGGGGCAGGTGGTGCGGCCACGGTAGCGCGACAGCATCACGCGGTACTGTATTTTGTGTGTCTGCGCTTGCAGGTGTTTAAAGAAATCGTTGAGTCCTTCGAAGAATTTGTTGCCGGTCCATAGGAGCTCCTGCTCCTTTTCGGAAAGCTCGTTGAAAGGACGGTGAATCGGGAAGTCGAAGCGGATGCCGTTCTTCACAAGCGGCTGCAGCCATTCGTTCATCTTTTCAGATCGCCAGGGTGCAACGGCTCCTTCGTATACCGTCAGGCTCTTGTCAGGTATAACCAGATCCGGGTCTATACCTAGCACACTGCCAAAACCTTCGCAGGTCTGGCAGGCGCCGTAGGGGTTGTTGAAGCTAAAGAAATTGACAGAAGGCTCCTCGAACACCATACCATCGAGCTCAAAGCGATCAGAGAAAACACGCTCCTCGCCGTTGCCATACTTCACTCGACACTCCCCGTTACCTTCGAAAAAAGCGGTTTGCACGGAGTCCGCAATCCTGAACTGCAGGTCTTCGTCTGATTTGTAAATCACGGCGCGATCCACGAGGATGTATACCTGCTTGCCCAGTTTCGGCTTTTTCTCTCCGAGCAGCTCTTCGATAAAGTATACCTGTCCGTCGGCGTAAATACGTGAATAGCCTTTTTGAAGCAGCAGGTCCAGTTCTTTGGCAATTGTGCGCTCTTTGTGCAGTTGCAGCGGCGCCAGGATCATCACACGGGCTTCATCCTCCAACGAAAAGATAAAGTCCACCACATCAGCCACACTGTCTTTTTTCACTACCTCACCAGAAACTGGTGAATAAGTTTTGCCAATGCGGGCGTAAAGCAGCTTCAGGTAGTCGTAAATCTCGGTGCTGGTACCCACGGTAGAGCGGTTGTTTTTGATGCTCACCTTCTGCTCGATGGCAATGGCCGGGCTGATGCCTTTGATGTAGTCCACATCAGGCTTGTCCATACGCCCCAGAAACTGGCGGGCATAGGAGCTCAGGCTTTCCACATACATGCGTTGCCCCTCGGCATACAGTGTGTCGAATGCCAGCGATGATTTGCCGGAGCCGGAAAGGCCGGTGACCACAATGAATTTGTTGCGCGGCAAGGCCACACTGAGATTTTTGAGATTGTGCACGCGGGCGCCTTTGATGATTATATGCTGGCGCGGATCGAGTGTTTCGAGGTTATTTTCGGATGTGTTTGCCATAAAGTATAGCGCAGGCAAGATAAAGCCCACGCATGACGAACTGTTTTTTATACGATGTAAATATACAAATACCCTGTCGCTTTCAGAAGGCTTTTTAGCCTTTGGTGCTATACCTGGCATTTCGCCACAGCCTGCAACACGGCATCCTTTTGAAACACCTGCAGCTGCGAAAAGGTTTAGCTTCCTTTTACTATTTGCAGGTATAGGTGTTCACGGTTATCTACATAGGCAGCCCAGTCAGGTATAGCAAAACCGGACTGCCTATAAACTTCACAATTGATTGAACTGCAGTTACCCGCATCCGTATGTATGGGTTGCGATCTAAAACCAATAAACTAACACAACATGGGAAAAGGAGATAAAAAATCGAAGAAAGGCAAAATCGTGAAAGGCACTTATGGCAACAGCCGCCCAAGACAGGCTACCAAAAGAAAAGCTAACGAAAAGGAACAGGCTGCTGCCAAGTAGCCCCGCCATCCTAACACAACAGCAGTCCCATGCCCCGCTTGTCGGAGCATGGGACTGCCCTTTTTTAAACAGGCTTCATCTCCGGTGTCAGATCCAGTTTGCGCAGTTTGTCTGCTTTCAGAGCCGTTATACCTACCACTACCAAAGTGACAACACCACCCAGCACCACAGACGGTACCGCGCCCATCACCTTGGCCATCGCTCCTGCCCGGAAGGCCCCTATTTCATTGGACGAACCGATGAAGATGCTGTTTACCGAAGAGACGCGCCCTTTCATGTACTCGGGCGTGAGGGTATGGAGCAGTGTGGAGCGGATGATAACGCTGATGCTGTCGAAGGCGCCGCTCAGCACCAACAGCACCAGCGAGAGCCAGAAACTGGTGGAGAGTCCGAACATGACCAGACTCAACCCAAAGCCCGCCACACACCAGAGCATAATCTTTCCGGCTTTGATGGTAATAGGGTAATAGGCCATCCAAACGGCCATCGCCACCGAGCCAACTGCAGGTGCCGCCCGTAGGAAGCCGAGCCCCTGCGGACCAACCAGCAGAATATCCGAGGCGAATACAGGTAGCAGCGCCACCGCTCCCCCAAACAGCACTGCGAACATATCAAGGGAAATGGCATTCAGAATAACCTGGTTACCGAACACAAAGCGTATACCTGAGCGAAGGCTCTCCATCATGTTCTGCGGATTGACGTTTTCCGGGAGCGCCTTCCCACCAATCAGTACAAAAGCAGTGAACGACAATAACACCAGCAGAGCATCCAGCGCGTAGGCCGCCGTGATACCGTAGAAGCCATACACCAAACCGCCCAGCGCAGGGCCTGCCAGCGAAGCGGCCTGCCAGGTCGTACTACTCCAGGTGATAGCATTGGCGTAGAGCTGCTTATCGGCTACCAGTTGGGGCATGAACGAGAACACCGCCGGCCCCATAAAACCACGGGCGATTCCACTGATAAAGATGACCACATATATCGGCAGCACACCATACAGGAGCAACACACGGCTCGTATCCAGAGTAAAGTACAGCAGTGCCAGCGAGCAAAGCAGCAGCACCGCCACCACTGTCACGATGATGCGCTTGCGGGGCACCGTGTCAGCCAGGTAGCCCGCGTACAGCGACACGAATATGGAAGGTATAGCTTCCGCCAACCCGATCAGACCAAGAGAGAAAACATCGTCGGTGATAGCATAGATCTGCCAACCCACAATAACGGCCTGGATTTGCATGGCCAGCGTGATACAAAGTCTTGCCGATATGTACAGCCTGAATTCCGGTAGCCGAAGCACGGCATAGGGGTCGTGCCTGCGTGTTGACTTAGCGTCCATTCCCTTTCTCCTCTACGATATAGGTATTCATAACTACAAAGTTACGTCATAGCGCACACACCTGCAGATACCCCCTGAATAAAAATCTGTCCAGCATATTTGCTGTTATGTGGTAGCAGGAACGGAGTAGTTTATCAGGTTCTGCGGATAGTGGCCTTTCTACCTAAGCTTATAAAGGAAGCTGAAAGGAGTGGTTATCGAAGAAATTGTAAATGGCTGATTACTTACACCGTATAAAATTATTTAGAATTTTATACTTTAGATTGCAACACTCGCTCCTATATAGAAGTATAATTATTTAAGGAGCGACCACCCCCTCAGCCAACAGCCGTCTCCTGCATGCCAGCTATTTCCAACCTATGCCCGCGCATGCTTCCGGTGCCTACAGCGCCACATTATGCTTTTATTAACAATCCTTTTAGGGGTTAACGCAACCAACCCGGGTCCGTATCTTGGGAAGGCTTTGCCGGCTTTATAGATTATAAAAAATTAAAAATATCGACAACATGGAACAACTGGACATCCGCAAATTATTGGAGAACATCGAGAAGAAGGTGTACCAGCAAGAAATTACTTCTAGCTCTGACGTTACACAATTGATTAACACTGAAATTGCAAATGCAATTAACCTCAACAGCAAAGTAGCTGACGGGGAAGGACTGCAGTATCAGAATGTCTCGTGCACCACTATTGAGTGCTACCTGGAACATCTGAAAGCAGTAGAGGCCAAACTGAAACGCCCTGCCGACATCACCGCACAGTGCAAACCTGTAGAGGAGCGCGAAATAAACCGTCGTCTGCTCCTGATCCTGAATCGCCTGAAGCGTTACAACCGCGAATAATAGGCAACTTATGATCAACAAACTTATCCTTCGTACAGGCACCAGGCTCTTGCGAAGGATTTTTTATGCTTTTTAGTGCCTATAATGACCAATGTCATTTTTCTCGTGCTCGCGTGCTGGTAATTTTGATATCCTACAAGGTTTCAATTTGCAGCAAATGAAGGAAGATATTAAAGACGAACAGGATATAAAACTGCTGGTTGACTCGTTTTACGCCAGGGTAAACGAAGACGACCTCTTGGGGCCTATTTTCAATGGCTTTGCTAACGTGAACTGGGATCATCACCTACCCATCATGTACAATTTCTGGAGCTCAGTGCTTTTCGGCACCATGGCTTACAAAGGGCAGCCCTTCCCCAAGCACATGCGCCTGCCTATAGACGGACAGCATTTTGCCCGTTGGGTGGCACTTTTTAACGAGACAGCCGATACGCTGTTTGAAGGGGGAAAGACAAAAGAACTGAAACAAAAGGCAACGAGCATTGCACAGGTTTTCCAGATGAAAATGGGCCTTATCGGCATCATCGGGAAAGAATTTACTTCCTGAACAGACAAAACAACAACGCGAAAGCGGCAGCTTACTGGTTTATACCCAGCGGGCTGCCGCTTTTTTTGTCAGTTGACCTGCTACGTATACCTACGCAGTGGCGTATTACGCTCAATACGTATTTTCTATATGTTGAAAAATTAATTTAACTGAGATTATATACACTTATACTATATCAACGTATATTAGTGAACAAGAATTTTTGACAGGCATAGAGCATCTTTAATATTTTTTGTTAAGGAAACCAGGCTTTTTTTGCACAGTCAAAATGCTTTCTCTATATTTGATTTACACTTCATAAAAATATTTGTTCTTCAAGCCTAACGCAACAATATGATATAAAGCTCTACGTTAAACTAATGTAGCTTTACGATGAATACAACTACCCAGCTGAGCGACTCTGCTTTAGTCTCGCTCTACATCGCAGGTAACGAAAATGCGTTTGAACAGCTAGTAAACAGACACAAGAACAAAGTATTCACTACGATCTTACTGATTGTTAAAGACACGTATACCGCTGAGGACCTCATGCAGGATGCTTTTATAAAGGCAATCCACACCATGAAAGGCGGCAGGTATAACGAAGAAGGCAAATTCTCTTCCTGGATATGCCGTATTGCCCATAACCTGGCAATCGACTTTTTCCGTAAAGAGAAACGTAGCCCGATGATCACGCTGGAAGACGGCAGTAATGTGTTCAATGCCTTGTCTTTTGCTGAAGACTCCGCTGAGTCACAACAAATAAAGGAGGACACCCACGCCCGACTACGCGAGCTGATCCAAACGCTGCCACAAGCGCAGCGGGAAGTACTCATGATGCGTCATTATGCTGATATGAGCTTCCAGGAAATAGCTGAGGCAACCGGTGTGAGCATCAACACAGCTTTGGGTCGTATGCGCTACGCATTAATCAACCTAAGAAAAAAGATGCTAAACAGCACGATTGCTTATGATAAAAACCTCTACTCAGAATGAGCTGATCCAGTACGTATACGATGAGTTGGCAGACCCTGCCCGCGAGCAACTGGAAACAGCATTGATGCACGACAACGAGCTGGCTGAGAGCTGCTCTGATCTCATGCTTCTCCAGCGTCTGCTGGACAGTGCAGCCAAAAGCCCAGGCAAGCGGTCTATCGACAACATTTTAAATTACTCAAAAAGCTTAAGTTTGCAGTCTTAACCGACTGCAAACTTTTTTTATGCGCAAACGAGAACGCTACAAGCTGCTGATCGAGCACTTTACCCAGAACTTTCCGGATCCGGAAACCGAGCTGGCCTATTCCAATCCCTACGAACTGATACTGGCTGTGGTGCTCAGCGCCCAGTGTACCGATAAACGCGTGAACATGGTAACGCCTGCCCTGTTCGAAGCATTTCCGACACCTGAGCACCTGGCTGCAGCCACGCCGGAAGAGATTTTTCCAATTATCAGGAGCATTTCATACCCAAACAACAAAGCGAAACATTTGGCTGGACTGGGCAGAATGCTTGTGGAGCAGTTTAATGCCGAAGTACCGAGTACGGTGGAGGAGCTGGTGAAGCTGCCGGGGGTGGGTCGTAAAACAGCCAACGTAATCGTCTCAGTGATCTGGAATCAGCCGGCTATGGCAGTAGATACGCATGTGTTCCGGGTGAGCAAGCGACTGGGCCTTGTTTCTAAGACAGCCAAAACACCGCTGGAAGTGGAGAAAGAGCTAGTCGCCAACCTCCCGCAGGTACTTATCGCCAAAGCGCATCATTGGCTCATCTTGCACGGGCGCTACATCTGCATCGCCCGACGGCCAAAGTGTGAGGAATGCCCACTCACGCATTTCTGCGCTTTCTTTCAGAAGCACTACCCCAACATACCTGACGATCCTGAGAACAAAGTCGGAGGTATAGCCTAAATATAAAAAGCGAGGGCAGACACTTGGTGGTCCGCCCCCGCTTTAACTATGGGATTTTAGGAAGGGATTACTACCCCTGCTGCTGCTTTCTAAACTCGCCTCTCTTCTTGTGCTCGCCAGATTGTTTGTGTTCACCAGGCTTCATGCCTTTTCTGCCGTCTACACGCTTCTGCTTCATTTGCTCATGGTCGGCTTCGTATTTTGCATACTGCTCTGCTGACAAGATGCTCTTCAGTTCGGTCTGCCACTTTTCATGGTTAGCTTTTCTGTCTTCCTTCATCTGAGTCCGCTGTTCAGCTGTTTTCTCTCTAGTCGCTTTGTGGCTTTCGCGCATTGTTTTCATTTCCTGTGCCTGACGCATGTTCAGCTCCTGCAGTTGATTTTTCTGCGATGCACTCAGCTCCAGCTTCTGCGCCATTCTATCGGTTTTCATCTGCGCCATTCCCTCAGGGCTTTTCTGCGCTCTGTCTTTCATGGCTCCCCGCATTTCGCTGCGTGGCTTTTGGTCTTGCTGCTTGGTTGTAGTCTGGGCGTAAGCGCTGCTGCCAGCAACTAATATACCCAGCGAAAAGGCTGCTATTAACTTCTTCATATTACTTTCTCCTTTAAGATTTGATGGTTAGTTCGATCAATTACAAAGTTTGGATTTGCACATGTGCTCTGCTATACCTGCTTAAACAAAGGCTGTGCCAAAAACTCACGCATCACTTGCACAGCATCACAAGCAACTGGTTTGTAAGAGTATATATCTGAACAAAGTAGAAGGCAATTTGAAAATATGCTATACCTGAGCCGCGTCTATACCTATCAGGAACTAAAAATAATTTCGCTAGAATAAATGCATATCCCTATATTTAGCTATTTATCAATATACCATTCCAAGCTTATGCAAACTTCTACACCCATCAAATTAGTTGTATTCTTCCTGTTGCTCTTGGGTAGTTTTTCGGCGGCGCAGGCCCAAACGCAGTTCACCGAGCGCAAAGGCGGACATTCCTATACCATGGAAATACCAAGCTACATGGTGAAAACCTATGAACTGAATGATGTCGCCAGTCTGCAGTACTTCAACAAAAACAAAGAAGCATATACCATCGTGATCGAGGACTCTAAAGATGAGCTTGAGTTGAGGGGAATGAAGTTTGAGAATGCGACCGATTTTCTGGAAAGCTTCGCCGCTGACTACAAGAAAGAGGAAAAGAGACGCAAACTAAGCAAAACGAAGTCTTTCGAATCGAACGGAAACCGGCTTGCGCAAAATGAACTGAAGTGGACCGATGAGGATGGCGACTTCTTTATGCTCATCACAGCTGTAGAGACAAAAACGCACTTCTACAAAGTGATCTGCTGGACACTTGCCGCAAACGCTCCGCAGCTACAAGATGACTTCAGACACCTGTCGGCGAGCATCAAAGATTAAACGCTATACCTTGCCTGCTACCTGCAACAGAATCTGCTCTACCTGAGCAGCCAGTTGCTGGCGGTCGAACAGCTGCCGGGCGATAGACTGCCCGTTTTGCCCGGCCTGTTGTCGCATTTCCTGATCTGAGAGGATCGCTCTTATTTTCTGAACCAGTAGCTGGGGTTGACCAGCCGGACAATACCAGCCGCAGTTATGTTGCTCCACGAATGTCTTTGTCCAACCAGGGTTAGTCACCAGCACAGGCACACCGCAAGCCAAGCTATCGTATAGCTTAGCCGGGGAATTAGAGGCCAGTACAGGCAAATCGTTGAAAGTTATAAGCGACAGGTCCGCCAGCTTAAATAACGTGAACACATCAGGCCGTGGTTGTGGCGGCAGCAGCACCAGGTTAGGCAGGCGCAGCGATAGCTTCCGGAGCTCATCATCATAATAGCCGCCTCCAGCGAGCACAAACACAATGTCCTGCTGATTGGTCATTGCCTCCGCTGCCTGCATAATGGTAGGTATATCGTTGGCCCGGCCAAAGGTGCCCGCATACAACACCACGCGCTTACCCTGGAGTAGGTACTGCTTGCGGAGTGCTGCCACTTTCTCAGGAGTCGCTGCATCGGCCATTTCAAGGTCGGTGCCATTCAGGATGGTGGTTACTTTATCACGCGCTATACCTTGGCTGACTACATAATCTTCCATGTCCGGAGAAAGCGTGATGATGTGGTTGGCACTCTGGTAAAGACTCTTCTCCAGCCTAAACAAGCGGCGCTTCAACCACTCCCGCTTTACGGCGCCCATCTCAATGGGGAAGCTGGGCCATAGGTCCTGTACCTCAAACACCCACGGAATACCACGCATCTTCGCCACACGGGCTGCCATCCAAGGTGTAGTAAGCGGCGTAGATACCCCCCAAACCACATCAGGCTTAGGTATAGAAAGGCCTTTAGCAAGGCTGTAAGCAGCGAATCCACCATAAGAAACCAGTCGCCTGCGCACGCCCATTTTGTTGCTATAGGGCACCTCCTGCTCGTAGAGGTCTACTCCCTCCGGCACCCACTTATACCTGTCCGTAATGCGAAGCTGCTTCCAGGCGCTACTCGAGATCAGGCTTACCTTATGCCGCTTGGCAAGGTACTCCATAAAGGTATAGTGCCGGCAAGTTGAAGGGCAGTCCGGGTTGTGATGGTGCTGGTTGAAAATAGCTATGTGCATGCGCGCAGGTATAGAGGCGAAGTATGGTACTACCGCTTCTCAGGCTTGTATTTCGATTCGTTAAATATTTTCTGGTGATCGTCTTCAGCCATCAGTTCCTGCAGTGTTACCTTCGGATTGCGCTCCATATACCTGCGCACGATCTGCCATCCTACCCAGGTGCCAAGACGACCAGGGGACGTGGCATCGATCTCGGGCGTGTTAGGACGCTCACCAATGTACTTGTTCACTACGAACGGACTCTTCTCATAAAGCAGTTTCTGCTCAACAAAGTGTGCCCAGATACGACCTTCGTTGTGATGCACATCGGCCAGCTGCTGCCCGCTATACCCGATAATGGTAGAGTCCGGTGCACAGGGCATAATGGATTTCACGAAATAGTAGGCCTTGCCTGTGTTCACCATTTCGGCGAGCAAGCTCCGTTCCAGGAAGTTCGTTTTGTTGAATCGGTTAGACAACAGCAGCATGGCAGCCGGCACCATGTTCGGGCGCTCATAACGCTTCAGAATATAGTCGTAGGTATCCGGGCGATAACTGGCATCTTTGCCGATAAAAAAGTCAATACCAAACACCAGCAGGCTGTCCGACACGAGCAGGTCCTGGTTCAGACCGGAAACGAAAGTTTTCACCTGCGGCTCGCTGAACTCAGGATAGTAATATTTTATATGTTTGAAAGCGGTTTCGAGCTGCTGCTTTTCTGTGGCCATATCACCGAAAGTGGTATCCGCCTCTTGGGCCAGCTTCTGGAGCTCAGGGTTGGACGCCAGGTTATAAAGCGCATTGATTACTGCTGAGTCAGATGGATAATTTTTGCGCTGCAGGAATCGTTCAGTAAATATTGGGTTACTGTCCAGGAAAGTGGAAATATCCTGCCTGGAGTTTGCCGCAAAAAAAGGCTTCTCGAGTCGCTCTATCTCTACCGTTACAGGTATACGTTCAATTTCTTCAGGTATGTCGCAGCCGGCCTTCTTCTTGCAGCTAAAAAGCAATAGGATGGTTGCTAGTAATAATAATCTGTGATACATTGCCGAATATTTAATACAAAAATACAGGGTTATCCCGTATTAGAATAAATTAACGCGACAAATTAACATGCAATTCAAAAAACTAGCCTTCCTGCTGCTATTTTTGGGCTTTTCTTCCACTGCAATGGCCCAGATGGAAATCGGTATACAGTTTTCTCCTACTATTTCGGGCAACCGTTTCATAGCTGAAGACCGACATAACTTTGAGAAGTCTAACAGCGCCCTGCGATTAGGTGTAGGCGTAGTCGGCGACTATTTCTTTTCGAACAACTATGCTTTCAGCTCTGGGTTAATTTATCGCGGCAAAGGCTCTAAAATAAGCTACACCTATATGGCCGAAACTGGAGACGGAGTAGTAACACCTGTCAAAGAAACTGATGAACTGACTGTGCAGTATCTTGAAATACCGCTTACGCTTAAGCTTTTCACAAATGAGATAGCTCCTGACATAGTACTATACTTCCAAGTGGGTGGCGCGCTCGGCACTAAAGTTTCTGGACAGGTAGATCAGAAAAAAGTGATCAATGGCGAAAAGACAGCCAAACGCTTCAATGTATTTGAGACCAGTGCAGTACTGGGCACCGGTGCAGAAATGCAACTTGGCCAGAGCACTAAACTGTTTGGAGGCTTCACCTACCTGCGCGGTCTAAACAACATCGATAACTATTATAAAAAACAGTTGAACGATAAAAACCTAGCCATAAAAAATAACGGTGTGTCTATTGATGTTGGTATCAAGTTCTAAGGTATAGCACAGCCCAATAGTCAAAAAAGCCGCTCTGAATGTACAGAGCGGCTTTTTTGTTGCCAGTTGAATCCGATTAAAATTTTTTATTCCTGCACCTCGTTCACCTCCGTCAGGGCGGTGCGCAGTTCTATCTCTTCGCCTTTGTCGTCCATTACTTTAAAGTCGGTAATGCCGAGCGAAGTATCTTTTACAAATTTCACCCACTTGAAGTAGTGGAAGAACCATTTCATCTGCTTTGAAAACAGCCCTTTGGTGTAATATGAGTACAGGAAAGGGTGTACATACAATGTCAGACTCCTATGGTTGTGTCGCGTGAGCAGGTCGTCTACCGCTACGTCTATTTCATCAGTAATCAGAATGCTGGCAGATATTTTGCCGGTACCGTTGCATGTTGGGCATACCTCGCCGGTCACGATATTCTGCTCCGGCCTTACACGCTGACGCGTGATCTGCATCAGGCCGAACTTTGAGATAGGCAGAACTGTCGACTTGGATCGGTCTCTCTTCAGTTCCTCTTTGACTACCTCGTATACTTTTTGGCGGTTCTCGGGCGACTTCATATCGATGAAGTCAATTACAATGATACCACCTATATCCCGGAGCCGCAGCTGACGGGCCACTTCTTTGGCGGCCATCATATTCACGTTCAGCGCGGTAGCTTCCTGATCGGTTTCGGTATTAGATTTATTCCCACTGTTCACATCGACTACGTGCAGGGCTTCGGTGTGCTCTATTACCAGGTATCCGCCGCCTGGTATGGTCACTGTTTTACCGAAAGCAGCCTTTAGTTGCCGCTCAATGTTAAAGTGTTCAAAGGTTTTTGTCTTACCGGTATAATGCTTCAGAATTTTTACTTTGTCTGGCGCAATGCTACCGATGTATGCTTTGATCTCGTCATAGAGTGACTCGTCGTCCACTACTATGTTGTCAAAGCTTTCGTTCATTAAGTCTCTCAGTATGGACGAAGAACGTCCCAATTCCCCGATGATCTTGTCATTGGGTTTGGCTATCTTCAGCGATTTAAAGCCTTCTTCCCAGCTTTCCACCATGTTGCGCAGGTCTCTGTCGAGTTCTGCTACCTCACGGCCTTCTGCCACTGTCCGGATAATCACACCAAAGTTCTCAGGCTTGATCGAGGTGATCAGGCGCTTGAGTCGCGTGCGTTCTTCTTTGCTAACGATCTTTTTGGATACGCTTACCGTGTTGGAAAACGGTACGAGCACCAGGTAACGACCGGCGAGAGAAAGCTCGCAAGAAAGACGCGGTCCTTTGGTGGATATCGGCTCTTTGACAATCTGCACCAAGAGCTGTTGTCCCTTTTTCAGAACATCAGCGATCTTACCGAGCTTGTCAATTTCTGGCTCGAATTTAGTCTGGTTAAGCTTTGCAGAAGCGTTCTTCTGTGTCTGTGCCGCCTTTACATACTTGTTCAGGGTTTTGATATTGGCTCCCAGATCATGGTAATGCAGAAATGCATCCTTGTGGTAGCCAATGTCAATAAAAGCGGCGTTTAGGCCTGGCATTACCTTTTTTACAGTTCCCAGAAAGATATCACCTACAATGTAGTTTGTATCCTTCTTTTCGTGGTGAAACTCCACCAGTCTCTTGTCCTGTAATAGGGCGATGCGCTCTCCATCCTGAGTAGAATTGATAATAAGCTCGTTACTCAATTTCTCTCAAAGATTAGTTGGATGTATAGACCAAAGCCCACAATTGCAGAAGCAATGTGGGCCTCAATAAACGCAGAAGAAATTACTTCTTCTTATGTCTGTTTTTTCTTAGACGCTTCTTTCTCTTGTGAGTAGCAATCTTATGTCTTTTTCTTTTCTTTCCGCAAGGCATAGTCTTGAAATTTTTATTAAATGATTATTTCTTTTATTACATTTTTGCCAGGTACTCGTCAACAGAAGCAGTCAGAGCAGGGTCGCTGCTCATCGTTTTCACTTTGTTGAAAGTCCTGATTGCTTCTTCTTTCTTGCCGGTTTCAGCCAGCGACACACCTAGGTAAAAAGTACCTTCTACGTGCTCCGGGTTAACTGTTACCAGTTCCTGGAAACGCTCAACGGCCTTGTCCCATTGTCCGGACTGCACTGACAGAATACCCAGGTTAAACAGCGCCTTCTGGTTTTTCGGGTCTGCCGAAATCACCTCACGCAGCAGCGTAATTCCCTGCATCGGGTTTTCGCTGGCAATGTAAGTCATGGCTACGTTCGTTTTCGCATCCATGTCCGAAGGGTTGTTCTTGAGCACCTGCTCGTACATTTCACGTGCCTTACCGCCCATTTCACTGGCCCGCTGCTGTGTTGCTGCGTAGGTAAAGGCTTCAAAGTACTGATCACCGGCTTTCCGGTAATTCTTCTCACCCGGACGCGCTTCAGCGGCTACTTCGTAATAGTAACCTGCACTATCAAACTTGCTTGCTGAAGCATACGCTGCTGCCAGCTCACCGGCCAGCAAACCACGTGTTTTAGTATCAGAAGCCTTGTTATAGCGTGCACGCACTGTGGCAAGTTCCATCAGCTGCTCTGGTGTAGCCATCGAATGCACTCCGTCAGCCGCGGCGGCTGGTGCAGCACCATGGTCATGACCATCGTCCTCAGAGTGTCCCTCAGGCAAAGCAGAGGTTTGTTCGGCAGCTACAGTGCTATCATCCTTTGTTACAACCACCTTTGGCAGTAAAAACATAGCCGCTGCCAATGCGATTGCTGCAACCAGTATCAGTATTTGAGCGCGTGACATATGTTCCTGTTTCTTTAAGTAACTGTAATTTAAATGATTAACTTTTAAGCAACCGGCAAATATACGAAAGAATTAAGAATGAGCCAGTTCTTTGATCTTTTTGCTGTTCTTAATCTTAGCAATAAAGGTCTTGGATGGCTTGAAGCTTGGAATAAAGTGTTCATCAATAATGATGGACGTATTCTTTGAAATGTTACGGGCCACTTTCTTAGCGCGCTTCTTATTTACAAAGCTTCCAAAACCTCTCACGTAGATGTTGTTGCCGTCAGCCATTGAGTCTTTCACTACTTTGAAAAACGCCTCGATGGTAGATTGCACATCAGCCTTATCAATCCCTGTTTTATCAGCAATTTCTGATATTACTTCTGCTTTAGTCACTTTCTTAGATTTTTATAAATTAGTAATAAGTTAACTTTCTATTTTTCAGGAGGAACCACAGCGCTGTCGTTCTCCATTTTTCGGGGCACAAAGGTATACCTACTTTTCGACAAGTAAAAGCTTTAGCACTAAATTATTACAGATTGTGCCCTGCCTAAACCTATAGAGCTCAGCCCCTTTCCGCCTGGCACACTGCTACAATACCCGTGCCAACCTGCCTCCAACCTAACGCGGGCTATGTGCTTATATTTTAGACAGATACCATTATTTTACAAATTCCCTGTAACTCCATTCCAGAACAAAACTTTACCTTTGTCTGTTTCCACTCCCCACCTCAATTACCTTTTCTCAACTATGGAAAATAAGCCAAACCCTTTGTTTGCTCAGACAATTATTGACTGGTACCAGCGCCACAAAAGAGCCCTGCCCTGGCGCGAGACCACCGATCCATACCTGATCTGGCTTTCAGAAGTGATCCTGCAACAGACGCGTGTGGCACAAGGCCTGCCCTACTTTCAGCGCTTTGCCGAGGCTTACCCCACTGCACAGCATCTCGCTGCTGCCCCTCAGGACGAAGTACTGCGCCTCTGGCAGGGACTTGGCTACTACTCCAGGGCCCGCAACATGCACCACACAGCTCAGCAGATTGTACAGGAATATGGCGGTGCGTTCCCCGATAGGTATGATGAACTGCTGAAACTGCGCGGGGTGGGAAGCTACACGGCTGCCGCAATCGCCTCATTTGCATTCCGGGAAAAAGTCGCGGTGCTGGATGGGAACGTGTTCAGAGTATTGGCCCGGGTATTTGGTTTGTCAGATGACATTGCGGCTCCGGCTTCGCGTAAGGTGTTTCAACGGTTAGCCGATGAGCTTATACCTGCCGATGCACCGGACACATTCAACCAGGCTATCATGGAGTTTGGAGCCATACAGTGCACACCTGTCATGCCCGACTGTCTGTTCTGCCCGTTGCAGCAGTCCTGCTTTGCTTTTACACATGGCCTGGTGCAGGAACTTCCTGTTAAGTCAAAGGCAAAAGCTGCCCGGCCACGCTTCTTCCATTACATGGTTTTTGAGCACGAGGGGCAGTATTATATGCGCAAAAGGCTTAGCGGCGACATATGGGAGGGTCTTTACGATTTTTATCTGCACGAAAGCGACTCTAAAATACTTAACATTGCCACACTGTTGAAAGAGCTAAACGACGCAGGTATAGCCGTACAGGAATCTCACCTTTTGCCACCCCGCAAGGAGTATAAACACGTGCTCAGTCACCAGAAAATTACGGCTCGATTTTATCTGATCCGGCTTGATTTTCGTTTAAATGAAGAGGTTTTGCAGGAGGCGCGACTGGTACCTTATTCACCTGAAAAAATAGAGGCATTGCCAAAGCCAATTCTTATCAATAGTTATTTGAAAGATGAGAAGATTTTACTAAATTTATAAACTGAAACTTTTCTGCTTGAAAATGCATTCTAAAGGTTCAGTAGCCATAATTGCCTCCGGCTTGGTTGTCGGAGTAGCCCAAATCAATTTAATATTTAACAAAAAAAGACATGGCAAGTGTTAACAAAGTAATCCTTATCGGCAACCTCGGTAAGGACCCAGAAGTTCGCCACCTCGAAGGCGGCGTAGCGGTAGCACGTTTCCCGATCGCTACTTCAGAAACATTCAAAGACAAAAGCGGCGAGCGCCAGGAGCGCACCGAGTGGCACAACATCGTGTTATGGCGTGGACTGGCTGAAGTAGCCGAAAAGTACCTGCGCAAGGGGCAGTCTGTCTTCATCGAAGGTAAGATACGCACCAACAGCTACCAGGACAAAGAAGGCGTGCAGCGTTACAGCACCGAGATCGTAGCTGATAACATGACCATGCTCAGCGCCCGTGAAGGCGGTAATGGCAACTCAGGAGGCTTCCAGGGTGGTACTTCATCGCAGCCCTCGGGGCAATCTTCATCAGGTCAGGGTAGTGCCGCCTCATCAGGCAAGGGCAATGCTTCTGCCTTCCAGAACGACGAGCCAGACGACCTGCCGTTCTAACTATGTTTAACCTAACTATCTAATTTTGGACAGTTTAGATTCTGGAGACCCCCTAAGTTATAGCTTACTGCAACTTTTACAAAGCGCGACAGCTTTACTTAGAATTGAATATATCGCAGCCATCTCGGCCTGCTTTATCTTATTGCTGCTCTCTGCCCTCACCTCGGGGGCAGAGGCAGCTTTTTTCTCTCTCTCCCCACAAGAGATCGAGAAAGCCAGAACGAGCAAAGACAAAAAGCTTCAACTGGTGCACCATCTGCTGCAGGCCCCCCGCCAGTTACTGGCTTCCCTCCTGATCATCAACAATGCGATTAATGTCAGTATCATTACCCTCTGCGCCTATATTGTGTGGCAGGCGTCCGGTTCTGCAAATTTAACAACCCTTACCCTACTTTTGAGTGTGCTGGTTGTTACTTTCCTGATCGTATTTTTTGGTAAAGTGCTACCCAAGGTATACGCCCGCAAGCACGGACCTGCCATTGCTGAGCGCATGGCCCCTATACTTGCCGCTTTAGCCCCTGTGCTGAAACCGCTTGCCTGGTTACTGACACGCATAAGCTCTTACATTGATAAACGTTACCGGGTCCGGACTTACAGCCAGACGCTCGAGGAACTCCATCACAGCCTGGATGTGGCCTTGTCCAATGACGAAACCTCGCCAGAAGAACGCAAAATCCTGCGAGGCATCGTAAACTTCGGTTCGATAACGGTAAGGCAGATCATGCGCCCGCGTATGGATATTGTGGCATTCCCTCAGAGCGCTACACTGCCGGAGCTTCTCCCTCAAATCATTCAATGGGGCTATTCGCGCGTGCCCGTTTACACCGAAAGCACCGACAGTATCGACGGTATACTCTATGTAAAAGACCTGCTGCCTCACCTCGACAAAGGAGCTGACTTTAAATGGCAGAACCTGATCAGAGCACCATTTTTTGTACCGGAGACCAAGCACATTTCCAACCTGCTGCAGGACTTCCGGGAGAAGCACGTGCACATGGCCATTGTGGTGAACGAGTACGGCACTACGGTTGGCTTGCTTACGATGGAAGATGTGATTGAGGAGATTGTAGGTGAGATCAATGACGAGTTTGATGACGAGGACGAGATCATTTACTCTCAACTCGACGAAAATACCTTTATCTTTGACGGTAAAACATCGCTGCACGACTTTTGTAAGATCACAGAGGTTCCGTTCGATGCCTTTAACGAGGTGAAAAGCGAGCACGAAACAGTGGCCGGATTGATGCTGGCTCTCTTTGGCCGCATCCCTTATGTAGGCGAGGAAGTAGCGTATGGTCGCTATTTCTTTACGGTGGAGTCGGCGGACAATAAGCGTGTAAAACGAGTTAAGATTAATGTCGCAAGCAAAAAAGAGCACTATCATAAAGTCAGCTAAACTGCAGATGGTCCTGTGGGCAGGTATGGCCCTGGCTATTGCCGGTTGTAATGCTGAGTATACTCCCAAACCAAAAGGCTACAACCGCATCGACCTGCCAGCCGCCACTTACCAGCAGTTGCAGGACGAGCACCCTTATACCTTTGAATATTCGAAGCACGCCAAGATCCGGCCCGACTCCTCGATGATTGCTCAGCCACATTGGATCAACATCATCTATCCAAGCCTGGGAGCCAACGTGCAACTGACTTACAAGGCTATCAACAATGATCCGAAAATGTTGAACAACCTTATCGAAGACGCCCGCAAACTAACGGGCAAACATCAAATAAAGGCTTATTCAATTGAAGAAACAGAGGTTCGGACACCGCAGGGAGATATTGTTTCGGTATTTGAACTGGAAGGCGAAATTCCAAGCCAGTTTCAGTTCTATGTGACCGATACCACCACGCATTTCTTCCGGGGAGCGCTCTACTTCAGAACTGCCACTCAAAACGACTCACTGGCTCCTGTAATTGAGTATGTGAAGAAGGATATTGTGCATATGCTGAACACGCTGGAATTTAAGGATAAGAAGTAAGTTTCCCGACAGAAAAATTTGTGAAAAAGTCAAAAGACCGTGGGTATACCTACGGTCTTTTTTGTTTCTCTTGAGTTCAGACGTTCAATGCCAATTTGGAATAGCCTTTCTACTAAAAACAGAAACTGCGCTTTAGGTATAATAAATTGATATTCACTATATTTAGTAAGCCAACTACTACTGCTATGAAACGACTTCTTAGACTTAACCTGTTGCTGCTTATAATACTCCTGTCGGCATGCGATAAAGATAAATTATGCGAAAATGAGGCCTTCTGTGCAGAGATAGATGGTAAAAGGTGGTGGCCCAGCAGTGCTGGCGATTTCAAATCAAGCCCACTTACAGCCAAGTTACTTTATGGTGATAGCGTTCTGGCAATACGGGCTTCTTCTGGTTCAGATAGAATATATTTCAGTATTCTGGATGGGAACACTATTACAATCAAGAACTATGTGCTGTCTGACACTTTAAGCAGAGGGTACTATGATAAAAGTATTGCATCTGATGAATTTGAAACAGATACAGATTACACAGGTATACTTTCAATTAATGAAATCAACAAATCTAAAAAAACTGTAGCCGGAACCTTTCATTTTAAAGCTCGAAATTCTACTACAGGTGAGGTCGCAGATATTACCAACGGCTCATTTAACACCATCTATGTAGAATATTAAGTTTGGAAACATGATTCTTCAAGCTTAACCCAAGCTCTGTGACCAAACTTACCAATCATAAAGCAAAAGCCCCGCTAGCGCTTACACCTGTCGGGGCTTTTGCTTATTTTTGTCAGGTATACCTGCTATACCTTATTTACCTAACCTGAGCGTACATCCTTGAACAACTTCTTCCATACCAAAATCGAATTTCTGAAAGGCGTGGGGCCGCAGCGGGCTGAACTGATGCAAAAGGAGCTCAATATCTATACCTACGGCGATCTCATTCAGCACTACCCCTTCCGGTACCTGGACCGCACCCAGTTCTATAAAGTAGCCGAGCTGGACGAGAGCATGCCTTATGTGCAGGTGCGCGGGCGTGTGCGGGGCAAAGAAGTACTGGGCGAAGGCCGCAAGCAGCGTCTGGCCGCCATACTCGTGGACGAGGACGGCAATGAAATGGAGCTGGTCTGGTTTAAGGGGGTGAAGTGGATGCAGAAGACACTGAAGAACCACACCGACTACATCGTATTTGGCAAGCCTACTTCCTTCAATGGCAAGTGGAACATGGCCCACCCGGAACTGGAGGAGTTGGGCGAGGAAAAACAAACGGCCTCTTTTCTGCAACCAGTATACCATACTACTGAAAAGCTGAAAGCCTTCCGAGTAGAGAGCAAAGTGATTGCCCGCATGATGGAAGCACTGCTGAAGGTCGCAGCACCAAACATACACGAAACGCTTTCGCCGGAACTGATCGACCATTACCGCCTGATGAACAAGCGGGATGCGCTGATCAACATTCATTTTCCGCAGTCGGTCGAGAAGTATAATGCCGCCAAGTTCCGGCTCAAATTCGAGGAACTCTTCTACATCCAGCTGCGTCTGCTTCGCCAGAAAACAGTGCGCCGTGCCGATCTGGCCGGGCAAGTGTTCAGGCAGGTACCCACGGTAACGGAGTTCTACAAAAACCACATGACCTTCGACCTGACCAATGCGCAGAAGCGGGTTATCAAGGAAATTCACAAGGACCTGACGGCTGGCAAGCAAATGAACCGCCTGCTGCAGGGCGATGTAGGCTCGGGCAAAACGATCGTGGCTTTCATCACCATGCTGATTGCTGCCGACAATGGGGCACAGTCGGTATTGATGGCCCCAACGGAGATTCTGGCGGACCAACATTACACCGGCCTTAAGGCATTTGCTGACCGGCTAGGTATAAACATCGGCAAACTCACCGGCTCCACTAAAACCAAGGACCGCAAAGTGTTGCACGAGCAGCTGCGCTCCGGCGAAATGAAGATGATCGTGGGCACGCACGCATTGCTCGAAGATGTGGTGCAGTTCCAGAACCTGGGTCTTTGTATTGTGGATGAGCAGCACCGCTTCGGGGTGGAGCAGCGGTCCAAGCTGTGGCGCAAGAACCCGCGCATTATCCCCCATGTGCTCGTGATGACGGCCACGCCTATACCCCGCACCCTGGCCATGACGCTCTACGGCGACCTGGACGTGTCGGTGATCGACGAGATGCCAGCCGGACGAAAAGAGATTGTGACGGTGCACCGCTTCGACTCGCACCGCCTGCGGGTATTCCAGTTTGTGCGCGACCAGATCAAGCTGGGCCGTCAGGTATACATCGTGTACCCGCTCATCGAAGAGTCGGAAGGCATGGACTACAAGGACCTGACCGATGGCTACGAAAGTATACGCAGAGCTTTCCCGGAATACCAGGTGAGCATGGTGCACGGCAAACTAAAGGCGCAGGACAAAGACTACGAAATGCAGCGCTTCGTTAAAAACGAGACGCAGATCATGGTGGCGACTACCGTAATCGAGGTGGGTGTGAACGTGCCGAATGCCTCGGTGATGATTATCGAGAGTGCAGAGCGCTTTGGTCTGTCGCAGTTGCATCAGCTGCGGGGCCGTGTGGGCCGGGGCGCCGAGCAGAGTTACTGTATCCTGATGACGGGGTATAAGCTGAGCAAGGATAGCAAGACCCGACTGGAAACCATGGTGCGCACCAACAACGGCTTCGAGATTGCCGACATCGACCTGAAACTGCGCGGACCGGGCGACCTGATGGGTACGCAGCAAAGCGGTGTGCTCGACCTGCTCATCGCCGACCTGGCTAAAGACGCTCCTATTCTGCAGGAGGCGCGTGCGGCCGCGCAACGTGTGCTAAACGAGGACCCTCAGCTGGAGCAACCTCAAAACCAGAATATCATGCGGCATATCAAATCGCTGAGCGTAAATACGGTTAACTGGAGCCGTATAAGTTAAAATCTGTTTTCAATTTGTGTTGAGGGGCCTTCACTAGGTATAGCACAGGTATACAAAGTTGTCAGGATGGTATCCGAAAACGAACTCCGGCACTGGTAAAGCTATACCTGTTTTTAGGTATTTTGCGTTAAAGGTTTTATTTATGCTGGTTCCACGAGAAACAATTTTATCCTATATTCGACCTGTCTATACCTGACGCAGCACATTTTGCTCACTGAAATTTCTAAAACCTATACCTTGAAAACACTTCATTTTTTGCCATTCCTTTTGCTGGTGGTGCTTTTGTCCTCTACAGATGCCATTGCCCAGGGCAAGAAAGCCGCTATACCTTTCACCTACCTTCCTGATAACGCAGAAGACCAGTATAACCAAAGCATTACCAGCAAGACGCTTCCGCTTGGAACCGACGGTTTTGTGATCCTCAGCCGAAACAAACCGGGCGAGTATGCCATAGAGCGCTACAGTGCCACACTCAAAAAAGCCTGGTCAACGACTATTCCACTTGCTGCCGAAGAAACACTGGAGGCTTTTGCTAAGAATGGGGAGGCGGCACTGGTGGTTACGCACCGTCACGATGAAAAGGGAAACCAGGTGCTGTATACGCACCGAATAGACTTGCGGAATGGCCAGAAAGACAAACCGGTACTGTTGCTCGAAGCTCCCGCTGATGCCCGCAAAACAGGTATAGCGCTGTCGCCGGATGGTACTAAACTCCTGGCTTATCGCTTTAATGTGACGGGCAACCAGGTGGTGCAAGGTATAAGCGGTAGCCTGTACGACGGCAGACTTCAGAAAGTAAAAGACACAACATATGACCTAAGCGACCTGCGCGGCATTGTGTCCGCCGAAGTGACTGTAAACGATGCCGGCGATCAGTTCATCAGTCTGATTTCGGAAAACATGGAGCGACTGACCGTGCGACAGTATACCCTCAAGTCGCCGGTTGCCAAAGGTATGTCGGTGCTGGTAGGCGGCATGTTCGACGGCAAGAAGGTCTACATTATGGATAGCAAGTATGCTTTGCAGCCCAATGGCAATATGTATGGTGTGGTGCTCACGGCCGATGAGAAAACGGGCGAGTATTATAGCCTGAAAGCCGTAAAATTTGATTTTGAAAACGAGGACATGGTGTTTGCGGAGGAATTCGGGTTTACTTCTGAGTACTTAGCTAGTGTAAACAAACTGGACAAAAGCAGTGGAGCGAAAGCCAGTCGCCTGGAAGATATTTACCTGACGGACCTGATCCTGACGCCGGAAGAAAAACTGATCGTGCTGGCCGAGAAGAAATACATGGAAGGTGGCGAGAATTCTCCTTACTATGCCAAAGAGATTCACCTTTTCGCTTACGATCAGTTTATGGGTACGGCCTGGAGCTCAGTGTTGATGAAAAACCAGAAAGCCCCTTCTGACGAAGCATTCACAGGTATATCGTACCGTTACCACCTGACAGGCAACACGCTCAACCTGCTTACGCTCGAAGAACTGGACGGCAAGTATGACCTATACCTGCGACGCATTGATACGACTACCGGCAAAGCAGAAGCGCCAAAAGCCGCTGGTCTGAATGTCGCAAACGACAAGAACATCGCCTATGTAAAGGATTTTACGGCCTGGCTTTCAGAGCGAGATCTGGTAACAGTGGTGCGGCCATCCAAAAAAGCGAACAGTCTGCAACTACGTCGTTTACAGATCAAGTAATCAAGACACTCTTATACCTGACAGGAAGCGCAACCACTCATTGGTCATGCTTTTTTGCTTTTTGAGCTTTCGGGTGAAGGAACTCAGCTGCACGAGCATGTGCACAAAACCCACATAGTCCACGATCTCAACATACATCTTAAACTCCCTCCGAGAACCCTCCAGCACGCCCAGCTTGTCTACTTTGTAGGTATTCATGGCTGACCAGGGCATCCAGCGTACCCGTTTGCGTCGTTTGATCATATAGCGGTTAATGGCTACTTCCAGTTGGTACCGTGCTACTGGTTGGGACAGCACTTTTTCCAGGTCGCTCCGCCGCAGGAGCCGCTCACCCGACAGCAATATATCGCTGCGGTACCAACGCACAAACCAGGGCGACCGGATACGGCGCAGGATGAGCATATCGACTTTTGTAGTGTTTTGAAAAGCGGCGATGGCTCTTTCAAGCTCGGCCCCATCTAACTCCTGCAGATCAGCGTCCATCAGCAAAACTGATTCGTGCTGCACAAACTGGAGTCCATACTGTATAGCAGCGGCCTTTCCCCGGTTCTGGCTGAGCCGGATAACCTGCACTGTGGGCCATTGCCGGCTGACCATGGTCGCCGTGTTGTCAGAAGACCCGTCGTCGATACAGATTACCTGCCGTATACCATTTACTTTGGTCACCACATCCAGTACGGCCGCAATACGTTCCCGTTCATCATAGCATGGAATAAGGCATGTTACCCCCATACACTCCAAGATTAATTATACTCCGGTATTCAGGTATGTTTACGCACGTTTGATCATAAAGTCACTCAATAGCATTCCATAAAACAAAAAGGCTGCCCCCTACGGAGTCAGCCTTTCTTAAACTATAGATTTGTCAGAATCTAGTACACAAATTCGTTTGCCTCGATCATAGAAGCTGCTATGCGGCGGCGTGCTTCTTTGGTGTTGTAGAGGTCTTTTTTGGTGAAACGCTTCAGGCCCATGAACAAGAGGCGCTGTTCGTCGCCTTCTACCATAGAGGCAATGGCATCTTTACCAGCCAGGAAGGCAGTATCCACGGCATCGTTCACGGTTACGCGTACAATGTCGATCTGATTGGCCACGGCATTCTCACCTTTCATACCTACCAGTTTCTCTACACGCAGCAGCGTTGACTCCGCCACGTAAGTCTTGATAGCCATGTCAGCGATGTTCATCAAAATCTCCTGCTCTTTGGCCAGCGAGTTCATGTACTTCTGCACCGCTGTACCCGCCACCATCAGAATCGCTTTCTTCAGGTTACGGATCGCTTTGTGCTCAGCGGCAAACAGGCCTTCTTCTTCCTCACCGAAATCAGGTATAGCCATCAGTTCGTTTTGCACGTTTTGCGCAGGCCCCATCAGGTCTAACTCGCCGTTCATGGCCTTTTTCAGGATCATGTCTACGGTAAGCATGCGGTTGATTTCGTTGGTGCCCTCAAAGATGCGGTTGATGCGTGAATCGCGGTAGGCGCGGTCCATTGGGTAGTCTGCTGAAAAGCCGTAACCACCGTAGATCTGCACGCCTTCGTCTACAACGTAGTCCAGTACTTCAGAGCCTTCTACTTTCAGGATGGCACACTCGACGGCAAACTCGCGGGCGGCACCCAGCATGGCTTCGTTCTCGCCTTTACCGGCAGCCAACAACTCCTGCTCTTTGCGATAGATGTCCATTCCGCAGCGGTACAAGGCTGACTCCACAGCATAGATGCGGATGGCCTGCTCTGCTAGTTTGTAGCGTATAGCACCAAATTTTGAGATTGGCAGTTTGAACTGCTGGCGCTCGTTGGCATACTTCACCGACAGATCCGCTACTTTTTTAGCAGCGCCCAAGGTAGCAGCGCAAAGCTTGATACGACCGATGTTAAGAATATTGAAAGCAATCAGGTGACCTTTGCCGATCTCACCCAATACGTTCTCTTTCGGCACTTCGCAGTCCGACAGGAACACCTGGCGTGTAGAAGAACCTTTGATACCCATTTTATGCTCCTCGTTGCCAAGGCTCAGTCCTGGGTAATTTTTCTCTACAATGAAGCCTGTGAATTTATCGCCGTCTACCTGCGCGAACACAATGAACACATCGGCGAAGCCAGCGTTTGTGATCCACATTTTCTGACCGTTCAGGATGTAGTGTGTACCGGCCTCATTCAATACCGCCTTGGTTTTGGCTGCCAGGGCATCGGAACCGGAACCCGGCTCAGTGAGGCAGTAAGCTGCTGCCCATTCGCCTGAAGTCAATTTCGGCAGATAGTTCGCTTTCTGCTCATCTGTACCGAAATACAGGATCGGCAGCATACCTATACCTGTGTGTGCCGCAAAAGCCACCGGGAAGGAGTGTCCACCACCTACTGATTCTGTTACCAGAAGCGAAGTATTAAAGTCCATGTTCAGACCACCGTATTGCTCCGGCATGGATACAGCAAACAGTCCAAGCTCTCCAGCTTTTTTCATCAAGCCTTCCATCAGACCTTCTTCGTGATTGTCGAGGCGCTCGAGCAGCGGGTTCACTTCTTCGCGCACAAAGTCCAGACAGGTTTGTGCCATCATGCGCTGCTCCTCGCTGAACTCGGCAGGTATAAACACGTCCTGCGAATTCGTTTCTTTGATCAAAAACTCACCACCGCGAACAGTGGCCTTCTTGTTATCTGTTACATTTTCCATGGCAGATTATGATTAGTGTTTTAGGTACAGATTTTTTATTTGAGTAATTCATAGATGCCGGCTACACCCTGACCGCCGCCAACGCAGGCTGTCACAATGCCATGCTTGCCACCAGTGCGGCGCAGGTCACTAAAGAGCTGCACGCTCAGCTTGGCACCAGAGCAACCAAGCGGGTGACCCAAGGCAATAGCACCACCGTTGATGTTCAGTTTGGCTGGATCGAACTCCAGATGGCGCATGACGGCGATAGACTGAGCCGCGAAGGCCTCGTTCATCTCGATCAGGTCGATGTCGTTGAGGGTCATGCCAGCCATTTTCAGGGCTTTCGGAACGGCGGCGATCGGACCCATACCCATAATGCGTGGATCCACACCGCCAGTGCCGTAGCTTACCAGGCGTGCTATTGGCTCCAGGTTCAGCTCCTTCACCATACGCTCGCTCATCACGACCACAAAAGCCGCTCCGTCTGAGGTCTGAGACGAGTTGCCAGCCGTTACCGAACCACCAGCAGCAAACACAGGCTTCAGACGTGCCAGCGCCTCCATAGACGTATCAGCGCGAGGGCCTTCGTCCGTATCTACTACATAAGACCGGGTTTTCTTCTTGCCGTTCTCGTCCACATAAGTTTCCTCTACCGTGATCGGCACGATCTGGTCTTTGAAGTAGCCGTTATTGATGGCGTTTATTGCTTTCTGGTGCGAGTTAAAAGCAAATTCATCCTGGTCTTCACGTGAAACACTGTAGTCGGCGGCCACTGCCTCCGCTGTCAGGCCCATGCTCAGGTACCAATCAGGGTTGTTTTTCGAGATGTTGTAGTTCGGCACGGTCTTCCAACCCGCTGTCGGCACCATCGACATCGACTCGGTACCACCTGCGATAATGCAGTCGGCCATACCTGCCGCGATGCGGTTGCTGGCAATAGCAATGGTCTCGACGCCCGATCCGCAGTAGCGGTTCACAGTCATACCGGATACCGACATAGGAAGCGCCAGCAAGGACACCATACGGCCGATCTGCAGGCCTTGCTCCGCTTCCGGCACAGCGTTACCCACAATGAGGTCGTCTACGCGCTCCGGGTCAAGGGCAGGCACTGAGGCCAAAAGATGTTTGATGACGTCAGCGGCCAGGTCATCGGGTCTGGTGAACCGGAAGCCGCCGCGCCCGGCTTTGCCTACTGCGCTACGAAATCCGGCTACGATATATGCGTTGTTCATTTTGATGCTTTTTATAGTTTATACTAAACTTAATTTCTCAGCGGCTTACCTGTAGTCAGGATGCTCTGGATGCGCTCGAGTGTTTTGCGCTCACCAGTCAGTGACAGGAAGGCTTCGCGCTCCAGATCCAGCAGGTATTGCTCGCTCACCTCGGTCGGGGCCGATAGATCGCCTCCGCACATCACATAAGCCAGTTTGTGCGATATCTTCTGGTCGTGCTCCGAAATGTAACGGCCGCTTACCATGGCATTGGCTCCCGTCAGGAACATGCCCAACGCGCCTTTGCCCTGTACCTTGATGTTGGTCTTTTTAGCCGGCTGCGTATACCCTGCCTCGGCCAGACGTATCGCCTGCGCCTTTGCGTCTGCAATCAGTCGGTTGCTGTTGAGCGTAATAGCATCGCCCTGTCGCATAAAGCCCAGATCAAAGGCCTCTTTCGCTGAAGTTGACACCTTGGCCATACCTATGTTCAGGTAGATATTTTTGAGCGTGTTATATTCGATGTCGCCGTCTTCGTACATCTCGGCTGCGCGGAGCGTCATTTCTTTGGTGCCACCACCACCAGGTATAAGGCCCACGCCAAACTCCACCAGACCCATGTAAGTCTCAGCCGCAGCCTGCACGTGGTCGCAATGCAGGTTGAGTTCGCAGCCGCCACCCAGCGTAAGTCCGTGCGGCGCGCCTACTACAGGTATAGCCGAGTAGCGCATGCGCATCATCGTGTTCTGGAACTGGCGTATGATCATGTTCAGTTCATCATAATCCTGATCCAAAGCGTACATGTAGATAAGACCCACGTTGGCACCGGCAGAGAAATTGGCACCCTGGTTACTTACTACCATGCCACGAAAATCCTTCTCGGCAAGCTCTATACCTTTGTTAAGCGCCATGATCACATCGCCACCGATGGTGTTCATTTTAGTATGAAACTCCACATTCAGGATACCATCACCGAGGTCAATCAAGCTTGCTCCTGTGTTTTTCCACACCACGTTGTTGCTGCGCAGGTTGTCGAGAATGATGAAGTTCTCAGCGCCAGGTATAGCTTTGTATTCTTTACTCTGGATGTCGTAGTAACGGCGGTTGCCGTTTTCCACGATGTAGAAAGACTCTTTACCGTTATTGAGCATCTCCTCTACCCAGGCCGCCGGCTGGTAACCAGCCTCAATCATGCGCTGCACCCCTTCGCGGGCACCGATCACGTCCCAGTACTCGAACGGACCCAGTTCCCAGCCAAAGCCGGCACGCATGGCGTCATCGATACGGTATAGCTCGTCAGAAATTTCAGGTATACGGTTGCTCACATACTGGAACAGCCCAAAGAGGGACTCGTTGAGGAAGTGCGCAGCCTTATCGCTTTGCTTGGAGAAGGCTTTTACCCGCTTCTTCAGGTCTTCGATTGACTTTAGCACTTCCAGACTCTGGAACTTAGCACGCTGTTTTGGGGCGTACTCCATTGTGTTCAGGTCGAGCGTCAGAATTTCAGTCTTGCCTTTGGCGTCTTTTGTCTTTTTGTAGAAACCCTGACCGGTCTTGTCGCCCAGCCATTTGTTTTCTACCATCTTCTGCAGGTAATCCGGCAGCTTAAACAACTCACGTGACTCATCCTGCTCGCCGGTCTGGTACAAGCCGTTGGCTACGTTTGCTAAAGTGTCCAGACCTACCACATCTAGCGTGCGGAATGTAGCTGACTTTGGACGACCGATGATCGGGCCGGAGATACGGTCTACTTCGTCTATGTTCAGGCCGAGTTTGTTCATCACCTGCAGGCCTTGCATGATGGCGTATATACCCACACGGTTTGCAATGAAAGCCGGCGTGTCCTTAGCCAGTACCGTAGTCTTGCCAAGGTATAGGTCGCCGTAGTGCATCAGGAAGTCAACCACACTTTGGTCTGTTTCCGACGTAGGAATAATTTCCAAGAGTTTAAGGTAGCGCGGCGGGTTGAAGAAATGCGTACCGCAGAAGTGTATTTTGAAATCATCGGAACGCCCCTCCAGCATCATATGGATAGGTATACCTGATGTGTTGGAGGTGATCAGCGTGCCTGGCTTGCGATGTTGTTCCACCTGGTCAAACACCGTTTTCTTGATCTTCAGGTTCTCCACCACTACCTCAATAATCCAGTCGGCGGTAGCGATGTCCTTCATATTGTCCTCCAAGTTGCCGGTCTGGATCAGGCGGGCATCAGACCTGCGGTAGAGCGGCGAAGGATTGGATTTGATGGCTGCCTCCAGCGCACTGTTCACAATGCGGTTTCGGACGTGCTTGCTTTCCAGCGTGAGCCCTTTTTTCTCCTCGTCGGGGGTAAGTTCGCGCGGCACGATGTCGAGCAGCAGCACCTGCACCCCAATGTTGGCAAAGTGGCAGGCAATGCGGGAGCCCATTACGCCGGAACCCAGCACGGCTACTTTCTTAATTAATCTCTTCATAGAAAAAGCTTGATGGTCTACTATGGTTAGAAAATCTCTTTGTTTTCGATCATGTTGATGATGCGCTCAGACACCCGGAAAAAAATATCAAGTTCTTCCTGGGGTATAGCCGCCTGCACTTTGTGGTTAAAATGCAGCACCGTACGACGCGACACCTCTTTTTTCTCGAGCCCTTTCTCCGTCAGGAAAATCCGCACCAACCGCTTGTCCTTGTCATCCGACACTTTGTAGATAAGGCCTTTCTCCTCCATGCTTTTCAGGATGCGGGTCAGGCTGCGTGCCTCCAGCCCAAGCAAAGGGGCAATTTTAGTGGCGGGAGTACCTGTCTCCTGGTTGATGTTGAGTAATACGAATCCTATGGAAGTGGTAATGTCGTTTTTGGCAGCCTCTGTATTATACATACGGGAGATAGCATGCCAACATACCTTTACATTATAATCTACGGTCTCTTCAGGCTTCATGCATTATAGTGTTTATACCAAATATATAAAATAATGTTATGCAAGCATACTATTTTAGAGAAAAAATTAATTCCCTTTCCGACCTCACAACATAAAGCGGATTACGTGTTATAGTACCTTTTGCTATAGTTTATGTATAATCCGAAGAATGGTTACAAACAAAAAACCCTATCCGGTATGGAAAGGGTTTTTACTGTCGGATATATGGGCGCTTCTAGAACATCGCGTTTATTTCCTGCTGGTAGTTGGTCGTAATGTTTTTGCGTTTCACCTTCAGGGTTGGTGTTAGTTCGCCGCTTTCCACGGTCCACATGTTCGGCACGAGTGTGAACTTCTTAATCGTCTCGTACTGCGCCAGTCCTTCGTTCGCTTTGTCTATCTCACGCTTATACTTCTCCAGAATCTCTGGTTTCTTTATCATATCGGCATCAGAGGTATAGGGTATACCTTTGTGGGCGCACCAGTCCTGCAGACCCAGGAATGAAGGAACGATAAGGGCAGCGGCGTATTTCTGTCCGGCTCCTACTACCATGGCCTGTTCAATCACTACTGACTCTTTCAGCTTGTTCTCGATTGGCTGCGGGGCTACGTACTTGCCACCCGAGGTCTTGAACATCTCTTTCTTACGGTCGGTTATCTTCACGTACTTGCCGTCTACCAGCACACCAATGTCGCCGGTGTGGAACCAGCCCTCCGCATCGATTACTTCGTCCGTCAGGTCAGGTTTATTGTAGTAGCCTTTCATTACGTGTGGACCGCGGGTGAGAATCTCGCCGTCCTCGGCAATCTTCACCTCCACGCCGTCAATTGGCAGGCCAACCGTACCAATGGCGTTGTTTTCCGGCTCAAAGCGATTCACTGCTATTACCGGTGAGGTTTCTGTCAAACCATAGCCTTCCATCACGCGGATGTTAGCCGACCAGAATACACGGGCCAGCCGCGGCTGCAGTGCTGCACCACCCGATACAATGGCAATAACATTGCCGCCAAGTGCCTCGCGCCATTTGCTGAAGATAAGTTTGTTGGCGAGTTCCAGCTGTTTGTTATACCACCAGCCTTTGTCTTCGCGGGTATCGTATTCCAGACCGAGTTCCAGTGCCCAGAAGAAAAGCTTGCGCTTTATACCTGTCAGTTCCATGCCTTTGGCCACAATCTTGTCGTATACCTTCTCGAGCAGACGCGGCACCGTGGTGAACACATGCGGCTGCACCTCTTTCAGGTTATCGGCCACTTTTTCGATACTCTCGGCATAGTAGATCGACACTCCGATGCGCATGTATAAATAAAGGAGCATACGCTCAAAAATATGGCAAAGCGGCAGGAAGCTCAGCGCGCGGTGTGACCTGTTAACAGGTACATAAGGCAGGGTGCCCGTCACGTTGCTGATAATGTTATTGTGCGTCAGCATCACCCCTTTCGGGTTACCGGTTGTACCGGAGGTATAGATAATGGTCAGGACATCGTCAGGAGAAACGGCAGCCTTCATCGGGTCGAGTTGGCTCACATCTTCTCCTTCCGCCATTTTCATCACTTCTTTCCAGTGCTTGGCCCCGCTTATTTCATCGAAGGTATAGATCTCTTTGATGCTCTCCATTCCCGCGGTAGCGGCTACTACTTTATTATAGAGTTCTGCGTCAGAGACAAACACAGCCTTCACTTCCGCATCGTTGAAAATATAGCGGTAATCCTCCACGGTGATGGTGGGGTACATGGGAACGCTCACAGCACCTATCTGCTGAATACCAAAGTCAGCAAAAACCCACTCCGGACGGTTCAGGGATATGATGGCCACTTTATCGCCTTTCCCTATACCTAGTTTCAACAGACCAAGGCTCACCTGGTTGGCAGTGTCCTGCACATCCTGTGTACTGTATTTTACCCACTGTCCGTTTATTTTAGTAGCCAAACAGTCTGGCTGTGGCGAGTTTTGCAGCTGAAAAGGCAGCAAATCAAGAGTCCGGGTTACGTTCATGGTGTTTACTTAGGTTAGAGTCAGTGTTTGTAAAGGCAGTGAGTTTGTTGGCGCAACTTTAGTCTTGCCTATGTTCTTTAATGCATTTTAATGATTTTTTTCTGAAATTTCTATACCTGCCTGCACAAATATTTGTTAATCCTTATATTGATAGTACTTTTTACCCTAAAAAGTTATACTTAACCAAAAGCCGCTTACAAAAGCTGCATTTTTGCTATATTTGACCTTCCTGATACAGCTTTATGAACCTTTCCATCTTCTTTGAGCCTCTGAACGAGGACATTTTTGCACTGCTGGACAAGCCGCGTACGCTCGGCGCTTACATTGGCCGTTTTACGGGTAAATTCCCGGACTGGCGCTCTGCCGATATTGCCCTGCTGGGTGTAAATGAAACACGTGGGCGGGGAGAAGAAACTGTATCAGAAGTGACTCCGGCGCGTGCAGTGCGCAAAAAACTGTACAACCTGCACAAAGGAGCCGGACGCTGCAACATAGTCGATTTGGGTAACCTGCGCCCAGGTATAACACTCGACGACACTTACCTGCGCTTGAAGGAAATTGTGGAAATCCTGCTATCGCATAATACGATACCTGTCATAATTGGCGGTTCACATGACCTGGAGTACGGCCAGTACATGGGTTACGAGCACCTGGAGCGCGCCGTGAACATGGTAACCGTGGACAGCAGCGTCGATATGACCGAAGACAGTGAAGTGCCTGCCAACAAAAAGCAACTGCGCCAGATTCTGATGCACGAGCCGAATTATCTCTTCAGCCTGGGCCAGATTGGCTTTCAGTCGTACCTGGTGGACCCGGAGGTGATGGCTACTTTCGAGAAGCTTCATTTCGAGGCTTACCGTGTGGGCGAAGTGCGCCAGCGTGTACAGGAAATGGAGCCCGTTGTACGCCAGGCTGACCTCCTTACCTTCGATATATCTGCTATACGCCACCAGGATGCGCCAGGCTATACCCCGGCTAACCCATTTGGGCTTACAGGCGAAGAGGCTTGCCAACTTTGCTGGTATGCAGGTATGAGCGACCAGATGACATCGCTGGGAATCTATGAATACGATACCTCACAAGATGGCCAGGAACTCACAGCCATGACCATTGCCACCATGGTGTGGTACTTCATCGAGGGCTTTTACCACCGCAAGCACGAAACAGAGTTCAGCTCCAGCAAGTTTACCAAATATGCCGTAGCTTTTAACGACAACCCCGAGCGTATGACCTTCTACAAAAGCAAGGTGAGCGAAAAGTGGTGGATGGAAGTAGAGCCTCTCTCGGACGAGAAAAGCCCGCGCATTGTGCCCTGCAGCTACGAAGACTACCTGCAGGCCATTAAAGGTGAGGTACCCAACCGCTGGATCCTGACGCAGGCCCGCATCGGCTAAACCCTAAGAGCCCGACAAAGAAACAAACCTGATTCTGCTCCGTTTGCCCCAATCACTAGGACAGTATTATTATATTTGCAACCCGGGCCCTGTGGAGCCGGCGATTTAATGGAAGAAAATCTCCCGACGTATACCCTGCAACAACTCGCCCTGCGCAACGGCCAGGACCGGGACGAGGTATGGGTCGCCTACAAAGGGCTGATTTATGATGTACAGAAATCAAGACTGTGGCGGAGCGGCAACCACTACGAGCACTGGGCCGGACAAGACCTGACCGAGGAGCTGAAGGATGCGCCGCATACCGAATATGTGTTTGACAAATTTGATGTGATCGGAAAAGTCAAAAACTCAGTATACCGAAAATAAACATGGGGAGTTTCCTGCCAGCGAAGGCAGGCTCCTGAGCAACCATAATTTACCAATACTATGATTCTGATAGCTGACAGCGGCTCTACCAAGACAGACTGGCGTACAATTGATACCGACAACGAGTATGAACAGGTAACCACCACTGGCATCAACCCCCAATACCTGGATACGGACAAGATCTACAGCGTTTTTGAGAATGAGCTGCTGCCTCAGTTAAAAGAGCGAAACATCAGCGCCATTTATTACTATGGTGCCGGCTGCAGCTCCCCGGAGCGCAATAAGCGTGTAGAAGACGCCCTGAGCCGTGCCTTCCCCGGCGTGCCTAACTACGTAGACCACGACCTGCTGGCAGCTGCACGTGCCTTGTGCGGTCACAAACCAGGTATAGCCTGTATTTTGGGGACAGGCTCCAACTCCTGCCTGTACGACGGCAAAAACATCATCGACAATGTCACTTCGCTGGGTTTCCTGATGGGGGACGAAGGAAGTGGAGCCTACCTGGGCAAGCTGCTCATCAAAGCTTACATGTACCGCGAGCTACCTGATGAGTTGGCAACCTCGCTTAAAAACAGGTATAACCTAACCAAGAACGGCGTACTGGATGCGGTATACGGTTCTGATATACCTAGCCAGTACCTGGCAACTTTTGCCAAATTCATGCACGAGAAGCGCAAGAATCCGGTGATCAAGGAAATGATTTATGAGAACTTTGAGGAGTTCTTTGAGCGCCATGTCAGCAAGTATGAGGGCTTCGGTGAGCTCCCTGTAAACTTTGTAGGGTCTATCGCGTTTCACTTCTCGGACACACTTAAGCTGGTGGCAAAGAAATATGGCTGCCGCATCGGAGTTATTATCTCCAGTCCAAGCGAAGGCCTGATCAAGTACCATCAGGAGCTGCTCAAAATGCAGAATGCCCAATAGCGCGTATAATTATTTTCTGAATTCAATTTGATCCATCATCACAGTGTCTACTACCGAATCCGACTCTCTCTACGATAGATTAGAGCAAATGCCCGTTCACGAGCTGCTTACCTGCATCAACCAGGAAGACAAAAGTGTACCAATAGCCGTTGAACGCGTTATACCGCAAATAGAAAGCCTGGTAAACGCTACTGTGAAACGTCTCCGCGAGGGTGGCAGGCTTTTTTACATCGGGGCAGGTACCAGCGGCAGATTAGGAATAGTAGACGCATCGGAATGCCCTCCTACTTTTGGTGTGCCGCATGGTATGGTAATCGGTATTATAGCGGGCGGCGATAGTGCTATCCGGAAGGCGGTGGAGTTTGCGGAAGACGACACTAAACAGGCATGGAAAGACCTGCAGGAGCATAACATCACAGACAAGGACATGGTGGTAGGTATAGCCGCATCTGGCACTACACCCTATGTAGTAGGAGGCCTTGAAGCCTGCCACCGCCTAGGTATAGCCACCGGTTGCATTGTGTGCAATGTCAACAGCCCTGTAGCCGCCACCGCTGACTATCCTGTGGAAGTGGTTACAGGCCCGGAATTTGTAACTGGCAGCACCCGCATGAAAGCTGGCACTGCCCAGAAACTGGTTCTCAACATGCTCACAACAACTACCATGATACAGCTGGGCCACGTGAGAGGCAACAAAATGGTAGACATGCAGCTATCCAACACCAAGCTGGTGGAACGCGGCACACGTATGCTGATGGAAGAATTGCAACTGGCAAAACCGGAAGCTGCTGCTTTACTCAAAAAGTATGGCAGTGTTCGCGCCGCCATTGAGGCCTACCGTAACGGCAATAGCATTTCATAAGAAAACCTATACCTGACAAAACAGATCGGCCTGCCAGTAATTTTTAAAACTGGCAGGCCGATCTGTTTTATTGTATACCTGTAAACTTCTAATCCAATATGGCCATACTCTCCACAAGTACTTTTGCGGCCTCTTTGCTCGGCACTTTATAATTGATCACCGCCCAATCGTAACCTAATTTAAAGCGATCGTCTTTTATGGCATACCGCATTTTCTCACGGTAGTCTGCCACAGGTTCCAGACCAAGTTCCTGCCGGAGTTCGTTCGCCTTTGTCTCTTCCTCCTCGCTCATCCGCTGCACCAAATAGCGGCTGGACAGGTCCCCGAATTCTTCATCGTCTTTACAGTCTTCCGGTTTATTACAGATAACGCGGGCCAGCACTTTGGACCGATACAGGTTTTTCCCCTGCTGCTGGTCCATCAGGTAGGCAGCAGCCTGCGGGTCGAGTTTACCTTCCTGCACGGCCTGGGTGAGCACCTTTTTAAAATCAAAGCCGTTGCGGGCGGTGGTCTGTCGCTGAATCACGATGCTAAAGCGTGGCAATACCTCCAGCGTGTCTGGCAGGCCTATCAGTTCCTCTCCCGGGTAGCCGTGCTTACTGATCCAGGCCAAAAGTCTTTTCACGTTGTCTGCTTCTATCTTTCTGATCGTATCGGCATGCACGCGCAGGCCTCCCTTCGCCTGGCGGAAAAACTGATCCCGTGCCCAGAGTTCATCCAGGTCGGCACGCAGGTCTATGTTTGTGTTCTCACGGAAAGCTTTGCGGCGCTTCGGGTATTTTTTCGCAAACTTCTTCCAGGCTTTGTGTGCTCTCAGGGTGTCAAGTGTCTCTTGCTGTTCCAGATACTCCAGGGAAACACCTTTTCCTACGAGCTTCTCCAGATAATCTATACCTTGTTTTTCGTGACCTGTAAGTGCGGCACACACGGCGGCATTGTAGTAGTCGCGGGCAAAACCGTGGGGCACCGCTGCAAAAGCCTGCTGGTAAGTTTCCAGAGCTTCTGCATAATCTTTTGCCATCACCAGCCTCTCAGCTTTATTGATGCGTGGATGATACTCCTTGGTATAATCTAGTTTGGCTAATGCCTGCGTACTAAAACTCAGCAATGCCAGTAAGAAGAGTATGGTCACTGCCGGTTTAAGAAAATTGGTGGTGAATGTGAACTGCATAAGAAATGGGTGGTGTTTTCAGTTGGAACGTGCCATGTTATAACGTACGCAGGACAGCCTTAGCATATCAAGCGGTTATTTTGTACCTGCTTATACCTGCATCAGCACACAGGAGTTGACTAATCGGGCAATTTCTTCCTTAAATATAGCCAACTTTGTCGAGATTCTTTAAGTAGACAGACGAAGGCCAGACGCTAAAGAAGATGGCAGAACAAATTGACCTATGCACACAATTGAACCCTTTTATAATTGGTTGGAGCTATACTCAGCTACCGAAGACCCGCGCTCTCCGCTGTATGGCGCCGAGAACAGCCTCACGCAATACACTAATACCATCTATGGCTATTACATACACCCGCAGTGGGACGAAATTGATTCTGAGACGCTATACCTGAAAATACTCTATGCCGACTACGAACTTGGCTTCGCCGTGATTGAGTTTATTGGCGAGTGGAACGATGCGCTTCACAATGACATCATGAAACTAAAACGCAATATCATCGATCCGTTGGTGCAGGAGGGTATCAAACATTTTATCCTGATAGGCGAGAATGTGTTTAACTTCCATGGTTCTGAAGACGACTATTACGAAGAGTGGTTTGAGGATGTGGAAGAAGGCTGGATCGCGGCCATCAGCTTCCGTGATTTTGTGCTCAGTGAAATGCGCAGCTATAACATCGATTCCTATATAAACTCAGGAGGCACCCTGGATGAACTGCCCTGGCGGACTTATACACCTAAGCGGCTCTTTGCGTTGGTAAACAGCATGATCCAGAAGCGGCTTGGCGCGTAAAAGGATGGCTATATTTTTGTAATCAGGTATAAAAAAACCGGCAGACCCTTTTCAGGATCTGCCGGTTTTTTTATGTTGCCAGGTGCTTATTGCACTACATCTTTTGCTTCATCTTCTACTTCATCAGCGGCATCTTCCACGTCGTTACCTACGTCTTCTGCTGTGTCCTCCACTCTCTCCTGCGTGTTTTCCTCACGCGTATCGCATGATGCAAAAGTGAAAGTGAACAGACCGGCTGCGAGAATCATTAAAATTGGCTTTTTCATTATAGATTGGTTAAGGTGAGAAATAAGCTACTTGCAGTACGAGCCCGATAAGCATAGGTTTTGTTATATATAAAAAAAGCACTCCGAAGAGTGCTTTTTTTCTTTTGCCTGACGTTGCCGACAGGTAGTACTGGTACCAGTGATTACTGAACAGTAGTTGTGTCTTCCATTACAGAAGTGGTGTCCATCTCCATGTCAGTCTCAACGTCAACTGTCTCTACAGTTTCTGTTTCAGTAGTCTCAACATCAGTTGCAGTTTCTTCTGCGTTATTGCATGATGCAAAAGTGAAAAGACCTGCAACGAATAGTAAACCGAATACTTTTTTCATAATGTTTTGTGATTGGTTAAAGATGAAGCTTCAAATATAACAGTATATCTGAATATATTGATACAGAAGCTCTTATTTTTTCTTAAACAACACTTTGATCGGTACTCCTTCGAAGCCAAAATGCTTGCGGATCGTGTTCTCGAGGTAGCGGGTATACGGCTCCTTGATGTACTGCGGCAGGTTGCAGAAAAACGCAAACGTCGGGTTGTGCGTCGGCAGCTGCGTTACATACTTAATCTTGATAAACTTGCCTTTCATGGATGGTGGCGGGTAACGCTCGATCTCCGGCAGTATTTTATCGTTGAGCTTGGAAGTAGCAATTTTGCGTGTCTTCTGCTCGTATACCTCCATCGCAGTTTCAATGGCCTTGTGCACACGCTGCTTCGTTGACACCGACGTGAAAATAATCGGCACATACTTGATCGGTGCGATCGCCTTCAGTATTGCTTCCTCAAAATGCTTGGTGCTATGAGTGTCCTTTTCTACCAGGTCCCACTTGTTCACCAGAATGACGATGCCCTTGCGGTTTTTCTCGGCCAGGGTAATGATGTTAACGTCCTGCGACTCCACGCCACGGGTTGCATCCAGCATCACGATACACACATCGGCATCCTCTAGGGCGCGCACGGAACGCATCACGGAGTAGAACTCAATGTCTTCGCTCACTTTGCTCTTGCGACGCAGACCAGCTGTATCTACAATGATAAACTCTTTCCCAAAGGCGTTGTAGCGCGAGTCAATAGCATCGCGGGTAGTGCCGGCAATGTCGGTCACGATGTTACGCTCCACACCCAGCAGCAGGTTTACAAAAGATGATTTACCCACGTTCGGGCGGCCTAGCACGGCCAGTCTAGGTACACCTACATCCGGGTCTTCTGTACCTTCCGTTTTAAAATGCTTTACTACTTCGTCCAGCAGGTCGCCGGTGCCGGAGCCGCTTTGCGATGAGATCGGGAAAATATCTATACCTAAACCTAAGGCATAGAACTCTCCCATTTGATGCGCACGTGCATTGGTATCAGCCTTGTTGGCTACTACATAGATTGGCTTATCAGTGCGGCGCAGTACGTTGGCAAACTCTTCGTCCAGGCTGGTTACGCCTGCCTCCACGTCTACCATAAACAGAATTACATCAGCTTCTTTAATAGCCAGTTCTACCTGCTTGTTGATCTCTCCTTCAAAAATATCGTCGGATCCGTGCACGTAGCCACCGGTGTCGATAACGGTGAAGTACTTGCCGGTCCAGTCGCCGTGCCCGTAGCTGCGGTCGCGGGTTACACCGCTCTCGTTATCCATAATGGCTTGGCGGCGCCCTACAAGGCGGTTAAATAGCGTAGACTTGCCCACGTTCGGGCGACCTACAATTGCAATGATGTTGGTTGACATCTAATAAAAATAAAGTAGTTAAAGTGCCCCCGGAGCACCTTGCCCCGAAGCTTTAATAGTGCGCTACTCGCTGTAGCCGAATCGGCGCAGCAGCTTCTGGTCGGTTCGCCAGTTCTCGTTCACGCGCACGTATAAATCAAGAAATATCTTTTTCTGAAAAAACTGCTCCATATCCACGCGGGCCTGCGTTCCCACTTTTTTCAGCGCCTCGCCTTTGTGGCCAATCACTATACCTTTCTGGCTCTTGCGCTCCACACTGATCTCGGCCCGGATACGGATGATGTCTTCTTCCTCTTTGAACTCCTCTACCACTACTTCGCAGCTGTAGGGAATTTCCTTTTTATAATTGAGGAAAATCTTCTCGCGGATGATCTCGGACACAAAGAAACGCTCGGGCTTGTCAGTCAGTTCATCTTTGGGATAAAAAGCCGGATGCTCTGGCAATAATGCCATCAAACGGTTGAACAATTGCTCTACTCCGAAATTATGCAAGGCCGAAATCGGGTGAATCTCGGTCGGGTTCATCTTCTCCTGCCAGTAAGCCACCTTCTCGTTCACTTCTTCTTCTGTGGCCTGATCGATCTTGTTGATGAGCAGCAGAATCGGCACCTCGGCGTGCTGCAGGCGCTTGATCACATCGTCCTCGTCATGCTTTTCATAAATGTCCGTCACAAACAAAATAATGTCTGCATCCTCCAAAGAAGTGCGAACAAAACTCATCATCGACTCGTGCAAAGCATACTGCGGCTTAATGATACCAGGCGTATCAGAATACACGATCTGGAAATCATCGCCATTCAGGATACCCATAATGCGATGACGCGTGGTCTGGGCTTTGGACGTGATAATGGACAGCTTTTCCCCCACCAGGGCGTTCATAAGCGTAGATTTACCTACATTGGGCTTCCCTACTATACTTACAAAACCGGCTTTGTGCGGATTTTCGGACATTGTTGAAAATTTAAGGTTGCAAAATTACTCCTTTTTTTACGAAACCCGGTGAAAATGTGTGGATTTGAATTTTAAATGAGTGATTTAGTAACCAACGATGCAAACATTTCTGACCACTTGCTGCTTTACTCCTCGCAGTTCTCTATCAGGGTATAGAAACTATCAATCATAACTAACTCGTTATACTTCGTATCTTTGTAAAGCAACAGCACTATTAGTTATAGATGAGCAAGAAAAAAACAGGCAAGATTGGCGTTTTGCTGGTGAACCTGGGCACGCCAGATACACCCAGTACTCCTGACGTAAGAAAATACCTGCGCGAGTTCCTGCTGGACCCCCGCGTAATCGATATGAACCCCGTGGGGCGCTACGCCCTTGTGAATGGCGTGATTGCTCCTTTTAGAGCACCAAAATCTGCCAAGGTATACAAGCAACTCTGGACAGAGCGCGGCTCTCCGCTCCTTTACCACGGACTGGACCTCCAGAAAAAACTGCAGGAAGCGCTGGGCTCCGGCTACCACGTGGCTTTTGGCATGCGTTACCAGAGCCCGAGCATTGCCAGTGCCCTGGAAGAGCTTCGTGAAAAGAGCGTGGAGCGGATCATCGTGCTTCCACTGTTCCCGCAGTATGCGGCAGCCTCAACAGGTTCTGTGCAAGACAAAGTGATGGAGATTGTAAGAGAATGGTGGGTTATACCTAGCATCAACTTCATCTCCTCCTTCTGCGACGATCCGGGCTTTATCAATGCTTTTGCGGAGTTGGGCAAGCAACACATGGCGCAGGACGATTATGACCATGTCATTTTCAGTTACCATGGTCTGCCGGAACGCCAAGTGCTCAAAGGCAGCGACAAAGGCTACTGCCAGTTGGGCGCCTGCTGCAACAGTTACAACAAACGCAATAAGTACTGCTACCGTGCCTCCTGCTTTGTAACTTCCAGAATGCTGGCACAAAAGCTGGGCCTGCGTGAGGACCAGTACACGGTCACATTCCAGTCCAGGCTTTTAAAAGACCCTTGGCTGCAGCCTTACACCGACGAGGTGCTGAAAACACTGCCTGGCAAAGGCATCAAAAAAGTGCTGGCGTATAGCCCGGCTTTTGTTGCGGACTGCCTGGAGACTACTATTGAAGTTGGCGAGGAGTTCAAGGAGATGTTTGAGCACGCCGGCGGTGAGAAATGGCAACTTGTAGAAAGCCTGAACTCTAACCCGATGTGGGTAGAGGCCGTGAAGAATATGGTGCTGGAGAATTAAGAAAGAGTTGAGTATTGGGAGATGTGAAAATTTGAAAATGAATCCCGATCAGGTATAGAATACATACCAACCATAAAACGGAAAGAGCCAAGGCGATTACGCATTGGCTCTTTCCGTTTCGGCTATACCTTAAAATCTGACCTTGGCAAGACATCTAAAAAAGAGTTAGAAAGCCATAAACTCATGGTCAAATTCTTAAATCAAAAGATCGGCAATTAAATCCTCTTGAAATCTACCCAATAATCGGAAGTAGCATCTGAGTAGGCTCTTAATTTTTTTAATAGTACAGCGGGATCGCTTTCCACAATCAGGTTTTCGCGCTGGTCAAACTTCACGAAGCCTTCACTAACTGTATAGTCGATCATCTCAAAGAACTTGTCCCAATAACCGTTGATATTATAAAAGGCCACGGGTTTTTTGATGATGCCGAGCTGGTTCCAGGTGATGATCTCGCAAATTTCATCGAGCGTACCAAAGCCGCCGGGCATGGCAATAAAAGCGTCGGAGCGAGCCGCCATAATAGCTTTTCGTTCGTGCATCGTCTCCACTACCACCAGGTCCTGCAATCCTTTATGAGCTACTTCCCTTTCGACCAGGCTACGCGGTATAACGCCTATACCTATACCTCCTCCGGCTAGCACGGCATCAGCAATTACACCCATCAGACCCACGTTGCCACCACCATATACCAGTTTTATACCTTGTCCAGCCATCAACTCACCTAGTTGTGCGGCAGCCTCACTATAGACCGGGCTTATACCTGCATTGGCTCCACAAAAAACGCCTATACTTCTCATCACTTAACTCCTACTAATTTCTGTTTTTGATTGACGAAGAAAGGCTCCAACATTACTGCTGAAGCCTTTGTTATTTATAAAGAAACCTCCCTATACCTAGGCCAGCTCTTTTTTATACATTTTGGCAACTGTCTCGGCAACGTAATCGATCTCAGCCTCGGTGTTATACTTGCTGAAAGAGAAGCGAACAGAACCGCGAAGCGGATCTACACCCAACGCACGCAGCACATGCGAGCCGGCATTGGCACCGCTACTGCAGGCACTTCCGCCCGAAGCCGAAATTTTGGCAATATCCAGACTGAAAAGCAGCATTTCGTTAATGTCAGAGGCCGGTAGGCTCACGTTAAGCACTGTGTAAAGACTCTTGTCTCCAAACTCCGACATGCCATTGAAGCTCAAGTCCTCCATCTGCTCGCGCAGTTTGTAGATCATGCGGTCTTTCAGGCCCTGAATGTGTTTCTGGTGCTCAGCCATATCGCGGTAAGCAATCTCCAGCGCTTTGGCCAATCCAATAATACCATACACGTTCTCCGTACCGCCACGCATGTTGCGCTCCTGCGCCCCCCCCTGAATCAGGGGTTGAATTTTGGTGGACGCATCGCAGTACAGGAACCCAACACCCTTTGGACCATGAAACTTGTGCGCCGAACCTACCAGAAAATTAGCACCGATCTGCTGTACATCGTGTTTGTAATGGCCCATGGTCTGCACTGTATCAGAATGGAAAATCGCATCATACTTTCTGCAGATCTCTCCAATCTTCTCAATGTCATTTAATGTGCCGATCTCATTGTTAGCATGCATGATCGAAACGATCGTGCGTGGCTGGTTTGCCAGCAGCTCCTCCAAATGCTCCAGGTCCAGGTTGCCGCGCTCGTCGTGGCGCAGGTAGCTCAGTTGCACATCACCTTGCTTTTCCAGCATCTCCATGGTATGCAGCACAGCGTGGTGCTCCAGTTTGGTGGTGATAGCGTGCTTTATACCTAGCGAACGGCAGGTACAGACAATAGCGGCATTATCAGCCTCGGTGCCACCGGAGGTAAAAAACACCTCGGCAGGCGACGTGTTTAGCAACGTAGCTACCGTGCGACGGGCTTTTTCGATGGCAGACCTCACCTCGCGCCCATGTGAATGGATGGAAGATGGATTGCCGAAATGCTCCAGCATAAAAGGGGCCATGGCATCAAAAACCTCTTTGTCAAGAGGAGTGGTAGCTGCATTATCTAAATAAACACGCATGATATTTTGTATTGGATTCTCTTAAACGAACTACTAAAGTATAAAAAAAAGTTGCGCCAAAGGAGAAAAAACATGGTTTCTCCTTTGGCGCAACCCCTGACAGTTACTCAAAAAGTATGCTACAGCAACAACACATTACGCTTTGGCAGAGATAATCTCTTTGATGTCAGCAATAATTTTGTTGGCCAGATGCTCGGCAGTGGCATTGCTCTCCGACTCAGCGTAGATGCGGATAATCGGCTCTGTGTTGGATTTGCGCAGATGCACCCACTCTTTGTCAAACTCGATTTTCACGCCGTCAATTGTATTGATGGGCTGCTTGGCGTAGCGCTCCTGCATTTGCTGCAGCACATCGTCCACGTCTACATCAGGCGTCAGCTCGATCTTATTTTTAGAGATATAGTAATTCGGGTAGCTGGCACGCAGGCGCGTCATGCTTATACCTGACTTGGCCAGGTGTGTCAGGAATAAAGCTATACCTACCAAGGCATCGCGGCCATAGTGCAGCTCTGGATAAATAATGCCGCCATTACCTTCTCCACCGATGATCGCATTTTCAGCTTTCATCATGTTCACCACGTTCACTTCGCCTACAGCGGCAGCATAGTAATTACCGCCAGCTTTTTCGGTCACATCGCGCAGCGCTCTGGTAGACGAAAGGTTTGAGACAGTATTGCCTACCTGATTCTTCAGCACGTAATCGGCCACAGCTACCAAGGTATACTCCTCACCGAACATGCTACCGTCTTCGTTGATCAGCGCCAGTCTGTCTACGTCCGGGTCTACCACTATACCTAAGTCGAACTTGCCTTTCTCAATCACGCGCGCAATCTCACGCAGGTTCTCTGGCAGCGGCTCCGGGTTGTGTGGAAAATTGCCGTCCGGCTCGCAAAACAGCTTTTCAACTTTATGTACTCCCAGCGCTTCGAGCAGCATAGGTATAGCTATACCTCCGGAGGAGTTTACACAGTCGATGGCTACGCTGAAGTCTTTTCCCTTGATGGCGTTTACATCAACAAGCGGCAATGCCAGAATTGTATCAATGTGCTTTTGCAGCGCTTCATCGTCACGTTGGTAACTGCCCAGGTCGTTCACCTGCGCAAACTCAAACGCTTCCTTGTCAGCAAGCTCCAGCACTAGTTTCCCTTCTACATCAGAAATGAACTCGCCTTTCTGGTTAAGTAGTTTGAGCGCATTCCACTGTTTCGGGTTATGGCTTGCCGTCAGGATAATACCACCGCCCGCTTTGTAGTCAGGCACCGCCATTTCTACTGTAGGCGTAGTAGACAAACCCAAATCGACCACGTTTATACCTAACCCTTGCAAGGTGGCGCAAACCAGCTTGTTCACCATGTCACCCGACAGGCGTGCGTCGCGTCCTACTATAATGGTATTGTTGCCAGTAGTCTGCAATACCCAGGTACCGTAGGCGGCGGCAAATTTTACCACATCCACAGGAGTAAGCGCTTCACCTGCCCTTCCTCCAATCGTACCTCTGATTCCTGAAATTGATTTTATTAAAGCCACTACGAGAATATTTTTTTCAGCTGCAAAAGTAATAAATTAGAATTAAGGTTTAGCAGTTTATGGAATTTAGCTACTTACTGCATCTTATATTTGAAGCGCCTAACAGCGCAGGTACTGTAGCACCCTGCACTACAACATTGCCCAAGATGATTTTATTATCTTTGTACTTATGAATAAGACGCAAAAATTTGAAGACAGTCCGCGCGGGCGTCAGTTACAGGCATTTGACCGGCTGCTGGATGTGATGGATGAGTTGCGCGAGAAGTGCCCATGGGATAAGAAGCAGACCATTGAAAGCCTCCGCCACCTGACCATTGAAGAAACCTACGAATTATCCGACGCTATCATCCGCCAGGATATGCAGGAGATCAAAAAGGAAATTGGCGACCTGATGCTGCACATGGTATTTTATGCTAAAATAGCATCCGAGCAAAAGGCCTTTGATATAGCTGATGTTCTCAACTCGCTCTGCGAAAAGCTTATTTTCAGGCACCCGCATATTTACGGAGATGTTACTGCTAATACCGAGGAGGAGGTAAAACAAAACTGGGAGCGGCTAAAGCTGAAAGAAGGCAACAAGTCTGTGCTGGGCGGCGTACCCACCTCACTTCCGGCCTTGGTAAAAGCCATGCGCATACAGGAAAAGGCACGCGGCGCAGGTTTTGATTGGGATGACAAGTCGGAGGTATGGAAGAAAGTGCAGGAAGAGCTAAATGAGTTTGAGTCTGAGTTTAACACAACGGAAATTAAATCGATAGACCACCAGCGGGCTACCAGCGAATTTGGCGACTTACTTTTTTCGCTGATAAATTTTGCCCGTTTCATTGACATAAATCCGGAAGAAGCACTTGAAAAAACCAACCTGAAATTTATAGATCGCTTTCAGTACATGGAGCAAGGTGCTAGTAAGGACGGGAAACGTTTACAGGATTTGTCTCTCAAAGAAATGGACATTTACTGGAATAAGGCAAAAAAAAGATAGGCATACATACAGTTTTAGAGAACATGCATTATATTTAGGCTTCAATTTGTTCTTAAACCCTATCTCAACAAGCTTATTTTAGTTTACTTTTTTCTTAATAACCAGCTTAAATACTTTGTTCATCACATCTTATTTTTTGGCCTGATTTATTACTATTACAGGAACTCTACTAATCGCTCACAATATTACTGCCCGATAGCCAAGGTTTATCACCAATAAATTCCGGTATCAATCAGCTGACTATCAAATATTAACAAAGAGCGTAGATTAAAACAGAACAGATGTATGAAGTTTAAACTTTGGATAAGAATTTAAAATAAATATATTTGTAAAGCCGCAATATTCGCCTTTAGTAACAGCAATAAAAGATCTGTTTTAAGCTGACTAAACGGTTTTTCGGTTGGAATTTATAAAAATTAAAAGCGCTATATCGTTTGAAAATTGCGGAAAAAGCAGAAATTGCAAAACCAATAAAGAACTAAATCCGAAACAATTACATTTTATATTACACAATCGATTTTATTTACAACACAAACAGCTAAACTTTAAACTTTTAAACAAAATGGAAAAAAAGACTGCAGTAGTGAGCAAAGATGCTAATGTAGAGAAAAAGCCAAGCCCGATTGGTGGCGTATTTGCGAGTATTGTTATTCCGCTTGCGCTGATAGCATGTGTGCTTATCTATATGTTCGTTTTTGGCAATCCTGCCAACTTCGAAGGCAACGACCCTAACAACCACCCACTTCCGGGTAACTATCTTGGCATTGTTTACAAAGGTGGCTGGGTAGTTCCCCTGTTGCTAACTCTTAACCTGCTGGTATTCATCTTCGCAATTGAGCGTGCGCTTACCATCAGCAAAGCAAAAGGTACAAAAGGTGTTGCAGAATTCGTACGTAACATTTCTGCTAAATTGAAGCAACAGGATATCAATGGCGCTATCGCTGCCTGCGATGCTCAGAAAGGATCAGTTGCTAACGTTGTGAAGGCAGGTTTGATGAAGTACAAGGAAATGCAAAACGAGCCAGAACTGCTGAAAGCTGAGAAAGTAGCTTCAATCCAGAAAGAAATCGAAGAGTCTACTTCTCTTGAACTTCCAATGCTGGAGAAAAACCTGGTAGTTATCTCAACTATCGCCTCTATCTCTACACTGGTAGGTTTGATCGGTACAGTACTTGGTATGATCAAGGCCTTCTCGGCTCTTGCAACTTCAGGTGCTCCTGACTCAGTAGCTCTTGCAAACGGTATCTCTGAGGCCCTTATCAACACTGCCCTTGGTATTACTGGTTCTACTATCGCGATTATTGCGTACAACTACTTTACAAGCAAGATCGATGAGCTTACTTACGGCATTGACGAAGCAGGCTTCAGCATGGTGTCTACTTTCACAGCTCAGCACGAGACGCCAGCTACAAGACCACATACTGTATAAGTTAAACCGTATTTAACCAGATAAGATGCCTAAAGTAAAAGTAAAAAGAACAGCCCCCTCGTTGGACATGACGCCAATGGTGGACTTATTCTTCTTGCTGGTTACTTTCTTTATGCTGACTGCAACAGCCAGACCAGATGAGGCTGTTATAGTAGATACGCCTTCATCTGCTTCAGAAATCAAGATTCCGGATACCAACGTAATAACCATTACGGTTGACAAAGATGACCGTGTTTTCTTTGGAGTAGACGGGCAGCATACAAAGGAAGTATTGCTTGACAGAATTGCTAAGAATTACGGAATTGGCTTTACCGAGGAGGAGAGAAAAACATTCTCTCTTCTAAGCAACTTTGGTGTACCGGTTAACCAACTGAAGTCTTTCCTGGCAATGGAGTCAAATGCACGTAAGGAGGTAAACCAGCCGGGGATCCCAATTGATTCGACACGTAATGAACTTGGCGACTGGGTACTGCAGACACGTCTAACTAACCCTCAGGTGGTAATTGCCATCAAGGGCGACCAGGATGTGAGCTATCCAACAGTGAAGAGAGTAATGGATATCCTGCAGGAAAAGAAAGTCGACAGGTTTAATCTCATTACGGACATGGAGATGAAGCCAACTAACTAATAATTAGAGAGGAGATAAGAATATGGCAGAAATGCAACAAAAGGCCGACTCTGGCGGCAAAGGCGGGAAAAAACGCGCCAAACGCCAGTCGACCAAAATTGACATGACACCGCTGGTAGACCTTGCCGCCCTTCTGATTACGTTCTTCATGCTTACCACGACCTTCAACAAGCCGCAGACCATGGAGATCAACATGCCGAAGAAAGTCGACAATCCGGAAGAGCAGATAGCCCTGAAGGCCAGTAATGCGATGACCATTATACTTGGCCCTGATGACGATCTGTACTACTATTTCGGTTTGGCAGAGGATAACCCGGAAATTGTTGAGTCGAACTACGCAGCAAACGGTATTCGTCAGGTTCTGTTATCATCACGCGTGAAATCAAACGACATGATGACCGTAATGGTGAAGCCAATGGAAAGTTCACGCTATAAAAACGTGGTGGACATCCTGGATGAATTGAAAATAACGGATACCAAAAGGTTTGCGATGGTTGAAATAGCCGACTCAGACAAAAAATTGGTACAAGAACAAATTGGGAATTAAGATATGGAAGTAAGTAAGTTAGAAAAAGCATCGCTCGATGATATCGTCTTCGAAGGACGAAATAGAGCGTACGGTGCCTACCTACTTCGCAAAATTTACAATAAGCATATCACAATTGCCGCAACTGTAGCAATTGCATTGTTCTTCCTTTTCCTGAGCATCCCTTTGATCACGAAAATGATTAAAGGAGACCAGGAGGAAGCACAAGTGGTAGACCGAATTGTAACAGAAGTAGACCTGGCTCCGCCACCACCACTGGATGAAGCAACGCCGCCACCGCCGCCACCGCCGCCGCCAGATCTTCCACCACCGCCGCCACCAGTACGTGCACAGGTAAAGTTCACGCCACCAGTTGTTAAGCGTGACGCTGAAGTACAGGAGGAGGAAAAAGTGCCGGATCAATCAGAGTTGGAGGACGTAGACATCGGAACCGAAACGGTTGAAGGTGTTAAAGGAGCTCCTCTCGATCTGGGTGACATCGACGGTACCAGCGACGTAGTTGCAGAAGTAGTAGAGGAAAAGCCTTATACTTACGTGGAGCAGATGCCTGAATTCCCAGGTGGTGAAAGCGAAATGATGAAGTACCTTGGCAAAAACATCCGCTACCCAGCCGCTGCACAGCGCGCCGGTGTGGAAGGCCTGGTAGTACTTTCGTTCGTAGTTAGCCGCACAGGCGAGATCTCAGAAATTGAGGTTGTCAAGAGCCTTGGCTCTGGTACTGACGAAGAAGCTGTACGCGTTGTGAAAACAATGCCGAAGTGGTCTCCAGGAAAGCAGAACGGTAGATCAGTACCTGTTCGCTACACATTGCCTGTACGATTTGCTATTAAGTAAGTCTTATACATGATAATAAAAAAGGCCCTCCTACGAGGGCCTTTTTTATTATTGCCTGCTACAACCATTTATACCTTCACCCCTCCACTCAATCAAGATAGCAGTAGAACAATGAGAACGAAAAACTCTGTTAAAAATATAACTGAGCTTATGGAATAATTGCCCGAGGTGCATCTAATAAGAAAATGCAGGTAAAACTGTCCACATCTAAAACCCATGCGCCATGAAAGAGAGCTATTTATTCGACATGACCTTTAACAATGTAGTCTTTGCCACCCGAAATAAAGCCTATGGAGCTTATGAATTGAGAAAAGCGTATGGCAAGCACGTACTAACAGCCATTATAGTTGCGACAACTTTGTTTGCAATGGGTCTGGGCTGGCCCCTTTTACTTCCCAAACTGGAGACAAACAAAACAGCAGTAAAAGATCCGAAAATAAAGGAGCGCGTCATTTTAATAGACCAGCCTTTGCTTCCTCCTCCACCTGCAGATCCTGAGCCGAGACAACAGGCTCCGGCACCCGCTAGTGAAAAGCAGATCAAAACAGTAAGAAACACCACAACCAGAGTGGTACCAGACTCACATCCCGGACCAGATGAAGCTCCACCTACCGAAAAAGAGATGGAAGGGGCCATCATCGGCACAGAGAATATAGATGGAGATGCACTGAGTAATCTTAATCTGGAAGGTATAGAAAGCACAGGCGACGTAGGCACAGGAACCGAAGAAAACAATAATATTGTCAATTTTGCGGAGGAGATGCCGTCATTTGCAGGAGGAGAAGCAGCCTTGATGCGCTACATTAGCAAAAAGATACGCTACCCAAGACCGGCAATCAACGAGCAAATTGAAGGCATGGTTATCGTAAGCTTTGTAGTGAATAGAAATGGAAAGGTAACTGATGCAACCGTACTGAAAGGATTAGGGTTCGGGACAGACGAAGAAGCACTTCGCGTAATCCAAAGCTTACCAGATTGGTCACCGGGCAAACAAAACGGCAAACCTGTTGCCGTCCGCTATACGCTACCAATCCGGTTCAGCCTGCAACGATAAGTAGCAATATAAAGTATAAAGCAGAAGCTAAACTATACATAGCGTGGCTTCTGCTTTAATTTTTAAAGTATAAACCTTAAATTTAAGCCTACATATATAGGCTAACCTGAACATGCTACGACCAAGGGGAGAAAACGAGAAACCGTCCGTTACATTTTTCAATCAATTTGCACGCTATTTTGGCATGCTCATGACACTAGTATATGTAGCATTGGGCCTGTTTATGATCTTCATGGATGAGGAGCAGTATAACCTGAACATGTCAGATACGGCACGAACAATTTTTGGTGGTGTACTCATTCTTTACGGGCTTATACGATTTGTAAGAGCATATCAGGTTAATTCCAAATCAAGGAGAGACAGATAAAATGATTAAAGCATCCAAGGTGTTTTTAGGGCTGGCGCTAGGTGCTCTGGCAGCTTGCAATAGCAACCCTGAGACAGATCGTGACACTTCAACAACCGGCACCATCGGCATCAGCGTAGATGAAACCCTCCAACCTATTATAGAAAGCCAGGTAAACGCATTTGAAGGCATATACAGATACGCCAACATAAATGCACAGTACAAGGCAGAAGGAAAAGTACTTGAGGATCTTGTTAACGATAGCACGCGCATCGCCATCATATCGCGTAAACTGACAGATACAGAAAAAGGAGTCTTTGATCAAAAGAAAATTACTCCGAGGTATACCAGAATCGCAATTGATGCCGTTGCTTTAATTGTGAACAGAAAAAATCAGGATACCCTCCTGACAATGAATCAACTGCGTGACATTTTTTCAGGAAAGATCACGACATGGCAGCAATTAAACCCGGAAAGCAGCTTACGTGATATTGCCCTCGTGTTCGATAACAATAACTCCAGCACAGCCAGGTATATGCGCGACACGCTGATAGCGGGTCAACCATTGCCACCGACTGCCACTGCAAGCAATTCCCATCCGGCCCTTATTGATTATGTAGCCAAAAATCAGAATGCCATAGGGGTAATTGGGGTGAACTGGATAAGCGATCGGGATGATACAACATCTGTTAACTTCCTGAACCAGGTAAAAGTGGTAGGTATAAGCACAGAAGATAACCCGATAACAACAGACAGCTATTTTCAGCCATACCAGGCCTACATCGCACAGGGCGATTATCCGCTCAGAAGATTCTGGTATATCATTAGTACTGAGGGCCGTGCAGGTCTTGGCACAGGTTTTGCAGCTTACGTAGCAAGCGACCGGGGGCAGCGCATCATCTTAAAGTCTGGCCTTGTGCCTGCCACTATGCCTGTGCGCATAGTAGGTTTTAATAATAGACCGAGTAAATTCAGACAAGATTAACGATTACAAACAGAATACAAACAATAATAACACAACCTAAATTAAACTAACAATGACAAATAACTGGAAATATGCTTTACTGGTAGCTGCCATGTTCCCTACAGCAGCGGCATTTGCGCAGTCTGGCGATCAGGGCCGTAAAGCGGCTGAACTAGGGCGCTATCAGGAGGCTAAATCTATTTATAAATCTCAGTTGAACAATAAAAACGCTGACAACGCTTATTTTGGACTGGGTGATGTATACCTGCGTTCTGAAAATGTGGACTCAGCAGCCTACTACTTTAATCAGGGTCTGGCAAAGAACTCAAAGTCTGCCATCAACATGGTAGGATTGGGTAAAGTAGAGATCGCCAAAGGCAATCGTGCCGGCGCTGAGAAACATTTTGCTGACGCCATGAAGCGCGGCAAAAAGGATGCTTTTGTACTGGCTAGCATCGGCGAAGCTTACTTAATGGCTCCTGAGGCAACAGAGCAGGATTACAACAAAGCAATAGAATACCTGAAGCAGGCAGTAGAGCGTGATAAAAACAACGCTGAAGCTTACCTGCTGATGGGTGATGCATACCTGAAACTAGGCAATGGTGGTCAGGCGATGACAAGCTACGACAATGCTGTTCGTATCAACGACAAGTCTCCTAAAGCACACCTGAGAAGAGGCCAGCTTTATACCAGCTCACGTAACTACAACGAAGCAGAAGAGGCTTACAAGAAAGCAATTGAGCTGGATCCAAACTACGCTCCTGCTTACAGCGACCTTGGCGAACTATATTATTTTGCCGGACAGTATGACCTGGCACTTTCTACATTCAAGAAGTTTGTAGATATGTCAGAGAACACGCCTGCTACACGTGCCAAGTACGCATCTTTCCTTTTCCTGACAAAGGACTATGAAGGTACACTGCGCGAAGTACAGGAAGTGCTGAAAACAGAACCTAACAACAAGACCATGAACCGTCTGTTGGCTTACTCATACCTTGAGCTAGGCAAACCTGAAGAAGCGCTTCAGGCCATGGAAAACTACCTGAGCAAGATAGACCAGAACAGCCTGATTGCAAGCGACTATGAGTACTATGGCAGAATACTGGCCAGAAACAACCAGCCTGCGAAAGCTGTAGAGAACCTGGAAAAAGCAATCGAGCTGGATCCAAGCAAACCAGAGCTTTATTATGACCTGGCTAACATGTATGCCCGTGAAAAGCAGTTTGACAAAGCTGTGGAGGTATATAACAGAAAGCAGGAGAAACTCGGTGCTTCCAACACAGACTACTTCCACCTGGGTAATGCCTATATGATGGCAGAGCAGTTTGAGAAGGCTGACGAGACTTATAAGAAGATCACGGACGCTAACCCTACTTATGCTTATGCGCACCTGTGGAGAGCCCGTGCACAGGCTAACCTGGACCCTGAGACAGAGCAAGGCTTAGCTAAACCTCACTACGAGGAATTTATCAAGCTTACGAACGGCGAGAAAGAGAAGTATAAGAAAGAGCTGATCGAAGCGAATACATACCTGGGTTACTATTTCTATCTCAAAGGTGAGCGCGAGGATGCGATCAAGTACTGGACAGAGGTAAAAACGTTAGACCCAACTAACACCCAAGCAGAAACAGCACTTGCTGAGATCAACAAGTCGACTGCTACTAAAAAGAAGCGTTAGTTTTAACTGACCGCTGAAGCATGAAAAAGCCCGCTCTATACAGAGCGGGCTTTTTGTGTCTATCCTGTCCCGTCCTGAAATAGGTTGACACTAAAATCAACCTTATATGGAAAAAGCGACAGAGAAAAAAAGCAAGCGCACCCAGCGCGACTACACCTTAGGCTTTAAACTACAGGTGGTGGCCGAGGTAGAGCAAGGGGATCTGACCTACAAACAAGCCCAGAAAAAGTACGGCATCCAGGGCAGAAGCACCGTGCTGGTTTGGCTTCGTAAGCACGGTCGCTTAACTTGGGACTACAATCCAACCGCTATGTCCCAGACACCCAACCAACGCATCAAAGAACTGGAAGCCCAGCTTGCTGCCACTCAAAAGCAACTGAAAGAGGCCGAGCTCAAGGCCAAGCTGCTGGACACCATCATCGACGTGGCCGAGGGAGAGATGGGGATTCAGATCCGAAAAAAGCCACTGGAGGGGCCGTCGAACACCTCCGCCAGGAAGGGCAGATAAGCCTTTCTGTGGCCTGTAGACTGCTTGGCCACAGCAGACAAGCCTACTATCAGCGGCAGGCAAGAGTTCTGGAACAAAAGCAGATCGCCGATCAGCTCGTGGAGCTGGTGGAGCAGATCCGGATGCAGATGCCGCGCCTGGGCACCCGCAAGCTCTATCATCTCTTGCAGGAGCAGCTGCAGGTGGGACGAGACAAGCTCTTTGCGATTCTAAGAGAAAGAGGCCTGCTGATCAAGCCTCGCAAGAGCTACCATAAAACGACTGATTCAAAGCACTGGATGAAAAAGCACAGGAACCTGGTGGAGGGACTCAAAATAGAGCGCCCTGAGCAGGTGTGGGCGGCAGACATCACCTACATCCCCACCCGGCAAGGGCATAACTACCTTTCCCTGGTCACGGATGCCTACTCTAAAAAGATCATGGGCTACCACCTCTCCGAGGACCTGCGGGCAGAGGGGCCCCTGCAGGCCCTGCAGATGGCTGTGGGCAAAAGAAAGTATGGCTTTCACCTGATCCACCATTCGGACCGGGGACTGCCCTACTGCGCTGCAGAGTACCAGCAGCTGCTGGAAAAGGCGCAGATAAAGCCAAGTATGACCGAGAAGTACGACCCCTACCAGAACGCGGTGGCTGAGCGGGTGAATGGCATCTTGAAGGATGAGTTCGCCCTCGAGCGGGGCTTTGCCCACCACCTGGAGGCCGTGGCAGTGATCCGAGAGTCAGTGGACATCTACAACTGCCTCAGGCCCCACCTCTCGTGTCATCTCCTCACACCCGAGCAGATGCACCGGCAGGATAAATTAGAGGTGAAACAGTGGAAAAAGAAAACCTCCAACACAAACGCATTGGAGGTCTCAATTTAAAAAGTAACTTCGTCTCAAAACCGTCAACGTATTTCAGAACGAGACATACCTTCAGGTAAGTTTTATATGAGTTATGCCTTACTGATTTTCGTACAGTGACCACTTTGCCAACGCCGCTTGAAAGTCGTCGGGCAATTCGGAGTTGAACTGTATAAACTCTTTTGTGGTTGGATGCACAAAACCGAGCGATTTAGCATGCAATGCCTGACGCGGCATCAGTTTAAAAGTGTTTTCAACGAATGTCTTATAAGAGCCTGTTGGCATACCTTGCAGGACGTTGTCGCCTCCATAAGTTGCATCAGAAAACAGCGGATGCCCCAGGTACTTCATATGTGCCCTTATCTGGTGTGTTCTTCCCGTCTCCAGGTTACACTGCACCAACGACACATACTTAAATTTCTGAAGTACTTTATAATGAGTAACGGCATGCTTGCCAAACTCTCCGCCAGGGTATACTGTCATCACTCTCCTGTCTTTTGCACTGCGCCCCACATGGCCTGTAATCGTGCCTGCATCCTGCTTTGGTATTCCCCACACCAGTGCATAATAAGTTCGCTCGATCGTATGCTTGAAAAACTGCTTAGCAAGGAAAGCCATGCTATACTCAGTCTTCGCTATTACCAATAAACCAGAGGTATCTTTATCAATCCGGTGCACAAGCCCAGGCCGTCCCTCCCCGTTGCGGGCAGTAGGAAGTTGTTGCAAGTAGTATGTAAGAGCATTAACCAGCGTACCAGACCAATTATTAAACCCTGGGTGCACCACCATACCTGGCTCTTTGTTAATGATCAGGAGCTCATCATCTTCATAAATGATGTTGATCGGTATATCCTCCGGAATAATTTCGGTATCGCGTGGAGGCGTAGCCAATGTGATAGTAATCACATCCAGCGGCTTCACCTTATAGCTTACCTTCACAGGTTTTTGGTTTACCTGCACTGATTCAGAACGTATAGCGCCTTGTAACTTGTTGCGGGTCACATTGGGTAAACGATCCATCAGGAACTTGTCGATGCGCAGGAGCGCTTGCCCTTTGTCCACCACAATGCGGTGGTGTTCGTATAATTCGTCCGAATCTTCTATACTCTCCTGCTCTTCTTCAAAGTCAATCACGGTACTGGATTTAGGTATAAACAAAAAGAAAGCCGAGGTATAGAACATCGGCTTTCCTAAACTCACAAAGGAGTGTTAATTACTTTTTCTTCTTGGCTGGAGTTGCAGTTGCTGGCTTAGCGGCAGCTGGCTGCTGTGGCTGAGCCTGCTGTGCTGCTGCTGGCTGCTTGCTAGGGTCTACACCCAGTTTCTTGAACACCAAGTTGTTGATGCTGCCATTTTCAGGACCTTCCAGAATAGCCTGCTCACTCAGGATGTAAAGGTAACCGTTCTCTTTCGCTACATCTTTGATAGCGTTTTCGATCTTTACAAGCACTGGCTGAATCAGTGACTGCTCTTTTTCACGGATAGACATCTGAGCATCGTACTGGAACTTCTGGATAGACTGCTCTAGGTTCACCAGTTCACGCTCTTTGTCTTCACGCACCACTTTATCCATGGTCGAAGCACCTTTCTGGTAAGCCTGCAACTTAGTGTTATACTCTGTTTCTTTTGTTGCAAACTGCTCCTGCAGTTTCTGTCCATATACTTCCAATTCTTTCTGCATAGAAGCTCTTTCCGGCATCTTGCTCAGAATCTCTTCTACGTTAGCATATCCTATCTTAGTCGCCTGCTCGTTAGTCTGTGCAAAAGAGGCAAAGCTGATAAAGAAAAACGCTACTACTAAAAATTTGATTTTGTTCATGATTGGATGGTTAATTTGTTATGCTTGTTGTTTAGTTGTTTGACTTCTTTTTTGTTGGAGGCACCTTTTTCTTGTCCTGCTGCGTTTCGTTCCCTTCGTTTTGTATACCTGTTTCAGGCAGACTATCCGGGTCATCCACTAACGCATCTGCCGGGTGTTTGCCAGGCACATTCTGTTTATCCGTAGCAAGTCCCAGCTCTTCCAACACATACTCTGTGTAATCATGCACCGGATTGGTATAGATCATGATCAGGTCACCTGACTTATCAAATACCGTTTGCAGGCCTCTCGCCTTGGCAACTTTCTCAACTGCCGTAAAAACTTCATCCTGTATCGGTCTGATCAGGTCCTGACGGCGCTTGAACATCATGCCCTCGAAACCAAAGACTTTGCGCTGGTATTCACGCACTTCATTTTCTTTGCGGGAAATTTCTGCCAGGCGCTTCTTCTTCATCTCTTCCGTCAGAAGCACTTCTTCGGCCTTATAGTCTTCCTTCATCTTTTCTACCGCCTGGTGCATACCTTCTATCTCCTTCTGCCAGGCCGCGCTTTGTTTATCAAGCTCTACCTGTGCTTTGGCATAAGCCGGCATCTTGCTCAGGATAAAGTTAGAATCAATATAGCCAAACTTCTGCGCCTGCGAAACAGTCGTTAAGAAAAATCCGGCTAAAAAGATGAACAAAAACTTTTTCATACTAATTCCTTATCGTATCTGCTGTCCGATCATGAAGTGGAACTGACCACGCTTCATCTCCGGACGTCCAGGCACATCGTCGAATCTCCAACCGTAGTCGAAGCCTAGCAGACCGAAGGCCGCCATAAAGATACGCACACCTACACCGCCTGAGCGATACAGTTTAAACGGATTGTATCGGTCGTAACTACCAAAACTGTTACCTGCCTCTAGGAATGTGAGACCATAGATCGTAGCACCCGGGTTAGGAGAGATAAGATACCTTGCCTCCATCACAAACTTGTTATAAGCAATGCCACCTGTGTTTACTAATGTCGGGTCCGGATTGTTAATCACAGACTCGTCATCATAACCACGCAGGCCAATGTAGTCGGTTCCTACAAAGATGTTAGCACCACCTAAACCGTTACCTCCTAGTCTAAAACGCTCGAATGGACCAATACTTGTCTTCGAATTGTAGTTATTCAGGAAACCAAAGTGGGCTCGTGTGTTCAATACCAAATTCCCTGCCAAATTCATGAAGAAGGACGCATCGAGCATCCATTTATTAAATTCCACGAACTCAAAGTTATTGCGTTTGTCTGAGAACAGCGAGTAAGGCGGTGTCAGGTTTACGCTCAAAGAGATATTAGAACCCCTTCTTGGAAAGGTTGGATTATCAATACTCACACGAGCTAAGGTGTTGTTAAACGAAATATTGTTTGAGACACCATTTTCGAATGCAGTACCAAATAACGGGTAATTTTTAAGGGTATAGCGGTTATAGCTCAGGGTATGGCTTAACTGGAAGTAGTTATCCGGCCAATTTAGAGTACGGCCTAAGCTTATGGCACCACCATCCACATTCAATCTTCTGTCAACATCAGCTCTAGGCTCACGACGCACAGTCTTGAACACGCTCGCTGTAAGTGAGTTTCGCTTACGGCCACCTAGCCATGGCTCAGTGAACGAGAAAGAGTAAGACTGGTAGTAGCGTCCGTTTGCCTGCACATTAAGTGAAAGGCGCTGACCATCGCCACTAGGTAATGGCCGCCACTCTGATAGTTTAAACAGCTTACGGGTAGAGAAGTTGTTCAGAGTAAGGCCAACGGTACCTACCGCCCCAATCGGGCCACCCCAACCACCTGAAAGGCTGATCTGGTCATTCGGACGCTCCGATACGCTATAGTTAATGTCTACAGTTCCTTCTTCCGGGTTTGGCATCGGGTTCAGTCCGATTGTTTCCGGGTCAAAGTAGCCTAGGTTCGCTAATTCGTTTCGGGAGCGAATCAGGTCGTCGCGGCTGTACTTCTGACCAGGTAAAGTACGAATCTCACGAAGCACCACATGGTCACTTGTTTTGGTGTTGCCCGTCACCGTAACTTTGCTGATCGTTGCCTGCGGACCTTCTGACACACGCATCTCGATATCTATCGAGTCACCGTCCACTTTTACCTCTACCGGATCAATGTTAAAGAACAGGTAACCGTCATTCTGATAGAGAGCAGATACGTCTATACCTGTCGGGTTGTAGTTCAGGCGTTTGTCAAGTTCCTGCTTGTTATAAATATCACCTTTATTGATTCCCAATACGCGGGTCAGGTAATCATCCTCGTACAGGTAATTTCCATTCCAGGTAATGTTGCGGTAATAATAGCGGTTGCCTTCATCCAGGGTAATGCGTACACCTAACCGGTCTTCACTTATATTGTATACAGTGTCTGACACGATGATTGCATCACGATAACCCTCTGCGTTATAGAAGTCGAGCAGTAGCTGCTTATCGTTCTCGTATTCAGAGCGCTGGAATTTCGAAGAAGTAAATATCTTGTAGAGGCGCTTCTCTTTTGTCTTTTTGAGCTGGCGACGCAGTTTCTTGTCAGCAAAAGCTTCATTGCCCTCAAAGATGATTTCAGAAATCTTTACTTTATCTCCTCTGTCAATATTGATGTTCAGCACCACACTGTTTGGAGTCAGGGAATCAGGGCGCTGTACGATATTGATTTTTGCGTTGAGGTAGCTTTTCTCAGCGTAGTACTTACGAATAGCGGCGCGCGTCTGGTTCAGCACAGCATCCGTTACCACTTTACCTCTGATCAGGTTGATCTTCTCGCGTAGGGCATCCTGCTGTGATTTGTTTATGCCATTAAACTCGAAGCGAGACAAACGCGGGCGTTCCTTCAGGTCGAAGTTCAGGAAAATCTGGTTGCCTTCGATACGTGTTACATAAACGTCTATATCACCCAGAATACCCTGGTCCCATAGTTTCTGAATGGCACGGCTTATATCCTCGCCCGGAACAGTGATCTCATCACCAACTTTCAGACCCGAAACACCAATAAGTGAAATAGGGTCCAGGAACTTGATACCTGTAAACTCAATCCCGCCGATGCGGTACTGCTGGGGCTGGGTGTAGTCAATCGAATTGCTCTGTGCTTGATTATTCAGAACTTGTGAAGAAGCTGTGCCTGTCATTAGCAGAAACACAAGCACCCAGATGCATCTTGTCATTAATATGTTCACTTTGTTAGTTGTTCACTTGTCTTGCCAAAGCGGCGTTCTCTCCTCTGGAAGGCGCATATGGCTTCGTATAAATGCTCTTTGCGGAAATCAGGCCAGAGTAGCTCTGTAATGTATAGCTCCGTATAAGCCAGCTGCCAAAGCAGGAAATTGCTGATGCGCTGCTCTCCGCTCGTTCGGATCAACAGTTCGGGATCAGGTATACCTGCCGTAGAAAGGTGCTGTGCTATAGTTGCTTCGCTAATATCAGCAGGTGCTATAGTACCATGACCCACTTCAACTGCAATCCGTTGCATGGCTTGCGCAATATCCCAGCGGCCACTATAGCTAAGGGCCAGCACCAAAGTCATGCGGGTGTTGCCCTTTGTTATCTCTATCGCTTCAAGCAGTTCTTTCTGACAGGCTTTCGGCAGACTCTCTGTATTTCCGATCGTCTGTAACCGGATATTGTTCTTGTTCAGAGTCGCGGTTTCTTTTCTGATAGTAGATACCAGCAGCTGCATCAGTGCGGAAACCTCTGTTGCCGGCCTCGACCAGTTTTCGGTAGAGAACGCGTATAGGGTTAGATATTCGACACCCATCTCCGCTGCAGCCTCCACTGTTTCGCGAACAGCTGTGATCGCACTCTGATGACCGAAAATTCGCAGGCCTCCACGTTTCTTCGCCCAACGTCCATTTCCGTCCATGATAACGGCAATGTGTCTTGGCAAATTGTCTAAATCTACTTGTTCCCTTAAATTCATTAAACCACAATTTCCTTGCAAGTTACAAAAAGCAAGATAATTTAATGAAATTTTAGCGGGTTAATCTAGTATTCCGGCTTTGCGTTTGTAAACAGGCGGGCAGTTAAGTCGATACAGCGTGTAAGAGAGGCTTATTCCGTTATAGAAGTACATATCTTTATCGAATGGATTGGCATATGACTTGGAATTGCCCGCACCCAGGTCTGTGGCCAGCAATCCGGATCCGCTCTCCTGCAGATAATCCAGGTTATCCGTGAACATAAAGCGGGGACCAAACTCCAGGCCAAGGTTCCAGTGTTTACTCAGGGCATATTTTACTCCTACACCAAATGGTATGGTTACTGTAAATTTGTTGTCGAACGGTTCCATCACATCGCCTTGCCGGGTGAGCTGATGGTTAAAGTTGAGTAGCGCCGCTCCTAAGAAGAAATAGGGCGAAACACGGTGCGGCTGCCGGATATTGGCATAGTAGTCCAGAAAGTTGTACTCTATACCTAGTGAAAACTCTATCATACTCAGCTTCAACTCCGTATCGCGCCAGTCATGGTGTGGCAGATTCTGCGATTCGTCTTTAAATGCTTTGTCGTTGAAAATGCGGTGGCTGCCCATAAAGGCGGCCTTGAGTGTAATAGGAGCGGAAATATCATGACGATAGAAAATCGTCATGGCAGGCTGATTATTTAGGAAACGGTAATTAGGGGAAATTTCACCAACGTAATTAGCTCCGCCTATACCTGCACCTATCTCGCTGGTAGTCACAGGCTTAATCTGCTGCAGCTGAGCCTTAGCAGTATGGCATAAAAAGACGCTCCCAATTTGCAGTAGTACACAAATAAGGAGCGTCTGTCTGAATGTATTCAAAATCATGTAAACTTGTTTCGGAGTTTAGGAAAACAACGCACTATACTCCGTTATATTATCTGAATTTAGGTCTTCTTACACGTGGGTTCAGAATATAGTTAAGACCAAGGCTGGTTTGGATATACCAGTCGTTGTCAGAGCTGTTGCCACGGGTACGGTTGCTGCTTGTACCGTAAGGGCGCAGACGGCTAAATCCATTAGGTTCTGTGATCAGGTCGTTTGTAAAACCTGACTCAGCGCTTCTGTCAGAGAAAATAACAGAGGCATTGCGGTTATCTACGCGGTTTCCTTCGCTAAGCAGCACATTTTTATCTACGTGGGCTGTACTTACGTCATCCAGGTAGTCTGTAAAGGTGGCTCTCCAACCTACCTCAAAGCTAAAGTCCCAGTTACGGTCCAGCTTGTATCTTACACCAAGGCCAAACGGAATAGCAATCTGCACACGGCTGTAAGGGTCACTAACGGTTCCCTCCTGATCCACGAACTGACCTTCCGTACCAAGCGGCTGCAGTTCATACCAACCAGTAGGAATATCCTTGTCAGCTGACAGACCTGGGTGCGAACCATTTTCATAATACGCTTTTGGGTTATGGTGTAATACTGCCACACCTATGAAACCATAAGGCACGAAGTCTGGACGACGACGGTAGTAGTTGCGGTTTTCAAAAAGGTCTATGATCGCTACAGCGCTCAACTCTTTAATGTCGTTGCGGAAAGACAGGTTACGTCTGTAACGGCCTAAGTTCTCCCCTTCGTCCGGTCCTGCTGCCAGGGCGTCATCACCCGCGATACGGTTCCAGTTGAAAGCCACACGCGATGAAATACGCGGGAAGTGACGATGCGTATAATTGATGCCTATACTTGGTCGGGTAGACTTCACGCGCATACTTGTAAAGTTAGGCTGAGGCACCAGGTCGCCGAAGTAGTTAGAAGCTCCTAACTGAATACCCACCGTAGAGTACTCCTTTCGCTTGGTAAATCGCTGTGCTTCAGCCTCTATGGCCACAGTAGTCAGCACAACAGTAAGTAATAAAAACAGCGTAGTAAATTTCTTCATAGCGAACCAATTTCTTTTAAGCGTATTTCCGCAGGCTTATAATTCATCCAAATTAAACCTTTGTGACAAAAATAGAAATAATTTTCTGGTATAAAAATATGTATATTAAATATTGAATATAATTTACCTAAAAATATTTGTCCTTTTATCAAGACCCCAGTTTAATTTGCCCCGTAGCGTGGTCAGGAAGTTGACGTGGTGCAGCTTAACAAGCCGTGCCACAAAGTTCTCTCGACGCACTGCTATTTGAACTGACATATCTACAGGAACGGATCTTGAATCGAGGGAAGCGAGGTAAGTACTGCTGCGCCCCTCCACTTCAAACGAGATCACACTCCGGTCTGACACGATCATGGGCCGCACGTTCAGGTTGTGAGGGCATACGGGTGAAATAACGAAATTGTTGGTCTGCGGCAGCACCAGCGGACCGCCGCAACTCAGTGAGTAGCCCGTCGATCCGGTCGGGGTAGCGACCACCAGTCCGTCGGCCCAATAGGTGTTCAAATACTCCCCATCTATATACGCATGCACGGCTATCATGGACGAGGAATCGCGCTTGAGCAAACTGAACTCATTTAACCCGAAGTTGATACCGTCAAATATTTCCAGATCGGAGTCTACCCGGATCAAGGCTCTATCATCGAAGGTATAATGGCCTTTGAAAAGAGCATCCAGGGCCAGGTTAATGCTGTCGTGTGCAATGGTGGCCAGGAACCCGAGTCGACCTGTGTTGATACCCAAAATCGGAATTTGAAGAGCCCCTACATACGTAACTGTGTCCAGCAGGGTGCCGTCTCCGCCCAGACTTAGCACAAAGTCAACTCCCACCAGGCTGTCGCCGCGGTTAAAGGTCGAGATGTCCTCCGGTAGGTTGATACGATTTTGCAAAAAAAGACTGAAGTGCTCCACCACCATTACCTCAGCCTTCCGACGCAGCAATTCGTCAAACAGGTTCTGGATAAAAGGTCCGTATTCTTCGTCGAAGGGTTTTCCCAGTATAGCTATCTTCATATATCTTCTTTTTCATTAAAAAGGGAAACGGCCACTCAGGTAAAAACCGCTGGTCTTCTCCCGGTTGATGGTATATTCAGCCCGGAACACAAAATCATAAAAAGTGACCAGATGCAGCCCTACTCCTATACCTGCCAATAGTCGGTTTGCGAGCGGGTTGCCTTTCTCAAACACCTCATCTACGACATAGCCTGCATCTGTGAATACGTTGGCATACAGCGCGAGCGGCACTTTGTTGAACTTGGGGCTTTTAATAAATTTCAGGTGCATGCCCTCGTGCTGAAAGAGTTCGCGTGTAAGTCCCTGCTTAAACAACCCGAAGTACTGACCGCCTACTACCTGCAACTCATAACCCCGCACCAGCGAACGAAAACCCAATGCTACATTATCAGCATAGGCATAATGCTTCGATAGTCGGGCCTGCGCTTCACCTCCCACAAAATAATAATATTTACCTGATAAGTGACGATAATCTACATACTTCGCGCGCAAGGTCGTGATAGGTGTTCCATTCCCGTTGAGGAAGAAAGTCTGCGCGGCAATCGCCTCGAAATAACTGCCTGTAAGTGGGTATACGAAGGAGTTACGCAGGTTCACCACTTTGGATAACTCTAGTCGCAGGTACTGTCGATCTTGATTATCTTCGCTATAATATTCCGGATTCAGAGTCAAAACTGTATCAGCTACCTGCTCCTGCACATAGGTTAATCGTAGTCCTTCCTGCCGCTGCACGCTCTGCCGGTGTGTGATGCCGGATGTGAGCAGTGTTCGCTGAATAGGCACGCCACTCTCCTGCACATAAAACCGCTGCCGGTTGTTGAGCGTGCGATAGTCAATGGCGCGGCTACGGTAGTCTGCTATACCGAAGTCCATACCTAGTTTGTGGGCGCGACTAATATACGGTACCCGGTAAGTGAATTCCAGTCGTTTGTTAAAACCCTGCTGCAGCCTGATGCGCACCTCTTCGTTGCGCCCCCTGAAATTGCGCCTGATCAGGTTGATACCATAATCGACACGGCTCCAGTCGCGCCGCTCGAGCCAGGCATTGAAGTTACGATCGGCTATGTCCAAGATTGGTATAGGGTATAGGTACCAGCGCTCCTGCATGGTAAAGGTCACAGTCACCAGGCCTTCGCGACAGGTATAGGTATAGCCCACTTCATGAAAAAGACGCAGGTTAAAGAGTCTTCTCCGGTTTTCTTCCAGCTTTTCTTCCAACTCAGCGGTTGCCAGCGTGTCGCCGGGGGCAATGTTCAGCTCAAACAGCAGCATGCGACTCTTGCTCACCTCGTTTCCGGCAAAGCCGATACTGTCAATCACTGCCACAGGCGTGTTGCAGGGCTGTGCCGCCAAGGTATGGCATAGCCAGCTCAGGCACAGCAAAAGGGCGGCACGCAGTCTCACAAACGGGCTTATATGTCCAGGTACTTGAAGAGCATGTCCAGCCGGTCGCGGCCAACGTCGTATTTGGAGGCATCCTGAAACTGGGCCGTCACACGGTACTCGAAGCGCTCGAGCGTAGCCAGGATACGGTTAAGATCAGAAGTGTTGAGTTTAAGCGTGAGCTTGATATTATAGGGGTCTACTTCGTCGGGCGATACATAGGCACTCAGGATTTTGGCATTATCCTCCTCTATCAGGCGGCTGATCTGACCAAGCGAGTAGTCGCGCTCCGGCATTGTGAGCACCAGAATACTGCCCTGGCCCTGCAATGCCGACATCTGCCCGAAAGCGGCCAGGGTGTCGTTGATAGTGATAATGCCCATGTAGTCCTGCTCCTCGTCGAGCACGGGCACTACCTGTATCTTGTTTTTGATAGCGGCCTCCATCACATCATAAAAATGCTGGTGGTGCATCACAAACACATCGCTATACTCCAGTTCAACATGCTCCAGCGTCTGGTCACGGTCCGGCAGCTCAATCAGGTTGGTTTCGGTGGCCAAGCCCATGTACTTGCGGTTGCGGGACACAGGCAGTTCATTTACGCGGAACTCATCCATCCATCGCAAAGCCTTCTCAACGGTGTCGTAAAGCTTAAGCGGCGGTATCATTTGGTTGATGAGTTCTTCTGCGATCATGTGGCTGTTTCTCTTACTTGTGTTTTGGCCAAAAATTTATCTAAGATACTGTTAAATCTCTCCGGATGTTCCATCATCGGCGCATGTCCGCACTTGTCTATGAAATAAAGTTCGGAATTATGAATCAGTCGGTTGAACTCGTGTGCCACCAGCGGCGGCGTGATCGTGTCGTTCAGTCCCCATATTAACAGGGTAGGCACCTGAATGTTCTCCAGATCCTTGCCCAGGTTGTGCCGCTGGGCCGACTTGGCGATGGCAATAATGCGCAGACACTTGGCATTGCTGTTGGTAATGTCGAACACCTCATCTACGAGCTCTTTCGTGGCCGTTTCGGGGCTGTAGAAGGTATAGCCTACACGCTCTTTTACATATTCGTAGTTGCCGCGCTTGGGAAACGAGCCGCCCATCGAATCCTCAAACAGGCCGGAACTACCCGTGAGCACCAGGCGCTTTACTTTGGCCGGATTCTTTAAGGTATAGACCAGCGCCACATGCCCGCCCAGCGAGTTGCCGAGCAGCGTCATATTGCTCAGATTCTTAAATTTAACAAAATCTTCAATAAAAGAAACCAGCCCCGGCACACCTGCTTTGTGAAGTGCCATCTCATAGATGGGCATGAGCGGAATAACCACACGGTAGCTTTTAGAGAAATGGTCTACTACACCGTTCCAGTTACTCAGAGCTCCGAACAAGCCGTGCAGTAACAGCAATATTTCGCCTTCGCCTTCGTCTATGTACTGAAATTCGCCTTCGTGTTTGACCTGTAGATTCATTCCTGTAATTGCTAAAAGTAATGTGTTGTAAAAAAGTCTGGCTGCTACCGACCTGCAATATTAACAAAATCAAGCCAGTTTTGCAGCATATCGAGCCCATAAGTCGTGAGGGCGGCCTCCGGGTGAAACTGCAGCGCATACAACGGAAGTGTGCTGTGTCTGAAGGCCATTAGCTCCTTTTGGGCTGTATACGCAAGCGGCACAATAGTGTCAGGCCAGCTTTTCAGGACCAGGGAATGATAGCGCACAACGGGCATTTTGGAGGGCAGGCCGGAAAAAAGCGGATCATCCTCACAAATGATCTCGGAGATTTTGCCGTGCATGGGCTTTATACCTTTATCGAGGCGGGCACCGAAAAACTCGCCCAGCGCCTGATGCCCCAGACAGATACCCAGCATGGGTAATTTGTCGTGGTAATGCCGAATCACGTCCATCATCACCCCTGCCTGCTGCGGCTCTCCCGGCCCAGGCGACAAGACGATCCCTTCAATGGGCAGCGCTATGATTTCTTCCAGCTTCACATCGTTGCGCAACACGTGCACCTCTGCTCCTAACTGACCAAAATAGTCCACCAGGTTGTAGGTAAAGGAGTCGAAGTTATCGAGCAGAAGCAGCATGGTTTGAGTAATGTGCTAATCGGTGATAAGGGGATGTGCGGGTGACGATAGAAGGGTATAAACTACAGACTTTCTGGCAGGAAATAATAACTTAATAAAGTTAATGCGATAATGAATAAATAGAGATTCTTCCAAAGCCTCATATGAAAATGTGCATCATAAGCTTTTGAGTAAAAGTAAGTAGCAGCATAGCTTAACAGCCATGAAAGGCAAAACTGGAAAACAACATTGATAAATGCATCCCATTGTAAACCTTTGATGAAGAACCAAACAAAAGCGGATAGCAATGTAATGAGTATAACCATTACATTTTTGACTGCTTTATCTAGTATCAGGTTTTTCAAATTTTTGGCTTAGGTGGTTCCTTTGGGGTTTTAAATAGTTAGCTATTACTCTATTATCAAATCCCGCCATATCATCCCTAAAAATGCTCTTTGAGCGAAAGCAGCAGCGACTTTACAAACGGCAGCACGTAACTCATAACCCCAAGGGCATAGGGTGTTGTTTTTACGACGAATGGGTATACCATTGAGCTTGACGCTGTCTCGGGTGTGATGGCTATACCTGCCATCTCCGAAACGTAGAGCAGCAGACTCAGGGCCACGGTCCATTTCAAGGCGCCCAACAGGCCGCCCAATATGTTATCAAACAAGCCGAACGGGGTGAAATCGATCACTCTTTTGAGCAGGATACCCAGCACTCTTACGCCTAATATGATGCCCACGAAAATAACCAGAAAGGTGACAAAAGGCAGTAGACCACCGGCATCGCCAATGTACTCTTTCATGATGGGCAGACCGGAATCAAGCAGTTTGAGGCCAAGCAGAATGCCCAGCACAAGTGCAAACAGCGAAATAAGTTCGAGCAAAAGACCTTTGCGGAAACCCATAAAGGCGCCGAACAGAATAGGTATGGCCAGAAAAATATCGAAGGTACTCACAGGATAAAAACATTAAAGGCAGAAGCGAACACCTGTCGCTCCTGCCTTCAAATATAGTGTAATTGCAACACGCACGCTAGTATGCAGGCAGCAAAAATCCTGATCTTAGAAATCTGTATTGTTCAGCAAGTCCCCTACGGCTTTGGAAATAGCACGTCCGTCGGCCTGTCCGGCCAGTTCGCGGGAAGCAACGCCCATCACCTTGCCCAGGTCTGAAGGGCCGCTTGCGCCCACACGCTGAATAATGTCCAGCAGGCGAATGCGCAGGTCACCCTCGTCTAGCTGCTTTGGCAAATACTCTTCTATTACGGCCAGCTCGGCCAGCTCAACCTCTTCCAGGTCGGGGCGCTGCTGCTTGGCGTATATCTCCGCTGACTCACGGCGCTGCTTAGCGGCCTTGGTGAGCAACTTCATTTCAGTGTCCTCGCTGATACCGTCGGTGCCACCCTTTTCGGTCTCGGCCAGCAATATGAGCGATTTTATGCTGCGCAGCGCTTGCAGGCGAGCTTTTTCTTTGGCCAGCATCGCCTGCTTTATATCGGTTTCAATGCGTTGTTTTAAACTCATAGTTTTATGGTTGATTGATTATTAACAGCAAGTGATGGACTTCCTGCCTATACTTTATACACTACTACAGCCAATGCCATAGGTTATCATCTTAAGCAAATTTCCACTAATTTAGTCTTTCCGTATGCATACGTATCACCAGCCTGCGGGCTACAACATACATACCATGACCAAACTCAGTGTAAATATAAACAAAATAGCCACACTGCGGAACGCCCGCGGCGGCGACAGACCCAATGTAGTGCAGGCCGCCAAGGATTGCGAGCGGTTCGGGGCCGAAGGTATAACAGTGCACCCGCGCCCCGACGAGCGTCACATCCGCTACCGCGATGTGTATGACCTGAAAGAAGTCGTGACCACTGAGTTTAATATTGAAGGCAACCCAACGCCCGATTTTTTAAAACTCGTAAAAGAAGTGCGACCAGCCCAGGCCACGCTGGTGCCCGATGCGCCGGATGCCATCACCTCCAACGCCGGCTGGGATACGCTGCAGCACAAAGATTTCCTGACGGATGTGATCGGTGAGCTGAAAGCGCTTGGTATACGCACCTCCATTTTTGTGGACCCGGATGTGCGGATGATCGAAGGAGCCTCTTTTGTTGGAACAGACCGGGTAGAACTCTACACCGAAGCCTATGCCAAAGGCTACCCAACCAACCCTGAAGAAGCGATACGCTCATACCTGGTGGCGGCGCAAAAAGCACAGGAGTTTGGCATCGGCCTCAACGCTGGCCACGACCTCGACCTCGACAACCTGAAGTACTTAAAAGACACACTACCCGGCCTGCTGGAAGTGAGCATCGGTCACGCGCTGATTTGTGACGCGCTATACCTTGGGCTGGAAAACACGATCCAGCTATACCTGCGTCAACTTAAATAAAGTGGCCAAAACCATCACTATACAAGAGTTTTTGGCAGAAGCGAAGCAATTGCCAGTGCTGGATGCCCGCGCACCCAAAGAGTATGCGATTGGCCGTATACCGCAAGCCCTTAGTTTCCCCATTTTTTCGGATGAGGAGCGGGCTAAAGTAGGCACTGCTTACAAACAACAGGGGCACGACCCGGCTGTGCTGATCGGGCTCGACCTGTTTGGCCCTAAAATGTCAGGGTTTGTACAGGAGGCGGAGAAGCTGGCTCCGACGAAAGAGGTGCTGGTGCATTGCTGGCGCGGCGGTATGCGCAGCAGTGCCATGGCCTGGCTCCTCGACTTTGCCGGATTTCAGGTATACCTGCTGCAGGGCGGCTACAAGGCTTACCGGCAGTACATGCACGAGCAGTTTGAGCGGGAGCGCCCGCTGCTCATTATCAGCGGCAATACCGGAAGTGGCAAAACCGACCTGCTCCCATACCTGCAGCAGCACGGTCAACAAGTCATTGACCTCGAAGGGCTGGCCAGTCACAAAGGCTCTTCTTTCGGGGGCATCGGCATGGAACCACAGCCCAGCACCGAGCACTTCGAGAACCTGCTGGGTATGGCCATGCTCGAGCTGGATGATCAAAAACCGTTTTGGCTGGAAGACGAAAGTATCGGCATCGGAAAGGTACAGTTGCCTAAACCACTCTACCAACATATGCAGGTATCCCCAACCGTTGTGCTCGATGTTCCGAAATCGCTGCGTATACAGAAGCTCGCTGAGGAGTATTGCCGCACTGATCGGGTTGTGCTGGAGTCTGCCATTCTGAGAATAAAGAAACGACTGGGCGGATTGGCCACCAAAGAAGCGATTGAAGCCATCTCAGCTGGCGACATGGAGAAGATGGTTGACATTGCCCTGACCTATTACGACAAAGCCTATACCTACGAACTGGCCAAAAAGCAAAGTGTGCTGCGCCTGCCTCTGGAAACTTTGGACCCGGAAGAAAACGCCCAGCGCCTGATTGAATTCGCAAAACAGCAAAAGCTGATTTAATACCATGGAAGAAACCAACACACAAGCCATAAAACTCACCCAGTACAGCCACGGCGCTGGCTGCGGCTGCAAGATATCCCCCAAAGTGCTCGACACGATCCTGCACACCGACATCCACTACCCCGAAAACGAAAAGCTGCTGGTGGGCAACAGCTCCCGCGACGATGCCGCCGTTTACGACATTGGCAATGGCCGCGCTGTCATCAGCACCACCGACTTTTTCATGCCAATCGTGGATGATGCCTATGACTTCGGACGCATCGCTTCCGCCAACGCCATTTCTGATGTATACGCCATGGGCGGCACACCTACGATGGCCATTGCCGTGCTGGGTTGGCCTATCGATAAACTGGCGCCAGAAGTTGCCAAGCGCGTGATCGAAGGCAGCCGCAGTATCTGTCACGAAGCAGGTATACCGTTGGCTGGCGGCCATAGCATCGACAGTCCAGAGCCGATCTTCGGACTGGCCGTGACCGGTATGCTCGACATCCCGAACCTGAAACGAAACGACACTGCCACCGCCGGCTGCGAGCTATACCTGACCAAGCCGCTCGGCGTAGGCATCCTGACCACCGCTCAAAAGAAAGCCATCCTCAAGCCCGAGCACGTCCACCTGGCGCCACAGCAGATGATGCAGCTGAACAAAATCGGCACAGACCTGGGGCAGTTGCAACAAGTAAAAGCCATGACTGACGTGACGGGTTTTGGCCTGCTGGGCCACCTCTCCGAGATGTGTGAGGGCAGCAACCTGACAGCAGAAATACACTTCGACAGAGTGCCGGTTATACCGCAGGCGTTGGAATACTTGGCTCAAAAAGCTATACCTGGCGGCACGCACCGCAACTTCGACAGCTACGGTCACAAAATAGCCGAGCTCAACCCAGACCAGAAGCACCTGCTCTGCGACCCACAAACCAGTGGTGGCCTGCTGGTCGCCGTAGACCCGATTGGTCGCGAAGAAGTGCTGCAGCTGTTTGAAAAGTACGGTCTGCAACTCCAGCCGCTAGGTGTGCTGCGGGAACGTGACGGCGAAGAGAGGCTGATCCGGGTGGTATAGCGACCGTTTGCGTCTTGCTTCCGTAAGCCTACATTGGTAACTGATAATTGATCCCTGATCTCTGAAAAACATGAAACTACACTACAAGGAAATGGGCCATGGGCAGCCGCTGCTGATCTTGCACGGGCTGTTCGGTACATTGGATAACTGGGCAACCCTGGCCAAGCGACTGTCGGAGCACTACAATGTGTTTCTGGTAGACCTCCGCAACCACGGCCGCTCCCCGCACAGCGAAGAACACGACTACGATGCAATGGCCGAAGATGTGCTACACCTGGTGGACGATCTGCAAATACCTACGCCAGCCATCATGGGGCATTCTATGGGCGGCAAAGTGGCGATGAATTATGCGCTGAAATACCCGACCCGCCTCACCAAGCTGATTGTGGTAGATATTGCCCCGAAGGCTTACCCTCCGCATCACGACGAGATCATCGATGCGCTACAGTCGGTGGACATAAGCAGCGTAACCAGCCGCGGTGAGGTGGATAAACAACTGGCCAAAACGATCTCGCAGGAGGATGTGAGGCTCTTTCTGATGAAGAACCTGTATCGCAAAGAAGACAACACCTTTGGCTGGCGCATGAACCTCGACGCGATTGAGAAGAACTACGATAAGATAGCCGCTCCTATCACCTCCGATATACCTTTCAAGAAAAACACGCTCTTCATCAAAGGCGGCAGGTCCAGGTATATTCTGCCAGAGGATGTATATGGCACTATTGAGCATTTGTTTACGCTCGTAGAAGTCGAAACTATACCTGAAGCCGGCCACTGGGTGCACGCAGAAGCACCTGACAAGGTATACGATCTGGTGACCAGGTTCCTGGATACTGACTAAGCCCGGATCAGGATTCTTAGGATTGTAAAAAAGATTTTCAGGATTGAGTATGACTTTCCAGCATGTTTCTGGTTGTGTAAACTCATACTAACCTGGTAGTCAATCTTCCGGAATAATCGCAAGTGCATAAGCTGTGGTTACAAGCTGCGGCTCATGCTTAAGGTATAGCCACAGGTATAACTTCGCAACTTCCAACCATCAGCCATTCAACACTTAAAAGCCTCATGAAAAAAACCGGCACACTATACCTTATACCTACTGTACTGGCAGACGACACCGCCGATCAGGTGATATCGCCACAAGTGAAGGACACGGTTGATCGCCTAAACTATTTCATTGTAGAGAATCTGCGCACCGCCCGCCGCTTTGTCAAAAGCATTTGTCCGGAACTGGTGATTGAGCAACTCAATTTTGTGCAGGTAGATAAGGATGCCACACCAGCACAGGTACAAGCCTCTCTGAAGCCACTGCTGGAGCAAGGTATAGACGCTGGTATTATTTCGGAAGCAGGGTGCCCAGGTATAGCCGACCCCGGGGCTGAGGTGGCCAGGTATGCGCATCAGAAAGATATACGGGTAGTGCCTTTTGCCGGCCCATCAGCTATTCTGCTCAGCCTGATGGCCAGTGGTTTCAACGGGCAGCGCTTTGCTTTTCATGGCTATCTGCCTATCGAGAAAGGGCCACGGCTACAGGCACTGCGAAACCTGGAGAAGGAGATGCTACAGCGGGACCAGACCCAGATTTTCATGGAGACACCCTACCGCAATAATAAACTGCTCGAAGACCTTGTGCAAACCCTCAGCGGAGGTACCCGTCTCTGCATTGCGGCCAACATCACCTCGCCTGAGCATGAACTCATCCAAACCAAAACCATTGCCGAGTGGAAAGGCAAGCTGCCAGATATTCACAAGCAACCGGCTGTGTTTCTGATTTATAAGTGATTTGCCTGAAGGCACATCTTACTAAGACCTGCTTTTAAGGTAAGATATACCTGAAATACAGCATTTTCATCACCAGCCTTCAGGTATAATCGGGGTTGCATTCTTCATTACCCGGCAATCATCAGGGTAACGGAACGGGATGACAGGGTAGTCAATATCATTGCGCAGGATGGTTACTTGTTTTGAGGTGACCCCGGACACATCGAAAAAGCCTATCACCTGCTCACTCGTATTATTCACACTGGTTATATTCCCTTTTACTTCAGCCGGCGGCGGATCAAACACAGTACCTGTGGCCAGCTTTTGCTGCTCCAGAATCCGAAAGAAATTGTAAGCATCTTCACTAATCGAATGCTGGTATAGCGTCAGCTTGTTCTTCACCCCCAAATATTTCTCGAAAGGTATGAAGAGCACATTTTGACGAAGGACATTCTTTCCATTGGTCAAGCGGTCATCTATCACTTTGAGTTGTTCCAGGTTTTCTTCCAGAAAGCATTGCGTACAACAATCTTTTGGAGCGGGAAGTCCTGTGAAGGGATGAATGTAATCCTGTGGCTGAGTTCGGACCTCGTACTGGGTAGCAAAGGACCATCGTAAAAAATTCTTCTCTTCTACCGGATCCTTGTAATCTACTAATACATTATAGCCCGGCAGCAACTGCTTTTCGCGCTCTCCCGGAAAGGCGAACGTCTGCTCAGTAACCTCAAACTGGATCGAGTCTATTGCTATCGGCTCCCGCATAACAACCGACTCAGATTGGTAGAGTTGGTCGCCTACTGTGATGTTGAGCGTATAAGTACGCCCTGGAACTCCCTTTGCTTCGCCAAAAGTGGATGCATAATAGTACCCTGCCTTATCATAAAAGAACTGGTACAACTCCCCTTCATTACTTATTACAGTTACAATCGCCCTTTCTTCAAACTCATTGTAGGGAGAGGAGTGTGGCTGAGAATAACTTAGCCGCACAAAGTTCAAACTCGCTTCATTTGTAAAGTAACCTTCTACCACCAGGTGCTTTCTTTGAGTGCTCAGATCCGTATCGACCGGGTCGATGCAGCTGGTGAAAAGTAGCAGGAGAAAAAATGGCAGCAACCTTCTTAGCATACGCATTAAAATTTCACATTAAAATTAATTGAAGGTATAGGAGCCCCGATAACGGCTAGTTTATACGCCCCCGGCGCTTCTCCATAGTAGTGCTGGTAGAGCATAGAGTAAGCATTTTTCCTGCCATACAGGTTGTAAACAGAAAAGCTGCCACTATACTCTGCCTTACCTCTTTTGATAATTTCACGATTCAAGGACACATCCAGGCGGTGATAGTCAGGCATTCGCTCCTGATTTCGGCCGGAATAGTTGGCAAAGATCTGCCCTTGGTACCAATACCAGGAATCCGCTACGGTAACGGGTCTGCCGGTGGTATAAGTAAAGTTTGCCGTCACTTTCCATTTGGGCCAGAGATGATAATCGGCAAATATGTTCAGATTGATCGGTTTGTCATAATTAGACGGATAAGCTTTTCCATCGTTAATGGTTTCTGCTTCGGTTATACCTGCTATCTTTCTAAATGACCTTGAGTAAGTCAGACTGACCCATCCTGTAAGTCGTCCCTGGTTCTTTTTTAACATCCATTCAGAACCGTAGGCGTTTCCGTCTCCGAATAACAGATCCGACTCAAGTGTGGGGTTCAGGAGTAGCGTTGCGCCATCTTTGTAATCGATCTGGTTATAAAGCTTTTTGTAGTATACCTCCCAACTGAAGTCATACCACTTTTCATCACTTGTATAGAAATATCCTAAAGCCAACTGGTCTGCTACCTGCGGCTCGATGTAATTGTTCGAGAGCTTCCAGACATCTACCGGCGTAATGGCGGCGGTGTTTGAGATAAGCTGAATGTACTGTCTGGTTCTGCTATAGCCTGCTTTTAAAGATGTATTGCCATTTAAGGAGTACTTAAAAGATGCGCGTGGCTCAAGCCCGGAATAAGTCTGCACCACCTTCCCCGTACCATAGGATAGCGTGTCGATGATATTCACATCACTCCTGGGCATCCCTTCTGCATAAACATAAATATCTGAAGGCCCGATCTTAGCAAACCGAGAAAAACGCAACCCTACAGACATGGACAGCCTGTCAGTCAGTGTCATTTCATCATTAATGTAGACGGATGATTCATATCCTTTATCGCTTTCCAGGCGCCGCCGGTTGAGGCTGGAACTGCCGTATGGCACTAATTGTCCTGGCTGAATCTCGTATAAAGTTGCATCGGCCCCAAAGTCAAGCGCATGGTTATCGAGCCCGAAATACCCGAAGTCAAGCTTCACCTGCGTCAGGTCTATACCTGAGTTAAGCGCAAATTCTTCTCCAATCGAAATGCCTTCGACTTTGTTTGAGTAGTGGCTTTTAACCAGCGTGGCTATACCTGAAAAGTTGTTGTTGAAAAGGTGGCTCCACTTAAGTGTTCCCAGCGTATTCTTCCACTGGTAAGTCGTATCATTCGGAAACTTGAAACCGTCCGCGCTATGGTATCCAGAGAAACTGACAGTATTCTTTGCGTTCAGTTTGTACTTAAATTTCAGGTTGCCATCATAGAAATGACCGGAGCTGTTCTTGATATTCCGGTTGGGGAAGAGCTTCATAATGTAGCTTGGAAACGCCCCTCTAAAAGCAACCAGAAATGTGAGTTTATCAGATAGCGGCCCATCCATACTAAACTTCCCCGAAATGGGGGACAGGCCGATCTCATACTTCATTTTTTCCTCGTTCCCATCCCGAAGGCTTACATCCAGAATAGAAGAAATTCTGCCTCCATACCTGGCAGATATACCGCTTCGATGCAGTTCATAACTCTTAAGAATATCTGGATTGTAGACAGAGTAGAAGCCGAACAAATGGTTGGCATTAAACAGAGGGGCATCGTCCATCAGCACAAGGTTCTGGTCGGCACTGCCACCACGTACGAAAAAGCCCGATGTTCCCTCTCCTGCATTTACAACTCCGGGCAACGCAGAAACACTTCGCATCACGTCAGCTTCTCCCAGTAGCTTCGGCATACGTGTCAGCATCTTCTGATCGATGAACGAACTGCCCATCTGAGTGCTGTTAATATCTGTGACAGGCCTGCTTGTGATCTCTACCTCTTTCAGTTTGAAGTTGACACGCACCAGCGTTAACTCGATCTCCTTATCACCGGCTACGGTAACTGTTTCGCGGAGCGGTGCCATCCCGATATACTGGCAGGTAATTTCGTAACTACCTTTCTCCAGCAGCAACGAAAAGCGTCCCTGCTTATCTGTAACCACACCTTTATCACCTGGCTTAATCACTAAAAAAGCCCCCTCAAGTCTTTCTCCCCAAGCCCCTCTCACGGTGCCAGACAACTTGTACTGCCTGCCATCTGCAGACTGAGCCCATGCATTAATAGAGGAGATAAGCAGCAAAAGAAGCAAAGCAACTACGTTCCGAGGCATATAAGGTGAGATAATGTAGCAATAACTTTTAAATATACAGAGTTTAGACATTCAATTACCATGAGCTATAAAAAGCTTTTCAAAAAAATGCTGGATTACTTCACACTTCCCTTCAATCGATCCGAACTTCATGCCGAACCTTTTTCCCTCGCTAAAACTTCTTCTCATCAACAACTCATCCTGGCACCACCGACATGTCAGTTCTCATAAAAGAAAAGGTCTCCGGATTCCGGAGACCTTTGCCAATGAAGAAGACTACTACCTAGTATTCTTAAACTAAATTAATTAATAAATTATTTTCTATTGAGCATCCCAGAACAGACGGGTTGAGCTCTGGTCACCACCGATTGCTGATGAAGCAGAAGTATAGTTTGACGGGTTAAGCGTCTGCTCGTTTACTGGGTAGATCAATCTTGTCGGAACAGTCAGTCCGTCTACCGGAGGAAGGAGCGTTGGCGCATCCAGTCTTCTCCAGGTTACCCATGCATCGTAGCCGCGGTTGTATAGCGCGATCCACTCCTGCGTACCAATCTTCTGTTTCCAGTCGCCAGGAGCAGAAGCGTAGCTTACGCTTGGCTGCTGCAGGTAAGCAGTAGCCTGAGCTTCTGTACCGCCCCAGTATGTAATGGAAGCTGTAACACCTTTATTGTAGTGCTCTGCAGCAGTACCACCTACGTTATAACCTCTTTCTACAGCTTCAGCCAGCAGGAATTCTACTTCAGCATAGTCAAGCAGAAGAGCTTCGAAAGTAGGATCAGCAACCTTAGCGCTTACAGTAGAGAAGTCAGTGAAAGTGTTAGGGAAACCATATCTGCCACCTTTAAACTGGCCACCAACTTGCGAGAAGTAGAACTCTCTTCTTGGGTCGTTGCGCTCGTTCATGGCGTCAACCAATGTGTTAGCAGCAACATAGTCTTCACGAGTTGAAAGTGGGCCCTTCACGTTAGAAGAGATTGGGTTGTTGTTTGGTGGAGCAGACAGGTATCCGAAGGCTGCATTCTCAGCATTGCTTGAAATAACGCCACCTGCATCTGCTGCCGTTGCTGATTCTGCCAACGCTTTCGCTTTTGCATTGTCAACATCAGCTACTACCATACCTAACTTCAGCTTCAAAGAGTTGCCAAATTTAAGCCAACGCTGCATGTTACCACCGTACAGGATGTCACCACTACCGGTAAATCCGGCAGAAGAAGTGTTAATCTGATCTACAGCGGTTTCAAGACGAGACAGGATGTCGTTGTAAATAGCCTGCGCATCGTCATAAACAGGCAATGCATTTTGAGAGTTAAGTGCCTCTGTGTAAGGAACGTCACCAAATGTGTTTACCAATACAGACCAGGTATACACTTCCATGATCTCTACCTGAGCCAGCTGGTTTTGTTTAACACCTTCCGTAAGCGTCTCATCCTCGTTGATGATTCTCTTCGCTTCGGCAAAGTCCGCCAGCACATCGCGGTACAGGGTTGTCCACATACTCTGCGGAATTGTACGTGATGTCATGTTATAGCGTGGCTCATCCAGGTACTGTGTGGATGTCCAGTGCTGCACATAAAAACGGTAGTTGTTCGTGTTAACGTTGGGTGTCGTCAGCACGTCTGTCAGGTTCTTAGTTGCACCCGTGAACAGGGTAACAGCCGGAACCACTGTAGCTTGCTTCTGGTCGACATTATACTCGTCCAGATCATCTACGCATGATGCCAAAAACACCATCGAGAATAAGCATATGATAAGTTTCTTCATTTTCTGATATTTTAGAAATTTAATTTAACGTTGAAGCCATAAGTTCTAACAGCTGGATAAGCACCAGACTGATATCCTCTACCAGCGTTACCAGAGCTCAAACCTTCTTCAGGATCTGAGTACTCCATGTTCTTGTGGATGATCCATAAGTTACGGCCGATCAACTGAAGGTCAACACCTTTTACAAAACCCAGGTTCCCGATAACTGACTCAGGTAGAGCATAAGAAAGAGCAACTTCTCTCAGCTTCACGAAGCTACCGTCAAACACATACATCGCGAGCGGAGCACCTTCGTAGTCGTTGGCAGCGTAGCCATAAGGCGTCATGCCGTCACCATCCTGGTTCTCACCGTAGATGTCGTTTTGAGTACCGTCTTCTTTAACACCTGGCAGCAATACACCACCACCATCTGCAACCGGATCACGAGAAGGATTTCCTCTGTCGTTCAGGCCGGCAGTGTGAGCATACAAACCTGTAGATTCACCATACCACTGGTCAAGAGAAAATACATCACCACCATGGCGCACATCGATCAGGAAGCCTAATGACAGACCTTTGTATGTCAGTGTGTTGTTGAAACCACCAGTCCAGTCTGGGTTTGGATCGCCGATTATCTCGTCTGATCTGTCAGATACCAGGTAGTATCCGTTTTCTCCAACTGTTTTCTGACCATTTGTGTAAATAAAGTCAGTGCCTCGGATAACACCGTAAGGCTGACCAATGGCAGCGTTAAGCGATACACCACCCTGGAAAGAAGCAAGTGACAGGTTCCGCACGTCTTCGTACAGGCTCAGCACCTTGTTTCTGTTACGGGCGAAGTTGAAGTTCATGGTCCAGGTGAAATCTCCTGTTTGGATTGGAGTAACGAAAGCAGCTACCTCAAAACCTTTGTTTTCTACCTCACCGGCGTTTACGTAACGGCTTGTGTAGCCGGAAGCAGCCGTCTGGCTAACTGGCATGATCTGGTCGATCTGGTTTTCCTTGTACACTGTCAGGTCGAAACCGAACAGGTTGTTGAAGAACTCAGCCTCTATACCTGCTTCCATACTCTTCTTTCTTTCTGGCTTCAGAGTAGGGTTGTTCTTGGTGCTTGGAAGCGAGAAGATCGGAGTAGAGCCAAAACCAGTAGGCTTGGTATACACATCGTAGATACTCAATGGCGGTGCATCGTTACCTACTTCGGCATAGTTCACTCTCACTTTACCGTGTGATAACCAGGAAGTTTCCATGAGGTTAGAGAAGATCACGTTAAGACCGGCAGCTGGATAGAAGTAAGCGTTGTCGCCTTCTGGAAGCGTAGTAGACTTATCCTGACGGGCAGAAAGCTCCATGAAGTAAGTGTCTCTGAAACCAAAGTTCACGTTGGCAAAAATACCGTCAACACCTCTGCGGGTTAACGTTTCAGTCGGAGGGTTTACAGGGCTAACAGAGTTAGAGATAGAGTACAGTTTTGGAACAACCAGACCACCGTTTGTCGCTGTAAAGATAGATTCAGCACGGTCTCTGCGAATGTTACCACCTAACAAACCTGTAAAGCTTAACTCTTCAGAGATATCTTTGTTGAAATTCAACATCAGGTCGAAGTTGGTCTCATTAAATTCTCTGTTGTATCTGGAGTAGCTACTCAGACCAGCACTACCAACAGCAACGCGCTCTTCCTGCATGTCGTTCGTAGTGTTGAAAGAGGCTCTACCCATTGCGCTCATCCAATCTGTAATTTTGTAATTAACAGTTGCATAACCATAGATGTTATCTCTGCTGTCGTTAGAGTAGTTCTCGTACTGTGTCCAGTATGGGTTGTCAGAGTAAATAGGGCCTGTGTTAGAGCTGTTCCAGTTCCAGGTAATGTTCTGGCGGTTTCTGAAGTAAGCGTCTTTCATCTCCTCCATGTCCACGTTGGTCTGGAACCACTGTCTGAACTGCTGGTTAGGGTTAGTACCGCTATAACCAGTTCCATATCTACCCATACCTACTGTACGGGTATAGTTACCAGAAGCAGAGACTGTCAATCTATCAGTAGCTTCGTAAGAAGCATTGAAGTTGAACATGTCTTTGTCTATATTAGAGTTAGGCAGGTTACCTTTAATGTCGTTACGGGTATAACCTAAGTTAAAGGTTGTTTTATCGCCGCCACCATTAACTACAACGCTCTGGTTAGAGTTAAGGCCAGTTCGGAAGAAAGCAGTAGCGTCATTTTCAGCAGCTACCCAAGGTCTGGTTCTGCCAAAGTTTGGATGAAGCGGGTCGATTGCATCCCACTGGTATACCTGCAGGTTCGGGTCGAATTTTGGACCGTAGGAAGCATCATCCTGGAAACGAACAACTGGTGCTACACCACTGCCCAGATCGTTAGATGCACGGAAGCCCTGGAAATAACCGCCGCCGTACTCTTTCTGGTATTTCACATAAGTGCTCTTATCGATATTGCTCCAAGTAACACCGCTGTTTACAGCAACGCTCAGGCTATTTTTAGCACCTTTCTTGGTCGTAATCATAATAACACCGTTTGCTGCGCGCGAACCATAAAGCGCTGTTGCAGCAGCACCTTTCAGTACGTTCACAGACTCAATGTTATCAGGGTTCAAGTCAGCTGCAGCGTTACCAAAGTCAGCACCACCACGGCCAGTAGCCTGGTTAGAACCATTGTTGTTGGCATTACTTACAGGCACACCGTCAATAACGAAAAGGGCCTGGTTGTTACCAGTTAGTGAAGAATAACCACGGATGATAACGTTAGTAGAACCACCCATGGTGTTGTTGGTTCTGATATCCAGACCAGCAACTTTACCTGACAGTGAGTTTACTACGTTTTCATTTCTGGCACGTGTAATTTGGTCTCCGCTAACTTCCTGAGCTGAATATGCCAGCTCGTTTCTGTTACGCTCGATACCAAGGGCAGTAACTACCACCTCACCTAACTGGCGGGTATCAGTTCCCAAAGACACGTTTATAGTAGATTCGTTACCGATCGGCCGCTCAATTGTCTGATAACCAATAAATCGGAAAACAAGGGTGGTGCCGCCTTCCGGCACATTTACAGTATAAGTACCGTCTGCCCCCGAGGCAGTACCCACTGATGTGCCTTTCACCAGGACTGTAACCCCTGGCAGCGGCTGTTTAGTACTAGCGTCTGTCACCGTACCGGTGATTGCCCTGACTTGCGCCATCGCCTCTTGGATAAAGGCCGACACAAGCAGCAGGCATAGCATTAGAATTTTTTTCATTGCGCTGTTTGTTTAGGTAAGAATTAATTCAAATTGGTTAAGGTGTTATTTTGTCACTGCGCTGGCTAGCAGCTTCAGTTCGTTTGTTTTATATGAAACATGAGCTCAGGCTCACTTTATCTGTTGATCACCTCCTTCTTCTATCACTTTCCTCCGTTCCCTATCTCTCGTGCTGATCAATGCCGTTGACAGAAAGGCCCTCTGCAGCAGGCTCCTGCCCTGATTCACCTAAATTGCTGGAGCCAGCATATTAAGAGTACAGAAGCACGACCCTGAAAAGAAGATTATCTTCAACAAATCATTGTATCAGATACCGAAAAATCTAAACTAAATTATAAAATTTATAAAAATATGAACACAGCCGTAGCCAGAGCAGACAGTATAAGCCTGAAAACAACAGTCAGATAACCTTAAAAACAGGTTATGGTAATCGATAAATACTTAGGAGGCCGCTAATTTACCTGCAATTGGTAAGCGGCGGTGAGATAAGAATAGCTCTAGGAGTAGTAGAGTTCTTTTCATTATTTTATTTGTTTAAGGTGAGAGATGTTCAATTTTAAAGAATGTTTTCGGCTTTCACAAATATTTAGTGCGTTTTTTAACCTCAAAAGCAAATCTTAACCATCTTCCCAGCGTCTCTTAGGGATCTGATTTCATCCTAATCTGAGCAAATCGGTAAAAGCTCCTCCTTATACGGACATATATGGGAAAGGATAAATTTATTCAATACTATAGTAGAAAAATTAAATTTTTAAAACATAAGACAAACAAAATCAAGTTCTTAGCTTCTTTGGTGTTAAAGATGAGAACACGATAAAGCTAGGCGTACTCTACTTCCTGTTCCAAATGTAAAAACCCGAACTAACAACCACACAATAAACTGTAAATCAGTAATTTATAACTTGACACCTATTATCAGAAAAGAAAAATGCCCCCGAAGCTCGGGGGCATTTTCTGCAGAAAACTACTATCAAGTTTATCTTCTATACATTCGGTCTGCCGCTATCGCACATCCCAGAATAGCTTCGTAGAGCTTTCGTCTCCTCCTATTGCCGATGCCGCTGCTCCACGATTAGTTGGGTTCAACGTCTGCTCGTTAACAGGATAGATCAATCTTGTTGGTACAATCAGTCCTTCCACCGGTGGTGCCAGGGTTGGTGCATCCAATCTTCTCCAGGTTAACCATGCCTCATAACCGCGGTTGAAAAAGGCAATCCAGGCTTGTGTACCAATTTTTTGTCTCCAGTCACCGGGAGCAGTAGCGTAGTTAACCCCAGGTTGAGCCAAATAAGCGGTTACCTCAGCTTCTGTTCCACCCCAATCTAAGATGGATGCTCTGATAGCTGCATTGTAATGTTCAGCAGCGGGCTCAGCAATAAAGCCTCTTTCTGCAGCCTCTGCCAACAGGAACTCAACTTCAGCGTAGTCCAACAATACCCCACGGAAATCAAGTGCCGCCACTTTCTCACTTACAGTAGAGTTATCTTCATAATTGTTGGCAAAGCCAACTCTGCCGCCTACAAACTGTCCGTCAACATCTGTAAAGTATTGCGGCCTTCTAGGGTCATTCAGCGCATTCATCACATCAACCAATGTGCTGGCTGCTATAAAGTCTTCCCTCGCCGAAAGCGGACCTGTCACGTTATCAGAAATGGGGTTGTTGTTCGGGGTTGCAGCCGTGTAAGGGAATGTTGCATTATCGGCGTTACTTTGGAACACATTTGGCGCTGCTTCCGCTACAAGCGTTCTGGCTTTAGCTTCATCAACATCGGCTATCACCATGGCTAACCGCAGCTTCAAAGAGTTACCAAACTTAATCCATTGCGCCATATCTCCATTATAAAGCACATCTCCTTCTCCAAATCCATCTTCCTCAGTATTGATAAGACCAAGAGCCATGTCAAGGCGTTCTAGGATATCGTTGTAAATCACCTGGTCATCATCATAAACTGGCTGCGTATTGCTCGGATCAAGCGCCTCGGTATAAGGAATATCACCAAAAGAAGTTACCAGCACTGACCAGGTATATACCTCCATAATCTCAACTTGAGCCAACTGGTTATTTTTCACTACCGGGTCTATCGTCTCATTAGCGACTAACAATCTTTTAGACTCTTTCAAGTCAGCGAGTACGTCCCGGTAAAGCGCATTCCAGAAGTTCTGAGGAATCAAACGGCCAGTCATGTTATACCTCGGCTCCTCCACATATTGCGTCGTAGCCCAGTGCTGCACATACAACCTGATGTTGTTCGTGTTTACGTTCGGGGTAGTCAACACATCCGTCAGGCCTAGCAATGCATTGGTGAACAGCGTGGCAGCCGGGACATCGGTGGCCCGCTTCGTGTCAATATTATATTCATCCAGGTCGTCTACGCACGCTGCCATAAATACCAGCGTGAATAAGCATATGATAAGTTTCTTCATCTCTTGATAGTTTAGAAGTTAAATCTGACGTTAAATCCGTAGTTTCTGAAGGCAGGGTATGCGCCAGACTGATACCCTCTTGATGCGTTACCTGAACTCAAGCCTTCTTCCGGATCAGAGTATTCCATGTTCTTGTGGATGATCCACAGGTTTCGGCCAATCAGTTGTAATTCAACTCCTTTAATAAAGCCGATATTTTCTATTAAAGTCTGTGGCAAGGCATAGGAAATAGCAACTTCTCTCAACTTCACGAAACTGCCGTCGAATACATACATTGCCCTCGGGGCCTCTATACCACCGGCAGCATATCCGAAAGGAGTATTTCCGTTGCCGTCTGTATTCTCTGCATACACATCGTTAGGGGTGCCATCTTCTTTCACGCCGGGCAGCAGTACACCACCACCTTCAGCTACCGGAAGACGAGAAGGGTTTCCTTTGTCGTTTACCCCTGCAGAATTCGGATACAGGCCTGTTGCTTCGCCATACCACTGGTCAAGAGAGAACACATCGCCACCATGACGCACATCTACCAGGAAGCCGAGCGATAGACCTTTAAAGGTTAGGGTGTTGTTAACCCCACCAGTCCAGTCCGGGTTCGGATCACCGATAATGTCAGCTGCGTTGCCAGAGTTTATGTAGTACCCGTCGGAGTTTACTGTCTTCTGTCCGTTCGTGTAGACGAAGTCAGTGCCCCTGATCACACCAAATGGATGACCGACAGCGGCGTTCAGAGATACACCACCCTGGAAAGTGGCAAGTGGAATGTTCTGAACATCCTGGTACAGACTAAGGACTTCACTTCGGTTACGGGCGAAGTTGATATTGATGTTCCATGAGAAATCTCCTGACTGAACAGGTGTAGCAAAAGCAGCCACCTCAAAACCATTGTTTTCTACTTCCCCGGCATTCACCCACTGTGCGGTGTAGCCCGTAGCACCAGTTGTAGATACGTTGATGATCTGGTCTACTGTGCTTGAACGATAATAGGTGAAGTCAAACCCAAACAGGCTATTGAAGAAATCTGCCTCAATACCAGCTTCAAAGCTCTTGGTTCTTTCTGGCTTCAGGTCCTCGTTGTTTTTAGTGTTCGGTATAGAGAAGAGTGGAATTGAGCCTAATCCTGTTGGCTGTGTGTACACATCGAAGATACTAAATGCCGGAGCACTGTTGCCTACCTCGGCATAGTTTACTCTAAGCTTACCACCTGACAGCCAGGGTACTTGGAGAAGATTAGAGAACACCACGTTTCCAGCTATAGACGGATAGAAGTATGAGTTGTCTCCTTCTGGCAATGTTGTGGATTTATCCCGACGGGCAGAAAGCTCAAGGAAGTAGGTGTCTCTGAAGCCGAAGTTGGCATTTGCAAAAATGCCATCAACACCTACGCGCTCAAAGTTTTCGATAGGAGCAGTGATGGGGTTAACTGAGTTTGAGAGCGTGTATAGTCTTGGTACAACAAGGCCACCATTCGTACTTGCTCTTATATCTCTGAGGCGGTTTCTGCGCAGGTTGGTTCCAATCAAACCATTCAGGCTAATATCTTCCGTAATATCCCTGTTGAAGTTTAAGAAGAGGTCATAGTTGGTTTCATTGAACTCCCGGTCATATCGCTCATATTCACTCACGTCAGCACTTCCTACGGCCACACGTTCTTCCTGCATATCTGTGGTTGTGTTGTATGTGACTCTGCCCATTAAGTTTAACCAGTCCGTAAACTTGTAGGTAGCAGTTACATAGCCATAGAAGTTGTCTCTGGCATCATTAGAGTAGTTCTCGAATCTGGACCAGTAGGGGTTGTCAGAATAGATAGGGCCAGTGTTTGCCGCATTCCAGTTCCAGGTAATGTTCTGGCGGTTTCTGAAATAGGCAGCTTCCTGCTCTTCAATATCTACGTTGGTTTGCCACCACTGCCTGAACTGCTGGTTAGGGTTACGACCTTGGTAACCTGTGCCATACCTACCCACACCTACTGTGCGCGAATAATTGGCAGAAGCACTTACCGATATCTTCTCAGTTGCCTCAAAAGAACCCGTAAAGTTAAAAAGGTCTTTATCAAGCGTTGCATTGGGCAGGTTGCCTTTAATATCGTTTCGGGTATAGCCTACATTAAAAGTAGTTTTATCGCCACCACCGCTTATCATAATACTCTGGTTAGAGTTGACACCAGTTTCATAAAAATCACGGGGGTCATTCGCAGCAGCTACCCAGGGCCTTGTCTGTCCAAAGTTGGGGTGGAGCGGATCAATAGCGTCCCATTGGTATACCTGCAGGTTCGGGTCGAATCTAGGCCCATAGGAAGCATCATCCTGAAAACGAACGACCGGCGCAACGCCGCTACCCAGGTCAGCTGAGGTACGGAACGCCTGGGAATAGCCTGCTCCATATTCTTTCTGGTAGTCAACGTAAGTGCTCCTGTCCATCGTGCTCCAGGTAACACCACTATTAACTGTAATGTTGAGGCTGTTCTTCGCGCCTTTCTTGGTCGTGATCATGATAACGCCGTTTGCTGCGCGCGAACCATAAAGCGCTGTTGCGGCAGCACCTTTCAGCACGTTCACAGATTCAATGTTATCAGGGTTCAAGTCGGCGGCAGCGTTACCAAAGTCAGTTCCCGTCCTACCAGACTGCTGATCGGCAGTGTTGGTATTGGCATTACTTACCGGCACGCCGTCAATTACAAACAGCGCCTGGTTGTTACCTGTGATGGACTTGTTACCACGAATGATTACGTTCGTAGATCCACCCATCGTGTTGTTGGAACGGATATCAAGACCGGCCACTTTACCTGAGAGGGAATTCACGAAGTCGGCAGGCCTGGTGCGCGTAATCTGCTCACCACTTACCTGCTGCGCAGAGTAAGCCAGCTCATTCTTATTTCGCTCGATACCCAGTGCTGTTACCACAACTTCTCCGAGTTGTTCTGTGGCTAGAGGGAGTGCTACGTTAATAGTAGTAGCATTTCCAATGGCCCGTTCAGTCGTACGGTAACCAAGGAATCGGAATTCTAAGGTAGTGGCACCATCCGGCACCGTTAAAGAGTAGTTTCCATCGGTACTTGTAGCGGTACCTACGGATGTTCCCTTCACCAGTACCGCTACACCTGGTAGAGGCTGATTTGAGGAAGCGTCCGTCACATTGCCAGTAATAACCCTTCCTTGGGCCAGTACTTGTAGCTGCAACGCAAAGATGAGTAAGAAGCTTATTGCTAGAAGTTTTTTCATCGCTTTCTGGATTTAGTAAAAATCAGAGTATGGTTGGCTTATAGAATTAAAGCCAAGTATCCAGCGCCAGAGTGGCGTCTGTTCAGAAGAAGGCAGATGTTGGTTCCCGGTGCCGATAGGCAGCCGTTCAGATGTAGGCGTATTATGCCGGAGCCAGAGTGGCGTCCGTAAAGTGGAGATACTAAGTGATTGCAGCTATCAAACCCATTCAATTATAGCTTACCAGGAACCTACCACATTCGGCCGCTGCATTTATTCCTGCGCCATATGTTATACCTATAGTGCAGCATATTTGTTATAACAATTTAGACTTAATCTTAATATTTTTAGCAATAGAGCAAATATTAAAAGACAAATAATACAAAATCAGGTATAACTCATGCACTTCTGAGATTTTACAAAGAGCGCGTATACCTTGACATACTTAAATTGTGTAATCTGCTATTCCTACGACGCCAGGTATAGGTAAATAAACAGCGTCCTTTCAGGTATAGAAACAAAAGGCCCGCTCCTTTCGGGGCGGGCCTTTCAAATTATATGAGGTTGTGGCTTAGCTCATCAGCTGGAAAACGGCAAAAGCAGATACATAAGCCAATCCCGTCATGTAGACCAGTTGCGCCAGTGGCCACATCCAACTTTTTGTTTCGCGGCGCACAATGGCCAGCGTACTGATACACTGCATGGCAAAGGCGTAGAAGATCAGCAGCGAGAAGGCCCGCGCCGGCGTAAAGAACGGATTACCATCGGCATCTTTCTCCGACATCAGCTTATCTTTGATCGTACTTACGTTTTCTTCTTCGCCTATACTATAGATCGTCGAGATAGTGCCTACAAACACCTCGCGGGCGGCAAAGGAGGTGAGCAGCGCTATACCTATCTTCCAGTCGTAGCCCAATGGCCGGATGGCCGGCTCAATCGCCTGACCAAATTTGCCCGCGTAACTCGACTCCAGTTGGTAAGATGCTACCAGGTTATTTGTTTGCTCTTCGCCAAAGCCTTTTACTTCGGCCTCTGCTACAGCGCGCTCCTCGGCACGTTCAAAGCTATCGCCGGGACCGTACGAGGCCAGCACCCACAGGATAATAGAAACTGCCACAATGATTTTACCCGCCTCCAGCACAAAGGTCTTAGACTTCTCAAAGATAGTGAGGCCCACATTTTTCCAGCGCGGCATGCGGTATACCGGGAACTCCATGATGAAGTAGCTGCGCTCGCGGGCCCGCAGCAATACTTTGAGCAACAAGGCAGAGAAGATGGCCGACAGAAAGCCCAGAAGGTAGAGGCCCATCAGCACAATGCCCTGCAGGTTCAGGAAACCGAAGTAGTATACCTCCGGCACTACCAGCGCGATAAGTACAGTATAAACAGGTATACGGGCCGAGCAACTCATGAGCGGCGTCACGAAAATCGTAATCATCCGGTCTTTCCAGTTCTCGATCGTGCGCGCCGACATTACAGCCGGTACGGCACAAGCCACACCTGAAATAAGCGGAACCACACTTTTGCCATTCAGCCCGAACTTGCGCATGATCTTGTCCATCATGAAAGTTACGCGGGCCATGTAACCTGTTTCTTCCAGAATGGCGATGAAGGCAAATAAAATAGCGATCTGAGGTATAAAGATCAGTACACCACCCAAGCCGGCAATCACGCCCTCGGTTAACAAGTTAATCAGCGGTCCGCTAAAGTTTTCCTGAATCAAACTATTGAGTCCGGCTATACCTTCGTCGATCAGGTCCATCGGGTAGCTAGCCCAGGCAAACACCGCCTGAAACACCAGAAACAGCAAGCCCACGAAAATCAGGTAGCCGAATACACGGTGCGTCAGAATCAGGTCGAGCTTGTTGCTGAACTTCTCTTCTTCTTTCGCTTTGTTCACGCGCACGGCGTCCAGCAAAATCTCATTGATGCGCACATAGCGGGCTACGGTCTCGTTGGCCTGCGCCGTATTCGATTTAAAGTCAGCCGCATCCAGCAGTTGGGTCATCCATGCCTTGTCCTGTTCAGATAGGAAGCGTAGGTTTTTGTACTGGTGTGCATAGTGCAGCGCCAGGTAATCATTGCGAAGCGAGAAACGCTCTCTGATCTGGGCGACAAGCGGCTTCAGCTCTGCCGGAACATCAAAGAAAGACGTTTTGGTAGGAGCCAGCTGTTGCGACATCACAATTTTGAGTGCCGCTATACCTACTCCTTTACGGGCATTCATGGGTATAACCGGTACGCCCAGGTCGCGCTGCAATACCTCGATGTCGATCTTCACACCCTCGGTCTCTGCCACGTCCATCATATTGAGAGCCAGTACAGCAGGTATGCGAAGGTCGGCTAATTGCGTAAACAGCAGCAGGTTGCGCTTCAGGTTAGAAGCGTCGGCCGTGACAATAACCAGGTCAGGGGAATGTTTTGATGCCGGATCGTAGAGCAGGTCGATGATCACCCGCTCGTCGAGGGACTTGGGGTACAGGCTGTAGCTACCGGGCAGGTCAATGATCTGCGCCTTGAGTTGCGGCGTGAGCTGGCTGATACCTGTTTTTTTATCGACGGTAACACCCGGGAAGTTGCCTACCTTCTGGTTAAGGCCTGTGAGTTGATTGAAAAGTGAGGTTTTACCCGAATTCGGGTTGCCAATTAAAGCGATTCTGGCCACCGGCTGATGGACAGGCACTTGTTTGGCTTCCGGCGCTTCCGCCTCCATAGTAACAGCCATGTGGTAATAAATCTACTTCAGCAGAATGGTTTCAGCTTCGTCTAAACGGAGTGAGAGGGTATAGTCATTTACAATAATGGTAACAGGATCTCCAAAAGGGGCTTTGCTGGTCAGCTTCACTGCAGTACCCGGTATGCACCCCATTTCAAGGAGCTTAAGCGCCATCTCCGGGTCATTAAGGCTCGAAATCTCTCCGCTCTCCCCGATCTTCAGATCGCGCACACTCTTCTGTTGCTCTGATTCCTGTATCCTGTTACGCACGACTTCTCTTCTTTTATTTAGACTATTTATAAACAACTGCAAGATACAAGCTGTTCCCCGTTAATGCAAAAGAATAGGACTTATGATTTGAAGATGCGCGAATTTGGAGCTGGCTGGCCCTGATAATTTCAGAATCTGAAGAGATTGGATGGTAGAAACGTCACTCCGAGAAGAAGATACGCTTGACGCGGGCACTAACGTTGGTGAGCAGTTCGTACGGAATGGTGTCAATACGCTGCGCCAGCTCGACCAGTGTGAGTTGTGGGCCAAACACGGTCACTTCGTCGCCTACTTTGGCAGGTATACCGGTCAGGTCGATCATGCACATATCCATGCACACGTTGCCGATGATCGGAGCGCGATGCCCCTGTACGATCACCTCGCCGGCGCCATTGCTGAAGCGGCGGTCGTAGCCGTCGGCGTAACCGATAGCAATGGTGGCGATGGTCTTGTTGGTGTCAGCTATACCTTTGCGGCTGTAACCCACGGTTTCGCCCTGCCGGATATGCTTGATTTGGGAGATGGTGGTTTTGAGCGTACTAACCGGCTGCAGCGCCTCCTGCTCCGAACCCGTGGACTCTACTCCATACAGACCTATACCTAAGCGCACCATATCCAGCTGGTGCTCCGGAAAGCGAACGATGCCTGCCGAATTGAGAATATGCTTGAGCAAGGTATAGCTGAGGCGTTCTTCTACCTCAGCAGCCAACACCTTGAAGTTTTGTAGTTGCCCTTGTGAAAAATCGTCGTGCAAAGCTTCGTCGGCTCCCGCCAGGTGACTGAAAGTGCTCACCACCCGCACCTGCGGATGCTGCCTGAGCAAAGCGAAAAGTTCGTCAAAGTCTTCTCCTGTAAAACCAAGGCGGTGCATACCGGTGTCGAGTTTCAGGTGAATTTTGTAGCTGATGCCAGGCTGGGCGGTTGCGAGAAAATCGTGGAGTAACTCCAGGGAATATATCTCAGGCTCGAGGCTGTATTGGTGCAGTTTGGCCAGGCTATCCGGCGACGGATTCATGACCATGATCGGTAGCGTGATGCCTTGCTCGCGGAGGCTCACACCTTCGTCTACATAAGCCACTGCCAGGTAATCTACCCGATGAAACTGCAGCAGGTTGGCCACTTCGAAGCTACCGCTGCCGTAGGCAAAGGCTTTCACCATCACCATCAGTTTGGTGCCCGATGCCAGTTTGGAACGGTAGTAATTGAGGTTATGCACCAGCGCATCCAGGTTCACTTCCAGCACCGTGCCGTGCACCTTCTGCTGAAAAGCCTGCACAATCTTCTCGAAACCGAACACGCGCGCGCCCTTCACCAGCACCAACTCGTTGCGGAACTGCTCAGAACTGAAATGTTGCAGAAATTCGGCCGTACTGGTATAGAAGCTCGTGTCGCCGCCGAACTTAGCACCATGCGCCTGTATGATTGGCCCGATCCCGATCAGGCGCTCCACTTGGCGGGCTTTGGTCAGGGCGGCTACTTCGCTGTAGAGTTTCCCTTCAGGCATACCGGACTCCAGCAAATCGGAAAGTATAAGTGTTCGCCTCCCCCGCTTCGGCTGACTGGCCAGCAGGTCGAGGGCGATGGAAAGACCGGCCAAATCGTTGTTGTAAGTATCGTCGATGAGGTAACAGCCGTTTATGGCTTCTTTCATTTCGAGGCGCATGGCCACCGGCTGCAGTCGGTCCATTCGGTCTTGTATAGCCGTCAGGTCAGTGCCTCGTTGCAGCAGCACTGCCAGGCAGTGCAGGGCATTTTCCACGGAAGCTTCGTCTGTGAAAGGTATAGCCAGGCTGTGCTGCTCACTCTGGAAGGTATAACTCACGATGGTTTTATGGCCGGAAACAGCGCTGCCTGAGATGTGCAAATCGGCTCCCTGCTGGCGCGACCAGGTGAAGGCAGGTATACCGCTTGCCTGCACCGCCTCGTGTATTAGCTCGTGATCCAAACAATAGAAAAGCAACTCCACTCCACTGAATAGCCGCATTTTCTCCGCCACCTTCTGCCTTCTACTTGTAAAACCTTCGTCGTGGGCGCTTCCGATGTTGGTGATCAGCCCGAGTATAGGCTGTATGATTTGCTGCAGCTTCTGCATCTCGCCCGGTTGCGATATACCTGCCTCGAACAAGCCGAAGGTATGGTTCTGATCCAACTGCCAAACCGAGAGCGGCACCCCGATCTGGGAATTGTAACTACGCGGGCTCTTCACAACCAGCTCTTCCGGACTCAACAGTTGCGCCAGCCATTCCTTCACAATGGTTTTGCCGTTGCTGCCCGTGATGCCCAGCACAGGTATACGGAACTTCGTCCGGTGCCAGGCAGCTACAGCTTGTAAAGCCTCCAGACTGCTCTTTACCTGCAAAATATTCGCCTCGGGGTATAGCTGCTCCATACCTGCTGCTTCCTCCACCACAAACTGCCGCACGCCCAGCTTATAGAGCTGCTCCAGGTATACGTGCCCGTCGTTGTGGCGACCCCTAATGGCAAAAAACAGCGTGCCCGCCGGCTGCGAAAGTTTTCGGCTGTCGGTGAGCAGGTGCACCACGGGGCTGTCCTGCAGCTGTTGCAACACGGCACCTCCTGTAATGGCTTGAAGCTGGTGAAAGCTGAGCATACAATTTAATTTAAAGCTCAAAGATAATGTTTCAGACGAAGGGTTGTGATGAGCTGCAAATAATTAAACCGGCCGGTAATTGATGTCAAAACACGGATATCGAAACCTATATAGCAGCTTTTTCAAAATCAAAACGATACATTTGCGCTCTTTTATATTGAAATGGAAACAACGAACACCAAACCATACTACGCAGCAGGTATAGCGGCCTTCGTCATCTGGGGCTTTATACCTTTCCCGCTCAAGGCCCTGGCCGACTACCCAAGCGGGCAAATCCTGTTCTTCCGGGTAGCGCTATCGGTCCTGCTGCTACTGTTTATCACAGTGCTTTTCCGCCGAAAAAAACTAATGGAGACGCTTGCGCTGGTGAAGGCCGCGCCTGCACGAGAAGCACGCAGGTTCATGCTTTTCACTTTTCTGGGTGGTTCGCTGCTGACCATCAACTGGCTGACGTTTATTTACGTGATCAACCATATCAACATCCAGACGGGCTCGTTCTCATACCTGCTCTGCCCCATCCTGACGGCCGTGCTGGGTTTTGCTTTGCTGAAGGAAGAACTGCGGGTGAACCAGTGGGTAGCCATCGGGCTGAGTGCGCTGAGCTGCGTGCTGATCGGAACGGGTGAACTGACGAGTCTGCTGTTTAGTCTGTTGATCGCGTTGAGCTATGCTTTTTACCTGATCACTCAGCGCATCCTCAAGGTATACGACAAGATCGTGCTGCTCACGCTGCAGCTTTTACTCTCTTTTGTGTTCATTGCGCCGTTTTACGAGCAACTCAAAGGGAGTTCTGGGGTCGTGCTGGATGGCCATTTTTTCCTGATGACAGGTATACTGAGCGCTGTCTTCACGGTGCTGCCGCTGTTTCTGAACCTCTATGCTCTCAAAGAACTCACGTCCGGCACCATCGGTATCCTGATGTACATCAACCCGATCCTCAACTTTGTTGTCGCGTTCATGTACTTCAACGAAGAGACCACGGCGGTAAAAGTAGCGGCCTATGTACTCATCTTTATCTCCGTGATCATCTACAACATCAATCTGAAAGGCCGCAAGAAAACGGGCGCCGGTCTGGTCATCCCACCGGTCGGTACTACGGCTGTGGTGAAATAGACTATACCTGCCAAAAACAAAGAGGCCATACCCGATCTTTTCAGGTATGGCCTCTTTTTATGAGTTGCTATTTACTGTCCTTCTCTGCTGCCATCCGCACCCCGGTTGGGTTGGGTCTCGATCTTAGGTCGCTGGTTTGGGTTTTCCTGTAGCTGTCTTTGCTTGTCGAGCTCTACCCGCTGGCGTGCCACAGAGTCTACGTTGGATGGCAGGTTGCCAAAGCGGTCGGCCTGCTCCCCTGTTTCAGCCGTGTCACCGATGGGTGCTGGGCGTGGCTTGGTCAGGTTTTGTGTGGACTCGCTTTTGTTCGTGATAGCTTCGGAGGTACTGGTGTCATCTACGGGGTCCGACTGCGGTCTTTCGCCGCAACTGGTGCCCAATACCGCTACCACCGCCACTGCCAACCCTGTTTTAAGTATATCTGATAACTTCTTCATAGTCGTTTCAAAATGATTAGTTCAAGTCTATTTTTTAACGGCCAATTTGTGTGTTTGGTTATAAAACAGCTTTTATACCAGCGCTATACCTTAAAATCCAAAACCAAACCGCACACCGGAATGCACTTTCTGCCGCTCCTGAAACGAAGTAAAAAAATCGACACGCAGTACTTTGAAGATGTGCTCTATACCTAAGCCCAGCTCCAGGTAGTTTTCTGATTCGCGTGTGTTAAGGTAGTGCAGACTCACCACCTCCTGCCACTTGAGCTTGCGGAAGAGCGGTATTTTATTGAACAGGAAACCATTGAAGTGGTGCTCGTAGTGCCCTTCGAAGTAACGGTTGCTGGTGCTATACCTGTAGTAGTCGAGGAGTTGGAAGCCGGTGTACACGCCCGCGAAAATGGTGCGGTTGCCGTTAAAATGGCGATAATCCATCAGCTGCATATTCTCTTTGCCCCAGAAAGTGCCTCCCGTAAAGCTGTACTCACTGCTGCCCAGCAGGCCCAGACTGAAGTCGTCGGAAATGCGCAACGCCAAGGTGGTATACCTCACATCGCCCCCCAGCGCTTTTAGACCTCCCCGATAGCCCAGCGAAAAAGTAGGCCAGCGCGAGCCGATATTGATCTTGCGGTCGGGTCGGGAGATGTAGTTCATGCCCGGCCGGAAAGCCACCGTAAAAGCAGCTGTCAGTGCTTGATTCGGCTCGAAAGATGCATCGGCCAGTTCTGCATTTTCAGGCACGTTGGACATAAAGTCACCGCTGCTGCTTTCCCGGAAAGTATAGCCAGTAGAATTCTCCAGCGGCATGCGGTGCGAATAATCAAGCGAGGTCAGGATGGTGACGCCGTTCAAAATTTCGGAGCGGTAGTTTATCCGGGCGTAGTCGCGCTGGTAGAGTTTGAGGTAATTGCGCTGCATCAGCAAGGTATAAACCGTGTTGGCAAATGGCGAGATCGGGTTAGTGGAGTTGATCTGGTCCACGAAGCGGCCACCTTCTACCGAAACCGAACTCCGTTTGATAGGATTATAGGTATAGCTCAGACGCAGTTTGGCGTTAAGTTTCTCATTGGCGAATCCGTAACGGATGGTCGGCTCTATCTCGTAATAGCGGCGGTCCTCAAAATTCTGCCGGTACTCCATGCCCACGTTCGCCACCACACCCTCTACGGTATTGTATTGCAGTACACTCGATCCGCCCGTCAGACTCAGCAACGGATCTATCCGGAAGGTGCGACGTTCGTAGGTGTTGCTGTAGGTATAGCCGCGCGTAAAAAAGCTGCCAAAGGTCGGCTTGTTGCGGATGCGGTCCACGGAATCTTTGTATACCCTTGACTCGCGGATGACCTCCAGACTGTCTTTACGCTGGTAGTCGATTTGTTCTTCCTCGGTGAGCGGTACCGGCCGGATCTCGGCCCAATAAGCCGAGTCGCGGGTGTTTGCTTCTTTCTCCACAACCAGCACTTCGCGGCTGAAGAGTTTTTCGTCGTGTATGGCAGGCTGCTCTTCGGGTGTGGCCTCTTTCGGTTCGATCACCCGGGCACGCTGTCGTCGCGCAGGCTTTACTTCCACTGCCATGGCATCTTCCACCACCTCCGGCTCCGGCTCCACCACCGTAGGCGGACGGCTGTAAGCGGGCTGCACCTTATACCTGGAGTACACGCCTGTAGCATAGCCTCCGCCTTTAAAGCCAAGCCCCGAGGCCTCGAACGTAAAGCGCTGTGATACCGGCATCCAGACATGGTCCTGCACCGGCGCGTATACCTGCCGCACCCGGATAAAATCGACAAAATCTATACCTGCATTTTTGGTGAGCGTGAGGTCAGTGCTGTGAATGCGCCAGGTACCGTCTACAATATAAATGCTTCCCTGAAACACAGGATCGTTCTTCCGCCTCGGGATGACTTTGATCTTGTTGATGGTGCGCCCGTTTTCCTCGAATGTACCCTGGTACTCGAAGCGGTAAAAGAAAAGTGCATTGTTGGCCAGCGGTGACACAAAACCCCGCTCACTCAGCCCTTGTACTTTGAGCAAATTATCATAAAAGCTGATGTTCATCTCCGAAGCCTGGTTAAAGCTGAAGCCCTGTTTCTTGCCGCTCACTTTAGAGGAGATCACCCGCTCGTTCACCTTATTGGGCTTCTTAAAATGCAGCTCCGACACCGACTCCGACAGGTATACGATGCCCGTATCCACATCCACTACCCGCACGCCGAGCACCTTACCGGGCACTTTGTCCATGCGAGCCAAGCCTTTCATGTATACCCGGGCGCTCCAGGCATTCACTTCGTCGCGATGGTATTTGCGGAGCCGGATGGCGTTGCGCATGATGCCGTAAGCCGGGTCTTCATCGGCCGCTTTCACCACCACTTCTTTCAAGTTAAGCACCTCCGGCAACAACTGCACGTTCAGTTCCTGCGCGCCGTCGCCTACGGTCACGGTTTCGATGCGGGCTCTATACCCGACATACTTAAATTCTAAGGTATAGGTGCCGGCCGGGAGTTGCAGTTGGTAATTGCCCTGGTCGTTGGAAGCAGTACCACTGGAAGTTTCTTTGATGTAGATGCTAGCGAAAGGTAAGCCCTGGTTGTTCTCGTCGGTGATGCGCCCACGCAGTGTTCCCGCCAAGGTAATGGCCGGCAACAGGTATAGCAGGAAAAGTAAGAAAACAGGGCGCATGTAAGTAGACTCTTGTCTTGAATGTAAGGCTTTACAATTTAAGAACTAACGACAAAACCCGCCCATCGTGTTTAGCTTTTTTAGAATTTAAGCCCGCTAAGCACTTTGCTGGTATAGGTTTTACATTGCCATGCCTCATTGTCATCTTGCAGAAGTCCAGGCAGCGTGTGCCGAAGCCTTAACCTCCGCTATACCTTCGGCAGCTTCGTTTCGTGAGCCTCAATCTCTCGCCGCGACAGGCGATTTTTGTAGCGCACGTTCAGCACCACTCCCACCAACACGAGCCCCATACCTACATAAGTTGCCAGCTCGAAATGCTCATCAAACAAAATAAAGCCTAGCGAAAGCGCGTAGATAATGCCGATGTAATTGAGATTGGCGACTTTGGAGATTTCCTCTGCCTGATACGACATGGTCATGTAGTACTGCCCGAGCTGGGTCAGTACACCCACCATCAGCAGGATGCCCCAGTCCCATCCTTCGGGCTGCACCCAGTTGAAAATGGAGTAGATGCCCGAGATCGGCAGGGCCACCAGCGGAAAGTAAAACACGATCACCAACGGATGCTCCCGTATGTTGAGGCGCCGAATGAAGTTGTATGCCAGCCCGGAGAAAACAGCACTCAGCACCCCCAGCCACACATAGAAGGAATCGGCACTGGCGTCAAGCCCTTCGATGATCAGGATGCCGGCAAAAGATACGGCAAAGAATACCCACTGCCAGGGCTTTACCTTCTCTTTCACAATAAAAATGCCCATGATCGTGGTGAAGATAGGGGAAAGGTACTGCAGGGTAGCCGCCGTGGCCAGCGGTATATTCTGCAGTGTATTAAAGAACAGCATCAGCGCTATAGCCCCGGCCGCACCACGGGCAATCAGGAGGCCGTAGTTGGTCCCCCATACCCTCACCCGCTTACTGCGCAGTACCACATAACTCATCACTAACGACACTACCGATCGGAACAAAATCACCTCGATGGCAGGTATATGCGGCACCATTTTCACGCACACGTTCATGAGCGAAAAAAACAGCGTCGACATCAGCATGTACCTGACTCCTTTTGAAAACATAAACCAGCATTATAGATTGGCTTTACAAAGGTGAGCGGAATAAGGTTTAGTTGTGTGATTTAATTGTCAGAATCAGATTGAGTATGTCTGATTTGAGCCTATACGAAGGTGCTTGTTGCTATACCTGACAGAACCACAACTACGGCACCGTTAAAAATTAACTCCGAGAAAGCTTATCTTTGAGTAAGCATTCAACTTTTCCCGCAACTCTTTGGCACCTGCGCGTGTTTTAAACAGGAGCAAAACGAACGATTTGGAACGACAGAAGAAACAGAAAACCTATACCCCGAAAGAGGCCCTGATTAAGGCGGCCGCTTACTGTGCTTACCAGGAACGTACGCAGCAGGAGGTGCGCACCAAACTCTATACCTATGGCCTGGAACCTGACGATGTAGAGGAAATTATTGTCCGGCTGGGTCAGGAGAAAATGCTGGATGAGGAGCGCTACGCACAGGCCTATGTGCGGGGTAAGTACGGTCTCAAGAAATGGGGGCGCCGCAAGATCACACAAGGCCTCAAGGCCAAAGGCATCTCGGACTACTGCATCAAGCAGGGCCTAAAGGAAATTGATTACGAGGTATATGAGCAAAACCTGCTACAGCTTCTTGAGAAGAAAAACGCCACCGAAAAAGAAAAGAACCCCTTCGCCCGCCGCCAGAAACTCACTTATTACCTCGTCAGCAAAGGCTATGAAAATGATTTGGTGCAGGATGCGCTGAAGAATTTGGAAGGTTAGGAATTGAAATTAGCGATGTTACAGCGTAACGTCGTGTTGGGAGGGTAGATGCCGACATGGTCAGGCATACACACTGCCTATCTGTAATGATAGGTCAGTACCTTCCCGAATCGTGGACGGTGTAATTGGCTGAATCTGTAGATAGGCTCCCTACCCCAAGAATTTACAGAATTGAAGGATTCAAATGATGGAGCTTACTGCCTTTCAAATTTCCTGCTCTGTCGTCAGGTGCACGTGCGGGTAGATTGCGACCTGTCACTACAAGCGAAATTGCTCTCCAAAATAATTAACACTGGCTCTGACATTTAACGCCTTAACAATCGAAAAATCAAATCACCTCTTCCCTGGCATTTCCGGGTTCTGGATACGTCGCTGTGGCACCAGCACGACTTTACGGCCGGTTATTTCCTCTAAAATTGGCTTCAGCACCTTCTCCGCATTTACCTGCGTCTGGCGCAGGATGCCGGAGTTGATGGCAGCTTCTTTTACATTGGATTCAGCGTAGCGGTAGCTTTCCTGCACCAGATCGGCATCCTGGAAATAGGTGTTCTCCTTTGAAAAAACTTTGGACTTGCTATGATCTATCTTGTAATAGCAAAGTTCGGGTTCCGGTAAACTGATCTGCACCAGCGAATCCCCCTGGAAAAGGATGTCCTGTTCGGTCAGTTTGGTAAAGTCGATACAGCCGACGGCCTCTCCCGTCACGATCAGCACCACCTTGGAATTGGGCACCCAGCGCGATACATTTTTCTCGTACTCCACTACGTCTTTAAAATTATAGCGCACCAATTCCATCTTCCCGAGCTCTTCTACAGTGGTTAGGATGGTGTTGTGATTCACGATGACTTCAGGTTGTTTCTCATCGGGGCCAAAGGTGTCTTTCACTTGTCGCCAGACGTACCAGCCCACTACGAGCAGCAGGATGAAGGGCAGCAGGCGGAACAAAGATCGGATAAGGGGCATGAGCAGCTTTTTGTCGGTTGTGATAACTACGGTCTACACAGCAATTATGGTGCTAAAGTTCAAATCAGTTACAGGGCTATACCCAGCCTTTCCTGAAAACCGGCATTGCCCTGCAGTCCGCCGGTATGCACCGCCACAATGCGACTGCCTTTCGGGAAGTAGCCTTTCCGGATCAGATCAACCAGGCCATAAAACATCTTGCCGGTATAAACAGGCTCCAGCGGCAGCTGGTGCTCCTGCTGAAAGCTGCGCATAAAGTCCAGCAATTCCGGTTTTACCTTAGCATAGCCACCGAAATGATAATCTGTGATCAGTTGCCAGTTATCGTAGTAGTGCCCGTTATATCTGTCGATCAGTTGCTCGATTTCCTCCTTTAGGAATTCTCCACCCTTCAAAGCCGGAAAGCCTACCACCTGCCTTTTGCCCTCAAGTCCGGCGATGATCCCGGCCAGAGTGCCGCCCGTGCCGCTGGCGCAGCAGATGTAGTCGTAGTCGATGGGGATGTCTGCCACAATTTCAGTGCAGCCTTTCACGGCCAGGGCATTGGTGCCGCCTTCAGGTATAATGTAAGGATTTCTAAACTGGTCGGACAGTTGTGTCAGGTATACGGGGTCAGACTTTTGCCGATAAGCTTCACGAGAAAGGTAGTGCAGTTCCATACCTGCCGAAGTGGCAAACGTGAGTGTGGGATTGAGCGGCAGGTGCTCCTCTCCCCTGAGGATGCCAATGGTCTTGAAACCAAATTCCTGCCCTGCCGCCGCTACTGCCGCGATATGATTGGAGTAGGCCCCGCCAAAAGTCAGTAGCATGTCGTGTTGCAACTGCTTTGCCTCCTGCAGGTTGTACTTGATTTTGCGCCACTTATTGCCCGAGATGGTAGGATGCAACAGATCCTCCCGCTTTACCCAAAGCGCTATACCTTGCTCCTCCCAAAGCGGACTGTGCAGTTGTTGCAGCGGTGCTTCCATGTGGCTTAAAACAAAGGCCCCGATTTACAAAACCGGAGCCTCAATTTATACGATCACTTCTTTTTCTACTTCCTCAGGCTTGCGGCGCATCCCGTAAAAAATAGCACCACCTATAACTATGAGCAGCAAAATAGACGAGATCAATGAGATGGTATTACCTAAGGTATAAGAACTCGGCTCAAACTTGAACTCGATGGTGTGTTTTCCGGCCGGCACTTCCATGGCCCGCAGGATGTAGTTTACTCGTATGTGGTCCACCGGTTGCCCGTCCAGGTAGGCTTGCCAGCCATCTTCATAATATATCTCAGAGAACACTGCCAGACCAGCCTGCGCTGCATTCACCGCATAGGTCAGGGCGTTTGGCTTATAGTCAGTCAACTCGATGGTAGAGCCCTCGGTATTGTAGCTGGAGGCAGAAGTCTTGAACTTCGACACGTCCATCACAGCGGTCGTACTGGCGTCCAGTCCGTTCAGTGCTTCAATTTCTTCATCCGGATTATTCACCGTTTTCACCTCGCTCACAAACCAGGCATTGCCCAGTGCGCCCGGCACGCGCTGCACCGGCTGCTGTTGGTCGCCTGTGATCACGTAGCGGGTATTGAGCATGCGCAGCACCTCCAGGTTATTTTGGGCGATGTGGCGGTCTATTACATCCTGGTAGCGGCGCAACTTGGCACCATGGTAACCACCTACCGACTTATGGAAGTACGAAGTACGGGCATCGTTAAACGGGTTTGGCAGGTATAGCACACGGTAGTGCGGGTCTTTGTCCTGCAGGATCATCTGGTCGGCTTTGGTCGGCTGGAAGTGCTTCTCCACCACACGTTTCTCAAAGTCGCCGTCGTTGAGGTAGCGCTTGTTCACGCTCCACAGGTCCACGAGTATCAGCAAACCTATACCTGCCATCGCCATAGTGGCCGACAGCTTATTTTTCAGATACAGGTATAGCAGTCCGAAGGCCAGCGCAATAAAGACAAATGCCCGTAGGGCATCGGAGCGCATCATGCTTTCGCGGTCGGCACGAATGGCGTCGAGCGGGAAGTAAGACTGCTGCAACTGCGCATCCACGGCACCTACGAAGCTGGCTGATCCGGCAAACAGCCATACCAGCAAGCAGACACCGGCGGTTATACCTGCTGAGATCATCAGTTTTCTGTCCAGATCTTTGATCAGATGGCGATCGCGGATGACTTTGTAAAGCGCCAGAATACCTAGTAGCGGCATCGTGATCTGCGCAATAATTAGTGCCGATGAAACCGCCCTGAACTTGTTGTAGCCCGGAAAGTAGTCGAACATGAAGTAGTTGAAAACCTCAAAATTCTTGCCCCAGGCCAGCACAATCGACAGGATAGTAGCGCCCAGAAGCCAGATGCGGGTAGGTTTATGGACGATGAAAAGGCCCAATACGAAAAGGAAGACGACAATCGCCCCTACGTATACCGGACCGCTCGTCATGGGCTGCGGCCCCCAGTAAGTTGGCAAGCCCTGCTCGAGCGCCTGCTCTGCCTGCACCGATGGCATCCCCAGACCCAGTAGCGCCTGGTAGCTTTGGGAGTCCTTGTCAAGGCGGGTGTTACTACTGCTTCCACCATAGAAGTCAGGTATAAGCAATGTCATGGTTTCGCCCACACCGTAGCTCCAGTTGAAAGCATAGTCGCGGTCAAGGCCGCTGGAGGTTTTGTCGCCGCTGTTGGCCACACTCAGCTCGGACTTGCCGCGTATACTGTGCTGGCTGTACTCGGCCACGGTATAGAGTCTGCCGAAGTTCACGCCCACCGCCAGCACAGCCGCTATACCTAGTACCAGCCCGCGCTTGATCAGGTCGGCAATTCTTCCCTCCTTGATGGCATAGATCAGCTCTACTACCATCCAAACCAGCACCATCAGGAGCATGTAATAGGTCATCTGGAGGTGGTTGAAGTGCAGGTTGAGCGTGAGTGCCAATGAAAAAATGGCTGCCCCTATCCAGACGTTCCGCCTCAGGGCATAGAACATGCCAGCCACTACTAGTGGGATGTAGGCAATGGTGAGTGACTTGGTATTGTGGCCCGCCTCCAGAATGATGAAGTTATAGGACGTGAAGGCAATGGCAATGGCACCGATAATGGATACCCAGGTGTTGAGCCGCAACGTCACCAGCAAAATGTAGGCGCAGAGCAGCGTAATAAAGATATTGCCCGCCATAGCCGGCATATTGAAGGTCAGAATGCTATGGATGTAGCCCGATAAGTCCCCGGAATAACGAGTGTTGATCAGGTACGAAGGCATGCCGCTGAACATGGAGTTGGTCCAGAGGGTTTCTTCGCCGGTGGCCTCGCGGTAGTCTTGTATCTCTTTGGCGCCGCCCTTAAACTGGAGAATGTCATGCTGCGCCATCGCCTTGCCCTCAAACAGGACTGGGGCAAAGTAAACGGCGGTAAGAGCAAGGAAAATCAGGATCGCGATGATATGCGGAAGCACATCGCGCTTAAAGTCAATAGAAGCTGTCATATCTTTCAAGAAACCTTAGAGCATGTTTAAAATTCATCCTTTACGCTGCAAACTGCTCATAACTGAACCTGACATTATGCTTTTCTCGTCACATAGCGCTGCTATGCAACTCTAAAAACATTGCGTCAGAACCCATTCTGACCATCTTTCGCTTGCAAAAACGAAATTTAAATATGCTCTTTGAATAGAGCTGAAAGATAGGCTTTTTATTTTATTTCTTCATAATCGACGTACTGGCCGCCATTGAAATCCTTGCGGTCAGGCTGCTCCGGCACATAGTCGATCTTGACATCACCCTGTCGCCTGCCATTGCTATTTGTTTGCGGTTCAGGACGTGGCTGATTCATGTTAGAATAGAAGAAAGTGCCGTTGCGCAGACTCTTCTTCACAAAGAAAGCCAGTAGCCAGCGAAACAGGAATGGGGCTACCATTCGGATGAAAAAGATAACGAGTAGGGTAACAAATATGAATTTGATCATGATAGTCGGTTAAGGTATAGCCAGCATATGGCCAGCTACTTGTTAACAAAAACAGTACCTGTTCAGATACAATTCCCCTGCCAAAAAGTTTTTGCCTGCCATTTCGGCGGGGCTCATGCAAAGATAATGATTTTGGAATCGGCTTGAAAATGGGAATATGAGTGGATACACCTTGCTCTCGTCCTAAATACTCTCGGGATGTGAGTTATAGAGAGGATTGTGGTCGCCTTTAAATTGTCTGAATAAGGATTTTCAGGATTTCCATGCATAATTAACCTGCCTCTCTCAAGAGGAGGATTTCTGCTGTTAATACTTTACGGGTATAGGCACTATTGTAAAAGTCATGCACCACTGGCAGGTATAGCAAGACATCCTTGTACAGAAACTACGAAGATATAGCTTTGCCAAGTGCACCTAAATGACGCTCCACTGTTGGGGGTGAAGGGGTCCCCCTGTCAAGAGCGTTCAGCGAGTGGGGGTAGGGGGCCTCGATTTGGAGGGTCTTGACTTTTTTGCCTACTGGGGGTAGGGGCCCTCGATTTTTTTGTCAAGAAAAAAAATAGGTGCCAGCCGCACAGGCGAAGCTATAAAACAACATAGGACGCTATACCTGCAAAAGCCACCGCTATAGCCAGAGGTTATCGAAAACACACTTCTACTATACCACTAAAAACAAAAACCCTCTCCTTTTCAGAAGAGGGTTTTTACAAATTCTTAGGCAGCCACTAAACGCTCAGGTATAGATTGCGCTCGGAATATACCTTCACAAAGTAATCGTCCTGCAGATTGTCGATAAAGTAGATCGCCTCACCTGTAGACTTCATTTCAGGGCCGAGCTCCTTGTTCACTTCCGGGAACTTGCTGTGAGAGAATACCGGCACTTTGATAGCGTAACCTTCCTTGTGCGGATTGAAATTGAAGTCCTTCACCTTCTTCTCGCCCAGCATAATCTTCGTCGCATAGTTGATGTATGGCTCGCGGTAGGCCTTTGCAATGAAAGGTATGGTACGCGACGCACGCGGGTTCGCCTCAATCACGTATACCTCTTCATTTTTCACGGCAAACTGTATGTTGATGATACCTACCGTATCCAGTGCCAGTGCGATGCGCTTGGTATAGTCTTCGATCTTTTTGATCACGTTTTCGCTTAGGTCGAACGGAGGCAATACTGCATAAGAGTCGCCGGAGTGGATACCGGCCGGCTCGATGTGCTCCATAATACCGCAGATGTGCACGTCCTCGCCGTCGCTGATTGCGTCGGCCTCTGCCTCTATGGCATGGTCGAGGAAGTGATCGAGCAATACCTGGTTGCCCGGGTGGTCTTTGAGCAGGTCAATTACGTGGGCTTCGAGTTCTTTCTCGTTGATCACGATCTTCATGCTCTGGCCACCGAGTACGTAGCTCGGGCGCACCAGCAGCGGGAACTTCAACGTTTTGCACTGCTCCAGTGCCTCTTCAGCTGTCTCGATCACGCCGAACGGAGGGTATGGTATCCCAAGGTCGCGCAGCATTGAAGAGAACGAACCGCGGTCTTCAGCCAAATCCAGGGCTTTGTAGCTCGTACCGATTACCTTAATACCGTAGCGGTCCAGTTTCTCGGCCAGTTTCAGAGCTGTTTGTCCGCCCAATTGAACGATTACACCTTCCGGCTTTTCGTGCAGGATGATGTCGTAGATGTGCTCCCAGAATACAGGCTCGAAGTACAGCTTGTCAGCAATGTCGAAGTCCGTCGAAACCGTTTCCGGGTTACAGTTAATCATAATAGTTTCGTAGCCGCACTCCTTGGCCGCCAGCACCCCGTGCACGCAGCTGTAGTCGAACTCTATACCTTGGCCGATGCGGTTAGGACCGGAACCAAGCACCACGATCTTCTTCTTGTCTGTTACTACGCTTTCGTTTTCACCGTCGAAGGTGCTGTAGAAGTATGGCGTTATGGCTTCAAACTCAGCGGCGCAGGTATCCACCATTTTGTAAACACGCTGTATACCCAGCTCCATACGCACGGCATGCACCTCGCTTTCAAGACAGCGCAGAATGTGTGCGATCTGGCGGTCAGCGTAACCTTTCACTTTCGCTTCACGCAGCAGTTCGCCTGGCAGGGTTGCTAAAGTATATTTCTCCATCTCCTTCTCCAGCATGTCGATTTCTTCGATCTGCGACAAGAACCACGGGTCAATCTTGGTCAGGTTCTGGATGGTGCTGGTAGGTATACCGATGCGCATGGCATCTTTGATGCAAAACAAACGGTTCCAACTTGGGTTCTTCAGGTTGTAGACCAACTCGTTGTAGTCCGTCATTTCCTTACCATCGGCACCAAGGCCGTTGCGCTTGATCTCGAGGCTCTGGCAGGCTTTCTGCAGCGCCTCCTGGAAGGTTCGGCCGATGCCCATTACCTCGCCCACAGACTTCATCTGAAGACCCAGCGTGCGGTTAGCGCCTTTAAACTTGTCAAAGTTCCAGCGTGGTATTTTTACAATCACATAGTCCAGCGCCGGCTCGAAATAAGCTGAAGTGGTCTTGGTGATGGCGTTTTTCAATTCATCAAGATTGTAACCGATGGCCAGCTTGGCGGCAATCTTCGCGATTGGGTAACCAGTGGCTTTAGAGGCCAGTGCCGAAGAGCGGGAAACGCGTGGGTTGATCTCGATGGCGATGATGGTATCGTCTTCCGGGTTCACCGAGAACTGCACGTTACAGCCGCCGGCAAACTGCCCGATGCCGTTCATCATTTTGATGGCCAGATCGCGCATTTGCTGGTAAATGGTATCCGGGAGGGTCATGGCTGGCGCTACGGTAATGGAGTCGCCGGTGTGCACGCCCATCGGGTCGAAGTTCTCGATAGAACAGATGATGATGACGTTGCCAATGTTATCGCGGAGCAGCTCCAGTTCGTACTCTTTCCAACCCATGATGCTCTGCTCCACCAGCACCTCGTGTGTAGGCGAAGCGTGCAGGCCGCGGGTCAGGGCTGCGTCGAACTCCTCAGGGGTATTAACAAAACCGCCCCCCGTACCTCCAAGGGTAAACGAAGGGCGAATAACGAGTGGAAAACCGATTTCCTGCGCTATCTCTTTTCCTTCTAGGAACGAGGTAGCTGTTTCTCCTTTGCAAACATTTACCCCGAGCTCGAGCATTTTCAAACGGAACTGCTCGCGGTCTTCGGTGGTTTCGATGGCTTTAATGTCCACCCCGATGATGCGAACGCCGTATTTTTCCCAGATACCGGCCTTATCGCACTCGATAGCCAGGTTCAGGGCTGTTTGTCCGCCCATGGTAGGCAGCACGGCGTCGATCTTATGTTTCTCCAGAATCTCAATGATGTACTTCTTCTCAAGTGGCTTGAGGTACACATTATCCGCTGTTACACTATCGGTCATGATAGTGGCGGGGTTTGAGTTGATGAGCGTCACTTCGATGCCTTCTTCACGAAGGGAGCGTGCCGCTTGCGAACCGGAATAGTCAAACTCGCAGGCCTGGCCAATAACGATGGGGCCAGAACCAATAATCAGAACGGATTTAATACTGGTGTCTTTAGGCATTTGCTTGGGTAGGTATAAATTGCCCAAAGTTACCGCAAAATGTTCGTGCTCACAAACGAAAAATACACCCGATCAGCATCTTTTTATAACACAGGCTGCTTGCTATACCTGTACCAAAACCTGTTGCAGCGTGTTAATCGCCCTCCTCGAGCACAAAAAGCTCATTTACGGTCAGGCCAAACAGGTTCGACATTTTAAGGGCGAGCAAGGTGGAAGGCAGGTATTTATTTTTCTCGATGGCATTGATGGTCTGCCGGGTGACGCCCAGGGCTTCAGCCAGCTGCTCCTGCGTCATATCTTTTTTAGCCCGCTCTACCTTAATGTTATTCCGCATCAGCTTCGAGGGCTTTTCGGGTTTGGTGTAGCTTATACCTGAAAGAGCCATAGGTATAAATAAGCAGCAGCATAAGCGCCCCTAACATTCCGCCGATATCAGGCATCTCAATAGTCGCGCCTCGCAGTAGCCTAAATGCGTTGTAAAATAAAGGAAGCATCAGGATACCGATTATCAGGTAGAAAACACCGTTCATAAACGCCTGGTAGCGCAGATGCCGCACCATTTCATCTTCTTCCTTTTCTTGTGAGAAATTAAGCAGCGCCAGTCCGATAATGATAGGGTAATAAACCATTGGGTTATTCCATTCTGTGAAAAAAGTTTTTGTGTCTGTCACTATACCTAGCCCAATGAGCGCGAGGGTTAGCAGCATCATGAGGGGTATACCGACAATGAGCACTAAAATACCATAGCGCTTATACCTGTGTGGCAGCAGTTTTACTTGTGGCAACATCTCTTTCATAGTTTTTATTATATGTACGATTCTATTTACTAAAAGTAAAATATATTTTACATAAAGCCAATACTTTTTTACATACCTGAATAATATTCTCTCCGATAAGCGTTCTAAACAAGGCGCAAAAAAGAGATTCTTGGTGGCTGATAAGGTTGTTATGGCCCATACCTATGCTGTATACCTGACGCATTGACTGCGGTGCATTTATTGAATAATACCATAGAAATGAAGCAACACGATACGCTAACACACGGTATACACAAACCTTGCACGCCCGATACGTACACAAGGTATAATCTAACCTATACAACCATGGAAACACCACGCGAAGACGATATCATAACCAACTCCGATGAAAGCGAGCGTCTGCCTGACGAAAACCCGGAGCCACTTGAAGGTGTCAAAAAAGAAGAGCGCGACATTATAGACGCTGAGCCGGAAGGCGTAGAAGAAGGAGGCAATGTCGCAGCCAAAAAAGAGGAAGACACCCGCAAACTGGACGGCAGTAACGCTAATAATTTAAGAACGAAATAAGAAGTTATTTACCATAGAAGCCGCAAAATGCCAGCATCTCCTGCTGTTATTTTGCGGCTTTTTCCTTTCCTATTGAAGCAGTAGAAGACATCAAAACCAGAAGCAACAGATACAATTATCAGCTCCCATAAAAAACAGGATAAGGACTGCATAATATAGAGTTACTGCAATATTTAGATAGCTTTATTTTATTGTTAAAAGATTGATTATACCATAATTATTCACTATCATTAGGCTGGGATTCACCGGTTTAACACCATATATTATGGTTTACTTCCAAACAGATTATCTGCTCGTAGAGTACCATGCGGCTAGCCATGTGCTGCTGAGTCAATGGTATGGAAAATGCAGCAGTCTGCAGTACAGGCAGGCGCTTATCAGACTCATCAGGCTGGCCCGTGAATTGGGAGTGCCGTATGCTATTACGGACAGCCGCCTACTCACCCCACTCGACCCCGATGACCTGGCTTGGACCCGTGATGTATACACGCAGGCTTTCAGCCAGCTCCCGCTCAGGCGTTCTGCATCTCTCAAACCCTTCGACCCAGCTGCCAACCGCCAGTTCCAGCAGTTGTTTGCCAGCAAATCCTCCCCGCTCCCCTTCGAAACCCGGGAGTTCGACGACCTCACCTCTGCTTACGACTGGCTCATTTCTGAGGAATAAGAAGCATTTCCTGGTTTTGCCCGTCACATCCAAAACAGGTAGCTATCCGTTTTCGAGGCTTTATTTTATCCGCTCCCGCCACAACCAGCTATAATAAATTGCTTATATTGGTAGGTTAAACACAGGCACATTTCCCGGTGAGGTACGCCTACACACCCGAAAAGCGCATATGCTATACCTTGTTTTAAAGCTGATCTTACGCACGGGCCTGTGGGTGTTCTTCCGGAGGTTTGTGGTGCGCAACCGCCACCTGATGCCAGCGCGTGGTCCGCTGCTTGTTGTAGCCAACCACCCCAACACGTTCATGGATCCGATCGTGATCGCCTCGCTGCTTCCCCAGCAGGTATACTTCATCGCCAAGAGCACCGTCTTCAGTTCTCCACTGCATAACTGGCTGCTCCACCACATGAACCTGATCCCGATTAACCGCAGAGAAGACCAGCCAAACGAACCTGTAGATAATGAAGCCACGTTCAAAGCCAGCTACCAAGCGCTGGAAGCTCAGAAAACGCTGCTTATCTTTCCGGAGGGGACCAGCTTTAATGAACGGCGCCTGCGCAAGCTCAAGACAGGCACGGCCCGAATGGCGCTGAGTGCTGTAGAGCTTCTGGCGGAGGTGGCTGACTTGCAGATACTCCCGGTAGGTCTCAACTATTCCGACCCTACCCGCTTCCGAAGTGATGTGTTTGTGAATGTGGGCAAACCCATTGCGGTAGCTTCATACCTGTCCCGTTACCGGCACGACGGGAAAAGTACTGTCAACGAACTGACCGATCACATACGGCAACAGCTGGAAAAATTGATCGTGATAACACCTTCTGACGACGAGGATATACTCATACGGCAGATCGAGGACGTATACAAAGGAAGGCTGGCCGCAGAAACACCTATTGCAGCACCCCGCCACGTGCGCGACTTTCTGCTGACAAGGGCTATTGCGAAAGGCCTGGCTTACTTCCTGGAAACACAACCGGTGCGGGTGGAGCACTTTCAAAATAAAATACGGGCATACACCCGTCAGCTTCAGGAACTGGACCTGCAGCACCTCCCCACTGTGGAGGAAAACAACGTACTGCTCCGTCAGACGCTCGCTCGCACTGTGCTGCTGACACTCACTATGCCGCTATACCTGTACGGGCTTATCAACAATTACCTGGCTTATATTATACCTTCCAAAGTAGCCGACGTGCTTACGCAGGAACAGGAGTTCAGGGCGCCGATCATGTTGTCGGTGGGCATCTTTTCGTTTCCGTTGCTGTATACACTCCAGGCCTATACCTTGTGGCACTTCTGTCCCAATGCCCTATACCTGTTGCTATACCTGATCAGCCTGCCGCTATCGGGTTTTCTGGCATTGCGCTACTGGAATACATTGCTGCGCGTGCGGGAACACTGGCTGCTGCTGCGCCTCTTTATGAGCAACAGCCCGGTGGCAGAAAGCCTGAAACGGCAGCAACAGGAGTTAATAGAAAAACTGGAAAGCGCCAGAAAAGAGTACCTCCACCAGCAAAACGACAGCCAGAGCACCGGGTAAGATTACCTCCGATTCGTTTGGTTATACCTGAATATTTGTCCCGGGAGCCCTGTATTTAGTAACAAAGCAGGATTTATCCGGTCTATTTCCCCAAAAAAACTATCCAAATAGCACTAGTTCCGTAAATAGGATACTGAAATCTAATTTTTACAGTATTACAAACTTAAGGACTATGAAAAAGACATTTGTAAACATGCTTGCGCTATCGTTTGTAGCAGCAACGGTAATGACCGGTTGTGCAGATACCACTACCACCGGTACTGATGCAACAGATACCGATATGAATGGTACAACTACTGGTACAACAACTACGGGCTCAACTACCGGGACAACGACCGGGACAACGACAGGTACTACAACTGGAACGACTACCGGAACTACGACTGGCACTACTACTGGTACGACCACAGGTACTACAACTGGAACGACGACTGGAACAACAACTGGTACGACTACCGGAACTACTACTGGTACGACTACCGGAACTACTACTGGTACGACTACCGGAACTACTACTGGTACGACTACCGGAACTACAACTGGTACGACTACCGGAACTACAACTGGTACGACTACCGGAACTACAACTGGTACGACTACCGGAACTACAACTGGTACGACTACAGGCACAACCACAGGCACAACCACAGGCACTACTACTGGTACTACCACAGGCACTACAACTGGAACGACAACTATGGGCACTACTCCCCGATAGGAGGTATACTTAGACACTGTAAGTAAAAAGGCAAGCACCTACTGGGGCCTTGCCTTTTTGCTTTTTTAACTATAACCCTCGCTTAACACCATGCATCAACTGCAACAATACCTGCGCCGTGTTTTTACAGTTGACCTGCGAGCCCTGGCCATCATGCGCATTTGGGTAGCTGGCATTATTATAACTGACCTGGCTATACGTACCACAGACCTCGAGGCACACTACTCCAACATGGGTGTACTGCCGCTGCATGTGCTGCATCAGTTTGGCTGGCATCCCTACCATTTTTCCTTCCATACCCTGAGCGGACTCTGGCAGGTGCAGGCCGTGCTTTTTCTGATCGCTGCCGTGTTTGCTGTTTGCTTGCTACTTGGATACAAGACGCGCACCGCCACCATCGTCAGCTGGGTACTGCTCGTATCGCTCCAAAACCGAAATACATTTATAGCACAAGGCGGTGATGACCTGCTCCGTATGCTGCTCTTTTGGGGTATGTTTCTGCCATGGGGAAAATGTTACAGCTACGATGCAACCAAGGCTCCTAAGCTTGGGCTGCAGCAAACCAGCTACTTCAGTGCGGCAACAGTAGCTTACATCATGCAGATTTTTCTGGTTTACTTCTGCACGGCTTTGCTCAAAAGCTCACCGGAGTGGAGCATCGACGGTACCGCACTCTACTACGCCCTCAGCCTTGACCAGATTTTGATGCCGGTAGGCAAACTCATATACCCTTACCCGGAATTACTCCGGTTCCTGACGCTCACTACCTGGTACACTGAACTGCTGCTTCCTTTCCTGCTGCTTATTCCTTTCTACAATCATGTATGGCGGCTTGTGGTGGTGGGGGTGCTGTTCATGTTCCATATTGGTATCAGCCTGACCCTGTTTGTCGGTTTGTTTTACCTCATCAATATTGCCTCTATTTCGGGTCTGCTCCCACCTCAGGCCATGAATTGGGTAGAGAAAAAGTTTCTGACATCATTCAGGAGGCCGTTTTCCGGTCAGTTCCAGCGCATTTTCAGAAGCTTTAAAAGCCCGGCCCAACTGCGACTACAGATTAGTATGCAGAAGCCGCTGCTTTCTAAGAATCAGTTGCAATACGTTCGTGAAGGTTTGGTGACTTTCGTGTTAATCTACTGCATCTGGTGGAACCTGGCGGGAGCAACTACACGGGTGCCTGCCATGCCGGACTCCACCACCTGGTTTGGCAGCCTGCTACGTGTTGACCAGCGCTGGGGTATGTTTGCACCGGCCGTTTTTAAGGACGATGGGTGGTATGTGCTGGAGGGCCAGGCAGCCAATGGTCAGCTTATCGATTTGAACCGTGAGGGGAAAGAGGCAGATTACGCCAAACCGACCTCTGTTGTGAGCATGTTTAAGAATGACCGCTGGCGGAAGTATTCCGAAAATTACCTGTTCGTGCAATTTGCTTTCTTAAGGCCCTACTACTGCAATTACCTGGTGCGCCGCTGGAACGAGGCTCATCCGGACAATCCTGTAAAAGAACTGCAAGTGGTATATATGAAAGAATTTACACTTCCTGATTACCAGCCGGTTACTCCCCAAAAAGAAGTGCTCTGCATCTGCGCCAATCTACCAGAGTAGACTCAGCACAAATACAGAGCACAATACGAAACCACTATCTCCGGTCTCAGCAATTTTTTTCGTCGCAGGCAAGTGTGCTGCCCACGGCAGCGGCAACCAGCCCACCCATCAGGTATAGCCCCACTGTCATGGCACGGGTACTGTTGGTGCGGTTACTCGGGTCAGTGCCCAAGCCCATGGGGCCGGGCAATAGCACAGCACCTGCCCCAGCTCCGGCTCCCAGAAGACTGCCCCGCAACCAGCTATCTTTGCCGGCTCCGGCCAAGCTGTAGTAAAGTGAGTTTGAAACCACATCGCCTACCATCGCCCAGGTACGCAGGGCACCTCCTTCAGGCGGCTGTGCACCCGCTTTTTTCATGATCTTTGAAATGGCCCGCATGCCCAGCACATCCATACGGGGCGCTTCAGGCACAAGTCTGCGCAGGGTTTCATGTGCAATTGTTAAGGCAACGGCCCCTGCCAGACCGCCCACCAATGCTTTGCTTACTTCCATAGTATTCGCTTCTTCATAGAGTTATTAAGGTCAGTTTTGTTGCTATACGCAGGACTTGCCTGTTGGCTATACCTACATGAAACAAAAAGCCGGGCTGATCACCCGGCTTTTTGCCATGTAGTTCTATAAACGGAGCAATTAGCGGTTGCTTCCGAGGTTTTTATTCAGGTTTTTGTTCAGCTTGTTCTGAGAGCTGGCTCCTTTAGAGCTCATATTGCCTGATTTGTTTTTGTTCATCGAGTTCATGGCTACCCAGCCTGCGCCCAGCGCCAGCAAAGAGCCGCCGACTACTTTTTGCGTAGTACTCAGGCCGTTCACTTTGTTCATGGTGTTGTTGCCAAACTCCTGCAGCTTGCCTGTCAGGTTATCCAGGTTCTCCTTCTTGAAAGTGTCCATCCAACCCGACTTGCCTGAAGAGCCTGACTGGTTGCTTCCAGATAAGTTTCTGGCAGAAGACTGACTGCTGCTACCCATATTTGAAGCTGAGGACTGGCTGGAGCCCATGTTCGATATATTTGACTGTGAGCTGCTCTGAGCTGTTGGATTCTGATTCGATTGCGAATTCTTATTCGTTCTATTTTCCATAGGTAAGTTTGTTTTAATTAAACACATGCACACCCTGACATGCATCCAAAACCGGACTTTTATGCAGGGTGTCAGACTTATATGTATCGGGTTTTGGGGCGTAGGGTTTCAATTGTCGCTCACATTCCTGTGTGCGCACAAGTCCGGCACGCTATAATTATATGCGCATCAGCAGCTGGTGAGCTGTTTGGGTGGTGTATGTGCGGGCAATTTTTTTATTATACCTGTGAGCACAGGTGCCTGTTCCCTTACTACAATTGAAATGCCTGCAGCTTTTCCAAATCCTCTTTCAATTCAGCCAGGTCGTCTTCCTCCACTTCCTTGATCGCCATCCGGCTTTGGTAGAATTTCAGAATATCTTGTCGCAGCGCAGGGCTCGTGTTTTTGAAATCAGATTTGGCAAGTTTGTCCAGCAACTCAGCGTACGTTTCGTCGGCAAGCTTGTAATTGCCGGGCTTTGTAGGCTCTCCTGTGTCGAGCTGCATATTGTCTAGTTCGAGCTGGCCTTGTTGCCTGAGTTGCTTTATGAGCTTTGTGTAATTCTCGACGGAGGTATTGAAGCTGTGATAGAATAGTTTTTCTGCCTCCGGAGTTGGTGGTTTAAAGGCAAGCGTACGGAAAGGCCCTAGTTTAGGGAGCACTTTGATGATCCAGGCTGAAAAGCGAACAAGCAGGTTGGGTCTTTCGTAGTCTGTGCCCCAAGTCTGGTTAAACTCAGCGCGCTTCATGTGGTAACGGAACTAGCTTTGGGTTATACCTGGACTAGCCTCTTGTATATCACTACGCTTGGCCTGCCAGGCGGCCTTGGTCAGGTCCGGCAGAAAACCACGAATGGTATAGCGGTAGGTCCCGATGGCCATGGGAACGTTCATAAACACGTCATTCAGTTCGAGGCCATACGTCTCCAGAAAAGCACGTTCCAACAGTTCTTTCGACACCTTAAACCCGATAAAATCCTGGTATTGCTCAGATGCGTAATTTCCTCTTGCTACCTGCAGTACATCAAACCCGAACTCCGTTTTGATATGTGACACGGGATCTTCGGCATACGTTACTTCCCGACCATGCTCAGCCTTCACCTTAGGGTATACCAGCGCCACTGCTTTGTTGGTGCCGAGTGAGTGTCCGTGTATATCGGCATTGTAATGCGACAAAGCGCCGAGCGCAAAGCCATACTCTTCCACAGTAGTAGCTGATTTGATCAGGTTTTCTACAAAGGCACCACTCTGGACATAATGCGTCAGGTCTGTGAAGAACGTGTTACCAAACGGGAAGTAGCCCATATCCTGCACAATAGAGCCTCCATAGGCATGCGCATGGGCCTTCTGCAGGTCTTCGTCTGTAGCATTGGGGAAGCGCTTGCGCAGCAGAGGTTTAATAGAATCTTTCCAGGCAGCATCTATAATGGCTTGGTGCGTGAGTACACCATAAGCCCGCGCGGTAGTTGCCGTTAGCAGCAGGTATAGCATCAGGGCCAGGGAGCCCAGTTTTGTAAGGGTGCGATTGTTCATCGTAATAGGTATGCGTCAGGTGTTGTACGCAAAAGCTGGCAAAGAGATAGTGTATAGGCTATATTCTATGAAGAGGTACGCAGCTTCTTACGGGCTCTGAGGTAGCTCATCACTTCCACGATGCTAATCCCTAGAAGCACCCACATGGCGCCCAGCAGAAAGCCAGCCAGCACATCCGAAAGAAAGTGCACGCCCAGGTATATCCTGCTGAAACCTATGAGTAAAATCAATGCTCCGGCTCCGGCCAGCACTATATTACGCGAGCGCCTCCGGTGCAGGTGGCGGTACCCAAAATAGGCCAATATACCCCAAAGCGCTATGCTAGTGGTGGCATGCCCGCTCGGGAAAGAAAAGTTGTGCTCCGGATAGAAGGCCACATCGGTGGGACGGTCGCGGCTGATGAACTTCTTACCGTACTGCACCGATAGACCGGTTCCTGCCATGGTCAGCCAGAAAGCCAGCACCGCTGTATAGCGCCGGTTGTATAAAAACACGATGGTGGCCAGACCGCCAACGGCAAACACTGCTTCCCGCGTGCCCAATTGCGTAAGTGCATAAAAAGTCTGGCTGAGCCACTCGCTGCGCATGTTGAAGAGAAAGGCAGTAAATGCTTTATCGACATGCACTACCCCTTCCGATTCAATCACATCTTCGGTGAGGTGAGAAAGCAAGGCCGCATTGATACCAATGACCAACAATAGAATGGACAGAGGTAAGCCAATAAAAGTTGTGGTATCGAAGCGGCGGAGCAGAAAACGGAAAAGCCCTGGGAACCGCAGGTATAGCCGCTGCACCAGCGGTTGCCTGACCAGCCAGCCGCGTATAGATTGAAAGAGGTATGTGAGGAAATGACGCATAAAGGAAAAATCCAACTCTTATACGCAATCCTCTCAATTTGATATAAGCGGTTGCGCATTTACCCGCAAAAAATAACTGTTCGCACGGCAAAATGATTTATTAACAACTTATTAGCCCTATATAAAGTACATATTGAACATGAGAGGGTTTGAAAATATGTACGACAAACTCCTGCTCGGAGTAGGAGTCATATTGCTGGTGTTGCTGTGGGTACAGTTTCCGGCTATGCCTGAGATGAATGCGGACGACCATGTACGCTACACCTCGGACGAAGCCAAAACGGTTATGAACTCAAAAGCCCGGTTTCTGAAGCCCTCTAAGGCACTTTCTCCACGCCAGGTCATCAAAATACAGCTCCATGCCCTCCAACGAAACGACATGACCGACAGTGGCATCATCACGGTTTTTAATTTTTCGTCGCCAACCAGCCGGGTAAGTCTCGGGCCGCTTAACCATTTCCGGATGATGGTGCGCGACCCAGCCTACAGCCCCATGCTCAACTTCGTTTCATACAAAACTGGCAAAATGGTAATAACCGATAATACCGCCTATCAACTGGTGGTTATTAAAGGAGCAGGTGGGGAGCAGGTACCTTACTTGTTCATACTGGCTAAGCAGCGAAAAGGTATGTATAAAGGCTGCTGGATGACAGTGGGCGTTGCCCGCCAGGATGTAAACCGCCAAACCAGCCTGATCTAAAGGTATACCTGCACAGCTATACCTTCTTTACAATGGCAATTCCATTTTGATATCGGCACGCTCGTAGATGCTCGGCGGCATCGGAACTTCTACAAAATCCAATCTTCGGTAGAGATTTAACGCTGTTTCCAATCTTCGGTTTGATACCAGGTATACCTTGCGGGCACCAACTTCACGGGCTTTCCGGATGGCTGCCTCGCCTAATAGCTTTCCGATCCTCAGGCCCTGAGCTTTGGGAGTCACGGCCATTTTAGCTAACTCGTACACACCATCGCCATCGTTGATCAGTGCGCAGGTGCCTACGATTTCGCCCTGGTAGCTGGCCATCAAAATAAAGCCTCCCTTGTCGATGATGTAACTTTGCGGATTGCCTAACGATTTGTAGTCGGCCTCTTCCATTACAAAATAGCGGGTGATCCACTCTTCATTGAGAGCGCGAAAGGCGCCGGCATGTTGCGGCTCGTAATCAAGTATCTGTACGGTAGCGTCGGTGGTAGCCAAGAGCATAGGATATTCTAATTTGCTGCAAATTTACGCCTATACCTGTCTCATTGTCAAACAGGTCATCCACAAAATATTTCCATCAGCAACAGCTCATACTTAGTTTTCGCCACGCAATAATTGTCCCCTCAACTCACCGTCGGGGTAAGTGCTGCTGTGTATATTCAGGTACCATTTTCCGTCAAGCAATTGCTCTTCTTCTGTTTGGGTGAGTTCCCTGGTGGTGCCCGTCATGGAACCGGTGTGGCTCGTGGGGTGGTTTTCGATCGGTATCACGACAGGAGCACTCTCGGTGGCAAGTGCCGGACCATGAAAGTGTATAGCTGACGTGTTATCATCTGCGCTGCCAAGCGTCCAGCTAAAATTATACGTCAGCACCCGGGTGCTCCGGTCGTAGGTAGCGGTGAGGGAGCCAAATCCATTTGTAGTGACAGCCGGCACCTCGTTTTCTCCGGACAGCCCTACATTCGTGAATTCGATCTCACTCTGGAGCGTGTCATCCTTCTTATCGTCCTCGTCGCAGGCATAAGCAAAACCGCTCAACAATACCAAAAAATAAAATAATACCCTCCTGACACTTCTATCCTCACGTTTCATAAACATCTATTTAACCAATTATAAATCAATCCCTTGTATTGTTTTACTTGCCTGACCGGCACTTTGTTAACGGTCAGGTATAATTTGAGACCTCATGCTGACCTTTTCCATCTTTTCGTAGCGAAGTGAAGTATAAGATGATCGGTTAAATGCTTCTGTTTTCATGCCTGACACCATTCCTCTCTGGTTGCCGATCGCCTATACCTTATTTCTGATGGTATTGGTGCCAGTGTATTGGAAGCACTATGGCCCGGGCAATTTTCTGTGGTTTTCGGATGTAGCGCTGTTCTCGGTGGGCATTGTGCTCTGGACGGAAAATCATCTTTTACTGAGCATGATGGCTGTGGGAGTGCTGGGGCTGGAGCTTGTCTGGAATATCGATTATTTCGGGCGCCTGCTTACCGGAAAAGAACTGCTGGGCCTGAGTGATTACATGTTTCATCAGGACAAGAGCCTGTTTTTGCGGGGGCTGTCGCTGTTCCATGTATTTCTGCCGGCCATTGTGATTTGGTTGCTGATCGAGTGGGGTTACGATACCCGCGCTTTCTGGTACCAGACGGTACTGACCTGGGTCGTGCTGCCGCTCAGCTATTTCCTCACCGACCCCAAAGAGAATGTGAACTGGGTATACGGTCTTGGCAGCAAACCGCAAACCGTTATACCTAAGGCACTATACTTTACACTATCCATGCTGTTTTTCCCGATCTGTGTATACCTGCCTTCGCATTTTATACTGCTGTGGCTATTTGTCTGAACATAAAAAAAGCGGGCTAAGCCCGCTTTTTCCTCTCACCTTAAACAAACAATTAACTATTCTGAGGCACATTCGCGTCCGGCACTTTCACTTTTTCTGAAGTCTTGAGCCCTGACACAACTTCTATATTGATGCCGTCTGATAAACCGGTTTTCACTTCACGTTTCTCAAACACCTGCGGAGCGGTCTCAACTTCTACAAACGACTTGTCTTTCTCGAACTTGAGCAGACTTTCTTTCACCGCCATTACTTTTTCTCGCTTGTCGAGTACGATGTCGGCGTTGGCGCTATACCCTGCCCGGATAAAGTCTTTCTCGTCGAGCTTCACCTTGGCACGGATAGGGAATTTAATAGAGCCTTCTTCCAGCACGCCTTTCGGAGCAATGTACTCAAGTTCGGCATTGAATACGCGGCCTTCGATGGCACCAATGGTTAAGAGCAGGTCCATACCTTCTTTCAGCTTGCCTACTTCCGACTCGTCGATTTTGCCTTCAAAAATCAGGCTGCGCATGTCGGCCACGGTGGCGATAGAGGTGCCCTCATTGAAGTTGTTGCGCTCGATGATGGAAGTGCCCACTTTTACCGGTACGTCTAGTAGCATGCCGTCGATTGTGGAGTAAACCAGGTTAGAAGCCTGTCCGCTGCGCTTGGAAGCACCCTCGCGCACGAGTTGCAGGTTGCTCTCCGCCGACTGCAGGGCTTCGCGCTTCAGTTCGTAGTCTGATTTAAAGCGGCGGTATTCCTGTTCGGCAATCACTTTTTGGTCGTAGAGCTGTTGATAACGAGCCAGTTCTCGCTTAGCCTCGTCGAAGTTGATGCGGGCTGTTTCTAGTGTGTTCTGCGCGTTGTTCACGTTTACGATGTTCGGCACAATCTTCACCTTGGCCAACAGTTGTCCCTGCTTCACGATCTGCCCTGCCTCCACATACAGTTCCTCCACAATGCCCGACACCTGCGACTTTACCTCCACCTCTTTGCGCGGCACAATCGCCCCTGTGGCCACTGTTTTCTTCACAATGTCGGTGGTAAAAGGCTCTTCAGTTTTATACACAACCGGATCGGTGTTGGCCTTGTTGTAGAAGTACCGGCCCAGCCAAACAGATGCAGCCAGCATGAGGATTACGAACAGTCCGATAAAAACCTTTTTCATAGGGGTATACTCAATTATGTTCTTGTTAATTCGATGCCTTAAATTATTCTTCCTGCAGGGCCACGACCGGATTCACACGGGCCGCCTTGGTGGCAGGTATAAGTCCGGCCAGAGCGCCGGCCACCACCAATAGTATTGTTGCTGTTACAGCTACGGTCGGGTTCACCTCTGGCGGACCAAAGAATCCTGCCTGCACATTGTTATCCACCATAAAGCCTTCGATGGTCGCGATAAGCCCGGTACCTGCCAGCAATCCAATGTAACCGGCAAAACCCGTGATCACGATGGATTCCTGAATGATCAGGCTCACGATGGAGAGCGGTGTCGCGCCGAGTGCCTTGCGTATACCTATTTCCTTGGTCCGTTCTTTCACTACGATCAGCATGATGTTGCCTACCCCGATGATACCGGCCACGATGGTGCCGATGCTCACCAGCCAACTGAAGCCCGCTATACCTGCAAACAGCCCCTGCACATCCTGAAATTCCTTCTCCACATTAGCTGAGCCGAAGGCCTTCAAATCGGTCGGGGCCACCTTGTGTCGCTTCATCAACAGGGCTTTCACTTTTTCCTCCACCACGGCCGCTGCTATACCTGGCTTTGGTGTCATGGCAAAGAAGTTTACCTGGTTGGGCTGATTGAATGCTTGCTGCAAGGTTGTGTTGGGTATATAAATAGTCTGGGCATCCTGCACCACTTCTTCGTCCTTGCCGATCGGTTTGAAAGTGCCCACCACCTGAAAATAAATGCCTTTGATACTGATGTACTTGCCAATCGGGTCTTCTCCTTCGCCAAACAGCAGCTCCAGGGTACGCGGTCCCACCACCGCTACCTTGCGACGCTCTTCTACATCTTTTTGGTTGATGAAGCGACCACTCAAAATATTGGTCGGCTTTACGTGCAGCACTTCGGGTGTTTCGCCATTCACGGTAAAGGAAGAACTCCTGGTGCCATACACCACCGAAAAGCTTCCGCGCACCTGGTTGCTCGGCGCGATCACCCCCACCTCGGGCACAAAAGCCCGGATAGCGTCTATATCATCGTTGGTCATCTGGATAAAACGCCCCGCTTTCAGGCCCATGTAAGGCACACTGGTGCGCTGCGTCCAGACAAACACAGCATTTTTAGCCACGTTAAATTCAGAGGTTATACCTTTCTCCAGCCCCTTGCCCGCACCCAGCAAAAGCACCAACATGAAAATGCCCCAGAACACCCCAAAAGCCGTCAGCGCCGTACGCAGCTTGTGCTTTTTTACGGTGTTATAAATCTCGGTCCATTTATCAATGTCGATCATGTTTTTTTATTGAGTGAATGAGTGACTTAATGAATGAGTGATTGTTTATTTCTTATTAATTGAATTAGTGAGTATTCAATAAGTAGTTGTTTTGTTGATTATTGGGTCATTGATTCAGAAAAACTTTGGCAAACAATAATTATGATTGATTATTATGCTCACGATTCATCAAGTGAATAACTAACCGGTTCTATAGTCTTATCTCCATTTAATCGCTTAGTAAATCATAAATAAAAATCACTCATTCACTAAATCGCTAGCTCTCAAATTCCTCCACTCCATCACTCATTCAAAATTCTAACTCGCCCTCAGCGCCTCTATCGGTTTGATTCTGGCTGCTTTCAGAGCGGGCATCAGACCGGCCAGGGCTCCGGAGATCACCAGTACCAAAGTGGCCGCCAGCGCTACGCCGGGGTCTACCTCCGGATTGGCAAAGAAAGGTGCTTCCGTACCTGACGATTCCATCAGATATTCCAGACCAGCGAGCACACCTGTACCTGCCAGCAAACCTAAGTAACCCGAGAAAGCCGTTATCACTACAGACTCCTGCAGGATCAGGCTCACAATGGAAAATGGCGTAGCTCCTAAGGCCTTGCGCACGCCGATCTCGCGGGTACGCTCTTTCACGATGATCAGCATGATGTTGCTCACGCCCACGATGCCGGCGATCAGGGTGCCTATACCTACAATCCACACAAATATTTTGATACCATTGAAGAGGCCCATCACTTTCAAGAATTCCGCTTCTGTATTCTCTACCCCAATGGCCATCTTGTCGTCGGTCGAGAATTTATGGCGCTCGGCCAGCAAATTACGCAGACGGCCCTCCATGTCTTTGGCGCTCACGCCGGGCTCTGCCACCAGCGCCATCATCTGCACCTGGTTAGGTTGGTTAAAGGCAGCCTGTAAGGTCGAGAAAGGGATATAAGCCCGCTCTTCGCGACGGCTGCTGTTATTGCCGCGCATCTTAAAGGTGCCTACTACCTTAAAATGTATACCCTTAATGTTGACGTACTCGCCCACCGGATCGGCCTCTCCGAACAGCACTTTGCTCACCTGATCACCGATCACGACGACTTTGCGCTTCTCACGCTCGTCGATGTCGTTGAGCAAACGGCCTCTGAACGGAATTTCGCCATTTATTTTCAGGAAACCCGGCTCGGCACCAAACACTTGGTAAGAGCCGTTTTGGGTTCTGTAATTGATGGTATACTCCCCCATCACCCGGTTGCGGGGCGAGAGTAGCTGCACATTATCCACATCGCGGTGCACTGACGCTATATCCTGATTGGTCAGTTTTATCTCGCGCCCCGGCGACATGCCTTGGTGGGCCAGTGCCGTTTTGCCGGTCCAGACGTAGATACTATTCTTGGCTCCGGCCCCGAAACGGTTGTACACGCCGTTCTCCAATCCCTTGCCCGCACCCAGCAAAAGCACCAGCATAAAGATGCCCCAGAACACGCCAAAAGCGGTCAGGAACGTACGCAGCTTGTTTTTCTGCATCGTCCCGATTATCTCCTGCCATTTGTCTAGGTCGAACATCTACTTGATTGTTAAATTGTTGATTGCTGGTGTCTATGTTCGTTAACTCTTCGCCGCGACAGCTTCTGCAGCGAGTATAGCCTCTTCTGCACCGTGGTCACTATTCACGATCAGACCGTCTTTGAGCCGGATAACGCGGTGCGTTTGGGCAGCAATGTCGTTTTCGTGTGTCACGATTACGACCGTCATACCTTTGCTGTTCACGTCTTTGAAAATATCCATCACATCGTAAGAAGTCTGCGTGTCGAGGGCACCGGTCGGTTCGTCGGCCAGGATCAGTTTAGGTTGCGAAATAAGCGCTCTGGCAATGGCTACCCGCTGTTTCTGACCACCTGACATTTCGTTGGGGGAGTGCTCTGCCCAATCCCTTAGGCCCACCCTGTCGAGGTACTCTAGGGCCAGTTTGTTGCGCTGTTTGCGGCCCACATTCTGGTAGTAGAGTGGTAGGGCCACGTTCTCTATCGCGTTTTTGAAAGAAAGCAGGTTGAAGGACTGAAATACGAAACCCAGAAACTTATTGCGGTAATAGGCAGCCTTCGCAGCTGATAGATTCCGGATAGGCGTGCCTGCCAGGGTATAGCTGCCGCTGTCGTAGTCGTCGAGGATGCCGAGTATGTTGAGCAGCGTGGATTTGCCAGAGCCGGAAGAGCCCATGATCGAGACCAGTTCGCCCTCTTCTATGTGCATATCAATGCCTTTGAGCACGTGCAGTTTGTTGTGCCCCACTGCATAGTATTTATGTATATTTTCCAACTGTATCATAGGCGACAGACAAAAATGACGGCAAATAATTTACAGGAATTTGCCAGACAAGGTGCTCTATATAGTGCCAGGATTTCTAAATTTTATACCTACAAGGTTTTTCTATCGATTGATAGGTATAATTTGTCTCTTAACCGATTACCTTTTAGCAGAGTAGTTTCAGTTACCTCACCCCTTATTTAAGTTAAAACGAAACTCAATACCTGACTATTTTGCTTTGTTCATGATAAAGATGAAACAGACAGGCGGGAGGTTGCCTGCGCTATAGAAAATAATTTAATCGCTATACCTGAGCTTCGTAGAAAGGCTATGCGATATTCGGACCTACCCCAGCCCATCCTTTTTCACCCTTTGAAGCATCACCTGGGATATATTCGGGAGTTTATAGAGACACATACCGATGCAGAAGATTCATTTCTGAGGGCACAGCTTAAGACGTTAGGCCGTTCGCAGCTCGACCTATACCTGGGTAAGTTATCCGCCCAACAAATTGCTAATGAAACCACCCTATACCTGCAAAAGCACCGCGCCCTTGCCCCAGATGCTTACCGGCTATACCTGTCGGACAGTGGAGCGGAGTATAAGTTGATTAGCCTGTCTGACGAAAGCAAGTGGGTACTGCGTTGGGGCGTAGTTGAAGGAAGGCACGTGCATCTGCACCCGGCCAGGTATAGCCAGCACACCATCAGGGTGAAGGCAAATACCTTGAAAACAGCTGTAGCAGTGCAAATAGCCACTCGACGGTATAAAGAGCCACTGAGCTTAGCACTGGTTAACCAGGTGCGTACTCAGTGGCTGGAGTTGGCTCCTATACCTGCTTACCTTCCTGAAGGGGGTTTGGGGAAGTTGCTCCACTTGCTGGGCGGCAAGGACACCATTTAGTTTTCAGTTCGGCTAAAGACCATTCGGTTGTTGACTTTTGTATACTTAAAGTCCTCATCGCCTCTGAACATGGCTCTTTGTAAGTGCATGTTGTTCGTTACTTTGGTATATTTAAAGTTGGCCAAACCTCTAAAATCTGCCGCCTTAAAATCAGCGTCACCACTAAACTTGGCATATTTGAAATTCGCCTCTCTTTTAAAAGCAGCATTCTCGAAACTTGCCTCCGCCGGAAATGCTACGTACTTGAAGTTGGCCTCTTCTGCAAACTTTGCGTTCGTAAAGTCAGCTGATCTGGAAAACTTGGTGTACTTGAACAACGCTTCGTGTTGAAAACTGCTGCCTGCAAACGATACGTCATCTTTGAATTTGGCATATTTAAAAGCGCTGTATCCTTCAAACACACAGTCCTCAAATCGAACAGCCTTTTCGAAATCAGTATTGAACAACTCGTTTTTCCTGTTGAGAAGTTTTATATCTTGGTTATCCGGATTATAATACGCCAGCACGTCGTCTTTGAAAGTGCAGTTCACAAAGGTCACAGGTGCTTTTACGGTGCTGATATACTCATTCGTACTATTCTTATTGTCAGCCTTTTTATCGAGGCGCATGTTGTCCAGACGCGTCAAGTCCAGCACCCCCACAATTTCAGCATTCTTGTAAGTCACGGCCTCGCCACGGTTTATCTTAGAGATAATTTCAGAGGCATTCACGCGCGTTTGCGCCCAGGTTAGAAAAGGAACCGCTAACAGGAAAAGGAGTAGGAATGATTTTTTCATGGTCTTAAGGTATAAGTTTTGAGTGAAATATCAGCTTATACCCTCTAGATGAAGCAAGTCTGCGAATGGTTGCCTGACCATCTATTTTATTCTTCCAGAAACTGCACGATGGTGCGCACCACGATCCAATAGATGAGAAAAGCGAAAGTGAAGATGGTTACAAACAATAAGCCCTTTGCCAACAGGCTAGAGCTGATCACTTGGCAGGTATAGCTCGCGACCAGGAAAGGCAGCAGGATGCCGAGTCCCAACATGATTTTTAATACTTTGTCAAAGGATTGCTGCGGCTCGTTCATGGCTATACCTGGTTTAGTGCTTCATGTTTTAATACAACGTAAAACATAACCAGAGAGTTTTAATCGCTATATAGTTATAAAACAAAAACAGCACCACCATTTTCGGGTGATGCTGTTTTTACTATGCCAATATGATCTTAACTAGATATGCAGGGCGCGGTTTTCTGTCGCTGCCAGGCAAGCCTCTTTGATGGCCTCCGTATACGTTGGGTGTGCATGGCTCATGCGGGAAATATCCTCTGCCGAAGCTCGGAATTCCATCGCCACGACTGCCTCTGCAATCAGGTCAGCTATACGTGGGCCGATCATGTGCATACCCAGGATCTCGTCTGTTTCCTTGTCGGCCAGCACTTTAACGAAACCGTCCGTATCCATCGACGCCTTGGCACGACCTGAAGCTTTGAACGGGAAGGAACCTGTTTTATAGGTACGGCCCTGCTCTTTCAGCTGCTCCTCGGTATAACCTACGCCCGCCACTTCCGGCCAGGTATACACCACACCCGGGATCAGGTTGTAGTTGATGTGCGGCTTCTGGCCTACGATGGTCTCTGCCACGAACACGCCTTCTTCTTCAGCTTTGTGGGCCAGCATCGCGCCACGCACCACATCACCGATCGCGTAGATACCCGGTACATTGGTTTCCAGGTGGTCGTTTACGGCAATCATGCCACGCTCACCCATCTGTACACCGGCATTCTCCAAACCAAGTCCTTCGGTATAAGGCTTACGGCCCACCGATACCAGCACGTAGTCACCGTCAAAGGTCACGGTTTCGCCTTTCGGGTTCTCAGCCGTCACAGTTACTGTTTCGCCTCCGTTGGTAGCGCCGGTTACTTTGTGGTTGAAGAAGAACTCGAAGCCCAATGTTTTCTTAAGCACACGCTGCAGCTCTTTACCCAACGCTCGGTCCATGGTCGGGATGATGGCGTCCATATATTCAATCACCTGCACTTTCGTACCCAGGCGAGCATACACAGAACCCAGCTCCAAACCAATCACACCACCACCGATCACGATCATTTTCTTCGGTACCTCTTTCAGTTCCAAAGCTTCTGTAGAGGTAATGATGCGCTTCTTGTCAATCGGTAGGAAAGGAAGCGAAGTTGGCTTAGAACCTGTTGCGATAATAGTTTTGTCTGTCTCGATCTGCTGCTCCTGACCGTCTGTACCTGCTATTTTGATGGTGTTCTTGTTCACAAAAGAACCCATACCGTAGTAGGTATCGATTTTGTTTTTCTTCATTAGGAAGGCAATGCCGTCGTTATTCGACTTCACCACGCCAGCCTTGCGGTTGATCATCTGCTCAATGTTCACCTGTAGGTCATTCAGCTCAATACCGTGCTCCTTAAAGGTATGCGCCGCGTTGTGGTAATGCTCTGATGAATCAAGCAGTGCCTTAGAAGGTATACAGCCCACATTTAGGCAAGTACCGCCCAGCACATTGTATTTCTCTATAATAGCAGTTTTCAGGCCCAGTTGTGCGCAGCGTATAGCCGCCACATACCCGCCAGGACCAGAACCGATTACTGTAACATCGTATTTCATCTGTCTCTATTTTAGGGAGAGGTATACCTCTCGTTTTATTTTGGTTTCTATAGTTCACATGGCAGGAGCGAGTGTCCTCGCTCCTGCCATACTCTGCAAAAGCAAAAAATAAAGGAGGAGCAAACTTTAGCGCTTACCCCTCCTTCCTTATCTCAATAATTTAGACGCCAAGAAGCAATCTCATCGGATCTTCCAACAGCTCCTTCACGCGAACCAGGAAGCTAACTGACTCACGACCGTCGATGATGCGGTGATCGTAAGAAAGGGCCAGGTACATCATCGGACGGATCTCAACTTGTCCGTTCACGGCAACCGGACGCTGCACGATGTTGTGCATACCAAGTATAGCCGACTGCGGCGCGTTGATGATTGGCGTTGACATCATAGAACCAAACACACCACCATTGGTGATCGTGAAGGTACCGCCTGTCATCTCTTCAATCGAAAGTTTCCCGTCGCGTGCCTTCTTCGCCAGACGAATTACTTCTTTCTCAATGCCATCCAGTGTCAGACTTTCCGCGTTGCGGATAACCGGCACTACCAGACCTTTTGGTGAAGAAACAGCGATAGACACATCCACAAAATCATTGAAGATCATATCATTGCCATCGATCTGTGCATTCACAGCTGGCCACTCCTGCAGGGCTACGGTACAGGCCTTCGTAAAGAAAGACATGAAACCAAGGCCTACCTCGTGCTTCTCCTTAAACTTGTCTTTGTATTTGGCGCGTATATCCATGATCGGCTTCATATCCACCTCGTTAAAGGTCGTCAGCATAGCCGTTTCATTTTTCACCTGTACCAGGCGGCGGGCAACTGTTTTGCGCAGTGAGCTCATCTTCTCGCGGCGTTGGTTGCGATCACCTGAAGCAGCTGGTGCGGCAGCAGTTTCCTGCTTAGCGGCAGGGGCAGCGGCGGCAGCCGGTTTCGCAGCTGATTTCTGAGCGCCCACGGCGTCTTCTTTCGTAATGCGACCGTCGCGGCCTGTACCTTGCACATCAGCTGGGTTGATGCCTTTCTCAGAAAGAATCTTTCCGGCTGCTGGCGAAGGTGTGCCTGATGCGTAGGTTTGTCCACCAGATGGAGCGGCAGCGGCTGGCTGAGAAGCCTGCTGTGCAGCAGGAGCGCTTGGTTGAGCGGCTGGCTGAGCAGCGCCGGCACCTGCACCCTGCACAATGCGGCAAAGCAATCCACCGATCTCTACCGTGTCGCCTTGCTGGGCTACGATCTGCAGCGTACCTGCGGCTTCAGCCGGCAATTCAAAAGTCGCCTTATCTGATTCCAGTTCGGCAATTACCTCGTCCATTTCTACATGGTCGCCGTTGTTTTTCAGCCAGCTGGCAATCGTTACTTCTGTAATAGACTCGCCTACAGTTGGTACACGCATTTCTTTTGTCTCACCGGCACCCTGTGCAGCGGCCGGAGCTGGCTCCTGTGCAGCCGGAGCAGCAATAGTTGGTGCTGCAGTTTCTTGTTTAGCGGCTGGGGCAGCAGGAGCGCCACCGGCTTCGCCGTTTTGCTCGATGCGGCAGATCGTAGCGCCTACCTCAATGGTATCGCCTTCCTGGGCAACGATGCGTAAAATGCCTGCGGCTTCTGCGGGCAGTTCGAATGTGGCTTTGTCAGATTCCAGCTCCGCAATCACCTCATCCATTTCCACTCGGTCGCCGTCTTTCTTTAGCCATTGGGCTATGGTTACCTCAGTGATGGACTCACCTACGGCAGGCACTTTAACTTCTAAGCTCATATTTTCTATCGATTATGAATTACGAATTAAGAATTACGAATCATTACTGAATAACGACGAATGATTAATGGATAATTACCCTCCACCAGCCAAACGTCCTTATTCAGCAATCATTATGAATTAAATAGCGAAGGCACGTTCAATCAACTCTGTCTGCTCCTTGCCGTGTATTTTGTTATACCCTGTTGCAGGCGAAGCACTTGGTTTACGGGCTACTACATCTTCAACGCCATTGCGCATCACACGCAGCACGTACATCCAGCCGCCCATGTTTTCCGGCTCTTCCTGTACCCAGTATACCTTCGCGTTCTTGTATTTACTCAGCTCAGTTTCCAACTGCACTTTCGGGAACGGTGCCAGCTGCTCCATACGGATAATGGCCACATCCTTGCGCTTGTTCTTCTGCTGCTCTTCCACCAGGTCGAGGTATACCTTACCAGTACAAAGCAATACTTTCTTTACTGATTTTGCGGCTGCATAATCGTCACCGATTACTTCTCTGAAGCCTCCTTTCGTGAAATCTTCCACTGGAGACACCACGTTTGGATGACGCAGCAAGGACTTAGGTGCCATATTGATAGCTGGCTTGCGGAATGGCAAGGCCAACTGACGACGCAGGAAGTGGAAGAAGTTGGCTGGCGTTGTAATGTTGGTCACGTACATGTTATTTTCTGCAGCCAATTGCAGGAAGCGCTCCGGACGGGCATTGGAGTGCTCCGGGCCCTGCCCTTCGTAGCCGTGCGGCAACAGCATTACCACACCATTCATGCGCTGCCACTTAGACTCGGTAGCGGCCACGAACTGATCAATCATTACCTGAGCACCGTTGGCAAAGTCCCCGAACTGTGCCTCCCAGATAACGAGTGCATTTGGGTTTGCCATCGCATAGCCAAACTCAAAGCCCAGCACACCATACTCTGACAGCAAAGAGTTATAGATTTCCAGTTGGCGCTGGTCGTCCTGGATATGGTTCAGGCTATTATAAGGAGCACTGGTATTGGCATCACGGAGCACGGCGTGACGGTGCGAGAACGTACCGCGCTGCACATCCTGTCCGCTTAGGCGCACAGTTTTTCCTTCTGCTAACAGGGAACCGTAAGCCAGCAATTCGGCAGCAGCCCAGTTTAGTTGGCGGCTCTCGAAGAACATTTCTTTTCGGTCTTTCAGGAGCTTCTCAATTTGCTTGAGTGGCTTAAAGCCCTGCGGCACCGTTGACAGCGCCTTGCCTACCCGCTCCACTACATCAGGAGCTATACCTGTTTCAGGAGATTGGTTGAAGTCTTCTGGTTTTGAGCGACGCAGTGTCTGCCATTCCTTCTCCAGAGACTGGTAGTTGTAAGGCAAAGGTTTCTGCTTCACCATATCCAGACGATCCTGCAGCATCTGGCGGAATTCTTTGTCCATGGACTGAGCCAGTTCTACATTGATATCGCCATGGGCAATCAGGTTCTTGTTGTATACCTCCCGCGGATTCGGGTGCTTGGATATCAGATTGTACAGGTGCGGCTGCGTGAATTTCGGCTCATCTGCCTCGTTGTGGCCATGACGACGGTAGCACACCATGTCGATAAAGATGTCGTTGCCGAACTTCTGACGGTACTCTGTAGCCAGGCGAACAGCAAACACAACCGCTTCCGGGTCGTCGCCATTCACGTGCAGCACCGGTGCATCGATAATTTTGGCTACGTCCGTGCAGTAGATAGAAGAACGGGCATCTTCAAAATCAGTAGTAAAGCCTACTTGGTTATTGATCACGAAGTGAATGGTACCGCCGGTCTGGTAGCCTTTCAGCTTGGCCATTTGCGTTACCTCATATACTATACCTTGTCCGGCCAGGGCAGCGTCGCCATGAATCAGGATAGGTACAATTTGTTTCGGGTCGCGGTCGTACATGCAGTCAATCTTGGCACGCACGAAGCCTTCCACCACTGGGTTCACCGCCTCTAAGTGCGATGGGTTCGGTGCCAGTTTCAGATTAACTGTATTACCGGATGTAGGTGTCACTACTTCAGAAGAGAAGCCCATGTGGTACTTCACGTCACCATCGCCCATGGTAAGGTCTGGTGTGGCTGTGCCCTCAAACTCCGAGAAAATCTGCTCGTAGGTTTTGCCCATGATGTTAGCCAACACGTTCAGGCGACCGCGGTGCGCCATACCTATCACCACTTCTTTTGCACCCAAATCAGAGGCTTTGTCAATGATGGCATCCAGGGCAGGTATAGTTGTTTCGCCACCCTCCAGTGAGAAACGCTTCTGACCTAAAAATTTTGTGTGCAGGAAGTTCTCGAATACAACCGCTTCGTTCAGTTTAGAAAGAATGCGTTTTTTGTATTCTATACCTGGGTTAAAGGCAGGGAATTCTTTTTCTATTTTGTTTTGCAACCACGTAAGCACTTCCGGGTTGCGGATGTACATATACTCATAACCGATCGGCCCTTCGTAAATCTGCTGTACCTTTGCCACAATGTCGCGCAGTTTAGCGGGTCCGATACCGATTACTTCACCCACCTGAAACACAGTGTCCAGGTCCGCTTCTGAAAGTCCAAAGTCTTTCAGGTCGAGCAGGGCCTTACGGTCTTTGCGCTCACGTACCGGGTTGGTTTTAGAACGTAGGTGACCGCGGCTGCGGTAGGCATATATAAAATTGCGAACAGCTACCTCTTTGTCTGACTCGCCAGCGGCGGCAGATTTGGCAGGAGCACCGGCAGTGGTTTCTGCTGTGTCGTGGCCGTTCTCGTTGTAAGCTGTTGAGAAGTCAAAACCTTCAAAGAATTTGCGCCATCCAAAGTCCACAGACTCCGGGTCCTGCTGATAAGCTTTATAAAGCTCGTCTATATAGGCTCCGTGCGCATTGGCGATATAGGTATATTTATCCATAACTGATGTTTACGGCTGTGTGTGAAGGCAAAGTTAAGAGTATTTATAACAAATCAAACTTTACGCATTCGCATAAGCAAATACATCTATTTATCAGCACTATACCTCAACATGTATTATCTATATATAAGGTAGAATGATAGCATGAGACTTCATGTAAGTGATGAAATTACTGCAGCGTTTATACTTATAGTTCTTACATCAGATTGAATACTTCCTTTATTCTGAATTATTAGACTTGCTGTCTTTTGAGGTATACAGTATGACCCTTTGGGAATTGATTGCCAGAGAAAAAGTCTCGATTTATAATAAAGCTTGCGCGTGTGCCGTGTACACTGTCGCAAAGCCTACCATCTATTTCACAGCCGGGGCTTGATCATTTCCTGCAAGGCTATTTTTGGTATCCCTGCCCTCATTGCCTACAGGTATACTCCAAGTCGAACCTACGATTCTGGGAGGAAAAGTTTATTAATCATCAATCTCGCGGCAAACGCTACAAGATGCTATACCGGGAAGCTGGCTGCCAACGGACCGTTATAAAGGAATATCAGTTGTAGCAGTCACCTAACTTCTTCTCAGTCTAATTGAAACACTTTACACGGCCATACCAAACAGTCGGGAAATAGCTGCCTGATCAAAATCTGGACGTCCGTAACTATAGGTATAAATTAAAGTATTATCTTCAGTACTTTAACATACCTATAAACCCCTATGAAAAAAGATATGATCGGTCTGGCTGTGCTCAGCCTGCTGGCTTTTGGCTGTAACGAAAATGCCAGAGAGGTAGCAGACAGCGACAACGACCGCACCGCAGTTGCCAGCGACACAACTGGCCTGCTTACCGCTCAACAGAGCATAAACGCCAACGACCTCCTGCAGCACATCAAGGTGCTCGCCTCTGATGAGTTTGAAGGTCGTAGCCCTGGCACTGCCGGCGAAGATTCTACTGTAAACTACCTCACCCGCGAGTTTAAGAAGCTGGGTTTACAGCCGGGCAATCCGAATGGTACCTTTGTGCAGAAGGTTCCGATGTTTGGCTTTACCGCACAGCCTCAGGCAAATTTCACGGCGGGAGGCAAAACCATTAACCTTTCTTTTCCGGATGATTACGTGGCTGTATCACGCCGCTTTGTGCAGGATGTGAACGTAGACAACTCTGATCTGGTGTTTGTGGGCTACGGTATTGTAGCACCTGAGTATGGCTGGGACGATTACAAAGGGGTGGATGTAAAAGGCAAAACCATCGTGATGCTTATAAACGATCCGCCTATACCTAGCTCAAATAACCCGGAGCAGCTGGACAGCACCATGTTTGGCGGAAAGGCCATGACCTACTACGGCCGCTGGACCTACAAATATGAGATTGCTGCAGAAAAAGGCGCTGCTGCTGCCATCATTATCCATGAAACAGATCCGGCAGGCTATCCTTACGAAGTGATATCAGGAAGCTGGAGCCGCGAAAACTTTGACATCAGCAACCCGGGCAAGAACATGGACCGCTTAGCAGTAGAGTCCTGGATAACGGATGACAAGGCGCGCGAACTCTTCACAGCCTCCGGTAACAACTTCGAAAAGCTAAAGAGCGCTGCTGCTCAAAAAGGCTTTAAACCTGTGCCGCTGAATGCAAAGGCAAACTTCACAATTAAAAACAAACTGCGCGAAGTAGAATCGCAGAATGTGATCGCTAAGCTGGAGGGGTCCGACCCGCAGTTGAAAGACGAATATGTGGTGTACACGGCCCATTGGGACCACTTGGGTAAAGACGAGAAACTGCAAGGTGACCAGATTTATAACGGTGCCATGGACAATGCCAGTGGCACGGCGGGACTCATTGAATTGGCAAAAGCCTTTACACAATTACCCGAGAAGCCGAAGCGTTCTATTTTGTTTCTGGCTGTAACCGCTGAAGAAAAGGGTTTGCTGGGCTCCAAGTACTATGCCTCTAATCCGCTATACCCACTCACCAAAACCCTGGCCAACATCAACATGGATGTGCTCAATCCTTACCATCCAACCGAAGATGTAATTGTGATTGGGTACGGCAACTCTGATTTGGAGGATATTCTGCAGGAAGAAGCCCGCACGCAAAACCGTCGCATCGTTCCGGAGGCATCTCCGGAGAAAGGCTCCTTTTACCGCTCTGATCACTTTGAGTTTGCCAAGCAAGGTGTGCCAGCCCTTTATGCCAAATCAGGTATAGTTGCCCGTGAGCAGGCTGCCGACTTTATCACCAAAAAGCAAGAGCAGTACACAGCCGAGCATTATCACAAAGTAAGCGATGAAGTGTACGATGATTGGAACCTGGACGGTGCTGTAGAAGATCTCCAGCTTTATTTCCGGGTGGGGCTCCGGGTGGCAAACGGCACCACATACCCAGCATGGCGCGAAAAATCTGAGTTTAGAGCGAAACGGGAAAAATCATTGGCTGAAATCCAATAGAGATTATCCCCTCTATTAATAAGGAGTCTTTCTGAAATGTCAGGAAGGCTCCTTTTTTATTGGTCTTCATTAGAAGCATTCACTCACATCATACCTAAACAGCTGCGCCAAGCCTCAATAAATTAATAAAATTATATTTTATAACTAACTCACTATAATAGCCGCATCACTATGCCTGATTTAAGACCTGCCGCTCACCCACATAAAACACTTTTTAACAACCAAATACGATCCTTTCACAGGGATTAGCATCAAAAAGACTAATCTTATGGGTTACCTTTCCGTATAACCTGAATAAATAAGTACAATTTACTTGTTTAACAAAAATTGAAAATCATGAAAAAGACAATAAAATTTGCATTCGCTGCTTTCGCTTTTTTTGCTTTCACAGCTTGTGGTACCGATAATAACACAGCCACGGAAACTGATCGTATTGACGAGGTAGAGACCTCTGATATTGATGTGGATGCAGACATGGACATGGAAACTGACACTACTACCGTTATGGATACAACCGTAAATGATGGTGTGGCAGACGATATCCCAGAAGAAAGACCTATTCAGTAGCATACATAATTTCGTTTATAAAAAAGCCCCCTTCCGCTTTGCCGGAAGGGGGCTTTTTTATAAACATTTAACTAAAGAAAAATAGTATAGGAGGTATGGATATGGCTTAATACTTGTTTAAATTTAGCCAATGGAAAAATTATCTTTAGAAGAAGACGGTGTAGCGATTGTGCTTGTGGCAGCTGACGCAGACTTGCGTCAGGCCGTGCAGCAATTGGAGCAATGCGAGGAGCTTGCCGTTGACCTTGAATTTGATCAGAACCGCTATACCTATGGCTTTAACCTTTGCCTGATCCAGATTGCTGATGGCAAAGGAAAATGCTTTATTATAGACCCATTCTACATTAATGATCTGAAGCCTTTTTTCGGGTTAATGGAAAATCCGGCAATTACAAAGATCATTCACCATTCAAACAATGACATCCTGTTGCTTGATAAGATGGGTTGCTCTGTAAAAGGTATAGTTGACACGGATGTGGCTGCTAAAATCCTAAACTACGAGCGCTCTTCGTTGGCAACCGTGCTCAAAGAAGAATTTGGGAAAGAGATCGATAAGTCGCAGCAGTCGAGTAACTGGAACAAGCGACCTCTTACAGAAGACCAGCTCCGCTATGCAGCCATTGATGTAATATACCTGCATCAGGTTAAGGCTAAACTACTTCAGGAAATACAGAAGCTTGACCGCATGCACTGGCTCGAAGAGGAGAACTACTTGCTGGAGCAGCTTAAGTATACGGAGTCAGAAAACCCGCACCTGCGCCTGAAGCATTCATATCGCCTCAATTACTATCAGCAATATCTTCTGAAATTTCTGTATACCTTACGGGAAAATCTGGCACAGCAGTTTAACAAACCAGCTCACTTTGTTATTCCTAATGATGCATTGGTAGAGTTGGCTAATAATCCGAACGCGGATATACATGAATGGCTGAACCACACGAGAGGTATACACGGCAATCTGAAAAAGCCAAAAAATGAGCGGCTGCTACAAGAAACATTGCAGGAAGCCAAAGAAGCAGCCAAAACCAACCACATCAGTCATGACTATCCTGAGCACCGTTTTCAGCGGCCTTTGCGGACACCTGAAACAGAACGCCGCAAAGAATTGATGACAGCAGTGCAGAAAGAGATCATGGCCAGGTATGGAGAATATGCATCTAAATTAATCATTAACCAAAGCCTGATAACGGACTATAGCCAAAACGGCAAGCTGCGCTGTAATAAGAAATATGGCAGTGCGATTGTACTGGAAGTAGCGCATGAATTAGGTATAGCAATACATGTTTCAGCAGCTCCACAGCAAACAGAGGAGTAAATAAGTTTGTCTTTAAGAAAACAGCATGGAAAACGTAAGGATTGAACACGACTTTTTGGGAGAAAGAGAAATTCCCAATGAAGTTTACTATGGCATACAGACGACGCGCGCGCTAGAGAACTTTCATATTACCGGTACACCTATTTCGAAAGAACCTCTTTTCATAAAGGCTTTTGCTTATGTAAAAAAAGCAGCTGCACTGGCCAACCACAAATGTGACGTTATAAACAAAGAGGTGACAGATGCTATCGTGTATGCCAGTGATAGACTGATTGCCGGAGAGTACCTGGATCAGTTTGTAACAGACATGATTCAGGGAGGTGCCGGGACTTCGGTGAACATGAACGTAAACGAGGTGATCGCTAACATTGGTCTGGAACACATGGGACATGCGAAAGGCATGTATAATTTCCTCCATCCTAATAACCATGTGAACTGCTCTCAGTCTACAAACGATGCTTATCCAACGGCTTTCAGGCTGGCACTCTACTGGAAAATACAGGCATTCATTGAAAGTCTGGAAGCTTTACAGCAGTCATTTGGGCGCAAGGCAGAAGAGTTTAAAGAAGTATTGAAAATGGGACGCACGCAGCTACAAGATGCTGTACCCATGACTTTAGGAGCTGAGTTCCACGGTTACGCAACAACCATCCGGGAAGACATTCAGCGTCTGCACGAAGTTAAAATGCTGATCTGCGAAATTAACATGGGGGCAACGGCAATTGGTACCTCTATAAATGCTCCGCAGGGCTATCCACAGCTGGTAACAGACATTCTGCAAGAGATATCAGGTGTACCTGTTGTGCTCGCCGAAGACCTGATCGAGGCTACGTGCGATACAGGTGCATATGTACAGGTATCTGGTGTGATGAAACGCTGCGCCGTAAAAGTATCCAAAATTTGCAACGACTTACGACTGCTCTCTTCAGGACCACGTGCAGGCTTGAATGAAATCAATCTGCCACGTATGCAGCCTGGTTCATCTATCATGCCAGGCAAGGTAAATCCTGTTATACCTGAAGTCGTAAATCAAACGGCTTACTATGTTATTGGGGCAGATATAACCGTTACCATGGCTGCAGAGGCCGGTCAGTTACAGCTCAACGTAATGGAGCCAGTGATAGCCTACAGCCTTTTTAACTCCCTGACTTTTCTGGAAAACGCCTGCTATACCTTGCAAAGCAAGTGCATAGACGGTATAACAGCAAACGAAGAGATCTGCCGAAATATGGTCATGAACAGTATCGGCATTGTCACCTCGCTAAACCCGATTTTAGGTTACGAAGAGTCGGCATCCATTGCAAAAGAAGCGTTGAATACTGGTAAGTCTATACACGAGATTACAGTACTAGAGCGTAAACTCATCACGCAAGCTAAATGGGATGAGATATTCTCAATGGAGAATCTCATTCATCCTAAGTTCATTAATATATAAGAGTAGCCAAACTATAAAAGAAGCGGCTTCAGGTGATTCTGGAGCCGCTTCTTTTTATAAGAAAGATGTACCGTCCTGAAATAAGTTGACACAAAAGTTGACTTATATGGAAGAGACGAGCAAGAGTGTCTTTTTGCGGAAAAGTCAAAAGGACTACAGTTTAGCATTCAAACTGGCGGTCGTAGACCAGGTAGAAAAAGGGCTGTTGACTTACAAGCAGGCCCAGCTCAGGTATGGCATCCAGGGGCGATCGACTGTTTTGGTGTGGCTGCGTAAACACGGTCAGTTAGACTGGACAAGCAAATGCCCTATGAAAGACACAGCCACCGCGCAAGAAAATCAATGACCTGGAGGCCAGGATCAGGCGCCTGGAGCAGGAGAAAATGATCCTGAACCGGGCCATCGACATTGCCGACGAGCAGTTTGGCACTAACATCCGAAAAAAGTATTTGCCCCTCTCGAAAACAGCTTTCCGGCCAAAGGGGCAGGAAGAACCACCCGAAAGCAAGTAGCCCGCAGCCTGGGCTACAGCCGCCAGTACCTCTACAAGCTGCAAAAAGAAGCGGCCAAAACAACTCTCCTCAAAGAACAGGTGCGGCAGCTGGTCTGTGAGCAGCGCAAACTTTTGCCCCGGCTGGGCACTCGCAAGCTGCACGTTAAACTACAGCCGGCCTTCAGGAGCCTGGGCCTCAAAGTGGGCAGGGACAGGCTCTTTGGCTGCCTCAGGGAGTTTGGCCTGCTCATAAAGCCAGGCAGGCGCTACGTGCAGACCACCATGTCGCGGCACCACC
>NZ_JAHZTC010000010.1 GCF_019599265.1 Pontibacter sp. HSC-14F20 | reverse complement strand
TTTGCTCACATAATGCTCCAGGTACTCTTTATCTGATTCACTCAATTTTATTTCTATCTTCTCCATGCTTCCTCCTGCTTTTAAGGAAGAAACGCAATCATTACCTACTAAGTTGACTGTGTACTAGTGGTGGCCTTGATTAGGGTTAGAGCTTATAGTCGAGCGGCAGCATATCGCCTACTTTCTCCCAGGCCCAGTATCCTTCAAACAGCACATCAAGCGGGTTCAGAAAATTCCCCGAGGCTTCTACTTCTACCACATTTGACTGCAAAGAGAAAACTGATGTTTGGTATGTTGGCTTGCGCGCGCTGGATCCATTTATAAAATTGGAGGTACTGCTGACGTAAGCCGGTTCTTCCTGCTCGCCGGTATACACCACTTGCAGGAATTGCTCAAAAGACAAACGGGCTTTGCCTTTGCCAAGTGTCAGGTACTCGCTGTAAGGCACAGGCTTTATGTCTAACTGTTCTACAAATCGTGGCAAACGGGCGCGTTTCAGGATATCGCTGATGCTATCGGAAACAGTGATCGTGTTGCCATTCGCGTTCAGGTACGCCCGGGCGTCAGCTATTTCTTCTTCAGTTGGCCGGTTGGGGTTAGGCAAGCGGTAAAGGCGGCGCAGGTTAAAACCCTCTTCTTCAAGGCGCTTCTGCTGCAGCGTTCTGGCAAAGTGCATGGCGGAGCCTCTGTAAGCCGATTCCCTGTTCTTATCCCAGCGGCGCTGCTTGCTTTTGCTGCCTTGCATCGGTTCGTAACGTGGGTAACCCTCGAAGGTAATATACCCTTCTTTTGTTCGGTAGGTAAAGTCTGTCAACAAGTATTCGACCTTATAGCCTAGCAAACTATTTTCGATCAGAAGCGGCCCTCTGGCTGAAACTGCCAATACACCACTGCGTTGGTCAAAATCAATGGTCAGTACTTCCGGGTTTAAAAGCTTGCAGCCTCTTGCAATCCAGCTCCGTCCAGGAAAGTTTTCTTTGAATACCTGCAGGTTTTCATACCACTGCGCATCTCGCTTCCCTTGCACTTCTACTACTCCCAGCATATGGGCTTTGGGTGTCAGCTTAAAGAGGATGGATGCAGGCAGGCTATCAGACTGCACCCTGTGCACCAGCGGCTCGTAGCCCAGGTATGAGATGACGACTTCGTAAGTGCCAGAGGGCATCGCAAGCGCAAATTCGCCCTTATCGTTGGTGTTCGTGCCCCGCGTAGTAGTGTTCAGGTAGACTGACACAAATTCTATCGGATCGTTGGTGGCAGCATCCAACACACGGCCTTTCAGCGTCTGGGCCTGTAATGTAAGAACGAACGAGAAGAAGAAGGAGAAAAGGAGTGCCTGTTTCATATATTTGAAACTACTAATATTTCTCCTTTTAGTCAACCCTATACCTTGTGTGCGTTCAATATGCCCGCCACAGCCCTGTCGTATCTTCTGCGGCGGCACCGTCGGCAGGTATAGGAGATTCCTGCAGCACGGGGTTCTCCTCCTGGTTAAAGCGGTCAGCACTAAACATGAAGGACACGATACCTAACAGAAACAGAAAAACAAAAGGGAAAACCATGTTGCGGTAAAAGAACTTGCGCAGCGGCTCATGTAGTTTCTGGAAGCGCTTCAGGTATAGGAATAGCAGTACGCCCACCAAAATGTAAAGCGGAACCACGGCATAGAAAATCACCTGCCAGCCAAACCAGTTCTGGTAGCGGAAAATAAGTGCCAGTAGCCCCGTCACGAGCGAAAAACTACAAAATGCACCCAAAAGCGCCAGCCATACATTCGACACAATGTAGAAAAAAGACAAGCCGACCTGCACCAGCAGTAAGAGCATCAGCACGGCCATGGCAAACACGAACACAAAACTGCCGCCTGTCAGTCCCAGAAATTTCATGGCCACACCTACTACCGCTATCCCCATCGCGATGTAGAGCAGCAGCGTGAATGAGCGGATAAACGAAATCAGCTGAAGCCGTACATCGGCTACCAACGATTGTTTTTCGTGTCTGAAAGGGCGATGTTCAAAGGTCATGACAGTTGTTTTCCTATACCTGTATCATACGTGTGCATTAACAAGCAGGGCGAATCACAGGCTATCTTAGCTGCACTAACGACTATTGCGGGCTGTTCACATATAAGGAGTCTGCCACCTGCAGGAAAAGCGTGTCTCGCACGTTGTTTGTGAGAAGTAGGGTTTGGGTTTCCAGGTCCAGCGTAAGAATTTCAGAAGCAACCGTATCGCCGGTGTCGCGCTTGAGAGCCCCGTTCAGAATGATAAGTTTGAAGAAAAGAATAAAGCCAACCACCGCCACGGTATGGACCAGGAGGACTCCTTTGTTATACCTATCGGCTGGCTTCGTAAATAAGCTTATTAACCGCCTGATCAGCAGCACAGCGCCTACAACCAAAACCAACAAGCCCACCAGGTGGTATGCCGCAGGTGCATGTGCGTATTCCCAGCCAAAGAGCAAGTACGTGAGCCAGACCAGCGCAGCACCACACGCGTAATACAAGAGACCCCGTGCTAAACCTGTTACAAATTGCTTTTCAATACGCATATCCTATCCCTGTAATTTATTTTCGGTCAGGTCGCGGAGTTCTGCCTGCAGGTCGTGTGCTACTTGTTGCATTTCCTGCATGGCCTGCTCTTTGGTTTTGCGCTGCAGCAGGTGCAGTTTCACGTTATCCGACAGCTTGATGTAACCATCGTATTCCACAAGCTGAAAGGTACTCATCGATGCCCTCGACTCACTCACCTGCTTGTAATTATTCTTTTTCAGGAACAGAAAACCGATACCGGTCAGCGGCAGCATTTTACCGAACGTTATACCTGCAAAGCGTACGCCTTCGCGGTAGGTCCTATTTGCCATATCGAATTCTGTGCGATAATGTGTAAACTGCGTGATGATGGCGGTTGGAAGAAAAGCATAAGCCGCTACTGAGCCGTTTATAATCATGGTGACAGCAAGTGCTGTGGTGATCCAGCCGAATGCCCGGGCGCTCCCACTGAAGTAGTGGCCTGTGTTATAGCTATGTAAAGTTGCTACCATACGCATCTGAAATGATGGTCAAGGTAAGGTTTATTTCTGAGATCTCTGCTCCCGATTTGGCACGATGAGCTGCCTGTTTTCATCATAGAGCCCTACGAGTATGCTGTTGCCTGCTTCGTCTACTTTCAGCCCGCCATAGGCCGCTTTTTCGAAAGTTTCGGCCTGCCTTTCTTCAAAAAAGTAGGATTCCGCCCCTAAGTTGAGCGACCAACCGCCTTTGCTATACCTGAGCAGGATTTCGTCGTCGTGAAGCGGTTCATTTTCGGGTTGATAACGTACGAGTTGCGCCACGTTTTGCGAGTCCAGCTGCACGACGGCATAGCCGCGGTTAGGGAGTTTCTCCAGTTCCTGCGCCTGGCTGATGGCGTAGCTGAGCACCATGTAATCGCCCTGCATGAGCGAGCGCGGATCTACCGGAGCCAGGCTGAGCAGCACTATCTGGCCGTTATTTAAAATGTCTTCCTTATCAACTACAGACAAATTGAAAAAGGCCAGCACAGTCACCAGGTTGACCAGCACGATGATACTTTTGAGGTTACGCTTCATGGTTTCGCAGATAACGGTTTAACAGGTATAGACCAGCAAGAAAAAGGCTACCCGTGAGTACCAGCACCCCGGACTTAGCCAGGAGCGTCATGTTCAGGTCGTAGTAGTAGAGCACCAGAAAGTAGGCCAGCGCCAGCAGCCCCACCCAAAAGCCTGTTCTGTGACCGATGTAAAAACTGGAAAGCACCACCAGCAAAGCACCCGGCACAGATGGCGCCAGCACAGTCGGCAGCAACACCACTGCGCAGCAGGTATAGAAAATGGCCAGTGTTTTCTGATCCTTCACGCCACTTTCGCGCAGCACGCGGTGTAGCAACAGCAGCAGACAACCAATCAAAAACAAACCCGACAGCCAGAAGTGGGTGATGTTGGTGGAGAGTAATTTCTGATGCACAAACAGCACCAGCGTGTTGATCAGCGAAAAGACCACCCCCATGCGGACCGGCCCGAAAACCAGCGCAAAGCGCCGCGACAGGGCCAGTAACTTTGCTTCGTACAAACTCATTAGGGTCAGTATACCTGCCAGCACCATGATTAGGGCATGCGACAGGTTGTATACCTTGTGTATAAAAATCAGGCTCAGCAGACTGCCGTTGAGCACCAGCACCGAAATGAACACAAAGAGGCTGCTCCTAGAAAAGACCAGAACGAGCGTTGAAGCTATACCTAAGATCAGAGCCACGGCCGTCGTATTTTCGGACAGTATTCCGGTACCGATGGCCAATAGCACGTAGCCGGCAATGTTTAGCGATACACCGATGGCTTCTGCCGTAAAGGTCTTTTCGATACGCATAAGCACCTCTGCCCCACCCAGAAAACCAAGGCCAAAAATCAGCATGCCTATACCTGAGTTGTAGAGTCCGGCAGCCATCAGAAAGCCCAGCAAAGTGGACAAGGCCAGCATGCCGCCCAAAATGGTGAGCAATTTCACAGGCCAGCGCTTGAGCAGCGAAGTCGAGTGCGCTACTTCTGATGTGATGGCGGCTTCGTCGTAGGTGAAGTCAGGTTGCTCCAGCGAGATCTCCTGCAGCAGGGCTTCGAGTTGTAGAGTTTCTTTATCGGCCATGCCACTGTCGGTTAAGTTTGTCTAAATACTGAATCAGCAAAGTGATGCTGCCCACCACAAAGAGTGTGGCAAACAACAGCATAATCTCCGGCACGTTCTCCCCGATCCGCACCAGGATGGCCGTTACCACCGCTATGCCGCTAAAGGGCAGGGCCGTCAGGTAAAAGATGTCGCGCACCCGCAGGCCGTAGGCTATACCTGCGCCATACATGGCCGCGCCGAGCAGATAAGCCAGGCCATAATCGTGGTCTATACTTTCGAAAAGTGCTGAGATCATACTGACGGTGATGACGGTGATTGCCGCTAGCCCCATCAGGCGCGGAAACCAGCGTTGCTGTATACTGACGCGGCCTCTTGCAGCTAAAACTTCCCAGATGACAACAGCCGATGCATTGAGGATGAACATCACATCCATCACCACGGCAAAGGACCAGTGAGTGGCCACCTGCTGGGTATAGAGCACGGAGGTCGTGTTGAGCAGCACCAGGAATATGAACCACAGCGGCTGAAACCTGGCCACCAACACCCACAGCACCACGCACATCGTCCAGCCTAGGAAAAAATCGTAGGCATTGGCGCCGGTCTGGTAGATCTGCCCAAACACGGCAAAGAGTACGCCCACCAGCATGGTGCTGGCCGTAAGCAGCACGTTCTTCACCGTGCTGCTGAGCTTGGTAAACACTGCCGCAAACGTCACCGCCAGTATCAGCAACTCGATCAGGCCCAGCTTCACGAACTTGTGCATATCGGCCCAGTTGTAGGCAAAGAAGAAGATAATGCCCGAGATCAGAAAGCTACCTCCTAGCCCCAGCAGAAACAGCCGGACAAACTTTATCCAGTCCTGCGGTCCGGCGTATACCTGCTCTTTGCGCAGCCATGCGGCTATACCTGCCTCACGCCAGTTGCTGTGTCTTGCGATGCTGTAGATAATTTCGCGGGAGAGTTGTGATTTCATAGGATCAATTGAAAAGATGCTGTCATTTCAGAATGCAAGCTGATACGCTTTGAGTCTGCTGTAAAGTGGCCTTTAGTAATACTGCTCCGCATCATGCTTTGCAGGCATTTCTCTGCCTAAACTGTCACGGGTATTTTTCTGCACAGCAATGGCCGCGAAAAGGCTTAACAAAAACGACATGCCATAGAAGCCTTTTTCACTCAGAAGCAAGTCTGCATTCCAAAGCCCTACTGTCAGCAGCACGATCGCCAGAATGGTAGAAAACCAGCTAAGTGCATAATAGATATTGGTCACCGGTATACCCTCCAGTTGGTCGCGCACACTCTTTTGGAGCGAGATGGCGGAGAATAAACCAAACATGAGTATGGCAAAATAATAGCCCTTTTCGTTCAGCAGCATGTCGGCATTCCAGAGGCCGATGATGTAAGCGGTAATACCGGTCAGTAAGGTAGTCCAGGAGGCTGCTACAAATGCGTTGGATGGTTTCTGATTCATTTTTGTCTTTCGTTAAGTGATGAATCAAAGGTATAGCAGTCCCTAAAGCTTTCTTTTGACAATTGTCAAAAAAGGAAACCCATCACACCTGGCTCCGGATCCTGCTCAACGTTTCCTGACTGATGCCCAGGTAAGAGGCAATTTGCCCGAGCGGGATTCGCTGCAGAATATGGGGTGAAGTTTCCAATAGCTGTTCATATCGCTCCCGTGCTGTTTTGAACTGCATGGCCATCAACCGCTCTTCCAGCCGAATGTAGTACTGCTCGTTTATAATCCGAACCAGGCGCTCCAAGTCATGGTGCTGGTCAAACAACTGGTTCAGGGCATCGAAACTAATCCCCCACAAGGTAGAGTCTTCCAAAGTTTGGATATTCTCTATACCTGGCTTTCGGGAAATGAAGCTGTAAAAAGAGGTAATGAAGTTATTCTCGAAGCCAAACCAATACGTCACTTCCTTGCCGTCCAGGTTGTTGTAGTATCCGCGCAAACAACCTTGTTCCAGGAAGTATAGCTTATTGCACACCATTCCCTCTCGTACCAAAAAGGCATTTTTTGGAAGCTCCACCCGCGTTAATGCTTTGGAAAGCGCCTCCCATGCTGCGATAGAAATAGGGTGGTATTGGGAGATGCAGTGGTGTAGTGCATTCATTGAGAAAGGCTTTGATTTGGGTATGGGTCAGTGGGTATTAAGAGTATATGAATGAATTTTAGCAGGCGTAGGTACCACGGAAGACAAAGTGACTTAACACTACTGCCCAACAGAAATACCACCTTTTAAATTTAGCAAAAGTTTTATCTCAAGCACTCTCGCCATGGCTTTTTAGCAATACCTTGGTGCGCTTCCTATCTCTCTGAGTTGCCGCAGTCATTAAACAAAAAACTGCCGGAGGTGTCAACGGCAGTTTTTTGTTTCTGAATAGTACGCTAATCTATATTTGCCATCCATTCGGCCCCACTGATGTCAGTCAGTTTCAAGGTATAGTTTTCTTCTATCCGAACTTCTCCTAAATCAACGGTAATGTCAGCTTTGGCACCAAGGGGCAAAATCAAACTATGCTTTCCTGCTTTAATTTTTGCCACATAATGATTGCTGATCCGATCCGCAGGAAATTCAGCTAACTCTTTTTGATCTATCGATTTTACCACCTTGTTATTTCCGTCCAGCACCTCAATCCCAATCAGAAATGAGCCATAAACATCTGCCCCTTCCACCCGGAACAGTTGAAAGGTCAGTTGAGAACCATTGTGCTGAATATTAGAGATTTCAACTTTTGGCTTTACAGATTTATTATGAAGTGTGCCAAACACACCTCCATGGAAATATTGGTTGGTGAACAAAGTAAGCCCCAAAATGAGTATGGACATTGCAAGTACTACCGGACGCAGATTTTTCACAGGAAGATGCCCTGAACCCAGAAACGAAAACCATTTCTTTTGGGCAACAGGATACCGATGCTTCATCAGGTAATGATCAAGGGAATAGGCGCTGCTCCCCGTGAGGAACAGAACAAATCCACTTGACACGCCTAACACACCAATTTGCCATTCGTCCAGACAAGTCGTGCCAAGCCAACCCGAACCTAATAAAATGCCCATAGCCAGGAAAAACACTCCTACGCTCATCAGTCGGGTAAACAAGCCTAAAATGATGAACAAGCCTACAACTGCTTCTACAATCGTAAAAGTTACCATTGAAACCTGCAGGGCTTCGGGGTTAGAGACCAGGTATTCAATGATCGGCTTGATCCCTAAGGCATTCGGAAGAAAGTGATTGAATTTTTCGCCGATGTAGCCGGCTTCTTCAGGAATAAGTTTATTGTCCAGGATCAGACGCCTCCAAAAGGCAGAAAAGTAAGTCCAGCCTATTACCCAACGCAAGGGCAATGTAAAAAGTCCGGCCAAGGTATGAGCCGGGTCTTCAGTATGATATTTCATTGATTTTATATTTTATTAAACGCAAAAAAATGATGCAACTCTAGATTGAAAAATCAGGCTACATCCAATTTCAGTCGTTTATATAAAATATACTTTGGAGGGCTATTGCCGGAGCAATTTTTTGAATATTTGCCGAATACCTTATCCGCACAAATTGCGCCATACTGGCCTTCAGCATCACCAATAGGTTCAATTTGCTTCCTGGCTTGCGCTTGTACGACAGTCGAAGTTCGCTGGTCATGGGAATACTGGCAAGCGCTTATCGGGGCGACGGTTTTTGATTTGTTGAGCGGTTTGGCATATGCCACGTCTACCATCCCGAACAGTGTCCCCTTCACCATACAGGTGCTAAAAGCAAACAAAACAAGGCACATGAGTAAAATGTGCTTGGTGGTAGCGAAATGTTTTGTTGTTTTCGGCATTACTACAAATCTACACATTCCGACTTTGAATTGCCAGCCGCTATGGTTAATGATCCATTTTGCCCTGGATTATACAGTCAGAATGGGTTATGAGCGGTCTTGGTTGCAACACGTGTTGGTTTGTTTAGAGCTATGTTGCTATGCCTTATACCCTGGCATAGCCAAGTTCCTCTATCTCTTCAGCAGTACTGACCAGATGTGTCTTACCGTTCGTCAGCAGGTATAAAGTATCACAAATATCCAACACATGCCTGAACATGTGGTCAGTTATGATGAGCCCTTTGTTTTGCTTTTCCTCTGAAAGGAAGTCCTTTACCTTATCAATCTGTATGGGATTCAGGTGGGTGAAAGGCTTATCCAGCATGGCGAACTGTGAGGCCGATTTCACAATGGAGTAAATTTCCATTAACCTTCGCTCACCACCTGACAGCTTACCTACAGAGGACTTATACCTTGTCGCGAATTCCGGGAACCGATGCACGAAAGTTGGGAAATCCAATTCAAAGTCGCTGAACACCCTTCTTAGGCTAATATGTGGTGGTATGAAGTTGAACTGTGGCAGGTATAGGAGTAAGTCGGGCCGCTTGAAAGCTTCGAACTGGATTTTGTGATCGAATCGGACGGACTTGTCACACTTCAGCGTGCCGTAAATGATTTTCATCAGGCAAGATTTGCCTTGTCCGTTCCGGCCCAACAGACCAGTTATCCCACCTGTTTCGCATTTCATATAGACGTCGGAAAGTACCCTTCTGCCATCAAACGCCAGTTGAATACTGTCTACTTCCAGTTTATGACTCATCTGATTTGGTAGGCTAGTACAGCGAAAAACATGAACAGGAAAAGCTCGAAGCCCAAAGTAGTTGCCCAAAGCAAGGTTCTTGACACCCCCAGGTTCTGGTAATAGTAGTAATGGTTGCTTTTATAGCTGTTAATAAAGTAAAATATAAGACCGAGGGTGGCTACTTTAAACCAAAATAGTAAACCGAATATCATGAAATCGTAATCCCAAAGTAGCTTGATGCAGCAAATCGAGATCACCACAGAAGCCAGCACAAAGCTTCTGTAGAAAGTCCAGATTAGTCTTGCTGTTTTGTATAGTTTCATGATAGTTGAATGTTTAGTGGCAGGTTTGGTTAACGTGCTTTGCTATGAGTTGGCATAGCTAACTTATAGGTTTTGTGGGCAGCCGTATTTCTATAATTCGTATCCGTGTTTTTTTAAGAACTCTTTTCTCAAACCGGCAACTCTGCCAGAAAATCGTCTGTCATACCAAATATAGTGTGGAGCACCTTCTAGTGTTTCGAACACAAGTTCATTGCCTAATTGCTTCATTTGCTCTGCGAAAGAAACGGCTGATTCATATGCTACACTTTGGTCGTTCGTGCCATGAATGACCAGTAGGGGCGGAAGCCCTTTTCTAAGCAAATGCTGCGGTGATATGGATGTTACCATGCTCTTGTTGTTCAGTGCCCTGCTTATCCAGTTAGTGCCTTCATCCCATAGCAAGTCGTATACACCGGCATTTACTAATAAAAGGTTGGGAACCGGACTAAAGCTTAAATTGTCGGAGCTCTCGTTCACTTCATTTGCCAAGGCAGTACTTAACACCAAATGGCCACCTGCCGAGTTTCCGGATGCTACAATACGGTTTGAGTCTATATTGTACCTGCCGGCATTCATGCGCAGCCACCGAATAGCGCTTCGGGCATCTTTTACAGCTTCATAGGGAGTGGTTTCATGCCTGTCTGCCAGCCTGTATTCAACAGCCACAGCAACCCAGCCTTTCTTTTCATAGTCTGCACAATTGTAGAAATTCCACTCCGGCGTCCCCTGCGTCCAGCTACCGCCGCTAAAGTAAACTATTGTGGGCCTGGCTTTGCCGCTATGGGACGTATCGGGCAAGAAGATGTGCAGGTCGAGCGTATAGCCATCCACTGTTTTATATGCTTCAACTATATGGCCTTTATATGAATTGGCGCTTTCGGTATATAGGCTGTCTATGGCCTTGGTATAAGTGGGATTCTGGCAGGTAGAGAGAAAGTTTTTTATCGCGCTGTTGATATTCTTGCTTCCAAACTCTTCCAGGTGATGGTGGAGGTAATGGTAATTCCAGTAGTCTCTACATTCATGATTAGTGAAATAGGAAGGTACTAAGTTTAGGTACGCATCAAGCCGTTTATTATCGGAGGTCCTGTATTGCTCCTTTTTTACTTCAGCAGACGATTGGTGCCGCATGAAAGCTTCTACATAGCCCTTGAAATCTTTACTCAATAAAAGCTCGGGGCTATTAAAATCTTTTAGGTGTTTGTTCAGTTTCCGCCGTGTAGAATTACTTAATTTAATCGCACGTCCTGTATAATTTTCATGAAAGTAAGGATAGTTTAATAGTATAGTGTCAAAAAAGTACTCTATATCCTTCATCTCGTTTGGTATAAATTTCTTGTCAGGTTTACGAAATGCACTGTAGTGTTTATTAGCTAACTGGATAAAGGGTTGCTTTAGAGAATTAAGCTCTTTTAGAAACTCACGCTCTGGCAGGGAGTAGATAGCAGACCTATTGGGGTAATATGCTTTGGAAAAATCATCACTGACAGCTTTCATTTCAGCATAGTACACAGCTAGCAATGTATCCGTGTGCTGTTTGCTTTGTCCATAACAAATTATCATGAAAATGTAAAAAATGGATGTTACTATCAGTTTCTTTATCATGACCTTAAGATGTCTTGGAGTGTCATATTATGGCTGCTAACTCGTTCAAAAGCCTAAACATACGCTTTTCCGCATATTATCAAACATAGCGAAATTCCTTAATTCCCCACCTTATCTTTCATAATTTTAGCAGTTTAAAATTTGACTTAGAAGATACCCGCTATACCTTTGACCTCATCAAACCCAGCGCTATACCTGTGGAAACGAAGCAGCAAATAATAACCCGCATCGCCCCGACCCCCAGCGGCTACCTGCACTTGGGCAATGCGCTGTCGTTTGCCATTACCTGGGCGCTGGCACGCAAGCAACAAGGTATAGTCGCACTCCGCATCGACGACCTCGACAATGCCCGCTTCCGCCCCGAGTACCTGCAGGACATTTTCGACACGCTCGATTTCATAGGCCTCGACTACGACGAAGGGCCGCGCAACCCACAGGATTTTCAGGAGAACTACTCGCAGCTTTTGAGGCTGCCAGCTTACCAGGCGCAACTGGACAAACTGGTGCAGCAAGGTATGGTGTATGCCTGCCCCTGCTCCCGCAGTCAGATAGCGGCCTTGTCGCCGCAGGGACTCTACCCGCTCACCTGCCGCGATGAGCAGCTGCCACTTGATACACCCAATGCTGCCTGGCGCGTTCGTATACCTGACGACACGGTTATCACCTTTCAGGACCAGCTGCTGGGCAACTGCACAGTGCCGCTGGCCCTTGAGATGCCCGACTTCGTGGTGCGCCGCAAAGACGGTATACCTGCCTACCAGATCGCCTCGATCGTGGATGACCTGTCCATGGGTGTGAACCTGATCGTACGGGGCGAGGACCTGATGCTTTCCACGGCGGCACAGCTTTTCCTGGCGCAGCACACCAGAGCCACTGCCTTCACCAATACAGCTTTTGTACACCACCCGCTTATCGTGAGCGAAGGCAACAAGCTCTCCAAATCGCACGATGCATTGTCTCTCACCGAAATGCGCAAGTCTGGACTCACCTCACAGCAACTCTGGCAAAAACTGGCTGGGCTGCTCGGCTGGTACAACGAAGGTATAGCTGACGCACAAAGTTTCCTCAGCAGGTTCCGGCTCCAGGACCTGCCGCGGCACATCACGCAGGTATAGCCGCTTGCAGGCGGGCACAAAAAAGCCCTGCTGCTTTCCAGGCTATACCTGAATCCACAACAGGGCTTCTTGCTTTATATCAGACTTTACTTCGCTGCCTGTACCTTAACCGGCACTTCCAGGTTCTCCCAGCGCAGCACAATGCCATCTTTGGTCACATCGTATACCAAGCGCTCGCTCATCGAAGACGCCTTTCGCGGCTTGGCCATCACGCGCAGGGCATCCTGCTTCTCGTCGTACTGTGTGCCCCACTGCTTGTTTGTTTTGTTAAAAATGATAGTCCACTCGTCCTCACCAGGTATAGTATAGAAACTGTAAGTACCGGCGGACAGCTTTTTACCTTCCACCATCACGTCCTGGTCGGTGGTAATGGTAGTGGCCTCGTTTGCACCTGCACGCCATACCTTGCCATACGGCACCAGCTCACCCCAAATGGTGCGGCCCTTTACAGACGGACTGCTGTAGTTGATAGTGATGGTGGTATTCCCAACCTTGCCTGTGGCAGTAGCAGCCGGACTTGCTTTAGGCTTCGCATCCTGCGCCCAGGCGGTAGATGAAACGAGTATGCCAATGAGCAACATGGCGAGTACATTTGTGATTCTCAGGTTTTTCATAGTGTTATATTTTGGTTTGGAAGGAAAGATAAGCAAATGAGCAATATTCTACTACAAGATTATCAACCAATTAGCTAACGTATACTAGCCGTTTTGGATTGTGCAGGCGAAGCAAAGGTTTTCGGAGCCCGCAAACCTTCCTTTGCAGCACCACGGCTTTTCTTGCGTATAGAAGGGAAAAGCTCAAAAAGAGAAAGCTGCGGAACCTATGCCTTCTTATAATCGAAACAGAAGAATTTCTAAGCGAAACATACGCCTCCCCACTCCCGGCACCGGCACGCAAAGTATGGGGCAGCCACAAAGCTATACCTTTACTCCTACACGCAGAAACCTGCGCACCAGATTACGAAAAAGAAAACGCGCCCGCAGCTCAGCCGTGAAAGGAGCTCAGAACCGGCTACGCAATTTCCGGCAAGCCTCGCTTTTGGCCGTGGCTATTACAGGTTTGATTTTGATGCTGTTTGCTCCAAGCGAGGCAGGTCTGGCACAGGATAACTACCCCGACACGGTTGCAGTAGTAGAAGAGGTGGCGGTGCAGGACCTGGTACCCGGCGATACTGTTACAGCGACCGCGGTGGCGAAAACCGGCTCTTCCAAGGATGCCGCAAAAGAAGCAATCGGAGCGCTGCAAGGGCTCTGGGAAGGCTTCATTTTTAATCTGCCTAAACTAATTATCGCCTTTTTTACCCTCGTTTTAGCCTGGGTAACCGTTCGCGTGCTGCGGGCAATTCTGCAACGCTCAATCGGCAAGTGGCAAAGTTCAAGCGCTATTATATCTTTGGTCTCCATTGCTGTGTGGCTGCTGGCGGTGGGGGTGGCCCTGAGCGTGGTAGCAGGAGACATACGGGCGCTGGTTGGCTCTTTCGGCCTGATTGGCTTGGCCCTGTCATGGTCACTGCAAACACCCATCGAAAGCTTTACCGGCTGGCTCATGAATTCGTATCAGGGTTACTACCGGGTGGGCGACCGCATCCGGGTAGGCGAGGTTTTTGGCGACGTATACCGCATCGACTTTCTGACCACCACGGTTTGGGAAATCGGAGCGCCTTATCAGCCGGGCTTTGTGCGGGCCGAGCAACCTACAGGCCGACTCGTGACTTTCCCCAACAACGAAGTTTTAACGGGCACTGTGATCAACCTGACCGGCGACTTCCCCTTTGTGTGGGACGAACTGGATGTGGGTGTAGCCAACGAGTCGGATATGCCGCTTGCCATGCGCGTGATCGAAAATGTGGCGCTTGAGCTGCTGGGGGATTATATGAAAGCTCCTGCTGCCCTGTACTCGCAGCTATTGCAGCAGGCCGGCCTGGATGACACCGTGCCCGACAAGCCACAGGTCTTTGTCTCCATGGATGAATCCTGGACCAATATTACTATTCGCTATTTGGTAGGGGCACGCGAGCGCCGCAGGTGGAAAAGCGAGCTCACGCTACGTATTACAATGGAGTTAAACAAACCCGAGTATATAAAGAAAATTATACCCGTATACCCACGGCAGCAGGTACAGCTCATCAACCCCGATGGTACTCCTTCACACGTAGTCTCCGGAAGCCACGACGAACCTTAAGACACAATTATTATCATATCAACAATTTGCAAACTTCAGACTTGCTTCAGAATTGCACCGTATACTTGTACCATACCAATTTTTAAAACTTAAAAACAAGTAGTTATGAAAAAGATATTAGTAGGATTTGCTTTCGTAATAGGCTCAGCTGTAGCTGTTCAGGCACAGGACGTAGCCGAGAAGGATGTTCCCGAAGCTGTAAAAAGCGCTCTGACACAAAAGTATGCCAACGCTACCGACCTTGAGTGGGAAAAGCACGGTGAAAACTACGAGGCCGATTTTGATGTGAACCGCATCGACCACGCTGTTATGATCGACCCATCCGGCAAAATACTGATGACCAGACGTGATCTGATGGAGAAAGACCTGCCACAGAATATACAAACTGCCGTCAGCCAGAACTACAAAGGTATGCGCGTGGATGACATAGAGCAGGTTGAGAAAGACGGCAACACCTATTATCAGTTGGAGCTCGACCAGAAAGGAAAAGACAAAAAGATTGTGATGTCAAAAGACGGAAAAGAAGTAACAGACCCAGCTTATTGGGACTAACAACTTATTCCATAAAAATTAAATGGAATGCCCGGGGCTATGCTTCGGGCATTTTTTTGCTCTCGACCGAACGCCATACCTGCCATCTCAGAACACACTGCTCCAAGTAGAAGATAAGCAACCTGTATACTTGCGCCGCATACACGCGTAGGAAGAGAACCCGAACTTATACCATCTTTCATGCGCGTACTCTGGAATTATCTGCAGCCTCACCGCGGGCTGGTTATACTCTCACTTTTACTGGCCGGCACCAGTCAGGTACTGGCTTTGGTCGACCCCATTATTTTCGGGAAGATCATCGACAAATACGCTACGCCACCTTTTACCATGACGAGCGAAGAACGGGTGAAAGGTGCACTCTGGCTGATGCTATTGGCAGTGGTCGTCGCTTTGCTCTCACGGCTGGCAAAGGCTTTTCAGGAGTATTTCACCAATCTGGTGGTGCAGAAATTCGGGGTGCAAATTTTCAATGATGGTCTTAAACAGACCCTGAAACTTTCTTATCAGGAATACGCCGACCAAAACAGCGGCGAAACGCTTTCTATTCTGCAGCGGGTGCGCCGTGATACAGAACGCTTCATCAACTCTTTCATCAACATCCTTTTTTCGTCTTTGGTGGGTGTAGGTTTTCTGGTATGGTACGCCATTACCAAGCACTGGGCACTGGTCCCAATTTTCATTATCGGGATGGTGGTGCTCGGGGGACTTACCAGTATCCTGAGCGCCAAGATCAAAACCATGCAACGGTCCATCAATCGGGCCACCAACAAAATGTCAGGCGTCATTACGGAGTCGCTGCGCAACATTGAACTTGTAAAAAGCCTGGGACTGACCTACCCCGAAATACGGCGTTTGCGTGAGCACACCGAATGGATTTTCTCCCTGGAAATGGCCAAGGTCAAGCGAGTGCGCACGCTCTCTTTTCTGCAGGGCACGGCACTCAATTTACTCAGGCAGTCCATTTTGTTCACACTGCTCTGGCTTATTTTCCGAGATGTGCTCACCACCGGTGAACTGATCTCGATGCAGTTTATTTCAGTCAGCATCTTTGGCCCGCTGCAGGACATGGGCACCATCATCCTGACCTACCGCGAAGCCGACGCCTCGCTCCACAACTTCGCCGAACTGATGAACAAACCAGTCGAGACCCGGCCTGAATCGGCAATTGATGTGGGGCCGCTGCAGCAACTCCGTTTTGAGGATGTAGTGTTCCGGCATAAGGGAGCGCCGCAGAACTCCGTGGATGGTATTTCCTTCGAGGCCAATACCGGTGACACCGTTGCTTTCGTAGGGCCGTCGGGTTCAGGGAAATCCACTTTGGTAAAATTACTGGTGGGCCTATACCTACCAGCCAGCGGGGAAATTCTCTATAACGGCACGCCCGTTAGGGAAATATGGCTGAACGAAGCGCGTCGGCAGTTAGGCTTCGTGACGCAGGAAACGAACCTGTTTTCGGGCACCATCAAAGAAAACCTGCAGTATGTCAAGCCGGACGCCACGGATGAGGAAGTGATCAGAGCAATGGAGAAGGCCTCGGCCACCCACCTGCTCACCCGCTCCGAGCAAGGTATACACACCCAGATAGGTGAGGGTGGTCTGAAAATGTCGGGTGGTGAAAAGCAGCGCCTCTCCATTGCCCGCGCCCTCATCCGGAATCCACGTCTGCTCATCTTCGACGAGGCCACCTCCGCCCTCGACTCGCTTACTGAAGAGGAGATTACTGCCACCGTGAAAGAAATATCGGCTTTACGCGAGCAAATCACCATCCTCATCGCCCACCGCCTCAGCACCATCATGCACGCCGACACCATTTATGTGCTGGAAAAAGGCAAAATAATAGAGCAGGGTAACCACGCAGAACTAGTGGAGCAAAAAGGCCTGTACTACGCCATGTGGCGCCAGCAGATCGGCGAACGCAAGGTGGAGCTGATCCGGTAAGTCGCTCAGCGCCTGCTATACCTGTAAGCGTCTTTTCTGTTAAGTGATTTACTGCTTTATACCTGCTTTGAGCAAAGAGGGCTATGTGAGAAGACTGCTTCGGCAAATGCACAGTTTCATACATCATGCTATCACTTATACCTGCCGCAATACCATGCATTGCAACTTTATACCTGCAGCTCAGGTATGCAAAGCAACTATTTAAAATTGAAGATTATACCTATGAATCGATACCTACTAGCCATCACCGTTCTGCTGACCCTCGCCTCCTGCGGCTCCGACTCCGCCGACGGTAACTATAACCGCGCCGCTGATGATGAACTGATCGAAAGCCAAGTCGACTCCGACACCAAAGCCTCTATCGACAGCGTGGCCCGTGCTACCGACGAAGGCGCTATTCTGCACCCGCTTCCCGACACGCTGACCACTCTGTTGCAACAGCGCCAGCCGCGGGCAGAGGTGGCAGTCCTTACTGACCAAACCATGTCGAACCGCACCCAGCAGGTCGACAATCCGGTATACCTGCGCGGTAACCTGAACGGCAACCGCAACCCCGACTATGCTGTGCAAGTGCTGCAGAACGACTCTATTCATATACTTGCTTTCCTGGATTACGGCACACCGAGTGCCCGTGAAATGAAAGTAGCGGCTTACCCCTCGCAGCAACTGAACGACCGCAGGTATAGCACGCTGCAGCTTAAGCTCGCTCCTCAGGACTCACTTGTGCGCAACCCGCGTCAGCAGCAGTTCACCAACCTTAAAACCGATGGTATATCTGTGCTCGACGGCAACCGCACGACGCTGTACTTGCTACAGAACAACCGTTTTATACCTTTCGACGCGCAGCAGTAAGGTATAGCGCCGGCTAATGCGTAAATTGCAGGTGCTATACCTTGCCTTTATACCTATTACCTGCTTATGCCTGCTTTTAAGTCTGACAAACTTGTTCCCTCGCTCACCCCACAGATCACCTCTCCGGACCAGCGCAAGCTCAGCCAGTTGCAGCAGGAGTTCAACAAAAAAGTGGCGCAAATAGAACAGCTGAAGCAGGAACTGGCCACACGGCGCGACAGCATGGATCTTGCTCAGAAGCGCATCGAAAAGGACCTGCGCCCTATCATCATGCAGCAGGTAGCACAACGTGTGGAGCTAGCCCATTTACTGGACGATGCCTTTGCCTTGCCCTTGTTCAGCTTCAGGGAGAAAGAAAAACTTGCCCAACTGATTGCCAGCATCGCATTTGACCTGATCCAAAACTACGAGCGAAAAGACTTAATTGCCCTGCACGATCGGTATGCCGAAGTGCCGTACGCCGAGCGTGATGCATACCTGGCTGAGGAGGATGATTTTCCGGAGGAAGGTATAGCCGAAGTGGAAGAAGCTATACCTGACAACTGGGATGAGCTCGATGAATTTGAGCGCCTACAGGCCCAGCTGGACCGTGAAGAGGAAGAGCGGGAACAGGCCAGGCAAAACCGCCAGAAAGGCCGCAAAACCAAAGCTCAGCAGGAAAAAGAGGCGAAAGCAAAGGCCGAACTCAGCAACATCAGCAAGGCTAGTCGCCGCGTGTACACCGGCCTGGCCAAGCAGCTGCACCCCGACAAAGAGCGTGACGAAACCAAACGTGCCTGGAAAGAAGAAGCCATGAAGCGCGTGACACAAGCCTACCACCACGACGATTTCTTCGAGCTGCTGCGCCTTCAGATGGAGTTTTTGCAGGAGCAAGGCCAGGCACTCGACAAGCTCCCCGACGAACAGTTAGCTTACTACATCAAAATCCTGAACGACCAGCTAAGCGAGTTGCAGGCAGAACTCAACGGTTTTATCTCTGGTCCCAACGCCAGCTTTTACGACCGCTTCTGCGGCAGCCCCAAGCAAATGAACCAGAAATTTAAGCAGGCAAAGGAAGGTTTAACTTATGAACTGGAGCAGCTGAAGCAGAATCTAAAAGTGCTGCAGGACCCTGTGCAGATCAAAGTCATTCTAAAATAGAACAGCTACTCACTTGTCTCCCTGACCTGTGAACGGCTGCTTTAAAGATTTCTTTGCTACTTAAAAGAAACCACCGCCAGGTCAGCCAGCTCCATCCTGGACTGTAGCAAGATTCCGTATTTTGTTTTCAGATCTTCTTTTGCCTGCTCAAAGTCGCCTTTGGGCAGCTTAAAATTATACTTACCCGACTCCAGGAGATCGTTTTTCGCAATTAGTCCTACCTTAAAGTTTTTCTCGATAGCGCCTACCAATTCGCCCAAGGTCACGTTCTCGCATGTGATACCTTCTTCGTTATACATCACCGTAGACTTCCCAATGTCTGCCACAGCGTTTGTTGCCAGCAGGCTGGAGTCGGTAATCGCCACGTCCCAGGCATCCATTTGCTGCAAGCGATAGGTAACATCAAACTTATAGACTTCCTGCAGTTGTTCCAGTACCAGTTGCTTGTTTTGCTTTATGTCTTTGGAGGCCGCATGGGTTTTAAAATGCAGGTCTATGGCTGTGTACGGATGTCGCTTTTTGTCAAGTTCTACAAGAGATTCCTCTTTATCCAGCAGCGCCAGGATAACATCGTGTAGCTTTTGGTTTTCAAATCCGATTGAGTCGGGGCCCATAAATTTAGAGGCAAGAGCTGTTTGGTCGTGGCGCACGTACTCCTCTACCTGCAAGGTATAATTCACGTTTTGAAGATCTAATTTTTCGAAGCTACTCATCGTGGCCAGCGCCAATCCGAAGAACAAGGCATTGTGGCTCGCATGCAGAAAGTAGCCCCAGAGGAATCCGTACTTCACACGCATGTATCCCATCAGCATACCCCCTATCACTTGGGGCGCAATTAGTATTGGAATGAGCAATACAGCCGCTGATGCGTAGTCAAAATCGGTGAAATTAGCAATGTGAATCAGACCAAAAGCGAAGGCTACCAGGTAAAAGAACACACCGTATACCTTGTTCCACACCTTTTCAAGAAAATTAGTTACTGCGTCGCCGTTTAGTGCGTACAATACCAGTGCCATACCCAATATAACCCATACGCCTATGGCGCCCTCCAGGGGCAGCAGCGAATAGGCAAAACTGCCCAGCGTAATGACCACCACAAAAGCCAGGAAGGCCATGTAGCCACTTTTAAACCGCAAGCCATAACGGAAAATCAGCTCTTCGAGCAATGGCACCGCCAACACACCCAGCAGCAGGAACGCCCAAACCGGGAAAGAGCGCATCATTTCGAGCACGGAATGGGTGTTACCAGTATCCCAACCTATCATTTCTACTAACTCGATGATGCCTGTCAGAGCAAACATGAGCAGCACATCAATCAAAAGCACATACAACAGAATACGCAACTTGATGGAGCGGCTACTAACAGCAGCAGGCTGGTCTTTCGGGTTTTTCAGGAAAAGCCAGATGTCGGAGACAGTTTGTTTTAGCTGGAGGGTAAAGGAATGGAGCATGAATAAAATTTAATTCTGCAAAATGATTACAGCTTAAATATAATTAAAATATAGGTATATCCTATTATTGTATTCGATTACTCTTCATTTTAATACAAAAATCTACCTCCTTTAATTGTAATTCATAATGGTAATAGTTTTGAGAGAGACAAATTAAAGCTAATATCAAAGGCAAACTACTTGATAGATTTGCTCTATTAAGTAATTTGCCTAAAAAGGTACCGCTATAAAAATTTTTCAGCAGCTTCAAACCTCCCCTGCTGCAGCAATGTCAGGGGCTAAACAGAAGGAAACAAACTATAAACCTATATGGAAGCTACTATCTTACGCGCTCCAATACACAGTAAATGTTGTATGTAAAGTATTCCCGCATAAATGGAAAATTTGAAAAGACGTTGAACAACTTCATAGAGAGTTTGTCACTAACGTTGGTTCTAAAATCAGTTACCACCATGCCCTCCACGCTATTGAACATATTGATATATTCTTTTAGAGAACAGCCATTTAAGCCAAGATCATAAATGCTCTGCACCTTCTCCTGGCGGTTCTTGTTGATCTTACTCAGATAATGCTGCTCCCCCAATATAATGTGTGTCCAGGGTAGTTTGTGCTTTAGCCTACGGTGGTCACCCCATGGCGAGTTATACAGAGGACCGAACCCTGTCACGATCTTTCCTCCAATTTTTAATTTATCCTTCATATCTGCCAGCAATACATCCAGACTAAGAATATGTTCAAATGAAGCTTTGGATATGATCAGGTCAAACCCTTCATCAGGCAGATCTCTTAAGTTGCAACAAACAAAACTAATGCGGTCGGCTATCTCAGGGTATTCGCTCTGTACTATTTCTCGGGCATCCTCTATTCGGTTAGGTTCTATATCAACACCTACTACTTGACTTGCACCTCGTTGCGCCATGTCTACCGTAAGTGCTCCATACCCACAGCCAAGGTCGATTACCCTCATTCCCTCGTACTTTATATCCGGAAATCGCTCTAAAAAAATAGGGTTCTTAGAGTTCTTCTCAATCAGGAAATGCTTCATCTTTTTTATAGTTTGCGTTGCCATACTATTTTTTTAGGTTAATAATTGATATGCATTCTCTCTAGTTCTAACCATTCTGATACAAAACCACATAATAGCGCTTTCTCTAAGCAAGACCTATCTTAGCTGTTGGGGTGACCTAATCATCTAAAATCACAATTTAGGATTAGTTAGCAGCTTAATGCTTGTGCTCAGCAAATACACAAAGTTTAAACTTTGTCAATACAATATTTAACTATATAGATCAATGGATTTAAATAAATTACGGTAAACACAATTCTATGTTTATAAAATACAAACAAATAATACCCTTAAATCTTAACAAATCGGTTTTGCTTGGGCTTTAGAAATGCAATAGATCAGGAGATACCTATTGTTTGTATAAGAGAGAGGTGACTTGAGGCTAATTACGAGAAAGGGGTGCTGTCAGATCCTTGATTCCTATCTGCAGTTCCTGGGCAAGAGGCTGTATTCTTAGCATAGCGGTTTCTTTCTTGCTGTCACATGAAAGAAGTATCTTGGTGCCGTCCTCCAACCATAGGAAGCTATCAAACGCAGTGGAAGCGATGGGACGCCAGGAACGGCGCGAGTTGGAAGCAATATATCTGTTCTTCTTGAGGAAAATACACTTTGTGCCAGGGTATGGTTCTCTGGCTCCAACAGTATAGCCTAGCATATTCATTCCTAAGCAATAAGTACCGTGGTAAAGATCAATTTCGAGGCACTTATACTGGACCAATGGGAAGATCCCGAACAGAATCATAAGTACACCAACCACAGGATAGATTGTAAATAGCCATACGCCCCCAGCTATAATAACAATAGCGTATACCTTCGTTCCGAACCCGACAGGATCAGTCAGTCTGTAGCGTAGTAGAGGTGTTTCCATGGAGTGTACAAGGTATAGATTTATGGGAGATTAGCCTTACCAACAGTTAAAGTGAAGCAGTAAATTGCCCATTCGGTTTCCTTGCTTTTCGAATTTGCAATCCGAAAACGGATTACACAATAGAAAATGTACTTTTTCTATTTTATTCAGCAATACCTATATTGTAAACGTATGGCTTACGCGAACTCTCTTCCGCCTATTGTTATAAAGATCTGCAGATGGTTTAATGCCTTCTGCTTACTATTAACTTTTTTAGTATGCCTAGATGTTTTCTTGCTGCCTAAGGTGATTCGAAACGAGAAGATATTGGCTAGAGAAGCAGTATATGTTACGACTCGCTCTAAATTTACAGGAAAATCAAGTAGAACCCAGCTTGATAACGTGACTCTAATTACAGAGAACTTTTACTACCCATACGACAAAATTCAGGGTTTTAATCCCAAAGAAGCTGACTCAGTAAAACTCGTTACCACTTATCTATTCAGTATTGTTAAGACAGGTTATGTCAAAAGATTTGGTGAAGAAAAAGAGTTAATTCAAAATGCAGGCATATTTGGTACTTTCTGCTTTCTCCCAATCAGCTTCGGCCTGATTGCTATTGTCGGAGTAGCCATGCGGAACAATAAGGAACAGCTCTTAAATGCAGCTGTCATGAATTTTCTACTATTACCCATCCATTTGTGGATCATGGGCTATTTCGCCGCCTAGTTCACAGACTTAGATTTAAAATACTTGTAGTATAAAACAATTCCGCTTCCCCGCAACTTTCTCCCTCTCCTCTCAGTTCTGATAAAGCATTAGTTTATTTACCTTTGTAAACTACAACCAGCAGAACACGACTATCGAAAAGTCCTGTGTTCTGCCTTTGCTGTTTTGTGATATACCTGAATGAAAGTAACTGATTTTCTAGAGCTGTACCGACTCGACGGGGTGGTGCAGACCATTGCCGAGCGACTCAAAGCCGATAAACCCTACCGTCTGCAACTCAAAGGCATGGCGGGTAGCCTCGATGCCGTGATGGTCTCGGCAGTCTATACCTTGCACCCGCAGCACCAACTCTTCGTTTTGCACGACAAAGAGGAGGCAGCCTATTTCTATACCGACCTCAAAAACCTGCTCGGCGATGAGAAGGAGGTCATGCTGTTCCCAACTTCTTACAAGCGGCCCTACAGCTTCGACGATACCGAGAACGCCAACATCCTCATGCGGGCTGAGGTGCTCAACCGCCTCAACACCAAATCCGACAAAGGGGAGCTGATCGTGACTTACCCCGAGGCGCTCACCGAGAAAGTGATCAACAAAAAGTCGCTGGTGGAGAACACGCTGGGTGCTAAAGTAGGCGAAAAGCTGGACGTGAACTTCCTGAGCGAGATGCTGGCTGAGTATGGCTTCGAACGCACCGAGTTTGTGTACGAGGCGGGTCAGTACGCTGTGCGCGGCGGCATTGTGGACGTGTTCTCCTACGCCAACGACCTGCCCTACCGCATCGAGCTTTTTGGCGACGAGATCGAAAGTATCCGCTCCTTCGACCCGGACACGCAGCTGAGCGTGGAGACAAAGAAAAGCATCTCGATTATACCTAACGTGCAGACCAAACTGTTGCAGGAAACCCGTGAGGCTTTTTTGGATTTTCTGCCGAACAACACTACCATCTGGTTCAAGGATGTGCGCCAGACGCTGGATGTGATCGACGAGTATTTTGACAAGGCGGCGCAGGCATTTGACAAGTTAATGGAGGGCAGCGGCGGCACCCAAATCGTGTCGGACCCGGAACAACTGTTCCAGACGCAAAAGCAGTTCAAGAAGCTGCTTGAGAAGTTCAGCATCGTGGAGTTTGGCAAGCGCTTCAACTTCAAAGACACCGAGGTGCTGCAGTTCCAGTCCAAGCCGCAGCCTTCATTCAACAAGGATTTCAACCGATTGGTAAAAGACCTGCACGAGCAGCAGACCAAGGGCTTCGTGAATGTCATTGCCACGGAGTCGCCACGCCAGATCAACCGTCTCACCACCATCTTCGATGAGCTCGACCACGACATGCGTTTTCAGCATCTGGCTGTGTCGTTGCGCGAAGGATTTATTGACGAGCAGCTCAAGATCACCTGCTATACCGATCACCAGCTGTTCGACCGCTTTTATCAGCACAAAGCCAAAGAGGGTCGCTCCAAAACCAAAGCAATGACCTTAAAAGAGCTACGCACCCTGCAGCCCGGCGACTACATCACGCACATGGACTACGGCGTGGGCCGCTTTGCCGGACTGGAGAAAGTAGAAGTGGGCGGTCGTTTGCAGGAGGCGATTAGACTGGTATACCGCGACGACGATCTGCTTTATGTCTCCATCCACTCCCTGCACAAAATTAGCAAGTATAGCGGGAAAGAGGGCGGTCCTCCGACTATGAGTAAGCTGGGCTCGCCGGAGTGGGAAAACAAGAAAAAGAAAGTAAAGAGCAAAGTAAAAGATATTGCTGCCGAGCTTATTCAGCTATACGCCAAGCGCAAGGCTGCACCAGGCTATGCCTATACCCGCGATGGCTTCCTGCAGGCCGAGCTGGAGTCGTCGTTCATTTACGAAGACACCCCAGACCAGGGCAAGGCCACCGAAGACGTGAAAGCTGACATGGAACAGCCGCACCCAATGGACCGTCTTGTGTGTGGCGACGTAGGTTTTGGCAAAACAGAGGTAGCCATGCGCGCTGCCTTCAAAGCTGCCTGCGACGGCAAGCAGGTTGCCGTGCTGGTACCGACCACAGTGTTGGCCATGCAGCACTTCAAGACGTTCCGCGACCGACTCGAGCAATTCCCAATTACAGTGGATTACATCAACCGCTTCAAAACGGCCAAGGATATCAAGAACACGCTGCAACGTGTAGCCGAGGGCAAAGTGGACATCCTGATCGGAACGCACCGCATCGCCAGTAAGGACGTCAAATTCAAAGACCTTGGCTTGCTCGTGATTGACGAAGAGCAGAAGTTTGGTGTGAAAACCAAAGAGAAGCTCAAGGAAATGCGTGTGAATGTCGATACCCTCACCCTCACCGCCACGCCTATACCTAGAACACTGCACTTTTCGCTGATGGGTGCCCGCGACCTGAGCGTGATTGCCACGCCACCGCCCAACCGCCAGCCGGTTAAAACGGAGTTGCATGTGTTCGATGAAGTACTGATTCGCGACGCTGTGGCTGCCGAATTGAAACGGGGCGGACAGGTATTTTTTGTGCACAACCGTGTGAAAGACATCGAGGAGATCGCCAATATGATCCTGAAACTGGTACCGGATGCCCGCATCACCTACGCCCACGGGCAAATGGATGGCGAAACGCTTGAAAAGCGCATGATGAAGTTCGTTGACGGCGAGTACGATGTGCTCGTGTCAACCAACATCATTGAGTCTGGCCTGGATATAGCGAACGCCAACACGATCATCATCAACCGGGCGCACATGTTCGGCTTGTCGGACCTGCACCAGATGCGGGGCCGCGTGGGCCGCTCGAATAAGAAAGCATACTGCTACCTGCTCACACCACCTGTGGCCGGTCTGCCAACCGATGCCCGCAAACGCCTGAGCGTGCTCGAAGAGTTTTCTGATCTTGGTGAAGGTTTCAAGATTGCCATGCGCGACCTCGACATTCGAGGGGCGGGTAACCTGTTGGGTGGCGAGCAAAGCGGCTTCATTAATGATTTGGGGTTTGAAATGTACCACCAGGTGCTCGATGATGCCATCAAAGAACTGAAAGAAACCGAATTCCGGGACCTGTTCCTGAAAGATAACCTGGCAGAGTTTGTGGAGCCGGTACGCGACTGCAACATCGAGACCGACATGGAGGTGCTTATACCTGACTGGTATGTGGGCAACATTTCCGAACGCCTCAGCCTCTATAGCAAACTCGACAGCACCAAAGACCTGCAGGGCCTGGAGAAGCTACGTGACAGTATTATAGACCGCTTCGGTCCGCTGCCCCAGGAGGTACAGAAACTGGTCGAGATCGTGAAGTTGCGCTGGCAGGCCCAGCAGCTGGGTTTCGAGAAGCTCACTATCAAAAAAGAAGTGATGAAAGGCTACCTGCCGAGCGAGAATAACGATGCTTACTTCCAATCCGAGACCTTTGGCAACATCCTGAAGTATGTGCAGCAGCACTCACGCCGCTCACGCCTGAAAGAGGCCAAGGATAAACTGATCGTAATTGTGGAAGACATCCGGAACATTGCCGATGCCCGCGAAGTGTTCGATAGCCTCGACGTAAAAGCCACTGTAAAGGGATAGGCGCTACCCTAGCAAACCCTTAGGAACGTATAATCTGGTCAGTTACGCAGCCCTGTATGTTATTATGGCCTGCGTAGCTGACCAATTATTTTTTTTGAGCGTTCAACATTTAAGGCAATATTTAAACTAAATTTTTCTATTTTAGATGATTATACGCTACGAAAACTGAACTTAAGCCAAATTTATACCTGTGCCATCAAAAATCGCGACATCCCCACCTACGCTAGAGCCCATCTTTAGGGCCCTGACCGGACTAAATCTTGTCCTGACGCCTGACCTTGTCATTGTAGAAGCTACAGATACGCTGCTTGAGAAAATCCACTTGAAGCGCGAAGAGATTATGGGCCAGCCGGTGTTTCATATCTTTCCGAATAATCCCGATAACCCGCAGGAGGACTCCGAAGGCTCCATATATCACTCCATGCAGCATGCGCTGGTCTACAAAAGACCTTCCAGTGTCGAAGAGCTCCGTTACGATATTCCGACAGCAGAGGGCTTTAAGGAGTGCTACTGGAATGCAACCAGCGTTCCCATCGTTGATGCAAATTGGGAAGTACAGTATCTGTTGCAGGAGATACACGATGTAACCGACAAAGTTCTGATTGAGCGCCTGCACCAGCAAAGTCAGGAACAGCTTAACCTGATCAGCAACGCGACCAAAGCCATTGCCTGGGAATACGACATTGTAAACAATCGTATGAGCTGGGGCGAGGGGCTTCTGGAGATTTTTGGCTACAAGCCTGAGGAAATGGGGCAGAACGGCGAGTCCTGGGATTCGAGGGTGCACCCGGATGATTTCGAGGAGGTGCAACGCAGCATACAGCAGGCGCTGGCCAACAAGCAAAGCGCCTGGACGGGCGAGTACCGTTTTCAGAAAGCAGATGGCACTTACGCCTATATTCTGGACCAGGGCTACACAACATATAATATTGAAGGTGAGCCCATTCGCACCATCGGTTCCATTATTGACATTACACAGAACAGAGACACACAGGAGGCTCTTCGGGAAAGCGATGCCCGTTTTCATCATCTGCTGGAGGTGCTCCCTCATATGGCCTGGACGGCCTCCCCCAAAGGCAAGGTGCTTTTCTTCAACGAAAACTGGTATAGCTATACTGGTATGCAACGCGGCCAGACCGATGGCTGGATCGGCGTAGTTCATCCGGAAGACTCGGCTATGGTGCTCACCAACTGGCACAATGCCGTGGCTTCAGGCACTACTTTTGAGATAGAGTACCGCATACGCGGCCACCTGGACGGCAGCTACCGCTGGTTTCTGGAACGTGGCCTGCCGATGCGCGATGCTAGCGGAGAAATCTCACTCTGGATCGGCACCTATACAGACATAGACGATCAGAAAAATCAAGTGGATGAAAGTAAGGATGATCGCCTGGAGAACATGCTGCGCCTTTCGCCGGTGCACCTGTGCATGTTGTATGGCCCGGATTATGTGTGCCAGTATGTGACGCCCGGCGTATACAGGCTCTATGGCAACCGAAACTACATTGGCCGCACCGCCCGCGAACTTTGGCCTGAGTTTGAATCGATCGGCTTTTTTGAGCTGCTCCACAAGGTATACACCGAAGCGCGGACCGTATACATAAACGAATACCGTACACAAATTGACCAGGATCTGAATGGCAACCTGCGCGATGCGTACATTAACTTTAAATACCAGCCTTTGTTCGACAGCACATCTAATGTGGAGGGTATTATGATATCGGCCATTGAGATCACCAACATGGTGATTGCCAGGCAAAAAGCAGAGGCGTTGGCCAGGGAAAAATCCTGATCCTTCTGTTTTTTTGACTTTGTTTAAAACAAAAAAGGCCATAATTTGTAAAAGAACTCAAAATACCAACTATGAAATCAGTAAAAACTATCCTGCTGATAGACGACGACGATACGACCAACTACCTGAACCAGCGCCTGCTCTCCCGCATGGAAGCCGCATCGGATATCAGGGTGGTCACCAATGGTGAAGAAGCCCTCGACTACCTCAATAAAGCTTTTAACGGTGAGGAGAACCATCCCAAGCCGGACCTTATTTTTGTTGACATCAAAATGTCGGTGATGGATGGATTTGAGTTTCTGGATGAGTACCAGCAGTTTGAGGATGATAAAAAGCTGCGAACCGTCATGCTCATGTTAACTTCTTCAGCAAGCTTTTATGACCTGGAGCGGCTCAAAAAATATCCGGAGGTACGCAAGCATTACTCCAAGCCCCTGACAGAGGCCGATGTGCGTGAAATCATGGAGACTTATTTCTAGCATTGCCCCGGATGAAGACATAGGAGGCGCCCTTGCAAAGGAGCGTCTCTTTTTTTATACCTGAGCCTAAGCCAACTATAGCCTCTGTAGCCCGTAAAAAATAACGCCATCGCATGGCAATACTTTTTACACCGCTTTTTAAAACGCAAATAAAATCATGGAAAACAGAGGAGAAAACCACGGACGTCCAGGTGCTGAGAACCAGCGCATTGGTCGTGAGCTATACAACAAGGACAGAGAACAGCAGCCGCAGCGCTACGCCTACAGAGGGCAAAACCAGAGTCAAAAAAAGTGGGATGAGCACAACTACTTCCATACCGGCCCAAGCCCGAGGGGAGCACAGGACCGTGACCGACAGGCTGAAACCGGACGCCATTATACTGGCAACAGACCGGCACCCTACCAGAGCGACCAGGGAGCCTACCAGTCCGGTCACTACGGCAGCCGCAGCGAAAGCCCTTACCGCAACGAAAGCCATTACCTGAACCACGGCTACAGAGGCCAGGAAAGTAGCAGCCAGCAGCCATACCGTTCGCAAATGGGCGGTGGTTCGCAGCCCGGCAATTACAACGAGCCTCCAACCTCGCAGGATAGCCTGTGGCGTGAGGGGCCAGGTACCCGCAGCCGCTATAAAGAAGACGACTACCGCTACGGCAGCGGTTCGCACAATTGGTACAATGAAGGCCGCTACTCACCAGACGTAGAGCCAGAAAACCGTGACAAGCGCGGATTTTTTAAGCGCATGCGCGATACCTGGGACGATATCATGCAGTCCGACAACCCGGATTATGAGCCACACAACAGATACGACCCTGAGCGCCGTGCCGAGCAATTGAGTACCCGCCAGCGTTACGGCGGAGAGTCGTACCGCGACCGCAATTTTGACCGTGGCTACGAAGGCGGTCCGCGCTGGGCCGATGAAACCGACTCCGGTCACGATGATTATTACAAAGATGCTAACAGAAACCAACGCAATCTCCGTTAATGCGTATAGCAGACAGATTAGGTTACTTTGGTAGTAGATTAGTAATGAAGGCAGCCCACCGGCATCGGTGAGCTGCCTTTTTTTGTGCTGAAGTTATACCCTGACAAACATCAGGCTCGTGTGCCCGTACATAAAACCCGGTGCTGCAACATGTCTGCCTGCAGCCACTCCGACCTGCAGCACCGGTGCTTGTTATTAGATGTTCAAGGAAATAAAAAGGAAAAGAAATGCATCACGAGGAAGAAGAAAGACATCATGAACGCCCACACCGTTCGCATACACGCCACGAAACAGAGCAGCAGAACTTTCGCAATCGCTGGGAAGAGCGCCGCCCTTTTATGAATGACCGGGAGAGAAGGCATTACGAAGAAGAAATGCGTTTGCGGGAAGAACGGGAGCGACATAAGTACAGACAACAACAAGACGAGCGACAGCAGCATGAAAATATCAGCCGTCACCAACACGGTTTTTCTGACGATCACCATGCTCCCCACAGAAGAGACGAGCGCCGTGAATGGCGCGATGGCAGTGAGCATTTCAGACCGGAAAACCAACATTCTCGTGACAGGTGGCAGCAGCATGAGCAACTCCCTCCACTCCGCGAGCAGCGCCGCCGTCAACAAAGCCGTCACGATGAAGACTGGGAAGAACGCGGCTGGTAATTGGATCTTGTGGTTTAAAAGCGCTTCCTGAACCCGGCTCCAAACGACACCAGTTCCGGAATGCCGGGCACCAGGTTAAGCGATAGGTCATATTGCCCTTTTAGCTGATAATTATATTCCACTTCGCCGCCGTACCAGTAAAACTTGTACTGCCAGTCACCGCTTTGGTTAAAGTAGCCATCGTCTTCGTAGTTTTGCAGTCGGTTCCAGTCGCGGCGGTAGACCAGGGTAGGACCAAAGCCGCCATTGAGTGAGTGCCGCCCTGTTTTGAAAATCTGCCCGCGCCACCCCAAATGCGTAAAGCCTGCCAGCGAAGAGGCACAGTCGGAGTACAGCCCCTGCTCTAGCCGCACACTAATGACTTCGCGCACCACAAAACGGTCGTAACCTACTATACCACCAAAATTCAGGACGGCTATACCTTGCTCGTCGAGCCTGTTTTTGAACAGTTCCGGGTATGGTGTCTGGCGCAAGTGCACCGACAAACCAAAGAACTTGACAGTGAAAGCATTTTTATAAGTAGGCGGCGACTGCGCACAACCCGCAGGTATAAGCGAAAAGCACAGGAACAGGAGAAGCACAAAACGTATAAAATGCTGCATACAACCTGATTATACAGGATAGAACGCATTTTGTTAGCAGATCGCTATACCTTTGCACTTAGTATGACCACTCCGTTAGATATTCTACTCGAACAGGTACGTGCCTGCCGCCTCTGTGCCGAACATTTGCCGCTCGGGCCAAGACCGGTACTACGGGCAGCACCCTCCGCACAACTGCTGATCGTGGGGCAGGCACCAGGCACTAAAGTACACATCAGCGGTATACCCTGGGATGACCAGAGCGGCAAGCGCCTCAGGCAGTGGATGGGTATAGCACCGGAAGTATTTTATGATGAGCAACAGGTGGCGATCATCCCGATGGGCTTCTGCTACCCCGGCAAAGGCAAAAGCGGCGACCTGCCTCCCCGCCCCGAATGCGCCCAACACTGGCATCAGCAACTGTTGCCCCTGCTACCCAACGTACAGCTTACACTGCTGGTCGGCAAGTATGCACAGGACTACTTTCTAGGCAAAAGAGCCAGACCTACTCTTACCGAAACCGTAACTAACTGGGCCGATTATCTGCCTGGGTACATGCCGCTGCCCCACCCTTCGCCGCGCAACCAGTTCTGGGTGCGACGCAACCCCTGGTTTGAGCAGGACGCTATACCTGTGCTGCAGCAGCTCGTGGCGCAGGCCCTTGGCTAATCTATACTTGGAATATTCCGTTTAACCTCTATCTTCGTCATTCAGCACAAAACCTACCAATGATCAACTACCCAAGCAGCAAACTACCCGATGTCGGCAGCAGTATTTTCGCTGTGATGTCGGGGCTGGCCAATGAGCACGGTGCCATTAACCTGTCGCAGGGCTTCCCGGATTTTAACTGCCCTGGTGAGCTGATAGCACTCGTGACCAGGTATATGCAGGAAGGTTACAACCAGTACGCCCCGATGCCCGGCATGCCGGCTTTGCGTCACAAGATCAGTGAAAAAACAGAGAAGGTATATGGCTACCGGCCGGACCCGGACCAGGAAGTAACGGTAACATCCGGCGCGACAGAAGCGCTGTTTGCAGCCATCACCGCGGTAGTGAAAGCCGGTGATGAAGTAGTGGTGCTGGAGCCTTGCTACGACAGTTATGCACCTGCTATCCGCTTAGCAGGCGGCATCCCGATTTATGTGCCCCTGGCTATACCTGACTTTAGCATCGACTGGGAACTGCTGAAGAAGAACATCTCGCGCCGCACCAGCCTGATCATCATCAACACACCCCATAACCCGACTGGCGCCGTGATTCAGCGCGAGGACCTGGAAAAGCTGGCCAACCTGACTGATAGCACCGACATCCTGATTTTGAGCGATGAGGTATACGAGCACATGGTCTTCGACGGAAAAGAGCATGTAAGTGCTTTGCAGGTAGAGTCGCTGCGGCAGCGGGCCTTTGTGATTTCTTCGTTTGGAAAAACCTATCATACCACCGGCTGGAAGATTGGCTATGTGGTAGCGCCACCGGCTCTTACAGCAGAGCTGCGTAAGATGCATCAGTTCATCACTTTCTGCTCCGTTACACCGCTACAGCTGGCCATTGCCGACTATATGGATAACGAGGAACACTACCGCACGCTTCCTGACTTCTACCAGGCCAAGCGTGATCTGTTTTGTGAACTGGTGCAGCCATCCCGGTTCGAACTTATACCTTCGGCCGGCACTTATTTCCAGTTGCTGAAGTATGACGCAATCTCTACTGAGCACGACCTAGATTTTGCGAAACGACTAACACAGGAAATCGGCGTAGCCTCTGTGCCTGTATCGGCCTTCTACCATAACAAAACCGACCACCACTACCTGCGCTTCTGCTTCGCCAAAAGTGAGGAGACGTTGCGCCAAGCAGCGGAGCGATTGGTAAAGTTGTGATTGGGTGATGCTCCGAACTACACACCCTTGGCAGGTATAGCAAGACTTACTTGCACTTCAGCTACGAAGATGAAAACTTAGCCAGGTGCACCAATTGACAATACACTGTTTGAGCGGTCAGCGAGTTTGTATTGTCTTGACTTTTTTGCTTCCTTTTTGTGTCAAGACAAAAAGGAAGTGCCCGCCGCACAGGCGAAGCTATAAAACAATGCCAAGTTAAGAGGAGCTACAATAGAGATTCGAAGCAAAAGCGTATCTAGCTTGCAGCTAAAATTCATTCAGAATGACAAGGAGTTAGATCGTCATAAAATGTCAATATAACCGTAAAACGTTATTCCTTATACCCTTCTACAATGCAAGACTTACGCATCACCATCATCCAAACCAGTCTGCACTGGCAGGACGCTTCTGCAAACCGAACCATGTTCTCGGAGAAGCTTGCCGCTGCAGCACCCACGACTGACCTGATCGTGCTCCCTGAGATGTTCACGACAGGTTTTAGCATGGACGCTGCCGGGCTGGCGGAAGAGGCGGAGGGGCCAACCCTGCAGTGGATGAAGGAGGAAGCAGCCAAGTATAGCGCCGTGCTGACGGGTAGCGTGATTGTTCGGAAAAATGGACAGTACTACAACCGACTGTTCTGGGTTCGCCCCGACGGCACTTACGAGCATTACAACAAGCGTCACCTGTTCCGGATAGCGAAGGAGCACCACAGCTATACCTCGGGCAAAGAAAAGCTGCTGGTAGAATTGAAAAGCTGGAACATTTGCCCGCTGGTGTGCTACGATCTGCGTTTTCCGGTATGGAGCCGCAACACGGGCAGTCAGTATGATTTGTTGCTGTACGTAGCCAACTGGCCCAAGCCACGCAACTATGCCTGGAGTACGCTCCTGCAGGCACGCGCTATTGAAAACCTGAGCTATGTGGTGGGTGTAAACCGCGTCGGAACAGATGGCAACGGACACCCTTACACTGGCGATTCGGCCATCATCCACCCCAAAGGACACAAGCTAATCGAAACTGCTGAGGCCGAAGGTATACACACCATCACGTTGAGTAAACAGGAGTTGACGGATTTCAGAGAAGCTTTCCCGGCGCACCTTGATGCGGATGACTTTACGCTAAACTAAGTCGGTAAGAAACTGACGCAGGGCTTCTTCGTCTGCCAGTAAGGTATAGGCTATACCTGAGCGGGCCTGCAACATGCGCAGCAAACGGGGTTGTTGGCCAATAAGCAAAATGTGTCGTTGCAGATGCGGCAAAAGTAATTCCTCCAGCAAGGGCATCAGCCGGTTTAACTCTCCTGATCCACCTTTTACACACACAACCGTCTCCGGATTTTCCTGAAGCAGGCGCACGGCGTACTGTTTCAAGGTGGCATCGGAGTTCGCGTCTACATCAAATACAGGTATAGCCGGAGCGTGTTGCCGTACCAGTTTCAGGATGGGCTTGTCGAACGAGGACTCCTCCGAAAGATCTATCAACAGAAAGGACTGCATCAGTGTACTACCAGTCTACGGGTTTCTTGAAGGCCGTCGCGGGAGGTGGCACGCAGCAGGTATACGCCTGCTTTCAGGTGGCTCACGCTTAAGGTATGTCGGCGATTAAAGTTGGCGGTCCCATCATATACTTTGCGCCCAATCATATCGTAGAGCACCAACGATACCGACTCACTTGCCTGTACCTGCACAGGCTCCTGCATACCTGCCACCGGGTTTGGGTATACCTTCAGTTCCAGGCCGTTTGCCTTGTCATTCGGGTTGCCGTAATTGCCGCCGGTTTGTTCCAGCAGGTATAGGCCACCGCCCTGCGTACCGATGGCCAGGTATAACTTATTGGGTCCGCCCAGCTCAGCCACAGCCAAGCCAAGTCCGCGCCCGAAGCGGGACGTTTGTGCCTCTCCAGTAAGTTCATTTTCCAGCACTTCGGTTGTCTCGGTAAAATCCCCATCGAGGTTATCCAGAAAATCATGGTAAATGCGCAGGGCACCACTATCGTCTACGGTGAGCAGATCAAGCCTGGCGTTGCCGTCAATGTCTACTACCACTGGCGACAGGTTGCGGCGAAAGAAGTCAAATCTGATTCCTCCGATGTTCTGTTTCTCGAGCACAAATTCATTGCCGGAAGAGCGGTAGTAGTCCAGTGTGCCGCCGGCTTTCCCGACCAGCATATTGACGCGCTGTGCGTCTACTTTAAACAGGTAAGGGGTATCGCCATTGGCCAAGGTATGCAGATGAAACAGTCGGGCCGTGCTAAACGCAACAGGCTCACCGGCTTTCGCATTGTTCACAAAATAATCGATGTGCGTGGTGCCGGCAGTAGCATGGTCTGAGCCGAACTGCGCACGGTAAGTCAGGACGAGATCAGGCACACCATCCTGGTTGACGTCGAAGAAAGACGGCTTCAGCGAAAGCATATTCTCTTTGGAAAGGGCCAGGTAATCGTCGGTGACAAACGTAAAGGCAGGCTCGGCTAAGGTGCCGGTGTTGCGATAGAGGCTAAGTGTTGCCACAAACCGACCGTTGCGATCCGAACGTCCGTTGCCGACCAGCAGATCAATTAAACCGTCGCCATCGATGTCAGCAAAGGCCGGATAAGCGTTTTCGCCCAGGTCAATCATCTGGCCTTGCAGAAAGTTGTCCTGCGCAAACTCAAAATTGAGTTGACTGGCAGTGCCCGTGTTTTGGTAGAGCCAAGAAGAGCGCTGCAGCTCCAAGTTACCTTCGTTTTCGTTGCTGTTGGGTGCCACGAGCAGGTCAGGTATACCATCGAATGTCACATCTTCGGCATAGGCTGCCGGAAAAAGGTTGAAGCGGGCGGCACGCGTTCCAAATGGGAAGGCTGGTTCAAAGCTGTCCATACGGGCCAGGGTGCTAGTGCCTATGTTTTCCATCATCACCAGGTTATCGCAGGCCACCCCTCCTATTAACAAATCTTTCACGCCGTTGCCATTCAGGTCGAGGGCTAGCAGCGATGAGCCGTCATGACCAGAATGCAGGGGTGCGGCCATGCGGCACTGCACGCCAAAGCCATATGCGTTACAGCCTTCGCATTCGGTGATCTGCCCCCACCAGTCGGATCCGAGAGCAAACTCCAGGGTACCGCAGGGCTTTCCTTCTTCTGCCTGCATGTTCTGGTAATATTCCAAGGTATAGCCCCCCGAAAACTCCGAGAGCAGGATATCCAGGTCACCATCGCCGTCCATGTCCACAATGGCAGGTATATCGCCAATGTTCATCTGCATGTTAATGCTGTTCACACCATTGCGGCTCCGGTAAAAGAGGGCGTCCTCCGCCAGCACAAAGGTCGGGTATTTGTTATTGCTTGCCTCCTGGCGGTATACCCGTATACCGAGTGGTGTGCTCGTGAAAATATCTTTCAGGCCATCGCAGTTGTAATCGCGCAACAGCACCCAGTTTTCCAGCTCTTCCGGAAACAGGACCTCATACTCAGGGGCATATTGATAGCGCCACTGACCTCCCTCCTGTACCGCCAGGTAGGTATAGACTTTGCGTAACATGCGGTCAAAGACAAACAGGTCGTCGCGGCCATCTCTGTTCAGGTCGATGGTGGAGAATTGCGGTGTGTTGAGCCCCCCGCCCCAGGGGTTACGCAGTTCCGTTTCACCAGCTTTTACAGGTATATTGGTGCGCTGCTGAAATCGCAATGATTCCTGTGCAGACACACCAGGTATAAGCAGCAGGAAAAGGAGGATAGACAGCAGGTAGCGCATAGACAGTTTGTTGAGCAATCGGGCTGTTGCTTTTGCCGTTTTGGGTGTATATTGCCATGGCGGCTATAGGCTATACCTGAGCTTGAGTAGCTGCCACCAATTTTCAGACTAAAAATACGCATTTCATGCCGAACAGCATTGATTTTCTTTACCAAAAATACCTCGAGTGCCGCCAAGTAAGCACTGACTCCCGCGCCTCACAAGACCAGAATCTGTTCTTCGCCCTGAATGGGCCTAACTTTAAAGGAGCCAAGTTTGCGCAGGGCGCCCTGGATAAAGGTGCCAAATATGCGGTGGTAGATGACCCAGCGCTGGCTTCTGACAATGTGTTTGTGGTGGAAGACACGCTGCAGGCGCTGCAGGACCTGGCCCGTCACCACCGCCAGCAGCTGAGTATACCTGTGATTGGGATTACGGGCAGCAACGGCAAAACCACGACCAAGGAGCTAATCTATGCCGTGCTGAGCCAGAAATTCAATACCCTCTATACCCAGGGTAACCTCAACAACCACATCGGCGTGCCGCTTACCCTGCTGCGCCTCAAGCCTGAGCACGAAATGGCGATCATCGAGATGGGCGCCAACCACATCGGCGAGATCGCTTTGCTCAGCAGCATTGCGATGCCGACGCATGGGATGATCACGAACATTGGCAAAGCGCATCTGGAAGGGTTTGGCAGTCTGGAGGGTGTGGCCCGTGGCAAGAGCGAACTATACGTGCACCTGCTCGAGCATGGCGGCACCGTGTTCGTGAACACCGGCAATGAGCACCTGCTACGCATGAGCCGCCGCATCGAGCACAAAGTAACCTACCCTGCTCCCGGCGACTTTTACCACAGCGAGCTGCTGGAGGCTTCGCCTTACGTGGTGTACAAAGACGAAGAAGACAACACCGTGACTACCCAGTTGGTAGGCAGCTACAACTACGAGAACATGGCCGCCGCCGCCTGCATTGGCAAGCACTTTGGGGTACCGCTGGAAAAAGCCAACACAGCTATCGCCAACTATAGTCCGGTCAACAATCGCTCGCAGGTGATGCAGAAAGGCAGCAACACTCTCATCCTAGACGCCTACAACGCCAACCCAACCTCCATGGCGGCAGCTATACGCAACTTCGGCGGCATGAATGCTCCGCGCAAAGTTGTGATTGTAGGTGATATGCTGGAAATGGGCAGTGAGAGTGCCACAGAGCACAAAGCTATCGGGGAGATCATCGCCGACCAAAATTTTGAAACGGTACTGCTTTGCGGACCGGAAATGAAGCATGCTGCCGAAGCAGACAACCGCTTCCACTATTTTGCTACGAAAGCTGAGCTGCAAAGCTGGTTGCAGGCAAACCCGGTTTCAGAAAGTTATGTGCTGGTGAAAGGCTCAAGAGGTATGGGACTGGAGACGCTGGTGGAGGTGTTGTAGATTAAGTGCTAGTTTTAGCCACTCCTATACCTAAGCACAAGGCCCGCGATCCAGACAATCGCTCACCTTGTGCTTTTGCTTTTATTCAAAATTTTTATCGCCTATTTCTTACTTCTTTCCTCGTTACCGAATCGGTGACCTGTACAAATATGCTGGTATTGCAGGAGTCTACAAACCAGCCACGCTCGTTGCAGAACGAGTTGGATATTATTTCAAGCAGGCCTTGCATGTGATCACTCTAATGCTTCTCGGTTGGTTTAGTGGAAGTATAATGACTCTTTTAGATGAGTATGAACTAGGCTTTTTCCCCTTTCTTCTGAAATTTTTCACCTAACTTGCACCTGTCCCGCCAGCATTGTAGCATGCTATACCTGTTACTTTTTGGCCGGGGCCGAAACCAATTACGTACAAGGACTCAAGCCAAAAAACGCTGACCAAACTGCTACGCTTAACATCTGAAAATGGGTAAACAAAAATACTACGAAACCGCCAAGCCGCAGGAAACCGCCGTGCTGGTAGCGGTGCCTGCTTACAAGCAAACCGACGAACAAACCAACGAATACCTCGACGAACTGGCCTTCCTGACCGAAACAGCTGGTGCCGTAACCCTGAACCGCTTCATCCAGAAACTCGACAAGCCCGACATCCGCACTTTTGTGGGCAGCGGCAAGCTCGAAGAGATCAAAGCTTATATAAAGGAGCACGACGTGGACATGGTGATCTTCGACGATGACCTGAGTGCCTCGCAGGTGCGCAACATCGAGCGCGAGCTGCAGGTGAAGATCGTGGACAGAAGCTTACTGATCCTCGATATTTTCGCGCTGCGGGCCAAGACGGCACAGGCTCACACACAGGTGGAACTGGCTCAGTACCAATACCTGCTGCCCCGCCTGACCAACCTCTGGACTCACCTTTCCAAACAAAAAGGTGGTATCGGTATGAAGGGTCCGGGTGAAACCGAAATCGAGACTGACCGTCGTATTGTGCGCGACAAGATCTCCTTGCTGCGCGATCGATTGGAGAAATTCGAGAAACAGAACTTTGAGCAACGCAAGTCGCGTGCAGGTATGGTGCGTGTGGCGCTGGTAGGGTATACCAACGTGGGCAAATCCACACTCATGAACCTGCTCTCCAAGTCCGACGTGTTCGCCGAAAACAAACTTTTTGCGACCGTAGACGCCACTGTGCGCAAAGTTGTGCTCGACAACATCCCGTTTTTGCTCTCCGACACAGTAGGGTTCATCCGCAAGCTGCCAACCAAGCTGATCGAGGCCTTTAAGTCTACGCTCGACGAAATCCGCGAAGCCGACCTGCTAGTACATGTAGTAGACGTGTCGCACCCTTCGTTTGAGGACCAAATTGCCGTGGTAAATAACACCCTGCTCGACATCAAATCTGCAGACAAACCGGTGCTCCTGGTGTTCAACAAAATAGACCAATACCTGGAGCAGCGGGAGCAGGAGATGCAGGAAGAAAGCGCAAATAATGAAGAAGGCCACGAAGTGCGTCCATCCATCGAAGACCTCAAAGCCACCTACATGGCGAAGATACACGCCCCGGCCCTGTTCATTTCGGCGACCAACCGCATCAACATCGACGAGTTGCGTGCCGAGCTGCAGCGCCGTGTAGCGGAAATCCACTTCGAGCGGTATCCAAACAACGTGTAACCCAGCTTCTGGAAGCAATAGAAAAGGGAACGGTCCGGTAAGGATTGTTCCCTTTTTTTGTGATAGCTAGGTGGCGGTTAGACTTCGCAGCGCCTTACAAAGTTGTGAGTGACTGGTTACTGCACAGGTATAGCTTCGTAGCAAACTACCACTGGCAGGTATAGCAAGACTAACTTGCCCCTTGAACTATGAAACAGATCACCTAAGCCAGGTGCACCATTACGACACTCCACTGTTGGGGGTGAAGGGGTCCCCCTGTCAAGAGCGTTCAGCGAGTGGGGGTAGGGGCCCTCGATTTGGAGGGTCTTGATTTTTTTGCTTGATGGGGCTAGGGCCCCTACCCCCATCAAGGGAAAAAGTAGGTGCCCGCCGCACAGGCGAAGCAATGAAACAAAGTAAGTTTCGCCATAGTATAGCTGACGCTACAAGCAATGTATAAACTGCCTTCAACTCCAACCACATTTACGCAACCGCTAAGCTTTCGCTATACCTTGGCCAGAGGCCCCTCTATACCAGTCATGAGCGAGGACACTCGCGCCATTAAACAAATCTCACCCCGCTATACCTACAAATAAACCTCACACTATCAAATCACCACCTGCAAGCCCTGCTGGCAATCTCCACCTCCTCCGTCACAACTATTTTCTCTCGCTTTCAGTAAACAGCGTGTATAGCAGACCCGCTATGTAATGGACGTGCTGCTGTACCTTTCTGAAAGAGAATCACCTTATGAAAACCTTATATATTATGCGTCATGCCAAGTCCAGCTGGAATTTTGAGGAGCTGAGCGATCATGACCGACCTCTTAACAAACGCGGCCGGACGGATGCTCCGCTCATGGGGCAAGAACTGGTGGCTAATAATGTCAAGCTGCAGCTTATTCTGTCGAGCCCTGCGGTGCGGGCGCTGACCACGGCTACCCTGGTGGCCCGCGAACTCGACTATGATGCCGATGATATTGCAATAGATGACCGTATGTATGGCGCCAGCGCCGAAGAACTGCTTGAGATAACCCGCGAGGCACCTTCTGAAGTGGATTTCATGCTGATGGTGGGCCATAACGAGGCACTTTCGGAGTTTGCCAACATGCTGTCGCCGGAGCATGTCTCCAGTATACCTACTGCCGGCATCGTGGCACTTCGCTTCGATTGCGATAACTGGGCCGACATTAGTCCCAGCAATGCCAAACTTTTGTTTTACGACGTACCCAAAAACCACAAATAACACAGCACAGCGGCGTAGCCAGGTATAACCCCATACCCGGCCGCCCTACTTATACCTTTACAATAATTGCCCCGCACCGGGCAACAAACCAAACCATGGAAACTAATACCGAAGATAAAAAACCAACCACCTTGCCGCTTATCAACCGTGAACTGAGCTGGCTGGCATTTAACTACCGCGTGCTGCAGGAGGCAAAAGACCGCACTGTGCCGCTACTGGAACGCATCAAGTTTATGGCCATTTTCTCGTCTAACCTCGACGAGTACTTCAAAGTACGCGTGGCCACGCTCAAGCGACTCATCAAACTCAAAAAGAAGACCCGCGAAAAACTGTCCGAAGACCCTGCTGATACCTTTGAGCAGGTGATGCAGGAGGTAAAGCGCCAGCAGGAAGAATTAGGAGAGGTATTCAGAGAAGGTATACTGGCTGACTTGCGGCAGCAAAACATCAATCTACTTACCGAAACAGAACTAAACAAAGAGCAACAAGAGTGGGCACGCAACTATTTTGCCGAGCAAATACAGCCTCATATCCTGCCGCTTTTGCTGGACGATACCGAGACGCACCTGTTCCTGAAAGACCAGACCGTATACCTGGGTGTGCATCTCCTCGACCCTAAAAGGAAAGGGCTGAAGCCGGACCGTTTTTCTATGCTCGAGATACCTTCTAAAAAGCATGGCAGTCGTTTTGTGAAACTCCCAACAGTGGGCGATCAGCGTTATGTGATGTTCCTCGACGATGTGATCCGTTTCTGCCTGCCTGACCTGTACCCCGATTACAGCAGCTTTGAAGCGCATGCCGTAAAAGTGTCGCGCGATGCTGAGCTGGATATTGAAGAAGAAGTATCGGGCAGTTTGATGGCTAAAATTCAGAAGAGCCTGAAGAAACGTGAAACCGGCTATCCGGCCCGCCTGCTCTACGACCCTGTCACACCCAAACCGATGCTCGAAGCTATTATGGCGCATACCGGTATTTCGGAGGATGAACTGGTGGAGGGCAGCAAATACCACAACTTCCGCGACTTCTTTCAGTTCCCGGACTTTAACCTGCCGGACCTGAAGTACTCCCAGCAGCCTACGCTGGTGCATCCGCTTTTAGAGCAGGAAGAAAGCCTGCTTGAGGCTATGAAAAAGCAGGACTACCTGGCCCACTACCCCTACCAGTCCTTCGACTACGTGCTGCGCTTGTTTGATGAAGCTGCCAATGACCCCAAAGTGACCGCCATGAGCGCCACCCTATACCGCGTAGCCGATGACTCAGCCATCGCCCAGTCGTTGGTGAAGGCTGCCAAAAGCGGAAAACTGGTAACGGTGGTAGTAGAACTCAAAGCCCGCTTTGATGAAGAATCGAATATCTTTTGGGCAGGAAAATTGCAGAAAGCCGGCGCCAACGTCATTCTCGGTTTGCCTGATCTGAAGGTTCACACCAAGCTGGGCCTGATCACCCGTAACGAGGACGGCAAACTGGTAAACTATGCCTACCTGAGCACAGGCAATTACAACGAAGATACTTCCAAAATCTACGCCGACCACGCCCTTTTCACCTCTAACAAAACCATCACTCAGGATGTAGAGCAGGTATTCAACTTCTTCATCGATCGCCAGCACGACAAGAAATTCAAGAAACTACTCATGGCCCCCATCAACATGCGGGACCGCTTTGTGGAGCTGGTGAACCGGGAGATAAAAAACGCCACCAAGGGCAAGCCTGCTAAGATGATCCTCAAGATGAACGCCCTGCAGGATGAGCGCATGATAAAGAAATTGTATGCAGCCAGCCAGGCCGGTGTGAAGATCGAGTTGCTGGTGCGCGGCATTTGCTGCCTGGTGCCGGGCGTGGAGGGGCTCAGCGAAAACATCCGGGTGCGCAGCATCGTGGACCGCTACCTGGAACATGCCCGGGTATACATCTTCCACAACGAGGGCAAAGAAGAATATTACGTTGCCTCCGCCGATTGGATGACGCGCAACCTGAGCCGCCGCGTGGAAGTGGCTTTTCCGATCCTGCAGAAAGACCTGATTGAGCAAGTGCGCACCATCATCGACCTGCAACTTGCCGACGATACCAAAGCCCGCGACATAGACAACAATTATGTAGAACAGGCAAGCCCCACCCATATCCGATCTCAGTACGCCACTTACGAGTATTTGCGCAAGCTTATACCTGAAGGGATGGAACCGGCCAAGAAATCGGAGTAGCTATACCTGTTCTGAAATCAATAAAGCCCGACTTGCTATACCTGCCAGTCGGGCTTTGTTGGTTCTATACCTTGCGTTTTTTATCGGTTCTTGCTGCGCTCGAGTAGTTTGCGGGGTGGCACTGCGTAAAGCTCTATTCCGATGTAGCCCGCTCCGTTTAGCGAATTTTTGATCAGTTCGTCGCGTGAGCCCACATCGTCGAAAGCGCGGTGGCGGTAGTATTGCCGGAAGCCGCCTTCCACTGCGAACCACAAAAAATCATAGATCTCCTGCTCCAGTCGCAACAGGCCTTTGATGTCGGTGCGGCGCAGCTCGATGTCGTTGAACTGCGAGAGCGGCGGTTCGCTGCCGTAGAGGTTGTAACTGGCGCCCTCAATGCGGTAGCCGGTGTAGAGCAGCGTTTTTTCGGATACATTGTAGCGCACCCGAATATTAGCCGGAAAAATGGACTCGACACCCCAACGGTCGTTGAAGGTGCGGTTGTACAGGATGCCCGGGTAGATGCGCTGCCGTCCGAAGGTATAGCCAAGCTGCAGACCCACACCCCAGGCAAAGTCAGGCGATCTTTTCCAGCCATAGGCCAGGTCTACAGATGTTTTCAGGTAGTCCGACACATTCACATTGTCGCGGGTATAGTCCCCGTTCAGCTCGCCTTTGGCGCGCACCAGCATAAAGCGCACCTCATCGAAAGAGTGCAGAAAGGCCAATTGCAGACCCAGGCTCTTCAGGTTTTTGTCTTCCAGGTTGCGGTACAGACTGTAAGAAGCCGGTGATACACTCTCAAAGTTGAACTCCTCAAACTTATGATCTATACCTAAGATCAGCTTATTGTTTGGCTTGTTCATGATGGGAGCCAGCGCCCGCACAAAAAACTTATTGTGCCGCCGCACACGTGCCCGTCCATTGCCCACCTCCGGGTGGTCCGACTCCGACTCCATATCGAACTGCGGCAGGCGCTCGTAGCCGATCACAATGCCCCGGCTCTTGCCCATGCCCCTTACGCCCGGGCTGGCGTATTCTTTGGTTTGTTTCTCTACATCAGTCAGGTCCTGTTCTGTTTCCTGTGCTAGTGCGTGCTCCCCTATCAGGAGCAAAGGTATAAGGAGTAGTTTAGGTAGGGTTAATTTCATAGTTCGTGGTTTGTTACTAGGGGTAAATGCAAAAAGTGCCTGATCTGAGGCACTTTTTGCTATACGTCTTTAGATTTTTTTAGAATAAAAAGCCGAAGCTTAATGTCCACAGCCGTTCCACATCGCCTTTGGCATAGGTCACTACAATCACATTTTTCTGCATGATATCGGCCCACACACCGCCGCCTATACCTGTATGCAGGCTACGGAAGAAAGCTGATTCGCGCTCACCATCCACATATACACGTCCCACATCATACAGGCCCAGCACCCCGATCCGTCCCGGTGTCAAGTATAGGTTAAAGTCAAAGAGCGACAGACGGGCTTCGGCATTGGCAAAGATTGCGCTGCGGCCGGCAAAGCGGGTACGGCGGTAGCCGCGCATGTTATCCATACCGCCCAGCGTGTTGGCCTGGTAAAAGCGGAAGTCACCGAAGTTATGCGCTGCCCCTACACGGCCAGCCCAAGTGAGCTGAAAAGGAAAATTAGGCGTCAGATAGAAAGCAAACTCAGAGCTTATGTGGGTATAGCTCAGCCCTTCGCCATCGGTCTGCTTATTGTAGCTCATGCGGTTGTGCAGGCGCATCCCGATGCGCGGGTTTTTCTGATTGCCCTCTCCCAGCACATCCATATCAGCAAAAGCCATTATGCCCACATAGTGTTGCGATTCGAACCGGCGCTCTTCCACGTCATAAGTACCTGGCTCCATCCGTCCGCTCAGCGCCTCGTTTACCAGATAGGTATCATGTTCTGAGTTTACTACCCGGAAGCGATCGTACGTAGGCCCTATACCGATTTTGAAGAAAGGCGCCAGGTTGTTGTTGAGCGTTGCTCCTACGTTTACCCGCTTAAACCGGACACGGTAAAAGGAATCGTCTTCGCCATCCTGCTGGCGGGTACCGTTGCCGTAGCCGTAGAAGTTGCGCTGGTACTGCGGCCCTTGTATGGCAGCATTCACACCGATGTTCCAGTTGCCGAACACCTGCCGCACATCGCCGGTATAGCGCACATTAAAGGAATTTGTATAAAAGGCATAGTTGCCTTCCAGCAAGTGCTCCGAAGCATAAGGCGACTTTCGGAACTTGTGTGTGCGGGCCAGTATACCAGCTCCCACAAACAGCCCATCGTCCACGTTATATTCCAGCGACAGACGAGGCCCCAAGTAAGGCAGTTTGTAATTGTCACGGTCATAGAAATTAACATCCGGACTGATGCTGGTGCGGACCTTTGTTTCCGGCCCGAAGTTGAACACGTTGCCCTCTTTTGTGTCGTACACGATCGTATACTGCTTAAGGCCCGCTACACGCGAGTTATCGGTGATTACATCTTCGTCGTTGCCTCCGATGATGCGCACTACGATGCCTTTGTTCACGTCTCCCCTCACTTCAAAAATATCTTTGCCGCGTTGCCCGTACAGGCGCAGTTCTTTGGTTTCGGAGGTATAGAAAGTGCGCTTGTAAAGTGTGTCGCGCAGCACGCCTTCTTTGTTGATCTTGTATACCGTGAGGTGTGTTTCCTCATCGTTCAAACGATTCACCACAAAATGCTCGTGCTTGTCGCTGCCGGCAACGTCTACCATTTCAGAGATGTGTTCGTAATAAGCTTCGGCCGCCTGTGGCAGCTTATCGCGACGTGAGCGTAGCTTGGCTTTGATATCCTCACCCGAAATAGCCCGCACCTCTTCCGGCCACTGGTTGATAGCCTCTTCAATTACCTGATCCGTCACACCGGCTTTGATCTCTTCAGCAATACGAATCCAGTCCTGCCGGGTGATGGCTGCCGTAAAGGAGCGATCGACGGTAAGAGCACTCAGGTTAAGACCTACAATGTCAGGGAAGTCATGGCCGAAGTTCTGGACGTTGCGCACGCCCCACTTCCGGGTAGCCAGCCAGGGTATAACACCATCGGCTTTGAAGAACACCTGGTCGCGGTCTTCGGGCACCGGAATGTATACCTTGCCGCTGTCGGTCTTCTCCTCTTTCCAGCGCCACTGCCCCTCGTGGCGGTCCCAGTCGCCTACCAGCATATCGAACAGGCGGGCACGCACAAACTCCTGCTGGTTGATTTTATTATCGTTATCCTGCCGCAGCTCTTTCAGCACTTTATCGGTACCTACCAGGTTCTCGGCAAAGCCCAGGCTTTCTACATCCTCGTGGTTTTCGTCGGCATCCTCTTCCAGAAAAGCCAGTGTGTTGCTGAACTCATCCATGTACTGGCGCAGGTATGGCGTTTGCGGAATGTACACCAGTTTCGGGTTGGTATGGAATACGCCGGCTCCATCTGCCAGCCTGGGTATGGCCAGTGCGCCATAAGGGTGTTGAGCCGAAACCTGGTCCTGTAGTAAGGCTTTGGCAGCGGTTTGGCGCAGGTACTCCGGCAGTGCCATGGTCGGGTCTTTGTCGACGGTGCGGAGCGTATACTCGCGTGCGTCCGGATTCCGCACTTTCAGGGAAGCTGTTTGCTTGCCGCCCCCCTTCTGGTATGGGGTAAGCCCGCCTAGTTCGTTTCGCATGTCCAAAAGTGGTACCTCTACCGGTGTGGCCCACTCGCGGCGGTAGTGGTCGCCCAGCATGGTGCGCCGCAGCCCCCTGGCAGTATAGCTTTCGTTGGCAGCCACCACGATGGTGCTGTCCGCGTAGTTGGTTTCGTCTACTATCGCTGTTCGCTTGCGCCGCGGCTCCTTGGCGTAGAGCGGTGTCCGGAAAGTCATGGTGCCCTCTGAGCCGTCGCCCTCCGGCGTCCAGTATTCCACCCAGGCCTCCCCGTTTTCGTAATACATCAACTTGGCAAAGCCCTTCACCTGATGGGTGTACATGGCGTTGCCGCCCGGTTTTACGTGCTGTATCTTACAGCCTGATCCGCTAACAATGTGTGCCAGCTTATTGTGCTTGAAATGCTGCAGGGAGTGCTCGTGCCCAGCAGCATATACGATGTTATCATACTTATCAAATATATTGAGAAGCCCCTCGATGTAAGCGTTGTAGCGCGGATGCGGAATGTCCTGCAGGATGCCGCCATACTTGCGGGCAAACGGATAAATGGAACCGATGACAGGCAGCGGCAGGTATATCCAGTCACGTAGCATGGTGAGCGGGAATACGTGGTCTTTCAAGGTGAAGAACCCACCATGGTTACCGCGTGTGAACAAGGGATGGTGCGCCACCACCACGATGTTGGAGCCCTGGTGCTTTTCGATAATATCTTCCAGCTTCACCAGGAAGTCGGCCTCCGTAGATGCCCAGCAGTTGCTGCCCGCTCCGTAAGGACGCTCCCAGGGGTGCAGCCACCACTCTGAGTCCAGCGCAATCAGCACGACATCATCGCTGATCTTCACCTCATAAGGACCAGGGCAACCATCGCCCGGCACATAGAAGTCACCGCCCACCACAATGCCTTCCTCGGTCAGGTACTCGTTCACGTAATTCTGCTGGCGCACTACAAACTCAAGTCCGCCGCGACCACTGTGGTTCCAGTCGTGGTTGCCCGGAATCATGTACTTCTCTCCTTCGTAACCACGCAGTACATCCAACTGGGCGTTGAGGCGCTGCTCCGATACCTCACGGTCGTAGCGCCCCGGCTCGGGCAGACCGTTGTGATACACGTTATCACCTAAAAAAATGGTCGCACTTTGTGCACCGGCTTCGTTCATCTGCTTCTGCATGAGCTTAAGCGATGGCTCCTGCTCTTTCAGGTCAGGCGCGCCCACATCACCAATCAGGAATACAGTGTAGTTCACCTTGTTGTCAGCTTTGGGCTCGTTTTGTTGCCAGTCTAGCACATCACGACTGTAATAGGGTTTTTTGGTGGCACAGGCTTGCAGAAGCACTAAGAAAAAGCCTACAGCCAAAGGTCGCAGGATAAGAGGTATAAGGTGAAGACGGTTTTTCATAAGATCTGTGTGTACGGGGTGTCCTGTCTAGCGAAAGCAAGTGCGCCGGCAACAACATATGGTGTGGCAAAAAGTCTGCTGCCGTCCGGCAAGGACTAAAAGCGTTGGCTGGTCTTGGTAGTGCATGGTTGGTATCTGTGCCTGAAGGTAGCGGGGGCTACGACAGGGCTGAGATAAATAACGTAGGGCAGCCGCTTTAAGTTATTGCGTTACTATATAGGGCATTGTATGCGTTGTAGCCAGCCTTTTCAACAAAAAGTGGTATTCGCCGTAACGGCAAAAGAATATTAGCACCACCTTCAACCGCCGCTCACAACTATGCACCAATTGCAGAGCTCCCTGATAATGGCGGCAGACACCATTATGGAAGAACAAGATATCGTCAAACAAGCCAGTGAGTACGTTTTCAGGCTTTTTAAGGAACAGTTGTCCAAAAAGCTTGTTTACCACAATTACAAACACACCTTTGAGACTGCTAAAGAAGCCCGGAAACTGGGCGAACTGTATAATTTAAGTCCTGAAGAACTGCAGGACCTGGAACTGGCTGCCTGGTTTCATGACACGGGCTATCTAAAAACCTACGACGGACACGAAGAAGAAAGCGTACGTTATGCCACTTCGTGGTTACATGAAAAGAATTATCCGCCCGAGCGCATTGCTTGCATAACGGACTGCATCATGGCCACCAAGCACGGCACTAAACCGGAAACACTGCTGCAGGAGGTCATTGTGGATGCTGATATGGCCAACATCGGCAAGGAAACCTTCTTTGCTACGGCCGAGCTGCTGCGTGTAGAGTGGGAGATCTTCAAAGACAAGTTTTTCACGGACCAGGAATGGGCGCAGTTTCAGATGGAGTTTCTGCTTTCCACCACCTTTTTTACTGCAAAGGCCCAGCACAAATATGCCGAGCAGCTTGGCCTGAACATACAGGAGCAGCGCAACCAGCTGCACAGGGAGTCAAAGAAGCAGAAGAAGGAGGAAAAAGAGCAGCGCGAGACACTGGCACAGCCCAAGCGTGGTATCGAGACCATGTTCCGCAACACCTACCGAACGCACCTGAACCTGAGCGCTATCGCCGATAACAAGGCCAATATGATGATCAGCCTCAATGCCATCATCATGTCCGTGATCATTACATACCTGAGCACCAAAACCTCTATTACCGGGGCGGAATTTGCCCAGCACCGCTCACTGCTTATACCTGTAGGTATGCTGCTGCTCACCACACTTGGCTCGGTGATCTTTGCTATTATTTCGGCGCAGCCCGAGGTTACGAGCTTCTCCTTCAACCGCAAGAAAATCAACAGCAAAAAGGTGAACCTGCTCTTCTTTGGCAACTTCACTAACATCCCGCTCGAGGATTTCCAGAACGGTATGCACGAGATCATGCGCGACAAACAATCACTTTACACAAACATGATCACCGATATCTACTACCTGGGAGAGGTGCTGAGCCGCAAGTATAAGATTCTGCGCGTTTCCTACTCCATTTTTATGGTGGGTCTGATATTGACTGTAATCGCATTCGGTATCTCCATTGCCTTTTACGATGAACCTGTGATGGGACCTACTCCACAGGAACAGATACCGCAGCAACAGACACCGCAAGAACAGACTCCACAGGAGTAGACCTGCTTGTAAATAGTAGGAATTAAACTAAATTTGTACAGCTTTTGAAAATATAATTCCTGACAACGGGCCCTGTAGTTCAATGGATAGAATAGGAGTTTCCTAAACTTTAGATAGCAGTTCGATTCTGCTCAGGGCCACCATTTGATTGTTGTTTTTCGGCGTGATTTGGGAACTAAACCGCACCAGTCCGTCTTAATAGTAAGAGTCTGAGTTACTTCGCGAAGGCACTATATTTTAAGTTTTATATTTTATTCGCTATATTGGAGCTGAAGCCACTCTCAAACACCATGAAAACAACTTTAACTGTATGTATGCTGGCTCTCTTTGCCAGCCTTGCTGCCTGCAACAGCGAACAGAGAAGCATGGAAGTAGACGGTTCTGAAGCTACCGTTGCCAGCGAAACCGGAGAGCTTCCGGCAGATGTGCTGTATGCTACCCGGCCCCTGATGGGCGGAGAGATATACAAAACAGCCAGCTTCCAGGCTAGTAGCCTGCTCCACTTCGATACCACACAGCTTATTCAGGTACTTGACACATCCGATGTGATGTTTGTGAAAGCCCGGGTGCACCGCGACACCACCGCTTACACTGGTTTTGTGTCCAAAGCCATCTTGCCGGAATAGTCTGCTCCGATACATAACAAAAAAGTCCGCTCAGCATGCAGAGCGGACTTTTTTGTTATGTATGTGTTCTTTTATTTGACTACAACCCTTCTTACAGAACTGTAGCCATCAGCCTCTATCTTAACATAGTACAGTCCCTTGGCAAGCCGGGTCAGGTCTACGGTTTTAGTTGCGTGAATGTCCGGACGGCTGATCACTTCCTGATGCACCTCGTTTCCGATCACATTCAAAATGCGCAGCTCGACCTGTTGGGCATTGAGTTGGGCAAACGAAATTGTAAAAACTCCGTTGTTGGGGTTAGGATATATAGCAACCTCTTTTTCCTGTTGCTCCAGGCCCTTATTCTTTGTTTCAGTCTGCACGGGAACGGGGTCGCGTACCTGGGCAAATGCCAGCAGAACTGTCATAGAGAAAAAGAGAGTAAGTATAATTTGCTTCATATTGAAAATTAAGATCTTGTCTTTCTAACTTATATACAAAAGTTGTTCCATAATGTTAACGTTTGGAGCAATAATTTGTTCTTGCATTTTACACACCAAATCAGATGCTTTCACCAATTAGTTGAAAGTTTTTTTGGACTTAAAGTATATAGCCGGTCAATTATGCAGATAGCCGTTATCGGAGGGGGCCTTGCCGGACTGACCAGTGCCATTGCGCTGGCCGGGCAGGGATTTGCTGTGACACTGATCGAAAAAAAGTCCTACCCACTGCATAAGGTATGCGGAGAGTACGTTTCGAACGAGGTATTGCCTTATCTGCGCGCTATCGGAGCCGACCCGTCGGGGCTTCAACCAGCCTATATTTCACGCTTTATGCTCACCTCCCCCAAGGGCGTCACGCTGGAGTCGCCGCTCGACCTGGGTGGGTTCGGCGTGAGCCGCTATACCCTCGACCACTTTCTGTATGAAGTAGCTCTGGCAAAAGACGTACAGGTACGGCTACAGACAACGGTGCAGGACGTGCAATTTCGGGGCAACCAATTTGTACTAAAATTATCGGATGGCGACACGCTTGCTGCGGAGGTAGCGCTGGGCGCCTATGGCAAACGCAGCACCTTGGACCGACAGTTGAGTCGCTCTTTTTTTGCTAAGCGATCGCCTTACATTGGCGTAAAATATCACCTCCGCTTTGACATGCCTTCCAACCTCATTGCCCTGCATAATTTTCAGGATGGCTATGCCGGCATATCGGCCATTGAGGACGGGCGCTACTGTTTCTGCTACCTGACTACCCGTGAGAACCTGCGCCGACATGGGTCTATACCTGCCATGGAGCAAGCTATTCTACATCAAAACCCGCACCTGCGTCGCATATTTTCAGAAGCGGAGTTTCTGTATGAACAGCCGGAAGTCATCAACGAAATATCCTTTGCTACTAAAACCTGTGTGGAAAACCACATGCTGATGTGTGGCGACGCAGCCGGTATGATTACACCACTTTGCGGCAACGGCATGGCCATGGCCATACACGCAGGCAAGCTCGCGGCTGAGCAGGTGGTGCATTACTTTCAAAATGGTCGCAATCGCCAAGCACTGGAAACAGGCTATACCTTGGCCTGGAAAAAGCAGTTTGAGCGCCGTTTGCAGGTAGGTCGTGCGGTGCAGCGGCTGTTTGGCAACCCTTTGCTTTCGGAAGTGGCAGTGGGCACGCTGCGCTATTCTCCGGCAGCAGTGCGCCTGATCATGCGCCAAACCCACGGACAGCCTTTCTAAGCTGAACATCTTAAAGCAGCGGCTTTCGTACTTATCCAAACCTGTGGTTGTATCTTCAGATGAGACAAGCACAAACATTATGATTACCTGCCTGTTGCTGCTATACCTTATGACAGTCGGGTGAACTACAGGTATAGCACCCCTATTGCGCTGAAACAAACTATTAGAACACACAACAGCTTATGAAAAGCTATATATGCGGTATTGGCACGGCTAACCCGCCACACAAAATCCCGCAGATGCAGGTGGTCGACTTTATGGCTGCGGCCCACCAGCTCGATGAACAGGGAAGTCGCAAACTCAAAGCACTTTACCGGGTGTCAGGTATACGCCAGCGCTACAGTGTGCTCGAAGACTTCACCCGCCAGAACGGCGACTATACCTTCTTCCCCAACACCCTCGATTTGGAGCCTTTCCCGACTGTGCAGCAGCGCATGGAGGTATACCGCAAACACGCCCTCGACCTATCGGAGCAAGCGGTGCGCAACTGCCTGGACCAGGTTAGCGACACTTCCCTGCAGAGCCTGACGCACCTGATCACCGTGAGCTGCACCGGCATGTACGCTCCCGGCCTCGACATTGAACTGGTAGAGCGACTTGAACTGAACTACAGTGTGCAGCGCACGGCTGTCAATTTTATGGGCTGCTACGCGGCCTTCAACGCCATCAAACTGGCCGACGCTATCTGCAGAGCTGATCCGAGTGCCCGAGTGATGCTGGTGTGTACCGAGATCTGCACTATCCATTTCCAGAAGAACCCGGAGCAGGACCACCTGGTATCTAATGCGCTGTTTGGGGACGGCGCAGCGGCCGTGCTCATGCAGGGCCAACCTTGCCAAGAAGTGAGCCTAGAGCTACAGTCTTTTCACTGCGATCTGGCTCCGGCAGGCAAGCGCGAAATGGCCTGGCACATCGGCGACACCGGTTTTGAAATGACGCTCTCCTCTTACGTGCCCGACCTGATCAAAAACGGTATCAAACAACTGACAGATCGCCTGCTGCAGGGACTGCGCACCACTGTTTCGGAGATCAAGCTGTTTGCCATACACCCTGGCGGTCGCCGCATTTTGGAAGTGATAGAACAGGAACTGGGCATGACCCGCGACGACAATCGCTTTGCTTACCGGGTGCTGCATGAGTTTGGTAATATGTCGTCGGCGACGGTGCTGTTTGTGCTGAAGGAACTGATGGCAAGCCTGACCACGCAGGAAAAAGACGAACCGGTGCTAAGCTTTGCTTTCGGCCCCGGACTGACATTGGAATCGATGTTACTGAAGGTGCATTATGCTGAAACAAAGGTCTAACCAAGCCGAACTGATGGACGACCTCAGCTTGTCAGGTGATGAGCTACGGCGCAACCTCGAAGAACTGGAAACCATCAACACCTGGCTGGGCGGGTATAAGGTGGTGCTCGATGCACTGGAAAAGCTGCTGGCCGGGTATACAGGCCCTCCTTTGCGTTTGGCTGATATCGGCTGCGGCGGTGGCGACACGCTGCGCCACATTGCCAAGTGGGCGCGCCGCAAAAACATTCCGGTGCAGCTCACAGGTATAGACGCCAATGATTTTATGGTGCAGTACGCCCGGCTGCGCTGCGGCGGCTTTCCTGAGATAGAGTTGGTGCAGCATAATGTGTTTTCGGAGAGCTTTCAGCAGCAACAGTATGACATAATCGTTTGCAGCCTGTTCTGCCACCACTTTACCGACGAGCAACTCGTGAGCATGTTCCGACAGTTGCACCGGCAGTCAGGTATAGCTGTTATCGTTAACGACCTGCACCGGCACTGGCTGGCTTATCATTCCATTAAACTATTAACCCGCTTTTTTTCAGGATCTCACTTGGTTAAAAACGACGCTCCGCTTTCGGTTTGGCGGGCTTTTCGAAAAGATGAGTTGCAGCAACTGGTGCAGGAGGCAGGTATAGATAGGTATAACCTGCGCTGGATGTGGGCTTTCAGGTGGCAGCTCCTTTTGAAAAAAGCTTAACAATTAGTACCTTAACAAGGTATACAAACCAACTCCCTTATGATGCGACGGATCAACGTGCCTTACCTGCTTTCGGTACTGCTGGCTGCCGTGGCGTTTTATTTCGCCTGGTCCCGTGAGTTTGTGACGAATGTATGGCTGGCACTAACCCTTATTGCAACGCTGCTACCGGCTATCTATCTGGTACTGCGGCACGCCCGCAACTGGTATAGCTGAATCGCTCACTTAACCCTTTTGACATGAACAAAAGCACGCTCAACTTCTGGATCCTTTTCATAGTTTCCATTATTATCTCAGTCCTGGTTATCTCTGTCTTTGTAAAAGTGCTCAAGATTGCGCTGTTTGTGATCCTGGTACTTGTACTGGCTCCGATCGTTTACATTGTGCTCAAGCTGCTGCTCCCGGGAGCAAGAGGTAAGAGCGAGGACGATAAGCTGAAATCCAGACCCTAGGCTCAGAAAAAGAGCTGCTGCGCCAGCCGGAAGGTGTTGGCGTGCGCCTCTATAATGTGCACGATCTGTTTGGAGTAGCCGCCGCCCATACTTACCGTGACAGGTATACGGTGGCGCGCGCAGGCCTCCAGCACCATGCGGTCGCGGACTTTGCAGCCCGCTATGCTCATACCCAGTTTCCCGAGCTTGTCGGTCGCCAGCACATCCACCCCCGATTGAAAAAACACAAACTCCGGTTGTTGCTCATCCAGCAGCCGTGGCAGGTGCTCTCCCAGTAGTTTCAGGTAAGTTTTGTCATCTGTGCCCTCCGCCAGTGGCACATCCAGATCCGACTGCTCTTTGTGGAAAGGATAGTTGTGCCCGCCGTGCATGCTGAAGGTGAACACCCGCGGCTCGTCCCGGAATATCTGCGCCGTGCCATTGCCTTGGTGCACGTCCAAATCCACTACCAGTACTTTTTTGATGCCCTTATACCTGAGCAGATGATTGGCCGCAATGGCAATATCGTTGAGCAGACAGAAGCCCTCGCCCCTATCCGTAAAGGCATGGTGCGTACCGCCGGCGATGTTCATGCCGATACCGAACTCCAGCGCAAACAAGGCAGCCTGCAGCGTACCATTCATGATCACTACCTCCCGCTGCACCAGCTGCTCTGATAACGGAAAACCCGTTTTTCGGATCTCCGACGGACTCAGTTCCAGGTTGCGCAGGCGCTGCCAGTAGGTGGCGTCGTGGGTGTCGAGGATGTACTGTTCTTGGAGAGGCTCGGGCGCGAAGAGGTTGTCGTAGGTGATGGTGCCTTCGTAAAGCAGCTGCTCGGGCAGCAGGTCGTACTTGACCATCGGGAAGCGATGGCCTTCGGGCAGGGAGTGGGCAAATATCTCGGACCAGGCAATTTTCAACATCGTGTAAAATTAACATTTATACACCGAATCTGGTTTATCCACCACCTCATTTTACTTTGGAGCAAGCGTCTAAACCTGCTCTTGCATTATCAGATTCTGGTCTGCTTTATGGCGCTGTTTCGCACCGCTTACACCTGATTTTCAGTGCAATTATGTACGCACAACATTATGTAAAGCACCCTATGCACACCAGTGCATAAATTCATGAAACCCTATATAATTGCCCACAAATGCACATTCAGAATGTGGAAAAATGTGGATAACTATGTTGATTATGGTGAATTATCCACCAATTCATGTTAACTCTATGTTAATTTCAGGTAAATTTTAATCTCCTCCTCTTCTATTTAGCAAATCCCCTGGGTCAGGCTTTACAGGGAGCAGTGCAAAAAACGCGCCATCTGCTTTCAATTCATCTCTCCCAAAAGCTATACCTAATCGTCTGAACGAAAGTCGCATGCAACCTTCATTACTCTAAAACGATATATAGCTATACATATATAAAATTCATACTTTGGTCTGCCCGTGGCAGGCTCTCACAGAAACCAATGACCCAACACGATGAAAAAACCCATACTTTTCCTAATTGCCTGCCTGATCTCAACAGTTACTTTTGCCCAGTCAGACTATGGTCCCTCGGCAGGACAGCAAAATCACAACCTGTTTAGCGGGACTGGCTCTAACTCAGGATTTGGCATAAAAGGCGGCGTGAACTTTGCCACCCTTCGCGGCAGCGACAAAGAGGTGTTGGGCAATTTCAGCGGCCTCACCACTTTCCATGCTGGTGTCTATACCCAGTTTTCGTTAGGCAATGTATTCTCTATACAGCCCGAGGCGCTTTACTCCCGCAAAGGCATCGAGCGCAACGACTCCACCTTCCGCTTCGACTACCTGGAAGTGCCGATTCTGGCCGTTTTTAATATCACGGAGAATGTGAGCGTGCACTTTGGTCCGCAGGTAGGTGTGCTGATGTCAGCCAAAGAAGAAGACACGGAAGTGGGTATAGAACCACTCAATACCTTTGCCTATGGCATAGCGGCCGGAGCCGAAGCACGATTGAGCATCTTCAGGCTGGGTGCCCGCTATAACCTGGGGTTGGAGGACCTTCGGAAGGAAACTAATCAGGGACAGAAGATCAATCAGGATATAAAACACGGCGTATTTCAGGTATACCTGGGCCTTGGCTTTTAAACATTACGCACCTCCGATCTTCTCTATTCAGGGACCTGGCAACAGGTCCCTTTTTTGTTTTAGTTAAGGTATAGCACGCTCATTTTTAGCTATTTGTCTATGTATGACGTATTTTATAATGTTGAGACAATGCTAAAACCACCCCCTGTGTTGCCGGACACAGTGCTTAAAATTATGAACACGTACAGACCACAACCGCTCTATACCTTACTTTGGGCTCTGTTGGCAATTGCCGGTATGGCCTGCGACACCACTGTAAATACTGACGAAGCCGAAGTGGGTGCTGCCGTACGCTACATGGCTCCGTTTAATAATGACCAGACCTTTCAGATAGATACGACTGCAAGCTCCGTTACCTGGATAGGCGCCAAAGTGACGGGCCGTCATAATGGCCTTATACCTATCAGGCAGGGCAGAATTACGCTGCACAATGGCGAGCTGCATGGCGGGAAAGTGATCTTTGACATGGCCAGTGTGCGTTCGGATGATAAGTCTATTGACAAGGCAGGGAACACGAAACTGACAACCCACCTGCGCTCTACCGAATTTTTTGCCGTAGAGCAATACCCTGCCGCTTCCTTTGTAATTACCTCCATTGCCCCATACGACAGCACGGACCGACAAGAGGCGCCAGCCACGGCAGGGAATACAAAACAGTTGCGCATCCAAGACCCTAACCACAAAATAACAGGCAACCTTACCATAAAGGATATCACTAAAAGCATCAGTTTTCCGGCCAAAGTTGAATTGGTAGATACCCTGTTGCGCGCCCGAGCCAACTTCAACATCGACCGCACACACTGGAAGCTCAATTATGGTGCTGACAAATCGCTCGGAAACAGGACGATATACCCGGCTGTAAATATTGGACTTGACATAGTAGCCCACCGCCAATAAACTGCACAGCAAACACTTATACCTGCAACTGCGTTACAGCAATTGTACTGTTCCTACATTTATTCCGGCTCAGCTATGCTAAACTCACCCACAATACGTTCCTACACAAACCAATTGTGAACATATGATGAGAAAATACCTTTGCCTGTTGCCGCTTTTGCTACTCTGCCTCACGGCCAACGCCCAGGGCAACGCCATAGCGGCATTTAACTTAGAACAGGCAGAGACGCTGAAGTTCGGGATGCTGGCACTGGGGCTTTGGGCACTGATCAACATCCTGATTAGCAGCATCAAACTCACCAAGTCGTCGCGTAACAGGCGCTACTTTTTCCAGATGAATATTTACTGGAACATCGTCAACCTGATCATCGCGGGCGGCTCGCTCTATTATACCTTGTCGGTAGACGCAGGCGCGCGCACTTTGCCCGAAACCGTGGACTACCACCAGTGGGTTTTGAAGCTGCTATACTTGAGCATCGGCCTGGACCTTGCTTTTCTGATGCTGGCTGCCTACCTCAAAGAAAGCTCCCTGAGTTCGCCAAAGGCAGAGCAATACCTCGGCTACGGGCAGGCAATTACGCTGCAGGCATTCTTTCTGCTGATACTCGATATTACGTTGGTTGTGCTGCTGGATGGTCGCTCCGAACAACTGCTGCGCCTGCTGCAGTAGGGCCTTTAAGTTCTAACTCAAATTGTCCCCTCATACCTAGCTAAGGTATAGGTATAACAAAAGCCGTTGCGCTATACCTGTTTAGGTATAGCGCAACGGCTTTTTATCAACTCCAGATCGTACTTAGCGCGGCTCGTGGCGGCCTTCGGCAAACTCCTCAATTATCTTTTTGTTGAAGGCAGGTATATCGTCCGGTTTGCGGCTCGTCACCAAGCCATTATCCACTACCACTTCCTGGTCCACCCACTCGGCACCGGCGTTATTCAGGTCAGTTTTTAAGGTATGGTAGCTGGTCATTTTTTTGCCCTTCAGTTTGCCGGTCTCAATTAGCGTCCAGGGGCCGTGGCAGATGGCGGCGACCGGTTTTCCGCTTTCCATGAACTTGCTCACAAAGCTTACCACCTGCTCGTTCACGCGTAGCTTATCAGGACTCATCACACCGCCGGGCAGCAAAAGGCCGTTGTAGTCATCGGCATTTACATTGTCTATGGTTTTGTCTACCTTGAATTTGTCACCCCAGTCGGTGTGGTTCCAGCCTTTTACTTCGCCTTCTTTCAGGGCAATGAGGTGCGTTTCAGCACCGGCCTCTTCCAGGGCTTTTTTCGGTTCGGTTAGCTCTACCTGCTCAAATCCATCGGTTACTACGATTGCTATCTTTTTTCCTTTCAGATTATTAGCCATTCTAAGTTCATTTTTTTAGTTTAACATGCGTATAGCTTATTCAAAACGATTTGGAGGGCAAATTGTTAGAACAAAAAGCAGCAATAGCCCTGCTTCCTCTTTCGTTATAATGCCATGACCGTATATCTGAAACAACTTATTTTACTGTTGGCACTGGGCTTTATCTCCAGCACAGCAGCACAGGCCCAAACCGTTACCACCATCAAGTTCGATCAGTTACAGGAGCTACGCCAGGCGCCGCACGATACGCTGTATGTGGTGAATTTCTGGGCCACGTGGTGCAAGCCCTGCATCAAAGAAATACCTTATTTTGAGGCTGCTAACGCAAAATACAAAGACCAGCCCGTGCGCGTAATTCTGGTGAGTATGGATGCTGTGCAGGACAAGGAGAAGCGTGTGCTGCCTTTTGTGAAGAAACGCAACCTGCAGTCGCAGCTATACCTGCTCGACGAGCCCGACGGCAACACGTGGATCGACCGCATTGAGCCGAAGTGGTCGGGTGCTATACCTGCCACCATGTTTTTCAACAACAAGCGCGGGCAGTACAAGTTTATTGAACGCGAAATTTCGGAGCAGGAACTTCAGGAACTGATCACCAAGTATAAACTATAACCTCAAACAAATCCATAACTATGAAGAATAACCGAATACCGTTCCTTTACATGGCCTGCCTGCTGCTGGTGGGTGTGCTGATGGCAGCTATACCTGCCTCCAACAACTCCGGTTACCAGGTAGGCGACACGGCCCGCGACTTTAAACTGAAGAACGTGGATGGCAAAATGGTTTCGATGGCCGACTACAAAGATGCCAAAGGCTTTATCGTGACCTTTACATGTAACACCTGCCCCTACTCTGTAGCTTACGAAGACCGCATCATCGATCTGCACAACAAGTATGCGCCCAAAGGCTACCCGGTTATAGCTATCAACCCTAACGATGTGAAGGAATCGCCAAAGGACTCTTACAAACACATGCAGGTGCGTGCCAAGGAGAAAAAATTCCCTTTCCCGTATGTGTATGACGAAACGCAGGAAATTACCAAAGCCTACGGTGCCACCCGCACACCGCATCTGTATGTGGTAGACAAGCAAAAAGACGGCACGTTCAAAGTAGCTTACATTGGCACCATAGACGATAATTCACGTGAGCCGGAGAAGGTAAAAAAGAAATACGCCGAGGCTGCGCTGGACGAATTGGTAGCCGGTAAAGCCGTGAGCCAGCCGAACACGAAGGCGATCGGTTGCACCATCAAATGGCGCGAAGCGTAGACTAAACTTCTTTTTTAATATCAATTGGCAAAGGCAGTTCGGTCGGTTTGATCGAGCTGTCTGCTTTTTGGGCCACCGGTAAATCAATTTCACCCTTCAAACCGGCAATGCGGGCCTCCACTTCGTACTTGTTGTTGTAGTAACCCACCCGCATCGACTCGCGCAGGTATAGCCAAAGGAAACGCAGGTAGCCGTGTTCCTGAAACTGCCGGATGTGGCAAAGCTCGTGCGCCAGCCAGCTTTTGTCTTTTAGAAAGCCGTCGCGTTTCACACCACTCAGGTGTATGGTTTTGCCCAGCACCATGGCCACATTGCTGCTCTTGAGCACCAGGCGGGCAATGCGCGCAAAGGGCGAGTTCTCCACAATTTTATACTTCATTTTTGTAAGCTTATACCTGAATAAAATATCCCTGAGAGTTACATCCCAAAGCGCAAAACCGAGCGAACGTAGCAGCTTTAATGGCAAACCCTATACCTGTTTCCCGTGAACATCAGCGGTTTAGTATATTGCCAGTTTAGAAAATTGTACCTACTTTTGCTACCTTGTTCGCCAATATTTGTATCGGGCGGACAGGTTGCAGGGTATAAATTGCATTTCCAGACCTATACCACTCTACAACCATACGGTGACAAAGTTTGCTGCCACGGCAGTGTTAAACATGCTAAACCCTATGACAAAAACAATCATACTGAGTATTCTGGCCCTTATCTCCATTGCTCTTTCTTTCTTCTACGAAGTAAAAAAGCCGGAGTCGACGCCAGTCAAAACAGAAACGGTTGCTCTCATGCTATACCCTGTCCAGACCGGAGAGGACATTGCCAGAGCGCTCGAGCTACCACCTATACCACTAGACCTAAGCGAACCTATAGACTCGGCCTTCTACCAGCGCTACTCCCGCAAACTCGGACTGAAACTTGATTACAACGAGGACAAGGATCTGCTCGAAACCATAACCAAGTGGCTGGGCACACCTTACAGCTATGGCAGCAGCTCCAAAAGGGGCACCGACTGCTCCGGTTTTGTAACCCGCGTCTACAGCGACGTATACGGCATCGACCTGAGCCGCAGTTCCCGCTCCATGTTCGACGACGTCACCCGCATCCGCAAAGACAGTATACGCACCGGCGATCTGGTATTCTTCCGCCGCAGCCCCAGGCAACCGATCTTTCATGTGGGCATCTACCTAAAGGACAACAAGTTTGTGCACTCTGCCACAAGCGGAGGCGTGATGGTTAGCTCGCTGAAAGAGCCCTACTACCGCAACTACTATTATGCGGCGGGCCGTGTAGATTAGCGCTATACCTTCGTGAAGAAAATTTAAGAACGGGTGGCAGCATAATGCGCCCGTTTTTCGTTTACAGGATAGAACAAAATTACTTGTAGCAAGGTATAGGAAGCTTGTTAAGAGTTGAGCAACTTGCGCCCGATTCGCATAACCCCTGAACTGGGGCCATCCAAAATCACAGACACTTTATGACAGATCAGAATACGCAAAACCAGCAACAACAAAGCCCGGACGGAAAGACCATTTCCCAGAGCCCTCTGTTTAAGAACATCCTCAAAAAGGCCGAGAAGTATCTGGAGCACCCTTCGCAGGTTATCAAGCTTTTGAACGACGCCTTTAAGAAGGCCACCGCCAAGAAAAGCCTGGGATCCATTGCCGCCGAGGTATGGGAAAGCTTCCAGGTGCTTTCGCACATGATCAAGTCTGCGATAAACGGCGAGTACAAAGGTATACCCAACACGACGCTTGTTGGAGGTATCGCTGTCATCCTTTACTTCCTGATGCCGATTGATCTTATACCTGACTTTATACCTGTTATCGGTCTACTGGACGATGCAACTTTGCTTGCCTGGTTCATGACCAGCATTAAGTCGGAGCTTGACAAATTCAAAGAGTGGGACGAGGATCGTCTGGCTCATCAGAAATCTGTACATATCATGGAGCCGCACCATGCCGATAGTTCTTTTGGCACCCCTAAGTACAGCGACCAGCCTGCCGGCACAACTGAAGTACAATACGAAGGCGTTTCACAGGGACAAAGTAGCGAAGAAAAAGGGCACCATGAGCCAATCGTGCGCGCCGCCACAACCGACAGCAGCCGTGTAGCCAAAGACCCGCACGACGACCTGCCGGAAGGCGGCAATATTCGCTAGCCAGGTTAACAGTACGAATTGAAAAAAGCTGCCCCGGAGGCAGCTTTTTTTATGCCATTTTAGCGCCTCAGGAAGGTATAGCAGCAGGCCAGATAAGCCCGTAACATGGCTTAAAAAAATACATAACGCCTACACAATATAGTACTATTCAAATACAGAAAATTTAAAAGTTTTAGAAAAAAGCCGTCTGACGATTAGTTTCTTAAGGAATTAATTTTCTATATTTGGACTGATGATTGTGTATTTTTAACTTTTAGCCAAGGTGTCTTCATCATTTCTACGACTAACATCCGTTAATCTTCACATCGACGGAATCGGGAAGGTTCTGATCGAACGAAGCGACAAGGCCAAGCGTCTTAGCATCAGTGTGCGCCCCATTAAAGGTATACGCGTGGCAGTGCCTCCCCATATCAGCTTTGAGAAAGCCGAACAGCTTATTTATACCAAGAGCGATTGGATAAAAGAGCACCAGGCCCGCATGAAGCAGCAGGAAGCCCGCGTGACTATGTACGATGGCAACACTGATTTTAAGACCCGCAGCCATTCCCTGCGCCTGCTTACACATGCCCAGTATACCATGCGCTGCGTGATCGAGAACGGGTACATCAACGTGTTCTATCCGGCCTACAAAGACGTGCGCGACAACGACGTGCAGAAGTTTATCCGCAAGTCGATTGAGGAGGCTTACCGTAAAGAGGCCAAAGGGTATTTGCCGGAACGTGTGAAGTTTTTTGCCGACAAGTTTGGCTTCGACTATCAGAATGTGTTCATCAAAAACGCCAAGTCGCGTTGGGGAAGTTGCTCGCACACGAACAACATCAACCTGAACCTGCACCTGATGCGCCTGCCCGACTCACTTTGCGACTATGTGATCCTGCATGAGCTGGCACACACCATTGAGAAAAACCACGGTCCGGGTTTCTGGTCGCTGCTCGACAAGGTATGTCCTAACTCAAAGGCGCTCGACCAAAAGCTAAAAGCCTACCGTATTTCCATTTACTAACCCGACTGCTTATTGACAGAACGCTTACTATAACTTTTGAAAACGTACGCAACGACAACTACATAGGAGTGCTGTTCGTCTGTTAGTGCTGTTGTTTATCAAATAAAAAGCGGCCGGGGTTTGCACCCCGGCCGCTTCTGTTTAGAGCGTTAAAAATTTCTGTTAGCTGGCTTTCTGCATCGCATGCGATGCCACAAAGTCTACAAAGTCGCCCACCGTATTGATAGGAACTTCATCCGGAATAACAATCTGGAAACTCTTCTCCAACTCCAGGATGATATCTACTACATCCACCATATCAAAGCCGAAATCCTTTTCCAGACGGGCATTTGCCTGCAAACGGGCAGGTCTAATTTCCTTGGTTTTGCTAATGATGCGGATAACCTCGCGCTCAATAGTCTTGTCTGCTGTTGCAATCATATATTATAGGGTGTATTCTCTGACTACTTTTCCGTTTACAGGCACCTCTGTTTCATCCTGAGGTATAATTTTTACGCCGCCTGCGGGCTTTCTTTCTCCTTTGATCTTCGCTCTCAGTCGCTCGTTGAGCAGGTACATCACCGGCACAATAAGCAGCGTGATGATGGTCGCAAAACCCAGGCCAAAAATAATGGTCCAGGCCAGCGGACCCCAGAAGGCAGCACTATCGCCACCCATGAAGAGGTTCGCTTTGAACTCTGTGAACAGGGTATAGAAGTTCAGGTTTATACCTAACGCCAAGGGTATCAGGCCTAGTATAGTTGCCGTTGCCGTTAACAATACCGGGTTCAGACGCGTCTTGCCTGCTTCTACAATTGCTTCCTTCAGGTCACGTCCCTCTGCTATGAGCATATCCGTGAATTCCACGATCAGGATACCGTTTTTCACCACAATACCCGCCAGCGCCACAATACCTACCCCGGTCATCACGATCGAGACATCCATTCCGAAAATGGAGAAGCCCAGCAACACGCCAATGATGCTAAACAGCACCTCCGACAGAATAATGAATGGCTTCGAGATGGAGTTGAACTGCGTTACCAGCACCAGGAAGATGATCAGGAAAGCTGCTACCAGGGCAATCAGCAGGAAGTTGGCTGTTTCCTCCTGTTCCTCCTGCTGTCCGCCCATGCTGATTTCGTAGCCTTCCGGTATTTGAAAATTCTGCAGCGCGCTTCCGATGCTCTGCACTACCTCGTTGGCGTTATACCCGTCCAGCACATTCGACTCCAGCGTTACCACTCTCTTCAGGTCCTTGCGCTTGATACCTCCGTATGACGTACCATATTCTATTGTCGCCAGCGATGAAAGCGGGATTTGCCGCACCAATCCGCTGTTCATGTCGCGGTAGGTGATGCGCATACCCAGCAGGGCATCAATGTTCTTGCGGTAAGGCTCTGCGTAGCGCACCTGTATCGGGTACTCGTCTTCGTCCAGTTTAAACTTGGAGGCCTCGTCGCCGAAAATGGCCGTGCGTAGTTCCATACCTATCTGCCCGGTGGTTATGCCTTCGCGGTTGGCGCGCTCCCGGTCGATGTTGATGATAATCTCCGGCTTGCTGTCTTCCAGGTCGCTGCGGAGTTCTTCTATACCTCCAATTTGCTGCTGCTCTATATAAGTCTGCACCTGTTTCGACAAAGCTACCAAGCCATCAAAGTCCTCACCAGCTATTTCAATACTGATCGGCTTACCCACCGGCGGGCCGTTCTGCTCTTTATCTACCGTGATGTTAGTGCCAGGTATACCGCGTACCGCATCGCGTATTTCGTTCATGTACGCCTGCGTGCTGCGCTCGCCGGTACGGTATTGATACTCAACAAAGGCTACGGTAACCTTTCCCAAGTGAGATTGTGCGGTCACGCTGCGGTCGTTCTGGTCGCCGGCCCCGATCGCCACATTGGAAATAACCGATTCTACATCGTCGTTATTTTCTCCGATTACCCGATAGATGCGCTTCTCTACTTCACGTGTAACTGAGTCTGTCACAAGCTGATCGGTACCGACCGGCATACTGATGTAGGTATAGATGAAGTTCGGGTCAGAATCCGGGAAGAATACTACTTTAGGAGCTCGCAGCCCTGTGAGAAATATTGAGAAAATAAGTAGTCCGAACATGCCTACCAGCATCCAGACAGGGCGTCTGCCTACCAGCATCCAGCGCAACAGGCGCTCGTAGCCCCGCATGAAGCGTGGCAGCGTCGTGTTCTGGAAACCATGGATCATGCGGCGGAACACAAAGCGGTTGAGCAGCACCAGCGCCACAGCCAGCATGATCAGGTTGGCCGTACCGTACCAGCCAGCCAGATAGCCCACTATAGCCACCAGTGCGGCACCCCCTATCAGCAGCCAGAAGTTACGACGGGCCCGCGGGGCAATGTCAGCCTCCTGCTCGTGCTCTCTCTTCATGAAAGAAACCGCAAACACCGGGTTAATGATAAAGGCCACCAGCAACGAAGCCAGCAGCGTTACAATGAGCGTGATAGGCAAAAAGAACATGAACTTACCTACAATGCCTGGCCAGAAAGCCAGCGGAAGGAATGGTGCCACCGTGGTAAGCGTTCCCGCCAACACGGGTACAAACACCTCACCGGCCGCAAGTTTAGCTGACTTCATTACTCCCAGATTAGACTGGTGCAGGATCCGGTGCGTATTCTCGATCACCACAATGGCATCGTCCACGACAATACCCAGGGCTAGCAGAAACGAGAAAAGCACGATCATGTTAAGCGAAAAGCCCAGCACTGGCATCAGCATAAAAGCGATGAACATGGAGATCGGTACCGACAGCCCCACGAAAATGGCGTTAGTCGTACCCATGAAGAACATCAGGATCAGAGTCACCAGCACAAAGCCAATGATGATCGTGTTGATCAGGTCATTGAGGGTGTGGCGCGTCATCGTGGACTGGTCGCCGGTGATTGTCACTTTCAGGTCGCCTGGTAAAACGCTTTCCTGCATGTCCTCTACCAGGGTATGGATGTTGTCAGACGCCTCGATCAGGTTTTCACCGCTTCGCTTGATCACGTTGAGCGTGATAACAGGTGAATTATCAAGACGGGCAAAGCTTTCCTGCTCTTCAAAACCCTCTTTAACCTCGGCAATTTCTTTCAGCTGTATGTTAGCGCCAGATAGCGATTTTACTACAATATCACCGATCTTATTCGGGTCGGTATACTGGCCTACCACACGCACAGAGCGTTTTGTTTCGCCGACCGAAATATTACCACCCGACACCGTCACGTTTTCGGATGCAATGGCCCGACTGATGTCTGCAAAGGTCACTTGCGCAACCTGCATCTTGTAAAGGTCCACGTTTACCTGCACCTCTCTGTCAAGGGCGCCCACCATGTCCACACGCGTAATCTCAGGCTGTGCCTCAATCTGGTCCTGAATATCTTCGGCGTACTTCTTCAGACGGTCGAGGCTATAGTTGCCCGATACGTTGAGGTACATGATCGGAAACTCAGAGAAGTTCACCTCCTGCACGTCCGGGTCCTGGTCGAGGTCGGTAGGCAGATCGGTGCGGGCTTTGTCTACGGCATCTTTTACCAGTTGCTTCGCCTCTACCACATCCACGTCAGTATTAAACTCTACTGTGATCATGGAGAAGTCCTGAATGGAATTGGAGGACACTTCCTTGACTCCCGAAATGGATTTCAGCTGCTTCTCGATGGGGCGGGTCACCAGGTTTTCGATATCGGCCGGCGATGTGCCCGGGTATACAGTTCCCACAAACACTGTCGGGATAACGATATCCGGGAAATTTTCTTTCTGAAGCGTGATGTACGAGAATATACCCCATACCGCGATGATCAAGGTAATGATGTAAATGCTCGTCCTATTATCAATGGACCAATTGGTCGGCTTGAAATATTTCATAGTCTTCGGCTTAAAAAGTTATTGCTGCGCGATACTTTCCTGGTTGAAAACAACCGGCTGCCCCTCATTCACGCTCTGGTATCCTGCTGTAATAATGTAGTCCTGCGCCTTCAGCCCTTTCAGCACCTCTACTTGTCCCTGGTAATTCACGCCTGTCTCCACTTCTTTGCGGGTAGCCACGTAGCGCTCGCCTTGTTTCTGGGCCACATACACATACTGCGATTTCTCGTCACGCTGCACCAGGTTGACAGGTATAATGATGGCGTCTTCTTTCCGGTAGTCCTGTATGCGCACCACGGCCACCAGGTTCGGCCGCAACTCTACATCGACGTTTTTAGGCCGGAGCTCGATGGTGAAGGTTCGGCTGCCGGGGTTGATAAAGCTGCTCACCACATCCACAGTCGCTGTTATTTCCTGATTCAGATCCGGGAAGCGCACCAGAGCTTCGTCCCCTTTGCTTATCCTGGTCAGGTATGCCTCCGACACCTCTGCCACAATTTTAGAGCCGCTTGTATTAACTACCCGGATGATGCCCACGCCCGGTGCTACGGCTTCTCCGGCGTTGGGAATCACGTTATCTACCACACCGCTTACAGGGGCTTTGACATTGTACTGGTCACGCTGCTGCTGCAGGGTAGCCAAGCTACGCTCCAAGGCCTCTTTGTTATTTTTAGCTGTCAGGAACTGCATCTCGGTGCCAATCTTCTGGTTCCAGAGGTTTTTCTGGCGCTCGTATGCCACATTGGCCAGTTCCAGACGGGTGCGCACCTCGGCAATGTTCTGCTCCAGCACCTGCGCGTCTATCGTTGCCATGGTCTGGCCTTTGGTTACCTTGTCGCCACGCTTCACGCGCACGCTAGTGAGTACACCCGGCACTTTGGCGCTCACAAACACGTTTTGGTCGAAATCTACACCGCCCTGCACTTCCAGGTAATGACGGAACGTATCCTGCTGCACCTGTGCCACGGTTACCGGCATGGTCTTCTTTTCAACCGGTCCGCCCTTACCCTCCGCCTTCAGCTCTGCCTCCAGTTGCGCGATCTGCTCCTGCAGCTCGGTCTGCTGTTGCTTCAGTTCGGCCAGTTGTGCCTCTTTGTCGTTGTCCTGGTTGCAGGCGGCCAGGCTTAAGAACAGGGCCAGCGATGAAACTCCAAATATCTTCTTCATAGTTAAGTCGTGTGTAAGCTTTTTGGGTATATTATTTTGTCAGAAGGGTGCCGGTGGCTTTGTCGAGGTTCACTTTTGCAATGAGCGCGTCGTACATGGCGGCGTAGTAGTTGGTTTGTGCTTGGCGCAGATCGGTTTCGGCGGTTACCACTTCCAGGTTAGAGCCTACGCCCTCCTGAAACTTGATCTTGGACACGCGGGCAATCTCTTCGGCCAGCTCCAGGTTCTCGCGCTGCGATGCCAGCACGTCGAGCGAGTTGGTCAGATCAGTGGAGGCCTGTTCCAGTTCCAGGTCTATACCTTGTTCCAGACTTTCAAAACCGAGTTTGGCATTCTCAAGTGTCAGGCGCGATTGCTGTATCTGGTAGTGCTTGCGCAGTCCGTCGAAAATCGGCACCTGCAGCTGCAGCCCCACATAGCCAAAGTCAAAGTAGTTTCTATCTGTCGTGTTATCCTGACCAGCCCTTATGTTCATCACATCTGAAAAAGTGGACCCTACGCCGTTATAACCATAGCGCGCATTCAGGTATAGCTTCGGCAGGTAACCGGAGCGGATGTTGCGCAGGTTCAGCAGGGCGAGGTCACGCTGCGTCTCCAGCACTGAGTATTCGATTCTGTTGCTGTAGTTAAAACCATTCCGAGTAGCCTTGGCCATATCTACCTGCACTTCGCTCAGGCTGTCGGTCAGGACCAATTGCTCTTTCTGCGGCATCCCCATCTGGAATTTGAGCAGGTATTCGCCCAAAATCAGCAAGCGCTCAGTCTTCTGTTTCTCTACATTCAGGTTGTTATAAGTCACCCGCAGCCGGTCCACGTCCAGCTTTTCGGCTACGCCGTTGTCAAACATTACCTGCGTCTGGTTCAGGAGTGTGTCGAGGCGGGTAAGGTTCTGATTGAGGAGCTCCATGCGCTCGCGGCTCACCAATACGCTGTAGTAGGCCTTGGTTACCTGTTCCACCACATCAATTTCGTTCTGCTCGGTGGTTTTGCGCGCGAGGTCGGTATAGGTTTTGGCGGCTTTCAACCCAATCAGATAAGAGCCGTCGAATAAGAGCTGGCTACCCGTAACGGTGAGACTTCCGTTATAAGGCTGCACAAAAGAAATTGCCTGGAGCCCGCCCGATGTCGGAGGTTCTGGCTGCGAGTATATCGGATTGAGAACTATTGGCTGCCCTGAAGCCAACTGTTCAGGAGTAATTACAAAGGGATCTAACACAGACGGGGCTCCGCCAAAACTACTCGGATCAAACAAAGTTTTCTGTTGGATGAAGTTATTGCCAACCTCTGCATTTGCATTAATCTGCGGCAAGCCCATCGCCCGGATCTCCCCTACTTTGGCTTTGTCAATGTCCTGCTGGTTTCGGGCTATTTTCAGGCTCGCGCGGTTCTGCAGGGCATAATCTATACCCTGCTGCAGACTAAAAGCCTGCGGCGTGCCCTGCGCCAGCACCCCGAGCGGGCTGAGCAGGACGAACAGTATCAGTAACAGGCTGCTGTATTTCTTCATAGTTGGAGAGGTATATGCTGTTATTCTTCTTCAGTGATTTGCTTGTAGTCGTTGATCATCTTATGCCCTTTGAGCGTGGCAATGCCGAGCATAAAGTACTCGAGGCTGGCCGTCTGCACATGCAGCAGCTCAAATTGGAAGCGTGGGAACAGGTTCTCGTCAAAAGGCACTTCGATCTGGGCCAGGCGAAGGCGGGCAATTACCTCTACATCCAGATCCTGGCGGAACAGGCCTTCCGAAATACCGCGCTCAAGGTTTTCCTTTATCCGGTGAAGGAAGTCGTGGTTCTTATACTCCTGCCATTTTTTCCAGGCATTGGCGTGGTACTTCTGCAGGTCATAAAAAATGCCGGGGTGAATACTGGCAAAGACCTGGCGGGTAGTTTTCATGATGTTGAAAAGCTCTTCGATGGCGTTGGGGGCCTGGTGCCTGCATCGCTCACAATCAGCGTCAATCGAGCTCAGGTATGAGTTGATGGCCCAATACACGATCTCGTCTTTGTTGCTGAACCACTTGTAAATGGTTTTCTTCGACATAGAAAGGTGCTGCGCAATATCATCGACTGAAGTGCCTTTGATGCCGCGCCGACAGAACAGCCTGAACGCTTCCGTCGCAATCCTGTCTTTTACCGATAGTTGTACTGAAGTTTCCATTTTTATAATTCCAGGGCAAAACTACGGAAACGTTTTTTATCCCGAAAGTTTCCGCAAGTGATTAACAGAATTATTTAGTAAATGTTCAGCTTATCAGAGCGAGGCAAATTTGAAAGGATTTTATGAGGGAGAAAAACTATTTAGACGAACGGGACAAACGCTGATTCAGACACTGACATTTTGCCTCTGAACAGCTGAAAACAAATTCTAAATCAGCCAGATGCAGGTATAGTTATGCTACATGGCGACTAAATCCCCAGCACACTTCGCAGGCGGGTATAGCCGCTTTTGCTCAAAGGTATACGCTCGCCGTTTCGCAGCAAGGCCACATGGCTGTCTTTCTCGAAGGGTTCGATGCGGGTGAGCTGTGACAGGGCCATGATGTATGAGCGGTGCACACGCACAAACTGCGCCGGATTAAGTGCTTTCTCGTAGTAGCCCATGGTCTTTTTCTTGAGGAACACGCCGTCGCGGGTATGGATCTTCACATAGTCGTCGTAGGCCTCCAGGTATAGCACCTCTCCCACAGGTATAATGCGGATGTTGTTGCCGGCCCGCACCACAATGCGGTGTTGCTCTTCGGGCTGTTTGCCGGTTGCTTCCTCCAATGCAGCGATGGCAGGTATAGCCTGTGCGGTCGCCTGACTCTGCAGCCACTTCCGTATAGCCGCATCAAAGCGCTCCATGCTGAAAGGCTTGAGCAGATAATCCACGGCATTGGCCTCGAAAGCCTTGATGGCATACTCGTCGAAGGCGGTGGTGAAGATGACACCGGGGGCCTGTTCTACCAGCTCCAGCATTTCGAATCCGTTGATCTTGGGCATCTGAATATCGAGGAAGACCAGGTCGGGTTGGTGCTGCATAATCGCCTTCACACCTTCAAAGCCATCGCAGCACTCCTGCACGACCTCCAGTTCGGGATAGGCTTGCAGGTATTCAGCCACGATGCTGCGGGCCAGCGGTTCATCATCTATTATCAGGCATTTTTTCATAGTGTTGCGGTATCTTGATGGTGGTTGTGAACTGGTGATCTTGTTGTGAGGTGCGCAGCAAGTCCTGCCGGGCATAAAGCAGGTATAGCCTGCGCTGAATCGAATCGAGCCCAAAGCCAGTGCCTTTGCGGGGCTGACTCGTGGCAGGGTCGTAGGGGTTTTGGGTGGTGATGGTCAGGTAGCCGTCTGCTGTGGTGGCATTTACCTTAATGGCTGTTTCTCCAACCGTGTCGTAGAGCCCGAACTTGATGGCGTTCTCCACGACCGGCTGCAAGAGCAAGGCGGGCAGCTTCAGGCTTTGGCTTTCTTCGGTGGCCTCTACTTCCACCTGCAGCCGGTGTCCGAAGCGGACTTTCTCAATATCCAGGTATAGCTGCAATTGCTTCAGCTCCTCGGTCAAAGGCACCAGCTGGTTGTTGTCCTTACGCAGGGTACCGCGCAGAAAATCGGAAAGCTGTTGCACCATGTTGCGGGCCTGTTCCGGCCGGCTCACCGCCAGGGCACTGATGGAGTTGAGGCTGTTGAACAGAAAATGTGGCTGCAGTTGCTGGCGCAGGTTGTAGAGTTCGGCTTCGCGGGCCAGCTTTTCGGTGGCGGCTTTGCGCTTCTCGGCCTCCTGCAACTCGCGGGTATAGAACCAGAGCCAGGTGAGAAGGAGCATCAAAAGTAGCATCAGCCAGTTAAAAGCCACCCGAACGGCCAGCGTATTATCCACAAAGGTAAGGTAGGTCACTTCCTGCTCGAAGAGGGCGTTGGCCAGCCAGTAAAACACAGTAGTGCTTATACCTGCCAGGCCCAAACTCCAGCCCAGCAAAAAGGCGCCCTGCCGGATACTGGGCTGGTAGAAACGCAGGCCCGTACCTACGGCATAGCCCCCCACTGCCAGCAGCAGGTTTGTCAGGAGCGCATCTGTGAGCAAAAGCCGCGTACTGAAACCTGTTGGCCAAAGCACCAGCAGCAGCACCGCAGACCAGAGCAAGGCCCAGCCCAGGTATAGCATGATTAAACGCACCTGCGACGCCATACCTATAACTTAGTAACTTTTGATGTTCAGGCCGCCAAACAGGGTAGTACCCTTCAGGATCAGCACCTTGTTAGGGTCGTAGCCTTGCTGGTAGGCCGGGCGCTTGTCGTCAATGCCCCCCAGTATCGCCACCATGTCATCCGATTTAATGTGCCAGTGCGGTGGAACAATCAGGGTGGTGCCTCCGAAAATCTGCGTGGCCTCCAGCACGATGGGGTGCTGTATGTCAGCCTGCATCAGGTTCAGCTCCGTGCCCCCGAACACACTCACTACTTCGCCTCCCTTGAAGTTTTTAGAGACGATGTTTTTTTTGATTCCTCCAAAAACCGCGGCACTGTCAATATGGTCTTCGGGTCCGTACCCCGCCTGTTCGGTTGCCCCGGTATAGCCTCCTGAGGTATAGGCCTCCTCTCCGGTGTAGTCAGTATAAGCACCGGGGTAGGCACCGTTCACCGGGTCAGTATAATAGCCGGGTACGTCTTCTGGCCTGGGGTTGGCAGGGAGCTGATTCTCCCAGGGGTTGCGCTTCTTAGGTTTCAGCATCAGCCATAGCCCCAGACCGATAATCAGGATTGGCCAGAAATACAGTTTCAGGTTAATGTTGAGGAAAAAGTGCTTGTCGAGCAGGAAAACTCCGCCGATCACGATCAGCACCAGCCAGCTTGGTTTCTGAAAAGAGTGCTTAAAGCCCAGGTACACGCCCAACGCGATCAGGAACATCGGCCAGGAAAACACCCAGCCCGGCAAAAAGAGAATGCCCATTTTGGCGGTGAGCAACAGCACGCCCACCATCAGCAGAAACATACCGGCCATTTTGCCGGAGTTTCCTTTCGTATTATAATCTCTGTTTTTCATGGTTTTATTTCGCTTTAGTTTCAGTTTCTGTTCCAAAGGTATAAGATGCCCCAGATCAACTCAATGGCTATTAGGCTACCTTTGGACAGAAGTCGGTAAACGGCCAGTTAGCGTCGGTAAACCAAGATAACATTTGTTTACCGAATGGCAAGGTTTAGCAAAGCGCCTTATTTTGGCGTTCGCATTTCTCAAATTATTATCTTTGCATACTATGGTTGAGAATATACAGAGAGTAGCACAAGAGATAGAGGCTGCGCAGCTGACAAGCGCTGCCGAACTGGAGCAATTCCGCATTGCATACATGGGTCGCAAAGGTGCCATCGCCGCCCTTTTCGATGACCTTAAAAAAGTAGCGCCGGAGCAGCGCCGCCAGGTGGGCCAGGAGCTGAACCAGCTCAAAAACCGCGCACAAGCCCGTTTCGACGAGGCGCAGGAGCAGCTAAGCAACGCCAGCGCTGGTTCTGAAGCCGAGAACGCTTTTGACTTTACGCTACCTCCTATACCTAACACCCTGGGTACCCGCCACCCGCTTTCGCTGGTGCGTGCCGAGATCGTGCGTATTTTCGAGCGCATCGGCTTCAACGTGGCCGATGGATCAGAAATTGAGGATGACTGGCACAACTTTACGGCGCTCAACTTCCCTGAAAACCACCCGGCCCGCGAAATGCAGGATACTTTCTTCCTGAGCGAAGACCGCGACAAATTGCTTCGTACCCATACCTCCAACGTGCAGGTGCGCCTGATGGAAAACAACCAGCCGCCGCTGCGTAGCATCATGCCGGGCCGCGTATACCGCAACGAAGCCATTTCGGCCCGTGCGCACATGGTTTTCCAGCAAGTGGAAGGCCTGTATGTGAACAAAGGCGTGAGCTTCAAAGACCTGAAAGAAACGCTTTATTATTTTGCCAAGGAGATGTTCGGGCAGGAGACCAAAATCCGTTTCCGTCCGTCGTTCTTCCCGTTCACTGAGCCGAGCGCCGAGATCGATATTTCGTGCCTCATCTGCAAAGGCGAAGGCTGCAACATCTGCAAGCAATCGGGTTGGGTAGAGATTGGCGGTGCTGGTATGGTAGACCCGAATGTGCTCAGCAACTGCGGCATCGATCCGGAGGTATACACAGGCTTTGCTTTCGGTATGGGCATTGAGCGCATCACCATGCTCCGCTACCAGATCAAAGATCTGCGCCTGTTCACCGAAAATGACGTGCGTTTCCTGCGGCAGTTTAAGGGGGTGATTTAGGTTTGAATGAGTGATTGAGCGAATGAGTGAATGTTTTGTTTGTAAGTATAGCAGCGCATTCACTCATTTTATTTAACAGACAATCAAAGCGATGAAGTTTGAGAACATCAAAACGATAGGTATAGTAGGTGCCGGCACCATGGGGCAGGGCATTGCGCAGATCTGTGCGCAGGCCGGGTATAAGACCATCCTGTTCGATATCAATGCGCAGGTGCTGCAGAAGGCCAAAGCCACTACCATCAAAAACCTCGACAAAGGGATTGAGCGTGGTAAGCTGACTGAGGCTGAGAAACAGGCAGCTTTGGCAAATCTTACTTATACCGGCGATACACTACAACTGAGTTGCGATGTTATCATAGAAGCCGTGGTAGAGCGCCTGGAGGTGAAGCAGAGCATTTTCAAGGACCTGGATGCGGTGAACACGCCGGATACCATTTTCGCTTCTAATACGTCGTCTATACCTATTACACGCATCGCGGCCGGTATACCGCACCCGGAGCGGGTAGTAGGTATGCACTTCTTTAATCCGGCCCATATCATGAAGCTGGTGGAAGTGATCTCAGGAGCCGCCACATCACCGGAGGTAGCTGAAACCATCAGGCAGTTGGCTCTGAAACTGGAGAAGAAGCCGGTAATGGCCAAGGACGCACCTGGCTTTATTGTGAACCGGGTGGCACGCCACTTCTACGTGGAGGGACTCAAGCTGCTTGAAGAAGGTGTGGCCGATGCCAAAGGTATAGACCGACTCATGCAGGCCAGCGGCTTCAAGATGGGCCCCTTCGAACTGATGGACCTGATCGGCGTAGACACCAATTATTCTGTCACCTCCTCCATGTTTGAGGCTTTCCATTATGACCCAAAATTCAGACCGAGCCGCATACAGCAGCAGAAAGTGGATGCCGGCCACCATGGCCGCAAATCTGGCAAAGGCTTCTACGAGTATCAGTAAGCTCGTCTGCCTGCTTGCCCTGGTGCTGCTCGCCTCCTGCGGCAGCGATAACCCGGGGCCAGGTATACCCAACGTGCCGGTAAGCGAACAGATCAACGTAAACAGCCAACTGTACACACGCTTGCGGCAGGACGGTGGCTACGTATACCTGAACTCCGGTTACAAGGGCATTATCGTGATCCGGCAGAACGCAAACCTATACCTGGCTTTTGAGCGGGCCTGCCCCTATGACCCTACTGCGGGCGCACCCTGCGGTCAGGTAGAGGCAGACCAGTCTAACCTCTTTATTGTGGACAATTGCTGCGGATCGCAGTTCAATTTTCAGGGTGGCGTAATGACCGGCCCTGCTGTATATGGGCTCAGGCAATACCGCACCGCGCTAAACGGCTCGCTGCTCTCCATTTTCAATTAAAATTTTCAGATTGATTCACAATCATTTACAGTTCACTCAAAATATTTTTTGGTCCAGTACTTGCGTAGTAAGCTTTCGCGCCGTAATATTGCACCATCATTCGACGGTAGAGGCCGTCACTGAACATAAAAAAACATTCCTCCTTAGCTCAGTTGGTTAGAGCACCTGACTGTTAATCAGGGGGTCCCTGGTTCGAGCCCAGGAGGGGGAGCAAAAAGCCACTCAATCGAGTGGCTTTTTTGTTTTATGTCCTCTCAGTCATTCCCGGCCGGCTTGTTACCGCCCCAAATCCAACCTTTTCCCATAAAAGCAAGTATCTGATATATATGACCACTTCGTCATATTAGCCACGGCCATGTGCTTTATAGAGTGCAAATGCTGTGCTGTCAACTTAAACTAAACAAGACCATGAAAAATATAAGATTATACCTGCCAATTCTGTTTGTACTGATGGCAGTTACCATGAGCAGCTGCGAATTAATCGGAGACATCTTCCAGGCTGGCATGTGGACAGCACTTATCATCATCGTTCTGATCGTAGCCCTGGTGGGCTGGCTGTTCAGCCGCTTCAGACGATAACCGCAATACCTAACAAAAGAAAAGGGAGCCAATCGGCTCCCTTTTTGATTTATCTATACCTGGAAACTACTTTGCATTTGTACGCTTCGGCATAGTACCCAATATGTAGTCCCATAGCGGCGACGACACGCCGTAAGCCACGTTGGGATCTTTGTAGTGGTGAATGCTGTGGTGGATCCAGAGTTGCTTCAGGAAATTTTTGGGCGGCGCATAGGCATGTACCGCGTAGTGCACAAACAGGTATAGCGCATAGCCAAACAGCAAACCGGCCACTACGCCAAACACAAATTGCCCGAAGATCAGCTTGAACACAAAGAAGAAGAACGAAGCGATGAACAAACTCACGATTGGCGGCATGGCCAGGCGCTCTTTGTCTTTCGGGTACTCGTGGTGATTGCCGTGGAAGGTATACTGGATGCGTTCCTTCATAGGTGTGTCGGTTTCCATGTGAAACACGAAACGGTGCGCACAATACTCGATCAGGGAGAAAATAAGCCAGCCCAGCAGAAAGAAGCCGATCGCCTCCAGCACATTAATAAAACTGTATGTTATACCATAGTAAATCAGCCCGATAGCGATGACGATAAAAATGGAAATTGGTAGTGCGATGTGTGTACGTGTCAGTCTTTCCAGCACAGGGTTCTGGAATATCTGGGCTTGTCCTTTGTGATTGGGTTTCATAGTCAGGTTTTGCTAAAAACGGATTTTAACTGCAAAATTAGTCAAATATTAGGTATACCGTATGTATTTATCCGCTGCAATACATAAGCGGTAACGCGGAGTTTTTATTATGGTTTAACTAACGATTCTAATCGTTCAATGTTATACCTTTTTCCCGATACCGTATACCTGGCCTGTTTGTAGAATACCCGTCGTGCAGCTAATGTTTTGACTATGAAATCCTTCAGCTCCACTTCGTTTTTTTGAGCCAGCAGGGGGCGCTGACGTAGATCTGTCGCAAGCAGGCGTTGGGTAAGTTCCTCAGCCGGCACATCCAGAAAGATGCTGGTGCCATGCTGGTTGATAAAAATCATGTTATCGAAGAAGCAGGGGGTGCCACCGCCGGTAGCGACAATGACGCGCTCGAACTCCTGAGCCACTGCCTCCAGCGCCTGCCGTTCCTTTTGCCTAAATAACTCCTGCCCCCCCGCCTCAAACAGTTGCGTAATGCTATAGCCTTCCTGTTGCTCGATGTACTCGTCGAGGTCTACGAACGTATAGCCGAGCCGCCCGGCCAGCTCACGTCCCAGCGTGGTCTTGCCGGCTCCCATCATACCGATCAGGAAAATGCGCTGCGTGTTCAAAGCCAAGGTATAGCGTTTCGCTTACAGCAAGCTCACCAGTTCCGACACTTCGGGCGTATCGTTGTGATGCCACATGCCTTTCACGGTGCCGTCTTCCAGCAGCATAGTGCCGGGGTTGGAGCGCATCATGGTTTTAAGTACAGTACCGTCACCGAAGAAATAAGGCGCGGCCAGACTCACTTCGTGACGGAAAGCCTCAAACTCCAGGTGGCCAGACGAGGTGATGACAACCGGGGTTATACCTTGCTGCTCGGCTTCCCGCACCAGTTTGGTTATTTTATCGATGTTGCTGCGGTTGGCTTTGTCCACACTATGCACGATCACGAGCAGCTTTTTACCGCTCAAAATCTCTTGTGTGAAGTCTCCCTGATCGTTCCACACGTTGAAGTCGGTAATCTTGGGGCCATCCTCCGGATTCACGGCAACCATCTCTTTAAAGGTATAGGCATCGTCCATCGGGTAGTCCTCGAACTCCTGCTCCTGTCCGTCTTTCACCATCACATACTTGTAGCGCAGTGGTGCCGAAGGTTTCATAAGGGCAGGAATGTTGTTGCCTATTTTATAAGCGCGGAAGTCGACATAAGGCAGGTGCTCATAAGCATACCAGCCGATGCCTACCGAAATCAAGGCAGTAAGTGCTGTTACGACCGCGCCCACTTTAGGCTGCACCAACGGCTGCAGGTAACGTTTATTGATAAGCAGCCAAACGATCATCACCAGCAGCACGATGTCTTTGGTAAACGACTCCCAAGGCGTGAGTTTGATGGCATCGCCGAAGCAGCCGCAGTCGGTTACTTTGTTGAAGTATGCTGAGAAAAAGGTCAGGAAGGTAAAGAAAACGATCATGGCCAGCAGCAACCACAGCACTTCTTTCAGTTTCCAGCGGATAAGCAGCGCCACGCCCAGCACAATTTCGGCCGCACTCAGGAAGATGGACAGAAACAGCGCCGCCGGCACCAGCGACAAAAACACCGGTGAAAAATCATGGGCGAATACCTCAAAGTACTCCTCCAGTTTGATGGCCGTACCTACCGGGTCGTTGATCTTGATCATGCCCGAGAAGATGAAGAGAACTCCTACAAAGAGCCAGAAAAACTTAGTGATGTGTCGCATTTTGAGTTTGAGATTTTAAGTATGTGGGAGTTTAGGAAACCACAATACCGGATCACCTATACCTCCTAATATCTTCTATTTTAGAGTATTGTCATTTCGAACGCTATTGAGAAATCTGAAGCGTTATCGTGGATTAAAAACTCCAGATCTCTCCAAAGGGTCGAGATGACATGTTTGTACACAGGCTATACCTTACTTCACTGTTTCCGCAAAGCCCGATTTTATCAGAGCGAACACGGCGTAGTTAATCATATCGCGGTAGTTGGCTTCCACGCCTTCCGAGATCAGGGTATGGCCTTCGTTGTCTTCTATTTGCTTGGTGCGGTAGAGCTTCATCAGAATAATGTCAGTGATGGAGCTCACGCGCATGTCGCGCCAGGCCTCGCCGTAGTCATGGTTTTTGGCGTTGAGTAGTTTGATGTTTTCCTCAATATGGGTGGTGTACATGCGCTCCACTTCCTCTGCCGAAAGCGTCAGTTCGTCACTCTCCTGCAGACCAAGCTGCATCAGGGCGATCACGCAGTAATTGATAATACCCACAAATTCGTCGCGGATGTCATCCTCCACCATTTGTTTGCCCTTCTCCTGAATGGAGCGGATGCGCTGCGCCTTGATAAAGATCTGGTCGGTGATGGATGACAGGCGCAGCACGCGCCAGGCGGTGCCGTAATCTTTGGTCTTCTTGACGAAGGTATCTTTGCAGCGGTTTACTACCTGATTATATTCCTGGAGTGTTTGACTAATCAACTTTTTAGCTTTAATTTTAAACGATTGACAGATACGCCAACATTGGAATCGAAAGATAAGTTTTTTCGAAGGAAAAGCACACTTAACTGCCGCGGAAAAATCCTTTCGCTGGACACGCCGCTCGTGATGGGCATCCTAAACGTTACGCCTGACTCCTTTTATGCCGGCAGCCGGCTCAGCTCTCTCGACGATGTATTGCACCGCACCGAAAGCATGCTGCGCGACGGCGCTGATATCCTCGACCTGGGAGGTTACTCTTCGCGACCGGGTGCTGTGGAGGTCTCGGTAGCCGAAGAACTGGACCGGGTTATACCTGCCGTCGAAGCCGTTATGCAGCATTTTCCGGAGGCTGTTATTTCCGTGGATACCTTCCGGGCCGAAGTGGCCGAAGCAAGTATACAGGCCGGTGCCTCGATCATCAACGACATTTCGGGCGGCAACCTGGATGAGGCCATGTTCGAAACCGTGGCGCGACTGCAGGTGCCGTACATACTCATGCATATGCGCGGCACACCGCAAACCATGAACAGCCTCACGGATTATAATGACCTGGTGCTGGGCGTGATTGATGAGTTGCAGGCTAAAGTGGCACAGTTGAAAAACCTTGGTGTGAACGACATTATTTTGGACCCGGGTTTCGGTTTTGCCAAGACCGTGGACCAGAACTTTGAGCTAATGCGCCGCCTTGAGGAACTTCGTATACTCGAGCTGCCGTTACTAGTGGGAGTATCCCGCAAGTCTATGACCTACAAGTACCTGGGCATCGACCAATCTGAAGCACTGGCTGGCACAATAGCACTTAACACCATCGCGTTAACAAAGGGCGCCGACATTTTGCGGGTGCACGACGTAAAAGAAACTAAACAGACTATCCAACTATACACGAAAGTAACGCATTGATTCCTTTATTTACACTGGGTTTTTTGGAGATTGAGTTGCTGGATGTGCTCGACATCCTGCTCGTCACAGTATTGCTTTACCAGCTCTACAAGCTCCTGACCGGTAGCGTGGCCCTCAAAATTTTCCTGGGGCTGCTGTCCGTATACCTGCTATACCTGGTAGTGAGGGCGGCAGGTATGGAGTTGCTCAGCATCATTCTCGGCCAGTTTATGGGAGTAGGTGTGCTGGCGGCCATCATCGTGTTCCAGCCCGAAATCCGGCGCTTTCTTTTGCTTATCGGTAAAACTACCTCTCTCAACCACGACCGCTTCTGGGGATTTGCGTGGCGCCGGGAGCAGGTTGACAAGCTCAGCCTCACTCCTTTTATAGAAGCCGCCAAATCGCTGGCCGCCAAAAATACGGGAGCACTGATTGTGTTTGCCAAGAGTTCTGAACTGAAATATTACGCTGAGTCCGGTGACCTGATCGATGCTGTGATCTCGAAGCGCCTGCTCATGTCGATCTTTAACAAGACGAGTCCGCTGCACGATGGTGCCGTGATCATTTCGGGCAATCGCATCAAAGCGGCCCGCTGTATTTTGCCCGTAACAGAGAACAACGATATACCTGCTTCAATGGGTCTTCGTCACCGCGCCGCCATTGGCCTTACGGAAGTGACAGACAGTGTGGTGCTTGTGGTATCAGAAGAAACAGGCCAGATCGCGCTGGTGCGCAATGCCGAGGTATTCCGCAACCTTTCCTCAGCCGACCTGCGCGTGAAACTCAACCAATACCTGTTCGACACAGACCAGAAAACAGCTGCTGCTCCAGCTCCTGCCGAGAAGTCGGTGAGTGCCGCTTAAGGTATAAACTGCATTAAAAGCAAAGCCAGCCTCTTGGGGCTGGCTTTTTTATTTGCTCTGGCCATACCTGGCTGCTATACCTCATCTTTAGAATAAGACGTGGTGGGGTCTTCCACCACAAAGTGTGGAAATCATTCCCCACCTTTTTACGCGCTTCCACAGTTTAAGCAAAATCCAATTAATTCATAATCCCATGATTTACAGCATCTTAATCAACAAATCAACTTGTGGCACGGTTATGCCAATAGGGCTATGCGAATCAAATGTTAATCAGAACTAAACTAACAAAATATGAAAAAAGTAACTTTTTTAGCAGCCGCCATTGCCCTTCTTGGATTTACATCAATCGATGCAAACGCACAAGCTACACAGACTGCTGAGCAAGCTCAGACACAAACTCAAAACGACAATAAAGAAAAAGTTACCAAAGATCAGCTTCCCGAGCCTGTAAAGGCAGTGTTGGATCACGAAACTTATAAAGAGTGGACGGTAGGCGACATTTATAAAGTGAAGCCGGCTGAAGGTGATGCAAACGCAAAAGTTGTTTACGAGATCAACCTCACGAACAAAGAAGGCCAGACTGGCACGATCACTCTTGACGAACAAGGCCAGGACGCTTCTAAAGAACAATAGCCATAGCGCATTTAAGACAATACTTAGAACTAATTATGGAAAGGGCCTCCGCTAAGCGGAGGCTTTTTTATTTTGTAGATTTCATTGCACTTTCTTCGCTCAGCAGTTGCTCTACCTGCTCTTTCAAGCTTTTGTAGTTGATAGCATTTGCCTGCTCCTGTGTAGTCGTCACTTTTCCCCTTTGTCGTTTGTGTAAGTCATCGGCACAGCTGCCCCTTGTGAAAAACTTACAATCTTTCTTTCGTGTTTATCACATAGTTTGCAGAATAGCCAAGAATATGTCTGAAGCCAGAGATATTCAGTATATGAGCGCTCTCTTCCTGTTTTATGGAGGGGACAAGTAAAATCTAGTCATTGCACTTCTTTGCCAACTCGAAAAGCTTTTCATCTTTGTTGTCATGAAAGAGCACCACAAAAGTCACTTTATCCGCAAACTCCTTAGCTACCTTGTTCAGAACCGGGACTTCACTAACACAGCCGGCGCACCAAGTAGCAGAATTAATTAGCAGCAGGGGCTTGTCGAGGCTTTCGAGTTTTACATCCCTGTTATCCAGTGTTCTGAAGGTATGGTTGTCAATATAAGCGCCAATGATACTATACCTTACCGAATCGCTGTAAGCCAGCGCAAGCGACTTGTTACCTGCATCCCAGGCTTTCTGCTCCTTCACCTTAAATTGGGTTATTACGGGCTCTGTAACTGTTAGCATTTTTCTGTCTGCAGACTTAACCTGGTCATACCCTGTCAGGGCTAGCAACAGCATCGCAGCTATACCTAATGTTGTTTTCATTTATTGATCAATTGACCGTTTAGAGAGAAGCTCTTCTTTTCCAGAATACCCAATATGCCAGCAGGCCAAACACGGGCACAACCCAGAGCACAACCATCCAGAGGAGGCGTTCGGTCAGGCTATAGTTTGTTCTGAAGATCAGGTGGAGCAGCGAAAGCACAACCAATATGTAGTAGGCCACCACCACCAGCGCAATGGATCCGAAGAAAGGGTCATTTCCGATAAAACAGAATAACATAGAATAGGATTGAGGTTGAGATGAGTTTTAAAGTTTACCGTTTAGGAGCCTTACATAATCTTTCGCTTCGGCAACTAAAGTATCTTCGGGGTCTATTGCATCATCTTCAAAACGATTGTGCCCAGTCGTTTCGTAGTGCAGCAGTTTTCCGTTGACGAAGTAATAGCGACCATCAAAGGTCTTTTCAGTTTTATTCAGGTTAAATGTATCATTTTGTATGTCATACACAAAACTGTTGAACTGCTCTTGCACGAAAATCAGCTTACCATTTTTGAAGTAGTAATCCTTCGTTTCGAAGCCATTTGAAAGTCCTAACCACAACCTGATACTTCTGTTGGAACCAGCTTCATAAAATCCTTTTAATTCGCCTCCACCATCTGGCTGATTCTCCAAAAAAGCGTCTGCATCCAGTATAACTTCTGTAAAATTAGTAGCGGCATTGATAGTTGAAACTTCTTTCGAAATCTCTGCTATCAAATGCTCATTTTCCGATTGACCGCAAGCTGTCGCTACTGCTGAAAACAATAAAAATACACTAATAATAAATCGGTATTTCATCAGGTAACTACCCAAAAATAAGCTGACTGACAAACCAGGCCAGATAGGCCAGTGCCGGGGCGCTAAGCAGCAGCACCATACCCAGGTTCACACGCACCCATTGCGGATTGAGTATCATGCTTAAGTAGGCTTCAGCTGAGAGTAGAATAGAGAAGTAGAAAGTAATTTGCAGCAGCGTATCCGTCAGGTTTACCTCCCCGCGCATGTCGGCTGTAGCATAGGCCAGAAAAGAAATCACCAGCCAAGCCAGCACAGTGCCGAGCAGCAGCTGGCCAGCCTTTACTTTTATGTTGTTCATAGGTATAGCGGATAAGCAAGTTCATTACAAGGTATAGAAACAGCCACTCCCCCAATGGAAGCGGCTGTTTCTATACCTTGAAGAATTTGCAATCTTACTTGATCACACCAAGCTCTTTGCCTACCTCCACAAAAGAGGCAATACACTTATCCAGATGCGCACGATCGTGCACGGCAGAGAGTTGCACCCGGATACGGGCCTGGCCTTTTGGAACTACCGGGTAGTAGAACCCGATCACATAAATGCCTTTGTCGAGCATGCGGGCGGCGAACTCCTGCGCCAATGGTGCATCGTAGAGCATCACCGGCACAATAGGGTGGTCGCCTGGTTTGATGTCGAAACCGGCAGCCGTGATCTGCTCACGGAAATATTTGGTATTCCACTCCAGCTTGTCACGCAGCTCGGTGGTAGAACTCAGCAAATCAAGCACAGCGATGGACGCACCCACGATAGACGGCGCAAGTGAGTTAGAGAACAGGTATGGACGCGAGCGCTGGCGCAGCATCTCGATGATCTCTTTTTTGCCGGATGTAAAACCACCCATAGCACCACCCAGTGCTTTGCCCAACGTGCCTGTGATGATATCGATCTGGCCCATTACGTTGTGATATTCGTGCGTGCCGCGACCTGTCTTGCCCATAAAACCTGAGCTATGGCACTCGTCTACCATAATCAACGCTTTATACTTGTCGGCCAGCGCTACGATCTTGTCGAGCTGCGCTACCGTGCCGTCCATCGAGAAGGCCCCATCCGTTACGATGATGCGGTGCTTGGTGCCGGCATTTACGGCTTCCTGCAGCTTGGCTTCCAGGTCTTCCATGTTGTTATGCTCATAACGGAAGCGCTGCGCCTTACATAGACGGATGCCGTCGATGATGGAAGCGTGGTTCAGAGCATCCGAAATAATAGCGGACTCTGCATCAAACAAAGGCTCGAACACACCACCGTTCGCATCGAAAGCTGCTGCGTACAGGATGGTATCTTCTGTGCCCAGGAACTCAGAGATTTTGCGCTCCAGTTCTTTGTGGATGTCCTGGGTACCGCAGATAAAGCGCACGGAGCTCATACCATACCCGTGCGTGTCGATGGCGTTCTTGGCTGCCTCGATCACTTTCGGGTGAGCTGACAGGCCCAGGTAGTTGTTAGCACAGAAGTTGAGCACGTGCTGCATCTGCGTGGTATCGATATCGGCTCCCTGCGGCGTGGTGATAATACGCTCCTGCTTATACAAACCAGCTTCCTTGATCTCGGCAAGCTGTTTTTCCAAATCTGGTTTTAAGGTTTCGTACATGGGTTATCTTCGTTTAGCTGTTACTTGTTTTATTTTGTTTGGACAGGTATAGCACCTGCCTCCGATTATTCTTCTGTTTTAGGCGGCGGGCGGCGGATGATGGGCCGTGGCCGTGGAGGTTTTGGCTTTGGCGCTTCCTCTTCAGGTATAGCCGACTCTCCTGCTGCTCCATCAGGAATATCCGTTGCCCTTGGATTTAGCTGCTCCTCGGTTTTCAAGTTGGTAGTTGGTTCTGTTTCCGGTGCGGCAGCTGGCGGTGTTGGTCGCTTGATGACAGGACGCGGCCTCGTTGGTTTTGGTGCATCCTCGGCTACAGGCTGAGCTGGATGTTCTATACCTGTTGGAGCTGCTTCTGTGGCTGCGGGCTTTTCCTCAACATTTGGAACCGATTGCTGCTCCGCAGGTTTCTGCAAAGCGGCTGGCCTTTTGATGACCGGCCTTGGGCGCGGTAGCTTTGATGCGTCTGTGGCGGCTTCACTGGCTGGTGCTATACCTTCGGCTGGCTTTTCCGGCGCGGGTTGTTTCTCTCCTTGTGATGACTTTTGCAGCGCGGCAGGTCGCTTGATCACGGGCCTTGGCCGGGCAGGTTTGGCAGGTTCAGTTGATGTTTCTTCTGTAGTAGCAGCCTGTTCAGGTATAGCTTGCGTGTCCTGTTCTTGGCTGCCTGGCTGATCTTCTGGTTTTGCAAGAGCAGACGGGCGCTTGATTACTGGTCTGGCTCGTAGTGCTGCAGGCTTGGCGGCTTCTTCGGCTGGTTTTGCCGGAGCAGGCGCTTCTCCTTCGGCGGGAGGCGTTTGCAGGGCAGCCGGCCGGCGCACGACGGGTCTTGGTTTAGGCGCCTCGGCAGGCGTAACCGGCTTTTTCTCAGTTGTTTCCTGTGGAACTTCCGGGGTAACAGGTATAGCTGCAGGGCTTTCGGCTTCAGACCTCGGAGCGGGAGAGGCTGCGCGTCGGGCGGCAGGACGTGGAGCTGCTGTAGTGGCTGGCCTCGGCACATCCTCTTCACGCAGGTGGTAGCGCAGGCGCACGTTGTTGAGCACCATTTTCACGGCCACATAAAAGCTATTGGGGTGCATTTGCGCATACATGCTTTCCCAGACCTGGTACCGGGCCGGGTCTTCTGCCGCAAAGGCATCCCTGTTTATCCGCTTTTTTATAAGGTACTCTTCAAACGTCATAGTGCGCTGACCATGTGCTATACCTGCAAAGGTACGGAAACAGGCCTGAATCGTGTTTTATATTCGTCCAATCGGCCTTTTATACTATCTAAATCGGCCTTTTGCTCAACAAATATAAGAAAATCGCTCTCCTGAAACAGGATGGCATTATTTCTATTTTACCATTGCGTTACTTAATCGTTAAATCGGCTTGCAGCTATGTCAGGACCCGATCAGCCGCTATACCTTTGGCCTGTGGTGAAAGCATTTAATTAATGAGCTTGAAGCGCTTGCCTTTGGCAGGCGTTTTCTATTTCAGAGCCCCTGGGATTCTTACGCTTATACTTTCAGGATTGCCCTGAAATCGGTTACTTTGTGCAAATAATTTATCTGACTATGGCAAACACAAGTGACACGGTATTGGTGATTGGTGCCTGCGGACAACTTGGCTCTGAACTCACCCTCGAGCTCCGCAACATGTATGGCGGGTCTAATGTAGTGGCAGCCGACATTGCGGCTCCCAAGCAAGCTGACCTCCGCGACTCAGGCCCATTTGAGAAAGTGGATGTGCTGGACACAAACGTATTGGCCGAACTGGCCTCCAAATATAAATTCAAGCAGATTTACCACCTGGCAGCAGTGCTGTCGGCCACCGGCGAGAAGAATCCAAAGTTCGCCTGGAAACTGAACATGGAAGGCCTGTTCAACGTGCTGGACCTGTCGCTGGAGCACAAGGTGCAGAAGGTATACTGGCCAAGTTCTATCGCCGTTTTCGGCCCGAACACGCCGCGCCAGAACACACCGCAGCATACCATCATGGACCCGAACACGGTATATGGCATCAGTAAACAAGCTGGTGAGCGTTGGTGCGAATATTACTTCCAGAAGTATGGGTTGGACGTGCGCAGCCTCCGCTACCCGGGCCTGATTGGCTACAAAGCCCTGCCAGGCGGCGGCACCACCGACTATGCTGTGGATATCTACCACAAAGCTCTGGAAGGCCAAACATACGAGTGCTTCCTCAGCGAAGACACCTACCTGCCGATGATGTACATGCCGGATGCGCTCAAGTCAACACTGGACCTGATGCATGCCCCGGCTGAGCAGGTAAAGATTCGTGACTCTTACAACCTGAGCGCGATGAGCTTCTCGCCAAAGGAAATCACCGAATCAATCCAAAAGTTTATACCTGACTTCAAGATTACCTATAAGCCCGACTACCGTCAGCAAATCGCCGACTCGTGGCCGCAAAGCATTGACGACAGCACCGCCCAACAAGACTGGGGTTGGAAACCGGCCTACGACCTGGACGCGATGACGGAGGATATGCTCCTGAACCTGAAGAAAATGAAGGAAGAGCAGACAGTGGCGTAGGTATAGTGTTTCAAAGCATAACCGAAGCGGGTGGTGCAAAAGCATCATCCGTTTTTTTTTACTCACTAAACTATCTTATCATACCCGGACACTACCTGTAATAATTAGGCACAACATTTGCTTCAGACTATATAGTATTACAAGTATAAAAAGGAGTTGACGCGCCTATAGCCTTTGCTTTCCATTTGCCAATGAATGCCTCCGCCTTGGATTTGTATTTTAATAAAGATTAAAGATTAGCTACACTTGTATAATCAGCCGTCTGCATCTTGTTGGCGGCTGTTTTCTTATTCAGCAGTTAACCTATATTTTGCACAAAACGTCTATAAGTTACAGAAGTGCTGTCGCAGGGCCGCAGCAGGTATGCGACTACAAAATACGAGACCATGACTGTAACTGATATAAATGACGACAAGCTGCGCCAGCTGATATTTGAAAAAGAAAGAGTGATCGTGAAGTTCACGGACCCGGCTTGCCCGGTGTGCAAAAAACTTTCCCCTTCTTTCCAGAAGCTTTCTACCGAACATCAATATAACAACATTACCTTCTCGCGCATGAGTGCCAGCGAAAACCCTGTGTCTAGTCAGGAGGTTAAGCTAACGGGTACGCCATTTTTTGCTTCCTACCTGAAAGGAACAATTCAGGAGTGCGGCATTGTTGACACCGAAGAAGGCATCCGCGCTATGCTGACCCGGCTCCTGCAACCTGCTGGTCAGGAATCCTGATTTGCTATACCTTGCATAGGTATAGCACAGGTGCAAAAGCCGTAAATTGCGCCATTATTTAGAAGGTTATACCGCGTGCTCCGACTCACGACTCTACAGCTGGTTTTTATTTTATTCGTATTAGGCAGCCTGCTCACTTTTCAGGCCTGCTCCAGTACTGCCCGCCTTGATGCTATTGCCCCACCGGCTACCGTGGCGCATGCGCCCGTCTACCAGCCGAAGCTCTCTTCCATCAGCATACCTGTTTCCATTCCGCTGTCTGCCATCGAAGACAAACTCAACCAGGAAATACAGGGCACGCTTTACAAAGATGATAACCTGGACGACGACGACTTGATGGTGACGGTGCTCAAAAAGGGCCGCATGACCATCCGGGCTGAGAAGGATAAACTCTACTTTAGTGTGCCGCTGCAGGTATACGCCAAAGGCCGCTGGAACTGGAATCCCTGCAAGGCTTGCCCTTCGTTCAGCAAAACCGAGTCTACTTCTTTTGATATGGTCGTGCAAACTGAAAGCCGCTTCGGCCTGACCGACGATTATAAAGTGAACACGAGCACGAGCAGCAATTTTGAGTGGGGTAACACCAAGCCTTTCATTCATTTGGGTCCGCTCAAGATCGGACTTTCGCGCTTTATAGAGCCTGCCATGAAGCAGCAGATGAACACGATCGCCCGTCAGCTAGATAAGGAAATACAAGGCCGCCTGAACCTGCGCCAGTACGTGGCCGATACCTGGGTGCAAATGCAGCAGCCCGTGAAGCTGGACAACAACCTGAATGCCTGGCTCACCGTGAGTCCGCAGGAAGTGCGAATGGCGCCCTTATATGCTGAGAATGGTAGTCTGCACACCCGCCTCGGCATCAGCTCATTTATACGGGTGAGTACCGACGGCAAACCACAGACACAAGTAAACAAGAACCTGCCCCGCCTTATCATCGACAGCCGCCTGAACGACGACATCCAGATCGGGCTGACCGCGACCGTGCCCTATACCCATGCCAGCAGCTTACTACAGCAACAAGTGGCCAACCAAACCTATACCTTCGACGACGGTAAAAGTCAGCTTACCGTGAAAGACGCCGCCATCACCCCGAGCGGTGAGCAGCTGATCCTGATGCTGGATGTGGATGGGAAAACCAAAGCAGGCCTCTTCACCAAAAAGTTGGTCGGCAAGCTATACCTACGCGGCACGCCCTACTACGATCCACAGACCGCCTCCATCAAACTTCGCGACGCGGATTACGACTTCGACACCAAAGACATGCTGCTGAACACGGCCAACTGGCTCGTTAAAAACAAATTCAAGGAGATGATCCAGAGTCAGGTGAACATACCGGTGCAGAGCCAGCTGACCGATGTGCGAAATATGCTGCAGAAGACGCTGAACCAGTCAGGTCGCCTGCACGAAGCCGTGCTGTTGCGTGGTGCCGTCAGCGAGCTGGCACTTGAAAACATCTACCTGAGCCCGACAGGTATACAGGCCGTTGTGAATACACGCGGTACCCTCACGGCCACCATTGATAAGCTCTAGTTCCGGACGCAGGACTTAGACACAAGACTTTTTAAAAACGGGAAGGGCTGCCAGGTATGGCAGTCCTTCCCGTTTCTTCTCTTCTGTACCGGACCAGTATAAAATGATCCTTGTTCCCTGTACCCAAGGAACTAAAGTTTCTCTATTGGCGTGGGGCTGCTGAACACGCTATCCGGCACCTCAGCTGGAGCGGCTATGTCGGTTAGCTTGAACTCACCTTGGGAGTTGCTGCGGTCGGAGGCCAGTTTTATACTTCCGTAGTCTTTGTAATCGCTCCAGCGCCGGGTAAAGGAGGGCTCGGCATCCTCTGCGCTTCGGAAGAAGGCCCACTGCGCTACCAGCCCCTGCTCCTTATCCACCCATAGTTTATATTTGTTCTGTGGCGTGAGGCCAACCTGGGCAAAGGTCATCTCCAGCACATCGGCAGGGGCCCCATCCATGGTTTGCTCCTCGCCCACATACCGGAGCGTTACGCCCTCGTCCTGCAGCTTAAAGGGCATCACGAGCCAATAGGAGTTGTTTATCCAGAGGGCATAGGCGCGCTCCAGCAGCTTCTGTTTCTCCTCCGAGTTCTGCAGCTCCTGGCCCTCTACGTATACTTTGCCGTCCTTGGTGTCGATGTTGATAATGGCCACGAGGCTGTCTTGCTCCCAACGGAAAAGGTTCTGGTGTTTGTCCCACACCTGGTACTGGTCGTTGAAAGTCCAGGCAAGGTAGCGGGTGTCGTTCCAGCCTTTCTCCCCACCCATGTTTTCCATCACCTCCGAGGCTATACTTTTGGCTTTATCGTTGGGGCTTTGGTCACAGCCGGACAGCAGCAGGAACAGCAACAACGGTTGGAGGAGGTTTCGTAGCGACATCGGGCTATACTTTACGTTCGCTCCCGTGTACGGATTTATACCTGCGCAAGATACCGCCACGGTGCTGCTGCGCGGGGCCGCTGGTGCTTGAGAACGTTTTCCTGAGCATGGCAGGTATACAGGCTGCTGTGAGCGCACATGGCAACCTCGCCGACGCCATCGATAAGCGCTAGCATTTCCAACCTAACATTTATCGCTGCCGTATCAAAAAGCTATTCTGATACAGAAAAGCGATATGACGAAATCTATAACCGGCATTATATTCCCTCTCACAAAGAACACTTTCAACGGGTTTCTGGATAATGGCTCCCTGATGCTTGCGGCGGCGCTCGCTTTCAACGCTATTTTCTCTATTCCCCCCCTGCTGGTCATCATCATACAGGCGGCTGGGTTCTTTTTTGGTGAAAAGGCCGTCTCTGGTGAACTGTCTAATCAGATTTCAGGGGCAATAGGCCCGAGCGCAGCCGAATCCATTGAGACCATTGTGCAGAATGCGGCTGTGAGCGAAGGAGGCGGCATAGCGTTCTGGATAGGTATAGGCACGCTTATTTTTGCGTCTACTACGTTTTTTGCAACGCTGCAGGAGTCACTGAACCGGGTTTGGAATGTGAAGCCGAAGCCAACAAACGGTATCGTGAAGATGCTGAAGGTACGACTGTTCTCATTTGGCATCGTGCTGAGCATCGCCCTGCTGATGCTGGTGTCGCTCTTGCTGAGTGCCGTCATCTCTATTCTGAGCGATTACCTCCGTGACATCTTCGACAACTACCTACAGTTCATATCGCCGGATGTACTTTACTACCTCATCAAGACCATGGACTTCGTTCTGTCAGTTGCCATTATCACGGCCCTGTTTTCACTCATTTTCAAGTACCTGCCCGATGCTATTATTAAATGGCGAGATGTATGGGTAGGCGCTCTGATCACGGCACTACTGTTCACCATCGGCAAATTTCTGATCAGTTGGTTTATCAGCACCAGCGATCCGGGCTCGGCCTACGGGGCAGCAGGCTCTATTATCGTCATTTTAGTCTGGATCTATTATTCGTCGCTTATCGTGCTGTTCGGGGCGGAGTTTACCCAGCAGTATGCCGCTGAGTTTGGACAGGAGATACGGCCGAAGGCCCATGCCGTGCTGTTCAGAGAGCAGGAGATCACCGACAACCCGCACGACTTATCGAGCGGCAGACCAAGGCCCGAAGGCAGGTTTAACAAAGCTAGTTAGTCGTAAACTCAGGTATAGCAAAAGGCCCCTGCTACAGGTATAGCAGGGGCCTTTTGTATTTGTGTGAGGTATACCTTAAGCGGGCTGTTTCTCCTTTACGGCCAACTGTCCGCAGGCAGCATCGATGTCTTTGCCACGGCTGCGGCGCACGTTCACCTGTACGCCACGATCGGCGAGGTAGTAAATGAAGTTCTGCCAGCGGTCTTCGTCAGTATTTTTAAAGTCAGCGTTCTCAATCGGGTTATACTCGATCAGGTTGATCTTGCAAGGTATAACTTTGGAGAAACGATACAGTTCTTCGGCATCCTGCAGGGTATCGTTGAAGTTCTGGAATACGATGTACTCATAAGTCACTTTACGACCCGTCACTTCATGGAAGTGCTTGAGGGCATCAGTCAGCGCTTCCAGCGAGTTCGTTTCGTTGATCGGCATAATCTGGTTGCGCTTCTCGTCGTTGGCGGCGTGCAGCGACAGGGCCAGGTTGGCTTTCACGCCATCGTCGGCCATCTTCTTAATCATTTTGGCTATACCTGCTGTGCTCACCGTAATGCGTCGTGCGGCCATACCTAGGCCGTCGTGCGCTGTGATGCGCTCGATGCTCTTCATCACGTTGGCATAGTTCAGCATCGGCTCGCCCATACCCATGTACACGATGTTGGAAAGCGGTTGGCCATACTGCTCCAGGCTTTGCTGGTTGATGCGCACTACTTGGTCATAAATCTCTGCGGCATCGAGGTTGCGCACGCGGTCCATGTAGCCGGTAGCGCAGAACTTGCAGGTAAGCGAGCAACCTACCTGGCTACTCACGCAGGCAGTTTTACGTTCCTCGTGGGGTATAAGCACACCTTCCACAATGTTGTCGTCGTGTAGCTTGAAAGCAGATTTGATAGTGCCGTCGTTGCTGATCTGCTTGGTAGCCACTTGCACGGCGTTAATAGCAAAGTGCTGGTCCAGCTTTTCGCGTAGGGCCAGGCTCACATTGTTCATCTCCTCAAACGACTGCGCTGAGTGCTTCCAGATCCATTCATAGACCTGTTTGGCACGAAACGCTTTCTCGCCCTGCTCCACGAGCCAGGCCTTTAAGTCGTCGAGTGACAGCTTACGGATGTCTTTTTTAGTTAAAACGGGTATATCTGCAATCAAATTCATACCACAAAATTACAAAAATACTTAGGCTTTAGTTTCAATCCGGGCTTTTACTTCGTCGGGCAGGGCCATTAATTTTCGTTGCTGGTAGTTAAAGCACAGCATACCTGTTTTAGCGCGGGCTACTTCCTTGTCGTTTTGGTTGAGCACGTGGTAGGTAATATCGAAGCCATACTTGTGCACATCGCCGAAAGCCAGCCGCAGCGTCAGCACATCGCCATAGAAGCCTTCGCCCTTGTACTCGATGGCCACATCAGCCATGATCAGGCTCGCGCCGCCCAGGTCGAGCTCGGTATAGCCGAAGTGCTTGAGTAATTGAAGTCGTGCCTCGTGCAGGATAGAGAGCAAAGCATCGTTACCCAGGTGGGCACCGTAGTTCAGGTCTGTGATGCGCACCGGTATAGTGGTCTCAAAAGAAACATGTGCAGGTATAGCTACTTTGATGCGGGGCATATTTAGATGGTTAAATTGTTGAATTGTTAAATAGTTGGTAGGTTTTTATCACCATGCAGGAATAGGTCGTGCACATGTATTCATCGCATCGGCCATTATTCACTAATCATTAATCATTATTTATTGCGGACAGGACAAAGCATTGCTTACATTTGTAAAGTAAATAAATAATCATGCATCTCGAAATCAGGCAGACCAAAGACGGCTCCAACACCCTGTATGTGCCCGAATTGAACGAGCACTACCACTCGGTGCATGGCGCTTTGCAGGAGTCGCAGCATGTCTTCATTAAGCATGGACTGGAGTATGTGCTTAATCTCCGTAAAGACATCAAAATACTGGAGGTAGGATTTGGCACCGGCCTCAACGCTATTCTCACCTACCCTTTTGCGTTGGCTCAAAAAGCGTTTATCCAATATGATACGCTGGAGAAGTTTCCGCTGACCATGGACGTGGTGGAGCAACTGCAGTTTGATCAAGTGATCCTGAATCCGGAGCTGCACGATGCATTTTTGGGTTTGCACCAGGCCCCCTGGAACGAGCCGGTTGATGTGATCCCCTACTTTACGCTGCAAAAGATCCACGAAACACTCGAGGAATTCGTGCCACCGCGCGCCTATTACGACCTAATTTACTTCGATGCCTTTGCTCCAGAGAAGCAGCCCGAACTGTGGTCTGACCAGATGTTTGCCAAGCTATACCAGGCCACCCGCCCCGGCGGCGTACTGGTTACCTATTGTGCCAAGGGCTCGTTTAAGCGCAGCCTCAAAGCAGCCGGTTTTGAAGTTGAAGCCCTGCCAGGCCCTCCGGGAAAACGCGAAATGACACGCGGCATCAGACCAGTCGAATAAAACTTTTTCCCTCGTTTTCGGTTGAGGTATAGTATACCTGAAGTAGAAAACATACCCAAACGAACGATGAACAATCAAAATAATAATAGTCCATTTTATAATCTCTCGGCCACATCATTGCAGGGCAGGAAAGTGAACATGGAAGACTTTAAGGGGAAAGTGGTGCTGGTGGTGAACACTGCCAGTAATTGCGGATTCACGCCTCAGTACGAGGGGCTGGAAAACCTCTATAAGCAATACAAAGACGAGGGTTTGGTCATTCTTGGCTTCCCTTGCAACCAGTTTGGCAACCAGGAGCCCGGCGGTAAAGAAGAAATAGAACAGGGCTGCCTCATCAATTATGGCGTGAGTTTTCCAGTGATGGAAAAAGTAGATGTAAACGGCAACAACGCCCACCCGGTGTTCCAGTACCTGAAATCAGAGCTGGGTGGTCTGCTGGGTAGCCGTGTGAAATGGAACTTCACCAAATTTCTGATCGATGCCAACGGGAAACCGGTAAAACGCTACGCTCCGATTACCAAACCTGAGAAGATAACACCGGACATAGAGCGCCTGCTGCAGAAAACGCAGGTAACACCCGACCCCCTGGAACAAGCTAACAAATAGCATATCAGCAAGTTGCGAATCATCCTATAGTAGCCTGTTAAGTATGTTGCCAAGGTACAGCACACATGCTGTATAACTTCGATTTATACCAAGCTGCTTATTTTTAGGCCATTACAACAATGTTTTATCTTAACAAAGTATAAAACAGACACTTACATTTATATTTCGATAATTTTTTTTCAGGCGCTGCCACAAAAATTGTTTTATTTCTGGAATTAAGTCTTATTTTGCATTGTCTTAGAGCAGTGAAAGCAAATCAACAGGAAGCAAAATGAAGAAATTATTACAGAAAGTGGTGAAGCCTTTAGTAACCCCATTCAAGGCGAAGTATGAAGTAGTGTGCACGACATATCAGGTTATACCTGGTCTGCCCGTAAACAAGAACGAGTCGAGACACCAGTTTGAGCGTGGCGCTGTAGTAGAGGCCCGCGAGTTTTACACCAAAGTGGTAAGCTCCGACATGACCCGCACCATGGCACCTGTTGAAGTGCAGCTGCGCAAAATTTACCTCGGCGGCAAAACAATTGAGCAGGCTGAATTTGGCCCTGTATCTCAGTTGCGCCAGGTGGTGAACGGCAAAAAGAAATAAACGCCAACCGCGTTACTTACAAAAAGCCCTGTCGCAGCAATGCAACAGGGCTTTTTGTTTAGGAATAATAATGTTGGGCATATGAAAGTCACTCGCCAAGAAAAAACTAAGGTATAGCGTCTGGCCAGACACCCTGCGGGGTAATGGCAAAGTCGAGTAGCACGTCGTATACGTTGGGGTCGGCAATGTGCTCCACGGGCGGTTCCAGCGAAAGGCCTATCTTCACCACATCAGGGCGGCATTCGGCCAAGAAACGGTCGTAGAAACCCTTGCCATACCCTACCCGATGGCCCTGCTTATCAAAAGCCAGCAAAGGAATCAGCACCAGGTCTACCTCGTTGGCATGTATGATCTGCCCATCTTTCGGCTCCGGTATACCCCAGGCATTTTCCACCAGCACCGATTCTTCGGTGAGGTGATGGTGGGTGAGCACGTTTTGTATAGCATCAGTTACAGGCACTGCCACTCGCACTTCGGGGTACTCCAGCCGCAGCCGCTCAATGATGGCCCAGGTATTTACCTCATTATTTTTGATGATGGGCAAAAACAAGTGCACCGTCTGCCCCGCTTTTAGCGCAAACTGCTGGAAAAACAAATCGGCGATGCGCTGGCTCCGCACGGCCACCTCGTCAACGGACAGGGTCCGGCGGCGTTGCAGCATGGTTTTTCGCAGCTCAGCTTTTCGCATTACTCCTCCTCCAGTATCGTGAATTTAAACTCCAACGGGTCGAAAGCCTCTACCAGCGCAGGTATGAAGTTCGGGTGATTGGTCTGGTATGAGAGCAGGTTATCCTGACGCTCCTGCAGGCTGCCGTTCGGGAAGAGTTTGTCTTTCAGGTTCTCGAGCTGCTTAAAGGTTTGTTCGTGCTTGCTGTCGCGGGCCTTGGAAAGCTTTTTCTCGAGCATCTGCAAAGAGTTAATAGCCTTCTGCTGTTCGGCCGCTACGGCTTTCACCAAAGTCGGGTCTATACCTGCGGCTAGTTCCTCTACCTGTTTAAAAGTTTGCGACACAGCATCGCGTTGGGTTTCTAAGTTAATTTCTGCTTCGTGCAGCTGCGACGAGAGTTTCTTTTTGAGTTCCTGGTAATCCTGAAACAAGTCGAGTGGCTGCAGACCCAGTTTATGCATGCGGGTAGCGTTAGGCTTGCTGATATACAGGGCCGAATTGCGCAGCATGATGATCGGGAAAGTTACCTGATGGGCCTCGAACACCTTGCCCAGTTGGAACCAGTACGCCACTTCGGCTCCACCGCCAATGTAAGCCAGGTTCGGCAGTACCATCTCTTCGTAGAGCGGGCGCAAAATCACATTCGGACTAAAGCGCTCCGGGTGCTGCTGCGCCTCCTGCAGTATTTCCTGCTGCGAGAAGCTCAGGTCGGTGTTGAGTACTTTATACCTATCGCCTTCCTGCACAATACGCTCGCGCATACCATCCTGCAGGTAAAACAGGTTAATCTCGCGTGAAAACACCTGTGGCCTATACCCAAGTTGCTCCAGTTGTGTGTTCGTTTCCTCTACTAACTTATTCGATAGCTGCTCAGTCAGTTCTTGTTCCACCACAGGTAGCAGTGCCTTCTTCAGTTCTTTGTCGTCACCGTCGATGCTCACCAAACCATACTCCCCAAACAGGGCATGCGTAATGGCGCGGGTTGCATCGGCCAGGGTGCTGCTGTTGCGGTAGGCTTCTTCAAAAACAGGGAAAGCTTCCGGTAATTCTTCCAGCACCTTGTCCAAACCAGTTGTTGAGAAACGGCCCACCGCACCGGTTTGGTCCGACTCCCAAGTATAGCGATTGCCGAACAGGTTGAAGTGGTTTATCTCCGCGAAGTCGTGGTCTTCGGTAGCCATCCAGTACACCGGCACAAAGTTAGCATCCGGGTATTGCTCCTTCAGCTGGCGACAGGTGTTGATAGCCGTCACGATCTTGTACACAAAATAAAGCGGACCGGTGAAAATATTGAGCTGGTGGCCGGTAGTAACGGTATAGGTATTGGGCTGCCGCAACAGTTCCAGGTTTTGCTGCACAGCAGGGTGAACTTCGGCAACAGCACTATACTGCTTCAGCAAAGCCTGATACAAGGTATGGCGCTGGACTTCGGTGAATCGCTTTTCCTCGATCTGCTTACCAAAGGCCTCCAGTGTCGGGAAGCGATGGTAGAAAGTCCGCAGCTTTTCGCTTTGGGCAAGGTAATCAGCTATTGTCTGGGAGAAGGCGCCTGTGGTGGCATAGTCCACCTTCGTTATTTTCATATCAGTTACTTCCATCTGCTTTGTTTTGTGGCCCTGCGCTTGTGTAGCTACCTGCACGGTATAACAAAGCGCGCTCACCTAAGTTAGCCACAAAGTACGTTTTTTTATTATTGATATATAGCCGATACGATAGAAAACAGGTATAAGCGGATGGAATCAGGAGTTTGTGCGTATACACATTTGGACGAATCCTGCAGAGTGATACCCGCCGGGCTATACTTGCACTGGTCTTTTGTCCTTTGTCAAATATTCTTTTATTCAATCAACTATATGGGACTACTAAACGGATTATTAGGCCATGCTTCGGCGGTGCCTGTCGAGAAACTCACCAAAGAATTTCAGCCTATTTTGCTTGATGACGAGCAAATCGAAAAAGCTTTTCGCCTGATCCGTGACATGCTCGTGTTCACGAATAAGCGGCTGATCGTGGTGAACAAGCAAGGGCTGACAGGCTCCAAGATTGAGTATCAGAGCGTGCCGTATGCCAGCATCAAAATGTTCTCGAAAGAGAGTGCCGGCATGATGGACTTCGACGCCGAACTGAAGATTTGGCTGACAGGTGAAGCCACACCCACCATTAAGCAGGAGTTTCGCAAAGGCGACAATGTAAACGAGGCCTACAAGGTGCTGAGCAAATACGTGCTAAAGTAGTTTACACGGAGTTGAGCCAGCCCTCGGCGTTTTCGGTCGTTTCGAAGCCTTTGGCAATACCATCCCGCACCATGCTCATGGCCCTGTCGGTGGAGAGACGGCTGAAGTAGTCCTGCGAGTAGACGGCTGCATGGTATTGCAGCCCTGCCTGCTCGGCCCGCGGATGCCAGTCAAACGCCAGCCAGTCAGTCAGTTCTACCCAAAGGCCCTGAACGTCGTAATGGTTGTCTAGCAATTTGTGGCAGCGCTCTTTCTGCACAAAAAATAGTATCTGCTCATACCCCTGCTTGATGACATCGCTGGTAAAGGTGCCATGCCAGGTAGCTACAACGTAGTCTTCCACAGCGTTGTATTCGAGGGTAAGCGAATCGGTGGTGAGTAGTTTAATGTGACGCATCTGGGAGAGAAAGACCTTCGGAGAAAAGTCTATGTTTTGTATATATGTAGGTTCGAAAAACCATAATACGCAATTCCGGGCTATAATCAAAAAAGGAGATCCCAGGTTTGCCGCAGCATCCAAGGGATTTCCTTTAATTATTGTCTATACGTGAGTTAAACGCTTAATTCTTAGCAAAAATTAAAGTATGATTTCGCCATACAGGTCAAAGTCCGAGGAGTCGGTGATTTTCACGTTGGCAAAGTCGCCAATGCGCACATACTGGTTGTCGGCTGGCACGAGCACTTCGTTGTCTACTTCCGGCGAGTCGTATTGGGTACGGCCCACGAAGTAGCCGCTCTCTTTACGGTCAAACAACACCTTGTAGGTTTTGCCTATTTTCTCTTCGTTCAGCTCTACCGATATACCTTGTTGCAATTCCATAATAGCATCGGCACGCTCCTGCTTCACCTCGTCCGGCACGTTGTCCTCTAAGGTATGGGAGTGGGTGTTTTCTTCGTGTGAATAAGTGAAAATGCCCAGACGCTCGAAACGCGTCTCCTCTACCCAGTCGTACAGCTCTTGAAAATCCTGATCGGTTTCGCCCGGGTGACCTGCGATCAATGTCGTACGCAAAGCAATGTCCGGCACACGCTGACGAATCTGATCCACCAGCTCTATGGTGCGGCGCTTGCTGATGCCACGGCGCATGGTCTTGAGCATATTGTCAGAGATGTGCTGCAAAGGCATATCCAGGTACTTGCAGATATTTTCGCGTTCGTTCATCACGTCAAACACCTCCATCGGGAACTGCGATGGGTAAGCGTACTGCATTCTGATCCAGTCTATACCTTCCACATCCGACAGATTGCGTAGCAAGTCGGCCAGCTTGCGCTCCCCGTAGTGCTGCAATCCGTAGTAAGTCAGGTCCTGGGCAATCAGGATAAGTTCTTTAGTGCCCATGCTGGCCAATCGTTTTGCCTCCTTCACCAGGTCTTCAATCGGACGGTCCACGTGTTTGCCACGCATCAAAGGTATAGCACAGAAAGAGCAGGGACGGTTACAGCCTTCAGCTATCTTAAAATAGGCGAAGTGCGAAGGAGTAGTAATCAATCGTTCACCAATCAACTCGTGCTTGTAGTCTGCCTCCAGTTTTTTGAGGAGCTGCGGCATTTCGAGCGTTCCGAAGTAGGCATCGACCTGTGGAATCTCTGCTTCCAGGGAGTCCTTATAGCGCTGCGACAAACAGCCGGTTACGTATAGCTTGTCAATCTGACCTGCTTCCTTGGCATCGGCATAGCGCAGAATGGTGTCGATAGACTCCTGCTTGGCATTGTCGATAAAGCCGCAGGTGTTCACGATGATAATATTCGAATCGTCGTTTGCAGACTCGTGCGCCACGTCAATCTCGTTGGCACGCAGCTGCCCCATCAGCACTTCCGAATCCACGAGGTTTTTAGAGCAACCCAGCGTGATGACGTTTACCTTGTCTTTCTTTAAACTTCTTACTTTCACTTATCTATGTATTAGCACGGTAATTCCCAATTACTCAAAACCATTGCGGCTCGGCATTAGTTCGATTGGGCAAATGAACTGCAAAAGTACAACAAGTTTGGCTAATAAAAGAACGTCGCAGGTGTAGCAGGCTGTACTTTCGGAGCTATACCTGCTTTACGACACCGCGTTGTAGCCACTGTTATACCTCCACGCGCTGATATACCTCTTTTTTCAAGCTTTGGCCGATTGGCTGAACCATTTCCTGGCAGCAGACTCGTCTTTCACTACTTCGATTTCAATTGGCAGTTGATAGTTGACGATCAACAGATTAATCACCTGGTATAGGTTTGAGTCCCAGAGATAATCAGGAGACTCAAGCATGGCGATGCGCTTTAGGGGAGTATGGGGAATGTTGAGGATGAAATGGTTGATGATGTCCTCGGTGAGTACGCCCCCCGACGGCTTTCCTGACGAAATAATCAGGTTAGCCGCCTGCTTCTCCTGAATAACAGTGAACAGTGTAACGATGGTTTGGAAAAACCGGGCAGACTCAACACTCAGCTCATCCGCCCACCTCACACTCAGGATGTTCGGTACAGCTTCGTATACCATCTCCATCATACTATCTTCGCTCTCAATCATCTACAAATACCCAGGTAAAACGAAGATCTTAAAATAAACAAAGCGGACTTTTTAGAAGTAATGGAGCATGCTGCAGGAGGCTCATTCGGTAACCAGCCACATAGTTGCATGTGCTTAATAAAACGCGTTGTAATTCACCAGAAACTCCACCGTCGTTACTTTACCCTCCTGCACCTCCACCGGAAAAATGTTCATCTCGCCGTCAAAAAGGTTAGCGTACAGGCCTTGTTCTTCTTTTGTGAAGAGGCTATACCTGCCAGGCTCCAGAAGAACTGCAAAGTTGCCGTTGGCGTCTGTCTCCACTTGCGTAATGAGTTTAGTTTGAATGTTGGTGTGAAAAACACCGTCCTGGGATGTGGTTTGCGTGCTGTTGGTAAGCTCGTAGATGTAGACTGTGCGCTCTACGCCACGTGGCTGGCTGGGCGGCGCGTCCGGAGATGGCATTTGGTTGCCTGCCTCCCACAGTATCTGCCCCTGTATACCTTGCTTGATCTGCATCTGCTGCCCGGTTTGCGTTTTCAGCTCCTGCTGCGTGTTTTGCGCTTCGCCTTCTTGGCCTAAGGTGCTTTGAGTGCCGTTACAAACGGTCAGCAACAATGAGAGCCCTATCAGCAGCAATTTTCCCATACAGGCAACAGCAAAAATTTATTTGCGGGAGAAGAACGACTCTACGAACTGGTTCTTATCGAACAATTGCAGGTCTTCAATCTTCTCGCCTACCCCGATGTATTTCACCGGAATCTTAAACTCGTCGGAGATACCGATCACCACACCACCTTTGGCCGTACCGTCGAGCTTGGTGATGGCCAGCGCCGTAACGTCGGTGGCTTTGGTGAACTCACGAGCCTGTATCAGGGCGTTCTGGCCTGTGCTTCCGTCGAGCACCAGCAAAACCTCGTGCGGCGTGTCTTCTGTTATCTTCTGCATCACACGCTTGATCTTCGAAAGTTCGTTCATCAGGCCCACTTTGTTATGCAGTCGGCCCGCCGTGTCAATAATCACGACATCGGCGCCTGAATCTACTCCTTTTTTTACGGCATCGTAGGCCACAGAGGCTGGGTCGGTGTTCATGCCATGCGAAATGACCGGCACACCTACACGCTCGCCCCAGATGATCAACTGATCCACGGCGGCGGCACGGAAGGTATCGGCAGCACCCAGCACAACCTTTTTGCCGGCTTTATGGAATTGCGATGCCAGTTTACCGATGGTAGTGGTTTTACCCACGCCGTTCACACCCACAACCATGATCACGTACGGCTTTATACCTGCCGGTAGATCGAAGTTAGCGCCGTCGCCGGCGCGGTTCTCCCCGAGCAAAGCCGCAATCTCTTCACGCAGAATCCTATCGAGTTCGCTGGTGCTCACGTACTTGTCGCGGGCCACACGCTTCTCAATGCGGTCGATGATCTTTACCGTCGTCTCTACTCCTACGTCCGCATGCACCAGAATTTCCTCCAGTTCGTCGAGCACCTCCACGTCTACCGTGGATTTGCCAACAACTGCTTTGCTCAATTGCCCGAAAAAGCTGGTTTTGGTTTTCTCAAGACCTTTATCGAGCGATTCTTTCTTCTGCTCTTTGCTGAAAAAGTCAAAAATTCCCATTTGCGTGTTTTGTAGGGTGAGACTATCTCGGTGTGATACGGTAATATACTAAAAAAGTCCCGGTAAAGGGACTTTTTCATGTATTCAATCTATGTATAGTAGAGTAGGCTTAATTACTTCTTAAGGAACTCCTGTACTTTGTCAACAGGCACCATCTCTTCTTTAAAGCTGTAAGCACCAGTTTTTGGAGACTTAACGGCTTTGATCACTTTTGCCCAATCTTTACCTGTAGCGGTCTTTAGGGTTGCAACTACCTTCTTAGCCATGGTTATTTAATTTCTTTGTGTACAGTTACTTTTTTCAACACAGGGTTATACTTCTTAAGCTCTAAACGCTCAGCTGTGTTCTTTCTGTTTTTGGTAGTGATGTACCTTGAAGTTCCAGGCATGCCAGTCGCTTTATGCTCTGTGCACTCCATAATTACCTGGATTCTATTACCTTTTGCTTTTTTAGCCATCTCAACAGTAAATTTTTATTTAGGACTGCAAATATACAAGCTTAAATCTCTAATTACAAACAAAGTATAAATTTTTCTAAAGAAGCTTTTTCGAGCTGCCAGAAGTACCCTTTTATACCTGCTTATGCGTCTTGCTCTTTCAGAAATCTGTGGGACAAAAGGGCATACAGTAGCATACCAGCAATAGGAATCAGCATCACAGCCGCCAGGAACAGCGTTCTGCCCCACTCGCTTCTAAAGTCTTTCCGGTATATGTCCCACACGATATACATCTGCAGGATAAGTAAGGCGCCAATAACACAGCAGAGTACTGTTTCATTAAAGTTTGCATCCATCTTCTTTATACCTGAACAAGTATGCAATATACCTGATGGTCGCCTTAACTACTAATGTTCTAAAGCTGGCAATTTAAAACCATCCAAAGCGCTCGGCTGAGTCATAGTCTTCTCAATTTCCGCTACGGTACGTGGCGCCAGTTTCGAGAGGTTTTCCCAGCCTTTTTCTGTGATCAGGATATCATCTTCGATGCGCACGCCGATGCCCCACCACTTCTTGTCGCAAGGGCTACCTTCGGGTATATAAATGCCCGGTTCCACGGTAATGACTGTGTTTGCCTGGAAAGGCCCGAAGCTGCCACGATCGTGCACATCCAGGCCCAGGTAGTGCGAGGTGCCATGCGGAAAGTAGCGCTGCACTTCTTCTCTTTTCTTGATTACGCCCAGCTTCACCAGCCCATCAGCAATTACGGCTTCTGCAGCCTGGTGCGGGGCGTTAAAAGCATTGCCCACTTTGCATTGTTGAAAACCCGCCTCCTGCGCCTTTAATACCAGTTCATAAATGGCGCGTTGCGCTTTGGTAAACTTGCCATTGACAGGTATAGTGCGTGTCACGTCAGCGGTATAGCCCAGGTACTCAGCTCCCACATCCATCAATACCAGTTCGTTGCCAGGTATAGCCGGCTTGGCGCTGGAGGTATAGTGCAGCACACAGCCGTTGTTGCCGGCCCCAACTATACTCGGGTAGCCTACATGCTGCGCCCCGTATTTTTTGAACACAAACTCGTGTATACCCTGCACTTCCATTTCGGACATGCCCGGCTTCAAGGCTTTCATTACCTCTATCTGCCCGATGGCTGACATACCTGCCGCCTTGCGAAGGAGATTGATTTCCGCCTCGGTTTTCACTTCCCGCATGCCGTCCAGTAGTAGGTCGAGTGTGAAAGCGTCGAGTTTATGATTAGGTATAGCAGCCACGGCTTTAGTGCGGGAGCGCATGTCTTTGGCTTGCAGGTAACCTTGTAGTGACTTGTCGTTCTTCAGTTCCGGCTCTCGTTGCATGGCCTCCTGTATATAGGCAGCTACTCCTTCTGTCTGCCCCAACCCGTGTTCGCGCACAATGCCGTAGAGCATGCTGCGGGTCGCGTTGAAGTTGGCCGGGTACTTTACTTTCGTTTTGAACTGACCGAGCAGGCTAAACAAGTCCGCTTCGTCAGCTGCATCGTCGCGCACGTCATGCGGCAATTCCTTGATCAGGATGTGCTGCAGGTTGGTCGTGTCGAGTTTAAAGCCGGCAAAGTCGGTGTTCGCAAGTGTGGCTATACCTAGTTCCTTTTCTGCTCTTTCTACGCCTAGCCTGCTACCGTTCCACAACTCCTGCATCTGGTCGTTGGGCTGCACGAACAGTAATTCCTGCACCTGCTTGCCATTCACGTGCTGCGGACTCTGGAAAAGCAGCAGCACCGCACTCGGCTCGGTATAGCCGGTCAGGTAGTAGAAGTCAGGGTCGGGATGGTAGTAGTAGTCCACGTCGTTGGCGCGGTTGCGCACGGGACTGGCAAAAAGAACGGCAACGGAGCGAGGGGGCAGCTGTTGCCGCAGGACCTCTCTCCGTTGCCGATGAAACTCTTTATCTAAAGTATCAGATGGCTTTCCTGAGCCTGCGTGCGGTTGCGCTACTGCCGTAAAGGACAGCCAGCATAACAGTACGCACAGCCGGAAGGCTGCCATTAGTACATAATGAAGCCTTGCTCTACTGCTTTCTTCAGAACGGCAGAAATACCGTTTTTGTTGATTGTTCTCAATGCTGAAGTAGAAACTTTAAGGGTTACCCAAGCATCTTCCTCAGGGATGTAGAAACGCTTCTTCTGAAGGTTCGGATAGAACTTACGCTTTGTCTTATTGTTAGCGTGAGAAACGTTATTTCCTACTTGTACTCTCTTTCCGGTTAAATCGCAAACTCGTGCCATCTTGTATTTTCTTCTAAATTATTTCAATAGGGGTGCAAATATCTATAAAAAGAAACACAATGTCAAAGGCATAGCAGATAATTTTAGCAAAACATGCTCTAAAACAGCTACAAAGGCCTTTAAACTGCATCGCCTATACCTTGTCCGAACCTTTCTCTCCGGCTTCTTTCTTCTTTTTAGTGAAGCCATAAGGGCAGTTGCGGCAGGCGTTGCAGCAACAGTAGCCACGCTTGAGCAGGTACTTGGCCGTCAGCACCATCAGTCCCCGCTCAAAGTAAAAATCCTCTCCTTCTTTCAGATCGCTCACGGCTATACTTCTTTTTGAACGCCAAATATCGGCAAAATCAGGACGCTCACCAAATAACTGTGCTTCTCTCTATACCTTCCTCACAATACCCGTTAACCAAGATATTGTTCCTTGCCGCGCATTCAATACCTAAACCATATAAACTATGTCCCATTTCAACAATTTGAGTGAGGCCGTATCCGTCATGCGCTCCCGCGGCTTCGTGAATACCTTCAGCATACAGCACCGGCAGGTATACTGCTCTGAACTGAGCAAGTCCATCTCCCCTGCCCAACTTACCTTGATCGAGCGGCATGTCGTGCCTTCGCCTTCTGCGCAGAATGGCGAAGAGGAGGTATACGGCTTCCGCACCGATGACAACCAGTTCGGCATCATGACCAACATTTACGCTGAGTATGATCCCGAGGGCTTCTACACTGTGTTCAGACAATGCCTGAAAGGGCAAACAAGGCGCGCGTAGGCCTAGTTTCCGGGCAAAGGTATAATTCAGGCTGTTTATCGCTATATTTACAACAAATCATCAGAAACCCTGTAGATATAGGTTCGGAGTTGCAGCCTGTGGCGCAGCCCTGTCCCGAGTTTCAGAAAACAGCTTTTTTAACACATCAACTATGAGCACGCTATCCATTACTTCCAGCCAACAGGCCATCGAAACCGAAGAAAAATACGGCGCCCACAACTACCATCCACTGCCGGTGGTACTCAATAAAGGCGAAGGCGTATACCTGTGGGACGTGGAAGGCAAACGCTATTATGATTTCCTGTCGGCCTACAGCGCCGTGAACCAGGGACACTGCCACCCGCACATCATCAACGCCCTGATCGAACAGGCAAAACAGCTCACACTTACTTCCCGCGCCTTTTACAACGACAAGTTAGGTATAGCCGAGAAGTACATCTGCGAGCTGTTTGGCTACGACAAGGCGCTTTACATGAACTCGGGTGCCGAGGCCGTAGAGACCGCTATCAAACTGGCCCGCAAGTGGGGTTATCTGAAAAAGGGCATCGCCTCGCATAACGCCGAGATCATTGTGGTAGAGCGCAACTTCCATGGCCGCACTACGGGCATCATCTCTTTTTCTACCGACCCGGACTCTACCAAAGGCTTTGGTCCGTACATGCCGGGCTTTAAAGTAATTCCTTACAATGATCTGGAAGCACTGGAAACAGCCCTGAAAGAAAACCCGAATGTGTGCGGTTTCCTGGTGGAGCCGATTCAGGGCGAAGCGGGTGTGGTAGTGCCGCAGGACGGCTACTTATCCAAGGCGCATGCGCTTTGCAAAGAGTATAATGTGCTACTGATGGCCGATGAGATTCAGACAGGTATAGCCCGCACGGGTAAGCTACTGGCTACGTACTACGACGACGTGAAAGCCGACATTCTGATACTGGGCAAAGCACTTTCGGGTGGTGTGCTGCCGGTGTCTTGTGTTCTGGCCGACGACGATATTATGCTGTGCATCCAGCCGGGTGAACACGGTTCTACTTTTGGTGGCAACCCGATGGCTGCCGCTGTGGCTATTGCTGCTTTGGAGGTGATAAAAGATGAGAACCTGGTAGAGAATGCTTATAAAATGGGGGAGATCTTCCGGGACCGCATGAACCAACTGATGGTAAAACGCCCCGAAGTGGTAACACTGGTACGTGGCCGCGGATTGCTCAATGCTATTGTGATTCAGCCGGCAGCTGACGGCCGCACTGCCTGGGATGTGTGCGTAGAACTGAAGGAGAATGGCCTGTTGGCCAAACCAACGCACGGCGACATAATCCGTTTCGCACCGCCGCTTGTGATGACCGAGGAGCAACTGCACGAGTGTTGCGATATCATCGAAAAGGTGATCATGAAATTCTAAGTCAGGTATACCTGAAACGCATGAAAGGCGAGGCTGTAGCGGCTTCGCCTTTTTTTCTGCATCGGCCATGTAAGTCTGATTGTAATTCACTAGCTTTAGAAAGCAACAGCTTTGAAAACATGACTCCTTCAGATCAAACCAAACCCATCGTTATCTTCTCCGGCGACTTCCACCGGGCGGCCGTCATCAAAAATATGCTTGAGAACCACAGCATTTACGTGTTCATGCAAAACGAGCACATGGGCAGCATTGCACCCTGGCAGGTTGCTTCGGGCGGCTTCAATCCAGTGAAACTGATTATTTCCGGGCAGGATGAAGAGGAAGCCAAAAGACTCCTGGAAGGTTTTAATGACGCCGCTTTTGACAACGAAGACTAGCATATCTGACTTATGAAAAAATCAGTTAGAATAGTTACAATCATAATAGCGCTTATTATAGTTTTCATAGCAGGAGAACAGGTCGGAAGCAGTATTGGCGAACTTATTTTTAACTTAACACGCTAATCCGTTATGAAAAAAGGGAACCTATACCTGACACCGATAACCATCAAAGCAATCTTACTTGCCGCTTCGGCTTTTGCTATTTACAGTTTCGGCAAAAGCATGGGTGAGGCAATTTATTATATTACAACTTAATACAGCGCGACTTCTTTGAACGATTCCCAACTGCAAAACTCCATCAATGAAACCCAACACCTATTCCCTCTCTCTTCGCTTAAGAAAATGGATCATCGCTTTTGCTTTTGCCGGCTTTTTGGTCGGGCTTGGTATCGGCGCTTACGTGGCGCACAAGCAGCATACAAAATCTGACAACACCGCACCGGAAGCTATTTCTGAAACCCAGCAGGAGTAAACGAGATTCCAGGTATAGCGCCTGCCAAAATATAAGGTATAACTTCGCTTTGCCCCGCATAAGCCGTACCTTTGCAGTATACTTATGTTGAAACATTTTAGAGCAAACGCTATATTATGATCACGAAAAGACCAAGAAGAAACCGCTATAACGAAGTCATCCGCAGCATGGTGCAGGAAACCGCTCTGGAACTAAACGACTTCATTTTCCCACTTTTTATCATCGAGGGCCAGAACCAGAAGGTGGAAGTAGGCTCCATGCCAGGCATTAACCGCTATTCAGTGGACACCCTGCTCGACGAGGTAGCCTCCTGCGTGGACCTGGGCATCAAAGCCTTCGCCCCTTTCCCGAGCATCCCCGAAAACCTGAAAGACAAGTACGCCAGAGAGAGCGCGAACCCCGACGGCTTATTCCCGAGAGCTATCCGCGAAATCAAGAAAAACTTCCCGGATGTGGTGCTGATGACGGACGTCGCCATGGACCCTTATAGCTCCGACGGCCACGACGGCATTGTGATAAACGGTGAAATTGTAAACGACGAAACGCTGGAAGTACTGGGCAACATGGCGCTCACACAAGCGCAGGCCGGCGCCGACATTGTAGGTCCTTCGGATATGATGGATGGACGCGTTGGGCACATCCGTCGCGTACTCGATGAGAACGACTTCCACAAAGTAGGCATCATGAGCTATACTGCCAAGTATGCGAGTGCTTTCTACGGTCCGTTCCGCGACGCTCTGGATTCTGCCCCGAAAATGGGCGACAAGAAAACTTACCAGATGAACCCCGCCAACAGTCGCGAGGCCCTGATCGAAGCTGCCCTGGATACCGAAGAAGGAGCCGATTACCTGATGGTGAAACCTGCTTTGGCATACCTGGACATTATCAAACTGCTGCGTGACAACTCGCACCTGCCCATCGCCGCCTACAACGTGAGCGGGGAGTATGCCATGGTAAAAGCTGCGGAACTCAAAGGTTGGATCGACGGTGAAAAGGCCATGCTGGAGAGTCTGCTGAGCATCAAGCGTGCTGGTGCCGACATCATCCTGTCCTATTTTGCCAAGGATTTTGCAAACTACCTCCGAAAATAACCGGAAATGCCTTCTGAAATTGAGAGCGCCCTGTACTAAAAGTGCAGGGCGCTTTTTTTTTGCAAATGGCCTGATATTAATCAGGTATAGACAGCTACCGGGTCAATGTCTAGCCATTTATCGTATTCATTCTGAACCAGTTTGGGGTTCGGGCACTTTTAGTTATATTGGTGGTTCTAAACTTCTACCTAAACTACTTTATGAGAGGATTGAGCCTTTGGCTGATGGCGGCGGCACTTGTAACAACTACTGTTAGCTTCGCGCAGCAGCTCGGTACGTTGCCTGTGCGCGCAAATGTGAAGGAACTGGGCCGCATTGCGGCAGCTGAAGACAAGAATTACCGGGTAAAACGTGCCGAGGCCATTGCGCTTGCCAGGCAAAACGGCTGGGAAATAGAAAAGACTTACCCGGACGGTACCCACATCTCGCTGCAACACCTCGACAAGCTGGGTATGCCGGTTTACTACATCACCTACAACAGCTCCGCCGCCAGCACCACCCGCACGGACCAGCTTTGGGAAGGCGGCAAACTAGGCCTCAATCTCAGCGGTGCAGGCAACAGCGTAACCAACAAAATGGGCATCTGGGACGGTGGTATGGTGCGTGAATCGCATGTGGAGATGCGCGGCCGCGTAGAGCAGAAAGACAAAGTCACTAAGCTAAATGAGCATGCTACCCACGTGGCAGGCACCCTCATTGCCAGCGGTCTGAGCGCTAAGGCGAAAGGGATGGCCTATGGCGTGCAGAAACTCTATGCCTATGACTTTAACAACAACACCTCCGAGATGGCCGAAGCTGCACAAGGCAACATGCTGGTCTCAAACCACTCGTATGGCACCATAGCCGGCTGGCGCTATAACAGTGAGCGCAAAGGCACTGACGAAGATCCGTACTGGGAGTGGTGGGGCTCCACACAGATAAGCGAAACCGAAGACTACAAGTTCGGTTTCTACGACGAGACCTCTGTTAGCTGGGACCGCATTGCCTACAACGCCCCTTATTTTCTGATTGTGAAGTCGGGCGGGAACAACCGGCAGGAACCAGGCCCCGAAGTGGGCAAACCCTACATGCAGCGCAACTCCAACGGTAACTTTACGCTGGTGGCAAAGCGCCCGGATAACATCAGCAGCAACGACAGCTATGATGGCATCGCCACTTACGGCTCCGCCAAAAACATACTGACAGTAGGCGCGGTGAGCAACATACCGGGCGGCTATAACCAGCCTTCTGATGTAAAGGTCTCCGGTTTCAGTAGCTTTGGCCCTACCGATGATGGCCGCATCAAACCTGATCTGGTAGGCGGTGGAGAAAACATACTTTCCACGACCAGTGTCAGTGATAAATCCTATAAGGCATTGAGCGGCACTTCCATGGCTTCTCCCAACATATCGGGTTCGCTGCTACTCCTGCAGGAGCACTATGCCAACCTGAACAAAGGGCAGTTTATGCGCGCCGCCACACTCAAGGGTCTGGCCACCCACACCGCTGACGAGGCCGGCGATGCCCCAGGTCCGGACTACATGCATGGCTGGGGACTCTTGAACGCCAGTCGCGCTGCTACCATGATCAGCAACACACAGGGTACGCACCTCATACAGGAGCGCCAGATGGCGCAAGGCAAAACCTATACTTTCGAGGTAGTAGCATCCGGTGCGGGCCCGCTGGTGGCCACCATTTCCTGGACCGATCCGGAAGGAGCCGTCCACCCGACGGCAAGCGCCCTGAACAACCGCAGCCCGCGCCTGATCAACGACCTGGATGTGCGCATCACCCACCGTGGTACTACGATTTTGCCCTGGGTACTGGACCCGAACAAACCAGAGCAGCCTGCAACCCGCGGCGATAACCTGGTGGACAACGTAGAGCAGGTGTTTATACCTAAGCCTATGCCTGGCGAGACCTATACCATTACCGTATCGCATAAACGCACGCTACAGAAGGGACCTCAGGATTATTCTTTATTAGTGAGCGGCGTGGGCGGCACCGCCTACTGTGCAAGTGCCCCTGCTTGGGAGGTTGGTTCACGCATCAGCAAAATCACATTCGACGGCATCACTACTCCTTTTGATGGCTGCGCTACCTACCGCCTGCAAGAAGAAATGCTGTTGACGTTTGAACCGGGTCAGACCAAAATGGTATCGTTTGAGCTGGGTACCTGTGGCACCAACGCCAGCAAGGCAGCCAAGGTATACGTGGACTGGAACGGCAATGGCAGCTTTGAAGATGAAGGAGAAGAAGCAGCTGTTTCGGGTGTGATTAGCGGCGTAGGTATGTTTAATGCCAGCATTTCCGCCCCTTCGTTCCTGCAACCGGGCTACATCACCCGCCTGCGCGTTGTCCTGGTCGAAACATCTGACCCGGCAGGTATAAGCCCCTGTGGCATCTATACCCGCGGCGAAACACAGGACTACATTGTGCAGGTGGCAAGGCCCTCTTCGGATATCGTACTGCATCAGGTAACACCGGTTGGGGCTTCACTTTGTGCGGGTACAACTCAACAGTTCATCGTTACACTTCGCAACAACGGGCTGCGCGATCAGAAGGCTATACCCGTCACCCTAGAGGTATACCGCAGCGGTTCCAAAGTAGCCACCCTGACAACAGTCTATACCAATACTTTAAAATCTTTCAATTCTGACGAGATCTTACTTACTGCTGATTTTCAGACGGAAGCAGGGGTAACTTATGAACTGGTTGCCTCGGCAGGCACTGCTGGTGATGCCGTACCTGAGAATAACACGCTACGCAGGAACTATGGAGTAGGCGGTAATACAGCTGCCCCACAGGCTGTGGCCACGCGCTGCGGAGATCAGCCCAGCTATACCCTGACCGGCACAGGCGACGGCACCGTGTTCTGGTACAACATGGCAAGCGGAGGCACGCCCATAGCGGCAGGTAACGCAACCAGCATTGCCAGGAGCAGTGCTAACGGCACCATCTATGCCTCCCTCAATGATTTCTCGGCTACCATTGGCCCGGCAACAAAGAAGCTTGCGACAGGTGGTGGCTATAACCAGTTCACGCCAGATGTTATTGTAGAAACGCAGGCTCCGATGCTGCTGGAAAGCGCCCGCCTGTACATCGGCAACTCCGGCAAGATCACCTTTACGGCCTACAACAGCAACGGCTCCCCTGTTTCAAGCCGGACAATTACTATGGAAGCTACCCGCACCACCCCTGCCCCGGGTGTACAGGAAGATGACCCGAACGATCAGGGTGCGGTGTACTATTTAGGGCTGGAGTTACCCGAGGCTGATACCTACAACATTGCCATCAGCTACGACCACAAAGATGGAGCGACCATTTACCGGAACAATGCGGGTGTAACAGGCTACCCCTTTGGCGTAAGCAATGTGTTTACCATCACCGGAAACACGGCCAGTCCAGGTTCGCTAAGCTATTACTATTACTTCTACGACCTGAAAGTGCGGGCGCTCGGCTGCGCCAGCCCAAGGGTAGCAGTTCCGGTAGAGAATGGCTCTCCTATTCCGACGCCGCTCATAACACGCCAGGACCTGAGCCTGCAATCGAGCGTGGCGGATGGCAACCAATGGTACCTGAACAGCCAGCCTATACCTGGCGCAACCGGACAAACCTATACCCCAACCGAAAGTGGCGACTATACCGTGCAGGCACAGTGGCAGGGCTGCGTTTCTTCTCGGTCGCAGGTCTATACCTTTGCTTATCAGGCTAATGGGCGTGCTCTTAAAAAGGAACTGGTAGCCTCACCCAACCCAAGTAACGGGGTGTTTAAAGTTCAGTTTGAGACGGAACAACAAGAGGACCTCTTCCTGAATGTGACGGACATGCTGGGCAATCTGATCTATACCCGCAAGGTGACTGGCTTTAACGGTTTCTACGAAGCAGACATTGATCTTTCAGCTAAAAACTCAGGCATTTATCTGCTGCGCGTGAAATTCGGAGACGAGGCCTATACCCAAAAATTAGTTCTGCAGCGTTAGTAAGTAACAAGCAGTAGGAAGAACCCTGGCCATTGAGTCGGGGCTTTTTTTATGACCTGGCTTTCGCATCATCCACAGGTATAAGGTCTTAGTCAACTCCTATGCCTGCCACTGCCGGGCTGCCCTTATTTTGCTGAACCACCTGTAATGCCTATCTTCAGCGGAACAAACAATAAGACATAGACTATGAAGAAACTATTACTCGCTGCAGGTATAGCATTTATGTTCGCCTCCTGCGCCCAACAGCCACAGGCCAGCAATACCACCTCACAAACCGAGGAACTTGAGCAGGTGCCCGAAGAGCAGCAGCGAACCTCGCCAGCAACAGCTACCCAGCAGGCGTTTTTTACCGAGTTGAGCAAGTTGTGCGGCAAGAGCTTCAGGGGCGTGGCCGTGTTCCCGGCCGATGGCAAAGACCCGTTTGCAGGGAAAGAACTGACCATGCACGTGCGCGAATGCTCTGACCAGATTATCCGTATCCCCTTCTATGTCGGCGAGGACAAATCCAGAACGTGGGTGTTTACTCAAATGGAAGAAGGCCTGCAGCTAAAGCATGACCACCGCCACGAAGACGGCACCCCTGACGAAGTAACCATGTACGGCGGCATTGCTATGGACACAAACGATGCGAGTACCATGCGCTTCCCGGCTGATGCCTTTACCGCCCAGCTTATACCTGCCGCCTCTACAAACGAGTGGAACGTTGTGCTGAGCCCGGATGGTAAAACCTTCAGCTACATTCTCAAGCGCGACAACCAACTTCGCTTTCAAGCTGATTTTGATCTGACCCAGCCGATTAATTAAGTTACACTGGCTATACCCCAAAGAGAAGGCCCGAAGCTGCTGCAGCTCCGGGCCTTCTCTTTGGGGTATTACAAACTTAAGATTTTGAGAACTGCTTTTTCAATACCTGGTAATCGATGAAGTAAAGCACGCGTATCGATAGACTGTTGGTCTGCGGACCGGTAATAGTGCGGGTGAAGTTTTCGTGGTAATGCGGGATGATGTCTTCCTGGCTCTCCAGGATGGCGTTCTTCCACATAATACTGATCTCGCTGCCCGGCGCAAACCACCACGAGTACATCATGTCGATGTTGAAGGCGTTGTAGTTGATGTTGTGATTCGGCAGCTCGCCATCCGGAAAGTAGCCACCGTGCGGGTAATTATTGGCCAGCAACTCGCCTTTGTCGTCGAGCGTGAAAAAGCGGTTATACTCGGCCTTGGACCAGTAGTGCCGCGCCCGCAACGACAGCGACATCCGGTTGTTGAAGATGTATGAACTTGTAAGTGTATTGTCAACCGTATGCACGTCGCGCAGGCCAAAGATGATGTCGTGCTCCTGTCCGCGCTCGGTGTCGCGTGAAAAATGCTTGGCGTAGCCCATGTCATCGCGGCTGTTGTTGCGGCTATACCTGTAAATGAACATCAGCTTGTCGTTCACCCGGAAACGTGGGGCAACTACGTAAGTGAGCCGCTGGCGCTTGTGCTCGTCGAAGGTACGATAGTCGAGCTCCACATCCAGGGCCAGGCGCTTGCGGTAGTCCGACGAGACCCAGGTGCCAATGCTGTAGTTAGTTGGGTAGGTATAGTAGCGCCCCTCCACCCGCGGCTCAAAGAAGTCGTAGGTCTTCACCGGCTCCAGGTTCGAGTAGATGCCCATGCTCATGAAGTTGCGGAACGTGCCGCTCACCCGCCCGTAGATCACCAGGTTTTGGAAGTCGCCGGGCTTGTAGCGGCGGCTGTACTGAGCCCCCAGCTGGGTGTTCATGTTGAGCAGCTTCCAGAACGGCTGGTAAAAGTTATACCGCAGGTTCAGGTCTTCGTCGATAGTGTTCCGGATGAAATTGATGCCCATATCGTTGGGGTCGTAGGTATCGGACTTCATGGAATGGGTATAGCTGTACTGAAAATTCCCGCTCACCTTGCCCGCCCCAATACTGTACATGTGGCCCAGTTGCGTATCGCCGGTGTAGTATTTCTGGCTCAGGGCAGCCTTGCCACTCACAGCATATTTGTTTCCTTTGCTGGAGATCTGGAACAAAGCGCCTGTCAGGTTGGCGTCGTAGGTGCTGCCTGCGCGCATTACGTTGGTGTTTACCAGCGTTACGTAAGAGTTGTTTTTGAGCGATTGATCCAGCACCAGTATGTTGTAGTTAGTGAGCGGCTGTGTCTCTTTCCTGAAACGGTTGCCCTCGCTGTCCTCCAGCGTGGCAAACTGCTGCCCCACCACGGCGTTGAATAGGCCAATGCCCAGGCCCGACTGCGTGCGACCCGAAATCTTGGTGCCGTTCAGCATCTTGGTCTCGCGCGGGTTCTCAATGATGGTGTTGCCCAACTCCTGCTCCTCATCCGCGTCCAGCGAGTTGATGGGCCTGCCGCCGATCCGGCGTGAGTACAGAAAATCACCCTTGTTAAAAAGCTCGGTCCCCTCCATAAAAAAAGGCCGGTTCTCGTTGAACTGCACCTCAAAAGGCGAGAGGTTGAGCACCTGATTGTCGGACTGCACCTGGCTGAAGTCAGGTATAAGCGTCATGTCGAGCGTGAAAGCGTCGCTGATGCCGTATTTCACGTCCATGCCGCCGCTGAAGTTGAAGTTGTTCTCATACCTGGTGGTGCCGTCGCCGTTGCGCACCGGGTACTTCTCCACATACCCCGACACATAGGGCGTGAGCGAAAGGCGTAGCGGTGCCTCCACGTTTTTGATGCCGGTGAGCTTGCCCCACTGGTTCGCAAAGCCGCTGTTAGCCGGATCCACGTGGTTCCAGAAGTAACCCTTGCGCGTGGACTGCCGGTTGCGCATAAAGTTGAGCCCCCAAAGTTGCTCCGGCTTGTTGCTGAATCGGATAGCCGAGTAAGGTATGCGCATTTCTGCCACCCAGGCATTTCCCTGAAGGCGCGTGCTGCTCTCCCACACAGCGTTCCAGGTAAAGTCCTCGCCATTAGAGGAATAGCGGGCATCAAGCTGCACACCGGCGGGTGTCACAAAAAAGCCGAAACCGTTGATCTGGTCGTTATAGGTATCGAAGAACACCCCAAAGAAGTCGGTGTTACCGAGGTCATCGCGCTTGCCCAGCTGCCTGAAAATGCTGTCCTGCGACACATCGTGCATAATAGCGCCCACATATAAGAAGTCATCGTCGTAGAGGATGCGCACCTGCGTAGGATGCACCTCTTTCGGACCGGGGTTTGGCCGGTTCTGTATAAAGTCGGTGGCTATTTCTGCTTGCTGCCAGATGGCCTCCTCCAACACACCGTCCACCTTAATGGGCTCGTTGATGCGCATGGCCTGCAATTGCTTGGGCGGCGCAATAGCTGGCGCTGCCTTCTTTTCCTGCGCCCATACCTGCTGCAGCGTCAAAATCCAGACAAAAATAACACCCAGTCCCCAGGCAGGTTTAGGTAAAAATTGATTCATAAAAGATGGCAGCAAAAATGTACGAATTGACAAATATATTGAATAGATGGAAGATTGATTGCCATAGTTGCTTCTGCCCGATTGCATTTGGGCTAACGGCAGTAATGAGCAGGTGAACTGGCTGGTTTTATCTACCAAAAAGCAAGGCGCCATACCTGTCTGTCAGGTATGGCGCCTTGAAACCTCCTCAAAACCTATTGCTTACAGGTCTTCTTCGCGCACCAGCATCAGCACAGCCGACTGCGGCACAATAAAGTATTTTTCACTGAGGTAGTTGATTTCGATGGCGTCGCGCTGCAGATAGATAGCCAGATCGCCCTCTTTTATCTGTAGCGGCAGGTAGCGCACCTGCTCCTGTTCCTCGTCGGGGAGCATCTCTTCGTCAAAGCCATAGTCGGCAGGCATCGGATAACCGGGGCCAACCCTCATCACGTAGCCTTCCTGTACTTTTTCTTTTTCCTGCACGCCGGGCGGCAGGTATAGCCCGCTCTTGGTCTGCTCCCGCGAGCTTTTCGGCTTGATCAGTACACGGTCGCCAACGATGATGATTTTCTCGAGTTTATTGCTTTCTGAAATTCTCATGGATAAAGTCTGCATGTTTGATTGGAGTTTACCCTCACTTTTAAAAAATGTCTGGCTGTGCTAATCTAGAACAAAAAAGGAGAGCAGCCTTGCGGGCTGCCCTTCCTAAATGCCTGCACAGCGTGCAAAATTAAGTAAAATGATTGAGAGTAACGTGCTTAGTCGAACATGTCGGCGGCGCGGGCGGTATCCGAACCATACTCTAGCCAGCTCATCGGGTAATTCTTGTCCATCAGGCCCACTGCCTCCTCAGTCAGGTATAGCGGCTTGAAGGTGTCGATCATCACGGCGTACTCGTGCGTTTCTTTCTTGCCGATGCTCGCCTCTACCGTGCCCGGGTGCGGACCATGCGGTATACCGCCCGGGTGCACCGTAAACGAAGCCCTGTCCACACCTTTGCGCGACATAAAATCGCCGGCCACGTAGTAGAGCACCTCGTCGGAGTCTACATTGGAGTGATTGTAGGGTGCAGGTATAGCCTGTGGGTGATAGTCGAACAGACGCGGCACAAAAGAGCAGATCACAAAGTTGTGCGCCTCAAAGGTCTGGTGCACGGGAGGTGGTTGGTGGATGCGGCCGGTTATGGGCTCAAAATCATAGATAGAAAGCGCGTACGGATAGAAATAGCCATCCCAACCGACCACGTCAAACGGACTGAAGTCGTAATAGTACTGGTGCAGCATGCCGTCTTTCTTGATCTGCACCAAATGCTCGCCACCCTCTGTATACTCAACCAACTCATGGGGAGCCCGAATGTCTCGCTCACAAAACGGCGAGTGCTCCAACAGTTGCCCGAAATGGTTGCGGTAACGGCGTGGGGTTTCAATCGGGCTGAATGACTCGGTAATCAGCAAACGTACCGGACCGTCGTTGAAGTGAAACTGGTGGATGATCGTACGCGGAATCACGATGTAATCGCCTTCCCGGAACTCCAGCTTGCCCATCTGCGACAGCAACACCCCGCTGCCTTCGTGTACAAACACCACCTCGTCAGCCTGCCCATTTTTGTAGTAGTAATCCATTTTCAGCTCCGACGGATTGCAAATGCTGAGGGCCACATCGCTGTTGAGCATCATGGTCTTGCGGGCATTCAGGTAGTCGGTGCCGGTAATGGTCTGGTCGAGTGTTTTGAGGTGATGCGGCGCCAGTTTTATACCTTCGGCAATTTTGGGTGCGTAAGGTATAGGCTCCCCGATGCGGGTGATGCGCGTCGGCGGATTCTTGTGGTATAGCAACGACGACAGACCGCTAAAGCCCAGCGTACCTACGAGCTGCTCGGCGTACAGACTACCGTCTTCCTGCCGGAACTGCGTGTGGCGCTTCTGCGGGAAAGTGCCCAATTTGTGATAGTAAGCCATTCCTTTTCTTTGGTTATGGTTTTCAAAAGCTACCCTACCAGGCGCTCTTCCTTATACAAATATAAATTTTGGTTTGTTATACGCCACCTTTGGCCAGACGCTGCGCCTTACCAAACTGACGCAAAGCTTCCTGAAACTCCTCGTCTTTTTCGTGCAGAATCGGGAAGAAGCCCGGATTGCCGTATACGCTGCGACCAATAAAAGCTTTTACATTGTTGCGCAATAAGGATTCCGACCGCTTAAATTGCAAATCATCATAGGTTACTTCCGATTGTGACGCTAACCTGAGCAGGTCTTTCATCATCTTGTCTGATACGTTGAAAGACTTGATATACTTGTCCATTTGCATCTTCTCCAGGTCTCTGCGGTTATCGTTGTAGTAGGCCAGGGCGTACTCGCGTATCACGTTCTTGCTATACAGCTGCCCCAGAAAGTCTGAGATCTCGGTGGTATCGCGCGCCACAAACACATCCGGCATAATACCGCCGCCGCCGTACACCACACGGCCTTTACTTGTCTTATACTTAAGCGAATCCACAAACAAGCTACTGTCCGGATGGAAGTACTCGCCGTTCTCGAAACGGTTCAGCATGTCTTTCTGGTAATCCTCGGTGCCTGCCACATAAGGTTTCTGGATAGAGCGCCCGCTTGGGGTATAGTAACGCGAGATGGTGAGACGCAGCTCTGAGCCATCGTTGAGCGGAATCGGCATTTGCACCAGTCCTTTGCCGAACGAGCGACGGCCCACGATCAGAGCGCGGTCGTTGTCCTGCAGGGCGCCGGCCACAATCTCAGAAGCGGAGGCACTACCCTCATCCAGCAGCACGATGACCGGGTTATTTTCGAAATCACCTTTGGTGCGGGCAAAAGATTTGGAGTCGTAGCGGGAGCCTTTGCCGTCGGTATACACGATCAGCTTATCTCCGGCAATGAACTCATCAGCCATGCGGGTAGCGTGATCCATGTAACCGCCGGGGTTGCCGCGCAGATCCAGGATCAGCTGTTGCATACCTTTCTTCTTCAGACCAGAAAGTGCCACTTTAAACTCGTCGAAGGTATTGGAAGCGAAGCGGCTCACTTTGATATAACCGGTGTTGTTGTTCACCATGTAGCTCACATCCACCGACACGGTCGGGATTTTGTTGCGGGTGATGGTAAAGTCGAATGGTTTTTTGCTGGCTTTGCGGAGTACCTGTATTTTTACGTCAGTGCCTTTTGGTCCGCGTAGGCGTTTAAACACTCCCTCGTTGGTAATACCGGTGCCGGCCACATTTTCGCCATCCACCGAGACAATCTTATCGCCAGCCTGTATACCTGCCGCCTCTGACGGACCGCCACTCAGAGGCGTGATCACATAAATCGTATCCTTGAAAATATTGAACTCTACACCAATGCCTTCAAAATCGCCTTCCAGATATGAGCGGGCCATAGCCAGGTCGGCGGCCGGAATGTAGGAAGTATGCGGATCGAGCTTCTCGAGCATTTTAGTGATGGCGTGGTCGGCAAGTTTCTCAGTGTCCACGGTGTCCACGTAGTCGCGATCGATGTAGCTGAGCACATCACGGAACTTCAGATAAGCCTTGGCCGTGCTTTGCGGGTTGTTATCAGAAGGGGAAAATGTATTGGCACCGATCAGCACCCCCACGATCAGGGCCGCGGCGATGTACAGGGGCAGTCGTACCTGAAAAGGCGTGTTGCGGGGTTTGCTCTGCTCTGTCGCTTCCGGCTCCTCCTGCGGGTTGTATTTGGTTTCTTCGCTCATCTCGATCTCTAAAAACGGTTAAATATAAAGCTAAGCGGGCGCTTTTGTGCAGCTTTATGGAGATAAATATTCACGCTTCTCTATGCAAGGCTTCTTTATAGGTATACCTTCATGCTGTATAGCTTGTTATTCTTTGAACAAAGCTTTGGTCGGGTTTTATTCCATTTTAGTATAAAAAAATGCTGTAGTAGGGTTTTAATATAGCTGCGTAGTGGCGGCTGTTGGAGGTATAGCGGGCCCTGCTATTGCAGGTATAGCAACCTGTATTGCTTTGTAGCTCGCCCTGGCCGGGCGGGCCCTACTTTTTGTCTTGACAAAAAAATCGAGGGCCCCTACCCCCACTCGCTGAACGCTCTTGACAGGGGGACCCCTTCACTCCCAACAGTGGAGTGTCGTAAAGGCGCACCTGACAAAGTGATCTGTTTCATTGTCAGCGTGCAAGTTAATCTTGCTATACCTGCCAGTGGTATTTGCTACGATGCTATACCTGGAGAATTGGTAGTAGCAGAAGTTCCTCTTTGAAGGGGGATGTTAATCGTGCACGAGAATTCTATTATTTTTTAAATCCTGATTCAGAGAAGGAAAGGCCTGACAACTACAATTCCCGATTAAATCCCTTAACTTTGTATTTTTAAGCGCGAGCCACCAAGTAACAGGCAGCAAAGGCAAAAATCAGGTATAATGGCGAGAATTTTAGGTATAGATTATGGCAATAAGCGGGTGGGACTGGCTGCGACAGACGCGCTCCAGATCATCGCTTCGCCACTCGAAACCATACACGCCAAAGACGTACTCGCATACCTGAAAGCCTATACCCAACGCGAGCCCGTGGAGGCTATTGTAGTAGGTATGCCCCGCCGCCTGACCGGTGAGGCAACCGATGCAACGCCACATGTTATCGGTTTTGTGCGTAAGCTCCAAAAGGAGTTTCCGGGTATACCGGTGCATACCGTAGACGAGCGCTTTACCTCCAGCATGGCCCAGAAAGCAATGCTGGCCGGCGGGCTCAAGAAGAAGGACCGTCAGGACAAAGGTACGGTAGACCGCGTGAGTGCCGCCATTATTTTACAGTCGTATTTAGAAAGCAGAGCAATATGATTTACCCAATTACCGCCTATGGCGACCCGGTGCTGAAGGAGCCGGCGCAGGATATCCCCAAAAACTACGAAGGTCTGAACGAGCTTATCGAAGACATGTATACCACCATGTACCATGCACATGGCGTGGGTCTGGCTGCTCCTCAGATCAGCAAAAGCATCCGTTTGTTTGTGATCGACTCGGAGCCGATGATGGACGAAGGCGACGAAGGTAAAGGCGTGAAGAAGGCGTTCATCAACGCGGAAATAATTGAAGAGGATGGCGAAGAGTGGGGCTTTGAAGAAGGCTGCCTGAGCATACCGGGTGTGCGCGAAGTGGTATACCGCCCGGAGCGCATCGTTATCCGCTACTTCGACCAGGATTGGAACGAGCACACCGACACCTACGACGGCATGACAGCCCGCGTGATTCAGCATGAATACGACCACATCGAGGGCATCCTGTTCACTGACCATATCTCGGGCCTAAAGAAACGCCTGATCAAGAACAAACTCACCAAAATATCAAAAGGTGAAGTGGACGCCGACTACCGCATGAAGTTCCCAGTGAAGCGTTAGGCTATACCTTAGCATAAGAAAGCGCCTGCCCCAGAAACGAGGCAGGCGCTTTTCTTTTGTGTAATGCTATACTTCAAGCTATTCCGTTATGGTTAATGTATAGGTGTTTACCATGTTGAAAGGTTCTCCTCCGTATGGATTTGGCCATATGTACTCCTCTCCGTCTGCAATTGTCCCGTCTTCAGCTGCAGTAAGTTTGATGTGTATTATTTTCTCAGGGTCGAAACTACTTGTTTTATTAATGCGCAGCACCTCGTAGCTATTACCTTGAAACGAGCCTCTTGAATTAACAACCAGTTGCTCTTCTTTATCATAATGCACACCCTCTGCTGCAGTTCCCGAAAAGGCAAGCGTGACTTTCTGAGGATGTGTAAAAGCTCTGTCTGCCATTACAGTGAGATAGAAACGACCCTGATTGTCAAGATGCGCTATATTGACTGTTTGTGTTACATCTCTTTCATTTTTTTTGAACAAACCGAAAACTGGCTTCGGCGTTATATCCTGGTAATCAATGGACAGGCCGGCTTTGGGCATCACTACCCCGTTTTCATAGCTGTAGACTTTTATTTCGAACGCGCTATTACCTTGGTATACCTCATCTTTATCCACCCGCAGTTGTATAGTTCTTGTTCTTTCCCCAGCAGGTATGGGTATGCGCGTCAAATTTCGTTGCTTGCCATCCACTTCTGCAGTAATCCACCCGTCATCATGACGGATCTCCCTGTTCATAAACATTGCAGCCCCATCCAGGTATAGATATTTAAGTTCTTTGTAAGTTCTATCCATCTCCACAGTTACTTCAACAACATCTCCCCCTTCCACCAGAGTCTGGCTGTTGCTTGATATTTTTACCTGCAAATTGGCGGGACCCACGTCATCATCCTTGCAACCAGTTAAAAAAATGCTCAGGCATAAGCCCAGACCGAGTAGTACTTTAGATTTCATAGGCGTTTAAGTAAGACGGTTAGTAGACATTGGTTAAAGATATACTCCTGAAAGACAATATTCTAACAAGCAACATCCATACCATATTTACTATATCCTATGTTTTTGTTTGCACCATTTACTCTATCCAGCTGAACAACCTGCCCCAACGCACTTTTTCGAATATTTCAGCCTCCTCGTCCACCGAGAACCAGGTGAAAATGGGTTTGCCTACGATGTGGTCTTCCGGCACAAAACCCCAGTAGCGGGAGTCGAGGGAGTTGTGGCGGTTGTCGCCCATCATGAAGTAGTAGTTCTGCCGGAAAGTATAGCTCTTCGCTTCCTGCCCGTTCAGGTATAGTTTGCCGTCGCGCACTTCGGTATTCTCGTTTTGCTCGTAGCCTAAGATGATCTTCTCGTAAAGCGGCAGTGTCTGTGAGTTAATTGCTACCGTAGCGCCTTGTTTCGGGATGTAGAGCGGGCCGTAGTTATCACGATTCCAGCCGTGGTTGCCAAAGATACCCGGTTCTGCCTCACCGGTTTGCATTTGCTGCAACTCCACCTGCCTGATAAAATCGAGCGAAGCCAGCGCCTTAGCCTTGATGGGAATCGTGTGCAGAATGTAACCGCCCGGCACAGGGTATAAGTCGGTGATATCGCGGTCCCGCAAGAACTTAGGTTGCAGCACTTTTTCGGTGGCCACAAAGTAAGCATACTGCATCTTCTCCGGATTATCGAGTGGCTGACCGTTTAGGTATAGTTGTCTGTCACGAATCTCGAGCGTGTCGCCGGCTATCCCTACGCAGCGCTTCACGTAATGCGTGCGCTGGTCCACGGGGTGCTCCTCCTCCACCGGAAGGTTAAACACCACCGGGTCGTTGCGTTTGATTTCGGAAAAGCCAGGCAAGCGAAGCGATTCCAGCTGCAACGCATCAGAATAGGCAGGTATGTCGGTGCCCCAAATGGTCTGGTGCGTGAGCGGCACTTGCAGCGGCGTAATAGGCGTACGCGGGCCATAATGCAGCTTGCTCACAAACAAGCGGTCGCCCACCAGCATCGACTTCTCCATAGAAGACGTAGGTATGGCATAGGCCTCAAACGTTGCCCACCGAAAAAAAGTGGATACGACGACGGTCAAACATCAATGCGTTGCCCCATTCGCGCAGGGCACTCTTCCTGACTGGCTTTTCGGTAGTTTTTTTCTTCCAGAATCTTAGCTGCATTTTTAAAGCATAGTGAGTTTACTATACTTTAACTGTATTACTGGTCAGCAAATTATACCTGTAGCCAAGAAAATTATCAAACTATACCTTATAAAAATAGAACAGAGAAGGTATAGCGATAGTTGTCGTGATGAAACCCACTTTGGAATTACATAAGTTGACTGAGACAGAAACTGGTTTTATCGCAGTAGTTGCCGGGTCTTCTCATCCGCTTCGCCCTTATAATATTTATCCAGCACATTTTTAAATACTGGGTCAGCATTGGGCACAGCCGCAAACAAGGTCATGCTGGAGCGCAGCTTCAGGTCGTCGGGGTTTCCTAAAATCTGATTGGCAGTTTTACCCTCCAGCGCCAGCATAGCTTTAGAAATCTCAACCAGGCGAGGCCCCAGCACGGGGTGCTGCAGGTATAGCCGGGCCTCTTCCAGATCTTTGATAGCGTAGAATTGGGCGGTTTCGCTATACCCCAGGCCTTGCACCTGCGGGAAGATAAACCACATCCAGTGACTGCGCTTGCGGCCACTTTTTATCTCGGAAAGCGCTTGTTCATAGCTATCCGTTTGGGCATCCAGAAATCGGGTCAGGCTATCGTTGTTTTTCATATCGAAGGTATAGGGGTAATGGCTACTTCAGTAGTGGATACTGCATGTACGCAGCAGGTAGTTTGCGGTATACTCCCTGCCACGCTGAATTAGGCTGTTTTTTCCTCTTTTAACATCTTCCTGATGCGGGGGCTGATACCGACTGATGAAACAGAAATAGTCCTGGCCCAGTCCGCTTCGGTTAATTCATTCCGATTCAGGTTCTCGATAACCAAGGTCTAGAGGGCCGCTATATAATCGTTCAGATTCCGGATGTCGGTGGGCACCAGTTCTCTCGTAATGGCATCTTCCTCAATCTGTAAATCCGAGTCTACCCTTATACCTATGGTACCTTTGTTGGGTATAAGTTGCTTTCTCCCTGTTGAGTCCGCTATTTCTTCGGAGGTATAGCCCAATGATACCATCATGGCCGTAATGGTCCCTGCCGATGTGCCGCCGACCTATACCCTGCAGCTTGCCATGCCGTTCCAGTTCGTCGATAACGCCGGCGTAGGCAATGCCCCTATACCTGCTCCCTCAAAAGCCGGGTTCCTGATCTCACAATCCTGGCCCTATACCTGCGTGGTAAGCAAACAGAAGAGAATGGCAAGCTTAATATAATGCTTCATAAGAGATGGGTAAATTCGGTTTCATGCAGGTACTGATGAATAAGGCTGCACAGGTATAGGATTGCTGCCTGGCAGGAACGAACAGCGATCTGGCTAGCCATGTGGCGTCTAATATACAAATTCCCCGATTATCCGTACACCGTAGGTATGGCTTTCCGACACATCGCTGTACTGTTGCTTCTCTCATTCCTGCTGCCGCTCACCGGGTATAGCTGGGGCTTTTTTGCGCACCAGCGCATCAACCGGCTGGCCGTCTATATCTTGCCTCCCGAGATGGTGGGCTTCTACAAAAAGCATATCCGCTACATCACCGAAAACGCCGTGAATCCCGACCGCTGCCGATATGCCGTGGCAGGTGAAGCACCCCGCCACTACATCGACCTGAATGTGTACGGCGACAGTGCGCTCTATAAAATGCCCCGTTTCTGGCAACAGGCTATGGAACGATACGGCAAAGACACGCTGATGGCGCATGGTATCATGCCGTGGCACATCAACCGCATGAAGTTCCAGCTCACGCAAGCCTTCAAAGACCGCAACCTCGACCAGATTCTTCGCCTTTCTGCCGACATAGGCCACTACATTGCCGATGCCAGCGTGCCGCTTCACACTACGCGCAACTACAACGGGCAGCTGACGGACCAGCGCGGCATCCACGCTTTCTGGGAAAGTCGCCTTCCCGAAATGCTCTCCGACAATTAAGACTTCTTTGTAGGGCAGGCGCAATACATAGAGCAGCCGCAGCTCAGGGCCTGGGACATCATCCCCAGCGCTCATTTGGCCCTCGACTCGGTGCTTGGATTTGAGCGGGAACTGACGCTCGAATTTGATGAAGAAAAGAAGTACAGCTATGAAGTGCGCGGCAACCTGACTACTCGGGTATACTCCAGGGAATTTTCAAAGGCTTACCACCGAAGGCTCAACGGGCAGGTGGAGCGGCAGATGCGCCTTGCTATTCACAACGTGGCCAGCTACTGGTTTCTTGGGTCAGCCTGACCTGCGCCAACTGGCTTCTATCCTCTCGGTTGAAGAACAGGAACGATTGCGCATGGAGCTAAAAGAATACAAACAAGGGCCGCACCTGCCGCGCGAAGAAGGCGAAACGCACCTGCACCGAAACACGTGGATTTCAGGCCGAAAAGAGTAGTCCCTACGGTAACTCGCAAAAGCAAAAAATCTTTACTGGCGTCTATACAACAACGAGCAAGCGGCATTATGCAAAGGACATGAAATTACATAACTTGCCTTTGTAAATATTAACTCACCCATGAGCTATACCTATACCTTCTTCAAGCGCATTGCGCTGTTCTTTACTTTAGCAACCATCGTTAGCCTGCAGGCCTCGGCCCAGCAAAACACAGCCGCTACCCTGCAAAAGCTCGACGCTTACTACCAGAAAGCCCTGAAAGACTGGGATGTGCCCGGCATGGCGATTGCTATCGTGCGGAACGACTCCGTTATTTTCGCCAAAGGCTACGGCGTGCGCGACCTCAAGGCAGGCGGACAGGTAGACGCCAACACCGTGTTCGGCATCGCCTCCAACTCCAAAGCCTATACCGCTGCAGCCCTCGGCATACTCGTGGACGAAGGCAAACTCAACTGGAATGACAAGGTAACGAAGCACCTGCCCTGGCTGCAGCTATACGACCCGTACGTAACACAGGAACTCAACATTAAAGACCTGCTTAGTCACCGGGCCGGTTTCCGTACCTTCAGCGGCGATTTGCTCTGGTACAACACCACCTACAGCCGCCGCGAAATTCTGGAGCGCGCCCGTCACCTGCGGCCCGCCTACAGCTTCCGCGACGGGTATGGTTACTCCAACCTGATGTTTATCGCCGCCGGCGAAGTGATTGAGGCTGTGTCAGGCCAGAAGTGGGAAGACTTTATCAAACAGCGCTTTTTCGGCCCGCTGGGCATGAACCGCTCTTATACCTCCGTGAACGAACTGGCTGGTAAAGACAACATCGCCTCTCCGCACGGCTCCGACGAAAAGCACAAACCATACCCGACTACTTTCACAGCATGGGACAACTGGAACCCGGCAGCAGGCATATTCACCAGCGTGAACCAGCAAGCCCAGTGGATGAGACTGCAACTCAACCGTGGTACCTACAAGAGCAAGAATATTTTCAGTGAGGACGCCAGCCGCATGATGTGGACTGCCCAAAATGCCATGCCTGTTTCAAAACAATCCGAGGCTAATGTGCCTTCTACGCACTTTTCGGCCGCTGGCCTGGGTTGGATGATGAACGACTACGAAGGACGCAAAATACTGGCGCACGGCGGTGGCCACGAAGGGATGAACAGCCGCACCGTACTGGTACCCGAAGAAAACCTCGGCATTGTGATCCTGACCAACAGCATGAGCAGCATCATGTCGCCGTTGGCCAACTATACCTTAGACCAGTTCTTCGGAGTACAAAACGGTCGCGACTGGAGCCAGTTCTCGCTCGACAACATAGCCAAAGCACGCAAAGCGCAGGAAGAAGCGGCTGCCAAAGCCCCCAAAGAGAAACCGCGCAAAAGCAAGCCAACTATGGATCTGGAGGCCTATGCCGGTACGTACAACAGCCCGCTTTATGGCGACGCCACCATCACAGTGCAGAACAAGCAACTGGTATTAGATTTGGCTCCAGCTCCAGCCTTGGGTGGCAAGCTCACGCACTGGCAGCACGACATCTTCGACCTCGAGTGGAAAAACAACTTTGCCTTGCTCACACCTACTAAAGTGCGCTTCATTGTTGGGCCTGATGGAAAAATTGCCGAAATGCGACTTGATTCCAATAACCCTGATTTTCACTTCAGTGAGCTGGAATTTAAAAAAGTTAAATAAGCGGACTCTTGACTTAAAAACAGCGGGGCCATACCTGATTCAGGTATGGCCCCGCTGTTTTTTTAAGATGCAGCTCTTAGTAAGCTACGATTACAGAAACTATGCTCGCAACTGCAAAATAGCCTGCTATTACAATGTATGCCAGCGCATCTTCATCAAAGTAGAGTTTTTTCATGAGTGACAACCTTTTAAACGTTAGAAATAATTTAAAATACCTTTGGCTGTCGGTTGCTTTTATTTACGGAGTAGGTGTGCAAATGTTGTACTATTTACAAAAAAGATGTTATTTTATATATATTAATATAGAGATATTGATACGTACTTTAATGACAGGCGATTACCGAACCTCTAGCCCTCTTCATGTTCTAACGTAACCATTCTTCTACAGGATGCTTTTGGAGAATAAATAGCTGCCTAAACAATAAGGGCGATGCTTGGTAGCATCGCCCTTATTCATAACTTATATTGGTAAGCTAAATTATGCTACTGCTACTAGCAAACTACTTATTGCTCCGCCAAGCACGAAATAAGCAGCAACAATTACATTAGCTAGAGAATCATTTAGAGTAAATTTTTTCATGACAATAGAACATTTTAAGGTTTAGGTTAGACTTTGTTATTTCAAGCATAAAAAAATTAACTTCCATTTAAATATATTCATATTTATTACAGAAGACGATGCAAGTAAATATAAAATAATTATTATATGCAAATAATTTCATGTAAATCATATTTATTATAACGATACACAGGCGATTAACCCATTACCCACCTTGTTATATTGCAATTCTCTAATAATCAATAACATACAATACACAGTGTATTATTCAAATAATTATAATTGTATATTTTTTTAAATTTTGCTGCTAGCCTATACAAAATGAGAGAATCTCACTTTGTATAAGGACTGGAAAAGCAAAATCCCCTGACAAACAATTAGTTGCCAGGGGATTTTGCAAAAAGGAATTTCGGTTCTTAGCACACAATGGTGCAATCTATACCAGCTTCTTATAGCGTATACGTTTCGGCTCTACATCACCTAAACGCTTCTTCTTATTCTCTTCATAATCTGTGTAGTTACCCTCAAACCAGTATACCTGCGAGTCGCCTTCAAAAGCCAGAATGTGTGTACAAATACGGTCGAGGAACCAGCGGTCGTGCGAGATAATTACGGCACAACCGGCAAAGTTCTCCAGCGCGTCTTCCAGTGCACGAATGGCGTTTACATCCAGGTCGTTGGTCGGTTCGTCTAGCAGCAGCAGGTTACCGCCTTCTTTCAGCGTCATGGCCAGGTGCACGCGGTTGCGCTCACCACCCGACAGCTTCTCTACTTTCTTTTCCTGATCGCCGCCTGAGAAGTTAAACTTGCTCACATAAGCACGGGAGTTTACCTGCCGTCCGGCCATCATCATATGCTCCGTACCTCCTGAGATCACTTCAAACACCGATTTGCTTGGGTCCAGATTGGTATGCTCCTGGTCAACGTAAGATATCTCTACCGTTGAACCAACCGTAAAATCACCTGCATCGGGCTTTTCCTGACCGGTTATCAGCTTAAACAAAGTAGTTTTACCAGCACCGTTCGGACCAATGATGCCCACAATGCCACCTTGTGGCAGGGAAAAGTTCAGGTTCTCGAACAACAACTTATCGCCATAGGCTTTGCTGATGTTATGCGCCTCAATCACCTGCGCGCCCAGGCGTGGCCCATCAGGTATAAAGAGCTCCAGTTTTTCTTCCTTCTTAGAGGCCTCTTCGCTGGCCAGCTTATCGTACTGACTGATACGCGCCTTTGACTTGGCATGACGGGCTTTCGGCGCCATACGCACCCACTCCAACTCACGCTGCAGGGTTTTCTGACGCTTGCTTTCTGTTTTCTCTTCTTTTGCCAAACGAGCAGCTTTCTGCTCCAGCCAGCTGCTGTAGTTACCTTTCCAAGGTATACCTTCGCCACGATCCAGTTCCAGAATCCAGCCAGCCACATTGTCGAGGAAGTAACGGTCGTGAGTTACAGCGATTACAGTGCCCTTGTAGTGCTGCAAGTGCTGCTCCAACCAGTCCACAGACTCAGCGTCGAGGTGGTTGGTAGGTTCATCCAGCAACAGTACGTCTGGTTCCTGCAGCAGCAGGCGGCACAGGGCCACGCGGCGCTTCTCACCACCCGACAAGTTGCCGATCAGAGCATCTTCCGGCGGTGTGCGCAGGGCATCCATGGCGCGCTCCAGGCGGTTGTCCAGTTCCCAAGCGTTGTGGTGATCCAGTTTTTCCTGCACGATACCTTGCCGCTCGATGAGTTTGTTCATCTCATCATCGGTCATCTCCTCGGCGAACTTCATGTTGATCTCGTCGAACTCCTTCAACAAGCCAACCACTTCGCTCACACCTTCTTCCACCACTTCGCGCACCGTTTTGGTCGGGTCCAGTTGCGGCTCCTGCTCCAGATAGCCTACACTGTAGCCCGGCGACCAAACTACTTCGCCACGAATCTCTTTGTCCACACCGGCAATGATCTTGAGCAGGCTCGACTTACCGGAACCGTTAAGGCCCAACACGCCTATTTTGGCGCCGTAGAAAAATGAGAGATAGATATTTTTAAGTACTTGCTTCTGTGGGGGGTAGATCTTGCTGACCCCGGCCATAGAGAAAATAATGGTTTCGTTGCTCATTTTACTGTATATCAGATTAGTGCTGCCCGCAGACAACAAATTAAATTTAAATAAGAACAGTGTTTACAGCGCCCGACCCGACAAATATGCACAATCAGGCTATTTTTTGTACCGACAAATACAAATATCGTAAAAATTCATGTGTTTATGGTTCACAAAAGTGCTTTGAAATCACTAAACTTGTAGAAAAACTGTATGGGAGCAGTCCGCAAAGACTTATCGTAGCACCAAGTCAGGTTTTTATTGGAGGACTTCTGCGACTAAACCGCAGGCTGTCAACGCTACAACCTGACTTGCGTATGCTAAGGTTAGTCTAAATTCTGGACCCTTTGCCCTTTTATGTTCCGAATCTAACCCGATCCTTAAATGGAAAACAACGACCTATTGGAAGAAGCCAAAAAGTACGGCTTTATTCAGGACCAACAAGTATGGCTGAAAGCTTTTATGACTTATCCCGACAGAAAGGTGGGTGAGGTAAAAGAATCAGAAGAAGACTCGCTGGTTTATTTTGCCAGGCGCTTTCTCATGTTTAGCGATAAGGTAAACGCCCTGCTTGAGCGCATTGCAACTTCCGAAAACAAAGGCTCTTTCCTGATGAAGGTGCTGCACATGAAGGACCAGGTAGGTAACTACGATGCTTTAGGTGACTTTGAGGCTGTTTACCATATGCTGAGCAAAGCCGAGGAGGACATCAACGAGACCATCAAGCAGAACCGCGAGAAGAACCTGAGCATCAAGATCGGGCTTATAAATGAGGCTGAAGCGCTGCAGGATAGCGTAGAGTGGAAAGAAACTTCTGATAAGATGAAAGACCTCCGCGCCACCTGGATTAAGACCGGCCCTGTGGAGAAAGATCTTACCGAGGAGATAGAGGAGCGCTTTAAAACAGCATTGGAAGCTTTCTTTGAACGCAAAAAATCCTTTTTCAACGATAAGAAGCAAATGCAGAACCGCACATACGACAGGTATAGAGACCTGATCGCGAGGTCGGTAGCGTTGCAAAACTCCGAGGAGTGGGAAGCCACAACAGCCAAACTGAAGGACCTGCAGACGCAGTGGAAGCAGATAGGCGGGTCGTTGCCACGTGCTACGACCAATAAGCTATGGACTGAGTTCAGAAAAGCACATAACCACTTCTTTGAGCGTCTCAAAGTGAAGATCACCAACGAGAAGACCGACTCAAAAGAGAAATACTACGAAACCAACCTGGAGCGTAAGCAGGAACTGGTAAGCCAGGCCGAGCAGCTGCTTCAGCAAAACAGTCTGAACGACGCCGTGAAGCGCGCGAAAGAACTACAGGCAGAGTGGAAAAAAGTAGGCCCCGTACGACCTGATGTTTCAGATGCGATCTGGGAGCGCTTTATCAAGGCTTGTGACCGTGTGTTCGAAATGAGCAGCCTGGAGCACTACATCCGCAAGCGCCAGCAGAACGCCAACGAAACGTATGGCCATGAGGAAGGACTGAATGCCCGCATCAACGCCCTGCGCGATTTCATCAAGTCTGATCGTCAGGAGCTGGAAGTGCTGGAGACGAACCTGGGGAAATTGAGCGAAGCACCAAGCAACGATTCATTCCGCAACATGCTTTTGGGCAAGATCCGTAATTTCAATCGCAAGATCACAACCAAGCAAGCCCTGATCGAAATGTTCCAGGAGCAGCTGAGCACGATCAATAAATAGAAAAATTAAGATTTAACTATATCTTTTAGTGGAGCGCCTGTTGCTAATGCGGCAGGCGCTTTTTATATTTACCTACAACCCAATCAAGGTAGATTGCAGTAAAAGATTGGAGTCCGAAAAAACTTGACTCAAAATGAACATTTACTGTGTATTTGCGTTGTTTTGGTAAAAACAATCACAAAAAGCAATAAATATTTTAAAAAAATTTTAGTTTGTGAATTAATTCATACTTTTGCGAACTATTTTTTAAAAGCCATTAAGTTAAGGAGACACATACTATGTATTGGACACTGGAATTAGCATCATACCTGGAGGACGCACCCTGGCCAGCCACAAAGGACGAGCTGATCGATTATTCTATCCGCTCGGGCGCCCCTATGGAAGTGGTAGAAAACCTGCAAGCACTTGAAGACGACGGACAGCCTTACGAGAACATCGAGGAAATCTGGCCTGACTACCCTACCAAGGAAGACTTCATGTTCAACGAAGACGAGTACTAAGGCTAATTAACAATTATGAATTAGAAATTAGAAACTGACTAGAGTACAGCTAACATCATTTCTAATTTTGAATTTCTAATTGAGCGAAGCTTTGATCGTTGAAGTAAAAAATCTGGTTGCGGGTTATGAGCATCGAACTCTGATCCGCAACCTTTCTTTTTCTGTGCCTGCGCAGGCATTTGTGGCTATTGTGGGCCATAATGGGGCGGGTAAAACAACCCTCTTCCGGGCTTTTCAGCAAAAAATCCCTTACCAGGGTCAGCTCCTGCTACGTGGACAAGACTTGGGCAACGCCAAAGATGCCGCAGCATCCGGCCTCCTCTCCTACCTCCCCCAAAAAAACATCGTCTCTTTCTCGATCAGCGTGCTTGACCTCGTGGTGATGGGGCTTTTCCGGAAGAAAGGTTTTTTTGAGAATTATACAGCCCAGGATTATACCCAGGCTCGCGCCACCTTAGCGCAATTAGAACTGACGCACCTGCAGGAGCAGGATTTCACAACACTTTCAGGCGGTGAGCAGCAAATGGTATGGCTGGCACAACTGATGCTACAGGATGCCGATGTGGTGTTGCTGGACGAGCCTACCCAGCAGTTGGACGTTTACTATAAGAAGCAGGTTTTTCAACTTTTGCAGCAGTGGGTACAGCAAAAAGGCAAAACGGTGTTCTGCATAACACATGACCTATACAACCTGCAACCTATGCAAGGCTATCTCCTCAACCTTTCGAAGCCCGACCCTATACTTGAGCGGCTTTCCCCTGAAACTGTGCAGCAGAACCAGAACTATCTGGAGGCACAGCGCATTGTTCGTTAAGATACCGACTCAAACTGCCTCACTAGCACTTCGGCTAATAATAAGTCTTCCGGTGTAGTGATCTTGATGTTACTGTAACTGCCTTCCACCAACGCTATACCTGCGCCCAGCTGCTCTACCACCGAAGCATCGTCGGTGAAATGCTCCTGCTCGGGCTGTTCGTAAGCGGTTTGCAGTAAACCGGCCCTGAAGCACTGGGGAGTTTGCACAAGTTTATACCTGTTGCGCGGCACCGCCTGACTTCCACCTTCGGTGAGCTCCCGGATAGAGTCTTTGGGCGACACAGCCACAACCGCAGCACCCGATTCAGCAGCCTGCTCAAAGGCTGCTTTGATTATACCTGTATTTACAAACGGCCGCACGCCATCGTGCACAGCTACCAGCGCTTCGCCATGTATGGTTGCCAGGCCATTCTTTACAGATCCGAAGCGGGTCTTTCCTCCCGGCACCGCCATATGAAACACAGGAAACTTATGTTGCTTACACAGGTTTCGCCATACCTGCAACTGGTCCTCCGGCAGCACGACTACAATCCGTATACCGGGGTTGTAGTTATAGAACCGCTCAATGGTGTGCATCAGGATAGGCTTGCCAGCAAGTTCAATGAATTGCTTGGGCATAGTGTGTTGCATGCGGCTACCCGTGCCACCGGCCACAATAATGGCGTATTGTTGCAAGGTCTTGTCCATGTGAGAAGTGTTATGTTAAGACAGTCTGTGCTACTGGCAATCAGCCAGCCGGTACACATCTGCTGAATTGATGAACGATAAGTTGCGGGTGATTTTTTCTTTACTCCAGTCCCACCAAGCGATTTGAAGTAGCTGTGCTATTTCACTTTCTGAGAAACGCATCTTCACCACCTGCGCCGGGTTTCCTGCCACAATCGCGTAATCAGGCACATCTTTGGTTACCACAGCCTTGGTCGCCACGATGGCACCGTTTCCGATCTTTACGCCAGGCATGATCACCGCTTCATAACCGATCCAGACATCGTTCCCCACCACGGTGTCTCCTTTATAGGGATACTTGTCTGCTCCATCATCCATCTGCTCCCACCCGTTTGCAAAAATCTCAAAAGGGTATGTAGAGGCGGACCTGGTTTCATGATTGCCCCCATTCATGATGAATTTCACACCAGAGGCAATGGCACAGAACTTCCCGATGCGAAGTTTGTCACCTATGAAGTCGAAATGGTAAAGCACATTCTTTTCGAAGTTGTGCGGATCATCCATATCATGATAATAGGTATAGTCGCCTACCTCGATGTTAGGGCTCCGGATGATGTTCTTCAGAAAGACCAGGTGGTGGTGATGCGGAAGTGGAAACGTATTATTTGGATCTGGACCGGTCATACATTCAGGCTGGCTAGCAGTACATGAAGCTGCAAATAAAACAAAAAGCCCCGACTTTGCAGGGTCAGGGCTTTTCTAAATCTTATACCTGCTTTTACAGGATCAGCATTACGTCGCCGTAGCTGAAGAAACGGTATTTCTCTTTTACGGCCTCTTCATAGGCTTTCATTACCAATTCGTAACCACCAAAAGCAGCTGTCATCATCAGTAGGGTGCTCTCCGGCATGTGGAAGTTTGTAACCAGTGCGTTTGCGATCTTGAAGTCATACGGAGGGAAGATGAAACGGTCCGTCCAGCCCTCGTTTGGCTTCAGGCGATTGCTTGCCGATACAGAAGACTCGAGCGCACGCATGGTAGTTGTACCGATGGCACATACACGCTTCTTATTGTCCAGCGCTTTGTTTACCATCTCAGCTGTTTCGTTTGGCACCATGAAGTTCTCAGAGTCCATCTTGTGCTTGGTGAGGTCTTCTACATCCACTGGACGGAAAGTGCCTAGGCCAACGTGCAGGGTAAGCGGCGTTACATCTACCCCTTTGATTTCAAGGCGTTTGAGAACTTCTTTCGTAAAGTGCAGGCCGGCGGTTGGAGCGGCTACGGCACCTACGTTTTTGGCGTATACCGTCTGGTAGCGCTCTTTGTCTTCCGGCTCAGCTTCGCGCTTGATGTACTTTGGAAGCGGCGTTTCGCCCAGCTCGTTGATGGTCTTATAAAACTCTTCATCCGGACCATCAAACAAAAATTTGATCGTGCGGCCACGGGAAGTCGTGTTGTCAATTACTTCTGCTACCAGGTCGCTGTCGCCGAAGTAGAGTTTGTTGCCAACGCGGATCTTACGGGCCGGGTCTACCAGCACATCCCACAAGTGGATATCCTTGTTAAGTTCACGCAGCAGGAACACTTCGATTTTGGCACCGGTTTTTTCTTTGTTGCCATAGAGGCGGGCCGGAAAAACTTTGGTATCATTTACTACCATCACATCGCCTTCGTCAAAGTACTCCAGGATGTCTTTGAAAATGCGATGCTCGATTTTGCCCGAGTCGCGGTGCACGACCATCATACGCGATTCGTCGCGGTTTGAGGATGGATGCGTTGCTAGCAGGCTTTCAGGTAGCTCAAACTTAAATTCTGATAACTTCATACTTTTTATATTACGGTATAAATCGTGCTGATTTAGAACGGCGTGTATCTGGCAATATGCCGGTTTCCTGAAATTTCAGGATAGCTTACCCATGATACAATTAAAAAATCAAACCGCAAATTTACTTAGTTTGCCCGAAATATTCTTACTTTTAAGAAAATTACTTTGCTATACGCCAAACTATGATCTACCTCCGCCTAATAGCTGAAAGTTTCCGCTTTGCATGGCAGGCTTTACGCGCCAACCTGCTCCGAACGATCCTCTCCCTGCTGGGCGTCACGATAGGCATTTTCGCCATCATATCGGTATTCACGCTGGTCGATTCGCTTGAGCGTAACGTACGCGACAGCATGAGTTTCATTGGTGACAAGGTGCTGTATGTGGAGAAGTGGCCCTGGAGTTTTGGAGGTGAATACCCTTGGTGGAAGTATTTTAAACGTCCGCAGCCTAACACCCACGAATACCGGCTACTGGACCGCAACCTGACCAACGATGCCGGCGTGGCTATTTTTGCCAACAGAGGGCGCAGCCTGTTCAAGCACCGCAACAACAATTACAGAGACGCCGGCCTGATGGGCGTAACCTACGACTACAACAAAGTAACAGAGATTCCGGTGGCGGAAGGACGCTACTTTGTGCCGATGGAGGTGGACGCAGCCCGGAATGTAATGATCATAGGCGATGAAGTGGCCAGTACGCTATACCCGGGCCAGTCAGCTATAGGGCAGGAACTCAGGGTGAGCGGACATAAGTTTACGGTCATCGGCGTAATGGAGAAGCAGGGCGAAAGCATGTTTGGCATGCCTAACTTCGACCAGATGGGGATTATACCTTACGGCACGTTCAGCAAGATGTATGCGACCGGCCCCAACGGCATCGGCTCGACCATTGCTGTAAAGGGGCGTGACGATGACGTGGGGCTACAGGAACTGGAATACGAGGTGCGCGGCATGATGCGCAACATCCGGGGCCTGAAACCACGCGACGAGGACAGCTTCGCCATTAACCGGCCCGAAATGGCTACACAAGCCATAACAGGCTTATTTGAGGTAATTGGTATGGCTGGCTGGATGATCGGTGGCTTTGCTATACTGGTAGGCGGTTTCGGCATTGCCAACATTATGTTTGTGTCTGTTAAAGAAAGAACTAATATCATCGGTATTCAAAAATCACTGGGTGCCAAAAACTATTTCATCCTTTTCCAGTTCTTGTTCGAGTCTGTATTTTTGAGCATTATTGGCGGTGGCATTGGTATCTTGCTGGTATTCCTGCTCACGCTTATACCGCAGGACATGATGAAAATATCGCTCTCGGCAAGCAACATTATACTGGGCCTGGGCGTATCGGCGGTCATAGGTATGCTGTCAGGTATAATACCGGCGGTGCTCGCTTCAAACCTGGACCCGGTAATTGCGATACGCTCCAAGTAGGAAAAGACACAACCGTGGCTGCAAAGTTTAACCTCCACGCTGCAGGCACAAGCCCTTAAAATTATTTATTAAATGAAGAAGGCGCCTCTGTTTGAGTGCGCCGCAGGAGGCCTGCCTCCTGAAGAAGACGAAGAAAGATTTATGACAAAGCTTAGAAAAACAAGCAAAACGAAACTCAATGATGAGTCACACAACACCGGTAGCGGACAAACGATCCTAAACCCGGATGTTAACGAGAATAAAGCAAAAACCATTACTGATCTGCGCGAGTCCGGACACGTGCAGGCCCCTCCTGCTTCAGAAGAGGACATCAAAATCAGAAAAGCCTTTGTAGACAAAGACTGGAACGAGATCAAAATTGCCGACTCCTGGCAGATCTTTAAGGTGATGTCGGAGTTTGTGGAAGGCTTCGAGAAACTGGCCAAGATCGGTCCCTGCGTTTCTATTTTTGGTTCGGCCCGTACCAAGAACACGCACAAGTACTACGTTATGGCCGAGGAAATTGCCGCTAAGCTGGTGCGCCACGGGTATGGCGTTATCACGGGCGGCGGACCAGGCATTATGGAAGCCGGGAACAAAGGCGCACACTCAGAGGGCGGCAAATCGGTAGGTTTGAACATCCACTTGCCATTCGAGCAGTTCAACAACATTTACATCGACTCTGACAAGCTCATCAACTTCGACTATTTCTTTGTGCGCAAAGTGATGTTCGTGAAGTATGCACAGGGCTTTATCGTCATGCCGGGTGGTTTTGGTACGCTCGACGAGCTGTTTGAGGCGATCACGCTGATCCAAACTAAGAAGATCGGCGCATTCCCGATTGTGCTGGTAGGGCGCGAATTCTGGGGAGGTCTGTTTAAATGGGTTGAGGACGTGATGCTGAACACAGAAAGCAACATCAGCCGGGAAGACATGGACCTGATCCACATCGTTGACGATGCGACTGAGGCGGTAAAAGTAATCGACGAGTTCTACAGCAAATACCTGCTGTCTCCGAACTTCTAAGAGAAAAGAAGTTCCACAAAAAACGCCCCGCTGCAGAACAGAGGGGCGTTTTTTTATGAAAGTCTATATCGTCTTTCAATAGATGACACTCTTTCAGCATTTGATAGTAGCGTGTCTTTACGGGGAACAGGGTATAGGTTAAAGTTTAGTCTTATGCTGTCTTCTAGTTTAGCAGCTTTACTTCAAATGATGAGCTTCCGCTTACAGGTATACCCTCTGCAGTTTGCCCCTGTACCTGTATCTCAAATACGCCGGTTTCGTCGGAGGTATAGAACGTGAACGTAGCACTGCCGTCGGCTCCGGCCTGCAGGTATGGCTGCCAGAACAATTGTTGGCGGAAGTCTGGAAGCTGGGCCTGTGCGGCATCGCCGGAAATAGCAGTTGGCACTACGAAGTTCCGGGGCAGGTTGTACTGTTCATACAGTACGGGCATACCCTTTTCTTTGAGTCGTTCACGGGCCTCACCACTTTTGGTGTAGATGGCAAACATACCATTGTCGACCAGACGTCCCAGGTTGCCGGCGTACAGTTTCTCCTCTGACCACGCAATCTCAATAGAGGCGATATCGTTCAGGTCGAGTGCCATGATCTCGTCCATATTTTCCAGCATGACACCGTCCAGCAGGTATAGCGGCTCCTCTTTCATCATGCGCTTGGTTCCGGGAGCTACATAAAGCAGCCGCACGGTTTGTTTGCCCTTCTTTTTGAGCATACGCAGGTTGGTAGTTGCCTCCCGTATAGCCTCCTCTACATCCTGAAAAGCAACGTACTCGTCCAGCTTAAACACCCGGTCGGCTGGCAAACGTGGCAGCGGGGCAGTGGCATGCGGTTCTGTCAAACCATAAATGTTATGGATGTTGCTGCGGGTATAGTGTTTTTGCGCAGCGCTTATTACATGTGGTGGCAGTGCCTGCACAAAGGCTGTGTCTGTTTTCCTGGCGAAAATATCCTGCTGAAAAGGTGCCTTTATACCTTCCTGCCGCATCGGCTCGACCAAAGACTCACGGCCATACCGGGCTTCTGTTTCATTTTTTGCAATGGCATCCCAAAGCTCCCGGTCCACTTCATATCCTAGTTCTGTGTTGTTTGCAATGACAAAACCAGCAGGCTGCTGAAGTGCTGCAAGGCGCTCCGCTACAGAGGCTGCAAGCCAAACAGAGTGCGGCAGCCCCGTTACGGTAACAGTGACTTGCTGGCGGGTGCCATACTGCTTGCTGTCTGTTTGCACTTCTATACCTGTTGAATGAGGTAGACGAACCTGCTGCTCTGCTTCTACCAGACCGCCCGTGTTGAGCAGCAGCAGGCGAGATCCGGGTTGCGCGGCATTAAGCCATGGCACCGTGAACTGCCCAGTTCCGGTAATATGCTGCGAGAAGTACACAGTTCCTCCCGATGCTGCCACCAGCACATGCCCCGTCCCCGGTTGGCTTTGCACGTTTACCTGTATACCTGCGGTGCTTACTTTTCCGACTGATAGCGCTATACCTTGCTGCTTTGGTTTCGGAAGACTCACCTGTTGCGGTGCATAGCCTTCTGCCTGCAGCTTCGCGACCAGATCCTGCTCTTCTGTGGCCGTCAGGCTGAAAGTTGCTATACCTGTTTCGTCGCTTTTGAAGGTGGTGATGGTTTGCCCGGCCGTATCAGTTACTATACCTTGAGCGGCTATACCTATACCTGCAGCGTTGGTCACGGTTGCTACTATTTGGGTAGGTACCCCTGCCGGCCATCTGCCAGACTCCGGTTGGAAGCGCACTTGTAGTGGTTTAGTCTTTGCCGGCTGTGCCTGCAGCGCCCTGACTTCGTTTGGGTTTACAATGGTGAGCTGCTGTTGCCAGTGTTGCTGCGCACTGAAGTTCCTCATCCAGTTAGTGGCAGCCTGCAGCGTATAGCTGCCCGAGGGCATATCTTTAGGCAACAGAAAATCTCCCTGCGCTTTTCCGTCTTCGATAACAAGTCGCTGGCTGATTAGGGCAGTGCCTTTCGCGTCCAGCAGCTCTACATAAAGCACCCGGCTCGCGGGAGCAGTGGAGTTTTTGCGCACAGCGGCACTGTACCAGAGTCGCTCACCTGCCATGTACCAAGGCTGATTGTGCACCAGCTGAACCTGCTCATCGGAGAGCTGCAGCTGTACCTGGGCGGCGGCTACTTTGGCAACCTGCTCCTGCTGCGCAAATACCGGCAAGCTAAGCATGGGAGCTACCAGCAACCAGCACACGACCCGCAGTTTCCTGCTATTTATTATTCCGGGTTTGATCATCATCCAATAATTTATCAAAAGCCGATTGGCCGCTGGTCAGTTACATTAGGGTATAGAAGAGTGAAGCGACAGTCTCCCATGGGCGGCTCGTAAGGCAATCCTGGAAATGGCGCGTACAGCTGCCGATGAATCACAATAAAATCTTCTACCATAGAAGAAGCAGTAAAATACCCAACCACCCACTCTTCAGGATTGGTGATGCTGTACATGTTACCGTTGATGCGTGCCGGAGGCGGGTCGAAAATACTGCCCACGCTGGACTGCTGCTCATTGAACAGGCGCCAGAATTCATAGGCTTCGCCGGTCAGTGAGAATTGCCTGATCTTAATGCGGTATTTGGTTGGGATGTCGGCTGGCACGACCACCACCGGCTGCTCAAAATAACGGCCATTTACCAGCCTGTCGTCGTTTGTTACCACTTTGGTGTTGATGCTCCCCCTATTGGACCAGCACCTTGCAGGCAAGGGCGCATCGCCTACATCGGAATAAAACTCGAACACACCCTCTGTGTCCCAACGGTAGTAGTTGCCTCGCTCTGACGGATCCTGTACCTGCGCCTTCACCTCAAAACCCACCGACTTGCGCTCGATCAGCATACCCGCTGAGTTGCGCACCACGTCTACGAATTGCTTATACTCATAGCTTATACCCTGCATGGCAGGCACCGGGCGCAATAGTTCCGGACGTGAGGTATACTCCCGGCCGTCGGGCAACGTGATGTGCAAGGTATAGCTCTTGCCCTGCTCTACCTGGTAGTCATCCGCACTGAGGGTATACACGCCGGTTCTGCCTTCTTCATACAAAGGCATGCTGTTGCCGAGGTTGTCCTGCACCGTGACGGTGGCATTATGCAGGCGCTCTACCACTACCTGCTGGTTCTCACTATCGAAAGGGGCGGTCCAGGTGAGGGTTACTTTGTTTAGTTCCGGGTTATTCTGGTCTGTGATCATCCCACTCACCACCAGCGACTTCTGCTCGGCACCTGTCTGGAGCTCAAAAGGCTCCACGCAAGCCTGCAGTAGGACGAGGATCAGCAATGTGGCCCACACCCGGATCTGACAATATTTAGTTGCTAACTGCATTTTCAGGTGACTTTCATTTCTGTGTAAAATCAGGACGCTGCGCCAGGCCTGTCCTTTCCATAACCCTGTGCTCATCTCGTGATCTTGAAATTGTAAGTAATTGCCGGCACCGCTGAACCTATTACCGACAATCGATAAGCCTGCGGAATAGTGCCGCCGTAAGCTGGCTTGAAGAACACCGAGTAAGGATTCTTCCGCCCGTAAACATTATACACCGAGAAGGCCCAGCTGCTCACCCAGTTTGCGTTCCGCTTGTTGGTACCGTCAATCACAAAGGCTAGGTCCAGGCGGTGGTAATCAGGTATGCGGTGCTGGTTGCGGTCGCTGTAGTTCACCATCAGCAGCCCATCGATGTAACCAACCGACTCCGGATATGTAATAGGCCTGCCGGTGCTGTAAGTGAAGTTCGCTGACATGCTGATGAGCCTGGTCAGCTGCTGATTCACGACCAGGGTAAGGTCATGCGGCTTGTCGAAATTGGCCGGGAAAAAGTTGCCGTTGTTAATGCGTTCTTCGGGAGTAGGACCGTTCACGCGACGCTGCGACCTGGAGTAGGTATAGCTTGCCCAGCCCGTCAGTTTTTTGCCTTTGCGGCGCATCATCAGCTCTAACCCGTAAGCTTTACCTTCCCCTGGCAGCAGGTCGGCATCAAGGGTGCTGTTGAGCAGCAGCCGGGCGCCGTCTTTGTACTCTACCAGGTCGTGCAGTTTCTTGTAATAGGCCTCCGCTGAGAGCTCAATGGTATTGTCCTGCAGGTTTTTGAAAAAGCCCAGCGCCACCTGATCGCCGATCTGCGGACGCAGGTTCGGGTTGCTGGTTTTCCAGATATCCACCGGAGAGGCAGCTGTTGTATTGGAGATCAGGTGAATGTACTGCGCCATGCGGTTGTAGCCCAGCTTCACAGAGCTATTCTCCCCCAGGCTTATTTTAAGTGAAGCACGCGGCTCAAAATTACTATACTGCTGTATCACGCCGCCATTGCTGTAGCTCAGCGTATCGATGATCGTTGCCTCCCTGCGTGGCGACTCCGGATCGTACACGTATACATCGCCTGGCCCCAGGTTAAAGTATGAGGAGTAGCGCAGGCCGTAGCTAACCGATACCTTAGGGCTGAGCGTGTACTCATGGTCCAGGTATAGCGCAGCTTCAACGGAACGCTCCCGCGGCATGTTGACCGGCAGCAAACTCGACAGCTCCGAACCCGGTGTAAGCGTGCCGGGATTAAATTCATACCAGGAGGACGAGGCACCCAAGCCCACCTTATGCCGCACGGAGGGCTCATAATTAAGGTCTGCCCTGATCTGCTTGTATTTGATCTCCGAAGCGAGGGTATAGCTGTAGGGTTCTGTTTCGGCCTCCACGCCATAGTCATAATCACCAATGACGCCGGTTACGCTTGACAGCAGTTTGTCGTTGAAGGTATGGTTCCAGCGGGCGGTGCCGGTGGCAGTGCCCCAGGTATAGGTGGTATCGGCTCCAAACCGAAAGCCGTCGCGGCTCAGGTAGCCGGACATCATCAACTGGTCTTTGGGGCTGATAGTATAGTCGACCTTAGCGTTGAAGTCATAGAAATAACCGTCGCTGTTGCGCACGGACTTATCCGGCACGTAGCGCAGCACCAGCCCGGGGTAGGCACCACGAGCTCCGAGCACAAAAGAAGCTTTGTCTTTCAGCAGCGGCGCTTCTACCATCAGGCGGCTGGCCAGCAAACCGATACCTCCACTCAGAATAGGAGCCTTTTTGTTGCCTTCTTTCAGCTCCACGTCCAGCACCGACGAGATGCGCCCGCCATACCTGGCAGGTATACCACCACGGTACAAAGTGACATCCTGCACCATATCAGGGTTGAAAACCGAGAAGAAACCGAACAGGTGGGAGGCACTGAAAAGCGGCGCTTGGTCCTGCAGAACTAGGTTCTGGTCGATGCTGCCGCCGCGCACGTTGAAGCCACTGGCGCCCTCGCCAACAGTGGTCACGCCCGGCAATGAAATGATGCTGCGCAGTACATCCACCTCTCCCAAAAAGTTAGGCATCTTACGTACCTCCTGTATATTCAGGCGGGCCACCCCCATCTCGAGGCTTTCCACATTATGGTCAGGCGCTTTGGCGGACACCTCCACTTCCCGCAATTGGTTACTTACTTCAAACAGCTCGACATGCATGGTGCGGCTTTGCTGCAGGCTCACCCGCCGCTGGTCCTCCACCATACCGATGGCCCGCACCCGCAAGGTATAGTTACCGGCCGGCGCCGACAAGGTATACCTACCCTGCTCGTCGGCAACGGTACCTTTCCCAGTCTCCACGAGCAGCACAGTGGCTCCTATGAAGGGCTCGCCTGTTTTGGCATTGCGTACCTGCCCGCTCAGGGTCACGATGCGCTCAGCGGCCTGGCCTGCAGCAGCTTCCCCAGATGGCACCGTGTCTGTGCGAAAGAGGGAGGCCGCAGATTGAGGCACCAGCACCACAGTGCGATCATCATAGAGCACAAAAGAAAGGCGGGCTTTATCCAGAAGCTTTTGCAAAGCATTGGAGAGTGGTTCCTGGTTAAAGGTCTGGGAAATTTGTACTCCTTCTACCCATTCCGGCTGATAAAATAACCGCAGCTTGTGCTTCTGCTGCAAGTCATGCAGCACTGCTTCTAAGGACTGCCCCTGGTAACTGGCGGTGATGCGCAGCTGCCCGGTGTCCTGCGCCCAGGTATAGCCTGCCAGCAGCATGAGGATGGCAAGCAAGAAATAATGTCTTCTCATAAAAAGAGGTGCGGTTGGCGTATGTGCGCAGCAGGTATAAAAAGGAGAAACTTTGCACCTTAGCAATATATAGTTTTAACACTGAATTTGAAAATTTTGAACTCGGCTCCGCTCAAAACCTTTGCGGGTTTGCTTATTACCTAAGTCCAATAGAAACGTACATAATAGCAGGAGAACTAAACTTATGTCAGAAGCCGACAAAGAGTTGATAAAGAAGCTCAAGAAGAAGCTCAAAGTGCAGGAGCAGAAAAACACCGAAATACGCGATCACATGGCGGCCGAGCGCACCATCTTTGCCAATGAGCGTACGCTGATGGCCTACTTGCGCACGGCCATGACGATATCTGTAGGCGGTTTTGCAGCCGTCAAACTTTCCGATGACCTATACCTGGATGTCATCGGTGTCATCCTGATTCCTATAGGCATCATATTGGGCATTTACAGTTTTGTCAGGTATAGGCACAAGCAGCGCGTTATTGAGGGGCACCACCAGAGCTACTGCCCCACCAGCCACGAGCACGAGCGGGCGCACAATGAACTGCCCCAGCCCGGCGAGAACGGCAAGAGCACATCCACTTAGTTAAGGTAGCTGGCTAGTAGCTCGGCAGGTAATAGGTCTGCACTCCGTCGTATTTGTTTCGTATATTTCTCAAAAAACAGAGTTGATGCAGGCGCCGGAGCAAGACGAAATCAAAAAGCTGAAGAAGAAGATCCAGAAGCTGGAGAAGAGGAATTCGGAGATACGTGACGAGATGGCGATACAACGCACCATCTTCGCCAACGAGCGCACGCTGATGGCCTACTTCCGGACCGCCATTGCGCTTATTGCCGGTGGTTTTGCCGCTATCAAATTTTCGCAGCTTGTGTACATGGAGCTGATTGGCCTGACCCTGCTGCCGATTGGCGTATTGCTGGCGGTATACAGTTTCGTGCGTTACCTGAACAGACAGCAGCTGATCAAGCGCCACCGGCAAGACTACGAACCCACCAGCCAGCATCACGAAGAACTGTACGAAAAGCAGTCCTCACGCTACGGGAACGCAGATTGAGGTACAGGCTAAGGATAATGGCGAAAAGCTAAACCATTTAGCGTTGATTGCTGTTAAGAAGGGTTGGCATCTTCGGGTACGGAGGCGCTGATATTTTTGTACCTTTGCTATTTAAAATCAAGCATTCCTGAATGGCTTTTAATCAAGCGCAAGACACAGCAACCGGCACCGATACTGCCTTTTCGCAAAATGGCGAAACACAGCAGATCGAAGTTTACGGTGCCCGCGAACATAACCTCAAAAACATTTCCATCAAGCTGCCGCGCTACAAGCTGGTGGTCTTTACCGGCATCAGTGGTTCGGGCAAGTCCTCACTGGCTTTCGACACGATCTATGCCGAAGGGCAGCGCCGCTACATGGAAACTTTCTCGGCTTACGCCCGCTCGTTTATGGGCGGACTCGAGCGACCCGATGTGGACAAGATCGAAGGCCTCTCGCCGGTGATCTCTATCGAGCAGAAAACGACCAGCCGCAACCCGCGCTCCACTGTGGGCACCATCACCGAGATCTATGACTTTATGCGTCTGCTTTGGGCCCGTACCGCAGAGGCGTATAGCTATGTGACCGGCGAGAAAATGGTGCGCCAGAGCGACGACCAGATCGTGAACCACATCCTGGAGAACTTCGACGGCAAGCGCATTATCGTACTCGCTCCAGTCGTAAAAGGCCGTAAAGGCCACTACCGCGAACTCTTTCAGCAGATCCGGAAAATGGGCTTTATCCGTGCCCGCGTAGATGGCGAACTTCTGGAGATCGCTCCAAAAATGCAGGTCGACAGGTATAAGATCCACGACATTGAGATCGTGATCGACAAGATCGCGGTGAAAGAAGAAGACCGTTTCCGTTTGTCAGGCTCTATCCAGAACGCGCTCACGCATGGCAAGGGCACGGTGCTGATACTGGACGTGGACGCTGACAAAACCCACTTCTTCTCCCGCCACCTCATGGACCCTGCCACAGGTATAGCCTATGATGATCCGGCCCCGAACTCCTTCTCTTTCAACTCCCCTTACGGTGCATGCCCGGTGTGTAACGGTTTAGGAGAGATACAGGAAATCACAGAAGAATCGGTTATACCTGACAAAAGCCTGAGCATACGCCGGGGAGGTATAGCACCGCTCGGCGAGTACCGCGACATCTGGATTTTCAAGCAAATCGAAGCACTGTTCAAGCATTTCAAGGTTTCAGTTTCGACGCCGATCAAAGACCTGCCGGAGGATGTGTTGAAGGTATTGCTCTATGGTCTGGATGAAGAACTGGAAGTTAATACCAAAAAGGGCAACTATGTAGTAGAGTTTGAGGGCATCGTCAACTTCCTGAAAGGGCAGATGGAATCAGATTCCGACAACATTCGCTCATGGGTGGAGGACTTTGCACAGACCACGACCTGCCCGGAATGTAACGGGTATAGACTGAAGAAAGAGTCGCTGCACTTTAAGATTGCTGACACCAATATAGGTGAGCTTTCGGTGCTTGACATCAATAAACTAGCTGCCTGGTTTGAGGGTGTAGAAGAGCGCATGAACGAGCGCCAGAACGTGATCGCCCGTGAGCTGTTGAAAGAAATCCGCAAGCGCATCGGCTTCCTGCTGGACGTAGGTCTGGATTACCTGAGCCTGCATCGACCTGTGAAGACACTTTCGGGTGGCGAGAGTCAGCGTATACGCCTGGCCACACAGATAGGTACGCAGCTGGTAGGCGTGCTTTACATCATGGATGAACCAAGCATCGGCCTGCACCAGCGCGACAACGAGCGCCTCATCAAAGCCCTGCAGGACCTCCGCGATCTGGGCAACTCCATTATTGTAGTGGAGCACGACAAGGACATGATCCTGCAAGCCGACTACGTGGTGGATATTGGCCCGGGCGCAGGTATACACGGTGGTCAGGTGGTAACTGCCGGCACGCCGGAAGACATGATGAATGCCGGCACGACCACTGCCGACTTCCTGAGCAACCGCAGAGGTATAGCCGTGCCGCGCGTGAAGCGCCCGGGAACAGGCGAAGTGCTTAAACTGAAAGGCGCTACCGGCAATAACTTAAAGAATGTGACACTGGAGCTGCCACTGGGCAAAATGGTATGCGTAACCGGTGTATCGGGCAGTGGTAAGTCATCACTCATACACGACACGCTTTACCCGATCCTGAATACGCATTTCTTTAGAGCTAAGCGCGACCCGCTTCCTTACAAGAAAATTGAAGGGCTCGAGCATATCGACAAAGTAATTGAAGTAGACCAGTCGCCAATTGGCCGCACGCCGCGCTCCAACCCGGCGACTTATACTGGTGTGTTCACCGACATCCGTACCTTGTTTGCCCAATTGCCTGAAGCCAAGATCAGAGGGTATACGCCAGGTCGTTTCTCTTTTAACGTGAAAGGTGGTCGCTGTGAGGCTTGTGAGGGAGCAGGTATGCGCACGATTGAGATGAACTTCCTGCCGGACGTATACGTGCCGTGCGAGGTCTGCAAAGGTAAGCGCTACAACCGCGAAACGCTGGAAGTGCGCTTCAAAGGAAAGAGCATTACCGACGTGCTGGATATGACCGTGGAACAGGCAGTTGATTTCTTCGAGAGTCAGCCACGTATTCTGCGCAAGATCCAGACATTGAACGAAGTGGGTTTGGGCTACATCACGCTTGGTCAACAAGCCACTACCCTATCGGGCGGTGAGGCGCAGCGCGTGAAACTGGCGACGGAGCTTTCCAAAAAAGATACGGGTCAGACGCTCTATATTCTCGATGAGCCAACAACGGGCTTGCACTTCCAGGACATCGAGCACCTGAGCGAAGTGCTGCATAAGCTAACTGACAAAGGCAACTCGGTGCTCATCATCGAGCATAACCTGGATCTGATCAAGATCGCTGACTGGATTATCGACATCGGGCCGGAAGGTGGCGAGGGCGGTGGTACCATTGTGGCAGCCGGCACACCAGAGGATATTGTCAAGAAAGGAAAAGGCTATACTGCCCGCTTCCTGAAAGAGGAACTGAAAACAAGCCACTACCGCGAAAACGGTCAGGCTTAACAGGTATAACAACCTATCAAAAATGCCGCTCTCAGGTATGGGAGCGGCATTTTTGTTTTAGATATTACCTAGTCTGTCTTCTAGTGCTTCCGTTTGCTTCAAATGCTGACGCAGGAGCGGGAGCTGCTTGGAGGCGAATTGCTTTACCTCCATTACCTGGGCATTTTCTGCCATACCTTCGTAGCGTTTCAGTAAACGATCATGCTCTTCGCGGATACGCTTGATATAGGCCAGGTCAAAGCCTATACCTGTGTGGCTGCTCACTTCGTCGTACACTTTCTGGTGCGCACTGCCCAATTCGGTGGGCACCACAAACTCGCCCTGCACGGCTGTGCTTTGCAGGTCTTCCATCAAGCGCCGGTGGCCCTGCCCTATTTCCTGCGCCATTTCCTTCACTTCAGGACTCACAGCATTCTCGAGCGCTAGGTCACTCAGTTGCACCTGCAGCATATTGGCGCTGGTCGCCTCAGCTATGAAAAGGGCATCGTTTTTCATGCCCTGCATACCGACAGCCTCAAACTGCTCTACACTTTGGGCAGCCGCCTGTTCTATGCTGTCGCCGGGTCCGCAGCTGGCTGTGCCGAGCAGCAGGGCGCAAGCCAGGTATAGGGAAAATCTTCGCATCATTGTATGGGTCTAAAACGAAACATCTGCAACCGGTGGTGGCTGCAGATGCTCAAGATAATTAGTTTTTTGGAATTGCTCCGTATTTTGCACGAACGCCTGTTACTTCAGCGCGTCCTTAATCTGCTGGGCACGCTGATGATGCTCACGCAACTTAGGCAGTGTCTTGGCAGCAAAAGCTTTTACTTCTGCGTCTTTATAGTTGTTATCTTCTGCCACATCTTCAAACATGCTGATGTCGTTGTCATGGGCGCTTACCATTTTGTCCATGTAGTCCTTGTCAAATTCGGCTCCCTGCTTTTCGCGCAGATCACGCATGTGGTCCATGTGGTCATTGCTCATGCTGTCGGGCAGCGTGATGTTTTTGCTCATCGCCAAGTCACTAAGTTCTTTGCTGGCAGCGGTATGGTCCTTCACCATCATGGCGGCAAATTCCTTTACCTGAGGGTTTGTGGCACGCTCCTGCGCTAGCTTACCGGCCTCAATCTCCATCATGCTGCTGCTGGCCGCCTTGGTCATAAATTCACCCTGGTCGTCGCGCTCTTCTTCCATGGCTGTATCTTCAAAGCGCTGCTCTGTAGCATTTTGCGCCTGCTCCACGCTGTCGTTAGAGCCGCCGCAAGACATGGTGCCGAATAGGAATACACAAGCCATTAATCCTGTTGTTGCAATTTTTTTCATAGTATTATCTCGCATTAATATTAAAATATAGTTTAGACAAATTGGTATACGCCCTTAAAGCGATGGAGTTATATCATGGGCATCTAATATTAAGCCCAGCGCCAGAATTCGCACTTTGAGGGCATCGCCGACCAGCGTAAGTGCGTACAGAAAATCAGTCAAAAAACGGTCACAACTATCTCATGTATAAAACGATATACCTGAAATAAGCCAGAACTCCTTCTTACGCCATACCTTATGAAACAACTCTTTGCCAAGCACACCATCGCAGCTTTGTTGTTCACTTGTTGCTTTCTGATCTGCTTTGTGGCCCAAGCGCAGGAAACTGAACAGGAAAGGGAAGACCGCACCATCATGATGAACATAGACCGCGACCATGACAAAACGATCAAGCTGCATCCGCTGCATTATGGGGAGGTGTTTGTATCGTACGAGAAGGTGCGTGCACCCAGCGTCAGCAATGAGTTCGGGCTGAGCTATTTCTACAAGCTGCACATGAAAGGCGATGGCTGGACTACAAATACAAAAGACGTGCTGGGTATAGGCATCCGGATGAGTCAGCGATACTATACCTCTAAGAAGAAGCCCGCCCCTTTCGGTTTCTTTCACGGGCCTATGTTCAGCTACCGTTTTATTGTGTTTGAGCGCAATGTGTTCGATCTGCCGGACCTGCCACCCAACGATCCTGACTTCCGGTATGTGGGCCGGCTTTACCAAAACGCACTGGACCTGAGCTACCACTTGGGCTATCAGTTTCAGCTGGGACGCCACTTTACCACGGAGCTCTCTGGCGGCATCGGAGGACGCGTCAAAATTGCCAATGCCACCAACGGCGCAGATCTGATCAAGGAGAACATCATCGGGCATGTGGTGCACTCCGATGATGGGGCTGTTATAACAGTGGGCCCCTCGCCGCAGCTGAACTTCTCGATCGGTTACTCTTTCTGATTACTTGTTGATCTTGTTGAGCACACTGTAGGCCATTAACTTGCCATTGCGGTAAGTTTCTGTTTTAACCCAGCCCGTGCCAGGCACAAACCACTCCACCGTTTGCATGCGGGTGCCGGGCATCTTCAGCCCCATGGCGCGGGTTTGTACTTCCATATCCTGGTTTATCTTGTAGCCTTCGTAGGTACCGGCCGGTACTTCCAGACTTTCTTTCTGACCCACGGTACGCCCTGTCACCTGCATCGTGATCGTGCTCATGTTCTGGCCGCTGCCTTTGTCGATCACATTAATGGTGAAGCTTCCGTCTTTGAGCTGCTGCCCCGGACTAAGGGAGGCCGGATAGTCCATGTGGTCGCCCTCCATCTTGATCTCCATGTTCTTGTAAGCCTCCATCATACCCGGATTCATGAGCGAGCGCATGTCAACCCAGATGGAGCCATTTTCGCAACCAACCTGGTAGCTGCCTTCGTTGGCCATCTTTCCTTTTTCGTCATACATCTGAGTATGCACCGTCGCCTCCGACTTGTCCCCGTCGTTCCGCACATCGGTTACTTTGTAGAGCACCCGGCCTGTGAGTTTGTTGCGCTGGTTATAGCTGAGTATCTCGTACTCGGCATTTTCTGTTAGCAGCATATAGCTGTTGCAGTCCTGGGCTTGCGTATGGGCAGGTATTGACAGCATAACCCATAAAAGGGCGATTGTAGTGAGTAGGAAATAGTTTTTCATAATTTAAAGATATTTTGATCATGGAAAATTACCATAAAGATACTACTTATAGCGAGCTGGTGCCTAATATGATTCCAGTTAAGTGCGAAGGGTCTGATAGTAAGGGTGAACGGCCTTAAACATAAGGTATAAAAAAAGCCGGACACATGGCCCGGCTTTGTAGGTATAGATACAGGTACAGAAGGTTTAAGCTCCTTTAAACTGTGGTTTACGCTTTTCATTGAAGGCCGTCACTCCTTCTTTATAATCAGCGGAGTTTCCGGCTATTTTCTGACAATGGGCTTCGTAATCCAGCATTTCGTCTAGCGTAGAGTTAAACGATTTGTTCAGCATTTTTTTCATCAACCCGATGGCCTTGGTCGGAGCCACGGCATAGCGCGCCGCCAGTTCAGCTACCGCCGCATCCAACGCTTCAGGAGCTACTACCCGGTTAACCATGCCCAATTGCAAGGCTTCTTCGGCGCTCACTTTCGAGCCCAGCGTGCTCAGTTCAAATGCTTTCAGTGAACCCACCACACGCGGCAAAAAGAAAGAAGAACCGGAATCGAGTACTAGTCCCACATTTACGAACACCTCGATCATGCTGGCGGCAGAGGAGGCTACTACCAGGTCGCAGGCGAGAGCCAGCGAGCAACCGGCACCGGCAGCCACACCATTTAGCTTGCAGATGATTGGTTTGGGCAGGTTGCGCATGGCCCGGATGATGGGGTTATACCTTTTCTCCAGCGACTCAGACAAATCACGCTTGTCGGCACTGGCAATTGCTTTAAGATCCTGACCAGAGCAGAAGGCTTTGCCGGCCCCCGTCAAAATAATCACCCGCACGCTGTCGTCGCGGGTCACCTGCTTCAGGGCGTCCTGCAGCTCGTAGCTCTGCGTGTCGTTAAAGGCATTGAAAACATCGGGTCTGTTCAGCGTGATGGTCGCGATGCCATCCTGCACATTATATAGTAAGCACTCGTAGTTCATGTTGTCGTTTGTTTTTAGAAGAGATAACCAAAGGTATAGATAATCACCCTGAAGAGCAAAACGACTACAGTGCCACAAACCCGGCCATAAGTACCAGCATAAGCCCAATCAGAAAACCGGTATAGGCCTGCGCCGGGGTATGCGCATGCAGCGCCAGCCTTGCCGACAACACGGCGCCCGACACCAGAATCATCAGCACAATAGGTATAAGCAACCCTGATTCAGGCATTAATTTGTTCACAAGCAAAAGCACGCCCAACGCTCCTCCCAGTCCGATGCCATGCGCACTGATCTTCCAGAAAAAAGAAACAACCCAGGCTACGAAAACGGAAGCCGTAACTACACCCATCACGAAATAGAAAAGCTGATCAAACACGGACTCCGTGTAAAACAGGTAAGTCGTGACGCCATAGCAAAGGGCGGTAAACAGAAGGGGCTTACTACGCTGCTCCCGCCGGTCAATCTCGTAGGAGTCGATGAAACCGGTTTTGAACATCGCAAAAGCTCCCAGTCCGGGCACCACAAACGTGGTAAAAAAGATCATGCTCAGCACGATCCAGCGGCTTTGCAGCGGAAGTGAAATAGAAGAAACCGGTAAAAAATAAAGGATGATGACAAACAGATACGTCGGCATCAGCAGTGGGTGAAACGCAACAGATAAAAATCGGGCGAGGGAGCGGTTCAAGGGGAGTTAGTGATTGAGTGAATTAGCGTTTGAGTGATTTTTAGAAGAGCCTGCATGTAGAGACAGGTCGCTACCTGTCCTTACATGCACCAAACAACAATTTAACCATTTAGCAATTCAGCCATTTAAAGTTCCTTCCGCAGTCGCGCAACAGGTATATTGAGCTGTTCACGATACTTGGCTACGGTACGGCGCGCGATGTTGTAGCCTTTCTCGTTGAGCATCTTCTCGATCTTCTCATCTGAAAGTGGCTTGCGCTTGCTTTCTTTATCGATGATTTCCTTCAGAATGTGCTTTACCTCGCGGCTGCTGGCATCCTCGCCTGAGTCGGTGGCTATACCTTCGGAGAAGAAGTACTTGAGCGGGTAAATGCCGAACTCCGTCTGCACGGCTTTGCTGTTGGCCACACGGCTCACGGTACTGATGTCCATGCCGATGTCCTCGGCGATGTCCTTCAGAATCATCGGCCGCAGCTTGCTTTCGTCACCCTCCAGGAAAAACTCGTGCTGGTACTTGATGATGGACTCCATGGTGCGCAGCAGCGTGTTTTGGCGCTGGCGAATGGCATCGATAAACCACTTAGCTGCGTCCAGCTTCTGCTTCACAAAAGTTACCGTTTCCTTCAGCTTCTTATCTTTCTTATCCGACTTGTCATACGCATCAAACATGTCGGCGTAGGAGCGGCTGATGCGTAGGTCCGGGGCGTTGCGGGAGTTGAGCGATAGCTGCAGCTGTCCGTTTTCGTTGGTCAGGATGAAGTCAGGTATAATGTACTGTACCCTTGCCATGCCGGCCCCGCTTCCGCCCGGTTTTGGATTGAGTTTGATGATGACGTCGATGGCTTTTTTCAGCTCATCTTCCGTTACGCCAAACTTGCTCTGTATTTTTTGGTAGTGTTTCTTGGTGAATTCGTCAAACGTTTCCCTGATGATGCGCTCAGCCAGATGAGTGGTTTCGTCCTGCTCGCGGCGCTCCAATTGCAGCAGCAGGCACTCCGGCAAATCGCGGGCACCTATACCTGCCGGGTCGAAAGTCTGGATCATGTGCAGTACCTGCTCAATCTCCTCTTCGGTGGTCATCACGTTCTGCGAAAAGGCCAGATCGTTTGCAATGGAACTCAGCTCACGGCGGATGTAGCCGTCGCTGTCGATGCTGCCGATGAGCTGCATCCCGATAGTGTACTGCTTGTCGTCGAGCTCCAGGAAACCGAGCTGGTCCATCAGGTTGTCGGTAAGCGAGGTGGACATGGCGATGGGCATTTCGCGGTCTTCCTCATCGCCGCCGCGGTCGCCCTGCATCTTGTAGCCGCTTATTTCGTCGTCGTTGAGGTAGTCGTTGATGTCCACGTCATCTTTGCCGAAGTCATCATCGCTGTCATAGTCCTCTGATTCTGAGTCGCTGTACTCGCTTTCGGGTTCTTCACGGCCTTCTTCCAGGGCGGGGTTTATCTCCATTTCCTCTTTTATGCGCGCTTCGAGCTCAACAGTAGGTATCTGCAGCAGCTTGATAAATTGTATCTGCTGCGGCGATAACTTCTGGGATAAGAGTTGTCTTAAATCGAGTCGCTGCATAGTAAGAAAAATAGATTCCGGCACCTGTCAGTGCACGTCCAAATTTAGGATAATTTTACTTGCATTTACAAAAAAGGTTAAAATATCGTTACTTTGAGGGATTATTGGAAAAGGTACTGCTCCAAGGCGCCAACCATGGCCAGTCTGCCTGTTACAGGACTTTCCCTAAGCAGGTTAGGGTGGCTGATTTAGGGGTGGCCGGGCATCTTTTTATACCTTGCCAGGTGGGCCGAAAACTATACCTTAACTTATAATTTGTTCAGACACATTACGCTACTAGAAATAACATGCAACGCACAAAAGTAAAAGAGCTACTGACGGGTGCCGGTGTAGGCAACGAGGTTTTATTGAAGGGCTGGGTACGCACCAAGCGCGGCAACAAGTTTGTGAATTTCATTGCCGTGAACGACGGCTCCACGATACAAAATCTGCAGGTAGTGGCCGATGCTGAAAAGTTTGGCGAAGAGTCACTGAAAGACGTAACAACCGGTGCCGCCGTAGCCATTACGGGCCAACTGGTAGCCTCGCAGGGCAAAGGACAAGCATTTGAGGTGATGGCCAACACGATTGAAGTGCTGGGCAAAGCCGATCCGGAGACATACCCGCTGCAGAAGAAAGCGCACTCGCTGGAGTTTTTGCGTGAAATCGCTCATCTGCGATTCCGCACCAACACGTTCGGCGCTATTTTCCGGGTGCGTAACTCACTTGCTTTTGCTGTGCACAGGTTCTTCAACGAGAATGGCTTTGTGTACATGCATACGCCAATCATCACGGCATCTGACGCAGAGGGTGCCGGCGAAATGTTCCGCGTAACTACCCTGGACCCCATTAACCCGCCGCTTACCGAAAACGGACAGGTGAACTACGACGAAGACTTTTTCGGCAAAGCGACAAACCTGACGGTATCTGGTCAGTTGGAAGGCGAGCTGGCGGCCATGGCTTTCAGCGATATCTATACCTTCGGACCAACCTTCCGTGCCGAGAACTCCAACACCGCCCGTCACCTGGCCGAGTTCTGGATGATTGAGCCGGAGATGGCTTTCTACGACCTCAAAATGAACGCTGACCTGGCTGAGGAATTTATCAAATACATCATCCGCTACGCACTGGAGCACAACCGTGAGGACATTGAGTTCCTGGGCCAGCGTTTAGTGGAAGAAGATAAGAGCAAGCCGCAGAACGAGCGCCAGGAAATGACGCTGCTCGAGAAACTGGAGTTTGTAGTGAACAACGACTTCGAACGCGTGACTTATACCGAGGCCATCGATATTCTGCTCAACTCGAATCACTACAAGAAGAAGAAATTCCAGTACGATGTGAGCTGGGGCATTGACCTGCAGAGCGAGCACGAGCGCTACCTGGTAGAGAAGCACTTCAAGAAACCGGTGATCGTAACTGATTATCCCAAAGATATCAAGGCCTTCTACATGCGCCTCAACGACGACGGCAAGACCGTGGCAGCTATGGACATTCTGGCGCCAGGTATAGGCGAGATCGTGGGCGGTTCGCAGCGTGAAGAACGTATGGAGTTACTGGTCGAGCGCATGAAGGGCGTAGGTATACACGAGGAGGACTTGTGGTGGTACCTGGATACCCGCCGTTTCGGTGGCTGTCCGCATGCCGGCTTTGGTCTGGGTTTCGAGCGCATGGTGCAGTTCGTGACAGGTATGGGCAACATCCGCGACGTGATTCCTTTCCCGCGCACGCCAAAAAATGCAGAGTTTTAACAGCAACTATACCTGATACAACAAAAGCCCGGCTATACCTTAGCCGGGCTTTATTTTTGGCTAGAAATTTGCTATCTTAACTAAGATAAATCCCTAATAAATTATACTTATGCGATATATATTTTTAGCCTTGCTCCTGCTCGGTTTTGCGGCCCCCGATGTGCATGCGCAGCAGGAGTTCGCCAGTCTGGAGCTACCCTTGCGCCGGGCTGAAGATCTGGTGTCGGTAGCGGATGGTGATGGCAATGTCTGCCTGTACTTCTTTCAGGGAGGCAAGCTGAACTTCAATTTGGTAGATGCCAAAGGCCAGACCGTTGCCACACAGGAGATCCCCTACCGTTACAACCAGCAGCCACAGGTGCTGGGCACCCGCGTAACCGATACTGAGTTTGTGTTTTACAGCCGCTTTGTAGATGGCTATAAGGAATTTGTGCGTCCTTTTGCCGTGAACAGGTATAGCGGTGCTTTCCGAAGCCTGCCCGATGTGCCCATACGCCGCGACAGAAACGAAACATTTGTCGGAGCTTTTGCCGATGCATCTCACTTTTACATGATGTACACCGACAAAAGGGATAACCTGATTCTGCACCGTGAGCTGGGCGAAAGCGATTACGAGAAGAAGATGTTCCAGATGGCCGACCTGCCCCGTACCCGCACCCGGAACGAGCGCCAGCAGGAACTCATCTTTGTACATCCGGATCTGGAGCGTACGGTATTTGCCGGCCAGCACCGCAGCAAAATCTATACCCGCGGCGATAAGCTATACCTGGTGTTCGACGGCTTTTCGCTCCGTGGCAAGAAAAACGAACTGACCACCGAAATCCTGACGATTGACTGGCCAAGCGGACAGACCGAGTACCGCACCCTGCCGTCGCTGGCTGTTAAAAACGAAGCAAATTTCAACTCTTTCCTGCATGACAATACCCTGTTCCGGGTACAGCTTGAGAAAGACGAATTCACGCTGACCGTTTTTGACTTCAGCAGCCTGCAACCGATCAAAGAGTACAGGTATACGGCCGACCAGGACATCGATATCAAAGCTACGCCGGTACACCAGCGGGGAGCAGGGGCCTTGTTTTCTTCGGGAAACAGCGTGATTGAGAAGACTTCAAAAGTAATGCGCAACTTATCTAACGGAAAGCCTGCCATTACAGTGGATGCTTTCAACGACAGCACCTTGCAGCTTACCATCGGTTCGTACCAGCCGCCAAGCCGTCGAAATCCGGGTGGCGACCCGACCCGACTGGTGCGCACACCCGACCGCTACATCCAGACTTCCCGTGGGCTATACCTGATGCCGGGCCGCTGGGTACCTGCTTACTCGCTGCCGTATAGCTCCAGCATGTTCCCGTACAACCGCTACTACTACGACCCTTACTACAACCAAGCAGGTGAGTCGGTGGGGCCGGGCATTAGCACCTACTTCAGGGCTGTGCTGGACAGCGAGACGCTCGACAAAGCCGTTGTGGCGAAAGACGACAGTACAGCTGCCACAGTGCAGGATAAGATTGAGGCCTACGAGGAAGAACTGAAGCAGACACCGGAGTACAAAACCTTGTACCGCTACGGCAACAACAAGCTTCATTACGGCTACTTCGATAAGCGCAGCAAGACCTTTAAGATACTGGAGTTCACACAAAACTAAATCCAACAAAAAAGCTTCGCCAATTCTGGCGAAGCTTTTTGCTTTATAAAGGGGGCTTCGTTTACAAACCCATCAATTTCTGAATTTTAGCCTGTACGGCGGGATCCTGTTGGTAGGCCAGCATGATCTGCTCGTAGCGCTCCACTGTCATACCGTCTTTCTGGATGGCCGACTGCATGTTCTTCTCAATGTCGGGTTGCATTTCCATCATACGACCGATCGCCTTGTTAAAAGCGGCTTTTTCGGCGGTTGTGCCTTCTGCTTCGGCCAGTTTCTGCTGCTGGTGCGCCTGCGCCAGGGCGTTAAACTTATCTACACTTAGTTTCTCTTCTTCCAGAATCACCAGCATAGCTTTTTCGCTTTCCTGCTGCAGCTCCATCAGACGTGTGCTGGCATCTACAAAAAGCTTGATGTCCTGATCAGAAATAGTTTGCGTTTGCTGCGGTGTTTTTTGAGGAGTGGCCTGCTGCGCCAAAGCGCTACCACTGCCGGATACCAAACAGACAACAAGCCCTGCCACAGCAGTGACCTTCAGTTTATGGAGAATATGCATAAGATTCGGGGTTAATAATTTTTAATAAGATGACCAAAGAAAGGCAGGTTCTCTCGATTACCACTCAAACTATACATTATTTTAGAAAAATAGTTTTAAGCTTTTGAGTTGCCTCCCGCTCCGGGTATCCAAATATCCTGCCATAGACTATTATTGGCTATTTGTATAACAAAGGACGTCCTTGTTGAGATTTCAATAATATTTTATGAGAGGCTGGTAGCCTATATAGGTATATCCTACTATCTTTATTATCTAATCTTGTTTTAGGAACTAGCTGTACCTATGAAAAACCTATACAAACTTATTATGCTGTGCATCAGCGCCTTACTTTCAGCACCAGCGGCAGCACAAAGCGATTACAGGCCGGGTTATGTTGTGATGCCGCAGGGCGATACTCTGCAAGGCCACGTGAGTTACCGCACCGACGCGCTCGGCAAAACAGTAGGCTTCAAAAGAGACAACCAGTCGATTACGACCTCTTACACTGCCAATGAGATCTCAGGCTATGGTTTCCCGGGCGACAGAAACTACCGCACCCGCACACTGGATCACGCTGATACCCTGGCTGCGGAGTATGTGTTTATGCAGGAACTGGTTCGGGGAACTGCCAGCCTTTTTGTTTATAAAAATACGTTCTTTATCGAAAAGAATGATAATCCTGATAAACTGCACAAGCTTTATATCACCAAGGAAACCTATGTTAACACTTATGGTGTGACAGCTCAAAGAGATATAAACCACTACGTCCGTACTTTAAACACACTTTTGCAGGACTGCTTTGCGATGTTCAACAAGATTGAGCGTGTAAAACTAGCCGAAAAAAACCTGGTGGACCTGGTAAGAGAGTACAATAAATGCGTTGGCAGAGCCGATGAACAAATTATTTTTAAGGTATCCAAGAAATGGTTTGCCATCAGACCAGGCTTTGTAGGCGCCCTCAGCCATACCTCTCTTAATTTCTCGGCTACTGATGAGAGGTACCTGCCTCTGGAACATGCTGAATTCAACACCAATACTCACCCAACTTTTGGCCTTGCCTTGCTACTTAATTCACCCCGCATCAACGAGCGTGCCTCTATACTGGTGGAAGGTCGTTACTTTAGCAACAGTTATCGGTCAGACCCCAGCTATATATGGTTTGAATCCTACTATGATAACGAGATTGAGATTGAGCTTTCTGCTTTAAAACTTACGACGGCCCTACGCTACGACTTCGCAGGAAAAACCCTCCAGCCTTTCGTGAACGCCGGTGGTTTCCTCAATTTCTTCAATAAGCGCGACTTCAGGCATATCCAGTATGTCAGAAGCACACAAAGTAGCACGCCAACAGAAAGAAATCGCGACAATGCGGAGTTCCTCAGCAAAATGCAGCAGGGGCTGATGCTAGGCGCCGGCTCATACCTGCATATCAACAAGCACCGCCTGTCACTGGAGGCTCGTTACGAATTGGGCCTCGACCTGCATAAGCACAACGCTGTCAATAAAATCAACACCGCCCTTGACTCAGATACCAGGTCGGTATCGCTGTTGTTCGGGTTCTATTTTTAGGCTGCAAGCAAGCGTTCTCGACCAAATTTACATTAGTGAATTAACAACAAAAGCGCTTGTACCCCGGTTGGAACAAGCGCTTTTGCTTTTCTAATATGTTGGGGTTCCTTATACCTTCTGCGCCTGGTATCCCTTCAGCTTCTCTTTCTTCACGAGTTGCTTTTCCAACAGCTTCTGCACTTCCGGCTTGTCGTAGTCTTCCACGGTTTTGATGTGCTTCATCACCTTTTTCATGATCTTGTCCTGCTCCCGGCCTGTTTCCAGGGCATAGGAATATGGTAGGTCGGTGAAGGTAACCATGGAGTAGAGCGGAATCCACTTGTCGGGGTATTGCTGGTTGATTTTGCCTTCAATTTTCTTTCGCAGCAGGAAGCGCGGGTCGGCGACTTTGTCGCGCATCTCAATGAAGTTCATCACGGCCAGATCAGCGATGGCGTCGGCGTCGGGTTTGCGTTTGCATTCAAACTTCTTGAACAGGCTTTCCCAATCGCCATCGAAGTTTTCCAGCATCTGGTCGAGCACGGTAATATCCTCGAAGCCGGCGTTCATCCCCTGCCCGTAGAAGGGCACTACCGCGTGGCAGGCGTCGCCTATCAGCAGGGCTTTGTCCTCAAACGACCACGGAAAGCACTTCACCGTTACCAGTGTACCAATCGGGTTGGAGAAATAATCCTCGGCCAGGTCAGGCATCAGCGGAACAGCATCCGGAAAAGTGTGGAGAAAGAAGTTGAGTAGGTCATCGTCGGTCTTGATGCTCTCAAAGGAAAGTGCGCCTTCGTAAGGGAAGAACAGGGTACAGGTAAAGCTGCCATCGATGTTGGGCAGGGCGATCATCATGTAGTTGCCGCGTGGCCAGATGTGCAGGGCGTTCTTCTCCAGTGCCCAGCCACCATCTGCCGTAGCAGGTATAGACAGCTCTTTGTAACCATACTCCAGGTAGCTTTGTGAGTAATTGTAGCGCTCGGTTTTCTGCATGGCATTGCGCACCATCGAGAAAGCGCCGTCGGCCCCGAAAAGCATTTCGGTCTGCAACTCTTCTAACTCGCCTGTTTCGTGGTTGCGTAGCGTGGCTTTGCTCCGATGCAGGTCCAGGTCGAGCAATTGGCGGTTGAAATGGTAGGTGATATCCGGGTTCGGCTCCGATAAATCCATCAGGGCGGCATTTAAACCTGCACGCGATACCGAGAAGATGGACTGTCCCTCTTTGCCGTAAGGCTGGAAAGTAAGATTCCCTTGTTCGTCGTGCATCATGCGGCCATGCATAGGTATAGCCACTTTGCGCACTGCCTCTTCTATACCTATCCCTCTGAGCGTCCGGAAACCACGGTCGCTTAAGGCGAGGTTAATCGAGCGGCCACCATCGAGCAGGGTCTTGCGCATGTCAGGGCGGCGCTCATATATGTCTACTTTGTGGCCGCGTTTGGCCAGGTATAGCGACAACAGCGAACCAACCAGTCCGGCTCCCATGATGGTGATGTTCTTTCTCTCGGCCATAATGCAAGGGTATAGAATTCCTGTTTGTAAAGAAACGTTTTCCAATCGGGAAAGGCAATACTCGGCGGCAATATACCTTAGCCCACAATATTCCGGAAAGTCAGGTTGAGGCGCGGCGCGATAGGCCGGCTGGTTTTGGGGAGTTGGTGCTGCCAGTTTTGTTGCGTGGCGCCTTGCATTAACAACAGACTACCATGCTGCAAGGTGAGTTTCACGGTGGGCAAATCTTTTCGCTTGCGGTGCCGGAAAGCAAAGCTCCGCTCTCCACCAAAACTGACAGAGGCTATACCTGGCCCAAGCGATTTCTCGTCGTCGGAATGCCAGCCCATGCAGTCCTGCCCGTGGCGGTAATAATTAAGGAGCACACTGTTATACCTGTCGCCGGAGGCAGCCTCTATACGATCTTTTAGCTCCAAAAGCATAGGCAGCCACGGCTGGGGTGCGTTGTAGAGTCCGGAGTAGGTATAGCCTTTGTCGCCATACCAAGCCGTGAGCCGTGGCAGCGGGAGTTGCTTGCCAAACATCTTGATCTCCTCCTGTTGCCAGGCCACCTCATCCGACAATTGCTGCAGGTATAGGTCGCTTTCTTCTTTCGTAAAAAAGTATGGTGCATAGTATACCTCTGCCTTCGGCATATCGAGTTGCGTGAAGTTTTCGCTCTCCTGTATCATTTTCTTTCTCCGGCTTTTCCCAATGCTTGTCTTACCGTGATTTCACTTTTAATTCCATTTTATGGCTGCACTTCCCGTGCTACGAACTCTACCCTATCTTCAGGTGCTGGGTTGCCGGGCTGTATACCTTTTAACCTGCTTCAGCATATTAAGAAAACAGCTCTGTACAACAAAAGACGGCCATAAAGTTTATAAAACGCTTGTAGCGAAATGGTTTATTTTGACATACGGTAAGGCGAACAATGCTTATTGTGCGGAGTAAATAAGTTGGATTACCAGGACCTATACCTTCAAAAACCCTTTTAGCACAGCGGAGCTTTTTGCCATTCTGAATGTATCTTTGTAGCTTTCTACTTCAGCAATCTGTTTATATTGAAAACATTAGAAGAATTATTTGTCGCGTTTAGTGACGCCGCGTGGGGTATGCCTTTGTTGATACTCCTGATGGGCGGCGGCTGTTATTTCATGTTTTACTCGGGCTTTTTGCCTTTTCGTTACCTGCGCCACACCATTAACGTGCTGCGCGGTAAATACGACGACCCCAACGACCCCGGCGATATCAACCACTACGAGGCGCTTTCGGCTACGCTGGCAGCTACAGTAGGTATGGGCAACATCAGCGGCGTAGCGGTGGCCATTGCCATTGGCGGACCGGGCGTGCTGTTCTGGATGTGGGTGAGCGCCTTTGTGGGTATGGCGACCAAGTTCTTTACCTGTACGCTCTCGGTGATGTACCGCGGCCACGACAGCGTAGGGCACCTCGAGGGCGGCCCGATGTACGTGATCGAAACCGGACTGGGCAAAAAATGGAAACCGCTGGCTATGCTCTTTGCTGTGGCAGGTTTGTTTGGCACGTTGCCTATCTTCCAGGCCAACCAACTCACACAGGTGGTCCGTGAAGTGCTGCTGGAGCCCCACGGCTATACCACTGCCGACCTGTTCTATACCAACCTTACCATCGGGCTTGGCCTTGTGTTCATTACTTCTCTGGTGATTTTCGGAGGTATACAGCGCATCGGACATGTGGCAGGCAAGATGGTGCCAAGTATGGTTATCCTTTACATGCTGGCCGTTTTATACATCATGTTCGCCAACTATAACGCTATACCTGCTGCCTTCGCACTTATTTTCACAGATGCTTTCTCGGCGCAGACTATGCTGGGCGGCGCAGTAGGTGCCATCATCATAGCGGGTGCGCGCAGGGCGGCTTTCTCCAACGAGGCAGGTATAGGCACAGCTTCCATGATGCACGGTGCCGCCAAAACCGACGAGCCCATCCGCGAGGGTTTGGTAGCCATGCTCGGGCCGTTCATCGATACTATTGTGGTGTGTACGCTCACAGGACTCGCTATTATTGTGACAGGCACCTGGCAGACCACCGATGCCAGCGGCGTGACCATGACAGCCACTGCTTTCAACAACGCAATGCCGGGCTTCGGTAGCTACGTGTTGGTTGTCTGCGTCCTGATTTTCGCCTTTACCTCACTCTTTTCTTACTCTTACTACGGCACCAAGTGCTTCAGCTACCTCTTCGGCGCGAAGTACAAGCACTTCTACAACTACTTTTATGTAGTCACCATCGTGTTCGGTGCCACTGCCACTATCACGGCTGTTATCGCGCTCATAGACGGCATGTACGCCATCATGGCAATCCCTACCATGGTGTCAGCACTGTTACTATCACCAAAGGTAATGGCCGCCGCCCGCGATTACTTTAAGCGGATGAAAGAGTTTAAGAAAGCGGAAAGGCAGAAGGCTTAGCACCAAGACATTTCTCTTTTTACCGTCACCTTACAGAGCTTATTTTAACGTTATGCAACACATCGAAACCGAGATTCTGATCAATGCGAGTCCGGAAAAGGTATGGACCGTCCTCACCGATTTTGAGCGCTACCCTACCTGGAACCCCTTCATTAAATCTATTAATGGCGAGAAAGGTTTAGGGAAGCAATTGAAGGTTTCTATTCAGCCTCCGGATGGGACCGGCATGACATTTAAGCCAAAGGTGCTGGCATTTGATGCGAACAAAGAGTTCCGTTGGAAAGGCAAGCTTTTCTTTAAAGGTATATTCGACGGCGAGCACTACTTCCGGCTGACTGACGCAGGAAACGGCACAACCCGGTTTAGCCATGGCGAAAAATTCAGCGGCTTTTTGGTAGCGCTGATGGGTGGTACGCTTGACAAAACGAAAGTAGGATTCGAGCTTATGAACGAGGCACTGAAGTGGGAATGTGAGCGGGTATAAACTCGGATATGACAGTACATAAAAGCATGAAGGCCTGGGCGATCCCAGGCCTTCATGCTTTACTCCATACCTCTTCTGCCACTCTCCATATGCTGCATTTCGCTCTCCTGGCCTTCGGCGGCGCTGTAAAAGCGGGTGGTTGGGTAAGCAAAACGAATGTCCGGAGAAGCTAGGAACTCCGTCAGTACATCTTCCCAAATCTTAGCTTCGCTTTCGCGACGACCGTTGAGGTTACAGAGGTAGCGCACCGTAAGCTGAACGCCGTTCTCTCTCACTTTGGCAAACACTCTTGGCTCGAAGCTCCGGTAAAAAATCAGGTGCTGCTGGGCCTCAATGCGCACGCGCTGTTCCTGTTCTCCGTTTAGCCGCTCGGAGTGTCGCAGGGCTATTTCCTGCAAAATAACTTTGGCTTTTTGCCAGTTGCTTTCAAAAGTGATGCGCACCTGCAGCTCGTGCCACAGAAATGGGAAACCGTAGTTGTAGTTGATCTGCCCCTGCGTGAACACCTGGCTGTTGGGAATGTGCACTACACGACCTGTCGCCTGTTCGGAGTCTACCCACTCACCGAGCTCATTAATGGTGAACTGGAAGAAGGCAATATCGATCACGTCGCCGGTATAGAGGCCTATCTTAATGCGGTCGCCTACTTTAAAAGGACGCTTCCAGATCAGGAACACCCAGCCCATCATGTTCAGAATAGGGTCGCGGAGCACCACTACCAGACCGACTGAGAAGATACCCAGAAACGTAGTGATGGACTTGAAACCTTCGAACCAGATGTTGGCCAGAAAGATAATTCCAAGCCCCGTAACCACATAGTTGGTCGTTTTCTTCCACTGGTATAGCTTGCGTGTGTCCGTTTGCTGCCGCGAGGCCAGCCGCAACAGCACCCGACTGATAATCCAGAGCACCAGCAAAGCCACCACCGACTTTACAATGTTTTCCTGTATCTGAGCCGACAGATGAAAATTTCTTTCTATCCAGTATTCAATTTTTTGCATGCAGCTTTATTTTAATCAACAGAAAATTGTGGCACTCACAATCGGGGCTTACTTCTTATTTACTTTAACTGAATTTTGTCGGGCGGCCTCCAGTTGTTTTATACGCCACGGGCTTCCTACAATCCAAAGAATGTCGCCTTCCTCCAGTACCAGTTCAGTATCCGGGTTGAGTATACGCTCTCCATGCTTTTCTATACCTACGATCAGGCCTTTGGTTTTCTCACGCACACCCGATTGCCGCACGGTTTTTCCAAGCAATAGTGAGTCCGACGACAAAACCAGCATTTCCAGCCCGATCTCCTCCCTTGTTGTTTCATTTTGCTCAGGTATAACTTCCTCATTTATAAAATCTCTGAAAGCTGCGATCTGCTCGTCTGTGCCGAATATGTAAATTTTATCGCCCGGAAATATACGTTCGTTGCGCGTTGGAGCCATAATCGTGCGACCTTCCCGCTCTATAACGGCCACATTTACACCATATTTTTCGCGTATCTGCAGCTCCAGCATGCTTTTGCCTACTACTACAGCATTTGGCGCCAATTCAAAGCTGGTCAGGTGTGCGTCCCAAGGCACCAAGGTATGGGTCATGCTGCTGGCAGCTGCGATCTCGCGGGCGTTCAGGTTCGACATAAACCGGGCTACGATCCGGCTGTAAAAGTTCTGAATTCTCCTGGACAAAAGCACCAGCAGGACAATAATACACAAACTTATGATAAGAGCCACCTGCGCCGACAGCACCTGGTTGAGCATGAAGCCGATAAAGAGAATGGCTATACCTACGCGCGTAAACTCCAGCACAATAATCAGGCTGCGGTAATTGCGGTTAGCCCAGATACGGCCCTGCGCTTCTTTCTGCGGATGGTACACAGCCATCGCCCACAGGAAGGGCGACATGGCGATCAGCGTAATGGTAACCGTGGCTATACCTCCCCAAATGCCCGGCATCACTTCTTCGGACATGAATGGGTACAGGTAGTTCTCTGCCAGCAGCACAGTGGCCACCAGCACAACCGACGACACCCCCATGTTGAGCACATAGGAGCGCAGCAGTATTTTCCAGTCGCTGGCCGTGCTGATGGTCTGGGCGCCGGAGCTATATTCGTCTAGCGACTTTTTCCATTTTTCGGGTAGCAGTCGCTCTACTGACCTGTAAAGTGGCTCCGACATTTTGATCATGTAGGGTGTGGTGAAGGTCGTGATTGCCGAAACCGCCACTGCCACAGGGTATAAAAAGTCGCTGGTTACTTTAAGCGTAAGTCCGAGGGTGGCAATGATGAACGAAAACTCACCGATTTGCGACACGCTCATACCTGACTGAATGGATGTTTTGAGTCCCTGCCCCGCCATGAGGCCACCAGCCGAGATGCTCACCATCTTGCCTACCAGCGTCACGACCGTAATCAAAGCAATGGGCCCGGCATACTCAACAATCATCTGCGGGTTGATCAGGATGCCCACCGATACAAAGAAAATTGCGCCAAACAGGTCCTTTACAGACATCACCAGGTGCTCAATCTTCTCGGCCTTGGTGGTTTCGGCCAGGATAGAACCCATAATAAAGGCACCCAGCGCCGGCGAGAAACCCACTTGCGCGGCCAGAATCACCATCAGGAAGCAAAGCGCGATAGAGACAATCAGAAGCGTCTCATCGTTCATCAGTTTGCTTGCCCTCCGGAGCAGTGTAGGTATAAGAAAGATGCCCGCCAGAAACCACACCGCCAGAAAAAAGGCGAGTTTTAGTACGGCCTGCAGCATTTCGGTACCGGCAAACTGCTGGCTTACTGCCAGCGTCGAAAGCAGCACCATCAGCAGGATGGCCACCAGGTCTTCCACAATCAGCACCCCAAACACCAGCCCGGCAAAGCGCTTTGACTTTACGCCCAGCTCGTCGAAGGCCCGGATGATGATAGTGGTGGAGGAGATGGAAAGTATACCACCCAGGAACACGCTGTCCATGGTGCTCCAGCCGAGCAGTTTGCCTGTGAGGTAACCCAGCAGGAGCATAACCACAACCTCTACACCCGCCATGATGGAAGAGGCCCCGCCTACTTTCACGAGTTTTTTAAAGCTGAACTCCAGCCCCAAGGTAAATAACAGAAAGATCACCCCAATCTCTGCCCACACATTGATGTTCTCTATATCCACAATCGTGGGGAACAGCTTAACATGCGGCCCGACTAACAAACCTGCAATAATATAGCCCAGCACCAACGGTTGTTTCAGCTTCTTAAAGACAAGCGTCATGATGCCGGCTGCACCAAGTATCAACCCGAGGTCCAAGACCAGATTGGGGAGGTGTGTCATATAGTGGTATAATGCTTAAACAATTGTGCTGAAATCAATTCGGCAGCAGGTTGCCAACCTCACAATATACATCAAAATGTGCCCACATACAGGGCTCTATACCTGGAAATTAACGGCTGGCACTTATTTTTTATACCTGTCCTGCAACCGGCACAATGCATACCTTTCTAACTACAGAAGTCCTAGTACACAGTCAACTTAGTAGGTAATGATTGCGTTTCTTCCTTAAAAGCAGGAGGAAGCATGGAGAAGATAGAAATAAAATTGAGTGAATCAGATAAAGAGTACCTGGAGCATTATGTGAGCAAA